>NZ_CP045699.1:1259382-2518765 GCF_009601765.2 Vibrio algicola
AGTGTTATTGATAAATAAAACACCAATAGAAAAAATCCGCGAATGGCTTTGATACCAGAAATCCGCGGATCTAAATACAGTTGAAACAGATAATTATTTGATTTTATCGCGGGCTAAAAGCTGAGAGATCATCACTAATAATAATGACACACCTAACATAACAGTGGCTAATGCATTTACTTCAGGTGAAATGCCGACCTTCACCATAGAATAAATCTTCAGTGGTAAAATTTCATAGCTTGGGCCAGTGACAAAAGAACTGATGATCACATCATCCAATGACAGGGTAAAACTCAATAGCCAGCCGGCGGCAACCGCAGGTTTGGCAAGTGGCAATATAATGCGTTTTAAAATCACCCATTCACTGGCACCGAGATCTTTGGCGGCTTCTAGCATTTTTACATCAAAACCTTTCAAACGGCTGTAAACCGTTACCACCACAAAGGGTAGGCAAAAGGTAATGTGTGAGATTAATAGCGTTAATAACCCTAACTGGAAGCCAACTACTAAAAATAAGGCCAATAATGAAATGGCCATCACAATATCAGGTGACATCATGACAATGAACAATAAACCATTAACCACGCCTTTGCCTTTAAATTGATAGCGAAAGAGGGCGACGGCCGTCAAACTTCCAATAATAGTGGCAGCAGTCGAAGAAATGACTGCAATGGTGATCGAATGACCAGCGGCTTGGATCAAGCTATCGTTATTGATTAAGTCGTAATACCATTTGGTAGTAAAACCATCCCAACGCATGCCGAATCGGCTAGCATTAAAAGAATTCGCAATTAACACCAAAATTGGCAGATATAAAAACAAATACACCAGACTCATAAAGCTGGATTTGGCGACTTTGGTGCCGACATTGTTGCTCATCAATCTAACTCCGCTTTTTTATTGAGTAACTTACCGGCGCGATAATAGGCATAAATCATTAAGGCCATCAATAAAGTCAAGGCAATACTGGTTGCCGCGCCAAATGGCCAATCGCGCGCATTCAGCACTTGGCTTTTGATCACGTTACCAATCAACAAGTTCTTTGCACCGCCCAACAAATCAGACACATAAAACATACCTAAAGCAGGCAATAATACTAATAAGCAACCACCAATAATGCCTGGCATGGTTAAAGGCAAAATGACTTTAATTAAGGTTTGAAGTTTATTGGCACCAAGATCTCTTGCCGCTTCAATATAACTACGATCGAGCTTTTCAATCGCAGAATACAAAGGCAAAATCATAAAGGGTAGTAGGATGTAAACCAGACCAACCATGACCGCAACTTCGGTGTACATGATCCGAAAAGGATGTTCAATCAAACCGATCGCCATTAAGCTTTTGTTGAATATACCTTGGGTGCCGAGCACTACTTTTAATCCGTAAGTCCGGATCAGCGAATTAGTCCAAAATGGCACAATCACCAAAAAAAGCATAATAGGGCGCATTTTTTCCGGCATTTTTGCCACAATGTAAGCAAAAGGATAACCGATGACTAAGCACAATCCAGTCGCCACCATCGCCATATACAAAGAATGCCACATCACTTTGGCATAAAGCGGATCAACTAATCGAACGTAGTTGTTAAGATTAAAGGTTAGATCAATTAAATTCGCATCGTCACGAGTTAAGAAACTAGTCACAATAATCATTAAATTTGGAATGAAAACAAACAGCATTAACCATGACACAATTAAGAACACGATGCTGTTTTGAAGATTAATTTTCTTCATCATGATGTTACTCAGCGCCTGCAATAGATTGAAGGGTTTCCGATTCATCAGGAAGCACCACTTCCCAACTTTCTACCCAAGTAATCGAGACTTTTTGACCAATTGAGTGGTCAACATCTGGGTCGTCTTCATTAAAGAATTCACTCACCATCACTCGCATGCCTGATTCTTCTAACTCAACTACAGAATCTAACGTCATGCCTTTATAGGTACGCTCGGTAACATGGCCTACAATGCCGTGATCTTCCGATTCTTTGATTTCTTCAATCCGAATATCTTCAGGGCGGAGCAATACCTTTAATTCTTGTCCTTGCTGCACCGGCTTTTTAAAGTGCACCACCGATTCGCAGCCTTCAATAGAGGCGAGAATAGTGTTGTCGTCAATCCGACGGATCACAGTGGCATTAAATACGTTGATCTCCCCAATAAAGCTCGCCACAAATAAATTACTTGGTTCTTCGTAAATTTCACGCGGAGAGCCATCTTGTTCGATCACGCCATCGCGCATCACAATAATGCGATCCGACATCGAAAGGGCTTCTTCTTGATCGTGAGTAACAAAAATAAAGGTAATGCCAAGCTGGCGCTGCAACTGTTTTAATTCCAACTGCATTTGTTTACGCAGTTTGTAATCAAGCGCAGACAGGGATTCATCAAGCAACAATACTTTCGGTTTATTCACCACCGCACGGGCAATCGCAATGCGTTGTTGTTGGCCACCCGATAATTGGTGAGGCTTTCTTTGCGCCATGCTATCAAGACGCACCATTTTTAAAGCATCAAGTACCCGAGTTTCAATCTCAGCACTTGCCACTTTTTGCATCCGTAAACCAAAAGCAACATTTTCAAATACAGTCATGTGAGGAAATAAAGCGTAGCTTTGGAACACAGTGTTGACGTGACGTTTCTCTGGTGGGAGTTGGGTAACATCCTCATTGGCAAGCAGCACACTGCCAGAGTCAACGGTTTCAAAACCGGCGATCATGCGCAGCACCGTGGTTTTTCCGCAGCCTGAAGGGCCTAAAATCGTTAGGAATTCGCCATGATTTACATTCAGATCAAGGTTTTCAATAATGGTTTTACCATCGAAAGCCTTACTAATGCCAGTCAGTTTTATTACTGTTTCGCTGCGCGAGTGTTCAACATTCAATTTCTGTATTTCTCCCTAAAGAAAAGCAAAATTAGGTGTAAAAATTTGAGGGCGAATAATAGTCGCCATTGCAGACAATTCCTAGTAATTTTTGAGATAAAGAGCGTGTAGAAAAATGACCAAAATAGAAATACTGCTTAAATATGTGCTGCATTATCCTCTATTGTGGTAGTGAATTCAAAATCTGACTCAGAATTGTGCCAAGAAATCGCTTTTAATACTGATATTTCGATAATTTTACAAAATGAAATGGATTAAAAATGCCGGAAACTCGCATCTTGATGTGGCATGGGTATAATGTGCGCCATAAGCAAATTTGCAGTGGTTTGGATATATATCGATGAATGTTGATTTAGATAAAGAATTTAATGTTGGTGGAAACCTCACAACGGCCCTCAATGGTCAATATGAACTCAAAGCGAATGCCGTGATTAAAGAAGCATGGCAACTCACGATTAAGAATTTCCTTTCCTTCTCACCAACCATTGTGCTGTTACTGGTATTACAAATTGTAATTTTTGCCATTGCTTTAAAATTACAGCTTGGCGATCCTAGTGTCATTTTGCAGCTATTTACCGATCCTAGCAATATGGCTCAACACCAAAACATTTTTGACGCCGCCATTATTGCTAACTTCAGTTATGAAATTATCAGTGCGCCGCTTTATGCAGGTGTTTGTTTAATGGCAATGAGTCACTCAACCGGATTTAAAACTCAACCTCGCCACATGCTAAAAGGGCTGCAATACACCATTCCTCTTATGGTGATGACGGTACTTGCTCTATCTCTACAAGGGATCGGCGGGATGATTATTCCTTTTGTCTCGTTGTATTTATCAATGGCATTTAGTCACGCCCCGTTACTGATTTGCGAAAAACAAATGACACCATTAAAAGCATTATTAATGTCATTTAGAGCGGTAAACAAAAAGATACTGCCGTTGATCTCCATTTACATCTTAGTGTTGATGATGTTTTTTGCTGCCGCCTTATTCTACGGTGTAGGTTTAATTTTTGTGTTGCCATTCTATTTTCATGTCAAAGGGGTTCTTTATCGTGAAATGTTTGGTATCCGCTTAAAAGTCACATCAGGCGGTGGCAATAATCCGCCACCGAGTAATGGACATAAACAATCAAAGGTATTTGAAGCATGATGAAAAAATTAATAATGGCAGCCATCATTTTGGTTTTTTGGGCGGTTTACTATTTTCAAAATCACTATACTCCAAGCGACTCCAAACCTAAGGCCAAAGTGGAAAAAGTAACAAAAGTTAAAACTGAGCACGTTGATATTGATAAAAAAAAACGAAAATTTTATAATCGACTTCGTCCTGGTTTTGAGAAAGAAAACCAACGAGTCAGTAAGGAAAGAAAACAAATCTTGGCCATGGAAGCGTCACTTACAACAAATGATGTGAGTTCGTCACAGCAAAAAACTGCTCGAAAACTGGCCGATATGTATAATGTTGAATTACCAGCAGATGGTATTAACCAACAATGGGTGGATGATATGTTGTTGCGTGTCAATATTTTGCCTGAAGCATTAGTGTTAACACAAGCGGCGAATGAGTCTGCATGGGGGACGTCACGTTTTGCCAAGAAAGCTAATAATTTCTTTGGTCAATGGTGCTATAGCGAAGGTTGTGGCGTAGTTCCTTTACATCGAGTTGAAGGTGCAACTCATGAAGTGGCAAAGTTCGACAATGCCCAAGCCTCTATCCATGCCTATTTTATGAACATGAATCGCAATAACGCTTATCGTTCTTTACGTGATATTCGTCAAAAGTTAGCGGATGGTAATAAAGACTTAGCCTCAATGGCAACAGCGCTTAAGTTAACCGATGGCTTATTAAGTTATTCAGAACGAGGCCAAGATTATGTCAACGATTTACAAGGTATGATCACCCATAACCATACTTATTGGAAGCATCAATAATGCATCAATTAAAACGCCTTGCGCTGACTGCGTTAGTGACTTGTATGTTATCTGCACCGGTTAATGCTCAGCAATATCGATTTAATTATTCCAAATTATTTACTCAGATGAAAAACAACGCCGAAGAAGGCCACCCAGATATCAAGGTCGCTTTTTTCTTCCAACAACATGCATCGAGCAATATCTGTAAAATTGATAAAGCGTGGATGGAAAAAGAAGAGCATTACGAAGAGTTTGTGATTCCCGCAAGCCAAGAGCTTATTGTTCCACTGGATAACAATTTGCGTAAAGTGGCACCTCTGGTTTATATCAATACTGAAGAGGGGAAACAATGTGACTTTTCTATGGTCGTGATGACCAAACAGCCTTTATCTGGTGATGTGAATTACGACCAAATTAAACGTTTAATGCCACAGATGGACAAAATGCTGGATGATCTTGGTGGTATGTTCTCAAGTTGGTTCTCACCGGATGTGATTGGTTTAACGCTTGAATTTAGCGACCTAGGCAATGGCATTATTCCGGTGACTAACGGGCGAGATATCTCTATTGTTCAGGGTAAAGCTTTGGTTAAACTTGCTGATTTGAAACCTGATGCCGTGTTACATCTTCCCAAAGCCACGTTTAGAACACTGCCTTTGGTTGAAAAAAACTAAAAGCTTTCATCTGATCAAATACAAAAAAAAGCGGGATTGACAATTAATGTCAGTTCCGCTTTTTTATAACCTGTTTATTGTTTATAAAACAAGTTTATACATTGGTGATGTCTAACTGCAGTTTAGGATCGAAGTTCATTACATCTTCATCTGGCGTGGTATTGATTGGCATTTCTTCTTTATCAAAACCAATATCACCACCGTTGATAACCCCTGAATCGCGATCAATCGATTTAAAATCAAATAGATTGTGGTCTGTTAAATGGCTTGGTACAACATTCTGTGTGGCTTTAAACATGGTTTCAATACGACCTGGGAATTGCTTATCCCAATCATTGAGCATCTGCTTAATATTTTGGCGTTGCATGTTTGGTTGTGAGCCACATAGATTACAAGGAATAATAGGGTAGTCACGTAAGTTAGAGAACTTGATGATGTCTTTTTCTCGGCAATAGGCTAACGGACGGATCACAACATGCTCTCCGTTATCAGAAACCAGTTTCGGCGGCATCGCCTTTAATTTACCGCCATGAAACATATTCAAAAATAGCGTTTCTAAAATATCATCCCGATGATGACCTAATGCAATTTTCGTCGCCCCTAGCTCTTTGGCAGTGCGGTATAAAATCCCGCGACGTAAACGCGAACATAAAGAGCAGGTGGTTTTACCCGGCTCAAGCTTCTCTTGCACGATAGAATAGGTATCTTCGGTCACAATTTTGTATTGCACACCTAATTGTTCAAGGTAGGCCGGCAAGATGTGTTCAGGAAAACCCGGTTGCTTTTGATCCAAATTTACCGCAATAAGTTCGAAATTAATCGGTGCGCTTTTCTTTAGGCCCATCAAAATCTCAAGCATGGTAAAGCTATCTTTACCGCCCGATAAACACACCATAATACGATCGCCATCTTCAATCATATTGTAATCGGCAATCGCCTGGCCGGTATTACGACGCAGACGCTTTTCCAACTTATTTAAGTTATTTTGCTGCGCTTTAATGATCGCGTCAGATTCAAATTGGGCGGATTTATTTTGATTCGAACTCATGGAGGGAGACCTTAACTTACTTAAATACTGTCAATGCAATCATTAGACACAACAATGAAGGCGGTATGATACCCACAAATAGCAAAAGAGCAATACAGACTGATTGCTCTTTTGTTTTTTTTAACTGCCTAACTTAGGGGCTGTTGATCTTTCGTGATTAAATTTTGTTCGAGATAAAAGCCTTTTAATCAAGGCAAGTCGATTGAAGCCTAGTTATTCTAAGTAAATGAGACTTGACGAAGAGTAAAAGGCTTTTAGCCGAACCCTTCGGGCTGCGTTTGTTGGTCTTTTCTACTTCGTCATCGGCTTTTCGTGTAGCCAGCTACACCACAAAGCCTCTTCCTTGTATAAAAACCCAACAATTCGCAGCAAAAACAACCACGAAAGATCAACAGCCCCTAGTTAACCGTTAATTATTAGGATCAAGCGGGCTAATGTAACCATGAGGTTTTAGCGCCAGAATATCGCAATTAATTTTATCAATCACATTCTCAGCAGTATTACCAATAAACACCGCCGATAACCCGGTTCGTCCCGTTGTCCCCAATATCACCAGACCCGCATCAACTTCTTTGGCAATCTTAGGGATCACATCCTCTGGCAAACCTTCTAACACCCGAGTATGTTCCTCATCGATGCCGTAATCTTGTCTTAATTTCTTCATCGCGGTCAAATGAAAACCACGCACTGCATCGGTATAAGAGGTAGGATCAAATTCTGGCAACTCAACCGTAATATTGGCAGGAGTGACAGGATAAGAATTGGCTAAGTAAACCTCGGCTTTTAATGGTTTAGCAAATTTCTTCGCTTGCTCTGTCATATAATGATTAAGCGACACATGCGCTTCACTTTCTGAGCCGACATGCACAGAGGCAACAATACTGCCATTGGCTGGCCAATCATGATTTTTCACCAACAATACTGGGCATGGCGATTTACGCAATAAGTGCCAATCGGTTGGAGTGAAAAATACCGATTCTAAAGTGTCATGTTTTCGAGTCGCTTTTAATAATAGATCGTGATTACTGGCAAAGACTTCGGCAATAATCGCTTCAAACGGTCGATGATGCCAAACCACTTTTACTTTGAACTTAACGCCTTTGGTTAAATAGGGCGCTGCCACTTTATTCATCCATTCTTCTCGTTGCTGGATCACGCCACGGCGCATTGCATCGCGTTCATCCGATGACAACATTGAGGTCATATCATAAGAAAAATCGTAAATAGATAAAAAGAATGTGATTGGCGGCGGAGTAGGAAGACCTTTCACAATTTGAAATGCGCGTGCCAATGCCGATTGCTCAGTATTGTTGATATCCGCCACAACTAAAATATTTTTATATTCATCCATAATAGCTCTCCCATAACAGCAATGTTTAGTTAGCCGAGTTAAAGTATTGATTAACCTTTATATTAACTGTAGCTGAAACTTGGCATTTTATTAAGTGTGGAGATCAATATTTTACAAACAAAAAGACCGAATAGTGTGACTATCCGGTCTTTTAAGTATTTGATTATTAAAAATAGCGGTTTGAATACGGTGACGGGGTAATGGGTTACTCGCTAACCACACCTGCTAATTTTTGCAGTTCATCATGATCATTAATTGTGATGTACTTACCTTTCACGGTGAGGATATCACTTTTTTGAAAACGACCTAATAAACGACTGATGGTTTCAACCGTTAAACCAAGGTAATTACCAATATCACCACGAGTCATGGTAAGGCGGAACTCACGAGGAGAAAAGCCACGTTGGGAGAAACGCGTTGATAGGCTATACAGGAAAGCAGCTAAACGTTCTTCGGCATTTTTCTTAGAAAGCAGCAGGATCATATCCTGATCGCCTTTAATCTCATGGCTCATTAAGCGCATAATTTGTTGGCGTAATTTTGGCATTTTACCCGATAGATCGTCTAATGTTTCATACGGTATTTCACACACCATCGACGTTTCTAGTGCTTGAGCAAAGCTTGGGTGGGCATTTTTATTAATTGCATCAAAACCAATTAAATCACCCGTAAGATGGAAGGCGGTAATTTGCTCATCACCTTGCTCGGTAATGGTGTAGCTTTTAATCGTGCCTGAACGAATCGCATATAATGACTTTAACTCATCGCCAGCTTTGAAAATTTCTTGACCTTTTTGAACCGGTTTTTTACGTTCAATGATCTCATCCAATTGGTCTAATTCGGAATCATTTAGAGTAAAAGGAATGCATAACTGACTGATACTACAATCTTGGCAGTGAATAGCACAACCGCCAGATTGGACACGTTTCGTTTTAGGATTATCTGAAATCATAAATTACCGAGCATTATAGTTGATATACATCAATATTTTAGCAGTTTATAAGCTTAAAGGATAGATGAAAGTGCTACGCGGTGACGTTTATAGCCAACAATATGATATTTTTTAATTGCTTATAGGGAAGTTTCAGCAACTATAATAATTTTGAAATAGATTGATGCAGTTGAAATGCGCCATAAGTGAGCAAAATAACCGCACCGACACGACGAACAATCAATAATCGCAACCAAGTTTGCAGCTTTCCTGTACTGATCCCAACCATAAACATAAAAGGCAATGTCCCTAATCCAAAGGCTAACATCACTAATGCCCCTTGTTTGGCGCTGCCTGCCGCTGCCGACCACGTCAACATTGAATAGACCATACCACAAGGCAACCAACCCCAGATAAAACCAAATGGGATGGCGTAGAGCGGGTGTTTAATAGGAAGGAGTTTGTTGCCTACTGGTGAGATATACTTCCAAATAGATTGGCCAGCACTTTCGATATAAGTTAGGCCTTGCCACCATTGCCCAATGTACAAAGCTAAACAAATCATAAAGACAGCAGAAACAATGCGCAACCAGACTAATGGGCTGTTAATACCAGAATACTGGGTTATGGTTGAAAAAGATCCACCAATGATAGCGCCAATCAAAGCATAACTGGCCACACGTCCTAGATTATAAAAAAGCGGGTTTAACCACGTCGACTTAACATTGGTTTGACCTAAGTTCATCAGGCCAGCGATGCCGCCACACATTCCCATACAATGGCCAGCACCTAAAATACCAATTAAAAATGCGGCGATCCAATCTTGAGTCATTTTATGCTGTTATCCGAATCATTAGTGTTATGCGTTTTTTTCGTGCTAATGGTGTCTTCTGTATCATCATCAAATAAAATATTGTGCCCTTGACGATCAAGATCATCAAATTGGTCACTTTTGACTGCCCATATAAAAATCGCAACCGCTATGCACACAAATACGATGGCTATCGGAATTAATATATACAAGCTTTCCATTATTTTATTAACCTTAATGAGTTAGTCACCACGATGATTGAACTTAACGACATACCGACTACCGCAATATAAGGCGCAACTAAGCCCATCACCGCCAGCGGTAAGATCACCAAATTATAGCCTAACGCCCAAGCTAGATTTTGCCTGATAATCTTTCGGGTAAATAGGGCTAATTGCCTCGCTTCGAGAATTTTATTTAACTTATCGCCTAATAACACCATATCTGCCGATGCTTTCGCCACATCCGAGCCGCCGCCCATTGCAACCGACAAATGCGCACCCGCTAAAGTAGGCGCATCATTAATGCCATCGCCAATCATCAATGTGACTTGGTTTTTATTCAGCCTGTTTAAATAGGCTAACTTATCTTCCGGTTTAGCTTGGCAAACGTAATCTTTGATCCCAAGAGAATTGGCAGTTTTTTGAGTGCTCGATTGCGTATCTCCGGTCAAAATAGTGATGTCGATACCAGTATCTTGGATTGCTTTAATAAAATCTGGCGTTTCGGGGCGAATAGGGTCGTTGTACTCAAACCTGGCCATCAATTGCCCATTCGATGACAAGTAAATCGTTGGCGCTTGATGCGTAAGCGCGGTTTGATCTTCATTCAAAAGGGATGGTTCAAAGGGCGAGTGATTATGATCTTGCGCAAAACTGAGGTTGCCAATACGCCATTGTTCTCCTTGATATTGCCCAGATAAACCCGAACCAATCACATTGTTGACTTCAGTAAAGGCAATCTCGCTATCTTTATACTCATTAAAGGCATGAGCAATAGGATGATTAGCAAATTGCTCTAAACTTGCCGCAATGGCTAAGCAATCTGCTTCTGTCAGATTTTGCTGCAACGCGAATGGTGTTAAGGTCACTTTATTAATATGGATATCACCCGCAGTAAGTGTGCCTGTTTTATCGACTACGATATGATTGACCTTACACAAGGTTTCAAATACATGCCCTTTACGCAATAAAATCCCAAGACTACTTAAGCGAGAGGTAGCGCAAGTCACCGCCGTTGGTGTCGCTAAAGAAAGGGCGCAAGGACAGGTTGCCACTAAAACCGATAACATGATCCAAAAAGCAGATTCAGGTTGGTATTGGTGCCAATAAAGCCAAGTAAATAGGGCAATAAGTAAGATCACGGCAACAAAGTACTTCGCCACATGATCGGCCACTTCGGCTATTTTGGGCTTAGAGAATTCCGCTTCATCTTGCAAACGAACAATATTCGAGATCACTGAATCGGCTTTATGACAGGTCACTTCGAGATCAAAGGCCTCATCAACATTGATGGTTCCAGCAAACACGAAATCTCCAAGCTGTTTTAATACCGGAATCGATTCACCGGTTAACATCGATTCATCAACTTGTGTGATTGAACGAGTCACTTTCCCATCGGCTGGAATATGCTCTCCCGGCAGCACCCGCACACAATCGCCAATTTGTAAGCTTCTGACCGGTATTTGTGTGCCATCAATCTTGCGCGCCATCGCAGGAATTAATTTCAATAAGTTAGCACTAGCCGTTGCCGCTTTACGCCGTGCTCGCATTTCGAGAAAGCGCCCAATCAGTAAGAAAAAAGTAAACATAGAGATAGATTCAAAGAAGACTTCACCTTTGCCGGCCACGGTTGCCCATACACTGGCGAAGTAGGCAAAGATCAATGCAATCGAAACTGGGACATCCATACCTAAAGTACGCGCTTTTAAACTGCGCCAAGCATTGGTATAAAAAGGCTGGGCAGAATACAGTAAAACGGGAGTGGCAAAGATTAAACTCACATAGCGTAAATATTGCTTAAATTCATTATCCAGATCAGAAAATACTTCAAAATATAAAGCAACTGCCAGCATCATCACTTGCATAGTGGCTAAACCTGCGACGCCTAAGCGATACAAGTATTGCTTCATCATTTGGTGATAGTTTTCTTCTTGTTTATTGGGTTCAAAGGGGGCTGCTTTATAACCTAATTGATGGATGGATTTAAGTAATTCGCTGAGTTTGGTTTGAGTATCATCCCAGCATAAAATGGCGCGACTGGTGGTAATATTGACTCGAATTTGAATAACACCAACCGCTGAACTTAATTGCTTTTCAATTAACCAAGCACAAGCAGCACAAGATACGCCCTCCAGTGACAGTGTCACCTCTGCAGTGTTTGCACTGTGCCGAACAAACTCACTTTGTACTTCTTTATTATCGTAATGAATCAGCTCTTTAAGTTGTTCAGGAACAAGATCGGCTTTTTCGGCAGGCGCGGTGCGGTATTGATAATAAGAGACTAATCCACTGTCTAAGATAGTCTGGGCCACCGATTGGCAGCCTGGACAACACATTTCTCGAGACTGGCCGAGAATTTCAACGTTAAAGCTGGCTTTATCTGGTACTACATCACCGCAGTGATAGCACGCTTGTATCGTCGGTGCTTGTGTCATTCATGTTCCTTAATTCAGTAATACTGTCGGAGACTCTGAAGGAAAGGTCACTTTGCCTTGAATTAACCATTCTTTATCATAGGGCTCAAGTTTAATAAACCAAGGGCCTTGAATTGGATCGGTTAAGTTTAATCGGTAATGTCCCTTAGCATCTGAGGTGATAGTGCGTACAAAATCACGATCAGGCAAGGTTCGGTGAGTAAAACTAACATTTAAAGCAGGGTATAAATCTAAGTTGCCTTTTTTAAAGTTAAATTCAACGCCAGTTGCTGTTGATTTAACAGATGCTTCTAGTTTGAAGGCCTTAGCCACATGGATTTTAGATAGGTCAACATTAATGCCTTTGCCTTCTTTATAATAATTTTCTGACACTAAATCTACGCTATTTTTCGTAAATATACCTAAGGTAACAAAACTGCCAATTACGGCGCACATTGGGAGACATAAAAGAAACCACGGCCAAAATTGTTTATACCAAGGTGTTTGCATAATACACTCTCTGATGAAAGAAACAGCCCCAGAACGGGGCTGCTAAACTACAGGTTTATTTATCGGCTTCAACCGCTTGCGATGTTTGATCTGCTTGTTGCTGATCTGGCTGAGTATTGCTTAAGCTCCAGACATAAGCGGCAACAAGTTGCACTTTATCGGCACCTAAAATATTTTCCCAAGCCGGCATCACGCCTTGTCGCCCAAAGGTCACGCTTTCGGTAATATCCGCGCGAGAGTCACCAAATAGCCAATTTTTATCGGTTAAATCTGGCGCGCCAAATGCCGGATTACCTTTACCATCGGTACCATGACATGCGATACAAGATGCAAATTTAATCTTACCAGCAGCCGCTTCACGAGCATTCACTTTACGGCCAGACATGCTTAACACATAACTCACCACGTCGTGCGTGCCTTGTTTACCTAATAACTCGCCCCAAGCAGGCATTTCACCATGACGACCTTGCTTAATAGTGGTGAGGATCGCTTCCGGCTCGCCACCATACAACCAAGCATTATCCGTCAAATTAGGGAAACCTTTTTGACCGCGTGCATCCGAACCATGACACTGTGAACAGTTTTGTAAAAACAAATTCTGTCCCACTTTTAATGCCGCAGGATCAGAAGCAATTTCAGGAATAGGACGATAATCCGTTCCTGCGTCGTTATAAGCTAAGCGTTTAAATGATTCGCCATAAAATTTATCGGCGACATCTAACTCTTTAGCATATTGATCTAATTGCTTGTTATCTTGTGCGTTTTTAACCGCTGCATTCAACTGCGTCACATTTGTCACGAGCTGCGGTGAGCTTGTCCAGCCAAGTAAACCAGGAAAGTTGCCTAAGCCAGGAAACAAAGCTAAGTAAACAGCAGAGAAAGCAAAGGTTGAGAAGAACAGATAAGTCCACCATTTTGGTAGTGGATTGTTAAGTTCACGAATACCATCGTATTCATGCCCCATATCTGCGCCTTCTTCAACGCCCATTTTGTCTTTTAAACACCAGATCAAAATCGCCGCAATACCAAAAATGGTTCCTAAGGTAATGACGGTGATCCAGACACTCCAGAATGTAGACATTACTGGACTCCTCCCTGTTTTTTATTCTCTTGTGAAGACGGCTCATCATCAAAAATCGAGTTAGCCGCTTCATCAAAGCGAGATTGGCGCTTTTTACTACCGTAAGCCCACCAAACAACACCTAAAAAGCTAAAGAAAATAACAAGCGTCCAAATACTATGAATGGTAATAATATCCATATAATTATTGCTCCTTATTTCATTGCATGGCCAAGCGATTGTAGGTAAGCAATAAGAGCATCGAGCTCCGTTTTACCTTCCACATCTTTCTTGGCATTAGCAATATCTTCATCACTGTATGGCACACCAAATGAGTCACGGAAAAGACGTAATTTCTTCTCTGTTAGCTCACCGGTAAGTTCGTTTTCAGCCAACCACGGATAGCCTGGCATAATTGACTCAGGTACCACTTCTCGTGGGTCAATCAAGTGGACTCGATGCCATTCATCAGAATAACGACCACCCACACGTGCCAGATCAGGTCCAGTACGTTTAGAACCCCACAAAAATGGATGCTCCCATACCGACTCGCCTGCAACAGAGTAGTGACCATAACGTTCCGTCTCTGCTCGGAATGGACGGATCATCTGACTATGACAAACGTGACAACCTTCTTTTATGTAGATATCACGACCTTCCATCTGCAATGCAGTATAAGGTTTCAAATCATCAACAGGTTCAGTGGTTTGTTTTTGGAACATTAGCGGGGTAATTTCCACTAATGCACCTAAACTGATGCCAAAAGCCATTAAAATTGCCAGTAAACCGACATTTTTCTCGACTATTGAATGGCGATTCTTATTAGAACTCATACTCTAGTCTCCTTATAAGGCCGGTTGTGGAATAGCTTTTAAACTATTTGCTGGTGAGCTAATGGTTTTATAAGTGTTGTACGCCATAAGCAGCATACCTGACACAATAATGACACCACCAATAAAGCGAACTAAGTAGAACGGATGAGAAGCTTCAACAGTTTCAACAAAGCTGTAGGTTAATGTTCCGTCGGCATTGACCGCACGCCACATCAAACCTTGCATAACACCAGAAATCCACATCGCAACGATATACAAAACCGTACCAATAGTGGCAAGCCAGAAGTGCACGTTGATCAACTTAATTGAATACATACGTTCTTGACCAAACAGTTTTGGAATTAAGTGATAAAGCGAACCCACAGTGACCATCGCAACCCAGCCTAAAGCGCCAGAGTGTACGTGACCGATAGTCCAGTCAGTATAGTGCGAAAGGGCGTTGACGGTTTTAATTGCCATCATTGGGCCTTCAAAAGTAGACATACCATAGAAAGACAAAGACACAATTAAGAAACGCAATATTGGATCATAACGCAATTTATGCCATGCACCTGATAGCGTCATAATACCGTTGATCATACCGCCCCAGGATGGCACAAATAAAATCACCGACATCACCATACCAATAGACTGAGTCCAGTCAGGCAGTGCAGTATAATGAAGATGGTGAGGACCCGCCCATATATAAAGAGAGATCAATCCCCAGAAATGGACAATCGATAAGCGATACGAGTAAACCGGACGTTCAGCTTGCTTAGGCACAAAGTAATACATCATCCCCAAGAAACCGGCGGTTAATAAGAAGCCTACCGCATTATGTCCATACCACCATTGCACCATGGCATCGACAGCGCCGGAGTAGATCGAATAGGATTTCCCCATCGAAACCGGAATTGCCATGCTGTTCACTATGTGTAAAACGGCAACGGTTAAAATAAACCCGCCAAAGAACCAGTTAGCCACATAAATATGCGACGTCGTTCGTTTAACCAAGGTTCCAAAAAAGACAATGGCGTAAGATACCCACACAATTGCAATGGCCACATCAATTGGCCATTCTAATTCTGCGTATTCTTTACTGGTTGTATAACCCAAAGGTAGAGAGATGACTGCGGCTAAAATAATTAACTGCCATCCCCAGAAAGTGAAGGGTACTAACAATCCACCAAAGAGGCGGGTTTTACATGTTCTTTGCACAACATAATAAGAAGATGCGAATAGGGCACTGGTACCAAACGCAAATATAACTGCATTTGTATGCAGTGGACGTAAACGGCTGTACGTCAACCACGGCGTATCAAAGTTAAGCTGTGGCCAAACTAATTGAGCGGCTATTAAAACACCAACGCTCATCCCTACAATTCCCCAAAGTATGGTTACTAAGGCAAACTGACGGACAACCGTGTAGTTATAATTATGCTCAAGCTGATTTTCTTGGCTCATCTTGAATGCTTCCAATCTTATAATTAACTACATAGCATCAACACTAAAATAGTGTTGTAATGTCACCCAAACCTTAGTTATCAGTTAAAACACCAACTGGTAACAATGATTTTAAATAAAAGCAACATTTTCATCACCACTATACCCGAGTTACCAATAGGTTAACCATACTTCTTACTAAAAGTTTGAAGTGAGTTACATAGGAATTTATATCAATGGCAGCAGAAAAATTAACCAAGGCAAGACTTGTGCAAATATTCATCATAATGATTGTTTTATTAACAGCTTTCTTTTGGCGTAGCTATCAGCATGAAGTAAAAGAAGAAACTCGCTTTGAATGCCACCTTAATACACCTTGTAGTTTGCAACTCGATAATACAAAGCTTGATATCACATTCAGTGAGTTTTCACCGTCTCAGATTATGATTTCATTAAACTCAGCTCAAGAAAGCAAGCAAAGCCTTAAAACAGTATCAATTGAATCCAAGCAACTTAAGCTTAACAAAATGGATTTAAAATTACGCGATTGGATAATCACCACAACATTAGCGAAGAAATCTCAATGGGACGTCATGCTACCAAATGGACAATCTGCGCAAATCAAACTGTCTACCGATGAAAGCAAAGAGAATTAAAGGCTAAATAGGTTAGAGAAAAAGGCATCAAAAAAGCCACGACAAATCTCGTGGCTTTTTGGTGTTCTAAATTGAAGTGGTAAAGTAGTGCTTAGACGACGTAAAGAATTGGCGCCTGATTGCTTAGTGAGATTAATTAGAATGAAAAGCACAAAGAAGGACAAACACAAGTTACAATACAAAGCCAACATAAAGCCAATTAGCGCCATAGTTAGTTACATTTCATGCAAAGTTCAATCCCATTTAACATAAGATACATAATGCGCACTTTGGCGCTTAAGTCTAGGGGAGACATCAAGCTTGAAGCAACAACGGATCTTACTCTCAATCTTACTAATCAAGAATATGTCTAACTATAGCGTCCGGAGTGTTCTCTGTTATCACATCTTTATTGACACATCCACATCGTTATTGAGTTTTCGTAAGCATACTGATACTAGCTTGGCGTTCGTTTTTTAGAGCGCTTTATTTTAGACTTTGATAATACGCCGCCACATTTTCGATATCTTCATCGGTTAACATGCTTGCCATTGGTTTCATTACAGGATCAACTCGATCACCTGATTTAAATGCTTTTAATTGTTTTGCTAAATAAGCCGCATTTTGTCCCTTTATATTTGGGTATGTTGGGATTGTGGCTATGCCATCTGCGCCATGACATGATGCGCATACTGCCGTTTTTGCTTTACCGGCTGCAATATCAGCAGCAAATACCGGCGTACTAATCAATGCTGCTAAGATAACCAAAGAAAGATTTTTCATAACCGTAACTCCAAAAGAATTGAGAAAAATAAGTGATGATGAGATGGCCTGCCCAATCATCGCTTCCCAAAAACTATTTATCAAAAAAGTTTGCGCTATAGATAATGCCGCACGACAAGTGTAAACAACAATGTATACAATCTAGTCTAAAAATGAAGGAAATGAAAAATTTATCGCCAAAAATGTTGTATCCATCAAAAAACAGCATGCAAAATACCCCTGTTGGGGTAGTTTAAAGCGGCTAAGACACAGTTAAAAACGTCATTACCGTGAAAACGTATAGACGTTAAAAGTCTAATAATTTGCTTAAATCTGCTTTGATACTCGATACTTTTTTATTGGCTGTTTCACTACGCGATGCTTCAGATACCAAGTATTCAATCGCATCTGATAAAGTGCACCCCAGCTCTTGAGCTCGTTCCGATAGCTTTTCCCATACCGCATAATCAAGATCGATCGATTTCTTCTTAGTATGCGTATGCTCAGCATTAAAATGGCGTTTTCGTTTGGCTCGGATCGCTTGTTTCATCTTGTTATGCAATTCTGGATTCATATGTTCATTAATCCAATCAATTACTTGTGTCGGTTGATGTTCAAGCTTTTTTAAACCATCAACGGCTGCCGCTGATTCACTGCTATCTTGATAGCGAGTAATTAACTCCCCATCCTTCCATTTTCGGACCAAGTATTGCCATTTCCAGCCACATTCTAAATTTTCTAATTGTTGATATTTCACATTATGATCCTTCTGGTGTATCAAACCTCATCATCTATAGTGACAGCGTAACCATTCTAGCATTTTTTCTCAATGCTTGTGTTCACATAATGGTATGTTGTAAAATGATTATTGCTCTAATCGTCTTAGTTGTCTTTTTTAACATGAAAGAGCCACTTTATTGACGCCGTTAACTTGTCGCTTAATGGCAAGCTTCATAACTTTAACTATATGTTAGGGTTAATTGGTTTGATTTTCTATTTAAATGCAGACAATTACGATACAAACCGCTATTAGGTCAGAACGTTTTTCTATATACTTCCTACCTTTAACCGACTTATTGAACTCAAATACGAATGATAAAAGAGCCTTGGCAATCTGCAATACCTAACTTTTCTGAATATGAAGATACTCTTTTTTTATCTTCTCTTGATGCTGTCAGTTTTTTAACCGTCCAACCTAGATTAAAAGCAGCATTTAACCAATTTGAACAGTTAAATGGCTTTACCCGTTTCTTACTGATTAACTCGCCCGATAATCTAGTCTATCGACAATACATCCAAGACTCGCTTATCGAGTTACAAAACGACGGTCATATTAATAAAAGCGCCGCTATCGTTTGTTCAGAAAGTATTGAACCTGAAGTGTTATTTGGTCAATATCAAGTCATCGATGGGAAAAACACTCAGCAATCTGCCGGTTTATTGCAGCAAGCAAACCATGGTTATTTGATTATTTCGTCGAACTTAATCTTAGCGAACCCTAGAATTTGGCCAATACTAAAAGCGGCGGTACTGGGCTACCCGTGCTCACCAATCTCATCCGATCCAAGACAAATACTCAATCAAGAGCCAAGCCAAACCTATGATATTAAGTTAGTGATTGTAGGCGACCGGATGCAACTTGGCGATCTCGACATGTTTGATGCTGATATTCGCACCCAATTGTGCCTTTTTGCTGAAATTGAAGAAGATTTCAAACTAGAACCTGATTCATTCGCGACTTATCTTTCTTATGTCACCGGCCTTGCTATGTCCTCAAATCTGCCTTTACCAGCAGATAGTTTAGCGTGGAAAGAGTTATTAAATGAAGCGGCAAGACAAACCGAAGATCAACAACGTATGCCTTTATGTCCAATTTGGATAAAAGGTATGCTGGCCTCAGCCGCAATTGAATCGAAGCAAGCCCCGATTGAAGCAATACATATTCAACAAGCCATCGAGAACAAGGCGTATCGTCAATCTTATCTGCCACAACGTGCACTCGATGATATTTTAGATGGGCAAGTGATCATCGAAACGCAAGGTCAACGTATTGGGCAAGTTAATGGTTTAACCGTGATTGAAATCCCTGGTCACCCTGTCACGTATGGGGAACCAGCTCGTATAACCTGTGTGATCCATTTTGGCGATGGTGATATTGCCGATGTTGAACGTAAAGCAGAGCTTGGTGGCAATTTACACGCTAAGGGAATGATGATTATGCAAGCCTTCTTAGGCAGTGCATTGGATCTTGAAGAAGCCCTGCCATTTGCCGCTTCGATTGTATTTGAACAATCTTACAGCGAAGTTGATGGCGACAGCGCCTCATTAGCTGAGCTTTGTTCACTGGTTAGTGCCCTTTCTGAATATCCGATCAATCAACAAATTGCGGTTACGGGTGCGGTCGATCAATTTGGCCGTGTTCAAGCCGTTGGTGGCTTAAATGAAAAGATTGAAGGCTTTTTCCATATCTGTCAGCATCAAGGATTCACGGGTCACCAAGGTGTGGTTTTACCCAAAACTAATCTAAAACATCTTTCATTACATAAAGATGTAGTTCAGGCGATAAAAAATGAACAATTTCACCTTTGGTCGGTCGAATCGGTAGATGAAGCACTGCCGCTTATATTTGGTAAAGCTTTCCGCGGTGATGAGGATGAAGACACAATACTCAATAAAATATCTGAGCGGATTGAAAACTTCGATAAACCAGATCACTTACCGCGAGGTTTTTTGAATAAGATCAAAAACATTATCGGTATTGACTGATCAGACTTGTTTAGCTTACACGCGTTCGCTAAGATACACAGACTATTTCTGGAGTAATTTAATAATGCAAAACAAACGTAACTCATATACTCGTGAAGATCTATTAGCTTCTAGCCAAGGTGAATTGTTCGGCCCTACTGGTCCACAGCTTCCTGCACCTAATATGTTAATGATGGATCGTATTGCTACCATCACCGATGAAGCCGATTCTGGTGACTTCGGCAAAGGATTGATTATCGCTGAACTCGATATCACTCCAGATTTATGGTTCTTTGACTGTCACTTCCCTGGCGACCCAGTAATGCCAGGTTGCCTTGGTTTAGATGCTATGTGGCAATTAGTTGGATTCTTCCTCGGTTGGGTTGGCGGTGAAGGTAAAGGCCGAGCACTCGGTGTAGGTGAAGTAAAATTTACCGGTCAAATTCTTCCAACCGCTAAGAAAGTCACCTATGAGATCCATATGAAACGTGTGGTTAACCGCCGTTTAGTCATGGGCCTTGCTGATGGTCGTGTCTTGGTTGACGGTAAAGAGATTTATGTCGCCAAAGATTTGAAAGTGGGTTTGTTCCAAGATACTTCTGCTTTCTAAAATAGCATTTAATGTGAATAAGTCAGCGTTTGGCGCTGATTTATTTACATTAAATGCATTTAGTTATAGTGCATTAAGGGTGGTAATAAAAGCACCATCGAATATGACAATGATGCCTTTTGAATTGAATTATTTAATCATACCAGATTGTTTATCATCGCGAGCATCTCGCCAACCACCTAACCAGTTAGATTTTGCATCCATTTGTTGGTATGGACAGTCATCCATCGATCGTCCGTTTACACCTGCTTTGTATCCTTGAGATTGCGCTCTTTCTAAACGATCGCGTTTCTGTCTCTTCATCATAGTATCTTCCTCATACATTAGTTTAATAAACAACTATTGTCAGTCATACCAATCAATACCTTCAATTCATTCCTTGTTAGTCAGATAATTGACACTCGACTTGATCAGTAACAGAACGACTGTATATCCCCAAATATTTGGGGTCTATTAATCATCGTCTAGTTTCTCTATTTTCTCAAGACGAAAAAAAACCGACCAATCAATCTGTGATGGGCCGGTAATTTTGACAAAGTTTAACCAATTAAATTAACGCTTAATGGAACTTTTACGTCTAAAGCCAATAAAACCTAATAGCATAAGAGCCCAAACACCTAAACTGCCAGCTCTTTTAGTGTCGGTTTTTTCACCACCACGAGTTGTAATATCTTTGCTGGTTGCACCAGGAATTGGTACCAACTTAACCGCCACTAAGCTTTCAGCGCCTGACTTACCATTTTGACAATATGAATTATGGGTCAAATTATCATACCCACCATCACATTTATAGGCTGTAGCTGAAATAACTCCATCATCGTTAATACCGGTAGCATTAATAATACGGTATTGGTTATTTACTCCAGATTGTATTCCATCGTTGGTTAAGTTATCTAACCACCAGGCTTTGTTATCGAATATTTTCATTCGATCATCGTTGCTGTTAGTCAAATTCAATGGGTCGATAAAACCACGGCGGCGACGAGATTTACCATCGACTTCACGATCCTTCTCAGCGTCAATTGAACCAACCACTTCATTGAAGTTATTGATTGCGTTAGCTTCACCACCTGCACCTTTAAAGAAAATATCACCGCTTAAATAGACTGCACTAGGCTCTGTACTTGCCGATCCAGTCGCGGCATCGACATAAAATAGACGGTTATTAGCGGCACCATTTTCAGGGTAATTACCAAAACGCTTAGTTTCACCAATAGCAATAAGGTTACGGTTTATCGCTTTAACTAAGCTATTACTGTAAATATAATCGTCACCATCATCAATTTTAGTATTCTTGATAAAAACAGGTATCCAAGCATTATCACTGACACCCGTATTATCAAAATCAGAGTTAGGATAAAATATCGCTGCTTGCATATAGTATCGGTTATCATCTTTCCATGTATCAAACCCCGCTAATACCGGTTTACCTTGATATTTGGTGATTGCGGACACTGCTCCCGATCGAGCACTGGCTTGGGCAGCGTAATCATCATCACTGTTTGCATCCTTCGCCTCTTTCCAATTGGCTACAGTATTTGTAACCTGAAGTTCATCAGGCTTTGTTGGCTTTGTTGGATCTGTCAAATCCGTTACATCCCATAAAGCTGCTTTAGTCGCAAATGCAAAGTTCTGACAATCTGCTATTGCTGCAGGATCGGATTCACTGGTGCATCGACTCAGATCACCATAATAGTTTTTATCATCATCCCCATTATCAAATGGAGCAACCGCCGATGATCCGACAACATAGGTTTTAGTATCACCACTGTTATCAGTATAAGAAAATGAACCATAAGCAAAGGTACGGCCCATTTTAGTCACTATCTGATTACTACTTGTGTCTAAAGGTAACGATGCCGGTGGCGTTAAAAACGTTGAGTCATAAAAGCCACGCTGGCGAAATGCTAATGCATAATTACCACCAACATTATAATAACCACTACTTGCAATACCTATTGGATTAGTCACATCTAAATTGGTTATTACTGCATTTTGAGTATCCGGGATAAAGTTTCCATTACCAGGGTGATAACTAGATTGTGTTGGAATACTCACACTACCTGTAGAATCAAATGCCGTTGCATTGCTTTTATAATTTTTATTATAAAATGCATCACGTTCTCGTTCTAATCCACCATCAGTATCGCCATCACCGCCATACCATTGATCATCAGCCCACACATCACAAGTGTTATAACCCAGCTGATCGTAACAATAATTTTCCAAATCAGCTTTATCTAAAATAGTAAAGCGATTGTCGTAATTAAATGGGACTTCATCCGAATATGAGATACCTTCAGTGCCGTTACGAGTATCACCGGCTAATACATAATCGGCACAAGACGCATCAGATTCAAAACAACCTTTACTTGTCGTATCTGTGATCTCTTTTGATTCAATCGCACTACCGTAATATTGATTCTCGGTAGTAGATGGTGTCACTTCAACGACGTTATAAATCGCAGCTGATGCAGTTTGTGCTGCCAGTAATGAGGCGGCAATGAGAGTTAATTTAAATGTTGAATTTGACATTAATAGCTTAATTCCATAATAGATTTATATCCGTGATTGTTGGATATCATCGTTAGCCCTGCATCGATTCCAGTTGTTCCCATCGCTCAAATGCAGTTTCTAATTCTTGTTCAGCAGCGTTTAAACGATCCAAAGTTAATTGAGTTTTATCGCTGCTCTGGCTGAAGAAATCAGGTTGGTTCACCTGAGTTTGTAATTGCTCTATTTCTGCTTCAAGTGCTTCCAATGTTTTGGGTAAAGCTTCAAGTTCTCGTTGCAGTTTATAGGATAACTTCTTCGGTTTATTCTCTACCGTTTGTGTTTTGGGAGCCTGCTCAAGCGTTTTCGTTTCCTTTGTTGCTTCTTTAACCGCTGTATGTGACTCTTTGGTCGCCGCAGCAATATCACCTCTGGTGGCTAATACTTGTAAGCGTTGAGCTTGAGCATCGTGATAGCCCCCAACGAACTCTTCAATCTTACCGTCGCCGTCGAAAATCCAACTAGTTGTGACTGTATTATCAACAAATTGACGATCGTGACTAACAAGAAGCAAAGTCCCTTGATAGTTGGCAAGCAAATCTTCTAAAAGTTCCAATGTTTCGATATCTAAATCATTGGTCGGTTCATCGAGGATCAATAAATTATTCGATTTAATAAACAGTTTTGCCAATAACAAACGGTTTTTCTCACCGCCAGATAGTGCTTTTACTGGGGTACGAGCACGTTTGGGTGCAAATAAAAAATCTTGCAAGTAACTTAAAGCATGGCGCGTACGCCCGCCTATTGTCACTTCCTGTTTACCGTCGGCTAAGTTATCCATCACGGTTTTTTCAGGATCGAGTATTTCTCGGTATTGATCAAAATACGCCACTTCTAACTTGGTACCACAATGCAGACGACCAGAGTCGGGCTGTAATTTATCCAGAAGTAGTTTCAATAAGGTACTTTTACCACAACCATTTGGACCAATTAGCGCAATACGGTCGCCACGCATAATATTAAAGCTAAAGTCTTTAACAATGGTTTTTCCATCAATTTGATAGTTGATATTTTCTGCTTCAAAGATGATCTTGCCTGAACGGTTTGATTCATCAATTTGAATATTGGCTTTCCCCATCACTTCACGGCGCTCGGAACGTTCTTCTCGCAATTTTTTAAGCGCGCGAACCCGACCTTCATTACGGGTACGACGAGCTTTGATGCCCTGACGGATCCACACTTCTTCTTGGGCTAATTTTTTATCAAATTCGGCATTTTGCATTTCTTCCACGCGCAATGCTTCTTCTTTATCTATCAGGTATTGTTCATAGTTACCAGGGAATGAACTTAAATTACCGCGATCAAGATCGATAATACGAGTCGCCATTGACTGAATGAAAGCACGGTCATGCGAAATAAAGATGATCGAACCACGGAAATCTTTTAAAAATGCTTCCAGCCATTCAATGGTAGTCACATCTAAGTGGTTGGTTGGTTCATCGAGTAGTAATACATCAGGGTCGCACACTAACGCGCGAGCTAATGCCGCTTTACGTTGCCAACCACCCGATAGACTGGTCAATAAAGCATGTTCATCTAACGCTAATGACGTCAGTATATTTTTGATCCGATCTTCTAAGCGCCAACCATCATTGTGATCGAGTTGCTCTTGCACTTTCGCTAAACGGTTAATATTTTTTTCAGATGGGTCTTCCATCATAATATCTAATTGATGGTGATACTCTTTTAGCAGTCCACCGACTTCCGCCACGCCCTCTGCCACATAATCATATACCGTGCCTTCGGCATTACGCGGTGGATCTTGTTCAAGGCGTGATACCACTACATCTTGAGTGACTTGAATTTTGCCATCGTCCATCAGAATTTCGCCTGATAGCACTTTCATCATGGTGGATTTACCGGCGCCATTACGGCCAACTAAACACACTCTTTCGTTTTGTTGTAATGAGAAGTCAGTTCTATCCAATAAAGGATGATCGCCAAAAGCCAATTGGCCGTTATGGATGGTAATTAATGCCATTTTGTTTTAACCACACTTGTAATTCTTCAATATTAAAAGGCCAAAATAACTCGTTGACTTGAGTCGCTTGAGAAGCACTATTTTGGTTCATTGTATCTGGATTTATTGTGTCTACATTCGTTTCTAGAACGGCTTCTAAATCCGTTGCTAAATTGATAGTCAGGACAGGAATAGTGACACCGTAACGAGCAAATAAGTCATCATCAAAAGCAATATCAACCACCCTAACATTGTCTGTTAGATTAAGTTGTTGTAATTGCTTAAATGCCATTTCACATAAATGACAGCCTGATGTTGAATACAGCGTTAACACATTCCTATCCTTTTAAAACGAAACCATTTTCATCACGTACAACATCATGCTTGATGAGTGATCACCCAGCAATTATGGATGTGCTTATTACGTTCAAAATCTAATGGGCGAGTTTTGGCCGAGATATTTTCAGCTTTTAGACCTAAGTCAGCCAAACCCTCTAAATCCATTTTGAATTGACGTTTGTTGTTTGAAAACACCACCACACCCTCAGGGCGCATTAAACGTTTAAGGTTTTCCATCAAGCTTAAGTGATCGCGCTGCACATCAAAGGTATCTTCCATACGCTTTGAGTTTGAGAACGTTGGTGGATCGATAAAGATCAAATCAAACTGACGATCTTCATGCTTGAGCCATTGTAAGCAATCTGCTTGTTCAAATTGATGAGCATCACCGGTGAAATCATTGAGTTCCATATTGCGCTGCGCCCACTGCAAATACGTATTCGACATATCGACAGTAGTGGTCGATTTAGCCCCACCAGCCGCCGCATGCACACTGGCACTGCCGGTATAGGCAAATAAATTTAAGAAATCTTTGCCCGCCGACATTTGGCCTAAACGACGACGAGTCAATTTATGATCTAAGAATAAACCGGTATCTAAATAGTCTTGTAAGTTAACCAGTAACTTCACGCCATATTCGTTAACTTGCAAATATTCAGAATCTTGAGAAAGCTTCTGATATTGACGCTTGCCCTTTTGCTTTTCACGCGTTTTAAGCACCACTTTGTTGGCATCCACCCCTAATACTTGGATGGTTGCACGAATGATGTCGGTTAAACGGCGCTTGGCCACTTCTTCAGGAATGGTCTTTGGCGGTGCGTATTCTTGGATCACCACTTGATCGAGATACAGATCAATCGCCACATTGTAGTTTGGAAGATCGGCATCATAAGCACGGTAACAATCGAGTTGCTCTCGTTTGGCCCATTTGCCAATTTTTGCGATGTTCTTTTTCAAGCGATTAGCGAAATCTGGTGCCACTTGCGCTTCTTCTTTATCGGCTTGACGTAGCGTTTCACCATTCGGATTAACACGACCAGTAATAGAATAATTTTTTTGGTGACACGGTAACGCGCCGTTACTGAGTTTATATTGTTTGTCAGCACGCATGCGTAAGCAACTTAATAACTCATCGCTGGCCGAGAAGATCGACGCATGGCTACCTGTAAATTCACTTTTTAGACGTGCACCTAACTCAGTGTATAACGCAATCAAACCAGGCTCGGTGCCCATACGCTCACCGTAAGGCGGGTTACAAATCACCACCCCGGTATCAAATGCTGCGGGTTTTTCAAGTTTGGCCGCATCACCCAGTTGGAATTGGATAATGTCACCTAACCCAGCACGTTTCGCATTGTCTTTGGCAGCTTGCATTACGCGGCGGTCGATCTCGACACCAAAGAACTGAGTATTGCTTAGCGCTTTTAGTCCTTTACGACCTTGTACGCTTGCTTCAGTTTTCACTTCTGCCCAAGTTTCGGCTTCAAAATCATTCAATGATTCAAACGACCATTTAGGACGTTGCATACCTGGCGCCATATTAGCAGCCATTAACGCGGCTTCAATCAGCAAGGTGCCGGAGCCACACA
This sequence comes from Vibrio algicola, assembly GCF_009601765.2. Lineage (NCBI taxonomy): Bacteria > Pseudomonadati > Pseudomonadota > Gammaproteobacteria > Vibrionales > Vibrionaceae > Vibrio > Vibrio algicola. The sequence goes on from NZ_CP045699.1 coordinate 1,286,650, forward strand.
TAGGATCGAGTAACGGTTGTGAATGGTCCCAACCGCTACGCAATATTACCGCACAAGCTAACGTTTCACGCAAAGGCGCTGCGCCCGCTTCAGTACGATAACCACGTTGATGCAAACCAAGACCAACCATATCAATACCTAAAATGGCTTGGTCACGATGCAAACGAACATGAATACGAAGATCCGGTTGTTCTTTACTGATATCCGGGCGACCTAAATCTTTTTTAGTAAAGCAATCGACAATCGCGTCTTTCACTTTCATTGCGCCATACTGGCTATTGCGGATTTCACGGTTGGTCCCGTTAAAATCGACAATCAGGCGTTTATCAACCGAGAAATGGTTAGACCAATTCACTGCCGATGCCGATAGGTATAAGTCCATATCATCATTGCAGTAAAACTCAGATAGCACTTTAACAAAGCGAGAAGCCAAACGACTCCATAGGCAGCAACGATAGATTTGAGCATTGTCGGCGGTAAAACGAACACCAGCTTGAACCGGTTTCGCATCGGTGACACCTAACTGCGTAAGTTCGTCAGCAAGAAGATTTTCGAGGCCGTTAGAAGTGATAGCTAAATATTGATTCATTATCTCGGTCAGTAACTTAGTAAATGGACCGCGATTATATACTGAAACCCCCTACAGATGCGAACATCTCGCACCACTTAGCCCCTTTTATCTTGTTATTTCAGCATTTCTTTTCATTTAACCCGCGCTTTAATCCAACTAGCTCACTGAATGCTGTTTTTACATGTCCGTTTATTGACAATAATTTCAGATTTTGACCCTTTTTTTACCATTTTCTTGCTCATTGGCACTGTGTTCATCTCACCATAGTGGTTACCACATGAATGCACATTGCGCATATCACTTTTATTAATCAATCTGCAGAGTAAGCGCTTATTCGCATAGATATTCACCATAACATTGGTATAGACCAGTGGGGCTTTTGCAGTGTAAATTAATTACAAAATGCGGTTAAAAGGGGTATTTATTTTATTTATGGCCTAAGTTTACGTCATTGCGACCAGTGGATTAAATCCAAATAACCGCTCATTAGATAAAGGCACACCACAACTATGTGATGCTAGTCACGCCATATTTAAGACAGCATTGGTCACTTACTCACCACTTTACGATTATCATTACGCCAATATATAAGCCAATAGTCTTGTTTGTTTGGGAGTGGATTAACGCTTTTTTGAAGGTAATCCCATTTGATTGAAAACAATAACAGCAACCATTGAGCGCAGCTGCCCGTAGCGGTAATAGAGAAAGGCAAATTTTAAACAAAAAAAAGCCGACATCAGCCGGCGTAAAATACAACAAGGAACGAAATTATGCAGAGCGTCAAAAAATCAATCGCGGACTACCCTACCATTGCAAAATTATCGACTTGAGTTTGTAGGTATGCTTTGGCAAATCTATCGTGCATAACCTTAATAGGCTCACCAAATTGCAGTATTTTCGATTCGGTTAAGCTGAAATCTTTCAATGAAACCGAAAGACACATACTCGCGGTTTCCCCTACTTCAACCACCATAAATAGGCCGTCGTTGTAGCAATTGCGTAGATGGACGATTTCGCCTTCTACTGGGATAAAGTCGCCACCTTGAGATGAAAAGAACCAGCTTTTAGGTTGTACAGGTTTATGAAAACGACGGGCTGCGACACCATTAAGGGCTAATTCAGACTTACGGGGATCGGATATAGGAAGTAAATTTACCTGCTCACAAAACGTATGATAGCTATTGGCATCGTCGATTGAGAATTCATTCGCTTCAAAGGCCGTATTGACTAACATTTTTTTTGCAATATTGACGTTAAAAACCATATCGTCTTGCCCAAGGTCTAGCATTAGGGCTTTATCCGTTTCATTATAATACCAGTTCCATCTATCACTTGGTTTTAGCATGAGCCCGCCTTTTTAAAACAAATAAAGTGAAAATAGACACTCTACTTCTTCCGTCTATCCCTTAGGTATTATTCATTTTACAAACAGATGGGCAAAAAAAAAGAGGAAAACTTAATTCCTCTTTCAGACTGAAATAATGTAAATATCGATATTAATTAGATATTTTTAACGATTTCTTTTATTAATTCTGGTCCACGATAAATAAAGCCCGAATACACTTGGACTAATTTAGCACCAGCTTGCATTTTTTCTTTTGCCGCAATATAAGAGTCGATCCCACCTACCCCAATGATTGGGATCTCTTCACCTAATTGTTGATAAAGTTGACGCACCACTTCGGTACTGCGAGATTGTAATGGCTTACCACTTAAGCCGCCGGTCTCACTGGCATTTTTCATCCCTTCAACTAAAGTGCGATCTAAAGTGGTGTTGGTTGCGATCACGCCATCAATCTTATGTTTTTTCAACGAGTCACAAATCTGCACTAATTCGTCATCACTTAAATCAGGGGCAATTTTTAATGCTAATGGTACGTATTTATTGTGTTGTTTTTCAAGCTCCAGTTGTTTTTGCTTTAATGCGGCCAGTAATTCGTCCAATGCTTCGCCATATTGAAGTGTACGTAACCCTGGAGTATTTGGAGATGAAATGTTAGCGGCAATATATCCGGCATGTGGGTACACTTTTTCCATACAAATTAAATAATCTTCAGTACCCTTTTCTATTGGCGTGTCTTTATTCTTACCAATATTAATACCGATAATACCGTCATATTTGGCTTTCTTAACATTTTCAACCAGTTGATCGACACCTTCATTATTAAACCCCATACGGTTAACAATGCCTTCCGCTTCAAGAATACGGAAGCATCGTGGTTTGTCATTACCAGGTTGTGGACGTGGTGTTACTGTGCCGACTTCAAGAAAGCCAAACCCAATCGCGCCAAAGCCGTCAATTGCTTCACCATTTTTATCCATGCCCGCCGCTAAACCAACCGGATTTTTAAAGGTTAGCCCCATCACTTCAACGCTACGAGTCGGTAGGTTCTGGCGATAAAATAAATCAAGCGGTGTACCGTGTAAGCGGCGAATATTATTAACCGCAAATTCATGTGCGGTTTCTGCACTGAATTGAAATAAACCTGTTCTGGCAATACGATAAAGCATGCTTGCTCCTAACTGTGTCGATCCAAAAGAAAAAGCCCCTAAAATTTGGGGCGAAGTATACCTTTCTCACTAGAATTATACTAGCCGCAATCGGTTGCATTGCGGCTAGCCAAACCGAATTCTAGTTTTAGATCAAAGTTTAAGCGATATCAGTGACTTTTATGGTCATTAAGTGAACCGATCGGTTGATTGGCCGCACAATTTAGGTTTAATAACATCAATTCTCGTAATGCTACTGAGAACTTAGCAAACTCATGTGCATTGCCGACTTTAAATTCATTGAGGATATTCTCCCACCGAATTAATGACACTTTATTAGCAGTAATCCACTCATTAAGTGACACTGTGACGTCTTTAGTCGTTTTCTCCATGCAGGAACAGCCTAATACTTGCGAAGTTAGTTGACGTTGCTGCCAATCGAGATCTTCTCGGAATGTCGCTCGAGCTAATGCTTGCCAGTTATTATCAACCGGTTGATTGTTAATCTGCTCTAAGAACCAATGTAAGGATAAACGATCGCCTAAGGTGTAATACATGGCCGAGGTTTGTTCAACCGTGATCCCCACTTCATTTGAAACCGTCACGATATCCAAGGCGGAAAATAAACTACTCAAACGTGAAGCCTTTTCCGCTAATGCTTGACTCACCCCCTGCATAATCCAAGCTTGTGCCAATGTATCGTGCTCAGCCATTTCGGCAGAGACTAAAAATTGTGCCAAGCCATTTTCTACCGTATCGATCCCAGCTTGATACTGCCCAACTATCTCTCCCACTGTTCGCTTGGCCATCTGATTACGAATAAGCCAGCGTGATGCTCGTCTTAAATTCCGACGTACCAACATCAATAATTGATATTGCACTTCGCTGCTGGTGACATTGTCGAGTTGTCGGATCTCAGTAAACATCGCTTCAGCATTAAATATCTCACGAGCAGCCACATAAGCATTGGTGATATCCACTACCGCCGCACCTGTTTCATCTTGCAAACGGCTGACAAAATTACATCCCATTTCATTCACCATTTGATTGGCTAGCGATGTAGCAATGATCTCCTTACGTAATGGATGTGATGGTATTTGCGTCTCATAGTTACCGCGTAACCTAGACGGGAAGTAATTGACTAATAATTTGGCGTTATAGGCTTCATCGGCAATCTCATCACATGCCAGTTGTTCTTTTAGGACCATCTTTGCATACGAAATAAGCACTGAGATTTCTGGACGAGTTAAGCCCTTACCTTGTTTTTCACGCTCGAGTAAGGTTTCATCATCGGGTAGATATTCAAGCCCTCGATCCAATTTGCCCATTTTTTCTAACGCATGGATAAAACGGATCAAAGATTTCACCTGTTCCGTCCCTTGGCTTTGGGCGACTGAAATGGATTCCGATTGGCAATAAGCATCATCCAGTACAATCTCACTAATCTCATCTTCCATACTATCTAAGATAATATTACGTTGTTTAAAGGTAAGATCACCATTGGCCACCAATCCGTTTAAGAAGATCTTTATATTCACTTCGTTATCCGAGCAATCTACACCACCCACATTATCGACAAAATCGGTATTGACTCGCCCGCCAGATAAAGCGAATTCAATCCGGCCTAATTGGGTCATGCCAAGGTTGCCACCTTCTCCGATAACTTTTGCTTTAAGATCTTTACCATCAACACGTAACGCATCATTGGCTCGGTCACCGACATCGGTATTATTTTCTTTTGCGGACTTAACATAAGTACCAATACCACCATTCCAAAGCAGATCGACTTCCATTTGTAATAGCATTTTGATCAATTCAGTTGGGGTTAAAGATTGCTTTTGTGTGCCGATCATTTTTTGAATTTCAGGCGTTAGCGAGATCGACTTAGATCGTCTTGAGAATATTCCACCGCCTTTGGAGATCAGCTTCGGATCATAGTCTTCCCAACTTGATCTTGGCAGATTAAATAGACGTTCACGCTCTGGCCAGCTTTGCGCCGCATCCGGATTGGGATCAATAAAGATATGCATATGGTTAAAAGCGGCTTGTAACCGAATATGTTTCGATAACAGCATACCATTACCAAACACATCCCCCGCCATATCACCGACACCAACACAAGTAAAATCAGTAGTTTGAGTATCAATTCCCATTTCACGGAAATGACGTTTTACCGATTCCCACCCCCCTTTGGCGGTGATCCCCATTGCTTTATGGTCATAGCCATTCGAGCCACCAGAGGCAAAAGCATCATCTAACCAGAAGTTGTATTCTGCCGCGACAGAATTGGCAATATCACTAAAGGTTGCGGTGCCTTTATCGGCTGCCACAACCAAATAAGGATCGTCGATATCATGTCGAACCACATTGATTGGCGCGACCACTTTTCCTTCAATGATATTATCGGAGACATCTAGCAGGGCTCGAATAAAACGCTTATAGCAACGTTGGCCTTCGGCAAATATTTCATCACGGGTAGTCAAATTTTGCTGGCGTTTACACACAAAGCCGCCTTTTGCCCCCACCGGAACTATTACTGTATTTTTAACCTGTTGCGCTTTGACTAAACCTAATACTTCAGTGCGGAAATCTTCTTGACGATCAGACCATCGCAAACCACCTCGTGCCACTTTGCCGGCACGTAGATGCACCCCTTCTACATCGGGTGCATAGACAAAGATTTCAAACTCTGGCACCGGCGCTGGGATTTCTGGGATCTTACGCGGGGTCAGTTTTAATGCCAACCAAGGCTTAGGCGATCCGTCTTGATCGACTTGGTAATAATTGGTTCGAATGGTGGCTTTTATCATTTCCATGTAACGACGAATGATCCGGTCATCATCCAAGCTTTCTACTTTTTCAAGTTTGGCTTTAATCGTTACGATCAATTTATCTTCTGCTTTAGCACGCGACTTCAATTTAGGATCAAAGCGCGCCTCAAACAGATCCACTAATATTTGTGCCAATTCTGCATGATTTGATAATGTATCTTCAATATATTGCTGGCTAAACGGAAAGCCAACTTGACGCATATAACGTGCATAACTGCGTAAAATCGTTATTTCTCGCCCACTTAACCCTGCTGATAACACCAAACGGTTAAAGCCATCACTTTCTAAATCACCATTCCAAATAGCAGCAAACGCTTGTTGGAATCGTTCGCGCGCTTCACGAAGATCAATCTGTTGTTTGCTTTGATGCAGCATTGAGAAATCGAGGATCCAGAAAACCGTGCCATCTGCTTTTTGGATCTCGTAGGGTGATTCACCGATCACCCGTAATCCTAAGTTTTCTAGCATCGGCATCACATCAGATAAGTGAATCGGTTCATCGCGATGGTAAAGTTTCAATTTTACCGCTTTTGAATCTTTTTTGACTTCTTGCGGACGATAAAAAAGCATACCGAGTTTATTACTTTCATCTAATTTTTCTAATTGTTCAATATCGGCAACGGCGGTGCCCCCTGCCAAGGTCGCTTCTTTGTACGAGCGAGGAAAGGCATCTTGATAATCTTTGGCTAAAGCCGTGCCTTTATTTTCACCAAAATTGCTGATCACAGATTGAGTTAATCGATCGTCCCAAGAAAAAGAGGCTTCCATTAAGTTTCTCTCTATTGCCTTAACATTAATATCATTGTCATTGTTATCAACTCGCACTATATATTGGGTACGAGCTAACGGACTCTCAGAAAAATAGGTGGTAAATTCGACCTCTTGGTCACTGCCAAAATGATCTTGAAAAATACTTTGGGTCTTGATGCGCAACTCAGTGTTGTACCGCTCTTTGGTGACATACACCATGCAACTGTAAAAACGGCCAAATGGGTCTTTACGCACAAACAAACGCAATAAATCTCGGTCTTGCATTTGCACTACGCCCATCCCTACTTCTAATAATTCTTCTTCTTTGGCTTGAAGCAATTCATCTCTTGGGTAGTTCTCTAAAATATTATGCAGTGCTTTCCATGAATAAGATCCTTTTAGATAACCACTTGATTGCAGAATTCGTGACACTTTATCTCGAATTAGCGGAATGTCTTCCACACTTTGGTTATATACCGCCGAAGTGTACAAACCGATAAAGCGATGCTCTCCCACCACTTTACCTTTGTTATCAAATTTCTTGATCCCAACATAATCGGTATAAGCGGGTCGATGTATTGTCGAAGCATGACTGCCTTTAGTGAGCATTAATAAATCGGGCTTTTTCGCTTCAAGTTTTGCGCTATCGGAAAGGGTCGAAAGTCGCCCTGTATTTTGCACTCGTTGTTCTTGTGTCAGTAAACCTAATGCGTCGCTGTCGGCTGATACAAGTTCGTACTCACCATCGACCGTTTGCAAGTCATATTCTTTATAGCCCATAAAGGTAAAGTTATGCTCACCAAGCCAAGTGAGAAATGCAAATCCTGCCTCTAAACGTTCCGCTTCAACTGGGATGTTTTTTCTTTGTTTTTCAGTCTCTTTAATCACTGCTTGTAATTTATCTGCCATTTGTTGCCAGTTCGATACCACCAATTTTGCATCCGTGATCACCGATAAAATTTCATTTTTTAACGCACTCATTCGGTGTTTATCGGCAATACGATCCACTTCAATATGGAACAATGATTGCATTCCTCCTTCACCGCTATTTATCCCACACACTTGACCATTGTTATATTCAATTTGGGTTGGACCATTGGCCATAAAGTGACTGGTAAGATCAAAACGAGAGATCGCCATTTTGACCGAGTCGACCAGAAAAGCACTATCCGGCACCACAATTTCGATAATAGTATGAGTCGATTGCCAACCTTGGCGACTTAAGGTTGGATTAAAAACTTGCACTGACATTTGATCTTCTTTTTTCTCTGAGAGGTGTTGCCAAAGACTCATTACCGCGCCGTAGAGATCGGATTCATTCCTTTGAAAAAGATCATCGTGTGAAATATTACTATAAAGATGCTCAGCTAAATGGACCACCAACTGTTGCGAAGGTGATTCTAATTTATCCTTAATTAACTGATACACTTTCTCGAGTAAAACCGGAACAATTTTTTCACTAGATGACATTTTCTTACTCCATCATTGGATAGACAATTAACTTGAGGTTGGCATAAATATGATTGGCATTTTTTGCATACCACTCATTTAGTGTAAGAGATATATTACGATAAAGTTAAATAGTTTAAAGCTTATTTAATCGAGTAAAATTCGATTTTGAGACATCAACACATGGTCATACCGCTAGATTTTGTGTGAATGGTATAATTTATCGCTACAAAAAGGCTAATTAGCCATTTATTTTACTATCACTATGATTTTTAGATAAAAAATGGCGACCATGTGGCCACCATTTTCGTCATCATATTAACTTAATATTTACATTTCCGGTCAATGTTAGGCTTCTAGCGCCTTGGTGATTTTCTCAAATAAATCTTTGGCTAAGTTATCTAATTTTGACACTTTTTCAAGCTCGGTACGGATCAATTGCTGGCGAGTCTCATCAAACTGACGATATTTCAGTAATGGGTCAATCATACGTGACGCTACCTGTGGATTACTTTCGTTTAAGAACAATAAAATCTCAGTGGCAAACTGGTAGCCCGATCCATCAACAGCATGGAAATTGACTGGGTTATTATTAAAGAAAGCACCCACTAAACTGCGAGTACGGTTTGGATTTTTTAAGCTAAAGGCACTGTGATCCATAGTGGTTCGGATCATAGATAACGCATCTTTAGCAGGGTTAGTACCTTGCAACATAAACCATTTATCCATCACTAAACCATCATGACTCCACTTGTCACTGAAGGTTTTCATTAAAGCTTCACGGCAAGTCAGTTGTGCTTGGTTAGCCGCGCTCATTGCCGCCATAGTGTCGGTCATATTATTGGCAGATTCAAACTGTTGGCAAACTAATGACTCACCAATGTCGGTCGTCGCAAGGTAAGATAAACATACATTACGTAGCGAGCGTTGGCCAATTGCCGCATGCTCAATCGTGTATTCGCTTTGCTTTAAGCTGTGATACGTCGCGGTTAATTCATCAATTAATTCAACCGCTAAGGTTTGCTTAATAAAACCAAGCGCCGCATTAATGGCATCGACATCGACCGGTTTGTACCAGCCTGCAACTTCATTTTGACTTGGCAAGGTTAGCATTTCAGCAATAAACGCAGGCTCAAGTTCGGCGCTTAAAATCACGCCTCGAAACGCATCAATCACATTATCATTCAGTTCAAATGCTTGGTTTTGTTGATAAGCTGCGATATTTGTACGTAAATATTTGGCGATCAGATTTTGCCCTGCATCCCAACGTGCAAACTCATTTTGAGCGTTAACCATCAGGAACATTAACTCTTGATCTGAATGATCATAAGTGAGTTTTATTGGCGCTGAAAATTCACGTAGCAAAGAAATAATCGGTTGCTCGCTAACATTTTCAAACACAAAACTTTGTTGATCTTGTTTAAAATCCAATACGTTATCACATGGCGAACCTTGTATTTGCAATGGAATAATTTGACCATCAGCTTGATACAATTCGACATTCATTGGAATATGCAGCGCTTGCTTTTGGGGTTGATCTTGCGTTGCTGGCGTGTGTTGTTCAAGTTGTAGCGTAAAGGTTTGCTTGTCTGGATTATATTGAGTGGTTGCAGTGACATTTGGCGTACCCGATTGGCTATACCATAATCGGAATTGGCTTAAATCCACACCCGAAGCCTCTTCCATTGCCGCGACAAAATCATCACAGGTTGCCGCCGTTCCATCATGACGTTCCACATACAGTTGGATGCCTTGTTGGAATTTCTCTTCGCCTAACAATGTGTGGATCATACGGATCACTTCACTGCCCTTTTCATACACAGTTAATGTATAGAAGTTATTCATTTCTATGACTTTTTCAGGGCGAATTGGGTGCGACATTGGGCTTGAATCTTCGGCAAATTGTGGGCCCCGAATAATGCGTACATTGTTAATACGGTTGACCGCGCGCGAGCCTAAATCAGAAGAAAATTCTTGATCACGAAAAACCGTTAAGCCTTCTTTCAAACTTAATTGGAACCAGTCACGACAAGTAATACGATTTCCGGTCCAGTTATGGAAGTATTCATGCCCAATGACCGCTTCAATGCCTAAATAATCGGCATCGGTTGCAGTTTGATCATTGGCGAGTACATATTTGGAGTTAAACACGTTTAACCCTTTGTTTTCCATTGCGCCCATATTGAAAAAATCAACTGCTACGATCATGTAGATATCTAAATCGTAAGCCAGTCCAAAACGTTGTTCGTCCCACTTCATGGCATTGATAAGTGATGCCATTGCATGAGGGGCGCGATCTAAATTGCCTTGATCAACGAAGATCTCAAGATCGACTTTTCGACCGGTTTTAGTGGTGAATTGATCGCGTAATACATCAAATTGTCCTGCCACTAAAGCAAATAGATAAGAAGGTTTTGGGTGTGGGTCTTGCCATTTAACCCAATGACGACCTTGCTCTAAATCACCGCTATCAATTCGGTTACCATTACTCAATAAGTATGGATTTTCCGCTTTATCAGCGATCACTGTGGTGGTGTATTTGGCTAACACATCTGGGCGATCAAGGAAGTAAGTAATGCGTCTGAATCCTTCCGCTTCACATTGAGTACAAAATGCGCCGCCCGATTTATATAAACCTTCTAATGCGGTATTAGCCGATGGATTAGTTTTGGTTTCAATGGTTAAGGTGAAATTGTCAGGCAGATTATTGATGGTTAGGTTTGTTTTGCTTCGTTGGTAATCTTGCCATTTTATGTCATCAACTTTAACGCCCACCAATTCCATGTGTTCACCATCTAAAGTCAGGCTATTGCAGGTGCCAAGTTTGATCACTTTAGATACCGCAATAACCGTGGTGCTGTCATCAAACAGATCAAAGGTTAAATCAAGATCGGTAATGGTAAATTCTGGAGAGGTGTAATCGTTACGAAATTTTGCTTGAGGCAGCTGGCTCATTATTCTTCCTTTTGAGTAGTTTCCATGCGTCTGAACCTTGTTAAATGATCACAAAAAAGTCAAATGTTCACAAACAGAGTGGCGCAATATTGAATCGGATAATTCTAACCCTTTTACCCGTAATCACCTTGAAGGCCATCACAGATAGGCTGATAAAAGTTAGATTTATTGCTACTTCCATTCTTGCATAATTGTTTGCTTATTCCCAGATTCACAGCAGTAAAAGTATGCTAATTGGCCAACAGATAAAATATTCGCTTGGCTGAGGATATTTTAATTATCGATCCTGCTACTCATCATCTCGTTGAAAGGCAATGTACATATCAAGATCATTACTCGACAAGATCAATTGCTTGGCTTGCAGACTAAATTGTGAGGTTTGTTCACCATCTTGAAAAATAAACGAAATATTATTATCTTCAATGTAATACACCCCTTCACGGGATTTTATCGTTCCATCTTGAGTCATGGAATGAATGGAGAAATAAAAATTGGGCTCTAACTGCAAGGTAATATGACTGAGTTGACTCGAAGCAACATCAACCCCACGAATGTAAGTGCTTTGCCAATAACCCGATAAATGAGCAGGGAGTAATTTAGTAAAAGCGACACCATTGAGTAGTAGTTTATGCGGATTGACTCGATAACTATAAATTTGTGGATCATGCGAATTCGGTCCTAATGTCAGCACCCCATCATCGACGGTAAAATCCCCTTGCCAACTATCGACTGATTTATCCTTACGTTTAATCGCGATGCTAAAGCGATAATTCGATTCAAGTTGCAAACGAATATAAAGAAAATCATCTGGCAACTCGTCTGGCATTGGATTTAACACAACCCATTGCCCAATCAAAAATGGATTTTCAAATAAGAACATGTCCATTTTCTTTGGCGCATCAACAGTGGCAGCACCTAAACTGAGCGAACATAAAAGGATCATCATACTTTTCAACATACGCCTATCACTACCAAATTTAAACACGGTAGTTAAAGTTTAGGCTATGTGATTTAACTCGCAAATTTGTTTGAACTACAATTTTTTTGACGCATAAAAAAACGAAGCCGGTGAAAATTCACTGAGGGCTTCGTTTCTATTTTACTTATTTTGATCGATGAGAAAAAGTTAACTGTTACTCATATCGGCAGTTATCGCTACCGCTTCATCAAGATAAGCATCGGGAGCTTCGTAATCTTTAGGAACATCTTCTAATGTTTTAAACGTTGGTTTACCCGCCGCTTTTTCACGTACATTAATACGATCCAGTTTTAGTTGATCTTCTTTATCCGACTCTTGCTCGCGGAATTTTTCATTTAAAGAGATGGTGGTATCGTCTTTTTCAGCCTGATACTTTTTAATGTCTTCTTTAATGAAAGTAAATTCACGATCATTGGCAATACGCGCTTTATGTTCAGCGATAAGTTTGGTCACCAGCGATTGTTCATCACTTGGCGTCACCACAGTTTCATAATTTGCTTTTGCAATTTGATCCCACGGCAAGGCATTATCTTCAACACTTTCACCGGTATCTTCAGGTAAAACGGCGGCTGGGAACGCAATGTCCGGTGCTACGCCTTTACGCTGAGTACTGCCACCACTGATGCGGTAGAATTTTTGAATAGTGTATTGAACAAAACCTAATGGCTTATCAAAGTTATCATAGATATGCGTTAATGAGCGATGCTGTTGAACCGTACCTTTGCCGTAAGAGTTTTCACCGACAATAACGGCGCGATCGTAATCTTGCATTGCGGCGGCAAAAATCTCTGACGCTGAGGCGCTGTAACGGTTAATTAATACCGTCATTGGGCCATCATAGTTTTCGATACCGTCATTATCACTGTCTACATTAACTCGGTCATAACTATCACGCACTTGGACCACCGGCCCTTGAGTAATAAATAATCCCGATAATTCAATAGCTTCGGTTAATGCGCCACCACCATTGTTACGTAAATCCACCACCACACCGTCTACTTTCTGTTTATTCAAATCCACCAGCAATTTTGCTGTATCTTTGGATAAACCAACATAGAAGCTTGGTACTTCAAGTACGCCGATTTTCTTACCGTTTTGTTCAATCACTTTGGATTTCACTGCGCGGTCTTCTAAACGGATTTTATCTCGTACAATTGTGACAACGTGACTTTTGGCGTTTTTACCCTCTGGCAGTATCTGCAGATTAACCTTAGTGCCTTTTGGCCCTTTAATTAATTGCACCACATCATCCAAACGCATGCCGATAATATCGACCATTTTCTTGCCATCTTGGCCGACGGCAATAATTTTATCACCTTCTGCCAATTGCTTAGAACCCGCAGCCGGACCGCCAGTCACAAGAGAACGTATCGTGGTGTAATCGTCATCGGCTTGCAGTACTGCACCTATCCCTTCAAGCGATAAACTCATTTCTGCTTGGAATTCATCGGCTGAACGTGGTGACAAGTAACTGGTGTGGGGATCGATTTGGCGAGCAAATGCATTCATGTAAATTTGGAATACATCTTCACTGTGCGCTTGAGTAATACGTTTGATGGCATTGTTATAGCGCTTAGTTAGCAACTCTTTAATTTCCGGCCATTTTTTACCGGTTAATTTTAAGTTTAATGCATCGTATTTAACACGTTTGCGCCATAACTCATCAACTTCTGCTTCGTTTTGTGGCCATTTGGCTTTTGAACGATCCAGCTCCATTTTCTCATCAGTATCAAATTTGATTTCATGATCTAATAAAGTTAGTGCGTAAGAATAACGTTCATATCGACGTTTCATCGATAAATTGAACATATCAAAAGCGGCTTTAGTGTCGCCAGATTTCAGCTGATCATCAATCTCACTTTCAAATGGTTTGAAAGCATCAATATCTGATTGAGTGAAAACATTACGACTGTAATCGAGAGATTCTAGATAACGATCAAAAATACCTTTTGAAAAGGCATCATCAAGTTTGAAGTGTTTATAGTGAGAACGAGTAAAGCGAGATGCCACTCGTTGACTGGCAATAGCATGCTGAGCCTCAGCCGTTAATACCGGAATCTGAGACTCTTTAATTTTAGCTTCAGCCGCCAAAGCTGAATTTGCTGTTAGCACAAGGCTAACAGCAAATAGTGACGCTTTTAATCGGAAATTCATGCGTAGGATTATCCCCTTTATACGCGCAAGTGCTCCGCTTTCACGACCATTTGTAAGCCGTTAGCAAGGCGAACACGAACATCATCCTTGTTAATTTCGACAATAGTTGCAGCCATATTGCCCTGACCCATATTAATATTAATATCGCTACCAAGAACAATTTCATCAGCATTTAACGCGCGAGTTTCAACAACTGCAGGTTTTGCTGGTTTTGCAACTTTCGCTTTTGGATCTGTTTTAGGTTTACGTGGCGCTTTTGGAGCAGCTTTGGCTTTCGCTTTAGCGGCTGCAATTCTTTCTTCTCGGTTTTTATCCGCTTGTTCTTTACGACGAGCTTGAACGCGAGCTTTGCTTTCAGCGAGTGCTGTTTTAGCATGCTCAACATGTTCTGCTTCTAACTCACCACACGCATTACCATCAAGGTCAACACGTTCTGCACCAAGTTTTACACCGTGAAGGTAGCGCCAAGATGACGTGTACTGACGTAATGCGGCGCGCAATTGAGTTTTGCTCACTTTCTCGTCTTCGCTTAAACGCTCTGCAAGGTCTTGGAAGATACCAATCTTTAGAGGCTTAGCTTCGCCTTCAAGGGTAAAGCATAGTGGGAAACGTTCAGCAATATACGCAATAACTTCTTTGCTGTTTTTTAACTTTTCAGTGTTTTCCATGGGGGGTCCTGGTTAATGCGGGTAAATTTCCGCACGGGTGTTCATAAAATTATTTTGGCTATTATAGTGAGATGGAAATGAAAAACCACCTGCATGTGCAAATTATCGTGGTGAAATATGCTTTTGAAGGATTATTTCTACCTGTGCCATCAAATCTGACAAGCCTTTTTCATCTTCGGCACTAAATCGGTCAAATAGTGGGCTATCAATATCCAATACCCCTACTATCTCATTATTAATGGAGAATGGGATCACTATTTCTGAATTACTTTGAGCATCACAGGCAATATGGCCAGAAAATGCATGTACATCTGCCACTCGCTGGATTGCATTTTGTGCCACGGCACTGCCACAAACACCACGGCCAACCGGAATGCGAACACAAGCAGGATTGCCTTGAAATGGACCTAACACTAACTCATTGTCTTTAAGCATATAAAAGCCGACCCAATTAATGGATTCCAGCTCCATATTCAATATCGAGCTAATATTAGCTAGGTTCGCAATAAAATCAGGTTCTGATTCGATCATCGCGACCACTTGCGCGGTTAAACGTGAGTACAACTTATTTGACATGCTTCACTTCCATATTTTAACTAATTCCGTACAATGTCAATATTACAAATAGGAATTATTATCACTCATGAATACTAATAATCAACCTATAATTAACCAGTCTTGGCTTATTACTCAAGTAAAACAGCACAAAAGAAAACTGATTGCTGCAAATTTAATCGCGATAGTCGCCACCATTCTCAGTGTCCCTATCCCGTTATTAATGCCATTAATGGTCGATGAAGTGCTATTAAATCATCCATCGACTGGCATTGAAGTGATGGATCATATTTTGCCAACATCATTGCACACCCCAGCAGGTTACATTGGGCTGGCCTTTGGATTGATCATTTTAATGCGCACTGGCAGTCAATTGTTGAATATTCTACAAAGCCGTCAATTCACTTTAGTGTCAAAGACCATTACTTACCAGATCCGCAGTAAAATGATTGATAAATTGGGCTTAATTAGCATTCAACAATACGAAACTCGTGGTAGTGGCAGTATCAATGCCCACTTAGTCACCGACATTGAAACTATTGATAAATTTATTGGTTCCACCTTAAGTAAATTTGCCATTAGTTTCTTAACGGTATTGGGTACTGCCGTCGTTTTGTTATGGCTTGATTGGCGTTTGGGCTTGTTTATTTTACTGGTGAATCCTTTGGTGATTTACTTTTCACGCAAACTGGGCAGTAAAGTTAAGCACCTAAAACAAAAAGAGAACCAGTCTTTCGAGCGTTTTCAAAATCGTTTAGTTGAAGTTTTAGATGGTATTTATCAGTTGCGCGCGGCCAATAAAGAATCGATTTACCTACAAGAATTAAAACAACAAGCCAATCACATTCGTAATGACGCCGATCAATTTGCTTGGCAATCTGAAGCCGCAGGCAGACTCTCTTTTTTACTGTTTCTGCTCGGTTTTGAATTATTTCGTGTGGTTGCCATGCTAATGGTGGTGTTTAGCGATCTCACTATCGGGCAAATCTTTGCTGTATTTGGTTACTTGTGGTTTATGTTAGGTCCGGTACAAGAATTATTAGCGGTGCAGTTCTCTTGGTACAGTGCAAAAGCGGCCTTACAACGCATTAATAGCTTATTGCAAATGGAAGAAGAGTATCGACCTATCTCTACCACTAACCCTTTTGTCTCAAGCGCCAGTGTCGATGTTGAACTTCATAATGTTGACTTTGCTTACAATCTCGATCAAAAAGTTTTACGTCAACTAACATTAACCATACCAGCCGGCAAAAAAGTGGCGCTGGTTGGGGCTAGTGGTAGCGGTAAATCCACTTTAATCCAATTACTTATTGGCGTTTATCGCGCACAAAGTGGTACAATTTCATTCAATCATACCGATTGCGAAAAAATAGGGTTTGAAATTATTCGAGATCAAATCGCAGTTGTG
Source organism: Vibrio algicola (assembly GCF_009601765.2). Taxonomy (NCBI): domain Bacteria; kingdom Pseudomonadati; phylum Pseudomonadota; class Gammaproteobacteria; order Vibrionales; family Vibrionaceae; genus Vibrio; species Vibrio algicola. The sequence continues at coordinate 1,303,460 of NZ_CP045699.1, forward strand.
CTGCAAAACCCTGTTTTATTCAATGATACTTTGAGGCAAAATCTGACTCTTGGTAGTAAGCACGATGATAATGCTTTATGGTATGCACTCAATCTGGCGCAACTCGATGATGTTATTAATCAATTGTCGGATGGGCTTGATACTCAAATCGGTCGTCAAGGGGTGCGATTATCCGGCGGACAGCGACAAAGACTGTCGATTGCCAGAATGTTATTAACCGATCCGAAATTTGTTATTCTCGATGAAGCAACCTCGGCATTAGATACTGCCACCGAATCTCGGCTTCATCGCGCGATGAGTACATTTTTAGCTGGGCGTACCACCTTAATTGTCGCGCATCGATTATCGGCCATAAAACAAGCCGACCTCATCTATGTACTCGAAGATGGGCAAGTGACACAAACCGGCACTCATGGGGAGTTGCTCAATCAACAAGGACTTTATCAAGCGCTTTATGGCACAAGTAATATTGAACGTGGTCAGTCAAATCCTGCCACTGAAATACAGTTCTGATAAACACGCCTACGTTATTTCGCTAGGATCGCTTTGTGACCTCTGAACCCTCCGGCCAGTTAGAGAATATAAAGGACAATAACAAGCAAGGTGCTGTTTTAGCGCCTTCCTCGTCAACCTCTGCTTTCAATATTAAGCAAGCACAGATTATTTGCCCTGTTTGTGAGATCAAAATTTCAACTCTCGAACTACCACAAGGCAAAAATGCACACTGTCCTCGCTGTGACACTCAACTTTATCGTGGCAGTCATAAACCGTTAAGAGACAACTTATTTCTCGCATTGACGGGATTGTTGTTTCTGATCCCTTGCTTGTTTTTTCCCTTTGTGACCATTCGACTGTTTAATATTAATTTTTCCGCTAATTTAGTCAGTGGTTCATACGCGTTAATGAAAGAAAGCTCCGTTATTCTCGGCTTTATTGTGTTGTTTTGTAGTGTATTAACCCCGTTAATTGTCTTTGGAACCGTCATCACAGCCCATTGGGGACTCACCCGTCAACACTTTACAATATTCAAGTATTCTCTACTGATTTTTCAACGCTTAAAACACTGGATGATGCTAGATGTGTTCCTGCTCGGGATTGCTATCGCCTTCTTTAAATTAAGCGAGTACGCCACGATCACACCAAAAATGGGCCTCGCCTGTATTTTCTTAACTCAAATTGTGACCATTTTTTTATTATCTCGTTTGAGTGTGAGCCGTTATTGGCAACGTTGGCAGTCATCCGAGCAGTTTCAATTTGATGATGTTCAAACTCATTGTCATCACTGCCACTTATCTCAACCAGAAAGCCAGTCATGTGTGCGTTGCGGTTTCATCATTCATAAACGTAAGCCCAATTCAATTCAAAAGACGTGGGCATTTTTGATCACCGCAGCGATTCTAATTTTACCGGCAAACTTGCTGTATATTTCGATTTTCTACAGTAATGGTAAACGCTATGAAGACACGATTTTTTCAGGCGTTATCTCGTTTGTGAAAAGTGGCATGCCAGAAATTGCCTTCATTATTTTTGTTGCTAGTATAGCGGTCCCTATCGCAAAAATTATTGGTTTGATTTACATTTTGATCGGCATTCAGTTTAAGCACGTCACAGATTACACTCGAAGGATGAAAATTTACTTATTTGTAAAGTGGATAGGAAAATGGTCCATACTGGATTTATATGTTATCGCCATCACCATTGCTTTGGTTGACCGCGATCAAATTCTTGATTTTTTACCCGGCCCCGCTGCAATTGCGTTTGCCGGTGTTGTTATCCTAACCATGCTTGCCGCAGAAAGCTTAGATCCCCGCCTCATCTGGGATGATTCTGCTTCAAACACACCACAAAAAGAATCACTACATGAAAAATGAGCAGCCCCCTATGAATAAAGTCACGGTCAAAAGTGAACGTAAAATATCACCATTATGGATCTTGCCATTAATTGCCCTGTGTTTGGCAGGATGGCTTGGTTATAAGACTTACTCTCAAATGGGTGAACGCATACAAATCCACTTTTCTGATGCTCAAGGTTTAGTTGAAGGAAGGACCACGATCCGTTATCAAGGTTTAGAGGTCGGAATTGTTAAAAAAATCAGTTTATCGGATAATTTAAAAGATATTTATGTTTCTGCCGACATTTATCCAAAAGCCAGCCAACTCCTTTCTAAACATACCCGTTTTTGGTTAGTCAAACCTCAAGCCAGCCTAAGTGGTATCACAGGTCTTGATGCTTTGGTGTCTGGTAATTATATTGCCATCGATCCTAATAATTCGGAAATAAACAAACCGTCGAAAAATTTCTCGACCAACTATACTGCCCAAGCCGAAGAGCCGATGGATATTCGCGCTCAAAATGGTTTTAATCTCACCTTAACCTCGAAAGATTTAGGCTCCATCTCGGTAGGCTCTAAAATCATGTATCGCAAGATCCCGATTGGCGAAGTCACTAATTTCACTTTATCGAAAGATTCAAGTGAAGTTAAAATTAATGTCTCGATTCAAAAGAAGTACGCTCACATTATTAATTCTGACAGTCGTTTTTGGAATGTCAGTGGCATGAATACCAGCGTTGGTTTTAATGGTATCGACGTACAACTAGAAAGCTTAAATGCGCTACTCACTGGCGGCATTGCGGTCGATTCGCCCCAAGATGGCAAATCTATCTTGCCAGATAGCGTTTATCGTTTATACCCAGATATAAAAACCGCTGGGCGTGGTACTCGCATCAGCATGACATTACCCGATAAAAGTAAAGTCTCGGCCAATGCTCCTATCATGTACAAAGGTATCGAGATCGGTCAAATCACCAATGTGCGTTTATCTGACGATAAAGAATCGGTTAGAGCCTCTGCCGCCATCCAACCTGCTTTTAATGAAGTGTTAAACCAAGGCTCACAGTTTGTTTTAGAAGAGCCAAAACTGTCGTTAACCGATATGGAAAATGTGTCGAATCTGATCACCGGAAACTTCTTAACTTTAGTCCCTGGCGTTGGACCAAAAATTCGCCATTTCGATGTTATTCGTAAAAATGATTTGTTACGCACCAAAAACCTCACCACGCCAATAAGGTTAACCTCGGATAATACTTATGGACTCGAAGCTGGCACCCAAATTCTTTACAAAGGGATCCCTGTCGGCAATGTAAACAAAGTATTTTTACAAGACGATAAAGTGATCTTTGATGCCCAAGTCAATTCTCAATATGCCAAATTAGTTAAATCACAAAGTCGATTCTTTGTTAGCGGCAGTGTTGATGCTCAAATTAATGGTATGGGACTCAGTGTTTCAATGCCACCAATGAAACAATTATTAGCCGGTTCGATTAGCTTTGATAGCCGAGGCTCAGGCACTATCAATAATCAATACCACCTTTATTCAAGCAATGCTTTAGCCGATCTAGCAAAATATGAAACTTCTGGCACCACTAGCTTAACCTTGCTTGCACCGAAACTTCCCTCAGTATCCAAAGGCAGCCCTATCCTTTATCGCAACCTTCAAGTGGGTAAAGTATCAAGCTTTAAACTGGTCGACGGCGGAGTTAAAATTTATATACGTATCGAGAACCGTTATCAACACTTGATCACGCCTCATACTGTTTTTTGGAATTACTCAGGTATTAAAGTGGATGCCAATTTAAGCGGCGTTAGCGTGACCACGTCACCTTTAGCATCGTTAATCAAGGGCGGTATTGCATTCGATTCAGTAACTGGTGTCGAAAACAAATTAAATGCTAACTGGATATTGTACGACGATTATAAATCCGCTCGTCAATTTGGCCGTCAAATCACCTTAACGACTAAACACAACAGCACGGTTAAGAAAGGCATGCCAATTAAATATCAAGGTGTTGCGATTGGTGAAGTCACCTTTGTCCGCCCTGACTTTAAGTTAAACAATGTTGATATTACCGCGCGTATCTTCCCTGAATATGTAGCAAATATTGCCAAACAAGGCAGTCAGTTCTGGGTGGTATCCCCTGAAATTGGCCTTGATGGCGCTAAAAATATCGACACTTTATTAAGTCCTTATATTCAAGTGCAACCGTCGACTAGCACAACGGCCAGTTATAAATTTAATTTAAATACCCATCCGCAATCACCAGCGGGTGTGACTTTTTACTTACAAAGCTTAAGCAAAAAGTCATTAAAGGTCGGTACTCCTTTGTTATATCGTGGTTTTGAAGTTGGCCGAGTGTCGGCTGTGGAGTTGGGACCATTAGCCGATCGCGTGATCACAACCTTAGAAGTTTCCCCTAAATATGCTTACCTTGTGCGTAAAAACTCGGTTTTTTGGGATATTTCCGGGGTCAATGTTAGCATTGGTTTATCAGGCGCCAATGTAAAAGCAGGCACTATGGACAGTATTTTGCACGGTGGCATAGCCTTTGCAACCCCAGAAGAAGATGAGTTAGCACCAAAAGCCGTTGCTAAAACCACCTTCTTATTACATAAAGAACCTCAACCAGAATGGTTAACGTGGCAAAAAGCGATACCTCATTAATGGTCGCTAACTATAATCAATAACATAATTACAATGCAGCCATTTTTTGGCTGCATTTTTTCGTAATAAAGCATAAAATCGCTGCGTCATTTTCTAGTACTCCGAGGCTATTTTGCACCCTAACGTTAAGCTGCCATCTGAATTTTTATCTTTAGTCGAATCCACCATGCCGTCTCATTTAAGCATGGAAGACTTTATTTCGGCCTGCCAACGTCCATTGCGCCGTAGCATTCGCGTCAATACCTTAAAAATCTCCGTTAGCGATTTTTTATCTTTAGCAGAAAAAAAACAGTGGACACTCGAGGCCGTGCCTTGGTGTGATTGCGGATTTTGGCTTGATCGCGCCGACGAAACCGTTCCACTGGGAAATACCGCTGAACATCTCTCCGGTTTATTTTATATTCAAGAAGCCAGTTCGATGTTACCGGTTACCGCGTTATTGGATAATAATCAGCAGCTTGATCTGGTTCTCGACATGGCCGCTGCTCCAGGTTCTAAAACCACTCAAATCGCCGCCGCAATGAAAAATGATGGCGCGTTGGTGGCAAACGAATACTCTGCTAGCCGAGTAAAGGTACTGAGTGCCAATGTGCAGCGTTGTGGCGTACATAACACCGCATTGACTAACTTTGATGCCCGTGTGTTTGGCGGATGGCTTTCTGAACAGTTTGATACCGTTTTACTCGACGCTCCCTGCTCAGGCGAAGGCACTGTCCGAAAAGATGCCGATGCGATGAGCAATTGGAGTTTATCTTCGGTCAGCGAGATAGCCCTCACCCAAAAAGATTTAATTGAAAGTGGTTTTCATGCCTTAAAGCCCAATGGCACGCTGGTGTATTCAACCTGCACATTAAACCTGCAAGAAAATCAACAAGTCTGTCAGCATTTAAAACAGACCTTTGGCGATGCGGTGGAGTTTCAGCCTCTAGGTGAATTATTTAGCGGCGCAGATCAAGCAATGACCGAAGAAGGCTTCTTGCATATTTACCCACAGATCTTTGACAGTGAAGGTTTTTTTGTTGCTAAAATCAAAAAACTTGCTTCTGTCACACCGCCACAAGTCAAAAAACGTTTGGGTCAGTTTCCATTTGAAAAAGCGCCTGAAAAATTAGTTTTAGATCTGCAAAACTCATTAGACGATACCCTCGCACTTTCTATTCCCAACAGCAGCGAAGTTTGGATCCGAGATAAAGAAGTGTGGTTATTCCCAAGTGCTATGACTCACATGATCGGAGAACTTCGCTTTGGTCGTATTGGGATAAAATTAGCTGAGATACTCAAGCCTTCCAAAAAGCCAAACCAATCACCGTTTCGCTGGCAACATGAAGCGATTATGGCATTAGCCAAGCCAGGTAATGTCACAATGGTTGAATTAAGCCAAGCAGAAGCACGTGAATGGTTTATGGGGCGCGATGTACGGCCTAACCAAACCGGTTCGGGTGAGGTTATTGTCAGTTTTGAACATCAAGTGATTGGACTAGGTAAATGGGTTAGCAACCGGATCAAGAATGGGCTGCCGAGAGAACTGGTGAGAGATAAAAACTTATTCTGATTTTTTAAGCCAATTAGCTTTGCACCAATTAGTTTTGCACCTATTCGCCTTGAATTAATTGATTTTAAAGCGATTGATTTTGAAACGAATAATTCTTGCCGTTATTAATTTTAAACCAATATCGATTGATACCACTTTATGCCGTGTTAGGCATACACAAATTCAATCGATATTGGAATAATTAGAGCGCGAAGGTTAAAGCCACAACCCCATCATACTCATTATAATTTACGCTTATATTTCTTCCATAAAGTGCATTTCATTGGTTAACACACCCGCTTTTTCGCGATGTTTTTCTGTTGCTGGTGATTTTATAAAAGCTTTGGCCACCTTTACATTTTCAACTTTAAAAATGATAAAGACGTTATTGGACTCTCCTTTCCATACGTTTTTTAGTATTAAGCCTGCTTCCTCATAAACTACTGTGCTGACGCGAAAAAAATCCTGCCAAACTTGATAGTCTTGTACTGATTGACGACAAAATAGATACATAGAGAACCCTTACTTCAAAAAAATACTGCCCCGTATATGGTGCAGCGGTGTGCATTAAAATCCAATCGCACACAGGTTTCAACCCTAAATGAAAAAAGATTGATGTAAAACAATTTACCGTTATTCACATGTCCACAAAACAATCTATTTATCATGAAGATACAATCGAACAACGTTTTAATTTAAAAATAAAAACACAGTTAAACATGATAATTTACCCTTAGCCTCTAGATTTAAAGTTGGCTTACCTGTCACTGGTCGATTCAATATCTTATAAAGAGAAAAAACGCATAACATTGACTGCTATGCGCTTCATTTAGGATAATGTATTTAAATCTAGCTTGTGAAACTTAGATTTCGAAACGAATACCAACACTGTAGAAGTTTTCGTCAGCATCGCCGCCGAAGTTAGTGCTTTTATTCGCTAAATCAACACCATTGTCGCCATCACGGATTTCGTAAGTAGTGTAAATAGAAGACATTGCCGTTAGTTTGTATTGAACTTCGAAAGTAGTATCGTTTAGCTCTAAACCATCACCGTCGTCATTTTGTAGGTTACGGTAACCGGCACGGAATGCCCAATCATCGTTTAAGTCGTAAACCGCGGTGAATTCCATTACTTTATCAGTACTCTTATCAGCGTAGATACCGTCAACTTCATCTTGAGAATACAATGCACCTAACATTAATTTGTTTAGGTAGTAACGTGTGCCCACGCCCCAGAATTGGTAATCTGCATTTGGATTATCATTTGAATCGTCAGCTTCAGTTTTTTGATATGCCACAACAGGAGCTAATGTACCTGCAGCGCCCATATCAATGGTGTAACGAAGCGCGGCATTGTAACCATAATCCAGTGCTGAAGTGTCATTACCGAAAATATAACCGGCAGAAACGTCTAAGTTACCAATGGTGTTTTGGTATTGCAGAGTGCCGTCTTGACGGAAAACTTGTACTGCTGTTTTATCAACCATACCTGCCTGACGCGCCATAGACACATCTGATGTTGCGAACACATCACCAATGTCAGTAAACATGATCAAACCAGAATCAACACGACCGCCTTTAATTTTACCGTATTCATGTCCATCGATACCGGCCCATACATAACGAGCGGTTAAATCAGAAGATTTTGGATCTAATGAGTTAGCGTATTCCGCTGCCCCAACTTGATATTGTGCTTGACCGATAACGTCAGCATGTTCATTAATAGTTTGAGAACCACTAAGGCCGATACGTCCATCAAACACACCACGAGTATCTTGATCGTTGGTACCTTTGTTTGTGATGTTGTAACCCAAACGGCTGTATAAGTTTACATGAGAACCGTCTTCTGCTTTATAGATATCAGCAGCGCTGGCTGCAGTGGAGAGAAGTAATGCAGGGATTAATGTAGACAGTAGTAACTTTTTCATCATAAAACCTTTAATTATTATACTGTTTTAACCAGCGGCATGCTGATTAAAATCGAATGACTTATCCAAACCTTGTTCTATTTTTTGACATGAATTAAGTTCAAAAAATGAATGCGCTTCCATGCAACCATTTGATACTAATAGAATTATCAATTCCAGCCATAATTTATTCGCCTTTCAAAAGAGACGCTATGAACTGGAATGGCTACAATTTAGGATAAAGTTCCCCTCCCTGCCAAATTTTTTTATTGAAAAGTGTCATAAAAGTGACCACTAACCAATAAAACATCGTGCATAACCGGTGAATGGCACATATTACGATCAATTAATTAACAATTTATCTACCTGTTTATTTTTGTCACGAATTAATTGATTTAAGGTCAATATCAATGTTTGAGTAAGATATGGATGATTATTTAGGAGCTAGTTAACAATCCATCCTATCGTAGGAGCTTTATTGCACTGGATAAGATTGTTTATAATTCAAATAATTTACAATGCGAATAATGAAACTAAGTAATTATACTCAGTGCATTTCTCAATTTTTAGGCACAAAAAAACCTCCGAAGAGGCTTTTGTACAAGAACGTCATGCTTAACTCTGCACTTGAGATTAATCGTTCAAGTAGATACCATCTTTTTCGATACGAATTTTACCGTCTTTATACAAACCGCCGATGGTCTTTTTAAAGGTGCCTTTACTGGTTCTGAATACGGTAAAGATCGCTTCTGGGGTCGACTTATCACTTAATGGTAGGAAGCCGCCTTTGGTTTGTAGCACATGCATCACCTTTTCACTCAGGTCATCCATTTTTGCTACACCAATTTTTTGCAACGATAAGTTAATGCGGCCATCTTCTCGGATCGCTTTGATATAGCCTTTTAATCGCTTACCAACAAATAACTTACCAAACACATCCGATTTAAAGATCACTCCCCAATGCTCGCCATGAATAATAGCTTTAAAACCAAGGTCGGTACGCTCGGCAATCAACAATTCAACTTGCTGATTAATCTCATAATTGGCGGGGGTTTTATCTAACAGTTTATTGAATTTAGTGGTACCCACAATGCGGCCCGATGCCGAATCCGAATAAACATACACCAGAATATTTTGTTCTTCGTTTAGAGGTACACGCTGGTTACTAAATGGGATCAACAAATCTTTTTTATCAATTCCCCAATCAACAAATGCGCCAATATTATTGACCCCGACCACATGCATCATGCCCCATTGCCCTACTTGAGCGATCGGAGTTTCTGTGGTGGCTGACAATTGATTATCTGAATCAAAATACAACATCACATCGACATCACTACCCACCTCAATACCATCGGGTGCGAACTTGTTTGGCAGTAATACTGAACCGAAATCATCGGCATCAAGGAAGTAACCAAAATCGGTTTTTTTAGTGACATTAAGGGTGTTGATTTGACCAATATTAATCATGGAGGCTCTTTTTGTTTTTACGGATAGTGATAATGTCGTCCTTTATGCTCATACTGAAATAAAGGGCGACTAAAAATGACCATCCAATTATACGTGATTTACTCATGATTACGTAAAGTAAATCCGATTATTTTATCTTGTTAACCTTTCTAGTTTGCCGCTAGTGCCTTTACCGACAAAGTCAGTTCAAAAATAGCCACGGGATCCTCCCCATTTAAGGTAGGACACAGCGCGGTAATGGTGACAGGTTGATTGACTCGCCCCCCCGTTTTCACTGTTTCGGCTAACATTTGATCAATCAGTTTGCCGTCGTGACACACAAACACCACGTCATCTTCTGGCCGAGCTAAAAACTCAGCTTTCACTGCTTTAAATGCGAGTGAGATTTTTTTCCCCATCTGCTCAGATTTACTAATGGCTAAAAATCCCCCTGCGGCATCTGCGCCCACCGCCAATGCGCCAAAATACATACTATTAAGATGATTTTTAGTCGGTTTATTTAACGGGATTTTTATTTCAACCGTTTCTTGGGTGATCTTAATGATCTCAGGTTTGCAATAGCCGATCATCGGTACAAGTTGCTCTCCAAAATAACTAAGATGCTGATTTGCGGTTGTTAGAATATCCATTTCTATCCCTCTTATTTTTATTCGATTTAAGATCTCACCATGTCGGACCAGTTAACGTTTAATTAACATCCAAGTCAACGGACAAAGTTCTAAGTTGTTAAGCGCATAAAAAAACCGACCTAATAAATGGTCGGTTTGTGATAGCGCTTTCATTCAAATTGGAACGGTATTTATAAACCGGCCAGCACTTGCAAGCTTTCATGCTCGAGTAAAACATCTCGAATTTTTGGGTATTGGGCTAATTTCTGGCAATACACCACACAAGGTTTATTGGCTTGTTGAGCCGATTTTAGCGCCTGATGGATCAATATCACCACCGCTTCATGCTCTGGGTTAAATAATGACCCTAATGCCGCACTGGTTTGATCTGCGCCAATGGTTAATTGAGTCAGATTATTGGTATTAACCACCATGCCATCAAAATATTGCAATAAGCGATCAGCCAATAAAACAGACGCGGGTGCATCACAACAAAACAATACTTTTAAGCCATTTAATCCGCGAGGTAGACCTTGTACGGCAAGACGGTCGATAATAGTTGCAGCATCACTTAACGCTCGAACAAAGGGCACCACAATGTCAATATCCAGTCCCTTTTCTCTCAACTGTTTGATAACCCGACATTCGAGTTCAAAAGAGTGGGTATGCTGATTCGATGCAAAACGTGCGACTCCGCGCAAACCAATGGCAGGGTTAACTTCTTGATCTTCAATCTGACCACCTAATAAAGCGCTATAACGGTGGCTGTCGGTATCGGATAAACAAATTCGTATATCTTGATGCGAAGGTTGGATCGCCGAGTTGATCACCTTGACTAAGGTTTCGACAAAATGCTTATCAATGACATCGGCGCTTAATGTGTCTTCACCCACGATAGCAGACAGTTGCGCTTTGTCTGATACGCTTAACGTCTCAAGCTGTAAACCAATTTCAGGATGATAACCAATACGCTCGCAAATCAAATCACTCAACGACACAAATAAATGCTGTGCGTCTGGCAGAACGCTATCGGTGTGAGATGACAATACATCACCCAACTGTAAATTATTTGGGATCTTCCCATCGTTTGTTTGAGACATAACTACTCCATTAAATACATCTGTATACAAAGAAAATACTGATCAAACCATCACAAAACAAGCGAAAAAATCAATAGATTGGAGTAAATAGAAAAAAATAGCCTGAATTCACTCATTCTTATGGAGAAAAACCTGATTGGACGTTTATTCCCTTGGCCATTTCCGTTATCTTTAGCGGGTGTATTTTATCAATAAGACAGTCGAATGACACAAGTACAAACAGACGAACTAAGAACTCAAGCACTCGGCCCAATGCCGACCCCATTAGAATTAACTCAAGCACACCCATTGTGCGACTCTGTTGCCGAGCATATCGATAATTCTCGCCGTCAGATCGAAGCGATCCTTGCGGGGAATGACCCTCGTTTATTAGTGGTCGTGGGCCCATGCTCAGTACACGACACTGAAGCTGCGCTGGATTACGGGCAACGCTTAAATGAGCTGCAAGCACAATATAAAGATCAATTGTTGATTGTCATGCGTACCTATTTTGAAAAGCCACGCACTATCATTGGCTGGAAAGGTTTAATTTCTGATCCCAATCTTGATGGCAGTTACGCTTTAGAAGCGGGTTTAAATAAAGCGCGTAAATTGCTATTGGATATCAATACTCTTGGCCTTGCTACCGCGACTGAATTTTTAGATATGGTCACCGGTCAATATATCTCTGATTTGATATCTTGGGGAGCCATTGGCGCTCGCACGACTGAATCGCAAATTCACCGTGAAATGGCCTCAGCGTTATCTTGCCCTGTTGGGTTTAAAAACGGTACTAACGGTAATGTGAAAATTTCAACCGATGCCATTCGCGCCGCGCAATCCTCACATTATTTTTGCTCACCCGATAAAAATGGTCGTATGACAGTTTACCGCACCGCGGGCAACCCACATGGTCATGCCATTTTACGCGGAGGTGATACCGGCCCTAACTTTGATGCCGAGTCGGTAGCACAAGCTTGTCAGCAATTGGCCGATGTTGAATTAACGCCGCGTTTGATTGTCGATTTTAGCCATGCCAACTGTCAAAAACAGCATCGTAAACAATTGGATGTTGCCCAAGATATTTGCCAACAAATTGAAAGTGGTTCGACTTACATTGCCGGTATTATGGCGGAAAGCTTTATTGAAGAAGGCAATCAACCAATGACGGATCTCGATAACCTCACTTATGGTCAATCGATTACCGATCCATGCTTAAGCTGGGATGACACGGTAACCATGTTAGATATGCTCGCCGCTTCAATCAAAAAGACAGTTGTAAAATAACCAACCTATACCCAAAGTAAAACCGGTATAGCAACCAACAAATTAAGAAAGGATAAACCCATGCCTTCATTTGATATTATTTCTGAAGTAGATAGCGTTGAAGTACGTAACGCTGCGGAAAATGCCAACCGTGAACTTGATACTCGCTTTGATTTTCGTAATGTAGAAGCAAAATTTGAGTTTAAAAACGACATCGTGAAGCTTTCTGCTGAAAACGATTACCAACTGGGTCAGATGATGACTATGTTGCGCGGTCAATTGGCGAAGCGTGGTGTCGATGCTAATGCGGTCGATTTAAAAAAAGCAGAACAGACCGGTAAAATGCACACTCAAGAAGCCAGTTTTAAACAAGGCATCGAAACCGATGTAGCCAAGAAAGTGGTTAAGCTTATCAAAGAAGCGAAGCTTAAAGTTCAAGCGTCAATCCAAGGTGACAAAGTACGGGTAACGGGCAAAAAACGTGATGATTTGCAACAAGCTATGAGCGCGATTCGCCAGTCGGAACTAGAGCAACCTTTCCAGTTTAATAACTTTAAAGATTAAGCTTTCTAGTTAACATTTACGGACCTAAAAAGCCTGACTTCATTTTATTTTGAAGTCAGGCTTTTTTTATCTCTATGCTCAATATTGATAGATCTTTAAACTTGTTGAATTAGATTGCTTCAACTAAAAACAAAAACCTGTCACAGGCTAACACGCCACAAATAAATCCATAAATTCATTCACTGGCATGGCTTCTAATGTTTTCTGATCGGTACACGCTTCTACAATCTGTTGCGCTTTACTTGGTACAAAACGGGTTTTGAGGTTGCGCTCAAACTTACTTTCAAGCACAGGGATCCCCTCTTCGCGGCGACGACGGTGGCCAATAGGATACTCAACTTCAATCTTATCGGTAGAGGTACCATCTTTAAAGAACACTTGCAGCGCATTGGCAATTGAGCGCTTGTCCGGATCAAGGTAATCGGTGGTGTATTGGCTATTTTCTTGGATCACCATTTTATCGCGTAATACATCAATACGATGATCGGCTTGATGGAAGCTATCTTCATAATGCTCTGCCTCTAAATCACCATGGATTAATGGCACCGCGATCATATATTGCAAACAATGGTCACGATCAGCTGGGTTGGCCAAATCGCCAGTTTTTGAAATGATCCGCACTGCCGATTCATGGGTGGTGACTTCGATTCGTGCGATATCATCAAAACGATCTTTGACGCTATTATGCAATGTTACCGCACATTCAACCGCGGTTTGTGCATGGAATTCGGCTGGGAACGATAACTTAAATAAAATATTATCCATCACATAGCTCTCAAAGCCTTGGCTCATCTTAAACGCTTCACCGTTAAACAATACATCGTTAAAGCCCCAAGTTGGTGCGGATAATACCGAGGGTAACCCCATTTCGCCTTTCATGGTGATCATGGCTAAACGCACAGCGCGCGAGGTGGCATCCCCTGCTGCCCACGATTTACGCGAACCCGCATTTGGCGCATGACGATATGTACGCAACGCACATCCATCAACCCAAGCTTGTGATACCGCATCAACAATTTGATCACGACTGCCGCCAAGCATTTTAGTAACGACCGCCGTTGAAGCCACCCGCACCAGTAATACATGATCAAGTCCTACGCGGTTGTAGCTATTTTCCAGAGCTAATACTCCTTGAATTTCATGGGCTTTGATCATCGCCACCAGCACATCTTTCATGTTTAGTGGCGCTTTGCCTTGAGAAACCGCCACTCGGCTTAAATAATCAGCGGTGGCTAAAATGCCGCCTAAGTTATCTGAAGGATGCCCCCATTCTGCCGCCAGCCAAGTGTCATTAAAATCTAACCAACGGATCATACAGCCAATATTAAACGCACCGGCCACCGGATCAAGCTCATAAGCGGTACCTGGTACTTTTACCCCATTACGCACTGTTGTGCCGGGTACAATTGGGCCTAAATGCTTAGTACACTCAGGAAATTTTAATGCCAGTAAGCCGCAACCTAGTGTATCGATTAAGCAGTTGCGCGCGGTGTTTAAAGTTTCGGGTGAAGTGATTTCTGCCTCTGTTACATAATCGGCAATTTGCAGTAATAACGCATCCGGTTGTGGGCGATGGTTGACTTCAGCTTGATTGATTTGATTTGTCATTATGTTGAATTCCTTTCGATTTTTTAACTGTGATATGCGTAAGCTCGATTTTTATAAATAATCTCGAAAACCGTTATGGCCGTTGCTCTATTGGCAACCATTGTTGATGCTCTGGGCCTACATAATCGGCACTTGGGCGAATAATTCGGTTATTAGCACGCTGTTCAAACACATGCGCCGCCCACCCAGTTAAGCGACTCATAACAAATATTGGAGTGAATAGCTTGGTTGGAATATCTAAGAAGTGATACGCAGAGGCATGGAAGAAATCGGCATTACAAAACAGGTTTTTCTCCCGCTTCATCACTGCTTCAACTCTTTCAGATACCGCATACAAATGGCTATCTCCAACCGATTCCGATAACACTTTTGACCAATGCTTGATCAATGCATTACGCGGATCCGATTCACGATAAATCGCGTGACCAAAGCCCATCACTTTTTCTTTATTCGCCAACATGTTCATCAATTCATGCTCGGCTTGCTGAGTTGAATGCCATTGCTCGATCATCGCCATCGCTGCTTCATTCGCCCCGCCATGTAACGGCCCACGCAAAGTGCCAATTGCGGCGGTAATACAAGAATGAATGTCCGATAAAGTAGATGCGCATACTCGCGCGGTAAAGGTCGAGGCATTAAATTCATGCTCGGCGTATAGCACCAATGAACAATGCATCACTTGACGTTGTAATTCGGTGCTAGGTTTATCGGTCAGCATTTTAAGAAAATAACCACCAATACTGTCTTCAGTTTGATCATCCGTTTCAATACGAACACCGTCATGGCTAAAGCGATACCAATAACAAATGATGGCTGGAAATAACGCTAACATTCGCTCGGTAGCATCTAATTGCTGCGAAAAATCCTCTTCCATTTCAAGATTACCCAATATAGAACAACCAGTGCGCATCACATCCATTGGGTGAGCATTCGCTGGGATCAACTCTAATGCCGCAATTAACGCTTGAGGTAAACCGCGCAATGATTTGAGTTGTTGAAGATAGTTTTCAAGCTCAAGGCTATTTGGAAGGTGACCGCGTAACAATAAATGCGCCACTTCTTCAAACTGAGCATGCTGAGCCAGATCGGTAATATCATAACCGCGATAAGTTAAACCGGTCCCTGTTTTCCCCACGGTACATAAGGCTGTTTCCCCAGCACTTTGGCCGCGTAAACCGGCTCCAGATAAAGCCGTTTTGCTTGACTGTGTGTTTTGTTGTATTGGATCGGAAGCCGCGAGCGATTCTTGCAAATTTGAAACGTTAGCAGTAGACATACAAACATCCTTTTAGCGTTATTGGTTCAAAGTATGACAGTGAAGATCTTTGCCTTCTGTTTATCGTCATTGTTGTTGTTATTTTTTCATTTCTTTAATACATTACGATTTAAACAGTTGATCTAATTTATCTTCATAATGATGGTAGTTAAGGTATTGGTACAGTTCGTCGCGAGTTTGCATTTTCTCAAGCACTGCACTTTGATCGCCATTTTGGCTGATTGACTGATAGACAGTTTCAGCCGCTTGATTCATGGCTCGAAAAGCACTTAATGGATATAACACCATTTCAACCCCATGCTCGCCTAACTCTTGTTGATTAAATAAAGGGGTTTGGCCGAATTCGGTAATGTTGGCTAAGATCGGCACCTTTACTGCGCGGGAAAATTGCTGATATTGTTCTAACGTTAAAATCGCTTCAGGAAAAATCATATCTGCTCCGGCTTCAACACAAGCCACCGCACGCTCAATTGCTGCGTCCATCCCTTCAACGGCTAACGCATCGGTACGCGCCATGATCACAAACTGAGGATCAATACGCGCATCGACCGCTGACTTAATTCGGTCAACCATTTCAGCCTGTGACACAATCGCTTTATTCGGACGATGTCCACAACGTTTTTGCGCCACTTGATCTTCAATATGAACCGCAGCCACACCCGCTTTTTCCATCGCTTTAATAGTTCTGGCAATTGAGAATGTGCCCCCAAAACCGGTATCGATATCCACCAGCAAAGGCAAATCACAGGCATTAGTAATACGTTCGGCGTCAATTAACACATCGTTTAAGGTGGTGACACCCAAATCTGGCAGTCCATAAGAGGCATTCGCCACCCCCGCGCCAGACAGATAAATGGCTTGGTGCCCTGCTTGTTTGGCCATCATGGCGCTGTAGGCATTGATGGCTCCAACAATCGCTAATGGTTGAGCTTGCTTGACTGCCGCTCGAAATTTTGCACCATGACTCATAATGTTTCCCTTATTAATTAGTAGATGTGCCGCTGTTAATCGTTGTGCCGTGTATATTGACGCTAACGCGAATAAGATATATACCCGTCTTACTTGAAGCTGCAGCTTTTTTGGCTGCGCTAACTCACCCCAATCACTTAGGCAAGCTAAGCTCATGGGGCTTCGTTTACTTGCCGCCTCACTGCAACTTCAATTACTTTGGGTATAAACGGATATTATTGCTCAAGTTGCGCTTCTATTATCTTGCGGCTGGCAGCGATATGGCGTCGCATTAACATCTCAGCCAACTCTTCATCTTTATTTCGCAGTGCTTGTAAAATGAAGTAATGCTCATCTAATGCGCGTTTCGGCCGCGCAGTTCGAGTGGCTGACTGCAAACGATACATACGAACAAGATGATAAAGCTCACCGCATAACATATTGATTAATTGTTTATTTTTACTGGCAAGAATAATTTGATAATGGAAATCAAAGTCGCCATTTTGTTGGAAGTAGGTTTCGCCATCGACTTGCTCAATATGCTCGGCATGTGCTTCTAATACTTGCTTAAGCTGCTGCCAAGTTTCTTCTGTCATAAAACGCGCCGCTAATCGCGCCGCCATGCCTTCTAACGCTTCACGCACTTGATACAACTCAATCAATTTTTCTGGCGTCAGTGTGATCACTCGAGCGCCAACATGGGGAATACGTTCAATAAGCCCTAATCCCTCGACTCGCATCATGGCTTCACGCAACGGGCCTCGACTGACTTGTAAGCGTCGCGCCACTTCTGGCTCTGAAATTTTGTATCCTTGAGCAATGGTGCCATCAACAATATTTTCAATCAGGTATTCCGTTAGGCTAAATGATTTGGTTTCATCTTTTTCACCCGTTTCATTAGGGCGTATTGCATCAGGGGTTGGCATATTCATTTAGCTACTCTATCTATTGTTTGAATGACCGTTATAAATTCAATGACTGTCAACAATCTATCGGATTAACCCCTTTATATGTTACGAAATAGTTAATATCAATCTGGCATTGTTGACAATATGATAACGATCACTAATTTTTCGCATAAAAAAACACCAGCCGCATGACTGGTGTTTATTGGTTATTAGCATCGTTCTTGGTGAAGAATTACTCTTTTATGCTAGGCGCTGCTTCTGGTTTGACCCCCAACTTCTTGATCAATGCATTGAGTTCATCTAATTGTTTCTGCTTGTTATTCAAGCTATTAGTCAATTTTATAGTTTGCTCTTTGGCTAACTTTTCTTTGGCACAAGAATCTGATTTAGGATCCCAACTGGTACCATCTTTAAATAACTTACATTGTTCAGTGAAGTTTTTAGTCTGGGCGATTAACTTCTCACGAGTTGTCGACAATTTCGTAATATCAGTTTGTAGCGCGCCTTGTTTAACAAACAATTCATGTGACTGCTCGTACATATCCGATTGCAGTTCTGTGGTTTTGGCTAATTCTTTATTTTCTGTTTTTAGCACTGCTGCTTTTTTCTTTTGCACCACTAAGGTTTTTTTAACCTTTTGTTGTGTTTGCTTTAGTTTTTCTAATTCAGCCGTTAAGTCTGCTATCTTTTGCTTATCATCTTTACTTTCCGATTTATAGGTTTGAAACGCTTCCACTTCTTTTGATAGATCCGCTTGCAAATCTTGGGCTTTTTGTTGCCATTGCTTTACTTGTTGCAACTGTTTTTGTTGAACTTGTTGGTTTTGTTGTAAAGACGCATCTTGGGTTGAAGATACAATAGAATATGTCACTGCCGAGCCGACTATCACACCCAACAGGCCTACCAAACTAATGTGTTTTTTATTGATCATTGCCGACACCGTACATCCTATCTATTGATTACTTACATATTCAGTAAAAATAACAATACTCAAACTTGAACATTATCGAATTAATTCACTTATCACCACAATGGAGATATACACCCCAAAGCAGCCTAATAAGCCGTAAATGATCCACTGCTGCACTTTCGCATTAGCACGATAGCGGATCAATAAATACGCAAGAGCAGCAAAAACAGCGATAAAAATAAGTCTGATCATGGTTACCCCTCTTACTTAATTATTATGAAGTGTTGGTATAACATTCTGATAGTATTATTACTTTATCTCAACGCAAGTTTTTCAGATTGTTTGCTTTTTTGTTCACATTTTACGCTTTTATTTTTACTTCAACTTAATTATTGGCTATCTAACGCAAGCTTTATCCCTAATGATACCAGCACCACCCCAGTCACGCCTTCCATCCATTTCATCGCCGATGAGTTTTGTACCCAATTTTTAGCTGAATGGATCATAGTGGCAATTCCACATTGCCATACCATCGCGATCACAAAGTGGATCGATGCCATTAATAATGATTGTAGCAGTGGAGAGTATTCTGGATTGATAAACTGCGGTAAAAAAGCGAGATAAAACACCGCTGTTTTCGGGTTCAATACGTTGGACAATAACCCTTCGCGGAACGAACGCTTGATACTGGCGCTTTGTTTGGTAGTGACATTTCCAATCTCAAGCTTGCCTTGCCCTTTCCAAACACCAATCAAGCTGGTGATGCCTAAATATACCAAATAAGCCGCGCCAATCCATTTCATAATATGAAACAGTTGCGCCGATTGCAGCAAAATAGCCGAGATCCCAATCGCCGATAACGTCGCATGCACAAACAAGCCACAACAGATACCTAAGCTGGTTATGCAACCATGCACACTGCCGTTACGAGTAGTATTACGAATCACAATGGCAGTATCTAAACCTGGGGTTAACGTCAATATGGTAATAGTAATTAAAAAAGCACTGGCATTGATGATGTAGAGATCCATGAAGATGTCACGTCCTTTAAGTTGAATATTGAAAAAGTTGTAGGATGAATAAGATTTATATCAGCCAGCAAGAGAGATTGAAATCTTTTTTAACTGAATCATCAATAACATTTCAACAAAGATACATAGCGGTTCGACTGCCGCTTCGCTAAGATACGCAGAGACAATAGAATAACGAAACCGTCAATGTCATTTCCGAGACTATAGGGATATTATGAGCCATTATCAAAAACTGGTGCAACACACTCTCAAGATCGCAAATTTTAACCATTTAGCCGCTATTTCTGGCTGGGATCAAGCTGCCGTTATGCCAAGTGGTGGCAATCAAGCTCGCTCGAACGCGATGGCAGAACTTTCGGTGTTATTGCATCAACTCAATACCGAGCCGCAACTTGGTGACTGGTTTGCTCAAGCTGAACAAGAAAGCTTAAATCACCGCGAGCAAGCCAGTTTGCGCGAAATGAAACAACGCTGGCAACAAGCCAATGTTCTGCCGCAAGATCTGGTACAAGCGAAATCACTGGCAGGTTCTAAATGTGAACATGCTTGGCGCACTCAACGTAAAAATAATGATTGGCAAGGTTATGCTAAAAACTGGCAAGAAGTGGTCAATCTTTCACAACAAGAAGCGCAGATCCGCGCTGAAGCCAATAATAGTAATAATAAAGATACAAACTGCACACCTTATGATGCAATGCTGTCTTTGTATGAACCTGGCACCACCACTCAATCGTTAGATGTGGTATTTAACAATGTCAAAACCTGGTTGCCAAACTTGATTGATAGTGTGATTGACCAACAAGCACAGCAAACGATCATTCAACCGCAAGGACCATTTTCGACTGCCAAGCAAAAAGAGCTCGGCTTAGAGATCATGACATTGTTACAGTTCGATTTTAATCACGGGCGATTAGATGAAAGCGTGCATCCATTTTGCGGTGGTGTACCAACAGATGTCCGCATTACCACTCGTTATGATGAAGCCGATTTTATGCAAGCCTTAATGGGGGTGGTACATGAAACTGGTCATGCGCGATATGAGCAAGGTTTGCCAAAACAATTTGCCGGACTGCCTGTTGGTGAAGCCCGTTCAATGGGGATCCACGAATCTCAATCGCTATTTTTTGAAATGCAGCTAGGCCGCAGCCCTGAATTTATTCAACATCTATCCAATATGGCGGCATCGTCGTTCAGTGGTCACAACGATGCCGCCTTTAGTCAACAGAACTTCCAAAAGCTCTACACTCGGGTAGAAAAAGGCTTTATTCGAGTTGATGCCGATGAACTGACCTATCCTGCTCATGTGATCTTACGCTATGAGATTGAGCGTGACTTAATCAATGGTAAAATCGGCTATCAAGACATCCCTGAATTATGGGATCAAAAAATGCAAGACTACCTTGGCATTAGCACCAAAGACAATTATCAAAATGGTTGTATGCAAGATATCCACTGGACCGATGGCGCATTTGGTTACTTCCCGTCATACACTCTTGGTGCAATGTACGCGGCGCAATTTATGGCCAGCATGAAACAAAGCGTAGATGTGAGCGCCGCGATCCAATCCAGCAACCTGGCCCCTATCTTTAATTGGTTGGAAAGTAATATTTGGAGCCAAGGAAGTTTGTATAATACTGATGATTTAGTGACGAAAGCGACCGGTGAGGTACTCAATGCCGAGCACTTTAAACGACATTTAGAAACGCGCTATTTACGATAACTAGGATAAATAATATGATCACTTTCTCAACCAATTTCGGCGAGATTGAAATTGAATTAAACCGTGCGAAAGCCCCCGTCAGTGCGCGTAATTTCTTACAGTATTGTCAGGATGGGTTTTACGATGGCACTATTTTTCACCGAGTGATTGATGGTTTTATGATACAAGGTGGCGGTTTCACACCGGATATGCAAGAAAAGACCACTCGCGATCCGATCACCAATGAAGCCAATCGTGGCCTGAAAAATGTGATTGGCAGTATTGCGATGGCAAGAACCGAAGCGCCGCATTCTGCTACTGCGCAGTTTTTTATCAATTTAGATAATAACGACTTCTTAGATCACACCGCCACCACCAATTTAGGTTGGGGTTATGCGGTATTTGGGCAAGTCAGTGCCGGAATGGAAGTGGTAAACGCGATCGCTAAAGCGAAAACCACCAGTCAACGAGAGCATGATGATGTGCCATGTGAGCCCATCATCATACAAAAAGTAACGGTTCAGCTTTAGTTTTAGTTTTAAGCTTAGAGTTCGTTTCTAACCATTAAGAAATCGACGCAAAATACGCTTCAATCTGTGCTTGCGTCATTTCTTGAGTTTGATTTGAAAAACAATAGTGCTCTGGGCGTTGGTCGCTGAAATATTGCATCGTCATAGCCAGGTTTTCAATATCGGAAAATAACCCAACTGGCATATTATAGCTTTTCGTTTTATTGAAACGATAAAAAAGATGGGTGCCACATTGGCGGCAAAAGCCTCGGGTTGCCCACGCTGATGATGCGTATTGTTGAATATTGTCAGCACCCTCAAACTTAACCTCAGTGCCACATTGAACCGCAAGCAATGGTCCGCCGCCCCACGTTCGGCACATATTGCAATGGCAAACGGTAAACTTAGGATCAAGCTCGCTAACCTCGACTTTCACTGCGCCACATAAACATTGTCCTACATTGTTATTCAAATCTGACATTTTCATTTTATCCTTAAAGTATGTACCTAGTGGCTTATTGATTAAGACCGAGTTCTTGTTGTATCCGCTTGGTTAAACCCAGAGACACTAAGCGATATGATTCTGTAATGTAATATTTTAGTTCTTCGTCTAACTCGCCGGTGGTATCGGTTTGTTGTATCCACTTCATACCGCGACTAGCAAAATATGGCGCAGGTCGATAACCTTCATGATCACGCAAAAATAGAAAGTTTTGCTCGGACGTTTTAAAAGTATAAGCCGGATTATCATCTGACCCCCACCCGCCAATCGCAAACACTTTTCCGCCTACTTTCCAAACATGGGCATTATGCCATTGCATCACATAGGTGGTTGCCGGAAACGCCCCACAAAACTGATTGAATTTATTGTCATCCATACACTTTGATTCCATGTTTAATGATAACTCAGTAAATCACACTAAAACTTGACGAGTATTCTTGATGTAATGATGGATCTGCCGTTCGGTTTTTGGATCGATCATTTCATCGGGTCGGCAATTATTTGGGCATGCCATTCTCGGTGTCGTGCCAAATAATCGGCAGATCAACGGGCGCTCTTCATACACCGTACAACCATTCGGGCCTAAATGAACACAATTATAGTCATCTAATGCGGCATCATGTTCGGCCTCCGTTTTCACCGGCAGACGAGACATTTCTTCAGAAGACGTTGTCACCGGACCACAGCAGTCGTGACAACCGGGTTTACACTCAAACGATGGAATACGTTCACGCAAATACGCAATCACTTCTCGGTTGTTATTCATAAGGCTTACCTTTTTCGTTTGTATTCTATTTGCTTATTTCGCCTAATTGTACGCTGCTGACGTATAAGTATAGTCATCGATTTTAGCGCAACAAAAAAGGAGCTAAATTTCTCTAGCTCCTTTGGGTAACCATTAACGATTTAAGCAATACGGTTTACTTATAAAAAGCTTCAACCGTGCCTTTTAGTGTTATCAACATTGGTTGACCACGACGATCAAGCGCTTTAGGTGAAGGGATTTTAACCCAACCTTCACTAATGCAATATTCTTCAACATCGAAACGCTCTTTACCATTAAGTGTAATACCAATGATATGCTCGAAGCATTCAGCCACATGGTGTGGGCTGCGTGGATTACCAGAAAGATGATCAGGTAAAGCTGGTTGTGATGTAGTGTCGTTCATGTTCGTGACCTGTGTAAGATAGAAAGTGCGTCATTGTAGTCAATATCAGCCTTACGCTCAAGGAATGTATCTCATCACAAGTAATAGCTTACGACAATACCGATGTGAGGTAATTAGGTTAGAGCATTAACTTTCGCTCATTAAGACATTCATGTGAGCCCATTTCGAATTCACGACAAATCCATGGACGGTTTTCATAAATAGTGCACATGTAATTATCTCGATCCATTGCCGAGCACCAACCATCATCTAAGCGTAGCATGGTTTCACCGCCCCATTGATCATAAGCAATATGCTCTTCAGGCACGCCAGTGTCGGTAATGATCATGACTTCTAATCGGCAGCAACAGGCTTGGCAATTAGAACAAGCAACTTGGTCATCTGGAATATTTTTAACATTGATGGTCATGATTCACTTCATTTTTAAATTCGATTTGTATCCCTCTATATTACGCTAAAAACCAATCTTTATCGTAAAAGTCTCTTTTATAGGCAAAAAAAAGCGCCACCCTAAAGTCGCGCTTTGATTGTATCTTTTAACCAACAAGTTTTATAACCAACTCATTTGATCGCCAGTCCGCTTATAAGTCAGTTAACTTATAAGAAATGGAAAGTGGCACTAACGGTATAGGTGTTGGCTTTAAATTTATCGAAACCAAAACTGTTGTAAGCCGCACCTATTGATAATGAACCACCTGGAATGCTATCAAAGATGGTGTATTCGACACCCGCACCATACATCATGTCGTAGCCGTCATCACTGCCAAGCATTCCACCACTGATATCGTATTTATTGGCACCAAGTTTGCCATAAAACTCAAATGGCCCAAGATTAATACTCGGTTTAATGCCAAGATAAAGTGCACTTAAATCGGAACCTTGAGCTTCACCCAAATCCCAATAACCAGCCTCTAACCCAATGAAAGGAAGAATACCAGTACCGACATTTAAACCGTATACGTTATGGTTGTCTGCACCATTTTGGGTGTAATCAGCCACACCATAGTTTGCCCCCGCGTATAACCAAGAATCAGCAGAAGCTGAGGTGGCAACCGTTGCAAGAGCTAAGGCTAATAATGTTCTTTTCATATCGATTCCTTCGAAATTTATGCGAGCTGCCTCGCGCTTTGTTATTTTCACATATAATTCAGGACTTACTTATTGAAATCAAGTAAAAACACCAACAATTACATTACTTTTACTTTTATCCCTTTAAACTTAACAAGCATCAATGGCAATTTTAACCCGTTTATCGGACACCGGATACGGCGTGCCGAGCTGTTGGGCAAAGAAACTGACTCGTAACTCTTCGAGCATCCAGCGAATTTCTTTAACGTTCTCAGGGACTTCTACCCCTTTCGGGATCTTGCTTAATAGCTGTTTATAATCTTTTACTGCCGATTCGACTTTTAACATATGCAAGCGATCTCGGTTTGGATCGATCGGCAGTTTTTCCATCCTACGTTCTATTGCTTTCATATAACGCAAAATATCCGGCAGACGCTTCCAACCGCATTCGGTGGCAAAACCTTTAAAAATGAGCCCTTCCACTTGCGCTTTAATATCAGATAATGCAAACGCCATAGTGAAATCCACTTTACCTTTGAGCTTTTTATTAATACTAAATGCGGTGGTTAAAATCGTTTCAACTTGTTCGGCAATATCCACCACGGTATCGCCCAGTTCCGCTCTAACATGTTCTTTTAAAGCTTCGAATTGCTCTGGTTGCCACACCAAACCACCTTTTTGTTCGATCAGCTTATCAATACCACAGGCAATGCAATCATCAATCAAATCCAGCACTCGGCCATAAGGGTTAAAGTACAAACCCAATTTCGATTTATTCGGCAAGTTACTGTGCAGATATTTAATGGGTGATGGCACATTAAGCAAAATAAGGCGGCGCTGTCCTGCCTTCATTGCTTGTTGTTGCTCTTGTTCAGTTTCAAACAGTTTGATCTCGACACTGTCTTTGCTGTCCACCAGCGCTGGGTACGCTTTGACTTCAAAGCCACCGCGTTTTTGCTGATAAACCGTTGGCAGCTCACCAAAACTCCAAGTATGTAAACCTTGCTGCTCGATATCGTCATCAGCAACTTTAGATAAAGTCTGCTGTACTTTCTCTTTAAGACTTTCTTTTAGTTCATATAAATCAGAATGTTCTTTCAATTTACGCTTACGGTGATCGACCGCGCGGAACGTCACTTTTAGATGATCAGGAATTTGTTCTAACTGCCAGTTTTCTCGTTTGATCTCAACACCAGTAATACGGCGCAATTCTTTTTCTAACGCATCTAACAGTGGTAATTCCATTGCCTTTTCTTGAGATGACACCCTTGATAGAAAAGCATCGGCATAGTTTGGTGCTGGCACAAAGTTACGGCGTAGCGTTTTTGGTAGCGACTTAATCAAGCTCACCACTAACTCATGTCGTAGCCCTGGGATCTGCCAATCAAAACCTTCTTGGCTAATCTGATTTAAGATCGGCAATGGGATATGCACGGTGACACCATCTCGGTCTTGATCAATAGCCGCTTGCCCTGGTTCAAATTGATAGCTTAATTTAAGCTTTAAACCATTTTGATGCCAAAAGTTCGGATAATCGAGATCGGTCACATGACTGGCATCATTTCTAAACAGCATCGCTTTTTCAAAATTCAGCAGTTCAGCTTCGGTTTGACGCGCCTTCTTCCACCACGCATCAAAATGACGGCCGGACACCACTTCGGTATCCACTCGCTGATCGTAAAAATCAAACAACTCGTCATCATCGACCAAAATATCGCGGCGACGAGATTTATGTTCAAGCTCTTCAACTTCTTTTAATAACTGACGGTTTTGTTTAAAGAAATGATGCTTGGTTTCCCAATCGCCTTCTACTAACGCGCTACGAATGAAAATTTCTCGACATAACGTGGGATCAATCGGGCCATAATTAATGGTGCGTTTTGGCACGATTGGAATGCCGTACAACATCACTTTCTCATGCGCCATCACCGCAGCTTGTTTCTTCGACCAATGCGGTTCGCTGTAACTGCGTTTGATTAAATGCGGCGCCAGCGGTTCAATCCATTCTGGTTGGATTTTGGCAATGATCCGTCCCCAAAGTTTGGAGGTTTCAACCAGCTCGGCCGACATAATCCATTTGGGTTGTTTCTTAAATAAGCCAGAAGCTGGGAAGATATGAAAACGAGCATTACGCGCGCCTTGATATTCGCTCTTTTCTGCATCTTTCATACCAATATGCGATAACAAGCCCACCAATAAAGCGCTGTGCACCGCTTCGTAATTAGCTGGTTCACTGTTTAACTTGGTGTCCATTTCACGCATCGCTTGATGGATTTGGAAATACACATCCTGCCATTCACGCACTCGTAGATAGTTAAGGTAATCTTGCTTACATTGCTTGCGGAACTGATTACTCGATAGTGCTTGTTGCTGCTCTTTAAGATAATCCCACACATTAACAAAGGTTAAGAAATCGGAATCTTCATGGAAGAAACGTTTATGCTTTTCATCTGAAGCTTGTTGCTTATCCGATGGGCGTTCACGCGGATCTTGGATAGACAACGCCGCCGCAATGATCATCACTTCTTTTAAGCAATTGTATTTCACCGCTTCTAGCACCATACGAGCTAAACGAGGATCAATCGGCAAGCGCGCCAATTTTCGCCCCGTTGCGGTTAACCGTTTTTTAGGATCGCTCGAATTGGGGTTAATTGCGCCCAACTCTTCCAGTAAACGTACCCCATCTTGAATATTGCGTTTATCGGGCGCTTCTACAAATGGGAAGGCATCAATATCGCCTAACCCCAATGAGGTCATCTGCAAAATAACCGATGCTAAGTTGGTGCGAATAATTTCAGGATCGGTAAATTCATCACGCGTATTGAAATCATCTTCCGAATACAGGCGAATACAAATACCATCACTGACACGCCCACAACGCCCTTTACGCTGATTGGCGCTGGCTTGTGAGATCGCCTCGATTGGCAGACGTTGTACCTTGGTGCGATAACTATAACGACTGATACGCGCGGTACCCGGATCGATCACATATTTGATCCCAGGAACCGTCAGCGAGGTTTCGGCCACGTTAGTCGCCAGTACAATACGGCGACCAGTATGGGATTGGAAAATCTTGTTTTGCTCGGCTGAAGATAAACGCGCATACAGCGGCACGACTTCGGTATCACGCATGCTGCGATTGCCAACCGCGCGTTTGGTTAAGGCGTCGGCGGTATCACGAATTTCACGCTCACCATTCATAAAGATCAAAATGTCGCCCAAACCTGGTTCGTCACACAATTCATCGACCGCTTGGAATATGCCTTCTAGCTGGTCGTGATCTTCTCTCTTTTCATCAGAGCCAGCGTCATCTGGATTAAGCGGACGGTAACGAACATCCACCGGATAAGTACGGCCTGACACTTCAATGATTGGCGCTTGATTAAAATGGTTCGAAAAGCGTTCTGGATCGATGGTTGCCGAGGTGATGATAATTTTAAGATCAGGGCGTTTTGGCAATAATTCTTTCAAATAGCCCATAATAAAATCGATGTTAAGGCTACGTTCGTGCGCTTCATCGATAATTATGGTGTCGTATTGGTTTAAAAAACGGTCGTGCTGAATTTCCGCCAGTAAAATACCGTCGGTCATTAATTTGATTTGAGTGTTATCGGAGATCTGATCGTTAAAGCGAACTTTATAGCCGACATATTCACCCAATGGCGTTTGCATTTCTTCGGCAATACGATTGGCAACCGAGCGCGCCGCTAATCGACGTGGCTGAGTGTGACCAATTAAACCAGTGCGACCTCGGCCAAGCTCACTACAAATTTTAGGGATTTGAGTGGTTTTACCCGAGCCCGTCTCACCGGCAATGATCACCACTTGGTTATTGGCGATCGCATCGGCGATATCATCACGCTTTTGGCTGACTGGCAGAATATCTGGGTATTCGATATGCGGTTTTTGTAAACTGCGATTTTGCACTACCATCATCGACTTGGCGATATCCATGGCGATTTCATCAAACACTTTGGCTTTTGCGTCTGGATTTTTAATCTTGTTAGCACCGTGAATACGCTTACTTAAACGAAAACGATCGCGGATCATGCAGTCTTTCAGTGCGCAGCGCAGACTATGTGCGCTATTCCCTTGTTGGGAAGACGTGCCTTTCTGTGAAGATGGGCTTTGCTGAGAAGAAGAATTTGGTTGATGAGGCTGAGACTGGGTCAAAGCAATTCCTATTGAGACTTAAAAGTTTGAAAGCACGTAACAATATCGCCCTATCGATTCAATCAAATGAATCGATAGATTGTGGCTTTAAAAGCGAAGGATATTGGAACGGAAATTAGAGCTATGATAACACAGCCCTAAATCGATAAGAAAGTTAAGATAAGCCGCGAACAATCGCCGTAACACCGCTAGTCAAACAAATCACTAAGGTAAAAATACGGATCCATTCTTTCGACACATATTTCACCACCACTTGCGCGGCTACATAACCCAGCCAACCCATTGGTAATAAAGGTAGTGTCATGATCACATGTTGCCAATGAAAACTTCCAACAAAATAAAGCACAAATAAAGAGATAAATGAACTCAGCACAAAGAATGCCGCCAAGTTACCCCGTAACGATGAAGCGTCTTGGTGTTGTAAAATCAGCGCCATTGGCGGGCCACCAATACTCGAACTGGTACCCATAAAGCCTGAACAGAAACCTGCTATCGCCATACGGTTTGCAGTGGGTTCAAAACGTATCGGTAATAAACTGATCAATACCGCCAGTAATACCATTCCGCCCAACCATAACGACAATATTGAGCTGGACACATACAACAGCAGTATTCCACCGGCAATAGAGCCTGGAATTCGACCGTAAATCGCCATTTTTAAACCACCGATGGCAATGCTATTGCGGTATTTATACGCGTTAAATATCGAGTTAAAGAAAGCGACAATGATAACCGGAGCAGGAACGTATTCAGGAGAAACGAGAAATAATAATGGCGCAGCAACCACGGCTAAACCAAAACCAATCGCACTTTGTACAAACGCGCCAAGGAAGATGATCGCCATAGCGATCAATACGGTGCTGTTAAAATCGAACATGTTAACTCAAAAGGTAATGTTAAAAATGCATGATAAACCAGAGTAAGTCATTGTATACATACCTAGATCAAAATAATTCTACTGAATGGTGATAAAAAATGAGTAATAAATTTCATCTTAAATATCAATTTATTTGTTTATAAACTTGAACTTTATGAGCAAAAAACTAACTATACCTTTAGTTCCTTTAAATAAATTGAAGATTGTTATGTTTAAATCTATAAAAACTCTATTTAATCAACTTGTTGAAGAATCTGCTTACGCTTCAAACACCACAGGTAACAGTGAATTGGCGATGGCGGCGTTGTTATGCCAAGTCTCTCAAGCCGATCATTTGGTCGATGAACAAGAAATTATCGCCCAAACTAATATGTTAATGAAGTTAACTGGCAGCAGCGAAAGTGAAGTCCAAGAACTGCTAAGCCAAGCCAGCATTCGCTCTGAGCATTCCGCTTCGGTCTATGATTTTACCGACCAACTGCGAGATTTAGATCAATCACAACGCTTTGAATTAATCCAAGCCATGTGGCAAGTGGCTTATGCTGATGGTTACCTTGACCCGATAGAAGAAGCGGTGATCCGACGCGTTGCTGAACTGCTTTACGTCAACCATAATGAGTTTATCCGCGCTAAATTATCGGTTGCTCCCTCACCTTAACTTGACGTGATTTGAATATGAAAAAATAAAAAGAGGTGTCGGCTGCGCGACACCTATCCTTATTTGTTATATTTTTTTGATCACGTAATTCTCAGCTTGCTTATATGTTTTTTGAAGGTCTTTTGGTAAGAAACTAAGAAATGTATTTTTTAGCAAACTTTTCGCTATGTCTAATCCTTGGGTATCACTAAAAGTCCAAGCATCCGCGGATTCAGTTGTTGCACAATAGCGTATAAGTTTTTCAAACAAAGATCGAACAGATGAAAATGCTTCATCTTTTTTCATTTGTTCAAGATTACAGACAATAGCATTGTTTATATTTAAATTACCGTTATCTACTGATGGACTCACATCTAATAAAAGAAGCTCATTTTCCCCACTATATTTCCAATTTGTTTTATCTTCAAATTCGTTAATCACGGAAACAAAGGCATTGTCACTATACAACCAATCAGTGCCATCAATTTTTGTCACAGGTTCTAGATCTGGATATTTCCCATGTGGCCAGTATGCACCGTAACCGCAACAAAAAATATTTATAGCCTTACCTGAGCGATGATGCAAATAACTTAAAGATTCAAGAATCTCTTTTTTACAAAACTCAGTTCTAGGGTTACAAAATAGTACCGCAACTAAGCTGTGTTTTTGGGTTTTCTCATTAATACTCGTAGCAAGCCTTTCTGATGCGGGTTCAACTGAATCAAAGAACATCATCCTTTTAGGCATTGAGGTCAAATCTCTATTTACAGCTTCTACAATGTTTAAGTAACTTATTGCATCGATCATTCAATTCAACCTCGAAAAATATAACGCTTTGCTAAGCGGCAATAAAATAGCTGGCTAAAATGAGCGAGGAACGAGCAAAAGCCAGCTGTTTTTTGTCCGTTTAAGCAACTTGTTAGCTAGCTTTTCTCTCTGCTAGTTGCCACTTTATTATTTCTTGAGCTTTAATAAAACTCTTGCCATGCCACTTCTCATAGTTTTCCGCTATTGGGTAACCATGATTTATATCTGTTAAATCATCCCACCAAGGATCTTCCGAAAAGCCATTATCTAAATGCGAGCCCGGAAAAACATTACCATTTAAGAGAGCTGAAAACTCTTTTTTATCTAATGTTAATCCCCAGCATTTAGTGTGCAGGTGTAGCTTATCTCTCAGTTCTTTAACTAGCTTATAAAAACTATAAAGTTGACGTTGGCCTCCTGCTCCAACTTCATCACTTATATGCCACGTTCTATCAAAAATAACGTACTTCCACTTAGTTAGTTTTAATAAAATGAATGCTGCTGCTGTATCTGTATTATCCCTAATAAAATATATTCCCTCTGGGGTTAATTCAGTTATTTCTGATAAGTAATCCATTGGATCACTGTGTGAACGAAAGTTGTTGGAATATGGAGAACTCTTCCCTTCAATTAACCACTGTTTGTTTACACCAAAAGTATTTGAATAGTGCTCGATAAAATCAAACGTAGGCTCTTCTTGACCAGTAAATACATTTTCAAGTTCACTAATTTTGTGAAGCTTCATAATCTGAGCTAATTGAGGAATGGTAAACTTAGAATACTCTCGGCCTTCGTTCATAAGCTCTAACGTTTCTTTAAATCTCTTGGCGACTTTTTCCACCTCGGTGTCTTCTTTTATTTCTTTTACCTGAGGAGGGCTTTGAGATGGAATAGTTGAAACATCAGAAGAGTCGCTCTTTTTGTCTTGGGTCTTACTTTTAAATAAAGTGGACAATATAAATGTGGCTATAACCACACCTACTCCAGAAAATAACCACTCTTTGTTCTCAATAATATAATCTAGCATCAATACTCCTTTGGCTAGCTAACAGTGTATTAGCAAGAAACACGGATAAACCCGAAGATTATTTCAACACGTTCACTGCTAATCAATTCATTGATCATCATAAGATACTCTAATGATGAATTTTTTACAGCATTTAGCCGATTTTATGCGATGGAGAAAGCGAGAACTGGGTTTAACAAGCCAATTGTAACAATCCCAAACTTAAGGTTATTACATACTTTAATTTTAAATCAGTGAGTTAGATTAAAATCACAATACTGAACCGTTCTTTTTTGTTCTCGCTTTCTCCATTTTAATGGCAGTTTGGTCAAAACACCATTATAACTGTATATAAACACAGTTAAGAGGTTGTATAATGTCTTCACCATTTATTGAGTCTATTCGACAACAAATTAAAGTGCGCCATTACAGCTTAAAAACGGAGAAATCCTATCTATTTTGGATTAGACAATTCATTCGTTTTAACAAAATGAAACCCCCTAAAAACACCGAGACATGTCAAATTCTCACATTGAAACTTTTCTTTCTTACTTAGCAAACGAGAGGAAAGTATCCAGTGCGACACAAAACCAAGCATTATGTGCCATCATTTTTATGTATCGACACGTTCTAAAAGTTGAGACACCGGATTTAAGCTATTAATTTACAAAGAAACCGAAGCGAATACCTACCGTATTAACTCATCAAGAAGCCAATGTAGTTTTAAGCCATCTTAATGGGCAAAACTGGTTAATATGCGCCCTTTTGTATGGCTGTGGGCTCAGAATCAAGAACGATTCAAGAGCTCTTAGGTCACAGCGATGTAAGAACCACGGAATTATATACACATATCATTGGAAGTCAGTTTTGCTTCAGAAAAGGCCCTTTAGATTAATACCCTGACTCATAGCTAATACTACTGTTTTAATATGCAGCCTTTGATTATTATCGCTGCAAATATCGTCCTTATTTACGCCGATCGGGCATTAATTTATTGATTCACCTTGCCTAGTTAAGGCTTATTGTTGGATACTTACTTATCTTCGTGGGTTGATTTTTTAATGACATCAACCATGATATTGATTACAACACGACACAATGCGGATAAGGCCTAATACCCCATGGTTCATAAGGCGTTAGAAAGAAATTCATTCCAAACGGGTGACATCAATGCAAAACAATGAGCAACCAACTTTTTTCTTCTTCGATTATGAAACATGGGGCGTGAGTCCGGCTAAAGACAGACCTAGCCAATTTGCTGGGGTGCGCACCGATGCCGATTTCAATATTATTGGCGAGCCTTTGGTGATTTACTGCAAGCCGCCTGCCGATTACCTACCTAATCCAGAAGCGGCATTAGTGACTGGAATTAAACCGCAACTCACCGTGCAAAAAGGACTGCCTGAGCCTGAATTCATTCGCCTTATCCATGAACAATTCGCTCAGCCCAATACCACGTCATTAGGCTATAACAATGTGCGTTTTGACGATGAAGTCACCCGCTACACTCTCTATCGTAATTTCTACGATCCGTATGCATGGTCATGGCAAAACGGCAATTCGCGTTGGGATTTATTAGATGTGATGCGGACTTGTTACGCGCTGCGCCCAGATGGCATCAATTGGCCAGAAAACGACGATGGACTGCCAAGTTTTAAACTCGATCGACTGTCGGTTGCCAACGGTATCGAACACAGTAATGCTCATGATGCGATGGCGGATGTGATCGCCACCATCGAACTGGCGAAAAAATTAAAAGCTGCGCAACCTAAGCTATTCAATTACCTGCTCAATATGCGCCATAAAAACAAATTAAAAGCACAAATTGATATTGTGAACATGACGCCCTTAATGCATGTCTCTGGCATGTTTGGTGTGCAGCGTTCTAATACCAGTTGGATTGTGCCAATGGCGTGGCACCCAACTAACGCTAATGCGGTGATTGTGGTCGATCTGGCTAAAGATCCTAGCCCATTACTGGAATTAGACGCCGAACAGCTGCAAAAACGTTTATATACCAAGCGAGATGATTTAGCGCCCGATGAACTGCCGGTTCCGATAAAACTGGTGCATCTCAATAAGTGCCCAATCCTAGCGCCTGCAAAAACCTTAACCGCAGAAAATGCCGCCAACATAGGGATCGATCGCGCCCAGTGCTTGGCTAATTTGGCCATATTAAAAGCCAATCCTGAGATCCGCGAAAAATTAATCGGTTTGTACAGTATTGAGCGTGAATATCCGCAAGATGATAATGTGGATACCCAGCTTTATTCAGGCTTTTTCTCACCTGCCGATAAATCAACAATGGATATTATCCGTGAAACAAAACCGGAGAATCTAGCCGGTTTAGAGCTTTCGGTTAAAGACTCCCGGATCGCCCCCTTATTATTCCGTTACCGCGCTCGAAATTACCCTGCGACACTCAATGAGCAAGAACAAGACCAATGGCGCGCACATTGCCGAGAATACTTTGAAGCTAACCTTGAAGATTACCTCCTAAATCTTGAGAATCTTGCACACGAACATGAAAGTGATAGCGCGAAAATGGACGTTCTGAAAGCGGTGTATCAATATGTTGAATCGATCGCTTCTTAAACAAGCACTATAAGGATGTAAAGTGTTTAAAAAGGTTATGGGGTATATTATTTCTTTTGCCATTATCATGGGCTGTCTATGGCTCGGTAATGGCATCCAAGCTTTGCTGTCACTGTCGATCCCTGGCAGTATTTTTGGCATGTTGATTTTGTTTGCACTTTTGGCATCAGGGCTGATAAAAGTGGAATGGATAAGCCCTAGTGCGCATGCTTTTATTCGCTATATGATCATTCTATTTGTGCCGATCAGTGTCGGCTTAATGGATCACTTCCCGATGCTGATTGACAATGCGCTGTCTATTTTTGCCAGCAGCGTGGGGGCAACAACCATTGTTTTAGTGGTGCTCGCACTGAGCTTACAAAAAATACTCAGCTCTCACGATAAAGTAGAAAAAACAAGCAAAAGTAAGGAGTCATAATATGTGGTTACTACTAACGTTTGTGGTTTTCTTTGCGGTGCGATGGCTGGCGATAAAAATCAACAATCCACTCGCCAATCCTTTGTTGTTGAGCATCATCATTATTATTCCGATTTTAATGGCGCTTGATGTGCCATATAAAGTCTATTACGCTCAAAACGACTGGATGACCTATCTACTGCAACCTGCCGTTGTGGCGCTTGCCTACCCACTTTATGAACAACTGCCCCAAATAAAACAAAATTGGAAAATCATCTTTCTTGCTTGCGGTGTTGGCAGTTGCATGTCGATGCTCACCGCCGGATTAATTGCCGTATCCTTGCATACCGACCCGACGTTAGTCGCCAGCCTTATGGGTAAATCAGTCACTACCCCGATAGCGATGGAAATAGGCAAAAGCTTAGGTGGCGAACCCGCTATCGCGGCCATTTTAGTGTTAATTGTTGGTGTATTTGGTTCGGTATTTGCCTACCCAATTTATACATTACTCGGCGTGACCCACCCAATTGCACGCGGTTTGACTATGGGGACAGTATCGCACGCGTTAGGTACCGCTACTTGCGCCGGTAAAAATGCGGAAGATGCTGCTTTTAGCTCTTTGGCACTCGTTAGTTGCGGCATTATAACGTCTATACTTGCGCCAGTATTCTTCGCTTTTTGTTTGTGGGTAGGTGGCTTTATTGGTTAAAGTTAAAGCTTGATTTAAAAAGGGCTTGGCTCGGCAAGTTGCTAGTGTTAAATGTTCAGTCAATCTGCCCCCAAAAACAACAGGAAGCTTATTATGCTTCCTGTTTTTCTCTCCAATCTTTGAACATCAATAGCAATACCACTTTAAATGAGATCTAGCTCACTTAATAAAGCAATAAATTGTCGACTCCGCCTCATTATTTGACGCATGTAACTCTTTAATGAAACTTGAATGTATATACTTTAAAAAAAACGTGATCAACCCCATATTGTTAATTATCGAATCATTTGCACAAATTTCTTAAGTGCCCATTCGGTATCGAAAAATTAAAAGGAACATCCCATGACGATTCAGCACAACATTGAGCTTTTTGGATCTTTACCATCACATGTCCAAGCCAAGGCTACCCAGTATTTTAATCATCCAGACTTTAGTGGTCACCTTGATGCAAGCCAATATCAAGATCTTTTGGCCGATTCTGGCTTAAACGATACGCAACTTAAACTGGCTTTACTTCCGCTTGCCGCTTCACATTCCTATTGCCCTATTTCTGATTTTCATGTTGGCGCGATTGCTGAAGGTTTATCTGGTGCAATCTATTTTGGTGGCAACCTTGAGTTTTCAGGCACGCAATTAGGACAAACGGTTCATGCAGAGCAATCTTCGATCAGCCATGCTTGGATGAAAGGTGAAACGGGAATTAAAAATATCACCATCAATCATTCTCCGTGTGGTCACTGCCGTCAGTTTATGAATGAGTTAACCAGTGCCAACGATCTGATTATTCAATTACCACAGCGCCCTGCAATGTCACTGGCACAATTATTACCTGATTCTTTTGGCCCTGGTGATTTAGAAGAGCCTCGCCGTTTAATGGATCAAAACAAGCAATCCCATAGCGCTCCAGAAGTCACACCATTAATGCAAGCGGCAGTGGATGCTTTAAATATGAGTCACGCACCTTACTCTAACAATTACAGCGGCGTTTCATTACAAGTGACAAGCGGCGCGATTTTTAATGGCAGCTACGCCGAGAACGCGGCATTCAATCCAAGTTTGCCACCACTGCAAGTGGCGATTAATTTATTACTATTAGCCGGTCATTCACTCGATACTATTGAAGCCGCTTGTTTAGCTGAGATCGCTGATGGATCCATTAGTCATTTAGCGGATACCCAAGCCACTTTAGAAGCGATTAATCCTGATATTACGCTGGAATACGCAGCGCTTTAAGATAGAGTTCAAAAATAATAATGCCCAATCTGTTGTTGGTTACTACAACCACAGATTGGGCGTTTTTTATGCATTTAATTTTTTATTGCCGAACTTATTGCGCAAACGATTGCTTGGGTGAGAAAAATCAGTATGATCTGAGCCAATTTCATTTTGTAGAGAATCTTTATCATGTTTGGAACGGCGACGACAACGAGCGCAACGAAAGTTTTATTATTAGGTTCAGGCGAACTCGGTAAAGAAGTGGCGATTGAATGCCAACGTTTGGGATTAGAAGTGATCGCGCTTGATCGCTACCCTAATGCTCCTGCCATGCAAGTTGCTCATCGCAGTTATACGGTGGATATGCTCGATGGTGATGCGATTGAAGCCATTATCGCCAAAGAAAAACCAGACTATGTCGTCCCCGAGATCGAAGCGATTGCGACCGACAAATTGGTGGAACTTGAGGCAAAAGGCTTAAATGTTGTCCCGACTGCGAAAGCCACACAATTGACGATGAACCGTGAAGGTATTCGCTGTTTAGCGGCTGAAGATCTTAATATTCAAACCTCACCATATCGCTTCTGTGATACTTATCAAGAGTTTGAACAAGCGGTTGAATTTGTCTCCATGCCATGTGTGGTTAAACCTATCATGAGCTCATCAGGCAAGGGACAGAGCGTAATAAAAACCAAGGCTGATATGCAAACCGCTTGGCAATACGCTCAAGAAGGTGGCCGC
This sequence comes from Vibrio algicola, assembly GCF_009601765.2. Taxonomy (NCBI): domain Bacteria; kingdom Pseudomonadati; phylum Pseudomonadota; class Gammaproteobacteria; order Vibrionales; family Vibrionaceae; genus Vibrio; species Vibrio algicola. Next base: position 1,341,170 of record NZ_CP045699.1, read on the forward strand.
GCGGGTGCGGGTCGGGTCATTGTGGAAGGCTTTGTTGATTTTGATTATGAAATAACGCTACTGACTGTTCGCGCGGTCGATGGTGTGCATTTTTGTGCTCCGATTGGACACCGACAAGAAGATGGCGATTACCGTGAATCTTGGCAACCACAAGTTATGTCGGCGAGTGCGATCCAAGCGGCGCAGCACATGGCAGAGAAAGTCGTCAATGCACTGGGCGGTTATGGTTTATTTGGCGTGGAATTATTTGTTAAAGGCGATCAAGTGATCTTTAGTGAGGTATCCCCTCGCCCGCACGATACCGGCATGGTGACTTTGATATCACAAGAGTTATCCGAGTTTGCCTTACATGTGCGCGCTTTTATCGGCTTGCCAATTAACTCTATCATCCAATATGGGCCATCGGCATCTGCGGTTATTTTAGGCGAAGGAACATCAAACAATATTGGCTTTGATGGCTTGGCAAACGCGGTCGCGCAGCCTCAAACTCAAATCCGTTTATTTGGTAAACCCGACATTGATGGTCGCCGCCGTTTAGGGATAGCATTAACTCGCAGAGACAGTGTTGAGCAGGCAATAGAAGAGGCCGTTGAAAGTGCCAGCAAAATAGAGATCCGCTACTAATCGCTTATCATCATCGTGGCTCGGAATGTGAGCCACGAAAAAGGTACATTAGTTTTCAATTAACCACACTTCTTCAGCAAAGCGTGATAATCCATTTTCTATTTTGGGATGATTGGCACTGGCTTCATCACGTTGTAAACGCGTCACTTTCATACCCGCATACATGGCGCGGATCTCATCTTCCGGCACGCTAAACGGTGGGCCTTGCATTTCATTTTGATCGTAATCCAATCCAATCAATAAAATTTTACCGTTTGGTTTCATTAACGACTTAATTCTTGCTACATAGTCAACACGCAACGCTGGTGGTAGCGCTATCATCGCGGCGCGATCATAAATTAAGTCATAACTTTCTAATGGCGCAGTAAAAAAATCACCGCTGTAGATCGACAACTCATCAAATTGATAAAGCTCATGCAGGTTATTAAGCGATGTTACGGTTGGTGTGTAGAGATGCTCGGCAAAAAAAGCACGTACCGCAATATTACTGAGCTCAACCCCAGTGACCGATTGATGTTGAGTGGCAAGCCAAATCAAATCTTCGCTTTTACCACATAAGGGCACTAAAACATTGTGTTCTTGTTTCGGTTGTAAGTGTGACCAAAACTGCGGCAGTAAGGGGTTCACATCAGCCAGATGAAAACCAATTTTATTTGCTGCCCATTTACTGTGCCAAAATTCTTGATCTTGCATTTTTATCCTTACTCCAGATAACAAAAAGGCCACCTAAGTGACCTTTATTGGTTAAATACTCAATGTTATTTTTCTATCTTGATATTTTCAACACGAGCTTTAAGCTTCTGACCCGGGCGGAATGTCACCACTCGACGTGCAGAAATTGGAATGTCTTCGCCAGTTTTAGGATTACGTCCTGGACGTTCACTTTTATCACGAAGATCAAAGTTACCAAAACCAGACAATTTTACCTGTTCACCGTTCTCTAATGCTTTTCGAACTTCTTCAAAAAACACTTCTACGGTTTCCTTAGCATCACGTTTACTGTAGCCAAGTTTTTCAAACAGGTTTTCAGCCAAATCGGCCTTAGTGAGCGCCATAAAACTATCCCTCATTTGTAACCACAGTATTTGTGGAATATGTTGTATTTACATGTCAGCAAGCTAAAAGCTAACGATAACTACGAAAGTGTAAGCCAACCTTATGATTTTCGCCAAATTTTTTAATTCAATATTTAGCTTTCTAGCCATTTACAGCACTGAGCATAGTATAAATAGTGGAAGTTATTGGTTTTATTCTCTGCAAATTAGTGATTTTTGAAAATTAATATCTATTTAAATAATATAATTAGTGTTTAACTTTGTTTTTGAAATTACGCGATCTGGCAATAAAAAGATGCATTTAAAGTGTCATTTACATAATAATTACTGTTATAACATAAAGTTAAAAATTATCTAAACTCATTTATTTAACGCTGATTTTTTTCTTGTATAAGATCTCGCCGCCACTATCAACATAAGCAACAGCATTAATGGCGTTAACCATAGCACATAGGTTGAGGCTTCAAATTTTGGTTTATAGAGTACGAACTCACCAAAACGATCGGTCATAAAGTTAAGAATATCTTCGTTGCTGTGCCCTTGATCGACCATCTTATACACTTGCAGTCTCATATCTCGCGCAATCGACGCATTTGACTCGGTCAAGTTTTGATTTTGGCAGCGAGGACAGCGAAGTTGGCGGGCTAAATAATCGGCTCGATGCTGATCTTGGGCATTTTTAAACGCAAACACATCCACCAACTGAGCGTTATCGCTATTTTGCGTTTCGGTAGCAGCTTGAATACTCACCGATCCACTGGCTACTGCCACGTTTTGCCACACTAATACACTCAATAACATCACACCGCTGATTTTTAATCCACTCCACAATCTAAGCATAGTGACTCTCCAATAGGCATCGAGGTTTTTGTAACATATAACGCGTAACAGATAGGCCTCCACCTAACACCATTAATAATCCGCCAAGCCATAACCAGCCAACGAACGGTTTATATTGGATCCGCACTGCGTAATGGGTTTTATCTATTTTATCGCCCATTGTGATATACCAGTCTCCTAACGCGGTATTATAAACACCCGGTTCAGTCATATTCATGGTTCGAACGGTGTAATGACGACGTTCTGGATAAATGGTGGTGATATATTGCCCTTGAGGGTCATACAGTGCCACTACCCCTTTCTCCGCAGTATAGTTTGGTCCTAGTACCAGTTTGGTTTTTTGATATTCTAATTGATGACCATTTAATGTCACTTGTGAACCCGGCGCGAGCTTTTGATTGGTTTCCACCGCGCAATAACTGACTAAAGTTGCCCCAATAATCGTCACCGCCACGCCGCAGTGAGCGAGTACCATCGCAAGTTGCTTGAGTCGCGCCCCCGATGATTTAAACCAAGCTTGTAACGCCGATACTATCACCCAACAAGACAAAATCAGGCTCAATACGACCAAAGCGTAACTTTGCTCATACCATTGATATTCAGGTCGATACAATCCGTAACTGGCCGCACCGCCAATCACAATCGCCAATAAAAAGCCCATTCTGGTATTTTCTAACAAAGCTTTCATATTGGTTTTATGCCATTTTAAAGCCGGCATGATCCCCATCACAATGCACATCACAAACACAATCGGCACAAAAATACTGTTGAAATAAGGCGCGCCGACCGAAATATTACCCAAATCAAAAATTTGGAAAATCATTGGGTATAGCGTGCCGAGCAACACCGAAAATGTCGCTAGAACCAATAAGCCGTTGGTCATAAAGTACGCCATTGAGCGCGACAACCACGAGAATTGTACTGGTTGAATATAACGATTGGCTCGCCAAGCAAATAAACTCAATGACGAGATCAATACCAGTGACAATATCACCAGCAACACCACGCCACGAGTCGGATCGGCGGCAAACGCATGCACCGAGGTTAGCACCCCAGAGCGCACAATAAAGGTGCCGAGTAAGCTGAGTGAAAAGCTAAAGATGGCCAGCAATAAACTCCAGCCTACCAGTTGCTTTTTATGCTGAGAAATAGACAAAGAATGCAGCAATGCCGTGCCGGTTAACCATGGCATTAAAGAGGCATTTTCAACAGGATCCCAAAACCACCAGCCGCCCCAACCTAGCTCGTAATAAGCCCACCAAGCGCCTAATACAATTCCGCCAGTTAAAAACGCCCACGAAGCCACCGCCCACGGCCGCATCCACTTAGCCCAATCCAATTCAATCTTAGGTGAAATAAGGGTGGCGATAGCGAAAGCAAAACTGACCGAAAAACCCACATACCCGAGATATAACATCGGTGGATGAATGATGAGTCCAATATCTTGCAACATAGGATTTAAGTCGCGCCCTTCAAATGGCACAGGAAATGCCCGCAAAAAAGGATTAGAAGCAAAAATAATGTAACCACCAATCGCGATTGCAATTAAGGCCAACACCAAAATAACAATCGTCATAAATTGTTGATCTCGTTTACGACCAACATAGGCGGCCAGCGCCGACCAACCGGTGAGCGACAACAACCAAAATAAGAATGAACCTTCATGTCCGCCCCAAACGGCAGCCACTTTATAAAAAATAGGCAAATGAGTATTAGAATGCAGAGCCACATATTGAACCGAGAAATCATCTTGCGCAAAACACACCGCTAAGATAACAGTACTGATCGCCACTAAAATAAATGTGGCGTAGCTTAACTCTCTTGCGGCTTTAGCATAAAAGTCAGCTCGATGGTTTGTATCCGAGAGGCCAACGTGATTAGCTTGAATAAATTTAGGGTCCATAATCGATGTTTTATATAAGCATAGACTTGCCAAGCACGCGGTTAACACTGCGCACATTACCGCAAGAATAAGAATAAAATGACCGACTTCTGGAAGCATAGAGTTACCAATTAAAAAAATAAAAACCAAAGGCAGAACTTAAATAGCGCTGCCTTTATTAACTTGGAGAGCAATAGACCTATATCGCTTAAAGATTTGTATTCTCCAAGCAATATAGGAATCCAATCACACCACCGTCATTTGTCCTGCATACAAAATAAAGGTACGCAGCATTAACACGCCGAGTAAACTCAATCCGGTTACCACGATAACAAAGGTTTTCTTATGTTGGGTTTGCGCCGAACTAAAGTGATTTAACGCTAAAGGTAACAACATACCTATACCGACAACACCAATCCAGAACCACGTTGCCCAAAAACCACTGCCGATTGCCGTTGCCACCGCCACTTCTTTTTGTCCACCGCCAAAATACAGGCCAACAAAAAAAGCACACAATACAAACAGTTCGACCAAAACCACCGGACGCTCAAATCCGTGGATCCATTTTATACTTGGGCTATCGGTTGGCTCTTTAAAGCCTGCGACCCCAAACAAAATACACGCGGCTGCGCCAGAGGATAAACTTGAGAACAAGAATAATACCGGCAAAACAGGGTTATTAAGTAATGGATAGGTTTTGAGCGCTGAAAGTAAGAAACCAGTATACGCAGCCAGTAGCACCGCTAATACCACCAGAAATATTTCAATTCCATTCTCAAACTTTTTACACGCGGTTAAAACCGTATTAATCAGGTTGCGAATGGCCGATAATCCCGACAAATACTTGCTCATAAAGTCGTAGATTTCTTGTTTGAACATCACGCCCAACCAAATAAACAACACCACCATGTAGATTTGGAACAACATTACCCCCATCGACATCACGGATGTTGGGTTGTAATGCAGCATGATTTTCCAAAAGGTCCAAGGACGTTGTAAATGGTAAACCAAAATACTGAGACCAAAGATGATCCCAAGTGGCGCAAAAATGGCATTTGCTCTTAAAATACCGTTTAAATTTGCAGGGCCTTCAATCACTTTACGCTTTAAGTAAATTGAAATCATCACCCCACCCGCCGACATGCCTGTCAAAAACAAGTACAGCGCAATGATCCAATCCCAAACTAAAGAATCGAAATGAAACGCATTGGTTAAGATATCACTCATCCTAAGATCTCCCCTTTACTGTTCGGCACTTTATACATCTTAGGCTCGGTACCGAGTTCAGATTTCATGCGATACACAGGGTGAGAATGAATCACTTTGCTTATCTCACTACTTGGATCATTTAAGTCACCAAATACCAATGCATTGGTTGGACACGATTCAACACAAGCTGGTTGCTTACCATTTTTAAGGTTGGTATCACGGCAGAAATTACACTTATCAGCTACATGGGTTTCTGGATTAAAGAAACGAACCTGATAAGGACAAGCTGCAAGGCAATAACCACAACCGACACATAAATCATGATGGACATCGACAATGCCCGTTTTAGGATCTTTGTAAGAAGCTCCCGTTGGGCATACATGCACACAAGGCGCATTATCACAATGTTGGCAAGAAATACGCTCAAAGGTATAACCCGCATTTGGGTATTCGCCAATTGCTTCACTGCGCTTGATTTTTAAACGCGTTACGCCTTCAGGTACTTTATTCACTTCACGACAAGCATCGGTACAGGCCGTACAGCCGATGCAAAGATTTTCATCATGCACCATGCCGTAACGGATCTTGCCATCTTTCATGCTCGCGATCAGTTTTTTGCCCGAAGCCACTGCGGTATTGGAGATCACACCAGTGGTAAAAATTACCGCACCAGTACCAAGTAAAAAGTTACGTCTTGAACACGACATACTAGTCACCTCGTTTATGGTTAGCTTCAAAAGCTGAATGGCAATCAACACACATCTGAATGCGCTGCTTACTTTCAATATTTTTTATCGGATCAGTCGTTGGGTGAACCTTATGACAAGAAGCACAAGATAGTTTTAATGCATGTACATCATGGGTCCAGTCAGCTTTACGCAGTTCTGCAGGGGCATGACAATCAACACATTGTGCATTTTGTTTGGATATGTTTTTTGCATCATCAACTGGCATAACTAAACTTGCCGCCACTTGACCACGGTGAAATTTAATCACTTTGTCAGCGCGATCACGGTGATGAGGTCCAATATTACTATGACAATCGATACAACCGACATTACGGCCAGTTTTTTCATTAATAGCGGTCGCATGAGCACCTTTTAAAGCGTCATGATCGTCCTTATGACATTGAGTACACGCGTAATTTTTATCACGCACAAATTGAACCTCATACTTCCCATCAGAAGAGATTTTTTGTGTTTGATTTAGTTGTGCTATCTCAGTGTTGGCGGACGCTCCTATTGAAAAAACCAACCCGATCAATAAGGTAAGTCCTACCCCTATTGATTTTAAGGCTTTCTTTTTACAGTCCATTTTCTGCACCTTTTTCTTAACAAAATGATCGATTACCGATCTGTTTTGCTCATATTAACTATGCGAGAAACTGTTCAACCCACGATTTTTGTATGATTATTGAACCCATTTATAACAATTGCGTTACCAAGTGTAATAATTAGAATCAACAATCTATATTCGTTCTGGGATCACAATCGCTCTCAGATGCAACTCAAATCCTTTGAATCAAAGGGTACTTAAAAATGTATTAGCCACAACGCTTAACACCGACATTGAAACCTATTTTCAGCAAAAATAAATGGAGCTGATCGGCACTATTTTAAACCCACATTTTTAATATATCTTCTATTGATTTTGATCAATAACCTTACAATTCATACTGCCTATGAATCAAACTTGTTGCTATTATTTATCAGCACTCTACTGCTTATTAATCATTTGCCGCATTCACAACGCTTGGCTTTTTGAAATAATGACTGGAGTAATCACTGTGAATATAAAATGGATGAAAAAAAACGCTGTGAATGCGACCCTTTTGTCTCTGTTGAGCGTAACTACTTTTGCGTTAACCACCTCAGCTCAAGCGACCGAAGCAAAGCAAACCCAAGCGACGACTCAATCCGCGAATCAGAAAATGCGTTTTGATCCTCGAAATGAAAAATTTGAATCTGACCACCCAGAGCAATATCAAAGCTGGAAAGATACCTCTAAAAGCAAACACATTACCGATGCACTCAAAAACGATCCTAATATGGTGGTTTTATGGGCAGGTTATGGCTTTGCTAAAGACTACAATGCCCCACGCGGCCACTTCTATGCGGTTACCGATGTGCGTGAAACTCTGCGTACTGGCGGCCCTAAAGATGCGAAATCTGGCCCGATGCCAATGGCATGTTGGAGCTGTAAAGGCCCTGACGTACCGCGTGTGATTGATGAGCGTGGTGAAGACGGTTACTTTGAAGGCAAGTGGGCTCGCTTAGGAGCACAAATTGTTAACCCGATTGGTTGCGCCGATTGTCATGATACTCAAAGTGATGATTTCAAAAAAGGCAAACCTGCGCTACGTGTTGCCCGTCCTTACGGCAAGCGCGCAATGGATACTATCGGTCGCCCATTTGAGAAACAAGATCGTTTTGGTCAACAGTCTCAAGTGTGTGGTCAATGTCACGTTGAATACTACTTCCAGAAAGACAAGAAAAACGCGGTTAAATTCCCATGGGATAACGGAGTAACCGTTGACGAAATGGAAGCATACTACGACAAAATTGGCTTTAGTGATTGGACTCATGCCGTTTCAAAAACACCAATGCTAAAAGCGCAGCATCCAGAGTATGAAACTTGGCAGCTTGGCATCCACGGTAAAAACAACGTTGCTTGTGTTGATTGTCATATGCCTAAAGTGAAAAACAAAGATGGCAAAGTGTATACCGACCATAAAGTAGGTAACCCTTTCGACCGCTTTGACGACACCTGTGCGCAATGTCATACCCAAGACAAGAAAACCATGATGAACATTGTTAAGTCTCGTAAAGACAAAGTTCAAGAGATGAAACTTCTGGCTGAGAAACAAATTGTGGCAGCACACTTTGAAGCTAAAGCCGCTTGGGATGCGGGTGCTACCCCAGCAGAAATGAAAGACATCTTACTTGATATTCGACATGCACAATGGCGTTGGGATTACGCAATCGCCTCACACGGTGTTCACATGCACGCACCAGAAGTCGCGCTACGCGTTCTTGGTACTGCGGTAGACCGTGCGACAGATGCTCGTACCAAACTTATCCGCCTACTTGCGAAGAAAGGCATCACGGATCCAGTCAAGATCCCTGATATCTCAACCAAAGAAGCGGCGCAAAAAGCACTGGGTATGGATATGAAAGGCATGAATCAAGAGAAACAAGACTTCTTGAAGACGGTTGTACCTGAGTGGGATAAAGAAGCGAAGAAACGAGAAGCAAGCTATCCTCAATAATAGCGGGCCTCAATAACACCGATAACGTGTTAGTGTGAACTTAAAAGCTTGGTCATGATTGTGACCAAGCTTTTTATTGTCTAATAACTAGGGGCTGTTGATCTTTCGTGGTTGTTTTTGCTGCGAATTGTTGGGTTTTTATACAAGGAAAAGGCTTTGTGGTGTAGCTGGCTACACGAAAAGCCGATGACGAAGTAGAAAAGACCAACAAACGCAGCCCGAAGGGTTCGGCTAAAAGCCTTTTACTCTTCGTTAAGTCTCATTTACTTAGAATAACTAGGCTTCAATCGACTTGCCTCGATTAAAAGGCTTTTATCTCGAACAAAATTTAATCACGAAAGATCAACAGCCCCTAAACTGTCTTGAGATGCTAACACTATAGATTACGTTCTTTCCTCATCATTTAAACGCACTAAAGACCATTTGATATTTATTCTGACAAGAGAATTCGCTATACGTTAAAATCAGACTATTGATCAATGAAATGGGGACTTTTATATGGATAAGAATTTAAAACATTCAAATAAGCCGACCGAAAAATTCACTCCCGATTTAAAAAACTTTGAGACCAGTTTATCTTATGAAGGTATGGAATTAAAAGCCCATAAATCTCGATCAATAAAAGATCTTAAACAACAATATGCGCGATAAATATGGGGTTAATCACTACCGGTATTGCTACTCCGGATCTGACGTCCTCATAAATAAACTCAATATAAAAGATAGTCTTGATCTGGAGGAAGCTGAGGTTGCATTTTCCAAAGAAAGATACCTTTCCTACCAAAGTAACAAGACCCAACTGGATCACTTCAATTTTGGACATTTAAAACATTTACACTTTGTTTTATTTCAAGATCTTTATCGTTGGGCTGGTCAGCTCAGAGACGTAGATATATCTAAAGGTAACACTCGCTTTTGTACTTATTCACGTATTGAACCTGAAGCAAACAAGTTATTCTCTCAAATAGCATCTTTATCAACTGCAAATAATAAAGAGCACCTTATAACTCAAGCTGCTGATTTATTTTGTGAAATGAACTTACTTCATCCTTTTAGAGAAGGTAATGGGAGAACACTACGTTTCTTTTTCGAAGAAATGTTGTTTGTAGCAGGATATGATGTTGTATGGCCTGTAATAACTCCAGAGTGTTGGATTGAAGCTAACATTGCAGGTGTGCATTTTGACCTAGCACCATTAAAGAATATTTTTCATCAAGCCATCACTCTGCATAAAAATTAATCCGCTATCAATGCATCAACTCTTTGGCTTGGTTAATTGCTTTAATAATGGTGACGCGATCAACATCGTCATGATTGGTGTCGAGTGCATGCTGCCAAAGATCAATCGCATCTTGGTATTCAGCATTTAAGAAATGATCCGATGCCAATAACATCAATGTAGGCACATTGTCTTTATCGACCGCAAGCGCCTTATCTAACAAGGCTTGTGTTTGTGGGGTAATCCTTTGATTATTTTCATAATATAACGCAGTCGCATGGGCGGAATAAATATTGGCTTGTGGCTCTTTAGCTAAACGTTCGGCGTAACTAAAAGCGGTAGCGGCATTTTCAAACTGATTGGCGTACATATAAGCATTGCCCAACGCGTACCAACTCTCCCCTTTTTGTTTGTCTTTCATTACTAACGCTTGCATCGCTTCAATTTGTTGTTGATTAACTTGTGAGCCGGTTTGGATCAAACCTTGTTGATTTGATTGGGGATCGCTGTGTTGCTGTCGGCTATTTTGAGTCGAGGCTTGCTTTTGCTGCCAATCAGGTTGGCCAATATAATGATAAATAGTTAATGACGCCGAGGCTAAGAACGTGACTAGCAAGATTGGAAACCACCCATTAGGGCTATTTTGAGTGTTCTTTTTACTGCGCCAATAAGCTAAATACACCACCACGGCAAGCACCAATACCACACCAAAAATCCCAATCATTAACGCTTCCTATTGTTATCTATTACGAGGTTTTATGAGTTTCTAAAGCTTATTTTTATTGAACACTCATATTAACTGAATCCCTCTGAAACTAATTTGATCCCACACATTACTCGTCATTTTATTTGCCTTTCTCATCAAAAAACAGTCACTAGCAAAAAAACCAGCCCAACCTCTAAAGCATCCGCTTAGTGATTGGACTGGTTTTTGGATTATAAAATAGCTTGTGTCTTATAAAGTCGCTTGTGGCTTAAATTAACAGCAATAAGCAAACGCTATTATTTCTTCATCATGTACATATCACGAGTATAACGTCGGTCTGACGCATTGGTGGCGCTAAATCCGCCAAGTGCCTCATTTTTTAGCACAGAACGAGTGTAGAAATACACCGGAATAGCAGGCATATCATTAGCAAAGATCTGCTCGGCATGTTGATAGTAGCTTAAACGTTTGGCTTCATCTTGCGCTTGGCTAGCATCTGCCATGGCTTTATCGTAATCCGCATCATGCCAACCGCCATAATTCATACCTGCTGAATCAAAGTACGATAAGAAGGTTGACGCTTCGTTGTAATCCCCCATCCATGCGTAACGCGCGACAGAGAAGTTTTTATCGGCCAAGGCTTGAATAAAGGTTTTCCATTCTTGGTTTGCAATGGTTACATCCGCGCCTAAATTCTTTTTCCACATTGATCCCATCACAATCGCCAGTTTTTTATGTGCTTCACTAGTGTTGTATTCAAGCTCAAATTTTAGTGGGTTACTTTTATTGTAGCCTGCCTCTTCCAATAACTGCTTAGCTTTAGCAATACGATCTTTTTGCGACATTTTCGCCCAATCAAGATCCGGTACTTTAAAGCCAGCAACGGCCGGTGGTGTATTAGTGTAAGCTGGAATTTGCCCCTGCCCTAAAATACGCTCGGCGATCACGTCGCGATCAATAGAATACGCCAGCGCTTTACGTACCCGCGGATCATCAAATGGTTTTTTATCAAGATTGAACAAGTAATAATAGGTGCCGAGTGATGGCATGGTTAATAACTGATCTGGACGCTCTTTTTTGATGGTTTGATACAATTCCAGTGGCACCACTGAAGTGATGTCCATTTCGCCAGTACGGAAGCGGTTATACTCTGCATTCACATCCGAAATCGGCAGATAGGTCACCTTGTTGATCACGGTATCTTTATCATTCCAATAGGCTTTATTACGAACTAGCTCAACTTTTTCATTGATCACCCAATCGGATAATATGTAGGCGCTGCTGGTAACAATGTTGCCCGGCTTGGTCCACGCTTGACCAAATTTTTTCACTGCTGCTTCGGGTACCGCAAAAGTACTTTCATGCGCCAGCATTTTGGTGAAATACGGCACTGAACGTTCAAGTTCAATTTGGAAGGTATGATCATCTAGCGCTTTCACGCCTAAGGTATCAATATTCTTACTGCCTTTGGTAATGTCTTTGGCGTTTTTGATGCCGGCCATTTCTAAATACCAAGAATATGGCGCACCCGTAATTGGGTTAACGACACGTTTAAACGCAAACACAAAATCACTGGCTTTGATTGGCGAGCCATCCGACCAATTGGCATCACGCAAATGGAAGGTATAGGTTTTTCCATCGTCCGAGACTTCCCATTTAGTAGCCAGCGCTGGAATGATATTGCCTTGTTGATCTTCGGTTACAAGACCTTCAAACATATCGCTGATCACGCGAGAGCTGGCAGTATCGGAAGACATGGATGGATCAAGGGTTGGCACTTCATCGCCATTACCGCGCACCACTTCTTGTTTTTGAGCCAGTTCAACACCAGCGGGCACTTGCGCAGCAAAAGAGGGATTTATAAGCAGCAAAGAAATGGCGGTCGCCACCCCTGTTTTTATCAATTTTTGCATCTGGTAATTCCTTTTATAATGTTTGTGCATCCTGCAGATATGATCGCTTTTGTCTCATCTTGAGTGACACTATCTGTGTGTCTTATTCAAAGCTATTCATTTCAAACCGCAAATTCAAAATAGTCATTTCAAACTCACTGTAAATATCATATCAATTACACCAATAATGTAGCCTTCCTGATAGAAAGCATAATTATTTTTACCAGACTTTTAACAAAAATTCATTACCTTAAATCAAAAACAACCAATCTCGTTACACTTATCTTACTTAATACTTCCTATAGAAACCTTCTGATCATCGAATACGTAAAATTAGAAGAATAAAGTAATATTATGAGCAAGTTTTAGACAAAAAAAATCCGCTTCCAGAGCTATTGCAGATGAATAGTCTTGAAACGGATTTTACACACTCTTTTGCGAGTGAGGTTACAACTTATTAATCCAACATATTACGAGAATTAGTCGCGTAAGCTGGCATTAAATTTATCGCTTAATGTGGCAACAATCGCCTCTACAGAAGCGGCAATGTCTGCATCTTCTAAGGTACGTTCGATTGATTGAAGGCTTAATGCGATAGCTAGGCTCTTCTTGCCTTCTTCCACGCCTTGACCTTGATACACATCAAACAGTTTCGCGCCCGTTAATAGCTCGCCACCAGAAGCAAGACAAGCTGCAACGATATCGCCACTGGCTACGGTTTCATCGACGACTACCGCAATATCACGGCGGTTAGCTGGGAATTTAGATACCGCTACCGCTTCTGGCAATACACGTTGATTAATCGCTGCCCATTCGATTTCAAACACGATAGTGCGGCCGTTAAGACCAAACTTACGTTCGAGTTCTGGGTGAACCGTACCAATAATACCGACTTCTTTTTCAGTCTCTAAACCGGCATTGATCACGATAGCAGCCGTTTGACCTGGGTGCAATGCTGGGTGTTTCGACGATTTAAAGCTGTAAGCAAGCTCGTTTGAAGTCAGCTCAAGTACCGCCTCTAAGTCGCCTTTCAGATCAAAGAAATCAACGCTGTTAGTGGCGATATCCCAATGTTCTTCACCGCGAGTTCCAGCGATCACACCGGCTAGCATTTCTTCTTGGCGCATGCCGTTTTCAGCAGATTGATCAGGAATGAAACGCATACCGTATTCAAACATACGTACGCGAGATTGTTGACGTTTCTGGTTATGTACTACGGTGTTGAGCAAACCTTGGATTAAACCAAGACGCATCGCTGACATATCGGCAGAAATTGGGAATGGCAAAATCAATGGCTCAATATCTGGCACGATCAATTTTTGCTGTTCAGGTTCAACAAAGCTGTATGTGATCGCTTCAAAGTAACCACGGTCAACCAGTAAATCACGTACGCGTTTTAGCGGTTGATTAACTTCTTTATGCAAGTTCATGCTAAGCGCGGCAACAGGTGCTTGGTTTGGAATGTTGTCGTAGCCGTAAATGCGGCCTACTTCTTCAATCAAATCTTGCTCAATCGCGATATCAAAACGCCATGAAGGAGATGTTGCCGTCCAACCTTCTGTTGTTTCTTTAACATCACAGCCTAGACGAGTTAAGATCTCAACTACATCGGTTGATGGAATTTCATGGCCTAACAAGCTGTCTAGTTTTGCACGGCGTAAAGCCACCGTGTTAGCAGTTGGAAGATCGGCTTTTGATTCAGCGGTAACGATTGGGGCAACCTCACCACCACAAATCTCAACCAATAATGCAGTCGCACGTTCCATTGCAGAAACTTGTAAACACCAATCCACACCACGTTCAAAACGCATGGATGAATCTGTGTGTAGACCGTAGCTACGAGCACGGCCACGGATCGCATCGGGTCCGAAGAATGCACACTCTAACAATACGTCTTGAGTATCGGTGCTTACGCCTGATGCTTCGCCACCAAAGATGCCGGCAATTGCCAAGGCTTTTGATTTGTCTGCGATCACTAATGTATCGCTGTTTAGCTCCGCTTCGTTGCCATCAAGCAGCGTCAGTTTTTCGCCTTGCTCAGCCATACGAACCACAATGCCACTGTCGATTTTAGCTAAATCAAACGCGTGCATTGGTTGACCTTGCTCAAGCATCACAAAGTTGGTGATATCAACGATTGGATCAATAGAGCGAATACCACAGCGACGCAGTTTTTCTTGCATCCAAACCGGGCTTTCGGCTTTTACGTTCACATTGCGGACAATACGTCCAAGGTAACGAGGACAAGCGTCAGCAGCGTTAATATCAATCGTGATGGTATCGTCAATGCTTGCCGCAACGGCTTCAACACTTGGTTGCTTCACTTCAAGGCGATTCAATACACCAACTTCACGCGCAAGACCGCGTAAACTAAAGCAATCGGCGCGGTTAGCGGTTAAATCAACATCAATAGTGACATCATTAAGATCAAGGTATTCACGGAAACAGGTTCCTAATACCGCATCTTGAGACAGCTCTAAAATACCATCAGATTCCACATCAATACCAAGCTCGGTGAACGAACACAGCATGCCGTGAGATGGCTGACCACGTAATTTCGCTTTTTTGATTTTGAAATCGCCTGGCAGTACTGCGCCAACGGTCGCAACAGCCACTTTAATGCCTAAACGACAGTTAGAAGCACCACAAACAATATCTAATAATTCTTCTGCGCCAACATCGACTTTGGTAACACGCAGTTTGTCGGCATCTGGGTGTTGTTCACACGACACCACTTGACCTACTTTGACACCAGTAAATGTGCCTGCAACCGGCAGTACATCATCCACTTCTAAACCAGCCATAGTAATTTGATGTGCTAGTTCTTCACTATTGACGGCTGGGTTTACCCACTCACGTAGCCAAGATTCAGAAAATTTCATTATGCTCTAGCCCTTACTTAAACTGTTTTAGGAAACGAAGATCGTTTTCAAAGAATGCACGTAAATCATTTACGCCGTAACGAAGCATAGTTAAACGCTCGATACCAATACCAAAGGCAAAACCTGAGTATTTTTCAGGGTCGATGCCCACGCTGCGCAATACATTTGGATGTACCATGCCACAACCTAAGATCTCTAACCATTTTCCATCTTTACGTTTTACATCTACTTCAGCAGAAGGCTCTGTGAATGGGAAGTAAGACGGACGGAAACGCACCTCTAGATCTTCTTCAAAGAAGTTACGCAAGAAGTCGTTCAAAATGCCTTTAAGTTGAGCAAAGTTCACATGCTCGTCCACCAGCATACCTTCTACTTGGTGAAACATTGGCGTGTGAGTTTGATCGTAGTCGTTACGATATACACGACCAGGCGCAATAAAGCGGAATGGCGGTTTGCCCTCTTCCATGGTGCGAATTTGCACGCCAGAAGTATGGGTACGTAACATAAGATCAGGATTAAAGAAGAAAGTATCGTGATCGGTACGGGCTGGGTGATCTTCTGCAATATTCAAAGCATCGAAGTTATGGAACGCATCTTCGATTTCAGGACCAGAATGAACACTAAAACCAAGTTCGCCAAAGAATTGCTCGATACGTTCAACAGTACGAGTTACAGGGTGAATACCACCGTTTTCAATGCGACGACCAGGTAGAGAAACGTCCAGCGTTTCTGCTGCTAGCTTCGCTTCTAGTTCTGCACGTTGTAATGCGTCTTTACGAGCGGCGATCGCTTGTTGCACTAAACCTTTTGCTTTATTGATTTCTTGACCCGCAGTGCGACGCTCTTCAGGCGGTAATTTACCTAAGCTTTGCAGTTGAAGGGTTAAATCGCCCTTTTTTCCTAATACCTGTACACGCACATCTTCTAGCGCGACAACAGAATCAGCCTGCTCAATCGCGGCCGTTGCATTGGCAATAATTTGTTCTAATTGCATCGTTTCCTCACCTACCGTTGGGTAGTGTTGGCTATGGTTTTTAGTTTGGCTTTTATTCTGCTTATTAAGTAGATATTGCCATTTTGCTCAACGTCTCGTAGAGGTTAAGCTTGAATAACCCCAGTAAAAAGTTATGCAAAATGACTATCACCTAAAACGCTTTCAAAAAGCCCACGAAAATAGTGCTATATAGTAATGAAATGCAGCCCTAAAGCCAAATTGAAATCGCCGTTTATTCTGGTTAATTTACCCTAATAATGGCGAGATTGGCGTCACTTAACCATAATTGAGCCAATGGTAACTATATCAACCCTTTTAACTTCGCCAATCCATAGGCATTGACACTGGTGGCATCTTTAATCTCACCCGACAAAATCATCGCTTCAAATTCAGATAGTGAAAATGATTTCGACACCAAACCTTCTTCTTCCGCATCGAGTTGTGTGGCAGTGTGTTTAAAGTCAGACGCCAGATAAATATGATAGCCTTGGGTAGAATAACCATAAGCGAGGTACTGAAAGCCAACGTATTGCATATTGCTTGCGATTAAACCGGTTTCTTCGCGTAACTCTCCGGCAGCCAGCTCCAGCGGATCCGCATTAGGATTATCTTCCCATGCACCCTGTGGCAATTCCCACAAACGTTGCTCTACCGCATAACGGTATTGCTGCACTAAATGCACACATCCATTCTCAATCGGTAGAATGACCACAAAATCCGGTTTTTCTACTACCCCAAAGATCCCTTCCGCTCCGCTAGCTCGCTCGATCTTATCTTCACGAACTGTCATCCATTTATTTTGATAAACCACTGTAGAATCGAGGGTTTTTATTTCTTTCATTGATTCGATACCTATAAAAATTGAGGGCCACTAAGGCTTAAAAGACTTTAACTGAAGTTAATTTACTCTTTCGATAAGCCATAAACAGCATGATTGATAATTCGACCATTTAGATTTTCACAATTAGAAATCACTCCTTCTAACTTCATGCCTAAACGTTCACAAACCTTTCTACTCGGTATATTATTTTCGCCCGCGGATATTTGAATTTTCTCGAGATTTAAATCAGAAAATGCGATGTTGATAAATTTAGAGACAGAGCGAGTGATGATGCCTTTACCTTGGTACGATTCCCGTAACCAGTATCCGATTTCAGCCATTTTAAGGTTATGATTAATCGAATTAAAACTGATATTACCTACCAATTCATCTTGATAAATAATACCGCATGTCATTGCTTTACCTTCGGCGTAATCCAGTAACGATTTACTTACAAACCGTAAGAAAAAATCTTCCGATTTAGCATGAGAGGGCCATGCAAGCCATTGAGATAAATATTTTTCTTCCTTGGAGACTATCTCAAAGTATTTGTGGGCAAAAGATCGCTCAATAAGGGCTAATTTCAATTCGCTATCAATCTCTATCGTAAACATAAATGTCCTCTACAATAAAATGTCGTATTTGGCACTTTACCTAAAGCATGTCGGTGTGAACAGTTCATCCACAGAAAATAGCAGTTAGCTTACCAAAATTGGCTTTTTGCCATAAATTCTATAATAGCCCACCGCACAACTCACTATAAATACAATATAGATAAGTACCGCTACTGGCGATCCGACAATATAATCATGCACACACCAAACTGTCATGGCAATCGTCATTAACAAGCGCATCAATTTATCATTATGGCTAAACGATGCTTTGGTATTTAGCAACGAAGCCATGCAACTTAACACACTGGTTAATCCACTGAATGTCACCACAGTGGCGAGCATTGTCACAAAATAAAATAGCCATTTCATTCTAGGGTCGAAAAAGAAAATTCCAGCTAAATAACGACAAGCCCCAATCAAAAGCAAACATGCAGCGGTCCATTGCCCGAGCAGTGCAAAATGTGCGGCAATTAAAAGCGCTGAAATACATAATGCAGTCAACAATGAAGTACGGTTTTTAAACTGAAATGAGGCAATATCAAATAAAGCTGCTACGCCTACCATATTTGTGATGCAATAAAAAAGGACATCAGCCCTCCACTAACAATAACAACGATAAAAAGAATGTAGGATGCTCATTATTCACCCGAAATGGCTTATAGCAAGCTGCAAAATTGCGTTCTATTTTGACGTGCTAGTTATATGTCGAATCTTTTGAGCAAGGTTTTGAAGTGCTAATTACAGGGGAGGTAATCGCCACCGCTTGAGTTGGAATCGAAGAGTCAAGAGCATGAGAACACGAGGATCTTGTGCTAAATGTGGTCATTGTACAATCCTCATATCGGTGAGCGGTTAAATTTAGTAGGACTCACTGTACTTTAATTGCGCACAGCTGTCACTGTTGCGTCCATTAAAAATCATTCGTGTCAATATTGATATACCTTTAATACTTATATGGATTAACGCCATATTTCAGGTATAAAAAAAGAGAGCCGAGGCTCTCTTTTTATTATTCTAATAACTGGTTCTAATTAAAGAGCAGCTTTCGCTTTTTCAACTAGTACTGCAAATGCAGATTTGTCGAATACAGCGATATCAGCAAGGATCTTACGATCGATCTCGATAGATGCTTTCTTAAGACCGTTAATGAAACGGCTGTAAGATAGACCATTTTGACGAGAAGCAGCGTTAATACGAGCGATCCATAGTTGACGGAACGTACGCTTTTTATTGCGACGGTCACGGTATGCGTATTGACCAGCTTTTGTAACTGCTTGGAAAGCTACGCGGTAAACACGTGAACGTGCTCCGTAGTAACCTTTAGCTTGCTTTAGAACTTTCTTATGACGTGCACGAGCTTGTACACCACGTTTTACGCGAGGCATTATGTCTCTCCTAAACTATTAAAATTAACTAACTAACAAAAAATTAAGCGTATGGAAGCATACGTACAACACCAGCAACTTCACATTTAGGAAGAATGGCGTTTGGACGAAGCTGACGCTTGTTTTTAGTAGTACGTTTAGTCAGGATATGACGTTTTGTCGCGTGCTTAAATTTAAAGCCGCCACCAGTTTTTTTGAAACGCTTCGCAGCGCCTCGGTTTGTTTTCATCTTAGGCATTGGATGAATAACTCCGCATTGTATGTATTAATCACTCTATGTGTTAATAGACATATCGGTTAATAATATGTAATTAGGGCGAACAAAACCTCGCACCTTACCGTTAAGTTTGGCGTGAGGTTTTATTACTTGTAAGGCCGTTAATTACTTCTTTTTAGGGGCCAACACCATGATCATTTGGCGACCTTCTATACGCGTTGGGAAAGATTCAACCACTGCTAACTCTTCAGTGTCCACTCTCAAACGCTTAAGAACGTCTACGCCAATCTCTTGGTGAGCCATTTCACGGCCACGGAAGCGAATAGTTACTTTCACTTTGTTGCCGTCTTCAAGGAAACGCGTCAGGTTGCGTAGTTTTACCTGATAGTCTCCGATATCAGTTCCAGGACGGAATTTAATTTCCTTAGTCTGGACCTGTTTTTGCTTCTTCTTTTGCTCTTTAGTCGCTTTGCTCTTTTCAAAGAGGAATTTACCATAGTCCATCACACGACAGACTGGTGGTTCAGCGTTTGGACTGATTTCTACCAGATCCATACCAGCTTCAAGAGCCGTTTCGAGGGCTTCATCAATGGTGACAACACCAACTGGTTCACCGTCAGCACCTGTTAAGCGCACTTCGGTCACGCCACGAATTTCATCGTTTAAACGATGCTGGTTTTGCTTGGCCGGTTGTTGGCCTTTTCTTCCGCCTTTAATAGGTTATTCCTCCAGATTGAGCTTACGGCTTGAAACTTCGGTTTGAAGATATGAAATTAAATCTTCAATTTTGAATTTACCGAGGTCTGTGCCTTTTCGAGTACGTACTGCGACTTCGCCAGCTTCCATTTCTTGGTCACCACAAACGAGGATGTACGGTACACGCTTTAATGTGTGTTCGCGGATTTTAAAGCCTATCTTCTCATTTCTCAAGTCCGCTTTCACTTTAAAGCCAGATTTTTGCAATTTTTGTGCAACTTGTTGCACATAATCGGCTTGTTTATCGGTAATTCCCGTGATCACAGCCTGTTCTGGCGCTAACCAAGTTGGGAAGAAACCGGCATATTCTTCGATCAAAATACCGATGAAACGCTCAAGTGACCCTAAAATCGCACGGTGAATCATAACAGGAACGAGACGTTCGTTACTTTCACCAACGTAAGTGGCACCTAAACGGCCTGGTAAATTGAAATCGAGCTGTACTGTACCACATTGCCATGCACGATCTAAACAATCATGTAAGGTAAATTCAATTTTCGGTCCGTAGAATGCACCCTCACCTTCTTGAATTTCGTATGGAATTTCCATTGATTCTAAGGCAAGTTTTAAATCGCTTTCAGATTTATCCCAGATCTCATCACTGCCTACACGCTGTTCAGGGCGAGTAGATAATTTCACTTCGATATTTTCAAAACCGAAAGTGTTATAGACATCGTAAACCATCTTAATACACTGGATCACTTCATCTTGGATCTGCTCTTCAGTACAGAAGATATGGGCATCATCTTGAGTAAAACCACGCACACGCATAATGCCGTGTAATGCGCCAGACGGTTCATTACGGTGACAAGAGCCAAACTCTGCCATGCGTAGTGGTAAATCACGGTAAGATTTCAGACCTTGGTTGAAGATCTGTACATGACCTGGGCAGTTCATTGGTTTGATCGCGTATTCACGGTTCTCTGAAGAAGTGGTGAACATCGCATCAGCGTACTTATCCCAGTGGCCAGAACGTTCCCAAAGCACACGATCCATCATTAATGGACCTTTTACTTCTTGGTAGTCGTATTCAGTCAGTTTTTCACGCACAAAGACTTCTAGCTCACGGAAGATTGACCAACCATTGTGATGCCAGAACACCATACCCGGCGCTTCTTGCTGCATGTGGAATAAATCTAAGTGCTTACCAATTTTACGGTGATCACGCTTAGCGGCTTCTTCTAGACGAACAAGATGCTCTTTTAATTGTTTTTTATCAGCAAATGCAGTGCCGTAAATACGTTGCAGCATTTTATTGTCGCTGTTACCACGCCAGTAAGCCCCTGCTACGTTAAGTAGTGTGAAGTTTTGGCAGAAGCTCATATTTGGCACATGAGGGCCACGACACATGTCGATATATTCTTCATGGTGGTATAAGCCTGGACGGTCGTCACGAGCAACGTTTTCGTCCAAGATTGCAATTTTGTATTCTTCGCCGCGAGACTCAAACGTATCGCGCGCTTGTTGCCAACTAACATTCTTTTTCACGACTTGATATTTGGTTTTGGCTAACGCTTTCATGCGCTTTTCGATCGCATCAAGATCGTCTTGAGTTAATGAGTGCTCAAGATCGATGTCGTAATAAAAGCCACGGTCGATAGTTGGACCAATCGCCATTTTTGCTTCTGGGAACAATTGCTTAATTGCATGTCCAAGCAAGTGAGCACAAGAGTGACGAATGATTTCTAAACCATCCTCATCTTTAGCAGTAATGATTTGTAAGCTCGCATCGTTTTCAATTAAGTCACACGCATCCACACGGTTACCGTCTACACGACCAGCAATCGTAGCCTTTGCAAGACCAGGACCGATAGAAAGTGCAACATCCATAGTAGATACAGCGTTGTCGAATTGGCGAGTACTGCCATCAGGAAGAGTAATTACAGGCATGATTTGTCCTATTACAGTGGTGCCACATACCAAGTAGCACATGATTTATTGAAGCTCACTCGTTAATGAGTAAGTTAATGTTTTCAACCTCGACTATGGATACTATGTTTTAAACCCATTAGTAGCCACACAAAAGTTAAGCGACATATTGTAAGGAAATTGCTCAAAATTGAAAGTGTTCTCGCGCAATAAAAATAATTACTCACTATTAATCATCTTCCTAGGAGGCTATTACATCCACTTATTGAGTTTGGTAAATGATTTGGCTACTTTTTACCTCTACGACAACTCTAATTAGTTTGATTATAAACTGGTGAATTAAGATATTTTTGTCTAAAGTTGTTAATGATTAGTTAGTAAATCACACATTTTTCCTAAACGAAATAATACAACGAAAAAGTGATAATAAATAAAACCGATTAATTTTAGAATGTTCATTGTGACAAGGAAGAATCTATGGTCAGTGCAAAAGAGTTTGCATCATGGTTAAAAAATAAATTCCTACAAGAAAAACAAGGGGTGACTCTCAGTCGCGAGGACATTATGCATTTGACTGGTCGCCAATCCTTTAACTTGGATTTTGTACACGATACTCATTATGAACTTATGCGCTTTAATATCGCTTTCGTTACTGATACTGCCCGAGAACATTTTATCTTGATCCCTCTCACCGATGCAAAAAACTGGCGTGAAACATTGGAACGTCAATTTGAAAAAGAGCTGTACTGCAATATTTATCCTATCGAGCGTTCTGGCTAATTTAATACCGTGAATTCATTACACTCTTTCCAGTATGCCTTTTTAGCAGAATATCTTTTTCGTACCATACCCTTACACAAAGTGTTTCCTCTTTCCCGATTAAGCTTAAGTTTCAGGGCTGCATAAACGCCAAAATGCCTGAGATTTTCTGCCTAAACCTCGTAACGCTCCAAAATCCCGCTTAGATGACCTGTTTTTTCACATTTATTTTCACTGGAATGACCATTTATATTGAATAGTCATATATAATCGCGGCTGTTTTTATTACCAGTAGTGATTTATGTTCTTAAAACCTTATGTATCCACGGAAGGCAATACCTTCGAGTTTACTCGTGATCAAGCGAGCAAGTTTGCCAAAAGAGTAGCTGGCGATTTCAATCCTATTCACGATGAAGATAGTAAGCGCTTCTGTATTCCTGGCGATCTATTATTTGCCGTATTATTACAGAAAAAAGGCATCAGCGAAAAAATGAGTTTTCGCTTTTCAGGAATGGTTGCAGATGGTGTCCCTCTACATATAGAGGAAACTACGGCTAACGAGATTGCACTTTTAGATGATAAAGGCAAAGAGTACTTACACATGCACCATGAAGGTAAGGTTTGTAACAATGATGTTTTTATCGAACATGTTGTCACTAATTACGTTCAATTTTCTGGTCGAAACTTCCCGCACATTATGGTGCCATTAATGGAAGAGCAACAGCAGATGTTTAACTGCAAGCGCCCATTAGTGATCTATGAAAGCATGGATATTGAATTTTCTCGTTTAGATTTGACCCATCCTGAAGTTGAATTTTCAGGCGCCAGTTTTGATGTTTCCGGCAAACGAGGAATTGTAACGTTAAATTTCGCCTTTAAAGAACAAGGTGAAGTCGTTGGTCGAGGGGTGAAACGCATGATTGCGAGTGGCTTAAAACCTTTTTGTAGTGAAGAACTCAACTATTTTGTCGACATTTTCAATAAACGCAAAGAAGCTTATTTAGCGGCACAGTAATTACATGATCAAATGTATCAATGACGTCTGACGCTATTCATAGCTTAGATCTTATGTTAACTGCCAGTAGCATTCAAAATAAAAGCCAAAGAGTTAAAGCTCTTTGGCTTTTTTTATTCATTGCCTTTTCTTTTTTCAATTCTAAAACTTCACTCAATAAGCATCAATATAAAAACAACCCTGAAACATCAGCATAACAAATGTCGTATAATCGGGCTGTTTATTCGCCAATTTTAGGGTGTTCGTCTTGACTCTTTATTTTAAACAATTTTTTCTTGCATAATATGGCGTACTGATTAGTATATCTAGCTAGTGACAATTAATGCAGTATGAGAGCATGACTATTCAAATTAACGCAATCAACAAATTCTATGGCTCGACTCAAGTCTTGCACGATGTGAGCTTCGAATGTCAATCCGGTGATACCTTAGTATTGCTAGGGCCAAGTGGCGCGGGTAAAAGCTCCCTACTTCGGATCTTGAATTTATTAGAATTACCCGACAGCGGTTCACTTAATGTTGCTGGCACCACTTATGACTTTAACCATAATATTTCTGAGAAAGACGGCTTAAGCTTACGCAAAAAAGTCGGCATGGTTTTTCAGCAATACAATTTATGGCCTCACATGAGTGTGCTCGATAATTTAATTGAAGCGCCAATTAAAGTGCTTGGTATAACGAAAGAGATGGCCAAACAAGAAGCAATTGCCATTTTGACTCAACTTCAATTAGAAGATAAAGCCGATGCTTGGCCGCTGCAACTCTCTGGTGGTCAACAACAACGTGTCGCCATTGCTCGAGCATTAATGATGAAACCGGATGTATTACTATTTGATGAACCTACTGCGGCGTTAGATCCAGAGATCACCACTCAAATTGTCAATATCATTAAAGAATTAAGCCGCACTGGCATCACTCAAGTGGTGGTGACCCATGAGGTCGATTTCGCCAAAAAAATCGCCTCACATTTACTGTATTTAGAAAAAGGTTATGTGGTGGAATACGGAGATAAATCCAGCTTCACCAGCCCTAAAACCGACGCTTTTAAACATTACTTACAACATTAATTATTTCTTCGTACCTATGTAGGTGCAAATGATAAAAATCACAGATATAAATGGAGTTATACAATGAAAAAAATTCTTTTAGCCAGTCTCATCGCGCTTACTTCTACTCATGCTTTTGCCCAACAAGAGCTGAAATTTGCAACAGAAGCGACTTATGCACCATTTGAATACATGGATGATAGTAACCAAATTCAAGGTTTTGATATCGACTTAGCCAAAGCGCTATGTACTGAAATCAAGGCGAGCTGTACTTTCCATAACCAAGCCTTTGATAGCTTGATCCCTGCATTAAAATTCAAACGTTATGATGCCGCGATTTCAGCGATGGATATTACCGATGCTCGTCAAAAACAAGTCACCTTTACCAACGCTTATTACGACAATGCTGCTGCATTTGTCTCGAATAAGGGCAAAGTCGCCGACCAAGCCGCGCTCAATGGCAAACGCGTCGGGGTGCAAAATGGTTCAACTCATCAAAGCTATTTAGTTGATCAAATGGCCGGCGTCACCGCGGTACCTTACGCCAGTTACCAAGATGCGTTTATCGATATGCAAAATGGTCGTATCGATAGCGTATTTGGTGATACCGCAGTGGTGGCAGAATGGTTTAAAGGTAACGACAAGCTCGCTTATGTCGGTAAGCCTGTGACCAATAAACAATATTTTGGTAATGGTTTTGGGATTGCAGTCAATAAAGACAATCAAGCATTAGTCGATCAACTCAATGCAGCATTAAAAACCATCAAAGCCAATGGTCAGTATCAAAAAATCTTTGACCAATACTTTGCAAAATAACAAATAAACCCCATTACCCGATGAACCTTAGTTGCCGATAATCTTATCCCAACTAAGTTCATCGGGATCAAATATCAGTAAAACGGAAATAAAAAATGCTTTCAGGTTATTCTCTTGCTTTGGTTAACGCCAGTTGGCTGACCATTCAATTGGCGTTCAGCAGTTTAGCGGTCGGTCTTCTACTCGCAGTATTATTTGCTGGTGGAGAGATGTCTCGTTTGCGCCTGATTTCATGGCCAACGACCGCGCTAGTAACCATTATCAGAGGTTTACCTGAGCTTTTAGTCGTACTATTTATTTTCTTTGGTTCTAGCCAAGTGATTTTTTATATTACTGGCGACTATGTTGAAATTAGCCCTTTTTTATCTGGTGTGATTGCACTCTCGTTGATCTTTGCCTCTTACGCCGCCCAAAGCTTACGTGGGGCATTAAAAGCCGTACCTAAGGGCCAAAAAGAGGCGGGGAATGCTTTAGGTTTAAGTAAGAGCCGAGTTTTTATTCGCATTGTGTTACCTCAAGCGATCCGCCATGCCCTACCGGGTTTAACCAATCAATGGTTAGTACTATTAAAAGATACGGCATTGGTGTCATTAATTGGCGTCACCGATTTATTAAAGCAAGCACAATTAACATCGGCAGCCACGCATCAAAGTTTCACTTGGTATGCCACCGCAGCCATGGTGTATCTTGTGATCACGTTGATCACACAACGCGTGGTTAAAGTCATTAATAACAAATACCAACTGCAAGAAAACACCATTAGCATAAATAACAACAAAACCGGAGCCAAAGCATGAATGAACAACATATTTGGCAACTTGTCACCGGTTTACAAACTAGCCTTGAGTTAACTGTCGTCGCTTTGCTGGTGGGTTGCACCCTTTCGCTCTTAATGACCATTAGTCTGATCACTCGTACTCCGGTGATCCACTGGTTGAGTCGCGCTTTAATTACTTTATTTACTGGCACCCCACTTTTGGTGCAAATATTCTTAATCTATTACGGCCCAGGGCAATTTGAGGTGATCAAAAATAGCATCGCGTGGAATTGGTTAAGCCAGCCTTGGTTTTGCGCAATGCTCGCGTTAGCGCTTAATACTGCCGCTTATAGTACTCAACTGTTTAAAGGCGCATTTGATGCCATTCCATCAGGTCAATGGCAAGCTTGTCGCGCGTTAGGTATGAGCACCAAAACCACCCTCGGCGTGTTACTTCCTTATGCCATTCGTCGCGCGATCCCAGCGTATTCCAACGAAGTGATTTTAGTCTTCAAAGGCACATCACTTGCCAGTACCATCACTATTATGGATTTAATGGGTTACGCGCAACGCATTAATGCCCAAACCTACGACACTTTGGTGGTGTTTGGCATTGCAGGTGCTTTCTATTTAGTGGTGAATGGCGCTTTGTCTTTAATTTTCAGACAAGTCGAAAAGAAAGTGCTCGCGTTTGAAAATACTGGCCATTAAGAATAATCGCAATCTAAATCATTTGATGATCAAAAAAGCCTAGACTGAATTATCTCAGTCTAGGCTTTTAATTTGATTTACTCTCGTTACAGTATCGACAACAAGGCTTGCAGTGGGTGGCGTAATTTCTCACCTTCAAAACGCTTCACTTGGCTACGACAAGAATAACCAGTCGATAAGCATCGTTCCTTAGGCAATCGATTTAAGTTCGGTTGCCAGCTGAGTTGATAGATCCCTTGTGACATATCAAACTTATCCGCTTCATGGCCAAACGTTCCCGCCATGCCGCAACATCCTACCGCAATACTTTGTAACTGAGCGCCAAAGTGTTGGAAGATCTGCCCCCACTCTTTTTCAGCATTAGGCAGTTTGGTCTTTTCCGTACAGTGCGAGAATAGATACCAAGTTAAGCTCTCTTGATTTTGCTGTGCTTGTATATCACTGCTGTGCTGCTGCGCGACATCCTGCATAACAGGTGGTTTTACATAGTTAAAGCACTCTAGGTTAGGTTGTAGCCACTCATGCACCGACAGCACCCTAAATTGACAGGCTTGTTCACCCAGCACTTCTTTATATTCATCGCGATAACACAACACCATCGCAGGATCGATCCCCACTAAAGGAATGTCCAATTTCGCGATATCATTTAAAAACTCAGCGGTGGTGGTGGCCGATTGGGTAAATTGCTTTAAGAAACCTTTAATATGCTGCGCTTTACCATTGGGTTTGAACGGTAAAATGATTGGCTTTTTGCCCAATTTAACCGCCAGAGCAACAAAATCTGACACCACTTGTGCATCGTAATAACTGGTGAACGGATCTTGTACCACCAGCACATAGTCTTGTTTTTCTTGTTCTGATAACGCTTGTAAATACGACAAACTAAAACGGCTATCCCATTGCTTTTGAGATAACTGTTGTTTGAGGGTTGGCACGGATAATAACGGGGTATCAATATAACCAATGCTTGCCTTGGTTAAACTCTGCACCCATTTCATCCCTAACATGCCATTGACCACTTTAGGCGCGCTGGCCATTAGCGGTAACAAGCTTTCGATATTGGCGACTAAATAATCTTTGGCCGGACGTTGATAACGCGAATAATAGAGATTTAAAAAACGCGAACGAAACGAAGGAACATCGACATTGATCGGACATTGGCTGGCGCAAGCTTTACAAGCTAAACAGCCATTGAGCGCATCGTACACTTCATGAGAAAAATCGTACTGTTTTTTCTTATTTATACTGTGACGAATACGGTCAATCATGGTTTTAATTGACGTTGATTGGGTTAAGGTTTGCTGCTCGAGATCTAAAACATCAATCCCCTGCTCGGTTAACTGACGCAACCATTCACGCACTAAACCAGCACGGCCCTTGGGTGAATGACGGCGATCGGCGGTGATCTTCATCGATGGACACATAGGAGAGTTTACGTCGTAGTTAAAACATAAACCGTTACCATTACAATCCATCGCTTGATTAAAGCTATCACGAACATTAACCGGGATCTGACGATCATAAAATGCTCGTTTGGTATCCGAAACTTTCACCAACTGATCGTCGCTATCGACCGGAGTACAAATCTTACCTGGATTCATTTTATTGAGTGGGTCAAAGGCCGTTTTCACGCGGCGAAGTTGCATAAACAACTCATCACCAAAAAATTCAGGGCCATATTCAGAGCGGTAACCTTTACCGTGCTCACCCCACATTAAACCGCCATATTTGGCCACTAACTTGACCACATCGTCCGAAATTTGGTGCATCAGTTTTTCTTGTTCCGGGTCGCATAAATCGAGCGCCGGACGCACATGCAACACACCCGCATCCACATGACCAAACATGCCATAGTTTAACGATTGACCATCGAGTAAAGTTCTAAATTCGGCAATATAATCGGCAAGGTTTTCTGGAGGGACACAAGTATCTTCGGCAAACGCGATCGGTTTGGCTCGACCTTTTGCGCCGCCAAGTAAACCCACCGCTTTTTTACGCATATTATAAATTTTGTTGATGCTATCCAAATCGCTGCACACTTGAAAACCGATAATGCCGCCTTGTTCGGTTGCAAGTTTGATTTTTAGTGTCGCCACCAAATCTTCGACCAACCCATGCACTTTAGCTTCACTCGGGTCGGCAAACTCAATAATATTGATACCCTGCATGTCTTTGCCTTCGACATCGGTCAGTAAGTCACTGACGGTATGCCACACAATATCTTGCTTGGCTAAATTCAATACTTTGGAGTCAATGGTTTCGACCGAGAGCGCTTGCGCTTGTACCATAAATGGCGCGTTGCGTAACGCAGCGTCAAATGAGTTGTATTTCACATTGATTAAAGTGCGCGCTTTAGGAATTTTAGTTAGGTTCAGTTTGGCTTCGGTAATAAAAGCTAATGAGCCTTCTGCGCCGCACAACACCCGAGCTAAATCAAACTCGCCTTGTTCGGTGCGTGTATCTTCTGGCTCAGATCCACTGGTTACGGGTGTAAATTGCAACGCATTCTTGAGATCATAACCCGTTAAAAAGCGATTCAGTGGTGGGAATTTTGCTTCTATCGCCGCGCGATTTTCACGGCAGATTTGCTCGGTTGCAAGCAGCGCTTTACTGGCAAGAGTGTCAAATTCAGGTTGAGTGTCACCTTGGGTATCAAACACAGACCCATCGGCAAAGACCGCTTGCAGTGATAACACATGATCCGAGGTTTTGCCGTATTTTAGCGAACCTTGACCGGAAGCATCGGTATTCACCATACCGCCAATTGTCGCTCGATTACTGGTAGACAGATCGGGTGAAAAGAAATAGCCATATTGACGCACCGCATCATTTAATTGATCTTTCACCACCCCAGATTGCACTCGAACCCAAGCTTGCGCTTCATTAATTTCGAGAACTTTATTCATGTGGCGAGACATATCGACCACGATGCCTTTGGTCAAGGATTGGCCATTAGTCCCCGTACCGCCACCACGGGCAGAAAAGGTCACACTCTGATATTGGTCTTGCGCGCCCACTCGGCCAATTAATTGAACATCTTGAGTATGTTTAGGATGCACCACCGCTTGCGGTAATTGCTGATACACACTGTTATCAGTCGCCATAGCCAAACGGCTGGCATAGGTTTGCTCAATATCACCGTCAAAGCCCGATTGTTTGAGTTCTTCAAGATATGTCGCAACTTTAGGATCGACAGAATAACTCTGTGTCAGGGCTGGCAACGCGCGTTTATTATTGCCGGCATTTGATGAAGTGTCCTTGCTTGTCGCTTCAGTGTTGGTGGCATTATCGTGTTTAACGACCATTGTGTTTCTGCTCCCTATCCTAACGTCATCACAGTATTGATTAGCAACACTGCGTTACCCATTCCATGTGGGATTCGGATGTTTTTATGAATTCCTTCACTTTACAACATTTAAGTTAGTGTTAGGAATAGATAATTTTGATTTTTCAGAGCAAGATTGTGATATCAAAATGCAGTTCAGCTTTATAAAGGACACGAAAAACGGTAGAATGCTCGGCTCATTTTCCTTACTCGATAAATAGCCCAAACTGAATGTCTAAACAAAAAGCGCTTAAAAAAATAGCTAAATGTCTTGAACTTGGTAACTCAGCCAATGTGAATGAGGCCGCGCAAGCAATCAAAATGGCCCATAATCTAATGCTAAAATATGGCTTAGATAAAGACGATATTGATTTCATTAAGCTCGGAAAAACTCAGTCTAGTCATTTATTACCCGCCAATATTAGCTCTAACTTGCTGCGTATTATTCGCGGTATCAACACTCGTTTTGGCGTAGAGGCAGTATTGCTCAACCATAAAGGATTAAAACGTGTCGAGTTTATTGGAGAAGCCGATCGCGCTATTTTTGCAGCGTTTGCTTTTGATATCGTTTATAGAGAAATGAATGAGCATACAGGGCAATTTCGCAATAGTTTTTCGGGTTCTGGTACTAGCAGCGCAGAAGTGACTCGTCGGGTGAATTCATTTGTTTCCGGTTGGATTGAAGGCGCATTAGAAAAGCTACCATTAATCGCACCCGATGATGATTCGGCCAATAAGATCAATAACTACATTGATAAAGAATTTGCCAACATCGATCGCGAAACCTTTAAGCAACAGTTAAGAGAGGCGATGAATAACTTCACTGCCGATTATGAAGTTGGATTAAAGAAAGGTCGGAAAATTTCAGTCAACCGCCCTATTGATGGCACAGGCAACGAACAAAATAAAAAGTTAATCGAATAATTCAACCATCCAAGATTGAGAACGATAATTTAATCTTGGGCTCTAGTCGCCAGCAGTCTCTTAAACGCTACCGCTTAATGGCGCTTTTTTGAAATACAAATAACGCATTATCACTAGCGACGAGTGATAACAACAAGGAAGAAAATGGAAAATAAACACGGAACATGCGATTGGTGTAAACAGTTTACTGACAATTTGGTTCGCTTAGATTATGTCGACGGGATCAGCAACCATTCTTGTACAGGTTGTCATGACTTAGCCAAAATCGACGTACGACAATTTAATTTGGCTGAACTGGCTTTACGCGCCAAACAAACCCGTCTGAATTAGACCGCACAAACTCAGCTATGTTACACACATTAAAAAGGCGCTGATTCTTTCTCATGGAAAGTCATCAGCGCCTTTTTTATTTTTAACAACACAACAATGAAAACCGTTCAGTGTTGATTTTCATCTCCATTCAAACCGTCATGACCAAAATTTCATGACTCTCGAATTTATTATGCTGCTGCCGCTTCGTTTTTTTCACAAGCAATAACGCGGTAGATCAGCGCACCTAGAATGCCGCCAATGATTGGCGCAACCCAGAACAACCACAATTGTGACGTTGCCCAATCACCCACAAAAACCGCCACCGCAGTACTACGAGCAGGGTTAACAGAAGTATTACTGACTGGAATAGAGATAAGGTGAATAAGGGTTAGACATAAACCAATCGCGATTGGGGCAAAGCCTGCAGGTGCGCGTTTATCGGTTGCGCCCATGATCACGATTAAGAACATCATTGTCATTACAACTTCACACACCAATACTGCCATCATAGAATAACCGTCTGGAGAATGAGCGCCGTAACCATTTGATGCAAAACCACCCGCAAGATCAAATCCGGCTTTACCTGATGCGATCAGATAAAGGATACCTGCACCGATAATACCACCAGCAACTTGCGCAATAATGTAAGGTAAAAGTTGGTTTGCCGGAAAACGACCACCCGCCCAAAGACCGATAGAAACCGCTGGGTTTAAGTGACAACCTGAAATATGACCAATCGCAAATGCCATGGTCAATACCGTCAAACCAAAGGCCAGTGCCACCCCAACAAAACCTATACCCAGTTCAGGATAGCCCGCAGCTAATACAGCACTACCACAACCGCCAAGTACTAGCCAAAACGTACCAAAACATTCTGCTAAATATTTATTCATTTTATAATTCCTTTGTTTTAAAAAATAACCGCTCAAGAACTTTGCCTCTTTTAGACTGCTAAGTGATTCTAGCGAGCAAGCTCTAGTCCTATCCTAAACATTTATCGGAAATCACAATCGAGACTGCAATCAAATCTAAGCTAAAGACTACATTTCATTAATTACTGAAATATTAGCAAGTTAGCTATATGAAAAGTTTACCTTAGTTTTTAAAAAGCACCACTAAAAAAGTGATTGTCATCACAGATGGTCATAAATAGTTCAATTTTTGACTTGATCAATCATAAAAACACAAGTACTGTATATGCATACAGTATGGATATATGGACAGTACTATGTTGACCCAAACGAATTTCAATCAAGCATCAACCTCACACATTTTGGCGGCAAATGAAGAAACGTATTCAGCCAGTAGCCCTTTGTTTGCTCGCTTAGCCATCTTAGCCAAACAACAAAAATGGATTATATTTACTGACCAAGTGGCTCTGCCTACCGTCAGCGAATTACACATGTTTCATATTGAGGCCAAAAAAGTGATCAAGATGAAGTCATCTCAAGTGATGAGTGAAAAAGACGTGATCATGAAAGTTCTGTCCATCAATAATGCCAGCGCGATTGTGACCGGTGATGAATTTAGTCACCAAGAGCGCCAGCAAATCGAATTACAAGCGCAGCAAACTGGTTGCGAAGTCTTCTTTATTAGCCAAGCAATCCAACAAACCTTAACTCGCAATATGCATTAATGCTTAGGCTAAATATCAAAATAAGTAAATTCATAGTTTCATTTATGACCATAAAACTTGCAGCAATTAAATCTTAAGCAATCGTTTGCTTTTGTGCTGGATGGATACGCCTCTATTCTGTTATTATTCGGCTTTGTGGTATGAGAATAATACCTCTCGTGATTAATCTGATTTAGGTTATGTATTTAACTTTAAATTATTCGCCCTAGCTTTTAATAGGAATGTGGAAATGAGCCCTGCTAATCAAGTTCTTGCTGTCAATGATGATCTTCCAATCCGTACTGACAAACCAGTCCACAGTGGAAAAGTCCGCTCTGTTTATTGGCTCACCGAAGAAGATAGCCGCCGCTTAATTAAAGAAAAAGGCTATAACGTAGCAGCCGATGCCCCACTTGCCATTATGGTAATCAGTGATCGTATTTCAGCCTTTGATTGTATTTGGCGTGGCGAAGGTGGTTTAAATGGCGTACCAGGAAAAGGCGCGGCACTGAACGCTATCTCTAATCATTGGTTTCAACTTTTTAAAGACAATGGATTAGCCGATAGCCATATTCTTGATATCCCTCATCCGTTTGTCTGGATCGTACAAAAAGCCAAACCAGTCATGATTGAAGCGATTTGTCGTCAATATATTACTGGTTCAATGTGGCGAGCTTACCAACAAGGCGAACGTGAATTTTGCGGCATTGCACTGCCTGAAGGGCTAGAAAAAGATAAAGTGTTACCAGAACTTCTTATGACACCATCAACCAAAGGTATTTTAAAGGGTATTCCTAATGTGCCTGAAGCCGATGATGTTAATGTCACTCGCCATGACATTGAAAATAATTTTGCCGCATTTAACTTTTCTCAACCATCCGATATCGCTTTATATGAAAAGCTATTAAAAGAAGGTTTTAAAGTGATTAGCCAAGCACTGGATAATGTTGATCAGATTTTTGTCGATACCAAGTTTGAATTTGGTTATGTTCAAGATGCAAAAGGCAATGAAAAACTGATTTATATGGACGAGGTTGGCACGCCAGATTCATCACGTATTTGGGATAAACAAGCCTATAACAATGGTCAAATTGTCGAAAACTCCAAAGAAGGTTTCCGTCAATTTTTGCTTAACCATTTCCCCGATCCCGATATTTTGTTAAATAAAAAACGTATGCCAGAGCGTTTTTCCTTAGCAGAAGACAATGCGCTGCCCGTAGAAGAGATCATGAAAATCTCACAGACCTATCTTGCCATTGCCGAAAAAGTCACCGGTAAAACGATTGTACTGAGTGATGATCCAAAACAAGAAATCATCGATGTACTACGAAAAGAATACGATTTAATTGACTAAGTTTTCATATCACAAAATAAAGTAAGATCTAAAAATTAACGCTCCAAAAATAAAAATCGGCTGACTTGAAAGCAACAATCTCAAGTCAGTCGATGTCTTCTTATGCTCACCATTTATACCCAGAGACTCTTCACTGATCTTCCTGCTCTTAGGGCAAATACTCACCCAAACGCCACACTAGAGCATTGTATACAATGATTTGTACATTGATGTTAATTATTGAGCGGTGGAGCACGTATTTTTGTGAACTTAATGTTGTAGAATTTTAACCTTCGCACTACCTTTAAAGTACCTTTGCAGCAGCTTAGATGATTAATCTGTATAATTTGTGCGTTATAGTCAAACATAGGGCTAAAATTGTTTACAATACTCAGAACCCTTTTATCATAGAGCAACAAAGAAAAGGTCGTAACAAATTGTTACTTCAAGCCCAGTACACTGAACTATTGGTCAAGAATGTTCTTACAACTGTTAAACGCCAAAAAATAGTGCAATACGACACCATTTAAGATCCATCGATCGCGAAAAACAAAAGAGTCCGCACATGAATAAGAATGATAAACGTCCTTTATATATCACTTACGCCGGCCCAGTATTAATGGCCACCCCTCTTTTAAATAAAGGTAGCGGCTTTACCTTTGAAGAAAGAAAAGCATTTAACTTAGAAGGTCTATTGCCTGAAGCAACTGAGACCATTCAAGAACAAGTTGAACGCGCTTATCAGCAATACAAAGCTTTTGATAATGATATGGATAAACATATCTATCTGCGTAATATTCAAGATACCAATGAAACCCTTTTCTACCGACTCGTTCAAAATCACATTACCGAAATGATGCCGATCATCTACACCCCAACCGTGGGCGCGGCATGTGAGAACTTCTCGAATATTTATCGTCGTGGGCGTGGATTATTTATTTCTTACCCTAATCGTGATCGTATCGATGATCTGGTCAACAATGCCACCAGCCAAAATGTCAAAGTAATCGTAGTGACTGACGGTGAACGTATTCTTGGTCTTGGCGATCAGGGTATTGGCGGCATGGGGATCCCAATTGGTAAGTTATCACTGTATACCGCTTGTGGTGGTATTAGCCCAGCTTACACCCTACCAATTGTATTAGATGTGGGCACCAATAACCCCCAACGCCTAGCTGATCCTATGTACATGGGCTGGCGTCACCCTCGAATTACCGGTGATGAATACACCAAGTTTGTTGATGATTTTATTCAATCAATTCAACGTCGTTGGCCTGACGCACTTATCCAGTTTGAAGATTTCGCGCAAAAAAATGCCATGCCTTTACTTGAGCGTTATAAAGATAAAATTTGTTGTTTTAATGATGATATTCAAGGTACTGCAGCAGTCTCGGTGGGTTCATTGATCGCCGCATGTCATGCAGCGGGCAGTAAATTATGTGAGCAACGAATTACCTTTGTTGGCGCAGGTTCTGCTGGTTGTGGGATCGCAGAAGCGATTATTGCGCAAATGGTTGCTGAAGGATTAACCGATCAGCAAGCTCGCTCACAAGTGTATATGGTTGATCGTTGGGGCTTATTGCAAGAAGGCATGAAGAACCTACTCGATTTCCAGAAAAAACTGCGTCAGAGTAAGAAAAACATTGCGAAATGGAAAGGTGGTGAGCAAGGTTTCTCTTTGCTTGATGTGATCAAAAATGCCAAACCAACCGTGATGATTGGTGTTTCAGGTGTGCCTGGATTATTTAGTCAAGAAGTGGTTGAGGCGATGCACGCAAACTGTGCGCGTCCAATTATTTTCCCATTATCGAACCCTACTAGCCGAGTAGAAGGAACACCGAACGATATTTTCCAATGGACCAAGGGCCAAGCACTGGTTGCAACCGGCAGCCCATTTGAACCAGTACGCTATGAAGGTAAGGATTACCCTATCGCCCAATGTAACAACAGTTACATCTTCCCTGGTATTGGTTTAGGGGTATTGGCGGTTTCAGCGTCGCGTGTTACCGATGAAATGCTAAGAGAATCAAGCCGCACTTTGGCTCAATGTTCTCCACTGGCAATCAAAGGCAAAGGGGCCTTGTTACCCCCATTAGAAGAAATTAATGCGGTATCTAAGAAGATTGCTTTTGCGGTAGCCAAGAAGGCCATCGAACAAGGGGTTGCGCTTGAAATTACCGACGAAGCACTTGAAACCGCGATTAATAATGGTTTCTGGCAACCTGAGTATCGTAATTACAAACGAACAGCCTTTTAACTAAAATATGATTCAGCTAATTTGCCCACCATTTTAAAAATAGTGGGCATTTTTGTTTTTCAGGCTCACATTGACTGTTATCCTTCATGCCACATGATTTGTTATGTGACAAATTTCATTCAACTTTTTTATTGAAAATAAGTATGACATTGCGCCCCGTCACTGCGTTAAACTGTCGCCACTAGGAAAAGATTAGTTATGGAAACAGTTTCAATGCCACACAAACGCACCTTGCTTAATCGTTCATATATCATGATTACGTTGTCCATTGTTGTGACTGGCGTTTTGCTGCTGTGCCTTTCTGTTTTTGCCATTGATCGTATTATTAGCTGGAAAACCCAAGACTCTATTTACCACAATGTTGGAGATGTTCCTCCGTATAACATCGGCTTGGTTTTAGGTACCAGCAAATACATTGGTCGCACTTTGAACACCTATTATTCACACCGGATAGAAGCTGCGATCAAACTGTATCAACAGGGTAAAATTCGTACATTTCTACTCAGTGGTGACAATGCCCACCGCTCTTATAACGAGCCGTGGACCATGAAGCGGGATTTATTAAAAGCAGGGGTTGAAGACAAGAATATTAATTTAGATTATGCCGGATTTAGAACTCTCGACTCAATCATCCGTGCACGAGATATTTTTCAAGCCGATCATTTCTTAATTATCACCCAAGACTTTCATTGTGAACGAGCGCTGTATATTGCTCAATATCATCATATTGATGCCAGCTGCTTGGCGGTACCAGGGCCAGTTGAAACCTCTGGATTTCATGTTCGATTAAGAGAAGTATTTGCCCGTACCAAAGCATTTCTTGATCTGTATATTTTAAAATCTCAACCGAAATTTTTAGGTCCGATTAATCCTATTTTTGGACATGAAGATAAATTAGAAGCAGAAAAGCTATCTGCTTCAGAGCAGAAAAATCTATCCCATATTGAACCAAGTCAATCGCTTAAATAATTAACGATCTTGTGGGATCGTCAACTTTTCCAACACTTCAACTCGGTTACGTCCGTTATTTTTTGCATGGTATAAGGCTTCATCGGCGCGAGCAATCATCTTGGTAATACGTTCAGAGCCTACCAACTCAGTTACACCAAAACTGCAGGTTAACTTACCAACCACGTGCCATGGGTATTGTTCAACCGCCAAACGAACTCGTTCCGCAACCCTTGCAGCAGCGGTTATAAATGCAATCCATTACAATGAGTGTTTGAGCGTCTATTGATTCAACAAACACTGCAACACCAATTTATTCCCTAACTTAATTCACCATACAAAAAAAAGCACTAGATTTGATAGTCATTTATCACTAAAACCTTAGTACACTAAGGTTTTTTGATTCATATCAAATAGGAATAATATTTGGAATAACCACGCTAGGAACAATCGCTATTGATAGTTTTAAAATCATATTTTCACGTTTACTTCACACCTTTTATGTTAGTGATTAATATCGCGAATTGTTATCGCTAAAAAATCCGGTAAACTGTTTATTTTACTACTAGGTTTAAGCATGACTTTTAGCATTACAGGAACATTGGCCAAACTGCATTCCTCTCTTGATCCCCAACAAAACAATCAAGTTCAGTATCGCCTGCCGGTTGGCGATCAAAGCGTTGACCTAATGCCTTATATTGGGCATGTGATCACCTTGACTCACTCGGGTAATATTTTTTGCTCATCTTGCGGTAAAAAAACCAAAAAGAGTTACTCACAAGGCCATTGCTATGTGTGCATGAAAAAATTAGCCAGCTGCGATATGTGCATAATGAAGCCAGAGACCTGCCATTATGAGGTGGGAACTTGCCGTGAACCACAATGGGGCGAAGAAAATTGCATGGTCGATCATTTCGTCTATTTATCCAATACCTCAAGTGTGAAGGTTGGCATTACTCGTCACACTCAAATCCCCACTCGCTGGATCGATCAAGGGGCGACTCAAGGCCTGCCGATTTTTAAAGTAAAAACCCGTTATATCTCGGGTTTAATTGAAATTGAACTGGCCAAGCATATTGCCGATAAAACCAATTGGCGTACCTTGCTAAAAGAAGATGGCGCGCCGATGGCATTGCAAGATAAGTTTGCTGAGCTATTGCCACAGGTTTTACCAACCATTGAGGCCATTAAGCAGCAATATGGCGAAGACGCGATCGAGATTTTATCCGCTGATATCACACCGATTGACTACCCTGTTGAACAACATCCGGTAAAAATTGTTTCTCATAACTTTGATAAAAACCCCGTGGTATCTGGCGTTTTACAAGGCATTAAAGGCCAATATTTAATTTTAGATACGGGCGTGATCAATATTCGAAAATTCAGTTCCTATGAAGTGACATTTTCTGATTAACCCCAATCGTGATTAATAGGAGGCAGCCACAGTAAAACCTTATGGTAATTAGGTTTAATGCTCGGGGCTGTTGAACTATAACAAGAATGCAATCTATCGCTTTCTTTAGCGCGATATTTTCCATACAATCGCGTGATAAGAATTCGCATTCCTCTCATTTCATTTCGGAGTTCCAATGAGCAACGTTAAGCATTGTAATTTACTCATTCTTGGGTCGGGTCCTGCCGGCTACACCACTGCCGTTTATGCCGCTCGCGCCAATCTAAACCCAGTACTGGTCACCGGCATGCAACAAGGTGGTCAGTTAACCACCACCACTGAAGTTGAAAATTGGCCTGGTGATGCTGAGGGGTTAACCGGTCCTGCTTTAATGGAGCGAATGAAACAACACGCTGAACGTTTTGAAACTGAAATGTTATTTGATCATATTAATGAAGTTGATTTCAGCCAACGCCCGTTTCGCTTAAAAGGCGATTCAACCGAATACACTTGTAACGCACTGGTCATTTCAACCGGTGCTTCAGCCAAATATTTAGGCTTAGACTCTGAAGAAGCCTTTAAAGGTCGTGGCGTATCGGCTTGTGCAACCTGCGATGGTTTCTTTTATCGCAATCAAAAAGTCGCGGTGATCGGTGGCGGTAATACAGCGGTCGAAGAAGCATTATACCTGTCTAATATTGCCTCAGAAGTGCATCTGGTTCACCGCCGCGATAGTTTCCGCGCCGAAAAGATCCTAATCAATCGTCTGATGGATAAAGTCAATAACGGCAATATCATTTTGCATACTGATCGCACCCTTGAAGAAGTGGTCGGTGATGATATGGGCGTGACTGGGGTTCGAATTAAAGCAACCACATCGGACGCCGAAGAAGTCATTGACGTGATGGGTGCTTTTATTGCGATTGGGCATAAACCGAACACCGATATTTTCCAAAATCAATTAGAAATGAAAGATGGCTACATTGTGGTCAAATCAGGTTTAAATGGTAATGCTACCCAAACCAGCATTGAAGGCATATTTGCAGCTGGTGATGTAATGGATCATAACTATCGACAAGCAATAACATCCGCAGGAACCGGTTGTATGGCAGCATTGGATGCCGAGCGCTATCTTGATTCGCTCAATGATTAATTTCAACCTCTCAAGTTAATGTCATCACTCATTAATATAGCGGTGTCTTTATTATCAGCTCCGGCGCTTTGTGCTGAGCTGATCCGCTATAAATAATGTTTATGACCCTACCCTCCAGATGGGAAACAAGCTTACATGGAAAAACAACAAAGACGCCATTTAAACCAGTGGCTCAAGCAACAAGGTAAACTGGCCAAAGTATGGCTAGGTGCCACGATCGCGCTTGGGATCGTGTCGACTTTATTTTTAATTGGTCAAGCCGGTCTACTCGCCTCGATCCTTCATCAAATCATTATTGAGCACGTTGATAAGCACCAACTCATCCCTTCCTTTATTGGTTTGGCGGCGATGATTGTTGGCCGTGCAGCTTGTACTTGGGGACGTGAAATTACCGGTTATCGTTGTGGGGAATATGTGCGGATTTATATTCGCCAGCAAATTCTCGATAAACTGCGTGATTTAGGTCCGGCTTATATTAAAGGCAAACCAGCGGGTACTTGGGCGACACTATTGTTAGAGCAAGTTGAAGATATGCAAGATTTCTTCTCGCGCTACTTGCCGCAAATGGCGTTATCGGTGTTTATTCCGTTTATTATTTTAGTGGTAGTGTTTCCTGCCAACTGGGCGGCAGGGCTTATTTTCTTGATCACCGCCCCACTTGTGCCAC
Source organism: Vibrio algicola (assembly GCF_009601765.2). Taxonomy (NCBI): domain Bacteria; kingdom Pseudomonadati; phylum Pseudomonadota; class Gammaproteobacteria; order Vibrionales; family Vibrionaceae; genus Vibrio; species Vibrio algicola. The sequence continues at coordinate 1,382,432 of NZ_CP045699.1, forward strand.
TCTTTATGGCTTTAGTGGGTATGAAAGCCGCCGATGCCAATAAACGCAACTTTAAAGCGCTGCAGCGTTTATCCGGTCACTTCTACGATCGTTTACAATCGATGACCACCATTCGTTTGTTCCATCGCGCTGAAGCGGAAACTGAATTACTGCGCAGTGCCTCCGATGTATTGCGTAAAAGCACCATGGATGTATTGCGGGTTGCTTTCCTCTCCTCTGCGGTTCTAGAATTCTTCACCTCACTGTCAATTGCCATCACCGCGGTGTATTTTGGTTTTAGTTACATTGGTGAACTTGATTTTGGTTATTACGGCGCTGGCATTACCTTATTTACCGGCCTGTTTGTATTGATTTTAGCACCTGAATTTTATCAACCTCTGCGCGACTTAGGCACTTACTACCACGCTAAAGCGCAAGCATTAGGCGCGGCAGAAAGCTTAGTTGAGTTTTTAGAAGCAGATGTTGAAGCCGCTAAATCGGGCACTACTGACTTACCCACTCCCGATAGCATTATCATCTGTGCCGATAATCTCGAAGTATTTAGCTCCGAAAAAACACATTTGCTTGGTCCGGTTTCCTTTTGCATTGATGCTAACCAAACTACGGCTTTAGTCGGCCCTAGTGGCGCAGGTAAAACCAGTTTAATTAATGCGATACTTGGCTTTTTGCCTTATTCAGGATCGCTGACCATTAACGGCGTTGAAGTCAAAGAGCTTAACTTAAAGCACTGGCGTCAACACATAAGTTGGGTCGGTCAAAATCCATTATTGATTAATGGCAGTATTTACGAAAACGTGACTCTGGGTCAGCATGACATTAGCGAACCCGATCTCACTAAAGTGTTAAAAGATGCCTTTGCCGATGAATTTGTCTCAAAACACGGATTGGATTATCACATTAGCGATCGCTCTGGTGGTCTTTCGGTTGGACAAGCACAACGTTTAGCCCTTGCCCGCGCCATGTTACAAAAAGGCAGCTTCTGGCTACTCGATGAACCAACCGCTAGCTTAGATGCGCATAGCGAACATTTAGTTATGACAGCGCTTAATGCCAATACTCAAGGCACCACCACACTCATGGTGACCCACCAGTTAGAGCATTTGAAACAAGTGGCCAATATTCTGGTGATGCAGTCTGGAGAAATTGTCCAATCGGGTCGTTATGATGACATCCAACACACAGGACTATTTGCACAAATGCTGTCTTCAAAACAACAAATGGATAGCGAGAATAAGGGGAATTTAGATGCGTGAGTTACTGCCTTATCTCAAATTATATAAAAAGCATTGGTTTAGCCTTTCACTGGGAATGCTATTAGGTTTTGCGACCTTAGTGGCCTCTATCGGCTTATTGACTTTATCCGGTTGGTTTATTGCAGCAGCATCGGTTGCCGGTTTAACCATTGCCCGTCAATCTTTTAACTATATGCTGCCAGGCGGCGGTGTGCGTGGTTTTGCAATGGCCAGAACGGCTGGCCGTTGGGGCGAGCGAGTAGTCAGCCATGATGCTACTTTTAAGCTATTGGCTGATTTACGTATCTTCTTTTTTAGAAAATTAACCCCACTCATCCCTGGGCGTTTTTCTAAACTGCGTGATGCCGATTTACTTAACCGCCTTGTGGCCGATGTCGATGCGATGGATCATGTCTATCTGCGTCTTATCAGTCCTATCGTAGTAGGCACATTAGGGATTGTCTCACTGACTTTCTTCCTATGTTGGTTTGATATGACCATTGGCTTAACATTGGGTGGCATTTTGCTGTCATTGCTGTTGATCTGGCCAATTTTGTTCTACAAGTTAGGCAAGCATAATGGTACTCATTTAACCCAAAATAAAGCGAATTTACGCATTGCTACTCTAGATTGGGTGCAAGGTCATAGTGAATTGGTGTTATTTGGCGCAGAGCCTCGATACCGTCAGGCGATCAACGATCATCAACAAAAATTGGTGAAAAATCAGTTTAACAATGCCAATTTAACCGGCCTTGCCAGTGCGCTACTTCTGCTGGCTAATGGTTGGACTATGGTCTTGATCATTTGGATGGCCGCCGATGGCATGAATGGTCAACCACCAGGACCGATGGTGGCGATGCTAGCGTTTGCAACTATGGCGTGTTTTGAGCTGTTAATGCCTATTGCTGGCGCATTCCAATATCTTGGACAAACCTTAGAATCAGCGCGCCGTCTTAATGAAGTGCTCACCGCAACGCCAGATATACATTATCCAGCAACCGGTGTTGAGCAATGTCAAGATGCCAGCATTCAACTGCAAGAGGTGAGTTTTAAATATCAAGACAGCGAGGAATTGGCGTTAAACAAAGTGAGTATTTCGCTTGAAGCGGGCCAAAAAATGGCGATTGTCGGTCAAACTGGCTCTGGTAAATCGACTTTACTGCAATTGTTAACTCGTCAATTTGATGTCACATCAGGGGCGTTATTAATTGATAATCAACCCATCTCACAGTGGACTGAAAAAGGCTTACGCCACAGTATTTCAGTGGTGAGTCAACGGGTGGATATTTTAAATGGCACGTTAAAAGATAACCTTCTTTTAGCAAAACCAGACGCTAATGACCAAGGATTAGTCGCCATTTTACACGAAGTAGGTTTAGAGCATTTAACCGAAGGCAATGGTCTTGATGCTTGGTTAGGAGACGGAGGCCGACAGTTATCAGGTGGTGAGAAACGCCGTATTGGGATCGCACGCGCGATTTTACACGATTCGCCAATCTTATTACTCGATGAGCCAACCGAAGGTTTAGATAAACAAACTGAACAACAGATCATGCAGTTATTACACAAACACTCGGTCAATAAAACCGTGGTATTTGTCACCCACCGCTTGATTGGCCTAGACGCTATGGACTCGATTGCTTTAATGGAGCAAGGTGAGATTGTAGAGCTTGGTACTCATCAAGCGTTGTTAGCTCAGCAAGGTTTGTATCATAGGTTACATCAGCGACTGTAGTTGATACTGACTCTTTGGTTATTAGACCAACAAAAAAACCGCCAACTGGCGGTTTTTTATTCGCTTGAAATCAACCTCAAGAACGTCAATTTTCTAAGCGGTGTGATACCTATTCCATAAATTTAATGATCGTTCAAAATTGAGTACAGAGAAAAGTGTCAAAGGCAATAGATGCCCTTTTATCAAGCGACCAGAGACGGATCCGCGTCTTTTCAGCGTATTCAAATTGATCAAATACTAAATGGAATTGGTGTTACGCATTAGCTTGCTCAAATTCTTGCATAAAGTCCACCAACGCTTGTACTCCTTCTAGCGGCATAGCGTTATAAAGCGACGCTCGCATACCACCAACTGCTCGGTGCCCTTTTAGTGCCTGTAAACCACGTTGTTCTGCTTGTTGTAAAAACAACCCATCAAGCTCTGGTTTGGCTAATTGAAATGGAACATTCATTAAAGAACGGTTATTTGGGTGGATGGTATTTTTATAGAAACTCGATTGATCAATATAACCATAAAGCACTTCGCCTTTAGTGCGGTTAATTTTTTCAATCTCCGTCACTCCGCCCTGCGCTTTTAGCCATTTAAAAACTAAACCCGATAAATACCAAGCGTAAGTTGGCGGCGTATTAAACATTGATTCTTGTTCAGACAATACTTTGTAATTCAGAATACTTGGTAATAAATCGCTCGCCAGATCGAGTAAATCGTCACGCACAATCACAATACAAATACCAGCCGGGCCAATATTTTTTTGTGCGCCAGCATAAATCACACCATATTTCGATACATCAATTTGACGCGACAAAATAGTTGACGACATATCCGCCACAATCGGCTTATCGGTGACAGGAAGGTCATTGATTTCAATACCATCAATGGTTTCATTAGGACAAAAGTGCACATAAGCAGCATCATCCGACAACGGCCAATCTGTGGCAGGAGTAATGGCTTTTTTACCATCAATCTCAACCATGGCGTTAATCACATTCGGTTGGCAGTATTTATTGGCTTCAGTGACCGCACTTTGCGCCCAATAACCACCATCGATATAATCAGCCGTTTTCTTATCACCCAGTAAATTCATTGGTACCGCGGCAAATTGCGCGCGTGCTCCACCTTGGCAAAATAAAACTTTATAATTGGTCGGAATAGATAACAGATCGCGTAGATCTTGTTCAGCTTCCGCTGCCACTTTCAGGAAAGGCTTACTGCGGTGGCTGATTTCCATAACGGATGTGCCAAGATCATTCCAATTAATAAACTCACTTTGAGCCTGCTGCATAACCGGTTTTGGTAGTGCTGCGGGGCCGGCACTAAAGTTATAGATTGATTCCATGATTGAATTTGCTCCTGCTGCGATAATGTATTGTTAACAATAGATATGATTGAAATATAGTAATACCACCTTTTGAGGTCAGTACAAAATACCTTTTTGATATACCATAAAAAAAGAGGCCATAATGACCTCTTGGTTGTATTTTTTACTGTTATCTGCTTGTCATAACAAACAGGATCACCGCATTGATTAACGCATCAAAAACGGCGCCAATAACATAAACATTGGCACTTTGTGACCACCATGAAACTCGATGTTGCCATTAATCACTTTACCATCGACATAATAACCATCCTCTTTTTTGGCCATCATGCCTTCTTTGATAAAGTTATCTAAGCCAGATTCAATGTATGGAAACTGATCGACCATTTCATTGGAAATATAGAAATGGGTATCACCGGTCACGCTATTAAACACCGCAGTTGGGTTTTTCGTCACTTTCTGATCGCTTGCCGGTAAGTTAAGCGTCCAATTACCATTAAATTTACCTTCACGGATCGTCACTTGAATTTTATTTAAGGCGACCGATAAGCCTTTTTCAAATAACGTATCCACATGTTGCATAGCCACTTTCATATCTTGTTGCGATGGTGGTTGCGTGTCTTTTTGGTAAACGGATAATAACTGAGTAAAAGATGCTTTATCAATGTTATCAAAAGAGAATTCAATACCAAGATCGGTTAATTTGTCTGATTCAAAATCTAAGCTTTCGGCACTGGCGTTATGATGACTGTTAAAGCTCACCTTTTTACTGTCTTCATCGGTATTAAATACATAATGGAATTTATGCAGATTGAATAATTTATCACCAGCCGAGGTTAATGCATCGACATTCGCCACCGAGACTTGCTGACGACCAAACCAGAAACCTTGCTCTTTATAACCATCGCCAGAACCGGTCAGACCTTTCACTTTAATCGCTTCACCATTAGCAAAGTCGCCAGAAAAAGAAGGTATTTGGTAATCAAATTTAATATGACCGTCGGAGGTAAAATCAGCAGACGCTTTGATTGGTGCAATAGTTAATTTTGAACTCGCATCATGTAAAAAATTCACCACCAGTTGTTCAGATTGCACATCAATCGAAGTTGACCCATTCAATTGAGTCACAGAATGGGCTTTTAGAGGTAACGCTTTAAAGTCTTCCGCTTGAGTATCGGTACTAACTGAGATTAATCCATGCTTAATTTTATGATCAAACACCATGCTAGTCGGGAATCCGTTTAATTCTAACTGCTGTTTTAATGCGGGATCAATCACCGTCACTTTGGTGGTGGCAGTTGAGTTGAGGTAGCCGCGATTATAATCCACTAGCTCTACTTTCAATTCTTTTTGATCCAAGTGACTAATGCCATCGGAAATCATGTTTTGAGCAATTTGCCCTACTGCTAATGGCCAACACGCCGCCACGGCAATCGTGCCGCCGATTGCTGCAAATTTTTTCAAACTATTCATTCTGATCCTTGCTGATAATATCATTATGGTTATCATTCAGTTTATCGCAAATGAATTTCAGTTGTCATAAATTACTCAACACAAAAGCACAAAATTGAAAGATTGAGAGAAAAATCGTCTTTAAAGTATAAATTTTGGCGATTACAGCGTAAATATTTATCGAAATCATTTAATAAACCGATGAATTTTGTTAATTTACCCACTTCATTGCATATCTGAGTTGAACCTATTGGATAATATCAACACAGGCAAGCACACAACGGCAATATAACTGTATACAGGCATCATTCTCTCATTTATCTTTTGCCGCTTTTTATACTGTATTAAGAAAGGGTTTTCTTGAACATGCGTAAATCACTAATTTTAACTAGTTTACTGTTGGCATCCACATCTTCTTTCGCGGCTGGTAACTCAACCAACTCTGCCAACATGAGTAATTTTAACTACGACTATGTGGATGCACGTGTTGGTATTGCTCCGATGACCTTTGGGGCAGGGATCAGCAAATCAATCCACCCTAATGCTCATGCTATTTTCTCTATCGATTCTGAATTTGATAATGATTATGATATGTCAGCGGGTTTGGGTTTCCATGCTCCAGTCAATAACTGGGCAGATATTACCGGTGAAATGCTTTTTAAAATGGTCGATGATCGTAAAAAATTCGATAACGATACCGGAGTTGAAGTCAATTTAGGTTTACGTCAATGGATTGGTCCACAGTTCGAACTAGGTGGTCAAGTTGGCTACTTCAAGATTAATAACCAATCCGATACCGACGATGTTTACGGTACCTTTTATGGCCGTTTCCATGCTACTGAATTATTTTCGATCGGCTTAGAAGGTAAATTAAATTACATTTACGGCAGCCAATTAATGGTCACAACCCGGTTCAAGTACTAATTCTCCCCTCTTCGTTGGGTCGATTAGTTAAACTGATTAATTATTGATATATGCCCCATAAAAAAACCTCGCATTGCGAGGTTTTTTATGACACATGAAATCACATATAACGTTTATCTTTTCTTAATGGTGTACATTGGATAAAAGTTGTTGTTTTCTAGGTTCTTGAAGAAGTTTCCAATGACAACCATCTGCAGCACCTGCAAATTTCCACAATAGACGAATATCAACATCACCACCGTAAGTTGCTTTCACTCGTTGAAATACATCTTCAGGGCCAAGATTTAAAAAGGTTCCAACATCCGGGATCCCAGCTTTTTTCACCATGCGCTCTAAGGTGAGTTGCATATTAGGTAAATCACGCAGTCGTTTGCTTTCTGCTGACTTTTGAAAAGCCCTTTCTTGTTTAGAGTGATTAATTGATGTGTTAATTAAATCGTCTAAACATTCATCTCTATTAGTAAATACATCTGTAATATCAAAATAATTAACCGTTGCAACGGTTTGTTTTTTAATGTGTTTGTAGCGTTTACACCCTTTGGTCTTTAGAAAGTCATCTAAATCACCGCCACCACGAATGAAAATGATATTGCCCGAAATTAATGCATACATCGCATCATCACTAAATAACCCAACACCGCCAAACATTGATCGCTTCTGAAAAGAACCAAATTTAGCTACATATTTAAAAAAGTCCAGCTCCATGCTAGTGCCCATTGTAAAACCTCCATAACTTATGATTAACCCCCCGATCAATCTACAAGTGCCATAAAATGGCTATTGAGCAAAAATATCCTTATTTACGATCAAACTAAAACGACTTTATTTTTATTTACGTTTTATGACCGACTTCAATTACAAATGATACTTCATGCTGAGAATTAAGTAAGTGCACAGCTCACATCACAACAATCTAAAAGCACAATAAAATAGATATCGATCGCATTTCTTTGCATACCCGTATCATTAACTCATGTCTCAACGCTTAAATTAGACAGATAAAAATCATCACAAAAAAAGTACACGCTTATTTTCCCATCATTTTAACAACAATTGATACATTATCGCAGTCTTAGCCTTTAAGATATTGAATTATTAAGATATTATATGCCACTATTTACTCTATCAATAGATAGCTTTTACCATCCGATTAAGTTTGTTTTTTAATTTACTTTCAATGATATAGTTTAAGGTACATATGTATTCTGGTGTTTTTCTGATTTTTTTACCTCTGATTATTGGTTACTTAATTGCTTTAAAAAATGAGCAATGGCTAGATCGTATTAACAAAACGGTCTCGCAACTAATTTATGTCATTCTATTTTTAATGGGGTTAAGCCTTTCCGCGCTCGATAACCTCAGTGCCAATTTACAGACTATTGGCTTATATACACTGACCTTTTTCTTGGCTATTGGGACATGCAATTTAGCGAGTTTACCTTTTATCGATAAATGGATGCCTGTTGAAGCCTGCAGTAATAGTAAAACAATGCCGATTCACCTTATGGCATTAGAGTCTGCCAAACTTATATTAGTGGTCGGTGCGGGTCTGTTGCTAGGTCTGCTGATGCCTTTTCAAGTTCCATACATTAGCAGTGCCAGTGAAAGCATTTTATTATTGTTGTTATTTTTCATTGGTATTCAGTTGCGCAATAGTGGCTTAACACTCAAGCAAATTTTGTTAAATAAGCATGGGATGATCATTGCCTTGGTGGTGGTACTAACCTCTTGGTGTGGCGGATTAATTGCCGCCTATTTACTCGACATCCCTTTGACGAATGCACTTGCAATGTCTTCTGGATTTGGTTGGTATTCATTAGCGGGTATTTTAATGGGTGATGCTTATGGACCAGTGTACGGTGGAGCCTCTTTCTTTTTAGAGTTATTGCGCGAGTTAGTCGCATTAATAGCAATACCGTTATTTATTCGTCGTTATCCTTGCTCATCCATTGGCTACGCTGGGGCAACCTCGTTAGATTTCACCCTGCCTGTAATTCAAAGTACCGGTGGGGTTCGGTGCGTACCGATTGCCATTGTCAGTGGTTTTATTTTAAGTTTATTAGTTCCTGTATTTATGCTGTTTTTTATCTCACTGGGGCAATAGCAAACAATCGTTATTTGAATTAAAAGTCAGATCACAAACCCAGAGCTAGAAAGTATGAATTGCTCGCTTATCCATACCAGTTGTTTACAATAATGTTACACTTGAGCGTCTTAAATTTACCATCGTTCAATTTATATTTTCGGTGTTAACCCGTTTTATGGTGAACGCATTGCCATACTTTCAAGGATAGATGATGAAAAAATCCGTTATTGCACTTGTTGTTGCCATTTCAAGTTACTCTGGCATTGCGATGGCAAACCCGACTCCCGATGTTCAATGCCTCAACAATAAATACGATGCGTATATCGATACCTCTTTAACTTGGTATCAAGATTTGGTGACTATCACTGCCGAAAAGGATCCTGATTTAAAAGAGGTTGGGCAATGGTTTTTAGCCGGACGCACTCACCATTTTGAGCTAAACCGCGCGGTGGTGCATGATTACTTACAACATGCTCCCGACAAAGTGGCGACAAAAGAATCGGTCGAGTCATGGTTAAAGCTGACACAGCCGGAGATCAAGCAGCTTGCTCAACGTGATGACAAATTAGGCAAAATTGCCAAAACGACTTTTGATGACCGCCAAGCACCACCCAATAAAATGAACTATCAACTTCGTTCGGCTTTTGCTGATCTGCTAAGTCATCCCAGCAATATCCAACCGGCCTTAGACAAGTACAATCAAGCGATGGCGAAAACCAATGCGATTGTTTGCCAGTAAAGCTTACTAAGCAAGAAATCTGTGTCGGTGGTATTGATATTCATATTGGTAAAACAATGTCATGTACCTTTACAACCGGCTTATTTATCTGGCGAGACTTTTATGCTTTTCAGCTAAATTGTTTTGCCTATTGTTTACCTAATACGAAGACCGTCAGTTATGGGATCCGAAGATAAAATTGTTGATGTTAACTTTGAAAGTTTATTGCGGATATTCACCGTCCCTGAAGCGCCCGATTCTACTTTAGGCAATATAGAACAAAAGCTTTCTCAGAATTTAAACCAATTTTTGCGTGAGCATATTGTGGCAGAAGAAAAGCCACTCTCGGAAATTGAAAAAGATTTCGCTGATCCGGCGATCCCAGAACTGCCCACCTTTGTCTCTGAACATACTCAACATTTATTAGAGACAGTGGTGTCGCATTCGGTGCATACTTCCGCGCCAAGCTTTATTGGTCACATGACCTCAGCTCTACCCTATTTCTTAATGCCGCTGTCTAAAATCATGATCGCGCTGAATCAAAACTTAGTCAAAATTGAAACCTCTAAAGCCTTTACTCCATTAGAACGCCAAGTGCTTGGAATGTTACATCGTCTTATTTATTCGCAAGATGATTCTTTCTATCAACATTGGATGCACAGTGCACAACATTCTTTAGGCGCATTTTGCTCTGGTGGCACCATCGCTAATATTACTGCGCTGTGGGTAGCGCGTAATAATGCATTAAAAGCCGATGGTGATTTCCAAGGAGTAGAAAAAGAAGGCCTGTTCAACGCCATGATGCACTATGGCTATAAAGGCATGGCAATATTGGTCTCAGAACGTGGTCATTATTCGTTAAAAAAAGCCGCCGATGTACTGGGAATTGGGCAACAAAATTTAGTCGCGGTCAAAACCGATCATAATAATCGCCTTTGTTCTATCGCGCTTGAGCAAAAAATTCAGCAACTCAAAACGCAAGGGATCAAACCTTTTGCCATTATCGGCGTAGCTGGCACCACCGAAACCGGTAATATTGATCCACTCGAAAAAATCGCCGCAATAGCCCAACGCGAACAGTGTCATTTCCATGTCGATGCCGCTTGGGGTGGTGCGACTTTAATGTCGAATCAGCATCGTTATTTACTAAAAGGAATTGAACTGGCCGATTCTGTCACTATAGACGCGCACAAACAATTGTATATTCCGATGGGTGCGGGCATGGTGTTATTTAAAGACCCTTCCGCCATGCACTCGATTGAACACCATGCTGAATACATACTGCGTAAAGGGTCAAAAGATTTAGGCTCACATACCCTTGAAGGATCTCGTTCGGGTATGGCAATGCTGGTTTACTCAAGCATGCATATTATTAGCCGTCCGGGTTATGAACTGCTAATCAACGAAAGCCTTAAAAAAGCGCGCTATTTTGCTGATTTGATCAAAAAACAGCTAGATTTTGAATTAATCTCCGAACCAGAACTGTGTTTACTTACCTATCGCTATGTACCGCAAGACACCCAACGCGCTTTGCAACTTGCCACAGCAGATGAATTGAAAACATTGCATCAATACCTAAATGAACTGACTCAGTTTATTCAAAAGAGCCAGCGTGAAAATGGGCGTTCATTTGTGTCTCGTACTCGCTTAACGCCAGAAAAATGGCAACGTATGGAAACCAGCGTCTTGCGTGTGGTGTTAGCGAACCCACTAACCACCATCGAGATTTTGCATTCAATTATTGAAGAACAGCGCATCATCGCCCAAACCAGTCCATTTGTGTTACCGAAAATAATGCAATTGACACACATTATTTTAGACCGAGATCCCATTGAATAATCGCCATCTCAATCTGGTATAAATCGACGAATTATTGCAGTTTACACAGACAACCAATGAAATTTAAATTATGAAATTTTCTTTCTAAAATCGTGAGAAAATTTCATAATTATCTATTCTTTGGCTTAAATGGCTAAAAAAACATCCAAAACTGTAATTTAATTTGAACTTTGTCATATTTTGGTAAGAAAGATAACCTCAATACGACAAATTACCGCTATTGCATGGGTATACTGATACTACTTTGGATGCCATTCATCCAACCAGTATTATTTTCGATGTTTAAAGATCAGCATACTGGCAAATTTTATCTGAGAAGCAGTATGAATACATTAGAGAAAATTCAAAAAAACCTCGATATTTTCAGTAAATCAGAGCGTAAAGTGGCTGAGGTGATCATTGAATCACCACAAACTGCGATCCATTCGAGCATTGCGACGTTAGCCAAGATTGCCGATGTAAGTGAACCAACCGTTAACCGCTTTTGTCGCCGCTTGGATACCAAAGGTTTTCCCGATTTCAAACTGCATTTAGCGCAAAGTTTGGCCAATGGCACGCCTTACGTGAACCGTAATGTCGAAGAATCTGACGGGCCTGAAGCTTATACCCATAAAATTTTCGAATCGACCATGGCGTGTCTCGATGTGGCGAAAAACAGCATCGACCCTTTCCAAATTAACCGCGCGGTTGATTTATTAATTCAAGCCAAACGTATCTCTTTTTTTGGTCTTGGAGCATCTTCATCTGTCGCCAAAGATGCACAAAATAAATTCATCCGTTTTAATATTCCCACTTCCTGCTTTGATGATCCTCTAATGCAGCGTATGAGCTGTATTAACTGCGCTGAAAATGATGTTGTAGTGTTAATTTCCCACACCGGCCGAACTAAAAGCCAAGTGGAAATAGCACATTTAGCCAAGGAGAACGGTGCTACTGTCATTGCTATCACTGCCAAAGCTTCACCGCTAGAACAAGTCTGTTCATTATCTATCTCTTTAGATGTACAAGAAGATACTGATGTATATATGCCAATGGCGAGTCGTATTGTACAAATGACGGTAATTGATGTACTCGCCACAGGGTTCACATTACGTCGAGGTTCTGGTTTTAGAGATAATTTAAAACGAGTCAAAGACGCATTAAAAGCTTCACGCTATGAAAAAGCACCTTTATTTCCGGAGTGATGCTATTTCAACCTAACTCAGATGCGTTTTTAGGATAAAAAATACTCATCGTTTTTTCCTATCAAAATAAAAGCCAAAACCATCTTTAAAACCACCTTATCTTGAGGCATAGTGAACCTATTCAAGCTAAAGGAGAGAAATATGTTTGTCGTAATTTTTGGTCGTCCTGGTTGTCCGTTTTGTGTTCGAGCAAAGGATCTTGCCGATAAATTAAAAGAACAACGTGATGATTTTAATTATCGTTATGTGGATATCCATGCAGAAGGCATTTCAAAAGCGGATTTAGAAAAAACCGTAGGTAAGCCAGTTGAAACGGTACCACAAATCTTTGTTGACCAAGATCACGTTGGTGGATTCACAGAATTTGAAGCGTATGCCAAAGCCAATCTTGGTTTATTTAGCGAATAAACGGATAGCGATTTTAATCGGCTAATATCAAGTGCCTATTAATCGTGTTTATAGCTTATAAGTTACAAAGCTCACTCTTTTAGTGGGCTTTTTTATTGCATTTTCATCGCTGGCAGTAACACAAGATTCACAAACAAAAATTAAATGGCAAAAATCCATGTTAGCTCTTATTTAATCACACTTTATCCTATACACTTCTCCTGTTGCTTATTGATGGTCTTCTCATTGGTTAAACTTACTTAAGAAAGATTTGTCCCTGTTAACGATCAATTGATCAGCACAATTAACTTTTTGTTTTACCTAATACCAGTACGCTAAGCCGATGATCCGATCTTTAGTCTTATTGGTATACTATTCTTTCGAGATAAATTGTGAACATAGATGTCGCGTCATTGTTAGAACATAACTCCATCCTGCTTCTTTTTGTGGTGCTCGCGATTGGCCTTGCCATTGGCAAAATTCGTATCGCTCAATTCCAACTTGGTAACTCAATTGGCGTGTTGGTAACAGCGTTAATCATGGGCCACCTTGGCTTCCACTTTAGTGCTGAAGCACTCACCATTGGCTTTATGTTCTTTATTTACTGTGTGGGGATTGAAGCTGGACCCAACTTCTTCGGCATCTTCCTACGCGATGGTAAGCATTATTTTTTCTTAAGCTTAGTAGTTTTGAGTACCGCTTTATTGCTTACCTATGGTCTCGGTCATGTTCTTGGCTTAGATTTTGGCCTCTCTGCCGGTATTATGGCAGGCTCAATGACCGCAACCCCTATTTTAGTGGGCGCGCAAGATGCATTAAATTCTGGTTTAGGTACCATTCCGACCGGTTCTCAATTATCCACAACCTTAGATAACCTTTCAGTTGGTTATGCTTTGTCGTATTTAATTGGCTTGATCAGTATGATCTTATTCGCCAAATTATTGCCTAAATTACAAACAGAAAATTTAAGCGATTCCGCCCAACGTATTGCGCAAGAACGTGGTTTAGGTGGTGCGGGTCAACGTAAAGTCTATTTGCCGATTATTCGCGCATACCGTGTCGGGCAAGAACTGATTGATTGGACTGGTGGTAAAAATCTGCGTGAATTGGGCATTTATCGTCAAACCGGTTGCTATATTGAAAGGATTCGCCGTAATGGTATTCTTGCCCACCCTGATGGTGATGCCATTTTACAACCCGGTGATGAAATCGCTTTAGTAGGTTATCCCGACAGTCATGCTCGCTTAGATCCTAGCTTTCGTAACGGTAAAGAAGTGTTTGATCGTAATCTACTCGATTTACGCATTGCTGAAGAAGAAATCGTAGTCAAAAGCGACAGTATTGCCGGTAAAAAATTATCCGATTTAAATATTGCGGAATATGGTTGCTTCTTAAGCCGTGTGGTTCGTGCGCAAATCGAAATGCCAATGGATCTAAATATCGTATTAGCCAAAGGCGACATTTTACAAGTCAGTGGTGAAAAAAGCCGCGTACTCGGTTTAGCCGAACGTATTGGCTTTATCTCGGTTCACAGTCAAATTGCCGATCTACTCACTTTCTGCTGTTTCTTTATCATTGGCTTATTATTTGGCTTAATCACCATGACTTTTGGCCAAGTAACTTTTGGCTTAGGTAACGCGGTCGGTTTGTTAATTTCCGGCATCATGCTTGGCTTTTTACGTGCTAACCACCCCACATTTGGCTATGTACCACAAGGTGCTCTGAATATGGTCAAAGATCTCGGCTTAATGGTCTTTATGGTCGGGATTGGCTTAAGCGCGGGTAGTAATATGCTTGAATATATTGATAAATTTGGTATCCAATTACTTGGGTTTGGTTTTATTGTCAGTGTGGTTCCGGTTATTTGTGCTTACCTATTTGGTGCTTACATTTTGAAAATGAACCGCGCACTATTGTTTGGTGCCATCATCGGCGCTCGCACCTGTGCTCCGGCAATGGATATTGTGAATGACTATGCTAAATCAACGATTCCAGCTTTAGGTTACGCTGGTACTTACGCGATTGCCAATATATTAATGACACTAGCTGGAACACTGTTAATCATATTAAGCTAATCAGTTGTTTTTACTGGCCACTTCCCATCAACAATACATTCAATCAATAATATCGACCTCTTGTATATTATTGATTGAATTATTTATTAATTTAAACGCCTTCCTTATTAATAAACCCACTACATTACATAATATTTACATACTAAAAGGGGCTTTGTTGCGTAATTCGATGGAACTAAATGTGAAACTGACGATCAGATCGTTTACTCCCCACTAAACCATCGATATTCATGCCAAAACCTCGTAATAAGACCAAAAACTGGAAGTTATATAATCAATCACTGATTAAACGTGGTTCACTGACTTTCTGGATTGATGAAGAAGCTATCCAAGAATGGAAAGAAGCTAAACAAGGGCTGCGTGGTAGACCTCGTATTTTCAGTGATTTAGCAATAACAACAGCGCTTATGGTAAAACGTATATTTTCAATGCCCTTAAGGGCATTGCAGGGATTTATTGATTCTGTATTTCAACTTGCTAATGTCCCGCTCACTTGCCCTCATTATTCTTGTATTAGTCGTAGGGCTAAAGAGGTTGAAGCCTCATTCAAAACGAAAGCTCGTGGCACGATACAACACTTAGCCATTGATTCTACTGGCCTCAAGGTTTACGGCGAGGGTGAATGGAAAGTCAGGAAACATGGAACTGATGGGAAGCGCCGGATCTGGCGTAAGTTACATATAGGTGTTGATGTCGTTACTCATGAAATTATTGCGGCAGAACTCACTTTCTCGAATGTCAGTGACGGAGACGTTCTACCTAATTTACTAAAGCAAACACGTCGAAAGATCTTAAAAGTATCAGGCGATGGTGCTTACGATACTCGACAATGCTATGAAGCCATTCGTATCAAAAAAGCCAACCCACTTGTGCCTCCAAGACTTGGTGCAGTCTTTTGGGAAAAGGGACATCCACGAAATTTATCCGTCGGGTTTCAACAGTTTTATGGTTCTAATAAGCAGTGGAAAACACGGTTTGGGTATCATAAAAGGTCAATTTCAGAAACGGCAATGCATCGAGTGAAAAAGCTATTGGGCGGAACACTCAGCTTAAGAAATTATAATGCCCAAGTTGGGGAAGCTTACGCAATGATCAAAGCTTTAAATAAACTAACAGGGCTAGGTATGCCTAAAACTTACCGAATTGATTGAAATAATACCATTCTAGTGTTGTCACCTCTAAATTTGAATTACGCAACAAAGCCGGTATAGGTAATAAAAAGGCGCCCATAATGAGCGCCTGTGGTCTATTGATTATGATTAGCAATCAATTAGATATCTTGTACATCAAAGTTAATCTCAGTTGCCACATCAGCGTCGTAATCCACGCCTTCAACACCGAAACCAAACAGTTTTAAGAATTCTTCTTTATATTCAACGTAATCGGTCAACTCTTTTAAGTTTTCACTGGTCACTTGTGGCCATAGATCGCGGCAATGTTGTTGAATATCTTCACGCAGTTCCCAGTCATCTAAGCGTAGACGGTTTTTATCATCGACTGCTGGTACTGAGCCATCTTGTTGATAAAGACGTTGGGTAAACATGCGATGAATTTGTTGCATACAACCTTCATGTACACCTTCTGCGCGCATTTTCTTAAATACCATCGCAATGTAAAGTGGCATAACCGGAATAGCAGAACTTGCTTGAGTGACAACACTTTTAAGCACGGCAACATTGGCTGTGCCGTTTAAGTTGGCAAGTTTCTCGTTTAGTGCGGTGGCTGCGCGGTCTAGATCCATTTTCGCTTTGCCTAACGCACCATCCCAGTAGATTGGCCAGGTTAACTCCGTACCAATGTAACTGTATGCAACGGTTTTACAGCCTTGCGCAAGAACACCGGCATCAGACAGCGCTGACATCCATAATTCCCAATCTTGACCGCCCATTACGGTCACAGTATCGTCGATCTCTTGTTGAGTTGCCGGTTCAACACTGGCTTCGATGATAATATCTTTGTTGGTATCAACCGCAGTGGCAGTATAAGTATTGCCAATTGGTTTTAGTGATGAACGAATTACTTCGCCCGTGTCTGGCATTTTGCGTACTGGTGAGGCAAGTGAATACACCACCATATCAATCTGACCCAGATCAGCTTTGATTAAATCAATGGTTTTTTGTTTTGCTTCATTAGAGAAAGCATCGCCATTTAAGCTTTTTGAATACAAGCCTTCTTGTTTGGCTAGCTTGTCAAAAGCGGCAGTATTATACCAGCCCGCTGTACCAGGTTTTTTTTCTGTTCCGGCTTTTTCAAAGAACACACCAATGGTCGATGCACCACCACCGAACGCCGCAGCAATACGGGAAGACAAGCCGTAACCACTTGAAGAACCAACAACCAATACACGTTTTGGTGCATTTGCAATTGGACCTTGAGCTTTAGTGTATTCAATTTGTTCTTTTACATTTGCTTCACAACCAACAGGATGAGTGGTTGTACAGATAAATCCGCGAATTCTTGGTTTGATGATCATATTGAGCTTCCTTTTAAAAACCCCTGTAGAATAAAAGTTTATCTCGGCTTTCGCACCCTATTTCTGTTTTTTTGCCACAAATAGCACTGTGGTTAGACCTGTTTTGCGCTTTTTTCTTTCTTCATACCTATTTAGATATAAAAAAACCCTCGATTGAGCTTAGCGTATTTAGCTTAGCCTACCTCAAGGGTCCGTCCATTTTCTTACTATCTCTCGCTAATACTGCTTATTTTTTATTGATTAAGCAGCACTATCAAGCTTTTTTGCGCGTTTACCTGCAGGCTGACTATGGGTGCGGATCTCACTCATATCATGACTAAAGTGATCAACCTGAATCGAACGGTAGCGCAGTTCATCGGCGGCTAAGATTTCTTTGACTTCACTCTGCGTCAAAATCTTTTGCTCTAGTGCCAGCTCTAACCGATCTTTTAGCAAACCCGCTTTCGGCAATTTCCCTTCTTTCACAGCGGTGATCATTTTACGTTCTAGGTGGCGAATATCGTACATCGCAATAAAGGCACGTTCAATGAGTCCAACGCTGTCGTTTTCATCTTCACCAATAAAACAAAGTTTGGTTAAGCGATCACGGTCTACCCCTGGCGTCATCATACTATTTGCCACATTGTTTTTTTGCTTATCACTAGGCGCTTTAAAACGATTGCCTAATGGGAATACCAACAGTTTCAGCACATTGGCTGCCACTCGGCTTGGCAGGTTATCGTATGCTTCTTCCAGTGCCTTAGACGCTTGGCTTAAACAATGAGTCATGGCGTAATGAACATAGTCTAAATCGGCTTGCTGACGACCTTCATCTTCAAAACGTTTTAGAACTGCAGAGCCTAAATATAAGTAGCTGAGCGTGTCACCTAAACGCGCCGAAATCATCTCTTTACGTTTAAGTTCACCGCCAAGTGTCAACATTGCAAAATCGGTGGTTACTGCCAATGCTTTACTCAAACGGGTCATGTGTTGGTAATAACGTTTGGTTTCACCTGAGCTTTGAGATTTAGCCAAACGCGAACCGGTCAATGCCATAGTGAGCGCACCTACACTGTTTTTGATCGCATAACTCATGTGCTTAAACAGTAAACCATCAAACTCTTTTGCCCCAGCCGCTTCATCAGGGTTTGCCGCCGCTTCCATTTCTGGCAATACGAATGGATGGCAACGAGTCGCACCTTGACCAAAGATCATGAGGTTACGGGTTAAAATATTGGCCCCTTCGACTGTGATCGCAACGGGCACGCCATAGTAATGATGCGCAAGATAGTTCATCGGTCCCGTTTGGATCGCACGGCCAGAGTGAATATCCATAGAATCATTTAAAATAGTCCGCGCCATTTCTGTCATGTGATATTTGGCAATTGCGGTCACAATGCCAGGTTTTTCGCCCATATCTAATGAAGTGGTGGTTAAAGTGCGCGAGGCTTCTAACATATAAGTCATGCCGCCAATTCGCGCCATAGCATCAGCCACGCCTTCAAATTTACCAATCGACATACCAAATTGTTTACGCACATAAGAATACGCACCCGTTGTTCGGCTGGTTAAATGCCCAATCGCTGTACCTAATGCAGGTAACGAAATACCGCGCCCTGCCGATAAACATTCCACCAACATACGCCAACCTTTACCGGCATAATCTGCACCGCCAATCAACCAGTCCATCGGAATGAAGATATCTTCACCACGGGTTGGACCGTTCATAAAGGCCAAACCAAGTGGATCGTGACGCTCACCAATCTCTACCCCTTCGTGATCGGCTGGGATCAAAGCACAAGTAATACCAAGCTGCTCTTTATCGCCGAGTAAATGATCGGGATCGTCAAGTTTAAAAGCTAAACCGAGTACAGTGGCAACGGGTGCTAATGTGATATAGCGCTTGTTCCAGCTTAAACGAATACCAAGTACTTCTTGCCCTTCATGCATGCCCATGCACACTACGCCTTTATCTGGAATGCCACCAGCATCTGAACCCGCTTCAGGCCCTGTTAATGCAAAACATGGAATGTCGGTGCCATCGGCTAAACGAGGCAACCAGTAATCTTTTTGCTCTTGAGTACCATAATGTGAAAGCAGCTCACCTGGGCCTAATGAGTTCGGTACCATGATCGCCACCGCCGCACTGATACTACGGCTGGCAATTTTAGTCACTATGGTTGAGTTGGCGTGAGCTGAGAAACTTTTACCGCCATATTCTTTACCAATGATCAACGCGAAGAACTTTTCTTTACGAATGTAATCCCATACTTCTTTTGGCATATCACGATCTTGCTGCACGATTTTATAGTCATCCAACATGTTAAGTAGAGTCTCAACTTCATTATCAATAAATGACTGCTCTTCACCAGTTAATTGTGGTTTCGGATAATTATGCAGCGTCTG
Organism: Vibrio algicola; assembly: GCF_009601765.2. Lineage (NCBI taxonomy): Bacteria > Pseudomonadati > Pseudomonadota > Gammaproteobacteria > Vibrionales > Vibrionaceae > Vibrio > Vibrio algicola. Next base: position 1,402,240 of record NZ_CP045699.1, read on the forward strand.
CCAATCTGGCGATCCTGAGAAAAGCTCCCCATCCCACCACACACTACCGGCTTCCATCGCTTCACGCTCAGTATTGGATAGTGGTGGTAATACTTTTTTAAACCATTTAAACGCTGGTTCGCTAATCCATTTTTGTCGTAAACCGCTCATAATTTATTCCTTTTATCCACGAAGTTAACAGTTGATTTGTTGTATATTTTGTTTTTATTAATTTTATCTACTTGTTTTATTTATTGATTTCTTAACCCTCTGCGGCCACGCCAGCAGCGAGAAAAGGGATTAATTGTTGTATCACCGCATCTGAATCTACTTTTTTACCATAAGAATTAAACGCAATGCCCGCTAATGCTTTACTCGATGACATAGTGAAAACACAAGTACCTAAGGTAAAGTGTAGTCGCCAAAACAGCATTTCTTCATCAATTCCTGGGCTAGCTTTTTTGACAGAATCGGTAAATAAATTTAATACGCTGCTATAGCGAGTGGTAATAAACCAACGCAAGTGTCCTTGTACATCGGTATAGCCACGCCCCGTCAATAACATAAATCGACTGGCACCATTCGGTCGCACCTTATCTAATGACATCAACGGTGCGCTCAAGGTATTAAAAACCGCTCTCATATTGTAACCGTCTGTTTGATTCAATATGTGCAATGATTTTTCAAGCTCCGGCATAAACGCTTCTAAGTAGCGATTCAATACTGCCCGCACTAAAGTTTTCTTATCACCAAAATGATAGTTCACCGATGCAAGATTAACGCCAGCTTTGGTGGTGATGGTGCGTAGTGAAGTATCATTAAAACCATGCTCGGCAAATAACGCTTCCGCCACATCCATGATTTTTGCTTTAGTGGTATTTTTAGGGCTCATTGTCGCTCTCAATTCTCTCGTTGTTCATTTTATCTCATACAGTAAATCAATCACTCGTATTAAACATCTGTTTGAATCTTAGGCGGGATGATAATTAGAAACAAGCTTTGAGATCACAAATGCAACAAACTGGTAATATTAAATCAAACAGAACTAAATTATATTTGCAAGATCAATACGTTAAAATTTATTGTGGATTTTGTAAAAAGAAATGGAACTGAATGATAAATCTTCAGTCCTATAATAGGTAACCAGTAGAAATTAAATGATGCTTTATCTTCCCTCGGTAATTTATCTTAATGTTTCCAGTATTTTATACTGCCCAATATTGTGTTATTGCTAACTGTCATTTTTTCATATGTAACTCCTATATTGTTTCGCCCATATCAATTTGATATGGGCTTTTTTTTGTCTTGAAAACCAGTCAATATTCTTAATCTAAATGCTGCGATAATACACCTGCCTAACTTTGCTATGGCATTTACATGTCAAAAATTTGGCAAAAAAAAGGCAGTGATATCAGTATGTTTTTCAACATAAAAATACTCACTACCATTTATTGCTTCTCAATTCAGGCTACGAAATGAAGCCTGTTCCGTGATTTATTCAACCACGTTGATCATTCAATTACGCTTGTTTTGATACAACCTGCTTCGCTTCTTTCTCTTTTGGCAAAAAGCAATGCAATAAGGCATAACCCAAAATTGCTGCGGTGGTTGAACCAATCAAAATACCTAAACGTGAATAGGTGTCAAAAGAGGCATCCACATTAGTAAAGGCTAATGATGAGATAAAGATCGACATGGTAAAACCAATACCACACAACACCGATACCGCGAAGATATGTTTGAAGTTAATCCCTTCTGGCAGTTTAGCAAAACCAAGCTTGACTGAAATCCAACTAAAACTAAACACGCCTAGCGGCTTACCAATTAACAAACCAAGAGCAATACCTAACGGTAACATGTCGGTTAACCCACTCAAAGAAACACCTTTTAATGAAATACCGGCATTAGCAAAAGCAAATAGAGGCAAAATTAAGAAAGAAACATAAGGATGCAGAGCATGTTCTAAGTGTTTCAGTGGCGAACGGCCATCTTCTTTACCTGCTTGTTTTTTACCTTGTAGAGGAATAGCAAAACCAATCACTACACCGGCAAGCGTTGCATGTACACCCGATTGTAGTACGCTCACCCATAAGATAAAGCCAACCAGTAAATACCAACGTATTTGAGTGACATTTTTTATGTTCATCACAAATAATATCGCGGTTGAAATAAAGCCAACTAATAAAGCAAGCGTCGATAAATCACTTGAATAAAACAAGGCAATGATCACGACCACACCTAGGTCATCAATAATTGCCAATGCTAATAAGAATACTTTTAAGCTCACTGGAACTCGGCTACCGAGTAGTGCCATAATACCTAAAGCAAACGCAATATCGGTTGCCGCGGGGATTGCCCAACCACTCGCCGCAACGGGATCACTACCATTAAAAGCAAGGTAAACCAAAGCAGGAGCTAGCATGCCACCTACAGCAGCAATCGCTGGAAATAATGCCGTTTCTTTTGATTTTAAAGCTCCAATCAAAAGTTCACGTTTTACTTCTAAACCAATAAGCAAGAAAAACACAGCCATCAAGCCATCATTAATCCAATGCGAAGAAGACATTCCAAAAATATCGATATGCAAAGCGTGTTGATACATTTCATTTAAAGAAGAATTTGCCACTAACATCGCAATCGCAGCCGCTATCACTAAAATGATGCCACTCGCCGATTCTTTTTTGAAAAAATTTAAAATACTATCACTCATTATTATTCCCTTTAAACTAACTGATTTTTGGTGATATGAAGAAGGCATTCATACTACCAGTCATTATGATAAGTAAAAATCGAATGTTTGGAGTTTATCCATCGATTTTTCCGAGTCATCACGCCGCATTAATAATACAATACGACAAAACTAAAGTGAATTCATTGACTTATATCGGTTTTAATAACATTAATCATAGGTCAATTGCATGAATCCGACACCCATTTGACTGCCAGTGACTCGAATAGGACCTTCCCAAGATGGGATCCAGAACGGTAACCACAACTCTTTTTTCATGGTTTGAGTAATAAGGCTAATATCATATTTAGGTATTTCGATAACCCAGCGTAGCGGCAAGACCCTACCATCAAGTAACGTCACCTTCTCTAAAGGGTAAAGACGAATGTCATCGTTATCAATATTGATCACAGAACCATTTCTTGCTGCTAGTGTTCCGGTCACATATTTCATTTTATCTTGTTGGTGGTATTGATTTAATGCCAGTGTACGGCCATCGGTAAGATGAATCGAAAATGCATCCCACGCAAAACCTTTCTCAGGCACTAAATCATTGCCCCACTCTTTATCAATCCACGCCAGCCCCTGTACTTCCACAGTTTTTCCATTGAGCACTAATTTTCCTTTAGTACGAAGAAATGGTGCACTAAATTGATAACTCGCTTTCGACAGAAGATCGTGTGTCACCTTGTAGCCTTTATCCCCCATCAACACATAAGGCCCAAAAGACGCAGTGCGTAAATCCACGCTAAAGTCATCACTATGAACCATGATCCTGCTTGGAGCGGCAGTATTGTTACTCGATTGCCAAGACCAGTTATCAATCCATAAACGAAACGGGTCCATTAATACCCCTGCTTGCCCTACACCACCACGGGCTATCCTTTGCTGCGCCCACGATTTACCTTCAGTTGAAACCACCACTTGCGTGGTATAAATTTGCGCATTCTTCCAACCCACACCAGTATTATCACTATTGGCAATACGATACATTAGCCACTGAACACCATAATCTTTACCATCTGAACCTTTAACATTGGCGCGATAATGCCAAGTTTCGTAATGAAAATCGGTATGCTCATTCATATCTTTTACAATTGAAACCGCTTTACCCGGCAATACTGGTTCGTATACGAATTTGTCATAATGAAGTGGTGTCACCTCTACCGATTCGGGGGTCTTGGTTAAAAAATTCTTAAATAATGATGGCATCAAAATCAAGGCACACAATACCATCACGGCAATGAATATGGGTTTAAGCCCTAAGCATTTATTGTGCTTCATTATAAAGAATCTCTCAGTAACTTCATTGGCGTCGTTTTAACCATTAACCATACAGGCCAAGCACCGGCAATAAATAAAGTAGACAATGACCAAGCAAAAGTAGACAAATATTGCCATGGTAATATTTGTAATTGCATCGTCCAGCCAAACGCACTTTTAAGTATCACATCGACCATCACCTGAGCTAAAATGATCCCTAGGGGCAGCGCAATAAAAGCAGTAAACAAACCGATGGTGAGTAACTGTAGTGCCCCCAGTAATACCAGCTCTTTTCCTGAGATCCCAAAACAGCGTAATAAAGCAATTTGTTTTTGCCGTGAAACTTCTCCTGCAACCGTTGAGAAGAACAAACCAAATACCGCAATAAATAATGTCAACTTCCCTAATGTATCCGCCACTTTAAAGGTTTGATCAAACACCATCATAGCTTGGGTATGCATTATATTATTGTTATATATTCGGTCAGCAGACAGACTGAAACGTTTTTCTATCTGAGCGGATAAATCAACTGCATTGGCATCGGGTTTTAACACCACACCTAAGGCAACATCACCACCGCGAGGGAAAACCTTATTCCACATAGATTCAGAGATAATCACTTGTTTATAGGGGTTACCATAATCGTAATACACCCCCAGTACCCGCCAATTAAACCCAAGTGGCTCTGGTAAAATAATATGATCGCCAGGATGGAGATTTTCTTTTAATGCCATCGATTCACTGACCATCACGCCTCGTTCTTGCTGCAATTTATCCCAATATTGTGGCACAGCTGCCTTGACGGTTAATGCGCGCCGTTCCCCTTCCGAATGCCCAGAACTCACCACTTGCATGCTACCAGTATCGGTTTGTAATGATTTTTCCCAACGCCACCATACCCCTTTCACTTCTGGTTGTTTTGGTAACCATTCTCCAATACGCGCCGCTGATGCCATGGTTGGGGTGATATACAAATCAGCCGATAAACGCTGCACCAACCATTGATCAGTGGTATGACGAAAGCTTCCCACCATGGTTTCAACACCAATATTGGTTGCCAGCGCGAGCATAAATGCCATAGCGGCAACGCCTCGGTAGCTTAAACTGGCACTCAAGTCAGAGAAGAACCAGCGTACTTTTACCCATGGCATACTAAAAGAAAAACTATTAAATAATCGCCATAAGAAAAATGGCATCATCAAACCAACACTGACCAGCAATAATGCAATAAGAGCAAAGCCTTCCGCTTGCGAAGTCGTGGTTTGATATAATGCCACCCCAGCCACAATACAAAAACAGGCAATAACCGCTTGCAAGGTAAATTCACGCCCAGCGAAACGCACCATAGAGAGTTTAGACGCTAAACGGATCGGTTGAGTACGGACTAATCGCACCAATGGCCAGACACAGGCTAATAAGCACCCAATCACAGTCATCAGTAAACTGTAACGACTCCATTCCCAATTCCAATCAATGCTTAATCCAACATCAGCTTTATATAAATCGCTTAAACTGGCCGAAACCGACGGCATTAATCTATTGGCAAGCTCTAACCCCAACAAGGTTCCGCTGATCCAACCAATCAAGATCCAGCCAACAATTTCGAGAAAAAGAGCACGGGTTAACTGCCAACCCGACACCCCAGTTAAGCGCAGTATTCCAACGATTGGCTGTCTTTGAGTGAAAGATAATGACATCGCTTGATAGAAAATAAACAATCCAACCAAGAACGACAGCATGCCCATTGCGGTTAAGTTCATGTGGAAAGCTTTGGTCAATGCGCCTAACTCTACTCGGGTATTACGGTGCATCGAAATACCGTCGGGTAACGTGCTGCGTAATTTTTCAAGTTTATTGGGTGACATCGCGCTGCAGGCCACCATATCAAATCCACCACTTGGGTTGAGTTGGCGTAGCATTGAAATATCCACAATCAATCGCGCACCAGAAATACGGCTTTTGGCGTCAATTTTAATCGGACCTAAGGTTTTTCCACCTTGTAAAGGGATATAACTGCCATCACTTAAGTCGAGATATTTTGCTAATTGTTTACTGGCTAAGACAGGATAAGGGGGTCGCATTAAAGACAGAAGATCGACTTCCGATAACACTTTTTCCGAACGATAAGACAGCATCGAAACTGGATCAAAACCGACAATATTGAGTGGCGTGCCTTTTTTGGTCGAAACACGGTAAGTATCAAATGGGGAACATTCTTTAAAGCCATTACGGCGCAATTGAATATAAAAACCTTGCGGGATTTTATTGCCAGAGTGTTTTGCTTGAATACGGTAAGGCAGAGGGTTGGAAAAAAGTTTTTCGCCTTGAGTATAACTTTGCTTAGCATGGTAGTTAACCGCAAGTACCCCAACAAGTAAGGAAGTACCTAGCGTTAACCCTAACCACACTAATAGGATTTGTAAGGGATGCCGACGGTAGTGACCCAGTAGTGATTTAGCTACAAGCCACGACATTAAGCACTCCTCCTTGTAGACGTACACAGCCATCGGCTAAATGCTTTGCCACTCGTTCACTGTGAGTGACTAATAAGAGTGTGCATTCCATTTGAGTGGTTAAACTGATCAGAAGTCTCATGACAGCTTCGGCATTTTTTTCATCCAAGCTACCGGTTGGTTCATCGGCCAGCAACAACGAGGGTTCCATATACAAAGCTCGAGCAATCGCAGCTCTTTGTTGCTGCCCACCCGAGACCTCTTCAGGGTAGCGCCCTAATAATGGCATAAGATCGAGCGAGGAAAGGATTTGACGCCAAAGTTTCAAGTCTTCAGGCAGCCCCTTGAGTTGTCGGCAAAAGCGAATGTTGTCAGCAATATTCAAGGTGGTGAGTAAGTTAAACTGCTGGAAAATCAAACCAATATTATTACGACGAAAAGCGGTACGTTGTTTTTCTGCTGCATCATGCATAGGGAAATCTGAAAAACTAATTTCACCAGAATCACACGCATCAAGCCCTGCGATTAAATTAAGCAAAGTACTCTTTCCAGAGCCACTCTCCCCCATTAATGCCAGTTGATCACCACGTTCTAATGCTAACTCTGCACCTTGTAAAACGGGAATAAACACTTCCCCGTCCATATATCCTTTACAAAGATTTTTAAGTTGTAACATTAACTTCTCGCCATTGTCATATATTGGTGTGAGAATCTACACCAATTAGTTTGCTTTAGAAAGTAACTTAGCCGCGCATAAGGTGCAAATTCAATTATCATTGACCTCAATATGCCAAACTTGCATTAAATTCTATACTAATGCCCACTGGATCTCGGCTAACGATTTACCCTGATTATTAGGAAAAATCACATATTCACCATGATATTTCACAATCGACTTATAATCGGTTTGTTTATGCAATAAGAAGCCGCTATTACTTGCCTCTTCGACAAAAGCGCGATGATTGCCTCGAACATAAAAACTCATCGGCTTACTTAAATTCTCCCCCTCAAAGCATTGCTCACACTGTAACGAGCACAATACAAACGAATTAGGCTGATCCGCGAAGATCTGGGTTTTCTCGGTTAATTCGAATTCATTAACCACTTCCCAGCCTTGCGCTTCCATATGATCCATAAACGCTTCAATTTGTTTATCAGTTACCGCTTGCGGTTCTTGATCAATCGGCGTTAACCGATGATAGACCGCCGAGATACGTTCAAATAAGCTGACTAACTCACTGCCCGCCCCTTTACTGCGGCTCAATTTCTGCCAACGGATCAAATCGTTTTTAACACTGCCATCAAAACGCTGAGTTTTAATGCTGTTGGTCACCCAGCGAGTTAAAAAATGAGTATTGGTGATCGGTGTATTGGCTAAACGTTTTTTCTGATGTTGTTCTTTTAGTTCCGCTAAAGCACTATTAACTACATTTTGAATTTCTATTGAGTATTGCATTGATTCTTTCTCTCACTTTTTTCTTTATATAGTTATCCTTATTGGATTCGAGATGCCGTTTAGGCTTTACGACTCAACAACCAATAAGACGATAATGAAATAACCGCACAGCCAAACATCGCAAATACCATCGGCCATAAATAACCACTTGGTGAAACGGCAATCACTGCGCTGACCACAGCGCCAGTACCAAAACGTAACGTACCCGCTAGAGATGAGGCTGTTCCTGCCATAGCGGGGTAATTATTAAGCAATAAGCCCATTGAATTACTACCAATAATAGAAATGGTACCAACAAATAAAATCACACATGGCACGATAACCCATAAGCCCCAGCCAAATAACCAACAGGCAAATAACACCACTCCGGCCAATGTTTGACAACTTAATCCAAAACGTAGCATCCAATGAGAACCCATTTTGCGCACCGCTTTACCATTAAAGCTGGTCATTACCACCATACCGATCACATTCAAGGCAAACAAGTAACCGAACATTTCCGGTTTTACCCCAAAGATACCGATATAAACAAACGAACCTGCGGTAATAAACGCAAACATGCCACCAAATGAAAACGCCCCACAAAAAATCAAACCAAACGCGACTGGGTTAGTAAACAATTTATAGTAATTTATCATGGTGGTTTTAAAACGCAGCGGTTGTTTATTTTCTGGCGCTAATGTTTCTGGGATCTTAAAGAAAACCGCCACCAACACCAAGCACGCCACAATGGCAAGCGTGGTAAAAATAGAACGCCAGCCAAACCACACAGCTAAGTGTCCACCCACCATAGGGGCAAGCAAAGGTGAAATAGTGATCACTAAAGTAATAAAAGACATCGCGCGAGCAAAATCTTCACGGTTAAACATGTCACGCACAACTGCTTGCACCACAACGGCTGATGCTGCGCCCGCAAAACCTTGAGCAAAGCGAGTGTACAACAAGGCATCAATGCTGGTGGTGGTGGCACAAATAACCGACGTGATGGCAAAAAATACAGTGCCAAGTAACATCACCGGACGGCGACCGTAACTATCGGCTAATGGTCCATGCAGTAATTGCCCAATGGCAAAACCGGCGGTATAAGCGGTCAGCGTTCCTTGAACCAAACCACTATCGATACCAAAGTCTTGCGCAATATTAGGCATTGCAGGCAAGTACATATCAATAGCAAAAGGGGTGAGTAAACCGATAGATCCTAGAATAAGAAAAAGAAAAAAGTGGCTTTTAGAATCTTGTTGAGACATAGCATCTCCTAAATGGAGTAATACCAACTGTAGGAATTAGTATAATTATAAAAACAAACAAGCACTCTACCGATTGAACTGTAAAGTGCTTGTCGTGATCGATGGTTGGCTGCTCGCTTATCGCTGCATCACCCACCATGAGTCAAACAATGGAATCAAATAATCGATTGGATCTCTGCTGCGGTAAGAACTCGGTATTCGCCTGGTTCTAACTCGTCATCTAAAATGATGTCTCCGATTGATTCACGATGCAGTTTCTCGACTTTATTGCCCAGCGCAGCGAACATACGTTTAACCTGATGATACTTACCTTCACAGATGGTGAGCAGTAGTTCATTTTGTGATGCATCGACAATTTCAAGCGTTGCCGGCAAGGTTAAGCCTTTCTCACTATGCAGTTGCACACCTTCGGTCAGTTGCGCAGCGTAATCGTCACCAATCGCCTCTTCTAGCCAGACACGGTAAGTTTTATTGCACTTACGTTTTGGTGAGGTGATCTTGTGAGACCATTGTCCATCATCGGTGATCAATACAAGACCGGTAGTATCCACATCCAAACGCCCTGCAAAGTGCAATTTGTCGATTTTAATTTCATCTAATAAGGCAAACGCGGTTGGATTAGCGCTATCTTCATGTGAACAAACAAAGCCTTCTGGTTTGTTAAGCATAAAATAGCGTGGTCCAGGCATAGGCAAAACACGCTCTTGCCATGTCACTTTGGTTTGTTCTGTGATCTTGCCAGTCGCGACTTTCACTACCGCATCATTGACACAAACTTCACCACGACGGATTAAAATGGTGGCTTCTCGGCGGGTCACGCCTAATGTTTCACATAAAAATTTATCTAAACGCATGTCTACCTCTAATTAATTCACCGTCATTATAAGCGTGTTTAGCAAAAGAGTTGAACTATTTCACACTATTTCTATTTTTAGATTGCCTGCAACCGATAAATAAGTGTCTAAGGTTTGAGTCGCCGGTCTCTTAAAATTCCTCTCCACGGTGCAAAACAGCACATCAGATATTTCCCCCCTACAAATTTGTGTTGTTTTCCGAAAATAATCTGCCCGCTTTTTCATCTTAACTTTTACGCTCGATAACCAAACCTAAGTGATTTTCACTCAACAAATGCTCATATATTCACCAAACCAATCAAACGATATTTTAAATTCACACTTAAGCTGATTTGTTATTTATTTTGTCGGCCTAGCTTGTTAACATTTCCACTGCAAACCAATGCGACCAGATTCATTCAAATAATAAATATATCGAAACAACCCGAAACATAATTTAGTTCGCAAACCAAGCATCGAGACTTTAGTCTTATCGCCCTAGTAGTCTGGCGCAATCTATAAGACTTAAGTCTAATGCGTGGCACGGCTAATTTTTAATCGAAAATTATAAAAACTGGCATTTACATTATAAACAACAACTTAAACTGGTCTTACCTGTTTTGTTAAGTTAAATAACAAAAATTACAAAAGTATTAACTAGCTAACACTTTTGAGAATAAAAAATACACACCACCAATAATTAGTAATAACATTATTAACAACTGCTGAGTGACGGCAGATTTATACAACAAAATAATAATGTATAAGGGATTAAGCATGAAAAAAACACAATACACACTACTTGCCGTTTCTGTACTACTTGCCACGCAAGTCCATGCAGCGGGCTTCCAAGTAGTCGAACATTCAGCATCAGGTTTAGGACGAGCTTTCTCTGGTGCGGGTGCGGTTGGCGATAATGCCAGTGAAATGTCGGCCAACGCCGCTTCCATGATGCTGTTTGATCGCGCCCAATTTTCTGGTGCGATTTCACTCATTGAGCCAGAAATTGACATATCAGGAGATTATTCCGCCGATGATGTCGCGCCGGCGGAGGTGGTCCCTGCATTTTATTATGTACAACCAGTTAATTATAATTGGGCTTGGGGCATTGGCATGTACACCGATTATGGCGTCTCGACCGATTATCCTTCTGATTTCGTAGCCGGTTCAATTTCGGGTAGCACATCTTTAACCACTTTTAAAATTAACCCGAATGTCGCTTACCGTATCAATGACCAATTTAGTGTCGGTGCAGGGGTAAACTTCGTCTACGCCAAAGCAAAACTAAAACGTACCATGGGAGCACTTAATCCAACATCACCATCATCTACTTTAATTAAAATGGAAGGCGATACTTTTGGTTATGGCTGGAATGTGGGTGCATTATATGAGATGAATGAAAATAACCGTTTCTCTGCTTCGTACAAATCAGCGGTAAAACTTGAATTTGAAGATGGTGACTTTACTGATGGAACCGGCCTGATCACTGGAGTACCAGGTTCGAAATCCGACGCCGATCTTGATATAGATTTACCCGATATTGTAATCTTATCAGGTTTCCACCAGTTGAATAACCAATGGGCAGTGCACTACAGTTGGCAGTGGACCAATTGGAGTAAATTTGAAGAAATAACAGCTAAAGGAAATAAATGTAGTAACCCAACACCTATCAGCCCATACCCTGCTGGAACTTGCTTTAATAAACCAGAAAAATATGAGGACAACCAACGTTGGTCTATTGGTACTACCTATCAACCAACCGATAGTATCATTCTGCGTGCCGGTTTTGCCTATGATGAACAAGCTGGTGAGCCAACCTTAAGTATCCCTGATAGCGACCGCTATTGGTACAGCGCTGGTATGACTTACCTTTGGACAGAGAACCTATCTTTAGATGCTGGCTTTACTTATATTGATGGTGGTTCCTCTAACTTTGAAGAAGAAGGCATGAAATTTAAAGCATCTAGCGCCGCTTACATTGGCTCGGTTCAGGTGAACTACAGCTTCTAAGCCTCGCTTTATGCATCACCATCCAAGCCCACTCACCGCAGTGGGCTTTGTTTTATCTATCTAATCTGATCATTTATTTCAGCTTCGCAACCCACACCCTCTAGCAATATCACCTCGATCTCAGTACCCTACTTTTCTGTTCTCTTTACTGTCTATCATCATGTTTACTTTACGTCCATACCAAGCCGATTCGGTTAAATCGGTGATCCATTACTTTCGTTCTAATAGCGATCCTGCGGTGATTGTGCTGCCAACAGGGGCAGGCAAAAGTTTAGTGATCGCCGAACTGGCGCGTTTAGCTAAAGGTCGAGTGTTGATGCTGACTCACGTAAAAGAACTGGTCGAGCAAAATCATGCCAAATACGAAAGCTATTCCACCGATGACCAACCATTAAAAGGGTCGATATTTTCCGCAGGGCTGGGGCGCAAAGAAACCGAACAGCAAGTGGTGTTTGCTTCGGTACAATCTGTGGTGCGCAATCTTGATTTATTTGCCAATCAGTTTTCATTGTTGGTGATTGATGAATGTCACCGCGTGCCCGATAACCCTAAAAGCAGCTACCGTAAAGTCATTTCACATTTGCAAAGCGTTAACTCTGGGATCAAAATTTTAGGGTTAACCGCCACCCCTTATCGCTTAGGCATGGGTTGGATTTATCAATATCATGTGCGAGGTAAACGTGGCCAAGTTAAATCACAAGACGCGCGTTTTTTCCGTGATTGTATTTTTGAACTGCCTATCCAGTATTTGCTTGATGAAGGCTTCTTAACGCCAGCTAAAATGATCGATGCACCAGTGCTCAGTTATGATTTTTCTCACTTAAAACCCGCTTTAGCTGGACGTTATAAAGAGTCTGAGTTGGATTTGGTGATCGAGCAGTCAAAGCGCGCCACGCCGCAAATCGTAGAGCAAATTATTGAGTTATCCGAACACAAGCAAGGGATCATGATCTTTGCTGCCACTGTGCGCCATGCACAAGAAATATTAGGCTTACTGCCACACGCTCAATCTTCCTTGGTGATTGGCGACACCCACCAACTAGAACGCGACCGCATCATTAACGCGTTTAAAAATAAACAAATCAAATATCTGGTCAATGTTTCGGTACTGACCACAGGTTTTGATGCGCCGCATGTGGATTTAATCGCTATTTTACGTCCAACCGAATCGGTCAGTTTGTATCAGCAGATCATCGGTCGCGGTTTGCGCTTAGCTGAAAACAAGCAAGAATGTTTAGTGCTCGATTATGCCGGCAATAATTACGATTTATATCAACCCGAAGTGGGCGAACCCAAACCCGACCCAACAAGTGACACCGTCACCATCCCATGTCCTGCTTGCGGCTTTAATAATACCTTCTGGGGTAAACTCGACAATAACGGCATGTTAATTGAACATTATGGTCGTCGCTGCCAAGGCTATTTTGAAGTATTGGATGATGAGGATAAGCCGACCGGCCAGCGCGAACATTGCGGTTATCGTTTTAAAGCTAAATTCTGTGGCGAATGTGGCGCTGATAACGACATTGCCGCGCGTATCTGCCACCAATGCGATGCCACCTTAGTTGACCCAGATAAAAAGCTGCGCGATGCCTTAAACCTTAAAGATGCGTTAGTGTTTGAATGTACCGACATGCAGCTGGATGTTCATAAGGACAACAACGGTAAGTCGCAACTTAAAGTCAGCTATTTAGGCGAATCAACCGAGCAAGACCAACACGCTCAAGTACATGAATTTTGGTCTTTAACCACTAAAAAGCAAAAGCAGAACTTTGCCGAACAATTTGTACGCCCCCATCTTGCTGATAGGCATCGCGCGTTTGAACAAAGCTCTCCGACTCAAGTGGTTAACCATCAGCATCGCTTTCGATTGCCATTATTTATTATTGCCAGAAAGGTCGGTCGATTTTGGAAAATAAGAGATAAGATTTTTTCAGAAGAATTGAGTTAACATCTTGCTCAATAAACTCTGCAATGGTAGTATCCGCGCTCGTTTCAAGCCTTATTGTTGATCAATAATCTTGAAGCAACGCTTAATCACTAGGTCGCTATGTGATTAAACATCTTTTAATTTACTAATTTGAGAGTAAATACTATGAAATTTGAAGCAGTAGTACGTACTGAACTAGGTAAGAGTGCGAGCCGCCGCCTACGTCTAACTGGACAATTCCCTGCAATCATCTACGGTGGTGAAGCAGCTCCAGTATCTATCGCATTGATCCACTCTGACGTGATCAACCAAATGGATAAGCCTGAGTTTTACGAAGCAATCACTCTAGTAGTTGATGGCAAAGAAGTAAAAGTTAAGCCACAAGACGTTCAACGCCACGCATTTAAGCCAAAAGTTGAGCACATGGATTTCATCCGCGTTTAAGATCCCATCTTAGATTCGTTTAAATCCACCTTTTGCATAAAAGGTAAAATGAGACTCGAATTTACCACTCGATGCTCAGGCTAGAAATAGCAAGAAACATAGAAAGCCCGATGCTACCAACATCGGGCTTTCGCCGTTTTGCAATCCCATCATCGTTTGTTCTATTGCTTTGTACTATTTCTTTGTAGTATTGCTTTGTGCTATTTCAATTCGCCTTTAAAACAAACTCCCTTGCGGCGGCAGTTCTTCCTCTTCGACTTGAGTGATTGGAATGCTGTTTTTTTGATTACGCTTTTGATTTCGCAATGCCAGTTGCTGGCGGTAGTAACGTTGTTTACACAGTTTGATAATGTGACGTTGCTCGGCAGCAGTGTAGGCGAGCCAGTTAAAGCGCTCCTCACGTTTACGCATGCAACCTTGGCAATAACCTTTAGCATCCACGCTACACACGCCAACACAAGGACTGGGGACAGTAAAAAATTCAAGTTGCTCCATACCACCACCTCATCCGTTGCGTCTATTTTTTAAGCCTAGCGAAGATTTAACATACCTTTATTTATTGAGTATAAAACAATCGTTAAGTAAACGAATGTTAATATAACGATTGTTTTGCTATTCATCGGCTTGATTTTTATTATACTTTAGCTTGCTTTATCGCTTAGCTGTATTTATGCCATCTAAGCGATCGCCTATTGTTCGGAGATCACCATGAAAAAAATTATTCCTTTGGTTAGCTTATCGTTATTACTGGCTGCCTGCTCTTCTCAAGACAAAGTCAGCATGGTTACCCCAAGTGACTTGCAGCATCATCACTGGGAATTAAGCGAAATAGATGGTACGCCGGTCGCTGAAAATAAATTTGGCCAAGTGCCTGATATTGAAATTGGTGAGAACATGAACTCACACGGTTCTACTGGTTGTAATTCTTACCGTGGCATGGCGGAAATTAATGCTGAAACGGGCGAGTTTCGTATTAGTAAAATGGCGATGACCATGAAGATGTGCCAAGGCGATGCGATGACCACTGAGCGCGCTGTCGCCAGTACGCTATCGGCTTGGAGCACCATTGATCTTAACAAGCAAAGTTTAGAGCTTTCAAATGATGAACATACGCTGACTTTTGTGTTAAAAGACTGGGTGCAATAACCAATAACAGCATTTATACGACTCAATATAAATGGTTAATAGATTGCTTTATATTTAATAATAGTGGTTTATCTTAGCATCGAAAAAAAGGTCCGAATTTACGGTTAAAACGTAAACTCTGACCTTTTTATTTCCGGTTTCTTAATATCTTAGCCACTTGACTGATTCGCGTTCTACTTTACTAAAGTAAAATCTGGCATCACAAAGGTTTTATTATGCAGTTCTTTCGTTGCGCCATAGTAACGGAACGTTGGTAATGGACGTTTACCGGCGGTTGGGATCCAGTTCTCTTCAAATCCTTTTGGCGCTTTTGGGTCCACATAAAGTGTTACGCTACCGTCGCTATTTTTCTTCATTTTATCCATATCGTATGAAGATAATGTAGTCCTCGAGGACGGGGTATAAATAAATGAGAAGGTGGCGCGATCATAAACCGTTAATGCCCAGAATTGTTTGACCGGCATATTCGTCGGTACGGTGACTTTATACAGCTTACCTGCTTCCAACTTATTGCCATCGGCATCATCCATTGCGGCTAAGTACCAATTGGCTGGTGTATCGCTTAGTACTTTCGGCACATAGGTACACCATACGTATTGAGCCGCACGCGCGGTTATATCAATACTGTCATCGTATGTGAATGAAAAACGCTTATTGGCATCAGATTGTAGTAATGATGCGTAGTGACGATTCGACCAGAAGAAAAAACGCTTCGGTGGATTATCATACCAATGCTGCACATAATACCAAGCATCAATGGCCCCTTGGCGCATGGCTTTTTTAGTGATAGCATCCGGTGCAAAAGGCTTACCCTTCTCTATTCCAAGAGATTTCAGCATCCCCATCATCACTTTATCTTGCTCTTTTACCGGCTCAACCGAGACGATATCATAGAGATTTTGGAAATGACGCTCATCAAAGAATGGTAAGGTCGGGTAGCGTTTATTAATTGGATCGATAAAGCGTTGTTTCGGTGGATTTGCCGCCTAGATATCTGGTATTAAAAGCCTCACTTATTACAAGGGAGATCAACGTATCATATTTTCAAATATTCAAATTCAATGTTAACTCTATGTTATTAGTGCTGACTTTTACTGATATTTACGTTATTTTGGTTTATTCCCTCGACTTGATATAAGGTGATTTGATTGTTGAAGTCTATTTTCATTCTACTTATCGTCCTTGTCTTACCCGCTCAAGCCTGTGAAATCACTCAAGCCAGTGTGTATTCCGATCAGCAACTTTCACAAAACTGCCAGCTGAACATTTTTGATCATACCAATCAAAGCATTGCCAAAAAATCAGTCTATTTTGTACAGTTTAAGTATGTTGATATCGCCAGTTATGAAAAACTAAAAATGCAATATCAACAAAAACACGGCTTACCTCAAACCCATCAACTTTTTAAACAAGGCTTTCGCCTTTTTATTGGCCCTTTGGCATTGAGCGATGTGTATCGAGTGCAAGCCATTATGCATTCTTTCGGCTATAAAGATGCCTTAATTAAATATACCCCACTGACCAATATCACATTGATCAAAAGTAAATCATCGGTGAAAATATTGCCTCAAATGCTATTGGTGCAACAACAAGCTAAGACTCATTTATTGTTACCCATCTATGGCAACCAATATCAAGGAAATGTGACTCACTATAATGACACCAACTTAGGGCTATTTACCTATCAACAAGCTCAAGAAGTGTGTCGCAGCGCCGATGCCCATATTGCTAATTTCAGTGATTATAAAGCGCTATTATCCGACACGAAATTTGTAATTGAGTATGCAGCTAAATCACAATTCTGGCTCACATCCAATGAAACGATTCGTCGGATTAATAATAAAATCGATGTTCGCCAACACCTGTCCCCTATTCGCTTTAATGTTATTTGTGCCACTCAATAGTTCCCCCACTAAAAACACCGCAGCTATTAACTGCGGTGCTTTATTGCTCTCTAATTGTGACAATTAGGCTTTAATATAAATGTGGTTAGCTTAATTCTGTCTCTAACTCTTCGGCCTTAACCGTATCGGTCACTTGATAGAGTTGACGTAATGTTTTAGCCGCAGCGACCATATTTTTTAATGACGCTTCGGTTTCTGTCCAGTTACGGGTTTTTAATCCGCAATCTGGATTGACCCATAAACGCTCAATCGGAATTTTAGTGGCGGCCGTTTTTAATAAACTCACGATCCATTGTTGGCTTGGAATATTAGGCGAATGGATATCGTAAACCCCCGGTCCAATTTCATTAGGGTAATTAAATTCTTCAAACGCTTTTAATAACGCCATATTTGAACGCGAGGTTTCAATCGTGATCACATCGGCATCTAACGCGGCAACTGAATCGATGATCTCATTAAACTCGCTGTAACACATGTGGGTATGAATTTGAGTTTCTGGTTTCGCGCTGGAAGCTGATATTTTAAATGCGTCCACTGCCCAGTCTAAATATGCTTTATGATCGCGTTTTTTCAGTGGCAACCCTTCACGAATAGCTGGCTCATCAATTTGAATAATATTAATTCCCGCTCGCTGTAAATCCTCGACTTCATCACGTAGGGCAAACGCCAGTTGGTCGGCAATTTGTTTGCGAGTGATATCTTCGCGTGGAAAAGTCCAACAAAGGATCGTCACCGGACCGGTCAGCATGCCTTTCATTTGCTTTGAGGTGAGAGATTGCGCGTATACCGACCAATCAACTGTTATTGATTTTTCACGCTCGATATCGGCCACAACAATGGCCGGTTTTACGCAGCGTGAACCATAGCTTTGTACCCAGCCAAATTGAGTCACTTGGAAGCCGGCAAGATTTTCGGCAAAATATTCCACCATGTCGTTACGTTCGGCTTCACCATGCACTAAGACATCAAGATCTAACGCTTCTTGGCGTTTAACCGCATCTTGAATATGGCCTTTTAATGCTTGCTGATAATCATCCGCATTTAATTGACCACGGCGAAATGCACTGCGTTGCTGACGAATGTCGGCGGTTTGAGGGAAAGATCCAATGGTGGTGGTCGGCAATAAAGGCAAACCTAACACTTGCGCTTGATGCTGAGCACGCTCGGGATAACTGGCACTGCGTTGGGTTAGCGCCTTGGTTAATCCCTTTAAGCGTTGCTGAACTTGAGGTTTATTAACATGCGTGGCGGTTAAGCGATCTTTAATTGGCTGACTGTAAGTGGCACAAGCTTCAATGGCATGTCCATTTCCATCGAGTGCCGCCCCTAGCAAACTCACCTCATTAAGTTTTTGTTTCGCAAACGCAAACCAACTTTTTACTTCTTCACTGAGATCCGTTTCAAGCTCTAAATCAATCGGACTGTGCAATAATGAACACGAGCTTGCTACCCATAATTTATCTCCACGTTGCGCTTTGACTGGTTGCAGCTTTTCAAGCCAAGTTTGCAGATCGGCGCGCCACACATTTCGCCCATTGATCACCCCGACCGATAACACCCAATCTTGTGGGATCGCAGCATTAACCGCTTCCAGTTGTTGTGGTGATGCCGATAAGTCAATATGCAAGCCATCAACATTAAGCTCCACAATTTTGGCTAAGTTATCTTCCACCGAATCAAAATAAGTGGTTAAGAGGATTTTCACATCACTTTGTAAGATCTGATACGCCAATTTGAAAGCATTTGACCATTTATCCTCTAACTCTAAACTTAAGATTGGCTCATCAATTTGTACCCATTCCACCCCGAGTGATTTTAGTTTGCTCAAGATCGCTTGATAGGCCGATAATAACCGTGGTAATAGGCTTAATCGATCAAAGCCATTGTCAACTTCTTCAGCATTAATTTCTTTGCCTAGATACAAATAGCTTAATGGCCCAAGTAACACTGGTTTAACCTTGTGACCGGCTTGAATGGCTTGGTTTACTTCTTCAAATAATTGCGGCCAACTGACTTGAAAACTGTCCTCTTGACTAAACTCGGGCACGATGTAATGGTAATTGGTGTTAAACCATTTGGTCATGTCACCGGCGGCCGCGCCATTATTATCACCCGCATGATCAGAGCCATGCACAGAGCCACAACCACAACTGTCGCCTTCTGAGGCCGATTGACCACGCGCCACTTTAAATAAGGTATCTAAATCAGGGAAACCACCGTTAGAATGTCTGGCCGGAACATGTCCGAGTAACAAACTGGTGCTTAATACATGGTCATACCAAGCAAAATCGCCCGCCGCCACATAGCTTAATCCACTAGTCGATTGATCATTCCAATGACGTTGGCGTAAATCACTGCCGACTTGTTTGAGTTGGGCTTGATTGATCTGCCCTTTCCAATATTGCTCTTGGGCAAATTTAAGTTCACGTTTGTCTCCCACTCGCGGATAGCCAAGAATGTGAGTAATGGTTTTATTAGTTGAATGCGTTGAAGTTGTCATAATGAATATCCTTATCTAAATAAATCCGTCTGGATGGCTAAATAATCCCTTTTCACAGCAACATGAGCAATGTCTATAAATTCACAATCAATATGAATTTTTTTCATAAATAGAGCGTTCCCCATCCATTTTTGGACATCTAGACGTTTACAACCAAGCCTGAAACCAGTAGCTTGTTAAAACAGAGCACTTATGAAAATAAATCGCTCAGTAAAATAGATCTCTTGGTACAACAGGTCACTTGGTAAAACAGGTCACTGAGTAAAAAATCAGCCTGATAAACAAAGCACGGATAAATCAATCGAAAACAACAGATTAAGGATGATCAATGATTGAGATTAAACATTTAAAAACGCTGGTGGCATTACGCGATACCGGATCATTGACCGCGACGGCGACCATGATGCACTTAACTCAATCGGCCTTATCTCACCAATTAAAGGAGTTAGAATCTCGCCTTGGTGGCCAATTATTTTTGCGCAAGACTCGGCCCGTTAAATTCACCTCAGAAGGCGCTATTTTATTAGCATTGGCAGAAGAACTGTTACCTAAACTGGCGCGGGCTGAGAATGACATTGCCAGCTTAAAAGAAGATGTTAATGGACGTTTGCACATGGCGATCGAATGCCATTCTTGCTTTCAATGGTTGATGCCAGCACTGAAAGAATATCAAATCACTTGGCCCAGTGTGACGCTGGATTTTTCTTCTGGCTTTGGGTTTGAACCTTTGCCGGCATTAGTGTCAGGTGAACTAGATTTGGTGATCACTTCCGATATACAGCCGCGCTCAGAGGTGCATTATGAGCCGTTATTTGATTTTGAAATGCGCTTGATCACCGCCACCAATCATCCACTCGCAGACAAAGAGTTCATTAGCCCTGAAGATTTAGCATCACAAACTATGCTGTCATATCCGGTGCAAAAACAACGCTTAGATGTGGTAAAGCACTTCCTCCAACCTGCCGGAATTGAGCCTGCGAAGTGGAAACAGGCTGACAATACTTTAATGTTGGTGCAAATGGTGTCGGCTGGATTAGGTGTGGCGGCGCTGCCTAATTGGGCGATCAGTGAGTTTTCTCGCCAAGGATTAATTACTAGCAAACCGCTTATTTCCAATACCCCAAATGATAAAGGCTTATGGCGACGTTTATTTGCCGCGGTCAGAAATTCAGAAAAAGATAAACGTTATTTAGACGCATTCTTTAGCACCGCTAAGCAGCAGTGCCAAAGTCATTTAGATGGGATCAAGATGGCGTAGTTTTTAGGGGCGGTTGATCGAATGTGTTTTATCTTGCTTTGAACTGGTTGGTTAATGGATCATACTGATAACCTAGCATATCGAGTTTACCAACCAGATCTTCAGTGTCCATTTCATACATGCTGATCAACTCATTAAAACTGTCGCATTCTAAGCGTAATTTTTCGTTCACAATGCCCAGTAAAATCACACTATCGACTCTTTTTACGTTGCTTAAGTCCATCGTCACGCTCCTGCTTATCAAATCAAAGGATGTCGCTTATGTCGGGACATCTAGCAATAAGCATAGACCGTGCGCGATAAATTTTCTGTGATCTTTTCAGTCAGGTTAAAATTGAAACAATAATGAACTAAAGCCAACCAAGGCTGAAAACGACACAATAAAGCCACAAATAGGTTGCGTCTTTTGAATAGTTTTTTGGGTAAACAAATGCCAACTTGAAAACACCACGCTGACAATCAAAGAAACAAAACACACGATAAGTGGCAAGGTAATGTCATGCATATAAGCGATGCTGTATTGAGAGCTTTGCAATAAAACCACAATGCTGACTAACATCGCGCCAATGATCGCCACCACAGGCAATAAACGATGAAAAGCTTGCAAGCGTGAACGAGCGAGCAGTAAGAACACATGACTCAAACTTGCGCCGAGTGTCACCATTGCCACCAGCATAAACAGCATATTGCCCCAATCGCCGCCTAATATAAGTTGGATATTGAAGAATGCGGCCACCGCGATCGCAACATATAACAACCAAATCGGTCCTGAATCGCGTGTTTTTTTCACTTTGACTTGTGAGAAGAAGAACAAAATAAGCGCCCCCACCAATGCCAACGGCCAATACAACAGCCCCAGCGCCAGCCAAGCAACCGCAATAATGGGGAATTGCTTATGGATACGACCTCGCTGTCCTGGGCAAATATCCCCTTTGAGTAAAATAACCAGTAAAACCACTTGAGCGCCAAGCAGCATTGGGGGGATCACGCTAAGTAAATAAGTATACATAGTAAAGTAAAGCTTCCAGTTTTCATTATTTTTATGACGCGAATATTAGCAAATTTATGGTTTAAAATCTTGTGTAATATCTTATAAATACCACAAAGAGAGCGTTTAAAATTTACGCTTATTTGGCAGAATAAAAAGGCTAACTAAGTTATCAGAATACCGACTTAACCCCTTATAAAATGAGGCTATCACGATAAAATAGTTTTACTTTCTACTAGTCGTTTCAGTACGAAATCTGTATACTTTGGCATCCCAAATCAGAGGTCAATTTATGTACAGCGACATCCAACTCTCATCGAAGCCAACCCCTATCGACCAATATCCTAAGTATTGGGCCGAGTGCTTTGGCCCAGCGCCTCTCTTACCGACCAGTCGAAAAGAAATGGACGCCCTTGGTTGGGATAGCTGTGACATTATTATTGTAACCGGTGATGCTTATGTCGATCACCCAAGTTTTGGTATGGCAGTGATCGGCCGTTTATTGGAATCTCAAGGCTTTCGAGTGGGGATCATTGCCCAGCCGAAATGGGACAATAAAAACGATTTTATGACCTTAGGCAAACCGAATTTATTTTTTGGTATCACCGCCGGTAACATGGATTCGATGATCAACCGCTACACCGCAGATCGCAAACTACGTCACGATGATGCTTACACTCCTAATAACGAAGGTGGCAAACGCCCCGATCGCGCAGTGTTAGTCTATTCGCAACGTTGTCGTGAAGCCTACAAAGGCACCCCGATTATTTTAGGCGGAATTGAAGCCAGTTTACGCCGCATCGCCCATTATGATTATTGGTCAGATAAAGTCCGCCGTTCGGTATTATTTGATGCCAAAGCCGATATTTTATTATTTGGTAATGCGGAACGCGCCTTAGTTGAAGTGGCGCATCGCCTTGCCAACAATGAACTGGTTGCAGACATGACCAATATTCGTGGTACTGCGATCAATATTGCCGCTGAACCGGAAGGCTACACTGTGATCGATTCTTCACGAATTGAAAAACCAAGCAAAGCCGTCTTTGTACCGATCAACCCTTATGAAGTCGAAAGCAACTGCGACACCCAATCAAAAGATCAACAAGCAGAAGATGCGGCCAAAACCCAAGTGGTTGAGATGCAACCTGCGAACATTAAATTGGATCGCACACCTCGTCACGATTCAAAAACCACCGCAGTTCGTCTACCTCCTTTCGAAAAGCTGAATAACGACCGTATTTTATACGCGCATGCCACTCGCGTTATGCACCTTGAAACCAATCCTTACTCTGGTCGTGCGCTAATTCAAAAACATGGTGACCGTGAGTTATGGGTTAACCAAGCCCCTATTCCGCTTTCCACTGAAGAAATGGACTTTGTGTTTGGTCTGCCTTATGCCCGTATTCCGCACCCTATGTATGGTAAAGCGAAGATCCCAGCTTACGACATGATCAAAACCTCGGTTAATATTATGCGCGGTTGCTTTGGTGGTTGTTCATTCTGCTCCATTACCGAGCATGAAGGGCGTATTATTCAAAACCGTTCGCAACAATCGATCTTGACCGAGTTAGAAGAAATCCGCGATAAAGTTCCTGGTTTTACTGGCACAATTTCCGATCTTGGTGGCCCTACCGCGAATATGTATCGTTTAGGCTGCTCCGATCCAAAGGCCGAAGCAAACTGCCGCCGTCCATCGTGCGTTTTCCCTGGTACTTGTAATAAGCTCGATACCGATCATCAGCACACCATTAATTTATATCGCGCGGCGCGCAAAGTGCCGGGTATTAAGAAAGTGATGATTGCCTCTGGCGTACGTTACGATCTTGCGATCCAATCGCCTGAATATGTCAAAGAATTGGTGACACACCATGTCGGTGGCTACCTAAAAATTGCCCCAGAACATACCGAAAAAGGCCCATTAGATAAAATGATGAAGCCGGGCATGGGCGCGTATGACACTTTTAAAGATATGTTTGAGAAATACAGCAAAGAGGCCGGTAAGAAGCAATATTTGATCCCATATTTTATCTCCGCTCATCCTGGCGCAGAAGATGAAGATATGTTGAATTTAGCCTTATGGTTAAAGAGCAATAGTTACGAGTGTGATCAGGTGCAAAACTTCTACCCATCGCCTATGTGCAATGCCACTTCGATGTATTACTCAGAAACCAATCCACTGAAAAAAGTGAAGTATAAACAACGCGAAGATGTGGTAGTGGCAAAAGGTGAGCGTCAACGCCGTTTACATAAAGCATTATTGCGTTATCACGATCCTGCCAACTGGCCGCTTATTCGTGAAGCATTGATCAATATGGGTAAAAAGCATCTTATTGGGGATAAACCAAGCTGCCTGATCCCTGCTGAAGATGCGGCCAATACCTTAACACCGGCGCAACGTCGTCAAACCGGTCGTCATGGTGCTAAGCGTTTTGCTACCAAGCACACCAATTTCACCAGTAAAAATGATGGTGGTCAGCCGGATATTCGTAAAGAAGATCCTCGCAACGAAAATAGCCGAAAACAGAAGTCAGGCGACAATAAAAATCGCAACCCGAAAAATAACGGCAACCATTCTTCTAGCACTAAGCCCCATCAAGCTCGCTCCGAGCAAGCGAACGGTGGACAAGCTAAGGCAAAAGGTAAAACCACCCCATCCAATTCGAACAAACCGAATCGGACAAAGAAGCCGAATGCCAGTCAACCATCGAGCTCAGGTAAGAAACCAAATCGAACTCGGCAGCCGTTCTAGGCTTCTTCTGTAGCTTATTAATAACGTTCACATCGACAACGCTAGCTGAGATTGCTGGCGTTTTTTGTTATTTCTCATAGGCTAAACCCTACCTCTCTCTGCAATTATCTTTTTCACTTTAACAAAGCTTTGTTGCGTAATTCAAATTTAGAGGTGACAACACTAGAATGGTATTATTTCAATCAATTCGGTAAGTTTTAGGCATACCTAGCCCTGTTAGTTTATTTAAAGCTTTGATCATTGCGTAAGCTTCTCCAACTTGGGCATTATAATTTCTTAAGCTGAGTGTTCCGCCCAATAGCTTTTTCACTCGATGCATTGCCGTTTCTGAAATTGACCTTTTATGATACCCAAACCGTGTTTTCCACTGCTTATTAGAACCATAAAACTGTTGAAACCCGACGGATAAATTTCGCGGATGTCCCTTTTCCCAAAAGACTGCACCAAGTCTTGGGGGCACAAGTGGGGTGGCTTTTTTGATACGAAGGCTTCATAGCATTGTCGAGTATCGTGCCACGAGCTTTCGTTTTGAATGAGACTTCAACCTCTTTAGCCCTACGACTAATACAAGAATAATGGGGGCAAGTGAGCGGGACATTAGCAATGTTGAAATACAGAATCAATAAATCCCTGCAATGCCCTTAAGGGCATTGAAAATATACGTTTTACCATAAGCGCTGTTGTTATTGCTAAATCACTGAAAATACGAGGTCTACCACGCACCCCTTGTTTAGCTTCTTTCCATTCTTGGATAGCTTCTTCATCAATCCAGAAAGTCAGTGAACCACGTTTAATCAGTGATTGATTATATAACTTCCAGTTTTTGGTCTTATAACGAGGTTTTGGTATGAATATCGATGGTTTAGTGGGGAGTAAACGATCTGATCGTCAGTTTCACATTTAGTTCCATCGAATTACGCAACAAAGCCCCGTAAATGGCTTGTCGCCGCGAAAGGAGAACAATGGTATACCCAAGTATTTATTCCGCGCATTTCACCCATTACGCTTATTGCGTTGCTGGCGACCATCGTATTGATGTTTAGCCTAAAAGGCGAAATGATGTTTGAATTACCAATGGATGTGGTTTTAATTGCGATTCCGTTGACGATTTATTTTGTAGTGATGTTCTTTAGCAGTTTCTTTATTGGTAAAAAGCTCGGTATCGATTTTGATAAAAATGCCTCTATCGCCTATACCGAGACCGGTAATAACTTTGAATTGGCCATTGCGGTATCGATTGCCGTGTTTGGGATTAATTCTGACCAAGCATTTGCGGGTGTAATTGGACCACTAATTGAAGTCCCAGTACTGTTCTTCTTGGTTAACATGGTATTGAAAATGAAGCAAAACTACCGCGTAAATAAATAATAGCAACACAAAAAAGCTCAGTTCTTATCTTCTTTCAACGAGAAAGAGAATACCGAACTGAGCTTTTTTATTGCTTAAATACCGTACAACAACGAGCGCTCACACTTACCTTTGTGCAATGATCTGTCGCACCACTTCCAAATCTTCTGGAGTATCAACCCCTGCTGCTGGCGCTTCTTTTGCCACTGCAACATGAATTTTCTCACCATACCAAAGCACGCGCAGTTGCTCTAATGATTCAATCTGTTCAAGCGCACTTGGCTGCCAACCAATGTAAGTATTAATAAAGCCAGCACGATAAGCGTAAATTCCGATATGGCGCATTAATGGATGGACAATCGTTTTAGGCTCGGTTGCCCACGCATCACGATCCCATGGAATAGAGGCGCGGCTAAAATACAAAGCATAACCATTTTGATCGGTCACCACTTTGACTGCATTGGGGTTAAACACTTCACTTTCATGATCAATTTCAACCGCTAATGTTGCCATTGGCGTAATGCTATTGGCTAAATTATGCGCCACCTGCTTAATAATGCTTGGCGGGATCAAAGGTTCGTCACCTTGCACATTGACGATAATATGATCATCGGCAATCGCCATTTTTTCGATCACTTCGGCTAAACGTTCCGTGCCGGATTGATGATCGGGCGAGGTCATACACACTTCACCACCAAAACTCTCCACCACCGATTTAATCCGTGCATCATCAGTTGCCACAATCACACGCTCAGCGCCAGATTGCATTGCCTGATCGTACACCCATTGCACCATAGGTTTTCCGCCAATATCGGCTAGAGGCTTACCCGGCAAGCGCGAAGATTGATAGCGAGAAGGAATAACAACCGTAAAAGACATTATCGACCCTCGTCCATTCCCATCTTACGAGCTTCCACTTCAAGCATCATAGGAATGCCATCTTTAATCGGGTAAGCAAGACGATCAAACTTACAAATCAGTTCTTGTTTCTCTTTATCCAGTACCACTTTGCCTTTACACACAGGGCACGCCACAATCTCAAGTAATCTATGATCCATAACCGCTTTTTACCTTAATAATTTTTTGAATAATATGTTGTTTGTTCTGGTCGCTGATCTTGGCAGACACCGGCAAGTACCACCAATTATCTTGGGCAAACTGGTGACATTTTACCGCATCTTTTTCAGTCATAATGAGGTGATCGCCTTGTTTTGCCAGTGCATCAAGTTCAGCTTGTTCGAAATCTTGATGGTCGGCAAAACCTTGGGTCTTGATCACCGCAGCGTTAAGCTCGCTCAGGGTATTAAAAAATCGAGGAGGATGACCAATACCAGCAAAAGCAACCAAACGCGTTAAGTCACTGACCGATTTTTTATCACCGGTTTTTAAATTGATGGCCATGCTAGGTTGCAAACTCATTTCAATTTCTTGATTTTGCGCTTGACCACCATTCGTTATCAAAAAGTCCACTTGCGATAAACGCTCTAAGCCTTCGCGCAAAGGACCAAATGGGATAAATTGTTGATTGCCAAAACGTCTTTGACCATCAATAACAATAAATTCAATATCACGTTGCAAGGCATAATGCTGCAAACCATCATCGGTCACAATAATATCGACCCCTTGCGCTTCCAATGCTTGTACTGCTTGGCTGCGAATAGGATCGACCACCACCGCCACTCCCGTGCGACGCTTGATCAGTAAAGGCTCATCACCCGATTGTGCGGGAGTTGACTCTTGCTGCACCATAAAGGGATACTGCGGCGCTTTACCGCCATAACCACGTGACACCACGCCCGGTTTAAAGCCTAATTCGAGCAGCGTTTCCACCAGCCAAATCACAACCGGCGTTTTACCATTACCACCGGCGGTAATGTTTCCCACGACAATCACGGGCACTTTAGCGCGGTAACTGGCTTTCGCATTGGATTGATATTGCTGACGACGACGTTCGCTTATCCATTTAAATACACGACTTAATGGCCACAAAAGCGGTGACAACAGCCAACCCAGCCAATGGCGCTCAAACCAAATTTTTTCGATCATCTTATGCGCCATCCATTCGCTAAATTGCCATGCCGGCGTTTATTATTCACCAAATTGAATACGGTGTAATTGAGCATAAGCACCATTTTTTTCAATCAATTGCGCATGATCACCACGTTCAATAATTTCACCTTCATCCACCACTAAGATCTCATCAGCACTTTCAATGGTCGATAAACGGTGCGCGATCACCAATACCGTTTTATTCTTTTGCAGTTCATCCAGCGCAGCTTGAATCGCACGCTCGGACTCTGTATCCAGCGCAGAAGTCGCTTCATCTAAAATAAGCACAGGCGAGTCGCGCAATAACGCACGCGCAATGGCTAAACGTTGACGTTGACCACCAGAAAGGCTAACTCCATTTTCACCGATCATGGTATCAAAACCGTTATCCATCGCTTCGATAAATTCGGTTGCATGCGCTAGGGTTGCGGCATGCTTAATCTGCTCGATGCTGTATTGATCTTGCGCGGCATAAGCAATGTTATGAGCAATAGTGTCATTAAATAAATGCACATTTTGTGAAACCAAAGCAAACTGAGTGCGCAAATTAGACAAGGTATAATCACGCAATTCAGTATTATCTAAGAAAATTTCACCTTCATTGACATCATAAAAACGGGTAAATAAATTGGCGATGGTACTTTTACCCGAGCCCGAACGCCCCACCAATGCCACTGTTTTACCGGCGGGTAGATCAAAGCTGACATTACGCAGCGCCGGCGTATCTTTGGTTGGGTAGCAGAACGTCACATCTTTAACTTTAATGTCACCCACCGCTTTTGGTTTTTCAAATTTACCGTTATCGACTTCTGCTTGCATCTCCATCAGACCAAATAAAGTCTGACAAGCTGCCATACCTTTTTGGAAATCAGACGTTACGTTGGTTAAAGATTTTAATGGACGCATTAAGGCAAACATGGCCGAGAAAATCACAGAGAAAGTACCAGGAGTTAGCTGATCTTTAATCGAATCAATACTGGCAAGATATAACACCACGACGAGTGCAATAGAGGCAATCACTTGAATGATTGGGTTGGCGGCGGCTTGCGCTGACACCATTTTCATTGATTGCTGACGCATGTTGTTACTGACTTTATCAAAACGTTCTTTTTCAACGCTTTGGCCGCCATAGCTTAAGACAACTTTATGACCTTTTAACATTTGCTCGGCAGATGACGTCACGTTACCCATCATGTTCTGCATGTTTTTACTGATCTTACGAAAACGCTTCGAAACAATACCAATCGCCCACGCCACCACGGGCGCGACAGCAATTAATACTAGCGATAACTGCCAGCTGTTATAAAACATTAAGAACAACAAACCGATAATACTGGCGCCTTCACGCACAATACTGACCAGTGCTTTACTGGTGGCCGAGGCGACTTGCTCAGAATCATAAGTAATGCGCGATAATAATGAACCGGTTGATTCTTTATCGAAATAGCTGACTGGCATTTGCATAAAATGATTAAACAATCTGCGACGCATTTGCATCACCACGTTGCCCGATACCCAACTTAAGCAATAAGTCGACACAAAGCCGCTCAAGCCACGCACAATCATCATGCCCATAACAATAAATGGCAGGATCTTTAAGAAATTGGAATCTGCTTTACCAAAACCCTCATCGAGCAGCGGTTTCAATAATGACACCATGTAAGTATCACTGGCGGCATTAATCACCAGTGCAATACTTGCCACAATCAAACCGGCTTTATAAATGCTGACCATCGGCCATAATTTTTTAAAGGTTTGGAAAGTCGTTTCATCGTTTTGTAATGGCGCGTCTTTTTTCTTAGTCATATCGGCTTATAATTTATTAGACAATTACTGTCATTCTAACCCCTTACGCACAATCTGCCTATACCAAGGCGAATATTGCTGCTGTCTTAATGAGCGAACAGACCAATTGTTGGCATTAAAACGCAAACTTATCTGTCCTTGTTCACCTGTATCGAGCCATTTTGCCGCGAGTTTTTGATATTGCTGCTTCACTAAAGCATTGGGTAAACCCCATTGATTATTGCGTGCCAAAGAGGCAATCGCGATCTCGGGATTCACTTGTTGCACAAAAGAAGCGGTTGACGACGTTTTACTGCCATGATGCGGCACAATCATTACGTCTGATTTTAATTTTGAATGCCAAGGATAGTGTTTTCTTGCCATGATCATTTCAGCAATCGCGTCGATATCTCCGGTTAATAACACGCTATATTGACCATCGGTTATTTGGATCACACAAGAATGAGGATTGTAGGCTCGATTCACTAAACGAGGCGGCCAAATCGCATTAAAAGTTAGGTCTTTCCACTGCCAAACTTCTCCTGCCACACAAGGTAAATATCCGGTTAATTGTTGACTACTTCGTTGCCATTTGGGTTGAAGTTGTTGCTCGATAATATCGCGTCCACCCGCATGATCGGAATCAAAATGACTGACAATAAAACCGTCTAATTGACTTATGCCTTGTTGTCGCAATATAGGAAGAATGACCGATTGCGCCATACT
Organism: Vibrio algicola; assembly: GCF_009601765.2. Taxonomy (NCBI): domain Bacteria; kingdom Pseudomonadati; phylum Pseudomonadota; class Gammaproteobacteria; order Vibrionales; family Vibrionaceae; genus Vibrio; species Vibrio algicola. Next base: position 1,433,035 of record NZ_CP045699.1, read on the forward strand.
GCCGCCCTGCCATTTATTACCGGTATCATATAATAACCATTTATCTTGCTGACCAATCAAAATCGCCAGACCTTGTCCAACATCTAAGATTTCCACTTGCCATTTAGGGGCTGGCCGCGTCCCAAAGTAGGCGGCAACAAACAACACCATAAATACCACTGCGCTACGGTACCAACCACAATAGTGGCTCATCAGCAGAGACATCATCAAAATTAATGCGCCGTAAGCCCAGAGTTCTGATACCAGCAGCCAACTTCCTTGTACCCACTGCATTACCATTATTACCCACGACAGGCTCCAATCGGCCCATTGCCATAAGGATGTTCCCCACTGCAACGGCACGCCAACTTCGACTAAAGCACTCATCACTAGCGCCATAAAAATGAGCGGAACAGTACATAAACTGACCCAAGGTATGATCACAATATTAACCATTGGCGATACCCAACTAAAACCGCCAAAAATAAATATCGTGATCGCCATTAAACCAATAAATAAACCACATTGGAGCAGCGCGATATTGATCATTTTGACTGCCCATACATAGCGAGTACTCTGAGCTTTGAGCCAAAACCACGAACAGAGATAAATTACGATCACAGCGCTAAAAGACAACCAAAAACTGGCGAGTAAAACCGCAAAAGGTTGGATAATAAGAATGATGGCTAAAGAATACAGCAGCACTTGCCATAACGACCAATGTGCGTGTAAGAAATGACGTAATAAAAAACATAAACCAAAAATAAAAGCTCGCTCGGTTGGCAATGAAAAACCGGCTAAATAGGCATAACTGCCAGCGCAACAAATTGCAAAAAGGTAAGGAATAACTGCCGCTAAACGATCAAAGCGGCTCAACATCAGCATGATACTCATCACTCGCTTGCCGAGCCACCAGCCAATAAAAAATGCCAGCCCGATATGCAAACCTGAGATCGCCATTAAATGGGATAAACCGCTATCTCTTAACCATTGCCAATCTTGCGTAGACATTAACGAGCGATCACCAAAACTTAATGCTAATAAATAAGGCTGACTCGCCAAATCTGTAATCATTGATTTCACACGTTTATGCAGCGTATTACGCAGTAATCCGCTATCTTTAAGCCGCTTATTTTCGGCGTGACTCGCATCCACAACCGCTTTGGCATGCCAACCATTCGCAACGTAATACTGTTCACTATCAAAGCCCGCTTGATTTAAACGTCCTATAATAGGTTTAACCTTTAGTTTAAATTGCCACTGCTCTCCAAGCTGTGGACTCGAATTAATCATTAAACTGGTAGGAGTTTGCGGTAAAAATACGTTAATCTTAGGCGATGACCACCACGCGAGTTGTTGCTGATTAATTTGCTCGACACGAAGAATTAGCCTGCCACCATGTTCTTGTGGTTTAAAAAAGTCGGTAATCTGACCTTTTATGCTAATATTCTCACCGCTTTGAAACAGTGTGTGTGTCATTAAACTAAAGTAATTTGCTTGCAGTACCACAATCAAGCAACCGAGAATGATGCCACGCCCCCACTTAAACGAGTGGACGAGGCTGATAATGATAAAAAGAAACACAATAGGCACTAGCCAGAATCCTGTCGGCATCCATGGCCACAACGCGCCACTTGCGACAGTGAGAATAAAACAGAGCCAATTCCAATTGCGATTAATATGAGCCATCCTGACTTATGCCAAAAAAATTAATTAAACGTTTCATGCCCGATCATGAAACGATCAAACGCCAAAAAGCCTTAAAGATATTTGGCAATGTATTGTATAACCCAAACTTATGGTGTTTGAATCGTCGCTCCGCTGCCGGTGCGTTTGCGGTTGGACTGTTTATTGCTTTTGTCCCTTTGCCAAGCCAAATGATCATGGCTGCCGGCGCTGCTATTATGTGTGGGGTTAATCTGCCACTCTCGGTCGCTTTAGTTTGGATCAGTAATCCGCTGACTATGCCGATATTATTTTATTTTGCTTATCGAATTGGCACTTGGATCATCCACACCCCGCCGCAAAGTTTTCATTTTGAATTATCGTGGAGCTTTTTTGTTGAACAAATCCACACTATTGGGCCACCGTTATTACTAGGTTGTTTTGTTTGTGGCGCGGTATTGTCATTTGTTGGTTACTTCGGCATTAAAGGCTTATGGCGTTATTCGGTGGTGCGCAGTTGGCAAAAGCGACGTTTACGCTAACTCGGGTACCCACACGCATGTATACCGCAATCCAACATCCGATATCAGTGTAGTCTGCCGCTCAACAATAAATTGAAAACATAAAAAAAAGTGCTATCCAGTTAACGTTCTTAATGAACCAAACTGATAGCACTCTTTTTTTGAGACAAAGACGGAACTAAGTCATTCCAATTCCATTTAATATTTGATCAATTTGAATACGCTGTCCCATCCTTGGGCGCTTGATAAAGCACGTCCATGGCCTTTGATACTTTTCTGCGTATCCTGCCTTAATAGATCATTGCATCTTGGAATTGTTATTAGATAATTCTTATCACTATTTCGCACTCAGCACTGTCGCAGGATTAAGATTACTGGCGCGCGAAGCGGGATACCAAGTCGCTAATAAACTTAATGTTATCGCGGTGCCGGAAACCAACATCACATCTGACCACACTACCTGTGATGGTAAGAAATCGATAAAATAGATATCACCCGATAAGAACTGATGGCCAAGTAAGCTTTCTAAGCCTTTGATCAATGGCGTTAAGTTCAATGCCACCAATACCCCAAACACACTGCCAACAATACTGCCCAACACGCCAGATAACACGCCATACCAAATAAAGATCCGCTTTATCAAACCGTCACTGGCACCCATGGTGCGCAAAATCGCAATATCCGAAGCGCGATCTTTAACAGCCATCATCAAGGTTGAGACAATATTAAAACTCGCCACCCCAATCACTAACACCATCACCAGATACATAATACTGCGCACCATTAAAATATCGTGATGCAAAAAGCCGTATTTTTCTTTCCAGCTTTTTAAATAAGCGTAAACCGGCAGTTGACTACCTACTTGGCGCACAATGGTATCAGCGTTAAAGACATCATCAACTTTTAACGACACACCCGTGACACCGTCACCTATTTTCATGTATTGCTGACCATCTTGTAACGGCACCATCACCAAACCATGGTCAATTTGTCCACCCAGGTTGAGTAATCCTGCCACGGTGAGACGAACTCTTTTAGGCGTGCTTAATTGAGCCACACTGCCGCCTCTTTGCTGAACATGAGTGGGCGGGATCAACACTGAAACCGAATCCCCCACTTTCACTTTAAGTTGATCGGCAACACCTTTGCCTAAAATGATTTGCTTTTGATCTGGGCGAAAGTTTTGCCATGCATTGCCTTCAACATAGCGAGACAGTTGAGATACTGCGCGCTCATAATCGGCATCTACTGCACGCACTTCTACCGCTTTTAATTTACTTCCACGCTCAACTAACGCCGTAAAACGCACATAAGGCGCGGCGGCTTTCACTTGTTTATTTTTAGTGGCAATGTTGACCACCTGCTGCCAATCCTCGATAGGACCTCGCACTCCTTCAATTTCAGCTTGAGGGATCACCGACAATACTCGATTTTCTAATTCGCGCTCAAAGCCATTCATGGCCGATAAACCAATGATGATCACGGCAACGCCAACTGCAATGCCTAAGGTTGACGACAATGAGATGAATGACACTAACTTATTACGCTCTTTAGCGCGGCTAAATTTTCGGCCAATAAAAAGAGATAACAACATGGTTATTCACCTACCGTAGTCGAAACGAGATCGCTTACAGCACTATTCCTTGCTGCATTATTGATTGGAGAGTGCCAATCTAAAATGCCATCTTGCATGGTAAATTGTTTGTCCATTTTTTGCGCCAGATCGTTATCATGAGTCACCACCAAAAACGCAGTGCCAAAATCTTGATTTAACTGGCGCATCAAATCATAAATGCCCAAGGCAGTATTTTGATCTAGGTTACCGGTTGGTTCATCCGCCAACACCAAATCTGGTTTATTAACTAACGCACGCGCTATCGCCACACGTTGTCTTTCCCCACCCGATAACTCTGAAGGTCGATGTTCTAATCGATGAGCTAAGCCGACTTTTTCTAATACTTCGGTGGCCATCTGTTTCGCTTGCACCGGTTTAATGCCACCAATCAATAAAGGCATCGACACATTTTCCAGCGCGGTAAAATCGGCGAGCAAATGGTGGAACTGATACACAAAGCCAATATGCTGATTGCGTAACTTAGCTTGTTTGTTGGCAGAAAGGCGGAGTAAAGATTGATCTAATAAGGTCACATCGCCTTGGCTTGCGTTGTCTAACGCGCCTAAGATATGCAATAAAGTACTTTTTCCCGAGCCCGATGACCCGACAATTGCCAAGAAATCGGCTTGATGAATTTCAAGACTCACACCTTTAAGCACTTCAGTCTCAAGGCTACCTTCTTTGTAGGTTTTGCAGATATTACTGCAACTTAACAAAGGACTGCTTAATAAAGGGCTACTGACTAACGGTTTCATAATGACTACTCTATTTTTTAACAGCTACTTAAACTCAGCAGCATGACGATAAGTATCGACAAGGTTTTTATTCGTAACGTAACGCTTCAGCCGGTTTGACTGACGCTGCGCGATAAGAAGGAAATAAGGTGGCTAACAAACTCAGCATGATCGCCATAAAGATCACCAGTCCAATTTGCATCGGTTCGATAACGACGGGCAGCAGCATGCCACCGCCAAAGAGAGATAAACCGACCGTGTTCATCACTTGATTGAGGTGTGACGCCAATAGTGTACCAAGAGCGCCACCAACCAACGCGCCGATCACACCGCTGCTCGCCCCTTGCACCATAAAAATGGCGAGAATTTTATGATTAGTCATGCCTTGTGTTTTTAGGATCGCGACTTCAGATTGCTTCTCCATCACCACCATGATCAAGGCTGAGATAATGTTAAATGCTGCCACTGCGATGATCAGCCCTAACATTAAACCCATCATATTTTTTTCCATTCTCACCGCTTGAAATAATTCTCCGCGCTGCTCGCGCCAATCAGACCAATGCCAACCAGTCGGTAACGGTTTTTGGGCTAAATCTGACACAATAAACGGGTCATCAAAAAATAAACGCCAGCCTGAAATAGTATTAGGAGAATAACGCAGCAAACGGCCTGCATCTTCAATATTGGTCACCATCAACATCGCATCGACATCAGAGCCGGTATTAAAAATTCCTGCCACGGTAAAGTTACGTTGGCTCGGTATACGGCCTAACGGGGTAAATTGACTGGCTTCAGTGACCATCAAGCGGACTTTATCGCCCAAAGTAACATTTAAGGTTCTGGCTAGGGTATGACCGAGAAAAACGCGATAAGTACCCGATTGCAATTCTGAGATCTGCCCCATCATCATGCGCTCGGCGATCGGATCGGATGACTTAGGTTCAATCCCAACCATCAATCCCGCACTTAAACGCGAAGCACTTTGAATAATCGCTTCACTGCGCACCACTGGCGAGATCTGTTCAACATTGGGGATTTTGCTTAAAAATGCGGGCGGTTTCTGGGAATCAAACTGGGTTTTACCATCGGCTTGACTCACCACTGCTTGTGGTAATACGCCAAGGATTTTTTGTTTTAACTGCCCTTCAAAGCCATTCATAACCGACAAGACCGTGACTAAAGACAACACGCCGATAGAAATCCCAGCGGTGGACATATAAGACACAAAACGGCTGAATTTATCACCGGAACGACCTCGTAAATAACGTAATCCAATAAAGGCCGAGACAGGATGAAACATGAGAAAAGATCCTACAAACAAGAAAGAAAACAAAGAATAACGATTGTGACATGGATTTACCAATATTCGATAACTCAAACGTCACTTTTTGGTCATTTTGAATGTTTTATTGTCAATTAAGCGTATTTGATGCATTTCGATTGACCGATAACCAAATGATTGAGGAGAGATTAACCAGACAACGATGAAAGGTAAAATGTGGCGAAAGCACAAAGTGGCCACTTCTGCTATTGCTATTGCTATTGCTATTGCCACTTCAACTAAACTTGGCAAGAAAATAACCTCAATTTGTTGGATATACTTGATTAGTTACGCCACATGACGATAATCAAATGATTATTCAAGCCAGATATTTATTCTGGTTCGACCTAAATCAAAAAAGCCCAATCAAAATTATGACTAAGACTTCGTCAAACTCTGCTATTGGCTCCATGGCTTTAGTAAATATCCCAATGCCAACCAAAGCGGGAGATAAAAAACACCTAGGCCAATTGGTCGGTGGCGCGCTGGCATTATCCATCGCCAAATACACTCAACAGCATTCAGGCGTCACCTTATTAGCGGTTCCCGATCACCAAATGGCGATCAAACTGCAACACGAAGTCGGCCAATTTACTCAACAATCGGTGTCGCTATTTCCTGATTGGGAAACCTTGCCATACGATAATTTCTCGCCACACCAAGATATTATTTCCGATCGTATTGCTCAACTGTATCAATTGCCAACTCAGCAACAAGGCTTATTGATCATCCCAATTAGTACCCTATTGCAACGCCAATCTCCGCAAGAATATTTGCTACAAAGTACCTTAATGGTCAAAAATGGCGATTTATATTCGCTAGAAAAGCTGCGCCTGCAATTAGAAAAGTCTGGTTATCGTCATGTGGATCAGGTCTTTGCTCCGGGCGAATATGCCCATCGTGGTTCGATCATCGATTTATTCCCAATGGGTTGTGATAATCCTTACCGGATTGATTTTTTCGATGATGAGATCGACAGCATTCGCACCTTCGATGCCGAATCACAGCGCACCATTGAAGATATTAATGAGATCCGTTTACTGCCCGCGCATGAATTTCCAACTACAGAAAGCGCAATTGAAGATTTCCGTATTCGCTGGCGTCAACGTTTTGAAGCTCGTCGTGAACCTGAATCTGTCTATATGCAGGTATCAAAAGCGACTTGGCCGGGTGGTATTGAGTACTGGCAGCCTTTGTTTTTTGATCACACTGACTCCCTATTCGACTACCTGCCCGATAACACCTTATTGCTGACTATCGGTGATTTGGAAGCGCAGATCGATACCTTTTTGACCGATGTCGATTATCGCTATGATCAACGCAAAGTCGACCCATTACGTCCATTACTTGAACCGCATGAGTTATGGCTGAAAAAAGATGAGCTATTTGGCCATTTCAAAGCCATGCCGCAAGTCACGCTGAGCATTGAAGCGTTGCAAGAAAAAACCGGACGGGTGAATGCCAATGTCAGCGCCCTGCCGAATTTACATGCGCAACATCAGTTAAAAGAGCCGTTAGCAGAGCTGCGTAAATTTTTAGAGCATTATTTGTCTGAAAATAATGATTTATCACAAAATGCCACTGCAAAAGTGATTTTTTCGGTCGAATCGGAAGGTCGTCGCGAAGCGTTAAACGAGCTACTGAAAAGCAGTAAAGTTCGCCCGAAAGCCGCCAAATCACTCGAAGATGCTTTGACCAATAAAGACACCTATTGTTTAGTACTAGGCTCGACTGAGCACGGTTTTATTCATCAATCCAGCGATGCTAGCCTACCAAACTTTGCCTTTATTTGTGAAAGCGACGTATTAGGCGATCGGGTGATCCAACGCCGCAAAAAAGATCGTAAAGCGGTCAATAGCGATACCGTGATCCGCCATTTGGCTGAACTAAAATCGGGCCAACCTGTGGTGCATCTTGATCATGGTATTGGCCGTTATATTGGGCTGCAAACCCTTGAAGCCGGCGGGATGTTGACTGAATACGTCACCTTAGAATATTTAAACAATGCCAAGTTGTACGTGCCCGTTTCATCGCTTAATTTGATCAGCCGTTACTCTGGCGGCGCAGAAGAAACCGCCCCATTGCATAAATTAGGCAGTGACGCGTGGAACAAAGCCCGTACACGCGCCGCTGAAAAAGTACGTGATGTTGCCGCCGAACTATTGGATATTTACGCCAAACGAGAAATCAAAAAAGGCTTTAAATTTCTTCAAGACCGCGAACAATACGCCAACTTTAAAGCCACCTTCCCGTTTGATGAAACCGATGATCAAGATATGGCGATTAACGCCGTCTTGTCGGATATGTGCCAAGCTAAAGCGATGGACCGACTGGTGTGTGGTGATGTAGGTTTTGGTAAAACAGAAGTTGCCATGCGCGCCACATTCCTAGCGGTGGATAACAACAAACAAGTGGCGGTATTAGTTCCGACCACCTTGTTAGCACAGCAGCATTTTGAAAACTTCCGTGACCGCTTTGCCAATCTCCCAGTACGTGTGGAAGTGTTATCGCGCTTTAAATCAGCCAAAGAGCAAAAGCAGATCTTAGCGGATCTGGCTGAAGGCAAAGTCGACATTATCATCGGCACGCATAAACTGCTGCAAGATGATATCAAGTTTGGTGATTTAGGTTTATTAGTAGTGGATGAAGAGCATCGCTTTGGGGTGCGTCAAAAAGAAAAAATGAAAGCAATGCGCGCCGATGTCGATATTTTGACCTTAACCGCCACCCCAATTCCAAGAACCTTAAATATGGCGATGAGCGGTATGCGTGATCTGTCCATCATCGCCACCCCGCCAGCTCGTCGTTTAGCGATTAAAACTTTTGTTCGTCAAAATGATGACGCGGTGATCCGTGAGGCGGTTCTACGCGAAGTCATGCGTGGTGGCCAAGTGTATTTCTTACACAATCAAGTGGATACCATAGATAAAGTGGCCGAAGATCTGGCCAAATTGATCCCTGAAGCGCGTGTGACTACCGCTCATGGGCAAATGCGAGAGCGTGAACTAGAAGGCATAATGAATGATTTCTACCATCAGCGTTTTAATCTCTTAGTCTGTACCACCATCATTGAAACCGGTATCGATGTCCCAACCGCCAACACCATCATTATGGATCGGGCCGATAAACTGGGCCTTGCTCAATTGCATCAACTCCGTGGTCGTGTCGGTCGTTCTCATCATCAAGCCTACGCTTATTTACTCACCCCTCATCCTAAAGCATTAAGCAAAGATGCGGTGAAGCGTTTGGATGCGATTGCTTCTCTTGAAGATCTTGGGGCAGGCTTTACTTTGGCCACACACGATCTGGAAATTCGTGGCGCGGGTGAATTATTGGGTGACGATCAAAGTGGTCAAATTCAATCGGTGGGTTTTTCTTTGTATATGGAAATGCTCGAACAAGCGGTCGAAGCCTTAAAACAAGGCAAAGAATTGTCATTAGATGAACTTTTACGCCAACAAACTGAGGTAGAATTGCGCCTACCAGCTTTACTGCCCGATGATTATATTCCTGACATCAATACGCGTTTATCCATGTATAAGCGTATTGCCAGTGTGAACAACGAAAATGAATTGGCTGAAATGAAAGTAGAACTGATTGACCGTTTTGGTACACTACCCGATGCGACGAAAAATTTACTGGTGATCGGCGAAATGAAATTGCAAGCCGCGCAGATAAAAGCGAAAAAAATTGAAGGTCATGAAAAAGGCGGTTACATCGAGTTTTCACCAACTGCGGATATTAACCCACTATTTTTGGTCAAATTGCTGCAATCCGAACCAAAAAAATATGGTATGGAAGGCCCAACAAAGTTCAAGTTTACTGTACCATTAGCAGATAGACGTGACCGTATCGCTTTTATAAATGATTTATTAATGCAGTTTAAGCAAAACCAACTGCCTAAAGCACAAAAATAAACAATAATTATTAAATTAACAAAGATACTCTTATTTTCAGGCGTATCTTTTATAACGGAGCAACAATGAAAAAGCTGATCCTACTTCTATTGGTTTTTGTTTCAGTACCAACCTTTGCACGATCATTTGATATCGAAGTGATTATTTTTAAACGCAATGTTGAGCCATCACAAGTGAATGAAGCATGGCCAAGTTCGATTGAGCCTATCGACTTTGATCGTTCATTTTCTTACCGTGACAAAAAGATGATGTCATCTAATGGCGCTTTTTTACTTCCAAGTGGCTACTATCGCCTAAATAAACAATATCAAGCATTAGATCGTCACGCCGGTTTTAAACCATTAGTGCACGTTGCATGGCGTCAAACCGACCGTGGACCTAGCCGTGCACCAATCTTCCATATTCAAGCTGGACAAGATTTTTCTGGCACCTTTGCTAATGACGGACGCTCTTTGTCTCAAATTAAAGATGAGTCACCAGACGGCACCGTGCCACCAGCCCTTGCCAAAGGTCCGGTTAACGAACTTGATGGAACCATGCAAGTCTACGTTCAGCATTACTTATATGTTAAAACCAACTTAGATTTAAAGATCCCAGGCCAACATGAAGTAGTGCTACAAGATGCCGTCACCGATACCGCTTCTGATGATAACGACGATGATGCAGAAGTTCAGGTCGGCAATCTTGAACCGATTAAACCTAAGACTGAAGTAAAAGATTTCTTAAACAGCTACCGCATGCAGCAAAAACGCCAAATGCGCAGTGGTGAGACGCACTACCTTGATAATCCATATTTAGGTATGATAATCAAAGTAAGCAAAGCAAGATAATCTCGCTAAGAGGCTCTGATGAGCCTCTTTTTTTATGCCAAGACAACACGTTTTAATATCCAGATCATGACTCCAGACTTCTCACTTAGCACTGCACGCCTGACTTTAAGATTGATTGATATTCAACAAGCTAACCTTTTCGCCACTGCCATTCAAAGCTCTGCGTCTTTGTATCCTTGGCTTGATTGGTGTCATGCTGATTTCAGCTTGCATGAAGCGCAAAAATTCTTAACCTGCACCCGATTAAACTGGGTAAAAAACCTCGCGTATGGCTTTGGCATCTTTGATAAAGAAACCGACCAGTTTATTGGTATGGCAGCATTAACCGACCAAAGAGTAGGGTTTAACCTTGGTAGTCTCGGCTATTGGGTGTGTGATAATTTTCAACAGTGTGGTTATGCCAAAGAAGCCATGCAAGCTTTAATCCAGTTCTGCTTTGAGCAATTAAAACTGACGCGTTTAGAATTGATTTGCGATCCTGAGAACACCGTCAGCCATAAACTAGCACTCGCCTGTGGAGCGCTAGATGAAGGAATAGCAAGAAATCGATACATATTCCAAGGAAAACCCAAAGACGCTCTTGTCTTCGCTATCGTGCCTTAAAACAGCCGTCTCAAAATCGAACGATTTTATACCGACGTAAAAAAGCCCTAACATTGCTGTTAGGACTTTTTTGCAATAATTTTCAAGCATTTTACAGAATAATGGAGGCGCCTCCCGGAGTCGAACCGAGGTCCACGGATTTGCAATCCGCTGCATAGCCACTCTGCCAAGGCGCCATTATTTTTTACTCACCATGATAATTTGATCATAGTGTTTGAATTAAAAAGCCCTAACATAACTGTTAGGGCTTAGTTATTTGGAGCGACACACGAGGCTCCCGATCTTCAAGGTTTAAGGCGTGACCTCAACCTTGGCAAGGTTTCTCATATGCCATATCACCGTGTAAATGTGATATTAATTTGGAGCGACACACGAGGCTCGAACTCGTGACCTCAACCTTGGCAAGGTTGCGCTCTACCAGCTGAGCTAGTGTCGCGTTGCTGTATTGCTACAGACTTTTTAATAGATGGTGCCCCGGGCCGGACTTGAACCGGCACAGCGCGAACGCCGAGGGATTTTAAATCCCTTGTGTCTACCAATTCCACCACCAGGGCACGCAATTCTTATTGCGATGCGCCTAACTGAAAAGTTAAGACACCATCTTGATACTGAACTCACATTCAATATCGCAAATTTTTGGAGCGACACACGAGGCTCCCGATCTTCAAGGCTTAAGGCGTGACCTCAACCTTGGCAAGGTTTCTCATGTATCATAACACTGCATTGCAATGTTATTTGAATTTGGAGCGACACACGAGGCTCGAACTCGTGACCTCAACCTTGGCAAGGTTGCGCTCTACCAGCTGAGCTAGTGTCGCGTTCCGTTGTAACTCATCAAAGTAATTGGAGGCGCCTCCCGGAGTCGAACCGAGGTCCACGGATTTGCAATCCGCTGCATAGCCACTCTGCCAAGGCGCCTTACCTTGTAGATTCCCTTTTCACAGCCTCTAAGACCGTGTGAAGTTCCTCTTGAGTACGGGGTGGCATTTTACGGATTCCGACAGGTACGTCAACACTATTTTTTAATTTTTAATTCGTTTGCCGACTTTATAAACAAAAACCGTTAATTTGGTCAAATTTCTAGCAAAAACGAGGTGTTAACAGCTTATAATATGAAAATTATATTGCTTTGCTTCCAACATCTTTCTGCTTAAAAACAGGTTAAACACGAATTCTAGCGTTTTCCCTACCTCTTAGCTCACCGTGTAATCCTAGTACTACACTTATTATCTGTATCCAAGCATATCGATTCAGCTCTGGTTATCAATATCTAACATGCTTTTTTAGCTATCACTCTTTAACACAAACATTCACACGGAAAACAGGTCATTTCCCCTAAAGCAGAAGATGACCAATTTGAGTTGCGAGTAAGCCTTTAGTGAGCAATAAATATCTACCTAAATACAGATAAGGTTTTTATTCGCCCATCAAGATATTTTTCAGGAATAATTTCTGGGGGATGTGCAAACCACACTTCTTTTATCCCTCCCGAGCGAGAAACGGACTTAATTCGTAGTTTTTTGATGTTATAATTTTCCATCAACTCGCAAGCTAATATATCAGGATCGAAATTTTCTGTATCACACATTCCAATATAGATATCTTTATTGATGATTTCCTTTGGATGCAAAACATAACAACCGAACACTTTATGATCGAATATAAACATTTCACACTTGTTGCCAAAATTACCGCCAATCTCAATTTTTTAAACTTGGCCTTATAAATAGTGCCATTTAATTTTATTTTTATTGCCGGCTTTCCCTCATCCCAGTAATAGTAACCTGTGCCATCACCTGTTATTTCGATATTTTCCCATTTAGGTTCTTTTGATTCGACTATATCATCCTGAGATGTACACGCTGTCAATCCTATTAACATCGCTAACAATAGCATTACTCTCTCTAGCTTCATCCTTGTTTTTACTCCATTTTATCATATCACCCTTAATTTAAACGCAATGACACTACCGAAATTAAAACAATTTATCAACATTCAATTTACTTTACCTTTACATTTGCGACGAGGGACTTTTTAACTATTACAGTCGCGATAAACTCATTGCTTTTTATAAAACGGTAACTATTCCATCGACAATCCATATCAAAAAATAAAAGTCACAATTAAAAAAGGGGGATCTGCGTAATTCACAGATCCCCCTAACTTATTAATCAAATATATGATTAGATATTTTATAATGAAGCTTAGTTTAACATTTAGTGCAATTTCAGGTTTGGTCTTAATACCCGGTTAATACGGCCAACTAGCATCATTAAGCCGGTTTTAAAGCAACCATGTAATGCCACCAAGTGCATCCGATATAATGAAATATAGACAACACGAGCAATACGCCCTTCTATCATCATCGAGCCTTTAGTTAAGTTGCCCATTAAACTGCCTACCGTCGAAAAGCGGCTCAATGAGACTAATGAGCCATGATCTTTATACACGTAATCTTTAAGATCATGGTCGTTAATTTTAGCTACGATATTATTGTAAGCTCGACTGGCCATTTGATGGGCAGCTTGCGCGCGTGGCGGCACAAAAGATCCATCGGCTTGCTGACAAGAGGCTAAATCGCCAATGACAAACACATTTTCATCACGTGTGGCTTGCAGAGTAGACTTAACAACCAATTGATTAATGCGGTTTGTTTCAAGCCCTGCGATATCTTTCATAAAGTCAGGCGCTTTTATCCCTGCTGCCCACACCATTAACTGAGCAGGAATATGCTCACCATCTTTAGTGGTTAAACCATGTTGATCCGCTTGAGTGACCATAGTCTGAGTGCGAACATTAACCCCTAGCTTCACCAGTTCGTTATGTGCTGCGCCCGATATACGCGTGGGTAATGCAGGTAAAATTCGCTCACCCGCTTCAAGCAAATTAATGTTTAATTTACTAGAATCAAGGTCTTCAAAGCCGTAGGTATGTAATTCTTTAATGGCATTATGCAGTTCTGCTGAAAGTTCAACGCCGGTTGCGCCGCCCCCTACAATCGCAATATCAACTTTGCCTTCACCATGATGTGCATGCAATTTTAAAAACAAATTGTTCATTTCTTTACGGAAAAGATGCGCTTGTTCTGGGCTATCCAAGAAAATGCAGTGGTCACGTACACCTGGGGTATTAAAGTCGTTAGAGGTTGAACCAATCGCCAACACTAAAATATCGTATTCAATTTCTCGACTTGGAATTAATAATTCATCGTGTTCGTCACGAATTTCACTCAATGTGATTTTTTTACTATCACGATCGATAGCATTGAGGCTGCCCATTTGAAAATCGAAATGATGATTTTTTGCATGCGCACGGTAGCTTAATGCATCCACACCTTCATCTAACGAACCCGTGGCAACTTCATGCAATAATGGCTTCCAAAGGTGGCTGGTTTTACGGTCGACCAATGTAACTTCAGCACGACGTTTACGTCCTAATGTACGACCTAGCTTTGTCGCTAACTCTAAACCACCAGCGCCTCCACCAACAACTACAATCCGCGTCATTTGACACTCCTAAATGATAATAATAAAACAGGCTTGTTTGGCATTAATCGATTATCTCGGTAACCGACAAATGCCAATCCAATAAATTTGGGTCTTTCAATACTAAAAAGGAGTATTCCAGTCTACAGTCTTCATCTTGTTTCGCCATTTTGCTTTCGATAACAGCAGCAACATAACGATAAGTAAAGAACCTATAACTGAGAAAGAAAATGGGTCGTATTGATTGATATAGATCGTTATTTTATTAAGTTATCATAGTAAACATCAAAAATTTGATCTGGCTCATTATATCCACACAAAAATTAGGATCAATAAAAAAGGAGGAAATCGGTATGAATAATATGGCAGAAACAAAAAAAGAGCCAATGCCAGCTCTTTTTTTGTACGAAAACAGATGATTTTCTATTTTGCTTTGAAGTTTTTTATTTGTTGTAGGTGCTGTGAGATTTTTTTAAATTTATGCCCTTCTTTCTCATCCCATACGATAGTGTAATACGGAGAAAGCGCTTCATTGGTTAGATTACTATCACGAATATCATCGGTTTTAGACAAAATCACCAAACAGTTGTCTTTGTTTTTACTTCGGAATTCACTGATGCATTTAGTGGCAATATCAGTATATTCTTCAGGGCGATCTATTCGTCCTTGCATGTTATCTTCTGGTGACAAGTTGGGATTAAAAATCACTTGCTTAATATTGCATAAATAGCCAATGCGTTCCGACCAGTATCCACCTAAGCCTACACCACAGATCAATGGCGCATCATCCTTGCTTTCTTCAACCAATTTAGACACTTCTTTTAGTAAGTGCTGCATATCGTGTTTTGGATGTTGGGTGCTGTAATTTACAAATCGCACATCGCTATCAATAAATTGAAGTTGCAGTACTTTTTCGTGGTTTCCCGGGCTTGTACTGTCGAAGCCATGTAAATAAATTATCATTGAACCATCCTCAGTTCTTGAATGCGCACTTTCCTTTAATCACTTCAATCTACCATGATTATTAAGGTTTTAAACGGCTGATTGTGTATTTATTTTTCTATAAAGTAATAAAAAGTGATCTGTGTTGCTTGTTTGGTTTAAACGACAACCTAAAACTACTCGCCCAAACTCAATAACCATCTAATTCTAATTGATGATTCAATATTTTAATCGCATCTTTATCCGATTGTCTAGCATGAAGATTAAGTGCAAGTTGATGCCATAACATTGCCATAAAGCGTAAATACGGTATCCATTGATTGACTAAATTAAACCACTGCTTTTTATCGATATCTTGATGACTTGCATAGCTTTCAACACTTTTTAGTACATCAAACTGCCCCGCCAATACGCTTGTGGCTAAATCGACTATCGGGGTTGAAAGTGCAGCGTATTCCCAATCAATTACCACCACGCTCGAATCTGGCTGTTGGATCATATTATAGATCCCTAAATCAAAATGGCATAAACACTGTGGTGCGAACGCTAAGCTCCGCGCGTATAAAACATTCACTTTAGAAGAGAAATAGTCTAATCGTTGTCGCTGGAGTGATGTGTGCTGATGTGGCGGAAGTTGTTGCCAATAACCTTCAATACAGGCTTGATAATCAAATGTATTAATTGAGGCTAAATAAGATGCATCAGGGATTGAATAGAGATGTAGTTTGGCTAACGAGTGCATAACATGACGCTGCGATTCATCGTGGCTAGCGCAGTTTAGATTTTCACCCTCTACCCATTCAAGTAATAACCCTTGCTCGAGTAAACACTCCACTTTCGGAGAGAATGTGGCAGCTTGCAACGCGTGTAATATCTGGTATTCATCGGTACGGTTTAACGACAGTTGTGCGGTAGAGGCTGAGTAAGGTCGCCATACAAAGTGTTTGCCGCAATCGGTGGTTATTTTCCAGCATTGATTGGTTAAACCACCGGTCAGAGCTATCGCGCTCACCGGTGGTTTGGTCAGATGTTGCAGTAGCGCGCTTAAATTTGGCTCTTGTTTAAGCGCTTGTTGCCAACTATTCATAACCATGTCTATCGACAACTTCTGACATCTTTAAGCACTGACATTACATGCCAAAGAAGCTTTTAGACTCTTGCTTACGGATTTCGGTTTCATCCGCCCATTCAATCAGACCGGTTTTCAAGTCCATTAAACGCATGGTCATTTTGTAGTAAACATCTTTGTCGCTGCCGGCTTCTTTTACAATGCTAGACAGATTGCCGTACAGCATGTATTGCGCACCGACCATTTGACCGAACTTGATCGCGCTGCTTTGGTCTACAAGTTGATCATTATTTTGGAAGTTCAGTTGCTTACGCACGGTTTCCACTTTATCCATATCAACAAAACGGAATTTACCCGAGTTTAGCATTTTAGTACTGACCGAATCGGTAACAGATTCTGTATCAATATGCTCACTGGTTTTGTTTTTAATGTTATCGACAAACACAATCGGACGGCTGTCTTTGGTGATCGCGGCAACCGAGCCTGACGCTAACATGCTATCGACCATTTCATTGGCGATTTTTTGTAGATCGGTTGAACCGAAATCGACCGTAGTGGTTTCTGCTGCATTGGCATCACCATATTCTACTTTATTCGCACAACCGCCTAACACGACCGCTAGACTTAATAATACTATGGTACTTTTTTTCATTACAAACTTCCTTATTGATCTTGTGGGCGAATTTGAATACGAAACTCTTTCGCATTCGGGTTCACCGATACTTCAGATAAACTGATTGATTCTGAACCACGTAGGATAAACTGACGCCATGCACCTTGTTTGGCATTAACTTCAATTCCATCTTCATCATACCAGTAGAAGCGGTATTGAAGCTGTTGGTCACCTTTGTACTTGCTTTCAACTTGCACCACGCCGCGCGTATTGCCGTTCAAATTTTTGGTGCTAATATCTTTGATGCTTAAACGACTATCAAGCTCGCTATCACCATAAAGCACTTGTTGGCTGCTACTGTCTATTCTTAAACCCGAAGTATTATTACTTGAGCACCCTGCTAACGCTATGACAGCGAAACAGGCAATCATCCATTTTTTCATTCGATTTCTCCTAATTGCTTATGCCACATAGTAACTGAATTTCCCTGTCTTGAAACCCATACCAACATTCTCTGATTCGCTTTTACCGGTAATGTATAAGATTTTGCCCCTATAGTAACGGCGTGATCCCCTGCTGGTAAATTAATACTGCTGCTATACACTTTTCCTGGTAGCGTTTGCCAACTGCGGGTATCTGGTTGTTCGGTGGCGACATTCCAAATATTAACGATGATATTCGCAATGCCTGAATCATCATTTTTTGCCGCTTGATGAAGCATTTGGTCTTTAACATATAAACGTAAACCTTGCTTTAATACCATGGCAGGGATCCGTTCCGATAGATCATTTTTTGCCATTACATTGGTATCAGCAAGTAAACTTGGTGTTAACGAATGTCCTTCTAATTGGATAGCATTAAAATGTTGGTTAGGAATGGATTTATAATATGGTAAGGTCACACTATAAATTTTCACTTGGTCACGGCTATTGAATAATGGCAGGTTTAAACGCCAGTTATCTCTTGCCGCTACGATCCCTTGCTCATCTAAAATAACCACTTGACCTTGGCCTTTCGGAATAGATTTCGGCTCGCCATATTGTTTGGTTAGCATACTTAGATCTTGGCGCATCCCTAATTGCTTCGCCACGCGCAGTGTTGCTTCAATAATTTGTTTATTTTCTGGGTAAACCGCCAGCGCTCGTTTGTAATCAATATACGCATCGTTTAACTGATCGCCAGCTTCATATAATGATGCCGATAAATAGAGTAAATAAGCATTTTGCACCGCTTGTAAGGTATTGCCGGCAGCGGGATAGTTTGAAAGCACGCTACCCATATTTGGCTTTACACCGTTACTTGCCATATCGGCTTGTGCTTCTTTTAGTTCTTTTTCGCGGCGTTTTTGCGCTTTTTCCTGCACTTGATTGGCGCGACGCATTTCAACCAATGCCCCTGACAAATCATTTTGTTGTAAGTAGTTTAAGCCTAAATACAAATGCAAATAACCGAGCTCATAATCAGCCGGTTCGTAAGTGGTTAAATTATCATTAGTCGCTAACGAGCCAGCTTGATTGGCGCTTTCACTTACGGAAACCGTAGCACGTTGATCTAAGGTGTTGACCGCTTTATCACTAAGTTGTAAGGCAGAAAAACTATCGGGGTAGCGTTCAGCTAAGAACGTCACCCGCCCTTTCTCCATATTGCTCAAGATAGGGCCACCGACGTCAGACTCTTTTAACTCTTCCGCCGCCTCTTGATAGTCACCCACCATCACATTTTTGTAGGCATCGTGATTTTGCGCCGAATAATGACTAAACAAATTACCAGCAGATAAATTGGCACAGGCAGATAAAAACAAGGTTGCCACCAACACTAGCGCCATACGGCAATGTGACAGTGCGAAACCAAACCAATGTCTATTTACATTTAATTGTGATGTTTTTAATTTATTCATGTGCTTTTCGTTGCTAAACCAAAAATTAATTAACCAGCATCGGCCCTAACGGTTGACCACCAACTAAATGCATATGGATATGGTACACTTCTTGGCCACCATGAGCATTGCAGTTCACTATCAGGCGATAGCCATTTTCTGCAATCCCTTCTTGCTTAGCTAGCTTTTTAGCTACGGTAAATAAACGCCCCATTAAGGCTTCATCTTCCTCTTCCACATCATTGGTAGTTGGAATGATTTTATTCGGAATAATCAGGATGTGACTTGGTGCTCGCGGATTGATATCACGAAACGCCGTCACTAAATCATCTTGATATAAAATATCGGCAGGGATCTCTTTACGAATAATTTTACTAAATAAGGTTTCTTCCGCCATGTTGCTCTCCATGTGACCAGAACTGTATTGTCCACTCATAGTAATTAATACTTAAGTCTCAAGCTCAAAAAAATATCGATTGAACTTATTAGCTTAGCTTAATCATATACTATAACAATTTTGCGCTATTTTAACTTTTATAGATAAAATATCTGAGATAATTTCACTCTTAGGCTGAACCTCTGGGTATTTGTGCTGTCTATTGGCTAACTCGATTGAAGAAATTGCAATAAGCACCATTAGCCTAACCGCTATCGGGTTAATTCATATTGAATACACTTGTAATTCAATGAGATCAGCCCCATATTGATTAAACGTAGTTATCTTTTTTTGTACCATTTTCCATAATCTCATTTTAGATGTACAGCAAAGATAATGACCCGTATTTTGATTAAAATGGCCAACTCGGCCCAGAAGGAAATGATATGGCGACTTGCATTGGTATTATAGACCAAGATCCTGTGAGACTAATTACTCCACTACTTGATAGCCGATCTGAATGCAGCCATATGATTTTTATTGGTGACCGTCGCCAATTTAAAATGTATGAAAGATTAGCTTTTGTTTTAAGCTATCGTGGATTAACCTCTGAATTTTTTGAAATCTCAAGTGTTGTTGATACTTCAGAAATCAAACGTCATGTTAAAAAACTTGCCGAGCAGCTTATTACACGTGAAAAGGTCATCAAGTTTAATGCCAGTTGTGGTTTAAGACACCGCCTACTCTCGGTTTATGAAGTTTTTCGCAGTTATAATTGGCCAATTTTTGTGGTCGAACCTTTTAGTGATAAACAGTGCTGGCTTTATCCTGATTCTCTTGAAGACCGACAAGTACAAGATCATATTCGCATCAGTGATTACCTGACTATTTTTGGCGCTCGCTGCGAATTTCCTGTCACCGAAATCCCCACCTCTTTAGATGCAAAGTTACACACTCTATGTAAACGCTGGGCCAATAATGCTTTAGAACTCGGCCCAGGTCTAGCCACCCTTAACTACCTCGCCACCACTTGTCGTAAGGAACAAAAACTCGATGTAGCCTTAACTGAAAAGCAGCAAGGTTATAAAGAACTCGATATGCTGTTGAGTGATTTAGTCGATATTCAATTAGCCACTTATGAAAACGGTACTCTCACCTTCCATAATGAAGATGCGCGTCGTTTTTCTAATGGTGAATGGCTAGAAAATTATGTGCACAATATTGTATGCGAAATCCAAGATGAGTTAACAACCATTCAAGACCACTCTTTAAACGTTCAAGTCTATCGCGAAATTGGTGATCGTGAGGTTCGTAATGAACTAGATGTTGCTACTGTGGTTAATAACAAGCTGCACATTATCGAATGTAAAACCAAAGGCATGCGTGATGATGGCGATGATACTCTGTATAAACTGGAATCATTACGTGATCTATTAGGTGGTTTACAAGCCCGCGCCATGCTCGTCAGTTTTCGTCCTATGCGACATAATGATATATCACGGGCACAAGATTTAGGTTTAGCTCTAATTGGCCCTGATGAGCTTAAAGATCTCAAAACTTACTTAACAAATTGGTTTAATGACGCAGGAGGCCAAGAAGAGTTATAACTAAAAAATACTCTTTTTTGGCAACCGTTTTGAACCATTCAAAATTTTAACTGAAAAAATGCCCTGACTTAACTCTATTTCTAGTTAAAGTCAGGGCATTTTTGTTTGCCTTAAACACTAAACAAAGATACTTACATCAACTTTGCAGCTGCACCGATCACAATTTGTAATGAGTTGTTCTCTGCCGCTTTGAGTTTTTCTTGATCTGGGATTTCCTCTTGACTGCGGTTTACAATCACTGCCGCCACACAACCTGCGCGTAAGCCTGAACTTGCACACATGGTGAATAAGGTCGCTGATTCCATTTCAAAATTTAATACACCCATTTTCTGCCACTCATCCATTGAGCCTTGCAAGCGAGAAAGCACACGACCAGAGAAAGTATCGTAACGCTCTTGTCCTGGGTAGAAAGTATCGCTTGATGCAGTAATGCCGGTGTGTACGACCGCGCCAGCTTCTTGTGCAGATTGCTTCATCGCAGTGGCAACATCAAAATCGGCAACCGCTGGAAATTCGATTGGAGCAAAATGCGAACTGGCACCATCAAGACGAACAGAGGCAGTAGTCACGATCATATCACCCACATTTAAGTGTGATTGGATCGCACCGGTTGTGCCAACACGTAAGAAAGTACGCACCCCAAGCTGGGCTAACTCTTCAACCGCAATAGACGTTGACGGACCACCGATACCGGTTGAACAGACCACAATTGGCTTACCATTTAATTTGGCACGAAAAACAGTATATTCACGGTGACTGGCTAAAAATACAGGCTCATCCATTAATTGTGCGATTTTCTCAACACGACCCGGATCGCCAGGAATGATGGCTAAGGTTGCGCCATTTAAGTCGCTTTGGTTAATGCCTAAATGAAATACGTTTGAAGAGTTCGATGCTGTCACGGATGACTCCTTACAAAAAATAGGTTGGTAAATACAACCGTTTTATTCAAAAAATTGCTTAGCCCTAATCTAGTCAATAACCGAGGACGATTGAGTGATCATGCTCACATCTACCAATGAGCGACATTAATGACATACATAGCTAATCGGTTGCCCTCTCATAATTGGCGCGCTGTGCATCACCACAAAATAGAACAAGCCGAATAATTATTTCGGCTTGTGTCTAAAGGCACTTATACAATCAGTGGCATTGTTGGAGCTTAAAGACTCGAAGCTTAAATCTATACTGGCTTTTTAAAGCAAGTATCATAATTATCACTGACCGCTTTTAACACTTCACGGCGTGAAATTATTCCCACTAGCTTTTTATTTTCCACTACTGGATACACTTTAGGTTTGCCAACTTCCATCATCTCGGCTAAGGCTAAAACGGACATTTCAGGGCTAATGGTCAGCGCTTCTCTATTCATGCAATCACCCACTGTATGAGTATCTTGGCAGTGGTAACTGACTTGCACTAAGCGATTGAGAAGATCTTGCTCTGATAAAAATCCGACGACTTCATGGTTATCGTTAATGACAGGCCCACCAATATTGATGGCATTTAATACTTTTTCCATCGCCGTTGACAGTGACATATCTTCGGTAAATGTCACTGCACGTGGACGCATATAATCTCGCACTTTTAAAGATGCCATAAGCACTCCTATCATTCATTATCTGTGATGGGCATTTTTGCTGCCCTAAGTTAAGTGTCGTCTAATTTCTTGATTTTACTAAATGGATTTTAACTATTTTATCTATCGTCAAACTCAATCAATGATAACTTACGTTTTAAGCTTTAGGGTTGGTTTTTGTAAATTGATATAAATCTGGGCGACGATGCTTTAGGTTGGTCACGGAACCTTCACTGTGTAATAACTTCAATTTAGACAGATCCACATCGGCATAAATCATCATCTCGGTATTAGGATCGGCTTCGGCGATAATCGCATCATGGGGGAAATACACATCCGATGGTGAAAATACCGCCGATTGCGCATATTGAATGTCCACGTTGTCGACTCTAGGTAAATTACCAACGCTGCCACTTATCGCTACATAACATTCATTTTCGATCGCGCGCGCCTGGGCGCAAATTCTCACTCGCAAATAGCCATTTTTAGTATCGGTCCAAAATGGAACAAACAAGATTTGCACCCCTTGTTCGGCCAACATTCGGCCAAGCTCTGGGAATTCAACATCGTAACAAATCAAAATACCTACTTTTCCGGCATCGGTTTCCATCACTTTAACTTGATTGCCACCTTCGATTACCCAATCCCATTCTTCATGCGGGGTAATGTGGATCTTATATTGCTCTTCAATACTGCCATCACGATGCAACATATAAGCGACGTTATACATCTTGCCATCTTGTTGAACCGGCAAGCTGCCAGAAATAATATTGATATTATAGGTCACTGCGAGGTGCGAGAATCGTTGGATAATTTCGCCTGAATATTCACTCAAATAACGCATAGCCTCAACCGAGCGAAGATCTGGTGCCAGTCCCATTAATGGCGCACTGAAAAATTCTGGGAATAAGGCAAAATCGGACTGATAATTCGCTAACGAGGTAATAAAGAATTCTGCCTGATTCACCAAATCATCTAGCGACATCACATGACGCATTTGCCATTGTACCACCCCAATTCGGACAATACTTTTTTCATTTTGGTGGATTGATTCTAATTCTTCTTCATAAAAAATATTATCCCACTCAAGTAGCGTGCCATAACCTTGTGACTTTTCATCTTCTGGTAAGTAACCGCGCATCAAGCGTTTAACATCAAAATCATTGGAAAGTTGGAATGACAAAATTGGATCGTGCAGTTCTTGACGTTTCACTTTTTCAATATAATCGCTGACCTTCATTTGATCGGAATATTGTTGAAAGCCAGGAATTCGACCACCGGTTAAAATCGCTTTTAAGTTAGCGGCTCGGCATAATTCTTTTCGCGCTTCATATAAACGACGGCCTAAGCGCAACCCTCGATAATCTGGGTGCACAAATACATCCAAACCATAAATCGCATCGCCTTTAACATTATGTTGTGCAACATTTTTTAAATCGACGATATCGGTGTATTTATGTGGCAAAGAGAAACGCGAGTAATCGACTTTAATGGTTAACGCGGCGCCAATAATTTTGCCGTCATCTTCTAGGCAAATTTGGCCGTCAGGAAATTGGGTCACCAGTTCCATAATGGTGGACTCTGGCCAAGCGCCGCCCACATCTGGAAAAACCAAATCCATTAATGCCGCGAGCTCGTGATAATCTTCTGGGGTGACAACCCTAAGATTAAGTAACGGGGTATTATTTTCGTCCATGAGTATTCCTTCCTTGTATTCTTATTCCATTATGCAATCTAGATTAAAAATTTCCAGTGAGCAAACAAGGATTTATGAGAAATTCATTCTCTGTTTGCTTATTTAATCATCATTACCTCCACACTTATCAATTAGTGGTAGGTTTAGATTATTGATCTTGCTAAACTATCGGCGAATTTTTCTTCGACATGTTGCTATTATGAAACGCTTAATCTATTCGTTCTTTCCCGGTTCTCAACCCGATCGTATCACTACCTCTTTGCTCTTTAGTTGCTTCTTTGTTGGGATTGCAGGGGCTTTTACCGCGCCGGTAATGAGTTTATTCATCTCGGAAGAAGTTGGCGCTCGCCCATTATTGATCGGCATTTTCTTTATGGTGATGACCATTTCTGGCGTGCTAATCAGCCAAGTGATCGGTTGGTGGTCGGATCATGGTATTGATCGAAAACGCTTAATCTTAGTATGTAACATCATGGGCGCACTGGGTTTTATGATCTTTGCCTTCAACCGTAATTATTGGGTATTACTCGCCTGCTCGGCTATTTTTATTAGCACCACTTCTGCCTCTATTCCGCAAATCTTTGCTTTAGCACGAGAAATTCTAGATCGCAGCACCAAACCTTCCGAAAAATTCAGCACCGTACTGAGAGCCCAAATTTCCTTAGGCTGGGTGATTGGCCCACCGATCGCGTTCTTTATTGCCACTGGGTTTGGTTTTACTCAGCTGTTTTTATTAGCTGCATTTATGTTTGTTATTTTATGTATCGTGATCCACAAAACTTTTCCAACCATAGAGCCCACCCCTAAAAACCCAACAGAGATCGATGAATCGTTGTGGAAAGACAAAAATATTATGCTGCTCTCGATTGCATTCGTGTTTATGTATTGCTCGAATAATATGTATTTGATCAGTATGCCGCTGTACATCACGACCAATTTACACATGGACTCGGCCGTGGCGGGTTGGATGATGGGAACCGCCGCATTTATTGAAATTCCAATCATGTTGTTATGTGGCAGCTATGCGGCACGGTTTGGCAAAAAACCTATGATGATGGTCTCGATTGTCGCCGGTGCTTTGTTTTATGTTGGCATCATAGTCAACACCAGCTTAAGCGGTTTTATCGCGTTGCAAATTCTGAATGGGGTATTTATTGGCGTAACGGCGGCGCTTGGGATCTCTTTTTTCCAAGATCTTAAACCCAAGAAAATGGGGCAAGTTACCACTCTTTACTCTAATGCGATTAAAACCGGCGGAATATTAGGCGGCGCATTTGCTGGCAGCATAGCTGAGTACTTTGGTTTTCATGCGGTGTTTTTTGTTTCGGCAGCCATGACTCTTGTCGCCCTGTTAGCGATGTGGACGGTAAAAGAAGCAAAAGCCTAGCAGTAAAAAGCCATAAAAAAACCACAGTCAACGCTTATTCTTAAGCGCTAGACTGTGGTTATACTATTATTTTTATTGAAGGATGATAAGTCTAATATCAGCTCACTCTTACCTGATTTATGGGCTAATTGTTTCGCTTCATACATCTTTCTATCCGCACGATGCACTAAGTTTTCAATATCAAAACCATTCTCAGGTGAAATTTCGGCCCCACCGACACTTAATGTGATATCGAGTGGCTTGATTTTATCGAATTCAGCAAATAAGCGATCGCAATAAAAGGTCAAGTTTTCAACTTTGGTATTAGGTAATAAAATACAGAATTCATCACCGCCGTTACGCGCTGCAGTTTCTGCTTTGCGAACCGTTGATTCAATAGCTTTCGCCACTGCAACTAATACCTCATCACCGACTTTATGCCCATGGGTATCATTCACTTGTTTAAATTTATTAATATCAATAAATAGTAGTGAAAAATAACCTTCGCTACGTTGTGCTATCGCGGCATCTTTTTCAAGTTGTTCATAAAACGCGCGTTGATTATATAAATTGGTCAATGGATCTCGCATCGATAATTCAGTCAATTGACGAGTACGTAGCGCAACTTGGTCTTCTAAGCTTGCAGCATATTTTTCAAGTTGGGTATTGACGATTTCAACTTCATTTTGCAATGCCGCAATGTAAGTCTCAAACACAAATTGATTATCAAAATACAATAATTTACGTACCGCTCGTTTAAGCGCGAGCGAATCGATATCATACTCTCCTGCATTATCATCGATCATATCTTCAATTAATAATTGCAGCTGATTAATACCCGACAAATACAACTTCGGACTTAGGCCAATGCGGTGATGAATTTTACCAATGCGTAATCGCTTATCGACGTATTCAGATTGATAGTCTCCACTAAACAGATCCAATACATATTGGCTCATACTATTATGCAAATTACTTAACGTTTCTCTATCGCCAATAATTAAGGAGATTTCAGGAATTGAAGTTTGCAATATATAGAATTCATTAACCAGTGCTGGCACTAATGGTTCTACCCAAGAACGTGATGATTTAAGTAAATCACTATCTTGTTCTGTAAATCCCATAAAATACTTACGACGTTCAATTTCATGTTCGCCAATTCTTAATTGTTCAGACAATGTTTGATGTACTTGAGCCATAGTTTCGCTTCTCTTTAAACTTTGTATCAGCTTATCACTTCTTGGCCAAAACATAACAAAAATAACCTCTTCACTCGTAAAAAAACGCTTCCTTTTAGTGGTTGATTTTATCTTTTAACCTTAAAGCCATGCGATTGATTGCAAATAGCAATTTAGGCATGATTTAATAGATTAAATATTGAGTCATACAAGGCAAAATACAAATGGAATTATTCTCTCATGCACACGCATTAGTAGTGGAAGGTGGGGCTATGCGTGGCATTTTCTCTTCTGGGGTACTCGACCATTTTATTGACACGGATTATACCTCGTTTGATTTTTGTTTAGGGGTTTCTGCCGGCTCAACCAGTTTGGCCTCTTGGCTCGCCAATCAAAAAATACGAACCTACACCGTGATAACCGATTACTCCTGCCGACCAGAATTTATTCGCTTTGGGCGCTTTTTAAAAGGGGGTCATTGGCTCGATTTAGATTGGTTATGGCAAATCACTATTGATGAAATCCCTATTGATACTGAAGCATTATTTGCTCAACCTATCCCGTTGTATGTGGTAACAACCAATGTAGAGACAGGGAAGGCCCATTACATTGCAGCCACCCCAACTAATGTGGTCGAGTTATTAAAAGCCTCTTGTTCGGTGCCGCTTGCTTATCGACATTTCCCTATGATTGAACAGCAACCGATGACTGATGGCGGCGTGGCCGATTCTATTCCAGTAGAAAAAGCCTACCAGATGGGCGCCAAAGAAATTACCGTCATTTTGTCGCGCCCTTTAGGCTATATAAAAAAAACTAGCAGAGCGCCGTGGTTAACACGCAAATTTTTAGCTCGTCATCCTAATTTGGCAGAAGCTGCGCTACAACGAGCTCAGATATATAACCGCACCATCAATTTTATTAACAATCCACCGCATGATTGTATTATTCATGTGATTGCCCCACCCGATGACTTCCCCGTTGGCCGTTTAACCAAAGACCGACAAAAGCTAGATATTGGTTATCAAATGGGTGTCGAACAGGCCAAGCATTACCTCAGTACAATAAATAATTAATGCTTAATTAAACAACACGTGCCATGGTAACTTTTTTGTACATTTGTTGATTTGTCATTCATCCACATTGGCGCGATTTACCAGCATGTGGATGATGAGATCGCGGTTAAGATTAGAGGTTTTACATGGATGCTCGCAGCGTATTTCTTATTTTATTAGTGGTGTTTGTCTGGGGCATTAATTTCGTCATTATTACGCTAGGGCTACAAGACATGCCGCCTTTTTTACTGGCAGGCTCTCGTTTCATTTTTGTCGCATTGCCTCTCATTTTTTTCATACCAAAACCTCAAGTGCCTTGGCGCTGGATTATTTGGTATGGCTTAACCATCAGTTTTGGTCAATTTGCGTTTTTATTCTACGCCTTACATGTTGGAATGCCATCGGGTCAAGCCTCACTCATATTACAAATGCAGGTGTTCGTAACTGCTATTCTAGGAGTGACTATTTATAAAGATACAATAAATCGACTGCAACTCTTCGGTGGTTTTATCGCGTTTAGTGGCGTGGTCTGTTTGTTGATAGGCGTATTAGACACCCATATCAGTTTTGCCGGTTATTTTTTCACCTTGTGTGCGGCATGTTCTTGGGGTGTAGGCAACATTTGTAACCGCACTATTTCAGTGCGCTACCCGCATACCAATATGATCCACTTGGTTGTTTGGGCCTCTTTAGTCCCAGTGTTGCCATTCTTCATTTCAAGTTATTTGTTAGATAATAGAGAGTTAGTGATCCAAGCGATAAGCTACCCTACCTTATCCAGTGGCTTAACGATTGTGTACCTTGCTTTTGCTGCCTCATTATTTTGCTACAGCGCTTGGGGATTTGTGATCGCCAAACATGGCACCGCTAACGTGGTGCCTTTTGCGCTTCTCGTGCCGGTGATCGGATTATTTTCAGGTTCGTTTATTTTAGGCGAAACACTGAATTCGCTACAATTTATGGGTTGCGGCATCATCATCATTGGCTTGTGTATTTATATTTTTAATCAAAAAATCAAGTTATGGGTACAAAACCAAAGAGACTCTGGTTTTAATGCCAATTAGACCAATGATCGTCGCCTTTACAACTCTATAAGTTACATAAAAAAGCGATAATGGTCGTTTTGTTCTGTATCCGTATGTGGCTTATCTTTGTTATACAAGCCAATCAAGCGAATAAAGAGTAGAATAATAGCCATCACTTAATGACATACAACAAGGAAACGTATGAACCCTATAATCGATATTTTATTTGGCAATATTGTCCCCATTGTCCTATTTATTTTTATCATCGCGATTTTAAAAAGTGGGATAAAATTTGTTCCCCAAAACCAAGCTTGGTTAGTGGAGCGTTTTGGTAAATACCATTCAACAAAAGTGGCAGGTATCAATTTCATTGTTCCTTTCATTGACCGTATTTCTGCAGAACGTAGTTTAAAAGAACAAGCTCAAGACGTTCCATCTCAATCGGCCATCACGCGTGACAATATCTCATTAGTAGTGGATGGTATTCTCTACTTCCGCGTATTAGACCCATACAAAGCGACTTACGGTGTCGATGATTACGCATTTGCCGTGACTCAATTAGCGCAAACAACAATGCGTTCTGAACTTGGCAAAATGGAATTGGATAAAACCTTTGAAGAGCGTGATGTACTGAATACCAACATTGTGGCTGCAATCAATATGGCGGCTGAACCTTGGGGTATTCAGGTTTTACGTTACGAGATCAAAGATATTGTGCCACCAAGTTCCATCATGGAATCGATGGAAGCACAAATGAAAGCTGAGCGGGTAAAACGAGCTCAAATTTTAGAATCTGAAGGTGATCGCCAAGCGGCAATCAACGTTGCAGAAGGTAAAAAACAAGCTCAAGTATTAGCGGCTGAAGCGGATAAAACCGAGCAGATTTTAAAAGCAGAAGGTGAAGCAAAAGCGATTATTGCGGTTGCTGAAGCTCAAGCCGAAGCACTAAGAACCGTCGGTGATGCCGCCAATACCGAAGAAGGCCAAAAAGCGATTCAGCTTGATCTTGCCACAAAAGCGATTGAAGCCAAACATGCAATTGCCAAAGAGTCATCGGTGGTATTACTACCAGAAAACGGCACTGACGCCAGCTCATTAGTGGCACAAGGCATGTCGATTATTAACTCATTAAATCGCCCTAAAGGTTAATTATGGATTTGATACACAGTTATTTCCCGCAAGTTTTAATGGCCCTCGGTATTGTGCTACTAATTATTGAGATTGCGGTGTTTGGTTTTTCTACATTCTTATTATTTTTCATGGGACTCGGCGTGTTTTTTACCGGCCTGAGCATGCAGTTTAATTTGCTTGAAGCTAACATCCACAACGCTATTTGGCTCGGTGGTGTTTTAACGTGTATCTTTGCTCTAATCTTATGGCGTCCGCTTAAACATCTACAAAACAAACCTGTTGATAAAGAACATCAACGTACCGATTTTGCTCAGATCACTTTTGTGTTAACGGACGATGTTAACTCCTCCAGTGATACGGTATTACATGCTTATTCTGGTATTAATTGGAAAGTACGTAGTCAACAACCGCTATCAAAAGGACAAACGGTTAGTGTTGTAAAGCAAGACGTCGGTGTTTTGTGGGTAGAAAGTGTGGACTAAGGTTTAAGCAAATATTCATTTTGGGATTCAATTAAAGGAAACTACCCAACCTTGCAAGGTAAAACATGTGCTGAATTAAAGTCTAATCAAGATACCTATCTGCAATTGCAAGATGATATGGAACATGAAGAGTATCGTATCGCTAATCAATACAACATCACAGTTGATGATATTTACAGCGATTTTATTGCCGATGGAAATACACAACTTCAAGCTGATGCGATCGATATCGTCGAACAACTTCAAGCCAGTTATGCCTATCGCGCAAAACTTGAAACTGAATACCCTGATGCGCTTTTCCATGTTGTCACTATCCGCACAGAAGACAATAACGGTGAAGATATTATCTTCCGTCAATCTGAAGTCTTATGGGGAGACAAATATTGGGGGAAAAGTGATGTCTTGAACCCTACCGATCTAAGTCAAGCGATCCGCACTATATCTCAAACGACAGAAGATAAATCAGTTATTGATGATATGCAGTATTATCACGGACTTCAGTGCGAGTCTGAATATGATGGTTAAAACCCACATTGTAACCGTACAGAACGTATAAAAATACCATCAATTCGGATGTTCCAACGAAAGGAATAACCCCCTGTTTTACTGGTGATTGGTAGGTGGCTTTACGTGATGATAAGCGGTGCTTAGATAACATGTGTTAGCTCAGTGTGGGCTATCATGTTGTCATTAACCTTTAGAAATGAAAAAAGGCCTGAATAATCAGACCTTTATAATTTGGCGGTGAGCAAGAGATTCGAACTCTCGATACGTTGCCGTATACACGCTTTCCAGGCGTGCTCCTTAAGCCACTCGGACAACTCACCGTATTGTGTGTTAAGGCTTTGCTTAACGAAGCGCTAATTTAATGATTCTATAGGGTAAGGTCAAGCTTAAATGCCGATTTTTACTCTATTATGGTTTAACTGCTCATTATTTAACACTTTCACTGGTTAAGCGGCGGTTGTTTCTACCACTTCCTGACTTTCTTGGTACGCTGCCACGCGGAACCAACGGCGACATAGATCCAAGAATGTGCCGTACAAAACCCCCAAACCACAAGAGACCACTGCATTACTCAGCACTGAGGTAATGATCTGTTCTGGCGATGCGCCAACAAACAATAAGATCAATGCATAGACTGGTGACTGGAACAGTACATAAGCCAGCATATCAGCAATTTTTTTACTCAATGTATTAGACGATATTTTGTTGCTTTGGCGTAGCATCCAATCACGGAACACACCATAAGGCATCGCAATCGCAATATTGACAGGGATCGAAACAAGACGCGATGCCAATGACTGATGAAACGTCATGCCAGATATAAAAATTTCAATCAGCATGCCTGAGATAAAGCAAAAAACGACCATGGCAAAGGTATCTGCCGCTAATTGTCGAAAGCGTAATTGGTTAGTTGCTGTCATTGCTGCGCCTTAAAGTCATCAATACTGCTAGGATTTGATTTCGATTTGGGCGCTTATTCTGCCCTCACCGGATAATTGCAGATTATATGACCTTTACCAGGTAAAAAACAAAGTTTATATCACTATTCTTGAGTCAATATCTAGTTTTTATGATTGCTTTTTAGCTGGTAAACCAGTTTTAAAAGCTAGATAAATTTAATATACCAGCACGGTTCACTAGCTCTATTTCGGTACAGCTGTATTTAAAAACCTCACACCTTGTTATCATAGTGCTATACATTCTTGTAAGGATATTATCGTGACTTTAAACCAACTACTCAGCCAACCCGAACTCGAGAACAAACTGCTTAATAATGAGCAAACGATCGGTTTTTTAACCGCAATGGCTGCCGCGCCACATTTGCTGGATCCATCGGATTGGCTCGCCTATTTATGGGGTGGTGATGAGGTTGCTCCTTTTGAAACTGCAGAGCAATTTGAGCAATATGCTGAACTTGTGATTGAGCAATGGAATATTATCCACCCTGCTCTATTAGACGGTTCTTGGGCTTGGCCGGAAGGTTATGACCTAGATGAAGAAGAAGTGGTTACAGAAGCAGTACGTGACTTTGCTGAGGGTCTTTTACAAGGTTGGCAACTAACCCGTGATGATTGGGAAACCTTAATGCCAGAAGATAGCGAAGATGATGCACTGCTTGGAGGTGTATTGTTGTCTATCAGCATGTTGTACGATCCAGAAACGGCGATCACCACGTTATCTGACCAAGGTTTAACTGGCTTAGATGAATTCCAAGAAATTTATAATGCCATTCCATTAATGCTATGTGGTTTAACTCAACGAGGTCATGCTTTAGCCCAACAAGCTAATCATTAAACCGCCCTAAGTACAAAGCATAAGCAAATAAAAAGAGGCCGATAAGAACTCACTTATCGACCTCTTTTTTAATGCATATCAAATTCAATACACATCAAACTGAAATTTGTGTTTATGCGTTGCCTTTGACTTTCATGTTTAAGGATTCGGCAAAATCAAGCATTCGGTTAAGCGGGATCAGCGATTTTACTCGGATAGCCTCATCAACAAAGATCTCATGCTCAGCACCACCTTGCTGTAAGGCGTTTTCTATCGCTTTTAAGCCATTCATTGCCATCCACGGACAATGCGCACAACTGCGACAGGTGGCGCCGTTACCTGCCGTTGGTGCTTCAACCAATTCTTTTTCTGGCACTAATTGCTGCATCTTAAAGAAAATGCCTTTATCCGTTGCCACGATCAATTTGTTATTCGGTAAGGACTTAGCCGCTTTAATCAATTGACTGGTTGAACCTACTGCATCGGCTAACGCTACCACACTAGCAGGTGATTCAGGATGAACCAATACCGCTGCTTCAGGATATAGCGCTTTCATGTCTTTTAGAGCTTTAGCTGAAAACTCATCATGTACCACACACTCACCTTGCCATAGCAACATATCTGCGCCAGTTTGGTTAGCAATGTAGGATCCTAAATGGCGATCGGGACCCCAAATGATTTTTTTATCTTGGGCATCTAAGTGTTCAACAATTTCCAGTGCAATACTTGAAGTCACCACCCAATCAGCGCGTGCTTTGACTGCGGCAGAAGTATTGGCGTATACCACCACAACATGGTCTGGATGGGCATCACAAAATTCGGTGAAAGCATCGGTTGGACAACCTAAATCAAGTGAACATTCTGCCTCTAGAGTAGGCATTAAGATTCGTTTTTCTGGCGTCAAAATTTTTGCCGATTCACCCATAAAGCGTACACCAGCAATGATCAGCGTTTTGGCTGAATGGCGGTTACCAAATTTAGCCATTTCTAACGAATCGCCAACATAACCACCCGTCGCTTCTGCTAATGCTTGAATTTCTGGGTCAGTATAATAATGCGCGATAAGCACTGCATCTTTTTCAATTAGCAGCTTTTTAATATTGGTTATATGCTGATCTTTTTGATCTTGAGTCAACGGAACCGGTTTTGCTGGAAATGGATAAATAGTATCGATGGTATCGGTAATGTACGTCATTGCTCTTACTCTCGGCAATCAAATATTCTCAGCATTGTACACCGATAGCCAAACGAATTGAAGTTACCGTTCGCCGGCAGATAAATGACGATTTCACCCCTAACATACCCTAACTAATTGATATAATCCCAATCGCGAGATGATTAAAAACAAAAACCATCGGTTAAGATGGTTTTCAATCAAGTAATAAGACATATTGAGCTATACACAAACTGTCACTGTAAACTGCCTTGCGCGAGTTTAGCCGCTGAAGAGTCTGGATATTCTTTAATGACTTGTTGGTAGTATTTTTTAGCGATATCCGCTTTATTGTTTCTCTTGGCGATATCACCCAGTTTAACCAAGGCATCTGGTCGTTTTGGTGATTTAGCTTCTGAGATCACAGCAGCAAAACTTCTGGCAGCATCGCCATCTTTTTTCTTAGCAAAATACAATTGGCCTAACCAATAATTCGCGTTACCAGACAAGCTAGAGTTTGGATATTGGGTTTTGAATTGTTGGAATGCGGTAATAGCGCCGTCATAGTTACGGTCTTTTAAAATCATATCAACCGCGGTTTGATAAGAAGATTGTTCGTCTTTGCTGGCATCAAACGTTGATGCTGGAATGGCAGCCACCGTTGATGTAACCGCCGATGCAGTGGTGGGCGCTACTTTGGCTTTTTTAACATCGGTACGCAGATTATCAAGCTCAATAAAGAGTTGACGTTGGCGTTCAACCAATTGCTTCATATCATAGTTACTACGTTCTATGGTGCCGCGTAGAGTGGTGATTTCTGCATTTTGCGCATCAACCTGTTGTTGCAGACGAGCTTGGACACGATTACTGTTATCAAGTAAACGCTGGACACGTTGAATGTCGGTTTCTGAACGGCTAGAGCTATTAACATCAGATACTGAAGTAGAAGCAGCAAGCGCAGGGCTTGCTGCTAATACGAGTAACGAAAGCGTAATAACTCGCTTTATGTTACTAAGCATAGATATCGCCTATTAGTAAACGATAACTGCGCGACGGTTTTTAGAATAAGCCGCTTCTGTTTGGCCCATTTCTAAAGGTTTTTCTTCACCGTAGCTTACGATAGAAATTTGGTCAGCTTGAACACCTAGTGCTTGGATATATTTAGATACCGCTTCAGCACGACGTTCGCCTAGTGCGATGTTGTACTCTGGAGTACCACGCTCATCAGCATAACCTTCGATAGTTACTTTAACATCTGGCATTGTGCTTAGGAATTTAGCGTGTGCTGCCAATGTATCTTCGTACTCAGAAGAGATTTCTGAAGTATCAAATTTAAAGAATACAGTAGAGTTTTCACGCAGTTTTTGTTGTGCAGCTGCGATATCTTGCTCAGACATTGCGCCATCGTCAACAACTGGTGTTGTTACTGCTGTTTCTTGTGAGCTCGTTTGTGAGTCAGTGTTGTTTGCTGCATCATCACTAGAACTACAAGCTGCAACGGTTAAAAGAGGCAGGGCAATAATTAAACCTTTTAGAATTTTATTAAGTTGCATGTATATCTTCCTTATATTGTAAAATTGTTATTCTTAATTATAAAAATGGAGACCAAGCAGGTGCTTTAACTCTCCCATTTGTCGCCGGTAAACGAGCTTTAAATCGACCATCAATCGAAACCATAGATAACACATTTCGGCTTTGATACATCGAGCTATAAATCACCATACTACCATTTGGCGCCAAACTAGGAGATTCGTCCAATTGCGTTTTTGTTAGCACTTGAACTGCTCCTGTTTCCAGATCTTGTTTCGCAATATTAAACCCATTTGAATTACGATTCACCATAATAAGGAATCGACCATCAGGGGTAATTTGCCCACCAAGATTCTGGCTACCTTGCCAAGTCAAACGAGTCGTCGCTTGATCTGACAAATTCACTTTGTAGATTTGCGGTAAACCACCTCTATCAGAAGTAAATATGAGTGACTGACCATCTGGAGTCCAAAATGGTTCAGTGTTATTCGCCCATCCCGTCGTGACTCTGTCTAACTTACGGGTTTGTAGGTCGAGAATATAAACTTGTAAACTGCCAGATTTGGATAGCACTAACGCTAATTTTTTACCATCTGGCGAAAATTCTGGCGCACCATTATGACGAGGGAATGCAGTTAGCACTTCCGATTTACCCGTATAGATGTCCATCATGTACAACTCTGCACGACCGGTTTGGAAACTGACATACGCCAATTTACGCCCGTCTGGTGACCAGGCTGGTGACATTAACGGTTGTTTAGAGCGTAAAACCAATCGTTCGTTGTAGCCATCATAATCGGCAATTCTTAATTGATACGGATAATTACTTTTACTACTTACAACAACATAGGCGATTCTGGTTAGAAATGCACCTTTTTCACCCGTTAGTTTCTCATAAACTAAATCCGAAATACGGTGAGCATACTCACGTAATCGCTTCGCCGGCACTACTGCGCGCTTATTTAATAGCAAATAATCTTTAGATAATACGAGTTTACCATCACTATCTAAGGCTTTGTTCTGACCATTATTCAGTTGACCACGCACAATATCAACTAATTGATAATTAATAATGTAATCACCTTTGTCATTTTGGCTAATCGAGCCAGTAACTAAGGAATCAACCCCCATTGAATTCCATTGCGAAAAATTAATTTCCGAATCCGAGTAAGGCGTTTGTGGCATTTTTGAGGTCGCGACAGGACTAAATTTACCGCTACGTTGTAAATCAGAGGCAATAACGGCGGCAACATCTTGAGGTATTGCGGTCTTTCCTGTCCATTGGAAAGGCACCACACCGATTGGACGGGCCGAATTGACACCTTCGGTAATCACAAGCTCTAGCGCTGCATTGGCCGTTTGGCTTGCAGTGAGCAGAATAAACAATCCTAGTAATATACGTTTAATCACTGATAATTCCTTTCTATTCAGGTTGAACGGTCAAGTTGATGTTTTTAAGTTGGTCAATCACATCTTGCTCGGTTGGCAATGGGAATGTCCCTACTTGAGCAACCGCTCGTTTAGCAGCAGAGCAAAGCCGCGCATCACCATCGATCGGCGATACTTTACTAATAATAGCGCCTTTGCCTGCTTGAACTAATCTAATATTAATTTTGCACGATTTACCTTTAAATGAATCCTCGGTTAACAATTTTGCTTGGATCATTTGGGTATAAATTGCGCCATATCTATCCAGTTCAGAACTGATATAACGTTGTCTCGCCACTGAAACCTGTGCTTTTTCGGCTTCAAGTCCGGAGAAAACATCATTTAAAGCTTCATCTTGCGCTTTCTTTTCTCTGGCTAATTTTGCTTTTTGCTCGGCTTTCGCTTGAGCGTCAGCTTTGGCTTTGGCATCGGCCTTAGCCTTCGCTTGTTTTTTTGCTTCTGCGTCGGCTTTAGCTTTTTGCTCGGCCGCAACTTTTGCAGCTTTGGCTTCAGCTAGAGCGGTTGCTTCTGCCGCTGCTTTTGCTTTCGCTTGACGTTGCGCTTCTGCCTTAGCTGCTTGTTCTTTGGCTACTTTCGCTTTTTGGGCTGCAACTTTTTGCTTTTCTTGTTCGATTTGCTTTTGTCGTTCGGCATCACGCGCTGCTTTGGCCGCTTCAACTTGTTGTTCTTTTTCCGCTCTTAAGCGCTGTTCTTCTTTCTTTCTATTCTGCTCAACTCGCTGCGCTTGTTGGCGTAGCTTTTCAATTTTCTGTTGTTCGGCTTTTTGGGCGGCTTCACGTTTTTCGCGAATACCTTTCGCTTGCTGTGCGATCGCTTTTGGATCAATCACCACCGCCTCTACCATTTTATGCTGCGGTTTTTTTTCAGTTTCAGAAAACCACGAGCCGCCCACAAGAAGCACTAGGATGATAATATGCAGAGCTATCGAAAACAATATAGCTGATTTGTATTCTTTGCTAAATATCAACAAATTAGCTGTTCTCTTTAATATCAGTGAGCAGACCGACTTTCTCTATGCCTGCTTTACTAAGTTGATCTAAGACCAAGACAACATCGGCATAAGAAGTCTTCGCATCTCCACCGACTGCCACTGGAGATTCAGGGTTAATGCTGCGTTCTGCTTTCACTCGAGTAACGACTTGGTCCATAGTGAGACCTCGGATCATATCCTCATCATTGACACTTAGTCCAAGCTGTCCTTTTTGGTTGATCTCAACAATAATAAAACTGGCACCAGAGTCACCGGCAATATCTGACGCTGGCTTAGCGCTTTCTGTTTTCGGCAATTCAACTTCCACCCCTTGGGTAACAAAAGGTGAGGTCACCATAAAGATAATCAATAGCACTAACATCACATCGATATAAGGGACGACATTGATTTCAGCTTTAAGTTGACGTTTTTTACGACCGTAACCCGCCATGATTATTCCTTATTCTCAGTCATAACTTGGCGATGTAAAATACTGTGGAATTCTTCGGCAAACGTAACGTAGTTATGCTCAAGCTTAGTCACTTGATTGGTTAAACGGTTAAATGCCATTACCGCAGGGATCGCCGCAAACAAACCCATTGCTGTAGCCACCAAAGCTTCCGCGATCCCTGGAGCGACCATTGCCAAGGTTGCTTGTTTTACCTGACCTAATGCGATAAACGCCGTCATAATACCCCATACCGTACCAAATAAGCCGATATAAGGACTAATTGAACCTACCGTAGCTAAAAACGGCAGTTGATTTTCAAGCTCATCGATTTCTTTTGAGAGTGTCACTCGCATTGTGCGACCTGCACCATCCATCACGTATTCAGCAGAAGCACCTGGCGTGCGGCGCAAACGGGCAAACTCTGTAAAACCTGCATAAAAAATTTGCTCGGTGCCAGTTAATTCATCTTTACGCCCTTTCACTTCTTGATAAAGCTTAGACAGATCGATACCTGACCAAAACTTATCTTCAAACGTTGAGGCATTTTTAGATGCTCGGTTGAGTAATTTACTTCTTTTTAGGATCACAGCCCAAGACAGCACCGACATTCCTAACAGAATAAGCATAACAAGCTTAACCAATAAGCTCGCTTGTAAAAAAAGGTCAAAAATTGAAATATCAGCTGACACGGGTTAACTCCAACATAATTGAGCTAGGGATAGCTTGTGGTTTCATTTTTGTAATGTTGACACAGGCTACCTTAACATTTGTTTTACACAACACTTTGCCATCAAGATTGACTAACTCCTGACAAAATATTATTGATGCTTTTTTAAGGCTAGAAATAGTGGTGATGACGTTTAACTGTTGATCTAACGTCGCGCCATGGATGTAATCGATATCCATATGGCGAACCACAAAACCAATCTCTTGTTCAAGTAGAGTAAATTGAGAAATGCCAAGCATGCGCAGTAGCTCAGTACGCGCGCGCTCAAAAAATTTGAGGTAATTAGAATGATATACAACGCCACCTGCGTCTGTATCTTCATAATAAATGGTAATTGGCCATTTGAATGCAGATGTTGCTTGTTCTTCCATGTCACTTCCCATCGACAATATATCTATTACTATTCACTATACAGTAAGTTACGAGATTCAATAATAACATACGTACAAATTTATCCAAAACAGACTCAATTGAACAGATATCGCTCACTTTTGCGTCATCTTCAGCTTATTACTAGTTTGAGCGGTGCACAATAGGCATTACAGCCTGGAAGATTAGCCACAAAGCCTTCCCTTTGCATCGTTTTTATTATGTTTAATATTTATTTCATAACCGTAGCGCTATAAATAAAAAAAGCACCATCGACGCAAGTTGTCGATGGTGCCACTTTGTTTATTTTATAATCAAATCTATTTATACAAAATACAGATAAGAAAAGAAGAGTAAGATCACACCAGAAATGTATGGGCTAAATAAACCCTGCCATAACCAGTAAATGGGTTTAAAACCAACACTGTAGATCATGGTGCTGCAAATTGACCAAATAAATAAGATGGTCAAAATCAAGTTAAAACCACCTACTTGCTCGGCATAAGCTTTTGGTAACCACATAAACATACTGATATGAAACATCGCAACAATAAAAAACAGGGCTCTAAAAAGAGCCCTATCCATTGGCGCGTGTATATCAGTCATTTTTTGACTAATATTATTCACGATCCTCGTCCATCATTTCTGAGTGCTCTAACCAAAGAGCATTGACAATACCGAATGCACAGGCGAGTAACACGCCTAGAATCCAAGCAAAATACCACATATTGATTGCTCCTTAGTAAAGTGAGTTTTTGTTCTCTTCGATGAATTTATCATCAATACGACCAAACATTTTGTAGTAAGTCCACGAAGTGTAGCCAAGAATAATCGGCACAAACACAGCGGCAACACCGGTCATAATTTCCAGTGTCAACAGACTTGAGGTCGAATCCCACATAGTAAAGCTATCATTAGGGTTCAAGCTTGATGGCATAACGAATGGGAACATGGCAAAACCAGCGGTTAAAATAACGCCAGCACAAGTCAAACTTGAAGCAACAAATGCCAATCCGCCTTTCTGTGCTTTAGTCGCAACCACAGCAAACAATGCCATCACCACACCTAATGCTGGAGCAATCCACATCAACGGGTATTCAACAAAGTTGTTCATCCAAGCACCTGGTTCACGTGCCACTTCTTTAAGAAGAGGGTTTGATGGACCATTGTGATCAATAACACTTTTCAATACATAACCGTCAATGTTTTGAACCCAGAAACCTGCTGCGATAAACAGTACTGCAACCGCTAGACCAGTAATAACCGATACTGCACGAGCACGTTGGTAAACCTCACCAGAAGTCTTCATTTGTAACCAAGTTGAACCTTGAAGTACAAACATTGACACACTGACCAAGCCACATACTAATGCGAATGGGTTCAGTAAGCCAAGCAAACCACCATGGTACTGAGACATCATGAAATCATTCAGTTCAAATGGTACGCCTTGAAGTAGGTTACCAAATGCCACACCAAAAATTAATGGTGGAACAAAACCACTGATTGAAATACAAATGTCCCAATTGTTACGCCATTTTGGTGTTTCAATTTTAGAACGGTAATCTAACGCGATTGGACGCAACCAAAGCGCGGCAAGTGTCAGACACATTGCAAAATAGAAACCAGAGAAAGAAGTCGCGTATACCATTGGCCATGCCGCAAATAATGCGCCACCAGCAGTAATTAACCAAACTTGGTTTCCATCCCAGTGCGGTGCGATTGAGTTAATCATCACGCGACGCTCTGTATCCGTTTTACCAATAAGTGGGACTAACGCGCCCACACCCATATCAAATCCATCTGTGATTGAGAAACCGATGAATAGTACACCGATCAATGCCCACCAGATAAATCGTAATGCTTCATAATCAAACATAAATGATCCCCTGCTTATACTTCAACTTGACGAGAAACTTTACTTTCTAAAGAAGTGTCGTTTTGCTCAAAGTGATAACGTCCTGTTTTCAAGCTACTAGGACCTTTACGTGCGAATTTAACCATTAGGTAAACTTCAGCCACTAAGAAGCACGTATACAGTGCAATAATACCAAAGATAGTGGTTAATACATCACCACGAGACAATGAAGACACCGCCATGTTCACTGGTAATATTTCACCTACCGCCCACGGTTGACGACCAAATTCAGCCACAAACCAGCCGGTTTCGATAGCGATCCAAGGCAGTGGAATGCTGCAAAGTGCCACTTTAAGGAGTAGAGGGTGTTGACCAATACGTTGACGACAAGTCTGTACAAAGGCAAAACCAAATACCAACAGCATCACAACACCACAAGCAACCATGATACGGAACGACCAGAATAACGGCCAAACCGTTGGGATCGAATCTTTCACTGCTTTATGAATTTGTTCTTCTGTTGCATGAGGAACATCATCGGTATAGCGCTTAAGTAGCATGCCATAACCAAGATCTTTCTTGCTTTCATCAAACGCTTTCACGTTTTCTGGTGACTTATCACCGGCACGTAGTTTCTCTAGTAAACCATACGCAATCATACCGTTACGGATACGACCTTCATGTTCAATTTGAAGCTGATCAATACCTTTAACTTGGGTATCTAATGAACGTGTCGCAATAATACCCATTAAATATGGGATCTCAATTGAGTATTTGTTGGTTTGCTCATCTTGGCTTGGGAAAGCAAATGCAGTGAATGATGCAGGTGCTTCTTGTGTGTGCCATTCTGCTTCAATTGCTGCAAGTTTAGTTTGCTGAACATCGCCTAATTCATAACCAGAATCATCGCCAAGTACTAACGTTGACATGATCGCAGCCATACCAAAAGAGGCAGCAATAGCAAATGAACGGCGAGCAAATGGAAT
Organism: Vibrio algicola; assembly: GCF_009601765.2. Classification (NCBI taxonomy): domain Bacteria; kingdom Pseudomonadati; phylum Pseudomonadota; class Gammaproteobacteria; order Vibrionales; family Vibrionaceae; genus Vibrio; species Vibrio algicola. The sequence goes on from NZ_CP045699.1 coordinate 1,475,467, forward strand.
GTCACGACCTTTTAGTAAGTAATAAGCACTTACGCCAAGAATGAACATTGCACCACAGGTGTAACCAGCAGAAACGGTATGGACAAATTTAACTTGAGCGACTGGGTTAAAGATCACTTCAGAGAAGCTCACCATTTCCATACGCATGGTTTCATAGTTAAAGTTTGCACCGACTGGGTTTTGCATCCAGCCATTGGCGATCAAGATCCACAATGCTGAGAAGTTAGAGCCAAATGCCACTAACCAAGTTACCACCAAGTGTTGACGTTTTGATAGACGATCCCAACCAAAGAAGAACAAGCCGACCATAGTTGATTCTAAGAAGAATGCAACCAGTGCTTCGATAGCCAGAGGGGCGCCAAAAATATCACCTACATAGTGCGAATAGTAAGACCAGTTAGTACCGAACTGAAACTCCATGGTTAGGCCAGTTGCCACACCAAGTGCAAAGTTGATACCAAAAAGCTTACCCCAGAACTTAGTCATGTCCTTGTAGATTTGCTTTCCAGTCATTACATAAACTGACTCCATAATGGCAAGTAAAAATGCCATACCGAGAGTCAAAGGAACAAATAGGAAGTGATACATCGCTGTCATTGCAAATTGCAACCGCGATAGATCAACAACATCAATCATGGTAACTCCTTTTTATTTCACCTACCTCATTAGAGGGTAACTGGCGATTAGGATAAGTAGTGTTAGTACCCTTTTGTAAAATAACCCGCAATACCGAGTTGTTACAAAAATGTACATAAATAGTTATTTTATGTTAAATATCAGCCAATTAAAGCTGCGCTAATATTACTTGTTAAATTCTCATGTTACAAAAGGTTTCTTGTTAATTTTTCTTTGATTTGAATCAAAACTCACTTATTCAATCAATCCGGTTTAGTAGAAATAGCCTGACAAGTTGTGTCAAATCATTAATGAGGAAAAATAAACACGCTTTAATCTAGAAAATAGCATCGAAAGGAATAAAAATAGGGAAACTGTAGCGCGGGGAATAGCAGATACATACAAAATAAAAGATAAGATAATTGTTCGTTAACATCACTAACAATTATCTTTTCTACAATGCGGTGTCGCTATTTTAAATTGAATGATAAATTATTTTCGATCGATACCAAAATGGAGGTAGGCACGATCACTGGCAATGCGCCCTCTTGGCGTGCGCTGCAAATAGCCTTGTTGGATAAGATAAGGCTCGATCACATCTTCAATGGTATCTTTTTCTTCGCCAATCGCCGCCGCTAAGTTATCTAACCCCACAGGGCCACCGGCAAACTTCTCCATGATCGCCAAAAGCAGTTTTCTATCCATATAATCGAAACCTTGATTATCGACATCGAGCATATTAAGCGCTTTATCGGCGGTGTCGGCGCAAATATGACCATTACCTTTAACTTCAGCGTAATCACGTACTCGACGTAATAAACGGTTAGCAATACGCGGTGTTCCGCGAGCCCGCCTTGCCACTTCTAATGCGCCATCATCGTCCATCGAAAGGCCAAGACAATCAGCGCTCCGTTTAACGATAAATTGCAGATCTTCAATTTTATAATATTCAAGACGTTGCACAATACCAAATCGGTCGCGTAATGGCGAAGTCAGTGAACCGGCGCGCGTGGTGGCACCAATTAAAGTAAATGGCGGTAAATCAATTTTGATTGAACGTGCTGCCGGACCTTCACCAATCATAATATCCAATTGGTAGTCTTCCATTGCAGGATAAAGGATCTCTTCTACCACTGGACTTAAACGATGGATCTCATCGATAAATAAGATATCGTTTTCTTCAAGATTGGTCAGCAAAGCGGCAAGATCGCCCGCTTTTTCTAACACCGGCCCCGAAGTGGTGCGAATATTCACTTCCATTTCATTGGCAACAATGTTGGCTAACGTGGTTTTACCAAGTCCTGGAGGCCCGAAAATCAATAAGTGATCAAGCGGTTCACTGCGCATCTGTGCCGCTTTTATGAAAATTTCCATTTGGTCGCGCACATGATCTTGCCCACGGTAATCTGCCAATTTTTTTGGACGTATTGCTCTGTCGATAATATCTTCATCGCGAAATATCGGATTTTCGGGAGCAATTAGGCGATCAGCTTCAATCATTTAAGACCTATATAACGTAGTTTAAGAGAGATTAAGTCGGGTATTTTATACCATTGACTTTAATGCTTCACGGATAATGTTTTCACTGCTCATGTCAGGCTTGGCAACCTGTGCGACAACTTTTGACGCCATCGGTGGTTTATAACCGAGTGAGATCAAGGCGCTGACCGCTTCTTCTTCCGCGTGTTGCGACGAAGACGTAAAACCAGAATCCATTGGCGCAGCATCAGTTGCAGGCGTAAACAAATCATGGCTGGTCCAGCCTTTCAATCTATCTTTCATTTCGACCACTAAGCGTTCAGCGGTTTTCTTACCTACTCCGGGTAATTTGACTAACGTGGTGACATCTTCATGTTCAACACAAGTGACAAATTGAGACGCGGTCATACCCGATAAAATAGCCAAACCGAGTTTTGGACCGACACCATTGGCTTTAATTACTTCGCGAAACAGCGCGCGTTCTTTCACGGTATTAAAACCATATAAAAGTTGTGCATCTTCGCGCACCACAAAATGGGTATAGATAATGGCTTCTTCATTAACATTGGGCAGCTCATAAAAGCAGCTCATTGGCATTTTGATTTCATAGCCGATGCCTGCAATTTCAATTAATACTTCCGGTGGTTGTTTTTCTATAATATTGCCACGTAAACGACCAATCACACCACTTTCCTTCTTAAACTTGATTATATCGCCAATCATAATAAGTTACTGGATAAACATCCAGTACATATTAAATTAAACTGCACATTTATCGATACCTGCCACGCCGAGCACCGCTGGCTTTACCGGCTAACGCTATTAAGGTCTTATTGGTATTAGCATGACAAATTGCTACGCCTAATGCATCGGCGGCATCGGCTTGTGGTTTGGCCGACAATTTCAACATACTTTGCACCATATGTTGAACTTGTTCTTTGGTAGCTGCGCCGGTTCCCACTACCGATTGCTTGATTAATCGTGCCGCATATTCATACACTGGCAAATCGACATTTACGGCAGCCACAATCGCGCTGCCACGAGCTTGACCAAGCTTTAACGCCGAATCAGGGTTTTTGGCCATAAACACTTGCTCGATAGCAAATACATCTGGCTGAAACTGGGTAATAATTTCTGAAACGCCCGCATAGATTTGCTTTAAGCGCCCCGGTAATTCTTTTTCAGACATACGAATGCAGCCACTGCCTAAATACTGCAAATGTCGGCCTTCTTGTCGGATCACGCCATAGCCTGTAATGCGAGAGCCAGGATCGATACCGAGGATAATGGTCATGGTTTTCCTTGTGGCAACAAAGCCATTATAAACAAAAACACCTACACACTAATCAATAGAATGTAGGTGTTAATTAGTAAACCCTTGCGCTCACTTGAGCATAATAAAGGTTATGTTATTTTTCTTAGGTGTTGTCTTTTGCAATCGCAACCGCAATCGACAACTCTTCTAATGCTGCTGGGTTTGCCAGACTTGGCGCATTAGTTAACGGACATGCTGCAGCCGTAGTTTTAGGGAAGGCAATAACGTCACGAATATTATCAGTACCACAAAGTAGCATCACTAAGCGATCCAAACCAAACGCAAGACCAGCATGAGGAGGCGTGCCGTATTTTAGTGCATCTAATAGGAAACCAAACTTCAAGCGTTGCTCTGTTTCTTCAATACCGAGCAAACCAAATACTGCCGATTGCATTTCAGTGTTGTGAATACGAACAGAACCACCACCCACTTCATAACCATTGATCACCATATCGTAAGCATTTGAAATCGCGCTAGCAGGATTAGCAAGCAATTCTTCAGCTGTTAGGTTTAATGGCGATGTGAATGGGTGGTGCATCGCATGCAAATTACCCTCATCATCTTGTTCAAACATTGGGAAATCAATCACCCAAAGTGGTTTCCAAGCAGCATTATCGGTTAATTCTAGATCGTTACCTAATTTAACACGCAGCGCACCCATGGCTTCAGATACAATATTGGCTTTATCTGCGCCAAACAAAATAATATCGCCAGATTGTGCGCCGGTACGCTCTAAAATACCTTTAATCACTTCTTCATTCAGGAATTTAGCTACTGGTGATTGAATACCTTCCAAGCCGGCATCCAGATCGTTGACTTTCATCCAAGCCAAACCTTTGGCGCCGTAAATACCCACAAAGCTGCCGTACTCGTCAATTTGCTTACGAGAAAGCGACGCGCCACCTGGTACTCGAATAACCGCAATACGGCCTTTTTCATCGTTTGCAGGGCCGGCGAACACTTTAAATTCAACATCTTTTACTAGGTCGGCAACATCGACAAGTTCAAGTGGGTTACGTAAATCAGGCTTATCTGAACCAAAACGACGGATCGCTTCAGAGAATGGCATGATTGGGAAATCACCAAGGTCAACATTCAGCAGCTCTTGCCACATGTCACGCACCATAGTTTCAGTTACGCCGCGCACTTGCTCAGCCGACATAAATGAGGTTTCAATATCGATTTGAGTAAATTCTGGTTGGCGATCGGCGCGAAGATCTTCATCGCGGAAACATTTTACAATTTGGTAATAACGGTCAAAACCCGACATCATCAGCAATTGTTTAAATAGCTGAGGTGATTGTGGCAATGCGTAAAAGCTGCCTTTATGCACACGACTTGGTACTAAGTAATCACGCGCACCTTCTGGCGTGGCTTTGGTTAATACTGGCGTTTCGATATCAAGGAAGCCGCTATCATCTAAAAAGCGACGTACAAAGCTAGAAGCTTTGGCGCGCAACTTAATACGGTCGCTCATTTCAGGGCGACGTAAATCGATGTAACGATATTTTAAACGTTGCTCTTCTGAGTTAGTTTGGTTGAAATCCAATGGCAGCGCTTCAGAGCGGTTGATGATTTCAAGACCAGTGGCATACACTTCAACTTCGCCAGTCGCCATATCTTTATTGATTTGCGTATCAGGACGAGCGCGAACTTCACCGGTTAATTTAATGCAAAATTCATTACGCAATTGGTTCGCTTGAGCGAAAATTTCGGTCATATCTGGATCGATGACAACTTGAACAATACCCTCACGATCACGCATATCGATAAAGATAAGACCGCCTAGATCACGACGGCGATTAACCCATCCGCAAAGTTCTACAGTTTGTCCCGCAAGGGCTTTGTTCAGGTGACCACAATACTGGGTGCGCATAATGAATTTCCCAATCTCTCTAATTTAGTGTTCGAATGACGACAAACTCTCTGTAATACAGAAAATGCCGTCCGGATTTATATCTGACTATTTATACTTGGAAAGACAACAAAAATCGACCACTACCGAAATAATTTGTTTGATTTCCATCGTTTTCATTTAACAAGCGAGAATAACTGGTCAATTGTTATTCAGATCATCGTTCACCATAAGAGAAAGCGGTTAATGCGCACAAACGACAATCGAGTTCCTCACGCAAAATTGGAAACACTATTTGTTCAAACAAACAACAATTGGCGTCCATCTTTTATCCATTTGTGTCAACTCGGTAAAATAATGACAAATATCCCCTTTCAGCCATAGCAGAAGCACGCAAGTTGCCTTAAAATAACCATTCAATATTTAAGCATTTGTTTGCCAAACTTAGCTAGTAAGCGAGAACGTATGACTCAACGTGATAGGATTTTTTCAGCCCCAATTGAGAAAATGGGTGACTTTACTTTTGATGAGAAAGTAGCCGAAGTCTTTCCTGATATGATCCAACGTTCGGTACCAGGCTACAGCAATATTATTTCTGCCATTGGTATGCTGGCGGAACGCTTCGCCAAACCTAGCTCGAATGTTTATGATTTAGGTTGTTCACTTGGTGCGGCTACGTTGTCTATGCGTCGTCATATTAATCAAGAAAACTGTCAAATCATTGCGGTGGATAACTCTCCTGCCATGGTCGAGCGCTGTAAATTGCATATCAATGCCTATCGCTCCGACACCCCTGTTACTGTGGTTGAAGCCGATATCCGTAACATGGTTATCGAAAATGCATCTGTGGTGGTTTTAAACTTCACTCTGCAATTTTTGACCCCCGATGATCGCCTCACTTTGCTAGAAAGAATTTATGACGGTCTACGTCCAGGCGGCATTTTGATCTTGTCGGAAAAATATATTTTCAAAAACAACGAAGCGAATGAGTTATTGATCGACTTACACCATGATTTTAAACGCGCCAACGGTTATAGCGAACTTGAAGTCAGTCAAAAACGCAGTGCGATTGAAAACGTGATGAAACCAGACAGTATCGACACTCATAAAGCCCGCTTTAAAAGCATCGGTTTTAGCAGTTACGAAGTATGGTTCCAGTGCTTTAATTTTGGTTCGATGTTTGCCATCAAGTAATACCACTCGACTGACGCGTAAACACGCTCTATACATTCACTTAAAAAAGATAATTTTATGTTTAACTTTGCTAGTTTTTATCAACTTATTGCTCAAGACCAACGCCTTCAACCTTGGTTAAATACGCTGCCGCAGCAATTAACCGATTGGCAAAATGCCGAACATGGTGATTTTGAACGTTGGGTAAGAGCGTTAAATAAAATTTCAGACCAGCACCCAGATAACATTGAAATTAGCAAGGAAGTGCGGATCACTAACAACCAAGCATTGGCGATTGGCGAACAAAAAAAACTTGAGAGCCTATTACGCACATTTCACCCTTGGCGTAAAGGTCCATATCATGTACACGGCTTAAATATTGATACCGAATGGCGCTCCGATTGGAAGTGGGACCGTGTGTTACCGCATATTTCTGATCTGACCAATCGCTCAGTGCTCGATGTGGGCTGTGGTAATGGTTATCACATGTGGCGTATGTTGGGCGCAGGCGCGCGAATGTGTGTCGGTATCGACCCTTCCCACCTATTTTTAATCCAGTTTGAAGCGATGCGTAAATTAATGGGCAGCGACCAACGCGCTCATCTTCTGCCACTCGGTATCGAGCAATTACCCGAACTCAAAGCCTTTGATACCGTGTTTAGTATGGGCGTGTTGTATCATCGCCGCTCACCACTTGATCATTTATACCAACTTAAAAACCAGTTAGTGTCTGGTGGGGAATTGGTGCTTGAAACCTTAGTGATTGAAGGAGATGAAAACGCCGTTTTAGTGCCAGTCGATCGCTATGCTCAAATGCGTAATGTTTATTTCTTCCCATCGGCAAAAGCGTTAAAAATGTGGTTGGAAAAATGTGGTTTCATTGATGTTAAAATTGTGGATGAAAATACCACATCTGTCGGTGAACAGCGCACAACTGATTGGATGACGCACAATTCTCTACCCGATTATTTAGATCCAACCGATCCAAGTAAAACCATTGAAGGTTACCCTGCGCCGCGCCGTGCAGTTTTAATTGCCACTAATCCTTAAATTTTTGCTCGTGATCACTCAAGCTTTATCATGAGTGCTTCACCTCATGAATTAGATCGGCTAAACTTTTACTAACAATAACTTAACTTATTGCACTAATATCAAGGATGATGATTTTTAGTATGTTCAAAGTAACAGCAAGTCTCGCACTACTTTCACTACTTTCTGCTTGCACATTAGTAGATGGTGACCAATATTCACAAAAAACACTCGATGCAATGGCAAAGAGTGATCAGAAGTTGTCTCAACAACTAGAATCAGTAAATTTAAACTTGAGTAATCAAACCGATTATATCGAAAGTTTAGAGTCTTCTATCATCAACCTCACCAACGAAGTTGAAGTACTCAAGAAAAACCAACGTACTACCAGAGTCAGCTCCCCTACTCGTGCAGCAACATCAAGCAGTAACAAAGACAAACCAGAGTTGCTTGCCAGTACCGTGCCCAATTTAAAAGCCGGTATGATTGCGTTGGGCTCTTTGGAGCATCTTTATATCGATGTGGTTAAATCAGAATTTACAGCGCGCATCGATACCGGTGCCACCACCTCATCCATCAACGCTGTCGATATGCAAGAGTTTGACCGTAACGGTAAGCGTTGGGTTAAGTTCCATGTGTCTGATGATAGCGATCCTAAGGCCCGTAAATGGGTTGAAGCGCCGATTATACGCCATGTCAAGATTCGTCAATCAAGTAGCGATCAAGTAGAACGTCGTCCTGTGGTTGAACTTTGGATTCAAATTGGCAAGGTACATGAAAAAGCACAATTTACCCTTGCAGACCGTTCACAAATGGATTATCCAATACTTTTAGGAAGGGAATTCATTCAAGATATTGCCGTAGTCGATGTGAGCCGTAAATTCATACAGAAAAAACATCATGCTGAAACTAAAAAATGATCTTTCGTCATTATAAAGTGACAAGACATTGATTAATTTAGGTATACTAACAACAATTAATATAAATATTACCCAACGCAATTGAAGCTATAATTTCAATACAACATGGGTATAGACTGATTTAAGGAAAAATTATGACGTCTAAAGTAGCCTTTTATTTTCTCATTGCCATTTTGGTCGCCACTGGGGTAACGCTCAGTGTGATGCGCCATCAAGACTATGGCGTACCTTGGACTCCAGGTGAAACACGACAAGTCTGGGATATCGAAGCGCGAGTGGAATTTCTTGCCTCTGATGGTCCGGTTAAAGTTTCTTTAGCCGCTCCTCATACTCAAAATGGATTTACCTTAGTGGATGAAAGCGCTTCATCTCCTGGTTATGGCCTTTCTTATATCAAAACCGATACTGGTCGCCGCGCTGAATGGTCTATTCGTCATGCAAACGGCCCACAAACGATTTATTATAAAACCCAGTTTTTAGTTGATCCACAAGCGCACGTATCAACAATACCGCCAGTGGCTAAGGATTTTGTTGAGCCAACACTCACAGGCCCTCAGCAAGCTGCAGCAACTTCAATTTTAAACCAAGCATCACAACGCTCATCGGATAATACCACTCTCACCCGTGAGATTATTAAACAGTTTAATGACCCTGATAATCAGAATGCTTCTTTATTGCTTGATGATATGAATAAAGTCGATGCCATTTCTAAATTATTAGCCACCTCAAAAATCTACAACAAAACCGTGGGTGTGTTAGAAATGGAAGATGGTCGTCGTCGCCAGTCTATTATTCCTATGATAGAAGTTTGGGATGGCAATGCATGGCAGCTCTTTAACTCCGACACCAATGAGCAAGGCGTGAGTGACAACATGCTTATTTGGGATGAATCGAATGTATCATTGCTGGATGTTATTGGCGGTAAAAACAGTAAAGTTTACTTCTCCATGCTCTCGCATGACGTGTCACCAACCAATGCAACCAAACAAAAAATTGTTGCGGATAAATTATTAAACTTCTCGATTCACAGCTTACCGCTAGAAGAGCAGTCTATGTTTAAGACCATAATGCTTATCCCTATCGGGGCATTTATTGTGGTGTTCTTACGCGTGTTAATCGGTCTAAAAACCTCTGGTACTTTCATGCCAGTATTGATCGCAGTAGCGTTTGTTCAGACTCAACTGTTACCCGGCATTGTCGGTTTCCTATTAATTGTCGGTACTGGTTTAATCATCAGGGGATATTTATCCAAACTTAACCTACTTCTGGTGTCGCGAATATCCGCGGTGATCATCACGGTAATATTGATCATCTCGGTCTTTACTATAGTGGCGTTTAATATCGGTTTAACTCAAGGTCTGACTATTACATTCTTCCCAATGATCATCTTGTCTTGGACGATTGAACGTATGTCTATTCTATGGGAAGAAGAAGGTGCGAAAGAAGTGGTTATGCAAGGTGGTGGTTCGTTACTTACCGCTGTGATTATTTATCTTGCGATGACTAACCCATATGTCCAGCATTACACCTTTAACTTTATCGGTACGCAGTTCATTATCTTAGCTTGTATTTTATCTCTCGGTAACTACACCGGCTATCGCTTACTTGAGCTGAGAAGATTCAAACCACTTGCGGAGGACTAAATTATGTTTTCTATGTTTACCTCACCGCAAAAGCTAAACGCGAAAGGCGTGATGGGTATGAACAAACGTAACGGCGCCTATATCGGGCGCTACAACGACCGTTCAAAATACCCGTTAGTAGATGATAAATTAAAAACCAAAATCATTGCCCAAGAACACGGCGCAACCGTACCTAAACTGATTGGTGTGATTACCCAACAGGCGCAAGTGAGAACGATTCATGCCATGGTCGATAAATGGCCTGGCTTTGTAATAAAGCCTGCTCGAGGTTCGGGCGGCAAAGGTATTTTGGTTATTATCTCGCATAAAGATGGTGTTTATATCAAACCCTCTGGACAAGCGATCAACAAAGAAGATGTCGAACGTCATATCAGTAATGCATTGGCGGGTTTATTTTCTTTAGGCGGTAAAAACGATGTTGCCGTGGTTGAGAACTTGATCAAGTTTGATGATACTGCCTTTGAAGGTTATAGCTATGAAGGCGTGCCAGATATTCGCGTGATTGTGTTTCAAGGCTACCCAGTAATGGCGATGATGCGTTGCTCTACAGCTGCTTCTGATGGTAAAGCCAATTTACACCAAGGCGCAGTAGGTGTCGGTTTAGATATTGCCACCGGACGCGCCGTACGTGCGGTTCAATATGATCGCCCTATCGCTAATCACCCTGATACCGATAAACCATTGAATGGCTTGATCGTGCCGAACTGGGAAAAGTTATTAACTTTAGCCTCCAGTGCGTGGGAGATGACTAGCTTGGGATACATGGGCACCGATATGGTACTCGATAAAGAAGAAGGCCCAATGGTGCTTGAATTGAATGCCCGTCCGGGTTTAGCCATTCAAATTGCCAATGGCGCAGGTCTACTGCCTCGTTTACATCATATAGAAAGTTTGGGTACACCCGTTCTAGCCAACTACCCGAAACCGGCAGAGCGCGTCGCTTATGCTGCCGAGCAGTTCGCAGCCAAACCGCAGTTCTAAGCTTTATACTCGTTAAATGTAAAAGCCGCCGATATTTTTATATCGGCGGCTTTTTTGTCTTTGCTTACAAATAATACAAATTGTCTTATACCAATTCCATAAATTTAATGATCGTTCAAAATTGAGTACAGAGAAAAGTGTCAAAGGCCATAAATGGCCTTTTCTCAAGCGACCAAGGACGGATCAGCGTCTTTTCGGCATATTCAGATTGATCAAATATTAAATGAAATTGGTATTACTTACCTAGCGCTTCTTTGTAATGCATGCGGCATACTGAATCGTAGCGATCGTTACCCCCGATGGCGACTTGATCCCCTTCGGCTATCGCGACCCCATTTTCATCCATGCGCACCACCATATTGGCTTTACGTCCACAATGACAAATGGTTTTCAATTCGATTAATTTATCCGCCCAAGCGAGTAAATACTGACTGCCTTCAAATAACTCACCTAAGAAATCACTGCGCAGTCCATAGCATAATACCGGAATATGCAATTTATCGACCACTTCAGATAATTGATACACTTGTTGCTTGGATAAAAACTGACATTCATCGATCATAATACAATGAATTTTCTCAGCCTGGTTCAATGTTTTAACCGCGCTAAACATATCGGTGTTAGCGTTATACAAATGCGCATCCGATTGCAAACCAATACGCGAACTCACTTTACCCACGCCATCGCGATCATCAATTTCAGCAGTAAAAATCACTGAATTCATGCCACGTTCGCGATAGTTAAATGAAGATTGTAATAAAGTTGTCGATTTGCCCGCATTCATTGCCGAGTAATAGAAATACATCTGAGCCACAAGAAATACCTATTCGAAGTCTGTAGTTATAAAAAATATAGTTATAAAAAAGGCTGGTTTTTCACCAGCCTTCCCTTTTTAAAATGTATCGGTATCCGTTTATTTACGACGCCAAGTAGTGCCTTGTGCGCCATCTTCAAGCTCAATACCAAGCTCATTTAACTTATCACGTGCCACATCGGCATTAGCCCAATCTTTGTTGGCACGAGAATCGTTACGTAATTTGATCAGGGCTTCAATTTCAGCCACTTCATCTTCATTACCGGCATCGCCTTTTAAGAAGCTGTCTGGGTCTTGATGCAAAATACCAATCACATCCGCCAGTTCACGCATTAATGCGCCCAATGCTGAAGCTTTGTCCATATCAAGTGTTTTCAAGCGGTTAACTTCACGCGCCATATCAAACAAAACTGAATAAGCTTCAGGGGTATTAAAGTCATCATTCATTGCGCTGCTAAAACGGGCAACAAATTCTTCACCACCAGCAGGCGCAGCATTAAGATCTAAACCGCGTAATGCCGTGTATAGACGCTCAAGAGAAGCTCGTGCTTGATTCAGGTTTTCTTCACTGTAGTTTAACTGACTGCGGTAATGTCCCGACATTAAGAAGTAACGCACAGTTTCGGCATCATAATGCTGTAATACATCACGAATGGTAAAGAAGTTACCCAGTGATTTAGACATTTTCTCACGGTCAACCATCACCATACCGCTGTGCATCCAAGTATTCACATAAGGGGTATCGTGAGCGCAGCAAGATTGAGCGATTTCATTTTCATGGTGCGGGAATTGCAGATCAGAACCGCCACCATGAATATCAAAATGTTGGCCTAAAATAGACGAGTTCATGGCCGAACATTCAATATGCCAACCAGGGCGACCAGGCCCCCAAGGTGATTCCCATGTTGGCTCACCAGGTTTAGACATTTTCCACACTACGAAATCCATCGGGCTGCGTTTAGCGCTGTCGATATCAACACGAGCACCAGCTTGCAGTTGCTCGAGATCTTGACCGGATAATTTGCCGTATTGTTCAAATTTTTTCACTTCAAACATCACATCACCATTGCTGGCAACATAAGCAAAACCACGTTCAATTAAACGTTCAACCAAGTCAATAATTTCTGAGATAAAACGAGTCGCACGAGGCTCAACATCAGGGCGTTTAATATTTAACGCATCGAAATCGGCGTACATTTCTTCAATTAAACGCTCAGTCAATGAATCGCAAGTTTCTTTGTTTTCCGCTGCGCGGTTGATGATTTTATCGTCAATGTCGGTAATGTTACGCACAAACGTTAGGTCGTAGCCTAAAAAGCGTAAATAGCGTGAAATAACATCAAAAGAGACAAAAGTACGACCATGACCAATATGACAGAGATCGTAGATGGTTACCCCACAAACATACATGCCAATCTTGCCAGCATGAATGGGTTTGAATTCCTCTTTCTGTCGGGTCAATGTGTTATATATTCTTAACATGATCTCTATCTATTGATTGGGTAAAAATTCAAGTTTTTCATTATACTCAAAGCGGCGATTAAGTCGATAACCTCAAGCCTTTTCTGGTGCTTGATCGGCTCTTTTTTAAGCAGCATAGCGACAAATGTTATTCCTAAGTGGCTTACGGTTGCTTTCACCCCGAGTTACTATAAAATTACCCTTACTCACTTCTCCTATACTTATGTAACAAAGTATAGATTTAATCAAGAACGAAAGGACTACACCATGATCATCCTGCACACCAACTTCGGCGATATTAAAATTCAGTTAAACGAAGAAAAAGCACCACTAACCAGTGCTAACTTCCTACAATATTGTCAAGATGGCTTCTACGACAACACGCTTTTCCACCGTGTTATCGACGGATTTATGGTTCAAGGCGGCGGCATGACTTCTGGCCTAAAAGAAAAAACCACTCGCGCAACAATCAAAAATGAAGCTAACAATGGCCTAAGCAACAAAACCGGTACACTTGCTATGGCACGTACAAACGAACCACATTCTGCTAGCTCTCAGTTCTTCATCAACGTCAATGACAACACTTTCCTTGATTTCCAATCTGAATCAATGAACGGTTGGGGTTACTGCGTATTTGCTGAAGTAGTTGAAGGTATGGACATCGTTGAAAAAATTAAAAATGTAAACACTGGCTCTTACGGTATGCACCAAGATGTACCACTAGAAGACGTACTGATCACGAGTACCACTATCGAAGCTTAATAGTTTCATTGCCGTAAAAAGGAGAGGCTATGTTCTCTCCTTTTTATTCAATTTCCTCTTTCTAAAATTCCCAAATACATAGGCCTCAATGAGCACGCTTTTTATTGCAGATTTGCACCTCTCTCCATTACGTCCTGATATTACGGATTGTTTTCTGCATTTTATGCAAACCGAAGCACCACAAGCGCAAGCCTTATATGTATTAGGCGATTTATTTGAATTTTGGATCGGTGATGATGATGACACCCCGTTCAACCACACGATTAAACAAGCATTTTCGAGCTTAACCAAACAAGGGGTTAAGTGTTACTTTATTCAAGGAAATCGTGATTTTTTACTGGGTAAACGATTTTGTCAGCAAACTGGCGTAACCTTGCTTGACGATGTGTGTTTAATTGATTTATACGGCATTCCAACGGTCATTTTGCATGGTGATACCTTGTGCACTATGGATGAAAACTACCAAAAATTCCGCGCTCGCGTGCATCAACCTTGGCTACAGTTCTTATTCAATCATATCCCATTATTCATTCGCCAAAAAATTGTGTCTCACGTACAAAATAAAGCCAAACAAGTTAAGCAAACCAAACAAATGAATATAATGGATGTCACGCCCAGTGAAGTGATTGCGGTATTAGAATCCTACCAAGTAACGCAGATGATCCACGGCCATACACACCGTCCATTGGTGCATCAACTTCAGACCAAACAAGGCAACGCCACCCGGATTGTATTAGGCGATTGGTATGAGCAAGGGTCAGTTTTAGTTTGCACTCCTGAATCAACATCGCTACAAACTCGCCGTTTTATCTCCCAAAGCGACCGATAATCCAGCATCTAAATAACTAACACAAAGGCAGTTCACAAAATACTGTTGTTAAAATAGTAAATGCAATCGTTTTCATATATGGTCCAAGCGTATTTCGTTATTGTCGCGTGTTGAACTCATACACGAACCGGTTATATCCACTACACTGTTGATATTACCAAGCGATATTTACAAAAATAAAAGAGATGAGCAGATGTACTCTTACATTGCACGCCAGCCTATTGTTGATCTAGACAGTTCCATCGTAGCTTACGAGTTATTATTTCGTGAGAGCTTAGTTAATACCTTTCCGCAGATGGATCCCGACAAAGCCACCAGCCGGTTATTGATCGAGCATTTCTTTTTGACCAATGTGAAAGATATTGATCGCCAGATATTCTTGGTCAATTTCCCATATCAAAGCTTAATTGAACAAATGCCTACTCTATTTCCATCTGAGTTATTAATGATCGAAGTATTGGAAGACTGTCCGCCCAATGACGAACTCTTTGACGCGATACAATCCTTGCACAGCAAAGGCTATCGCATCGTATTAGATGATTTTGTGCCTTCGGATAAATGGCAACGTTTCTTACCTTTTATTACCTTAATTAAATTTGATATTCGCCAGTTCAGCATTGCTGAGGCGCAAGTTTTTATGCATCAAAACAAGGCATTTAAGCTAAAATATCTGGCAGAAAAAATTGAAGATGATAGCGAATTTCAAGCTTGTATTCAGGCAGGATTCCACTACTTTCAAGGCTATCACTTTCATCGACCTGAAATCATCCGAAAACGCCGGATTGAATCGGCCTCTTTTATGATTGAAGAGCTCAAACAAGCTGTGCAACAAGATATTATTGACTGTGATTATGTCGCCCATTTAATTGAAAATGACATCACTATGACCTATAAGTTGATGCATTTTATGACTGCGCACCACCCAAGTACGTTTGTCTCAGTGCAACAATCATTACAGTTACTTGGCAATGAAAATATCAAATTATTTATCTCGCTATCAATAATTGCTGAGCATGATTCGGTACCGTCACCTTATTATCAATCGTCGATGCAACGCGCTCAATGCTGTTTTCAATTAGCAAAACTCAGCCCACTCGAAATAGATGCTGATCAGGCTTACTTTATTGGTATGTTTTCACAACTGGATAAATTGTTTGAACAACCTTTGGCCGATTTAATCCAATCGCTACCACTGACCTCAGCGGCCAAACTTGCCTTAACTCAACAACAGGGAATACTGGGCGATATATTAAAACTTGCGCTTGCCTTAGAAAACAATCAAGCCGACAATATCGTCAATTTAAGCGCTACATTATCACTTGAAACCCATCAGGCTTTGCAGGTTTTTGCTCAAGCTAATGATTGGTCCACCCCAGAATTTCGTTATCTTGATATCGACACTTCGGTATCGGGTTTAAAACAATAAGAGATCGATTATGCTTTGCCCTTGTTGCAGTAACATCCCCTATTCACAATGCTGTCAGCCTATTCATAATGATGTGACATTAGCCAAGCAGCCCGAGCAATTAATGCGTGCTCGCTATAGTGCTCATGTCCTGAAATTAGTCGATTTTGTGGTGGATACCTATCATTCATCCTGCCAAGCTCCTGCGCAGCGTGCCGCGATTGCAGAATCAATTGAAAGCCAGTGGTGCCGTTTAGAAGTCGTCGCCGCGAGTTCGGTCAATAACGACCAAGGTTATGTCGAATTTAAAGCTTACTTTATGGAAGGAGAGAACGAATTTTGTTTGCACGAACGTTCACGATTTATTAAAGAAAATGGACTTTGGACTTACATTGATGGTTTTATGCCACAATCACCCCAGTTAACTCAAAGCGATGATCCTCGATTAAATCAAAGCATTCAAAGCTTAAAAGTGGGTCGTAATGATCCGTGTATTTGTGGCAGTGGTAAGAAATTTAAGAAGTGTTGCGGTTAATACCATTTGTGCTTCACTTTAATCTAAAAATGCCCAGACTCTTTACCTATCAGTTAAAGAGAGCTGGGCATTTTTTATATCATATTCATAGCAATAAATTTGTCGTCTATTCGTTATTGCTTACTCGGCTTTTTAAATAAAAATAACAACGGCAACATGAACAAACAGACAAACATCATCAAACGATAATCTTGTAAATAACCTAAAATAGCCGCTTGTCGGTTCACTTCTGCATCGATCGATAACAAGCCTGCTTGAGTCGAAATATTGTATAATCCATGCTCCGATGCCATTTTAAGCGGCAAACTGAATGGGGTAATAAATTGCGAAAATGACTCATGATTGATCTGCACTCGATGCGCCAGATAAGTGGTTACCACCGAGATCCCAATACTACTACCAATATTTCGGATCAGGCTATAAAACGCAGTGCCTTCGGTCCTATAGTGTGTGGGTAGCGTAGAGAATGTCATGGTGGATAATGGCACAAACACCAAACCTAAACCGAGTCCTTGTACTACACCGGTTCGAATAATATCCCACGAACTGACTTCAGCCGTAAATAACGTCATCTCCCATAATGAGAAAATCATTAAGCACACACCAATAAACATCAGATAACGTAGGTCGACCTTACGAGCCACTCGTCCTACTATCATCATGCTGGTCATGGTACCAAAACCGCGAGGCGTTAAAAGGAAACCAACATCCAACACAGGATAACCCATCAAACTTTGCATAAAGGGTGGTAATAATGCCATGGTAGCAAGCAGCACCACCCCCATCATAAAACCAATTGTTACCCCAACCACAAAGTTGCGGTCTTTAAACATAGTCGGCTCTAAAAATGGCTTTTTGGCAGTAAACATGTGGACCAAAAACATATACAGCGTGATCGCGGCTAATGCACATTCAATCACGATTTCCATACTTGAGAACCAGTTTTGCGACTCGCCTCGATCCAGAAATAATTGTAATGAGCCAATCGCCACCGCTATTAACGCAAAGCCGAACATATCGAATTTTCGTTTCGCATCCAACGAGGTTTCTTTCACATAAGCGGCAATACCAAACCAAGCCAAAGCGCCAAATGGGATATTAATATAAAACACCCAACGCCAGTTATAATACTCGGTTAACCAACCGCCAAGTGAAGGCCCCAAAATCGGCCCCACCATCACGCCCATGCCCCACAATGCCATTGCAGATCCATGTTGCTCTTTCGGATAAGTATCTAACATCACCGCTTGAGATAACGGTACTAAACTGGCACCAAATACCCCTTGCAGCAAACGAAACGTAATTATTTGATCAAGCGATTGCGCCGCGCCACATAGGGCCGAAGCTAAGGTGAAACCAATCACAGAAAAAATAAACAGGCGCTTACGGCCAATTTTAGCGGCAACAAACCCCGTCATCGGCATCGCAATTGCCGACGCAACAATATACGAGGTTAATACCCAAGATATTTGATCTTGAGTCGCGCCCATCGCGCCTTGCATGTGTGGCAGAGCAACGTTGGCAATAGTGGTATCTAATGCTTGCATTATGGTGGCAAGCATCACCGAGAAAGTGATCAGTAGTCGTTTCGACTTCAAATCTTTTTCTTCTTGGCTGACAATAATTTGGCTCATTTAAACCTCGGACTGATTCAATAATTACAGGTCTAAATGGCGTTCATTTTGGGTATCAACCGTCACTGTGGCACTCATACCCGCACGCAGTTGTGGTGCATCTTTTTGTGGCGTAATTTGAATACGGATAGGTAAACGTTGGGTCACTTTCACCCAGTTACCGGTTGCGTTTTGCGCAGGGATCACAGAGTACTCGGCGCCGGTGGCGGGACTAATACTTTTGACATGACCTGTCCATTGATTATCAGGCGCGTAATCGACATCAATAGCCACTTTTTGACCTACTTTTACATTGGTCATTTCTTTTTCCGTAAAGTTCGCTTCAATCCAAAGGTGAGTATTAGCAACCAGTAACATAGTGGTGTTATTTGGTGAAATATACTGACCTTTTTTCATCACCTTAGAAACTACACCGTCTGCTGGGGCGCGTAATTCAACGTGTTGCAAGTTATATTTGGCTTGGGCTAATTGCGCCTGTGCCAATTTGTATTTAGGGTGTAGTTCAACAGGACGTTCGATATCGCCCCCTAAACTTTCCGCAATTTGTTTTAACTGGGTTTTAAACATATTGGTTTGAAGTTGAAATAATAACGATTTATTTTCCGCTGCTTCATATTCTGCTTGCGATGAATACTTTTTCTGCCATAAATCGTATTGACGCTTTTCTTCACGTTTCGCGAAGTTATATTGGTTTTCTGATACGGCTAAGTTAGCCAGTTTACTCTTGTATTCAGCCTTAGTGGTCAGCAGCCCAGTGCGTACATCATCAAGGTGAGAACGCGCTTGTTGAACCGCAATTTTATACGGCTTTGCATCTATGGTGAGCAATAGTTGACCGGATTTAACCTGTTGATTTTCTTTTACCAATACTTTAGTGACACGTCCTGGTACTTCAACATTAATCAATGTTTTATCCGCTTTAACATAGGCATTGTCGGTTTCAACATAACGACCACCAGTCAAATAGATAAAACCACTGCCCGCAATAATAAGAAGAGGCACGACAAAAAGGAGGACAACACGTTTCGCTTTCTTCTTAGGGCTTTTCACTGCTGGCGATAGAGATTCAACCGTCTTTGTTTCAGGTGAGTCATTATCGGTAGATGGCTTAGTCATATATAAATATTTCCAAAGTTAATAAGACGGTAAGTTTTTATGGATACGTTCTAATGTTTGTACAAAGGCTTCAATCTCTGTTTCAGATAACCCTTCTAAAGCATTGGCCCATACTCGGCTTCCAGCCATTTGAATATGATCGAGTTCTGGTTGTGCAGCTGGCAATAAATAAATCAAATAGGCGCGGCGATCACTAGGATTTGGGCGTCGTTCAATCAACCCCGTTTCTACTAATTGATCGATAATTCGCCCTAATGTCATAGGTTTAATTTCGAGCAATTCAGCCAACTCGACCTGTTTGATCCCTTCATGGCGAGAAATCAAACTTAATGCTCTGGCTTGCGCTAAAGTCATTTCGCCCATCGCGGGATCGCTTTGAAATTCATGTCGAATCAAACGCGAAACGTCTGATAATAAATACCCAATCGGTGCCCTAGCCATAAAAACCTTTGTATCAATTAGTTATGATTGAATGAACATTTCACACTCATGATGACGTGCGGTAAGTCACACATATAGTAAGCATTGCTTATTAAATTTACAAGCGTTTACTGCACAAGTGGGTAATAAAAATAATAACAGACAAAAAAATCGCTTAATGTCAGTAGACATTAAGCGATTTTCTGATTGCTGATTTTTTATGCGGCGTTATTGATGACGTTCTTTCAGCTTATTAATCACATCGTTAAACGACAAGTCTTGGTCTTGCAGCAAAACAAATAAGTGATACATCAAATCAGCAGACTCACACACTAATTCCGCCTTGTCACCCGACGTTGCCGCAAGCGCGACTTCAACGCCCTCTTCGCCCACTTTCTGCGAAATACGCTTAGTGCCACGGGCATATAAACTGGCAGTATAAGAGGACTCGGGATCGGCACTCTTGCGGGCAGCCAATAACTGCTCAAGTTGATGAAGCCACACCAATTGACTTTCGCTGTGTTTACTCGGGTCAATTTGTTGGCCTGCATCAAAACATGTGGTGGTGCCAGTATGGCACGTTGGCCCAATCGGATTAACTTGGATTAATAAGGTGTCTTGATCGCAATCAAGCGCCACATTAACGACATTAAGCGAGTTACCCGACTCTTCACCTTTAGTCCACAAGCGTTGCTTGGTTCTTGAAAAGAAGGTGACTAAGCCGGTTTGCGCGGTTTTTTGCAGCGCGTCTGAGTTCATATAGCCGAGCATTAACACTTGGCTTGATTGAAAATCTTGCACTACAACTGGCAGTAATCCGTCGACTTTTTCCCAGTTAATTCGCGCCGTTAAAGTTGCACAATCCGATGCTTGAAATGCGCTAAGTTGATTTTGATTTGCTACTTCACTCATAAACGTATCTCCACGCCTTCATTTTTCAAATACTGTTTTAATTCACCAATGTTGATCACTTGCTTATGAAAAACTGAAGCGGCTAACGCTCCGTCAACATTGGCCTTTTGATAGGCTTGTTTAAAATGCACCATTTCACCCGCGCCACCTGATGCAATCAACGGAACATGGCACACTTCCCGTACCATATTTAATTGCTCTAAATCGTAGCCATTACGCACGCCATCTTGGTTCATCATATTTAACACGATTTCACCAGCGCCGCGTTTTTGCACTTCAATCACCCAATCTCGGGTTTCCCATTTTGTTGCCTTAGTGCGTTCTTCATCACCGGTAAATTGGTAAACCTGATATTTTCCGGTTTCACTATCAAAGTAAGAATCGATACCAATCACAATACACTGCACGCCAAATTTATCCGCCAGTTCGGTAATAAGTTCAGGGTTTGCTAATGCCGGCGAGTTGATCGACACTTTATCCGCGCCAAACTCTAAAATTCGCGCTGCATCTTCGGCAGACTTAATGCCACCAGCAACACAAAAAGGAATATCAATCACTTCAGCGACTCGCGCCACCCAGCTTTTATCTACCACTCGCCCGTCACTGGATGCGGTAATATCATAAAATACTAACTCATCAGCGCCTTCATCCGCGTAACGTTGCGCCAGAGGGACGATGTCACCAATAATTTCGTGGTTACGAAATTGCACCCCTTTAACTACTTGGCCATCTTTTACATCCAAACAAGGAATTATTCGCTTTGCCAACATGAGAATGCCTCCTCGGCGCTAAACTTACCATCAAGTAATGCGCGGCCAACAATCACGCCCGCAACTCCTGAGCCTTTTAACGCCGCAATGTCCTCTAAACTGCCAATGCCACCTGAAGATTGAAATTGCACTTGTGGGTATTGTTTACAAAGGTCGATATACAATTCAACGTTCGAACCGGTCAATGTGCCATCACGCGAAATATCGGTACACAGCACATGGGTTAAGCCGACCGTGAGATAATCCTCTATCAGCGCTTCAATGGTGACGCCTGAGTCTTCTTGCCAACCAGAAATCGCCACATTACGTACACCCTGCGCGTCAATATTAATATCTAACGCTAACACGATTTTTTCAGCACCGTATTTACTCATCCAACCTTTAACTAGCTCAGATTGTTTTACTGCAGTTGAGCCCACTACAACACGTTGTGCTCCAGCTTCAAGTAAATCGACCACATCTTGCTCTGTGCGTACACCACCACCAATTTGAATGTTGGCTGGGGTGCTGGCTAATAACTTTGCAATCAAATCTAACTGACGCGCATTGGTGTCTTTCGCGCCGGTTAAATCCACCAAGTGAAGCCAGTTCGCTCCCGCTTGATGATATAGGTTAAATTGTTCAGCTGGGTCTACTTTGTATTCTGTTTTCTGTCCGTAGTCGCCTTGAAATAAGCGTACTACTTGACCATCAATTAAATCGAGTGCAGGAATGATCACGATTAAATCCTTTTTAATTTATCCATCTAATTCGAGAAAATTCTGGATCAACTTAGATCCAGCTTTCGAGGAGCGTTCTGGGTGAAATTGCACCCCATAATAGTTGCCACTTTGCAACGCCGCGGTAAACGGCTGACCATAATCACAACGGGCAATAGTATGATCACCAACTTGCATCGCATAACTATGCACAAAATAAAAATAACTCTCTGGCGAAATACCGTTAAACAATGGGTGTCCTGCCACCGGTTGAATTGTATTCCAACCCATGTGTGGCAATGGCAGATCGCCGCTGTCCATCAAACGAACTTCACCATCACACAAGCCAAGACACGCGACGTCTTGCGAGTTAGTTTGAGCGCCTTGCTGACCTTTTTCTTCTGATAACTTACCCAAAAGCTGCATGCCTAAACAAATGCCAAGTAAGGGCTTTTCGACTTGCTTAACCAATTCGATGAGATTACGTTGCTGCAGGTTTTTCATCGCTTCCGATGCGGTGCCGACACCCGGTAAAAATAGCTTATCTGCCGCCAAAACCACCGCGGGATCTTTAGAAATCGTGACCGTATAACCTAAGCGTTCAATCGCAAATCGTACCGATGACACATTGGCGCAGCCGGTATCAATAATCACGACTTTTTGATTGTTTATATCAGAGGATATTAGCGACATTAAAGCACCCCTTTACTGCTTGGCAGTTCATTACCTTCTACTTTTATTGCCTGACGCAAAGTACGACCAAAGGCTTTAAATAAGCTCTCGATGATGTGGTGATCATTATGCCCAGTAGAAGATAAGTGTAAGGTACACGCTAGCGTATCGGTGAGTGAACGGAAGAAGTGCACCACCATCTCGGTTGATAGTTCGCCGACTTGCTCGCGGCTAAATTCAGCGTCAAATTTCAAATAAGGACGGCCAGATAAATCCAAACCGCATTGAGCTAAACATTCATCCATTGGCAAACTAAAGCCAAAGCGACCAATACCGCGCTTATCACCTAATGCTTCTTTGAGTGCTTGACCCAGTGCTAAAGCCGTATCTTCTATGGTGTGGTGATCATCGATATGCAAATCCCCCTCCACCTCAACCACCATTTGAAAACCGCCATGAGTGGCAATTTGGTCGAGCATGTGATCAAAAAAGCCCATACCGGTTGAAATGCTATTACCGCCCTGCTCATCGAGATTCACCGAGATTTTAATATCGGTTTCTTTGGTGGTACGGATCACGGTGGCTTTACGAGCATTGACGGTTAGGTCTTTTAGAATATCCAACCAGTTCATGCTTTCTGGGTTGTATTGAATACCGCGAATCGCCATATTTTCAGCCAGTTGTATATCAGTGGCGCGATCGCCAATCACAGCTGAGGTTTTGAAATCCACTTTTCCCGCTTGCAGATAATCTTTTACCATCCCCAGTTTCGGCTTACGGCAAGAACAATTATCAGCCTCAAAGTGTGGGCAGATCAACACATCATCAAACTTCACCCCTTGTGATGCGAAGATTTCCATCATCATATCGTGCGGCGCATCAAAATCCGCTTGCGGGTAACTGTCGGTACCTAACCCATCTTGATTGGTCACCATCACTAAACGATAACCGGCATCTTGCAGCTTTAATAATACGGGGATCACGTTTGGTTCAAACTTAAGTTTGTCTAAACGGTCGACTTGAAAATCAACCGGAGGCTCAACAATTAAGGTGCCATCACGGTCGATAAAAAGAATTTTATTGGCTTGGCTCACATCGATTTCCTTCTCAGAGCTTACGGCAATCCTAGACTGCCGTGTATACCT
Organism: Vibrio algicola; assembly: GCF_009601765.2. Classification (NCBI taxonomy): domain Bacteria; kingdom Pseudomonadati; phylum Pseudomonadota; class Gammaproteobacteria; order Vibrionales; family Vibrionaceae; genus Vibrio; species Vibrio algicola. The sequence continues at coordinate 1,499,650 of NZ_CP045699.1, forward strand.
GTCGTACTTTAAGCTGCAGCTTTGTTGGCTACGTGCACTCACCCCAATCACTTAGACGAGCTAAACTCATGGGATTCATTTACTTGCCGCACTGCAACATCAATTACTTTGGGTATATATTTAATGATTTTATTTAAGCGGCGATCAAAGCGTTGCGCAGAAAACTTAACGTCTTCTCACACTCATCTCGGTTGCCGATACTAATGCGGACACAATCTTTGATCGGTGAGTTACGTAAAATAATGCCGTTATCCCACGCAGCCTTAAATACTGCGTCACCATCATTGAACTTAACTAATAAATAGTTACCCCAACCTTCAAACACTTCAATACCATCGAGCATACCTAAACCGGCTTGTAAATACGCTCGGTTGGCACTTAAATCCAACACTTGATATCGCATTCGAGCAAGGCCTGCTTCTGATAACGCTTGCACCGCAATATCCGACACCGGCACTGGCACTGGATACGGCGCAATCACTTTTGATAACACCTCAATAATAGAGGGATTGGCAAGAGTAAAGCCACAACGCAGTCCAGCTAGAGCAAAAGCCTTCGACATGGTGCGCAAAATAGCCAAGTTTGGATACTGCGCCAGTAAATCAACCGTAGACGCTTCAGGGCAAAAATCAATGTAAGCTTCGTCCATCACCACAATCGCTTTATCTTGCGTCAACTCTAATAAACGAATAATGTCTTCACGCTTGATCAGATTGCCGGTTGGGTTATTAGGGCTACACACAAACACCAGTTTTACCTTAGCCAGATTTGCTTGGATAGCCTCAAGATCTAATTGCCAATCAGAGGTTAAAGGTACCACTTTACGCTCAACACCCGAAGTTTCAGCGCTAATCGCATACATTCCGTAGGTTGGTGGACAATATAAAATCGCATCTTCATTGGGCTCACAAAATGCGCGGATCAATAACTCAATGCCTTCATCAGCGCCGCGAGAAGTTAATACTTGCTCTGGCGCGACACCGGCATAAGCGGCATAGCCATCAATTAATGCTTTCGGTTGGCACTCGCTGTAACGATTAAGACGTGAGAAATTGGTTTTATATTCATTATCAAATGGCGATTCATTGGCATTGAGCCACACATCACCGCAGCCACCAATACGACGAGCAGATAAATAAGGGGTTAATGCTTGAACTTGTTTACGAGCTAACCTTTCCATGTTGACTCCTAATTAATCGCCTAACTGGCTTTGATTTGATTCTTCAGTGCGGCTTAACTGATCAATACTACTTAGCTTTTCAATACGGCCTAGCTTTTCGATACGGATCGTCACCGCGCGTTTATGCGCATCTAACCCTTCCGCCTCTGCCATCGTCACCACGGTATCGGCCAAACCTTGTAAACCTTGTTGGGTTAATTGTTGCACTGTCATACGCTTTGAAAAATCGGCTAAACCTAAACTAGAATAAGTGCGTGTGTAACCATAGGTTGGTAAGACATGATTGGTGCCTGAGGCATAATCACCCACCGACTCTGGTGACCATTGACCTAAGAAAATCGAACCCGCGTTATCCAATAATGGCAGTAATGCCCGTGGGTCTTGGGTTTGAACAATTAAGTGTTCAGGGCCATAAGTATTGGAAATCTCAACGCATTGCTCTAGCGACTCTGTAATAATAAGCACACTTGAACCCAATGCTTGTTCGGCAATATTGCTACGCGAAAGCTGTTTAAGTTGCTGCTTTATCGCATCTGCAACTTGATCGGCAATCGTAGCTGATGGGGTTAATAACACCACTTGAGAATCAGGTCCGTGTTCGGCTTGAGACAATAAATCGGCCGCTACAAAGTCGGCATCCGCGCCTTCATCGGCAATCACTAATACTTCAGAAGGGCCCGCTGGCATATCAATCGCCGCGCCAGAAAAATCATTACTGACTTGACGTTTCGCTTCGGTCACAAATGCGTTACCCGGGCCAAAGATTTTATCGACTTTTGCCACAGTTTGGGTGCCATAAGCCATGGCAGCCACCGCTTGAGCGCCACCCACGTTATACACTTCATCGATATTGCAGAGCTTGGCAACGTAGAGTATTTCATCGGCAATCGGCGGTGGCGAACATAACACTACTTTGCGACAACCGGCAATTTGTGCCGGCACACCGAGCATTAATACCGTTGAAGGTAATGGCGCGCTGCCACCTGGAATGTACAAGCCGACTTTATTTATCGAGCGAGTGACTAATTCACACACCACGCCCGGTTGGGTTTCAACACTTAATGGCTTCGCTTTTTGTGCTTGGTGAAAAGCTGAAATATTTTTATGCGCTTGTTGCAACGCTTGCTTCATTTTATCGGATAAACGATTTGATGCGGCGTCAATTTCAGCCGCTGACACACATATGGAATCTGGTGCCACGTTATCAAATTTTTGCGTTAATGCTTTCAGCGCCGCATCACCGTCTTGTTGCACTTGCTTGATGACACCCGTGACAATATCGGTAATATTCGCGCCATCACTGATCGCAGGACGCTCCAAAATACTTTGTTGTTGCTGCTCACTTAATGATTGCCAAACCACTGTTTTCATCGTGCTTACTCCATCATTTTCTCAATTGGCAATACCAAAATCGAACTTGCACCTAGCTCTTTCAAGCCTTCCATCGTTTCCCAGAATAGATTTTCAGTACTGACTAAATGGACCGCAACCCGATTTTTTTCTTGAGAAAGTGGCAACACGGTTGGATCTTCTGCGCCAGGCAGTAATTTTTTGATTTGCTCTAGTTTGTCCGATGGTGCGTGCAACATGATGTATTTTGATTCTTTGGCTTGAATAACGCCTTGCATGCGAGTCAGTAATTTATCAATCAATTGAAGTTGATCTTGAGAGAATTCCCCTTTGCGTTGGATAAGCGTCGCTTTTGAGCGGAAAATCACTTCGACTTCTTTTAGCCCATTGGCTTCAAGAGTGGCGCCAGTTGAGACTAAGTCCGCAATCGCATCGGCAAGACCGGCGCGTGGCGCAACTTCAACAGAACCGGTGAGCATACAAGCGCTAAAGTTAATGCCTTGTTCATCCATGTAGCTTTTTAACAAGTGTGGATAAGAGCTCGCAATACGCTTGCCGGCGAGATCTTGCGGGCCGTTGTAAGCTTCGTCTTTATCAATTGCAATCGACAAACGACAACCACCAAAATCCAAACGGCGCAAAGTGTTAAATTCGCATGGCTCACCCAGCGCTTTACGATCAAGACGCACTTCTTCTAATTCGTTTTCGCCAATAAAACCTAAATCAACCACACCATCCATGATCAGGCCCGGAATGTCATCATCACGAACCAGCAATAAATCAATTGGCATGTTTTCACTGTGTACCACTAGGCGCTCACCGGCAATATTGAACTTAGCGCCACATTTTTTAAGCAACAATTGACACTCTTTGCTTAAACGGCCTTTTTTTTGAATCGCAATTCTTAATCGTTTGGTTTGCATAATCTCTATCCCTGTAATTTGTTTTATTAAATGTATTAATTAAAACCGTCCAAAATGAAAAAACCCCCGGAGAGATTACTCTTCCGAGGGTTTGAATCTGTTACTGATTCAGCGCCGGAAGAGTTATCTTCCGGATGCATACACTCACCCGCAAGATAAAACAGGATGATGGTGATGATGAATGTTCATATCAAATGTACGCATAAGTTTTCACTTTTGTTAATCAGTTTGTATAAGTTCACATTATCGAAGCTCGCCAATTTTTTCAACTATTAATTTAATTATTTTTAAGATGTTAGCCGAAACTTGGATTTTTCATCAATACGGGATCTGCCAAGTGCATTGAACGGCTAAAGCGAAAAACCGCTTAGCAGCGCAAATGGCGAGCTAAACGGTTTATTGTTAATACCTTATGTATAAGCAGGCGAGACTTAAGCTTTAGTTGGCATCTTCGACTTTGCAATAATAGAAAGCGCAAAACAAACCAGCACAAAGGTAATACTCGATGCTAATAGACCCAACCATACATTGACCGTTAAGCCTAGCACTAAGAAACCAACCGCTGAAATAAACGCCGTAGCCAGTGCATAAGGCAACTGAGTAGAGACGTGATCGATATGATTACAACGTGCGCCAGTTGATGACAAGATAGTGGTATCTGAAATTGGCGAACAGTGGTCACCAAACACAGAGCCCGCTAATACCGCACTGAGCATTGGCAACATTAGCGCTAAATCCGTTGCGCCAGCCATGTCGCCTGCAATCGGTAACATAATACCGAATGTGCCCCACGAGGTACCGGTAGAAAACGCCATCACACCAGAGAGCAAGAATAAAATAACCGGCAACCAGTGATCATCAATGCTGCCTTCCACCAAGGTAGAAAGATACGCACCCGTACCCATATCTTTAATGACCGCGCCAATGGTCCAAGCAAATGCCAAGATCAAAATCGCACCAAACATCGATTTAGCGCCAATCCATAATGTGATTACCACATCTTTAATTGGCATTTTTTGTCTTGCTACGGTAATTAAAGCAACCACGATACCAACTAAAGCGCCAAAACAAAGTGATTGTCCGACATTGGTATTTTCAAATGCTTTTAATAAACTAAAGGCTTGCCCATCGTCTTCTAATACATTGGCACCCGAGGCAATCATAAAGTATACCGTGGCCACAATCAGCGCCACGATTGGCAAGATCAGATTGGACACTCGGCCATTCTTACTCTCTTCGATCTCAGACTCTTCGGTTAAATCGACCGCGTTATCATCTTTATCATCGGTTTTACCTTGTTTAGCCGCGAGTTCATGTTGACGCATTGGGCCCACATTTAAATCAAACCATACGACTGCAAACACCATTAACAAAGCAAAGATGGCATAAAAGTTCATTGGGATCAGGCGCATATAAGCTCCTAATGCTGAATACTCAGTAATACCATGCGAGACCAGGATGCCACTGACCACAGTCATGATATACGCCCCCCAACTCGACGCTGGCATGATCACGCACATAGGCGCAGCGGTTGAATCGAGGATATAAGCCAATTTAGAGCGTGAAACGTAATAACGATCGGTCACTGGGCGCGCAATGGCTCCTACCGCCAAACTATTAAAATAATCATCAATAAAGATGAATACCCCAAGCCAAACAGCGAGTAACTTTGCTCCACGTTTGGTTTTGATGCGTTTTTGCGCCCATTCGGCAAAAGCATAAGTCCCGCCAGATAACGTTAATAACGCAGTCGTCATACCAAGCAAGATAAGGAAAAAAAGAATAAAGATATTATTCCAATTTAAACTTGCACCATCGACAAACACGCCAAGTGCTTTACTGCTGACATAAGAGAAAGTATGGACCAAAGAGTAATCAGCCAGCAAAAAGCCACCGAGCAAGATACCGAGCCCTAATGACAACAATACACGGCGAGTTAAGATCGCCATCGTGAGTGCAACTAATGGGGGGAGCAAGGATTCCGGAGAGGATGTAAAATCTATTAAATTCATGATCTTAAGAACCAAAATTGGTCAGAGATCTACTGCAGAAAGGATATTATTGAGCATTACAAACAATAAAATATCTTAGCACAAGCAAAGCTATGAGTAGGTTTGCTTACAGTAGCGCTCCATAGTGGGTAAATAATATATTTAAACCGACATTACGCCAACAGCAAGCGTAGATAAAACAGACAGCAGTTGAATGCATTATGTCGGTTCTTTTAAATATAAACTATGGCAGTGGTACACCTATTCGATGCACCCCCAGTAAGTTATTTTGATAAATATCAATAAAATAAGCACTATCGTGGCAATTTTATTCTTACTTCGGCAAATATCCCTTTCACTTATACTCATCGGCATCACCCTAGCATAAGTTACTGATGAAACTTGCACCTCTACATCTTTTCAATACAACCATCTAGTCAAGATACGCATTTTAGCGGATCTCAAGATGCCATAGGGAAAGATGCCGCTTATTGTAATGATACAGAGGAAAATGGCAAGATAAATGACTAATCAATCTCCACCATTCTTCATATACATACATACATACAGTAAGTGGCTTATATATAAACGATAAGCCCAGTACTATTCTAAACGCTATGTATGATATCGAGCAGCAATCAAACGATATACAAAATAATTTAATATATAATTGAACTTCGTCGGATTTGTCTAATCTTATAGCTGTATCTTTAAATAATTTTACACATTAGTTAAAATAAAATTTCACATATAAAATAAAGAACGTTATTATCTACACACAGATGCAACAACACTATTAATTATTCTACCTAATACCAAATAGGATCAACCATGTCAGAAATCAAAAAATCAGCACTGCTTAATATTCGCAGCTTGCGCGCTTTCACTCGTGAAGAATTCACTTTACAAGAAGTAGAAGAGCTACTAGAAAAACTTTCTACTGTATATGAAGAAAGAAAAGCAGCTGAAGAACAAGAGCTTGCTCAACAAGCTGAACGTGATGCAATTTTAGCGGATTACGCAAATAAACTCGCAAAAGATGGCATTAACTTAGAAGATCTTGTTGCAGCGATGAGCGGCGGCGAAGTAAAAACTAAGTCTCGTAAAAAACGCGAGCCACGCCCTGCAAAATATCAATACACGCTAAATGGCGAAGTAAAAACTTGGACTGGTCAAGGTCGTACACCTTCTGTTATCCAAGAAGCTCTTGACTCTGGCAAATCAATTGATACATTTTTAATCAAGTAATCATTGATTAAAACGTTAAAAGGGGCGCTAATTTAGCGCCCCTTTTTTGTGTCTAACCTTTTACCATCGTCAATTAAAAGCGATGTTCATCTTTCCCAATACGCTTCTTCTAAGCTATCTTCTTTTTCAGGTAATCCGCGAGATAAACGAGGAGAATGTTGCGCCAACACTTCATAACTGGCACGGTTAGCATATTTACAAACTTGAGCAAATGATGAATAGGTTAAGAATGGATATTCATGCTTACTGGAATTAGGGATATTTTCTTTGTGGTATTTATTGGCGGCCATATCGTGCAATATTGCCGATAACGCGGCATCGCCTGCCCCATTGGTATTTTTAATCTTCTCAGGACCCCCCATATATGGGGCAATATGAGAATAGACTTTAATCGGATTGTTACATTCAAATCGACGCGTTGGTCGACTAAATTCAAAACGGTTAAATTCACCAATCGCACCCGGTAATAGCGGTAGTGTCGTTTCCCGTTTTGCATCGTCTTCAGTATAACCTGCCATATATAAACCAACCGGCCCTGCGGTACACAAGACAAGATCAACCCACTCTAAAGCTTTGTCTGAGGCCACTAATGGATCATGTTCGCCCGTTAATGCTTCCGCTTCTTCTTCATTCATGGCCAGCACTGAAACATTCTGTTGAATGAATTCTCGCCAATACTCAGGATCATCTTGGATCACATATTTAGTACCAAGTGTTAATACCACTGGAACATGGTGTTTCTTGGCAAATTCAATTGCTTTCATTGTGGCGTCTGGCATAGGATCGCCAGGCTTACAACGCACTAAATAAGCAGTTAATACTAATGCTGACGCACCAGGGAAAATAGATTCCGGAATACTATTGGGGGAAAGTTGATTCATTTTTCCTTCACTGATAGCAAAGGTACGCTCACCATTATCACTGATCAATGCAAAACAACGGCCAATCGCGCCATCAACCCCTTGTAAATAGTTCAAATCCATACGACTTGAAGTATTACAGATATAGCGGTAACCATAGCTACCGATCTTAATATTGTTGCTCATCACGCCCAATAAGGTCGATTTATCATCGGCTAATACTGAGTAATTGTGCAGTGTATTGCCTATGGTGCCACCGGCAAATTCATCGGTGATCAAGTCCTTTTCTTTTAATTCATTATATAAAGCTTCTGCTCTATCGTCGTCCAACACTAATGAATGTCCTTTACTTAATTGATATTTTTCGATTAAGTCGTCACTGACTTTCGCTTCAATATCAACCAAGGTTTGATCAATACCAATAATGTGAGTGCGTGTCATTGTTTTGCTTTCTTGTGCTTGGCTGACTAATGGATCGCGAGCATGGACAGGAAAATAGTGTTTGGACTTACGTTGACCAGGAAATTTCATAATGAGTATATTTAGTAGGGACAGGGTTATGGATTGTAGCGTCAGAAGTGGACTTCATCAATATGGAGACAAATAGCAATCGGTTGCGATAAGCAAAAAATCATTTATTCTCCATAAATGAAAAAAGCCACTAAAGGAAGTGGCTTTATATAAAGTAGACTATACCCAAATGATTTCACAACACATTATGGGGGTATAACGATAACATTAGAAGTTAACGTTAAGGCCGAGAGCAAATTTATCTGAACCAGCATCCCCACTCGCGTTTAAGGTATCTTTATCATATGACGCGTACTCAGCAAATACATAGGCGTTTGGAATGATATTATAAGACATTCCTACATAGTAACCCTGACCGTCCTTTTTCGCTGCTGTTTTATCATCAACAGTCACTTGACCTAAACCACCATAGATACGGTAATCGGAAAAACCGGTGTACTCGGCACCAGCACGCCATAACGTAATATCAGAATCAACTGCAGTCTTCGTCTTACCTGCACCCGCTAGACGATTGTTTTGTAGACCATAATCGGCACCAACGGCAAAGCTATCTGTTAATGCATATTTAGCCCCTAGATTTTGTCCGGTGACATGATCCGAGCTATTAATAATATCGTAATCAAAATTACTCAACCCAATTGTTAGCGTCGATTCATCAAATGTAAAATCATACTTTACACCAGCGGTATACGCACCACGGATACTTTCCGCTTCATTACGAGTTTGATAGTTACCCGCAACAGTTAAACCACCGAATACTGGCGCAGAAACAAACTTAATCATGCCGTTATCACGACCACGGTCTGCTAATGTTTGGCTAAAGCCATAGTATTCATCAAAGCCACCAAGGTAAAAGTCATCATAAACGGTAGAGTTACGACCAAAAGTTAACTGACCAATATTGGTAAAATCAAAGCCTGCCCATGCATCACGATTTTCAAATGCACTGTCATCCTCTGCAGTAGTAAATTGAAGCTCATATTTACCAATTAATGCTAAAGAGTCATTCGCTTGATGGCGGAGGTTCATTCCCAAGCGAGAGTCATCAATTTTAACATCGGTATTGGTATGCCCGTTTGCCTTTACCGTTTCCACGACTGAGTAAAAACGGCCATTTAAGTCGATTGACGTTGTATCGTTTTTGTAAACTTCAGTGGCTTGCGCGGCTCCCGATACCGTGCCAGCTATCACTGCTAACGCTATAAAAGTCTTTTTCATAGTTAATTACTGCCTTTTCAATTTAATTCCATTTGTCTTTATTGTTTTGGCTATACGAAAACAGTAAGCGTAAAGATGCGATCGATACCGCTTTCAAGCTGAAACAAGAATGCAAAATAGACACAAAAAAGTCAAACAAGGTAAAAAAACATAAAACACTCTAATTATCAATTAGATGGATAAGAAATACCTTAAAATTCAACCATGCGAATAACATTGGCATTCATGGAAACTATGATATCAGATATTAAACATTCTCCCGATCAATGATATTTTCACAAAATATCCTGCCATAACCCCGTAGATGAGGAATATTCAACAGAATAAATTGCACAACGTTCAAAATAAACGCAAATAAAAAACAATGTTCGAGATCACGTTTTTGTAAGTTTTCTTAGTGAATTTATCTACAGATAAAAAAATAGCTCCTATCAGGAGCTATTTTATTGTTTGAGTGCTTAAAATTAGTAATTACCAGTAGAAGCGAGCACCTAGACCTAAAAGAACTTCAGAATCAACCATTGTTGGACCAACAAAATTACCACTGCCAGAGCCACCAGCTTCATAACCTAAAGTTGTGCCGTCAGCATATGCAACTTCCGCATAAACCCTCACAAACTCTAGCATTTGGTAGTCAGAACCAAGGTAAATCAATGTACCATCTTCAGAATCTAGATTGCCGGAATCAGGATCTTGCTTTGTATATTCATAACCTGCGTAGCCTGTACCTTTATCAGACCAAGCAAATGTTCCTGCTAATGAGAAGCCATTCTCTTCAATACTTGAGTCCACTGCAGATTGACTTTCTAATTTAGCGTAATAATACGTAAAACCAATAACACCTTTCGAATAATTATATTCTGCAGTAGCTTCACCGTAAGTATTCTTCACATCTATAGCTTGGTCAATATTATAACCACCACCAACATGAACATCTAAATCACCAAATGACGTACCTGCAAATAATTCTGCAAGCTCCTGCTCCTTATCATTATTAGGCAGGCCATAATCAGCTTTAATCCAAAAACTATCAGCCACATACTCATATTTAATCATTGCATCATGTTCGGCACCAGACAGTGTACCGTAACGAAGCGCTGAACCACCATAGAAGTAAGAGTAATCAGCGCCATACACATCATCCGAAACTGTCCACTGTTTACCAAATTTAATTGTACCTAAGCTATCACTTGCCAAACCAAATATATGCTGACGTACATACATATCAGAGTCTTCATCGACAGAAACTTCAACTAAACCAATAACTTTAACGTCATCTGTTAACTTATAAGCACCATCGATACCCATGCGTGAAGAACCAGAACTAAGTTCAGGGTTATTTTCGCCAATGTCGTTCCACTTCAGCTCAGTTCGAAGTTGACCATAAAAGTTAATTGAGCCTTCATCTGTTTTATAAATCTCTGCCGCGCTTACAGAGCCTGCGGCTGTCGTTGCTGCAATTGCTAATGCGATTAACGATTTTTTCATAATAATCCACTGCCTTTAATTGTTTTGAAATTCCCTTTGGGATTCCTTTCTTGTTATTTATGCTTATCGGTAACTCCGACCAACAAGCCATACATCTGATTCGCACAACAAGATTGCTAAAGTTCCGTCAAAGTGTCAAATTTCATAAAAAAACATAATCGATCATATAAAAAATGATAAAAACCCTTTACTTATAATGATTTAACTATTAATTACATCCATTTTCATAAAAGTGCATTGTAACTCGAAATCAACACAGCACACGAGAACAAAACAAAATATCAACGTATAACACTAAAAAACAACATTTATTTAGAGTTAAATATCACGAATAGCCCACAACAAAGAATTAACACAAAGGCAACATGGGAATTCGATACTTAACGCCTTTATTTTAAAAGTTCCATCTTATTTTGTGATAAGCGTCTTGTTTTCATTGGTAAAAGCCACTAAAAACTGTTTGTTTTAGCTTTTATTAGCTCAATTGATAAACCCAACAATTTTACAACAACTTCCTTTCTATCTCATTTAAAGGCCAAAACGGCATTTTATGCTACTATCTCAGCATCAATTAATGAGAAGAATCTATGCTGTCGCCAACCATTCAAAAAGCCATCAAAACAAGCTATCAAAACCTATCTCATCAACTGGATGGGTTCATACCCCGCCGAGCGCAAAACTACTTAGTAGCTGAAATCGCGAAAACCTTGTCGGGCACTTATCATGATTCCAATCGCATGATTGTGGCAGAAGCAGGAACGGGTATTGGTAAATCTCTGGCCTATTTAATGGCGACCATTCCTTTCGCACAATTTAGCCAAAAGAAAATCATTATTTCGACCGCTACCGTGGCACTGCAAGAACAACTGGTGCATAAAGATATGCCGCTTTATCGTAGGCTGACTGAAACCCCTTTTAGCTTTATCTTAGCCAAAGGTCGTCAACGCTATTGCTGTTTAGAAAAATTAGTTGCCGCCAGTGGGCAAAATTCCGCGCAAGGCAGCGGCTCGCAACTGGGTATGTTTGAAACCAAGCCAAAAACCAAAGATATTGAATTACTGCAATCTTTGTTTAAAGCGATCAGCAACAATAAGTGGGATGGTGATAGAGACAGTTGGCCTGCCACAATTTCTGATGAGATTTGGAAAGTGATTGCCAGCGATAAGCACAGTTGCAATAATTCGATGCCTTCTCACCGAGACTGCCCATTCCAAAAATCTCGAGCTAATTTAGATAAGGTCGATGTCATTATTGCCAACCACAGCTTAGTGATGGCCGATATTGATTTAGGCGGTGGCGTAATTTTACCCGAACCTGAACAAAGCATTTATATCTTTGATGAAGCGCATCATTTACCAAAAGTGGCGCGTGAGCATGCTTCTGCGGCGGCAAGTTTAAAAGGCGTCACCAGTTGGCTAGAAAGCTTAAATAAATCGGTCACTAAGTTTACGGGTCTGACCGATATAAAACGCAGCGGTCGTTTTCAAAATGATTTGATTGATGCGATTCAACAATTGATCCCATCACTGACTCAATTAAGCCAACAGTTCAACGCCGAACAATTTAAAGACCAAGTTTATCGCTTTGAACATGGCGAACTGCCCGCGTGGCTGGAAGAAGAATCCAAAGGCTTAAAATCGCTGACTCAAAAAGCCAATAAAGCAATGGCAAAAATCACCGACTTAATTAGCGAGCGCGTGAAAGATGGCGAACTCTCAAGCCGCATCGCAGAGCCTGCATTAGCCGAAGCTGGCTTTTACTTACAACGATTGGAAAATCTCGCGAAGGTTTGGCAATTAATGGCTGAGCCTAACCATGAAACAGGCGCACCGCTGGCCCGTTGGCTTGAAATCAGCCCTGAGCGTGATAATGACTTTATTGTAAATGTGTCTCCATTAGAAATCGGTTGGCGACTCGATCAAAAGCTTTGGAGTCGTTGTTATGGTGGGGTATTAGTCTCTGCCACCATGCGCGCGCTGAATTCATTCCAATACTTTGCGATTCAAGCTGGGGTCAGTTTAAAACCGGAAGATGCCACTCAATTTTTAGCCTTGGCCTCACCATTCGACTACGCCAACAATGCTGAGTTATTGATCCCTAAACTAAAATTAGAACCGCAACAGCAAGAATTCACTGACTACTTAATTGAGTTACTACCAAAATACATCGAAGAGAAAAAAGCCAATTTGGTACTCTTCTCATCTTATTGGCAAATGAACAAAGTCACCGAAGCGTTAGACAAGATCGCGGTTAAGAATAAATGGAATTTGCAGGTACAAGGTAAAGCCTCACGCGGCGAAATTCTTAAAAAACACTGTGCTTATTGCCAATTTGGCCAAACCAGTGTTCTATTTGGTACCGGCAGTTTTTCAGAAGGGTTAGATTTACCAGGTAAGCTATTAGAAAACTTGATCATCACTAAGATCCCTTTTGGCGTTCCAACTTCTCCAGTAGAAGAAGCCCACTCAGAATACATTAGCCATAAAGGTGGCAATCCGTTCTTACAAATCTCGGTGCCGGAAGCGAGCAAGAAACTGATCCAATCGGTCGGACGACTGCTGCGTAAAGAGCAAGATTCTGGTAGAGTTGTATTGCTTGATCGCCGTATTATTAGTAAGCGTTATGGCAAGGCATTGTTAGATTCCCTCCCCCCTTTTGCTCGTAATATTGAGTATTGAGGCTATGCTCATATTGAAGTGAGGAGCACAACGCACATACAAATGAGAAATTCATATATCATGATAGTTAAGGTCACTTATGAGCACATTTAACGACATTGCCAGCAAACTTGACCAAATGTCGATTCAAGCTGCCAGTCGCGACCGACAAAAAGGCGAACACCATCAAGCATTATTTGATGAGCATTTATTTCGCTGTCGTGCTCGCCTGCTTGTCCCTTGTGTGGCAGAAACACGCGCAACCTATGACACCATTATTCGCGAACAGTCCGCAAAACGGTTAACCGCATTGCGCGCAGAGCATTTAACCCAATTATTATTATCCCAATTAGGCGCAATCCAACGCGAACTCGCTACCCAAAAAATCCGCAATACCGAAATAAAACACAGCAGTCATTACCGCAAACCGATCAGCGAGTTATATCAAAATTTAGCTCAGCACCAAGAATGGGAAACCCGTTTACAGGATTTAGTTCGCCAAAAGACCGCCGCATTGAATCACACTGGCCAACATAACCAAACACAAGCGCAACAAGATTTAATGACCGCAGAGCAACGTTTAGCGCGTTGTAAAGAAGCGAAATTAAAGATTGAACGCCAAATCACTTACCGTGAAAAACACAACCCAAGTAACGATTATGTCTAAATCCAATCCAGCAGAACAAAAGCGACAAACCGAAATTGTGAATGATAGTGATCGTGCTAATGATAGTGACTCGGTATCGAGCCCACTTGATAATGCACCCGATGAGATCAAGCTAGCGGTTGATCTGATTTACTTATTAGAAAGTCATAATATTGACCCTAGCGTGGCTTTAAAGGCGCTTGAGATCGTTAAGACTGATTTAAAAAAGCAATCAAAATAATACCCATTCCATTTAAGTTTTGATCAATTTGAATACACCGAAAAGACGCTGATCCATCCTTATTCGCTTGAGAAAAGATTATCCATGGCCTTTGACATTTTCTCTGTACTCAATTTTGAACGATCATTAGATTGATGCAATTAGTATAACCACAAACAAAAAAAGGCTTGGTCTCAAATGAGATCCAAGCCTTTATGATTGCTATCTATACATAATCAGCTATTACGCAGTGCTTCAATCCGCTTATCTAGCGGTGGATGGCTCATTAATAATTGCATCATGGTTTGCTTACCATTAATGCCAAATGCCATCATTGAGCCTTCTAATTGTGGCTCATGACTCATTTTTAATCGCTCTAATGCAGCAATCATCTTCTCTTTGCCTACCAATTGAGCAGCGCCCGCATCGGCATAAAATTCACGATGACGGCTATACCACATGGTAATAAAGCTGGCGAGGAAGCCAAACACCACTTCCAGTATCATAGAAATAATGAAATAGCTCATCATACTGCCACCACGGCCTTCATCGCTATTATTTGAACTGACAATATTGGCGATCATGCGCGATAAGAAAATCACAAAAGTATTCACTACCCCTTGCATCAAGGTCATAGTGACCATATCACCATTAGCAATATGGCTCATTTCGTGGGCCAAAACCGCTTCGGCTTCTTCTCTTGTCATGCTATGCAATAAACCACTCGACACCGCAACCAATGAATCATCTCGTTTAGCGCCTGTGGCAAATGCATTAATATCCGGGGATTCGTAAATCGCCACAGTTGGCATACCGACTCCAACTTGTTGCGCTTGGCGAGTCACGGTTTGAATTAACCAATGTTCGGTTTCATTACGTGGCTGATCAATAACTTGCCCCCCCACAGAACGCAGAGCCATTTTTTTCGACATTAGCAAAGAAATAAATGAACCGCCAAAGCCGAATACCGCCGCCATCAGCAATAAACCCGATAAACTGCCCGGTTGCATTCCAGTCACTGCATAAACAATATTCAGAACAACACTTAACACCAGCACGACGGCTAGGTTGGTTGCTAAAAATAACATCACTCGCTTCATCGTTGTCTCCATAAAATTAGAAGCTTAATTATCTTTCGCTATAATCGTAGATTTCTCATCATAGGTTAAGCGTTAAATTGAAACATTTGATGTCTTTATCTGTTTGCTTGATAAATATCGCACTGAATATTGATTTTTATTATTAAACAATGTGATAGCACTCAAAATTCCACATTTTAAACAAGGTTAAATTCCCGTTGATTTAACGACTACATTGATCAACAGCCCCTAGTCATTATGATGAGATTCAAACTCATTGAACCATGTTAGCTAAGACTTTGGTCGTATTGATTTATAAACGCTAGCCCTTTATTTTATCTATAGACTTCAATAAATAATAGGGATAGTAAGATGTCAGAGCAAGCGAACTACCAAATGGCGATTGATTTATTATCTTGCCATCTGGGACTCTCAGAGGATGAAGCTAAGCAGCATTTAGGCATTAATGAAAACAAAGACGAAGAAGTGAACGTTGTGATCCCTGGTGTCAATTTAAAGCAGTGAAGGGTTAACGTAATCCTCATTAGTAACAAGATGACTCATTACGCAGATACCTTTGTCAAAATGTAAAAATTGAACATAAAAAAACGCGGCTCTTTTGGAGTCGCGTTTTTGTATGCTAAATACATAATGTCAATGTTATTAAATCAAGCTTGAAACATCCAAATATTTATTGGCATTTTTGCGCTTTGAGCCAGGTAAATATGGGATCTCACCCAGTTTAGGGGCATTAATTTTTAGCTCTAACATACGAATAATTTCTGAATAGTGCTCTGTACCTGGATTAATGCGATTGGCGATCCAACCGACGATTTCTAAACCGTCGTTTTCAATCGCTTCTGCGGTTAACATCGCATGACTCAAACAGCCTAGCTTGATCCCAACCACTAGAATAACCGGCATTTTTTCTTGCTGAACCCAAGTGGATAAACAGGTTTGTTCGGTAACA
Source organism: Vibrio algicola (assembly GCF_009601765.2). Classification (NCBI taxonomy): domain Bacteria; kingdom Pseudomonadati; phylum Pseudomonadota; class Gammaproteobacteria; order Vibrionales; family Vibrionaceae; genus Vibrio; species Vibrio algicola. Next base: position 1,516,011 of record NZ_CP045699.1, read on the forward strand.
GGAACTCGCCAGCCGCCAGCCCCTTCAACCACAACCAAATCGGCCGCTTCTTTATGCGCCACCAAGCTTGTCGATAATGCATTAAAATCAATCACTACGCCGTCTTTTTGCGCCGCAAAGTGGGGTGAAGCTGGCATGGTTAAGGTGTAAGGATTCACTGTGTCATAGTCTAATTCAACACTTGAAGCGCTTTGCAGGTGCAATGCGTCTGAATTTCGTAGCCCTTGCTCTGTCATCTCCGAGCCTGAAGCCACTGGTTTATAACCTGAGGTTGAGAATCCTTTTTCTGTAAAAGCACGCAATAGTGCCTGAGATACCATAGTTTTACCTACATCGGTATCCGTACCGGCAATAAATACTGAATTCATCATTTTAAAATAAGCCCTAAACAAACATGATAGGTCGCAGGTAGCTGACCTAATGGATTACGAAATTGTTGGTATGCTTTCTCTACATCCAGTAATGAACGACGCTTGGTTAAACCGGCACTGCGACCATCAACATGGGTTGCGCCTATGCCTTTTAAATCTTTCATTAACTCAAATGCGGAGTCATACCAAACTTGAATTTCGGTTGAGTCTACGTGATAGCGCTGCGCTGAAGTTTGCGCTAACGCAAAGTTTAGTTGATCCCACTGATGAAATTGGTTCACATGTTGATATTTATCAATTTGTGACCAAGATCTCTTTAATTCAATCAAAGAACCTTCTAACAATGTCGAAAAATAACATTGCCCCTCTTTTTTTAACATTCGGCTTAACATCTGAAACAAATGAGATAAGTCATGACACCACTGAATAGCCAAGCTGGAGAAAATAATATCGAAGCTAGCGGCGGAAAAAGGAGGGTCTTCCGCATCACCTTGCTGATAACTCACCCTTGATACATTGTCACTTTGGGCCATAACCCCATCACAACGTTGTTGGCATTGCTCTAGCATCGAATATGACAAATCAAAGGCCGTCACATCAGCACCACGTTTTAATAATTGTTCAGTAAAATAGCCGGTTCCACAGCCTAAATCTAATACCGATAAACCAGATAAGTCGTTGGGTAATTTATCCATTAAGCGCTGGCCAACCTCTCGCTGAAAAGCGGCATGCTGATCATAAGTTCTGGCCGCTTTGCTAAAAGCATCCGCAATGGCTTGCTTATCACTCACTCGGCTGTGGTGGCATTCTTGCTCAAGAGTAGCAAAGCTCATTACATCCCCCCTCTTATGCCAAGTTCATTAGTAGCGGTTTCCTTGCTACAAAGTGCATCGGTACAAGCTGCGTCGATACAAGCTGCGCTTTTAAAAGACATGTCGCTAGTTTGGAGTATCGAACGTTCTTGCGCTAACTGAATAAGACATTGCGCTAATTGTTGCACTTGGGCTTGGCTATGATTGGCGGTTAGGGTAATGCGTAACCGAGCGCTATTTTGGGCCACCGTAGGCGGGCGGATCGCGCCCACCCAAAAACCCGCTTGCTTTAACTTTTCTGACGCCAGCATCACCTTATTCACACTGCCATAAATAAACGGCTTTATCGGCGTTTTAGTCGCAACATACCCTGCTAGTTTTTGGCATTGATCCGCATAGCACTCGTTAAGATCATTGAGTTTATCGCGTCGCCATTGCTGAGTTTGGATCATCTTGACCGCATGAGATAAAGCATAAGCTTGCGAAGGCGGGATCGCGGTTGAATAAACATGATGACGTGCAAATTGAGTCAAATAATCGCCAGTATTACGGTCGCATAAAATCGCGGCCCCCGACAAACCAAACGCTTTACCAAATGTCACCACCAATATATTGGGCTTAATACCCGCCGCCGCACAACTGCCCGTGCCATTGTCACCTAAAACCCCAATACCATGGGCATCATCCACCGCCAGCCAAGCTTGATGCTGATGACAAACGGACTCAATCGCTGATAATCTCGCTTGATCGCCATCCATACTAAACACCCCTTCTGTCACCACTAAGCAAGGCTTATTATCCTGTGACGGTAAACGCTGCTCTAAATGCGCAATATCATTATGTTTAAACCGTTGCATCTCTGCGGCGCACAATGAACCGGCTTCCATTAACGAAGCATGATTTAACTTATCTTGAATAAGCACATCGCCCGCCTGCATCAAACCAAACAACATCGCTTGGTTGGCACTAAAACCAGAGCTAAATAAAATCGCTCGTTCAAACCCCAGCCACTCACACAATTGAGCTTCAAGATCTGCGTGGGCCGAACTAAATCCAGTCACTAAAGGCGATGCCCCACTGCCACAGCCAAACTTAGCTATGCCGAGTTGCCATGCTTGTTGCAACTCGGGATCTTGCGCTAATCCTAAATAATCATTACTGGAAAAATTTACCAATCGCTGTTGCTGCTGATCGATTAATTCGCCGTTATTGAGCTGTGTCACAGGCTGTAATTGACGCGACAGTCCCGCTTGTTGACGTTGTTGTAGTTGCTGTGAAATACGTTGACTGAACATCACCATTCTCAAATTCATTCTTTTTCATTAGCGGCATTTAAGCCGGATAAAATAGGTCATTAGCGCTTGGTCTGATCGCTGTCTGTTCAATCACTTGTTCAAGTAAATCATTCTCTTGTTGTTGATCTGGCTTTTGTTGCACTGGTTGTCGATTAATGCCCAGTTTTTGAAATAATTGCAGATCGGTGTCTTCTTCAGGGTTGGGTGTCGTTAATAACTTACAACCGTAAAAAATTGAGTTGGCTCCCGCCATAAAGCACAGTGCTTGCATTTGCTCATTCATATTTTCGCGCCCAGCCGACAAGCGCACCGCCGATTGAGGCATCATAATTCGCGCAATGGCGATTAAACGGATAAAGTCAAAAGGCTCAACATCATCGACATTTTCCATCGGTGTACCTTTTACTTTGACCAACATATTAATCGGGACACTTTCTGGTTGAGTCGGTAGATTTGCCAACTCCACCAATAAACCGGCGCGATCCGACACACTTTCGCCCATACCGATAATGCCGCCAGAGCAGATTTTCATCCCTGCATCGCGAACATGTGACAAGGTATCCAATCTATCTTGATAGGTACGAGTGGTGATGATTTTGCCGTAAAACTCCGGTGAGGTATCAAGGTTATGGTTGTAATAATCTAAACCCGCATCGGATAACTCATCGGCTTGATCTGGGGTTAACATCCCTAACGTCATACAGGTTTCTAACCCTAGCTCTTTAACGCCTTTGATCATCTCGGTTAAATACGGCATATCGCGTTGCTTAGGGTTTTTCCACGCCGCCCCCATGCAAAAACGCGTCGAACCTGAATGCTTAGCTTTTTGCGCCGCCTCTAAAACTCGATCCACTTCCATTAAACGCTCTTTTTCAACATCAGTACGGTAATGAGCACTTTGCGGACAATATTTGCAATCCTCTGGGCAGGCACCGGTTTTGATTGACAGTAAAGTACTGACTTGAACTTGATTGACTTGCTGATACTGGCGATGAATTTGCTGAGCTTCAAACAACAAGTCCATAAAAGGTTTATTGAGTAAGGTTTGTACTTGTTGAACAGTCCAGTTTTGACGAGCTTCCACTGCAAATTCCTTAAATTTAGATTGAACAATTGGGATGACCAAAGTTGATGCGCTTCCCTTTCAGATAGCCGCAAGAGGGATAAAGCTTGGCTAGTCTACTCGCAGCCTATACACTGTCAACACAAAATAATCGCAAAGGTTTACAGCCGCGTACTTATCGAGCACCACTAATGATAGATATACAATTTGACCGCCACCATATATGGCATCCTTATACTTCAACCATTAACCCCCTACCTTGTTATCCGGTCTCACATGCCAATGGTGTGATGATCCATTTAGAAGATGGCCAACAATTGATTGATGGTATGTCTTCTTGGTGGTCGGCTATTCATGGCTACAACCACCCCAAGCTCAATCAAGCGGCGCATCAGCAAATTGATAAAATGTCGCACATTATGTTTGGCGGCCTAACCCATGATCCCGCCATTGCGTTGTGCAAAAATATTTTGGATTTAGTGCCCTCTAACTTAGAACACGTTTTTCTAGCCGATTCTGGCTCGGTGTCGGTCGAAGTGGCTTTAAAAATGGCGTTGCAGTATTGGTATGGAAAAGAAGCAAAGCAAAGAGCGACCAGCAATACTCCGCTGCGTTCCAAATTCTTGACCTTAGAACATGGTTATCATGGCGACACCTTTGCGGCCATGTCGGTGACCGACCCTAACAATTCGATGCACCAGATGTACAAAGGATTTTTACCCGAACATATCTTTGCCCAATCGCCACCACATGCTCAGAGACAAGATGGCAAATGGCCTGAATTTGATCGCAACGATGTTATCGATTTTGAGCAAAAAATAATCCAACATCATCAACAATTGGCCGCAGTGATTTTAGAGCCTATAGTGCAAGGCGCGGGGGGAATGCGCATTTACCACCCACAGTTTTTGCAAGCGGTACGGCGTTTATGCGACCACTATGATGTATTGCTGATCGTGGATGAAATTGCTACTGGGTTTGGGCGAACCGGTAAACTGTTTGCTTGTGAGCATGCACAAATCCAACCTGATATTTTATGTATCGGGAAAGCACTCACCAGTGGTTACATGACCTTAGCCGCCACTATTACCAGCAACAAAGTTGCGGATGGAGTATGCAGCAGTGACGCCGGTTGTTTTATGCACGGTCCTACTTTTATGGCCAACCCATTAGCTTGTGCGGTCGCCACCGCCAGTTTGGATTTGATTAAAACGGGTGCTTGGCAACAACAGGTGTTGGGTATTGAACATATTTTTGAGCAGAAACTGCCGGAACTTATGCAAAACGACAAGGTCAAATTCGTTCGGTGGTTAGGCGCGATTGGAGTGGTTGAAACTCATATTGCAGTTAATTTGGAAAACATCCAAGCTCACTTTGTTAAGCATGGCGTCTGGATCCGCCCTTTTGGTAAGCTGATTTATATCATGCCTCCTTATATCTCAGCGGCGGATCATATTGTGCAATTGATCCAAGCAATCGAGAGTGCGTTATGTGATGACGCTTGTTTTCAAAAATAGAATTGAGTTCCACAACACATAAATAAAATCGAAACATCACAAAAATGAATACTAGCGGACAACAAGCGCTATACTAACATGATAGTAATGAAGGGATATGGTTGGTTGCCAAAAAACGCCCTATCTCGTAGCAAGGTAAAATCTAACGAAAAATCCCAGCACACCCTGCATGCAGAGCGCGCTTTATGTTAGTATTTGTTCAGCTCTTTTCAGATGGAATAAAAGGTTCCCTAATATGTTTAAATGGTTAATTATCGCACTATTCTCTTGCTCATTTTCAGCAATTGCAGCAGAAAAAGCACAACCGGTTAGTACCGTTACTGCAAAGGATATTCCTGTCGCAACTCATCTTAAAAATGGTGACTTGATTTTAGGCGAGACGGAATGGGTCTATGTTTCCGACATCAATCGCAATATCAAAGCGCGTATTGATACCGGTGCCACCACCTCATCCATCAGCGCCGTTAACATTCGTCTTTACAAAAAAGATGGCAAGAACATGGTCGATTATAAATTGGCCCATGATGATTGGACTTCAAAACTGTTTACCGCGCCGGTAAAACGTTGGGTAGAAGTAAAACAAGCGAGTACAACTAAAGCTTCCGCTTCTCGTCCTGTTATTGATCTTAATATCCAAATTGGCGATCATAAAACTAAATCTGATTTCACTTTAGTCGATCGTAGCCAATTAGAATTCCCAGTATTGATTGGCCGTACTTTTATCGATAAAGAAGCGGTTGTCGATGTGTCCCATGCTTATCTGCAACCAAAAACAAAACTCGCTGCCGAGACTAAAACGGCTAAGTAATATATTTCACTTAGTAAAAATTAATCATAAAAAAACCGAAGCTTAATAGGCTTCGGTTTTTTATTGATTCTTTATTGGGGTTTACTAGCCACCAATATGCGTTAAGCCATTCATGTATGAACGTAACTCATGCGGGATCTCAATGCGACCATCAGCTTGTTGATAGTTTTCTAAGATCGCCACCATAGTACGGCCAACGGCAAGGCCTGAGCCATTAAGAGTGTGGACTAATTCTGGTTTTTTCTCGCCTTTACGACGGAAGCGCGCTTGCATACGACGAGCTTGGAAGTCACCACAGTTTGAACAAGATGAAATCTCACGGTAAGTTTCTTGCGCAGGAACCCACACTTCTAAATCGTAAGTTTTGGTTGCGCCAAAGCCCATATCGCCAGTACATAGCACGACTTTTCGGTACGGCAATTCCAGCAATTTAAGTACTTTTTCTGCGTGAGTCGTCAGCTCTTCTAACGCCGCCATAGAATCTTCTGGTTTTACGATTTGCACTAATTCAACTTTATCAAATTGGTGCATACGGATAAGACCACGAGTATCACGCCCGTAAGAGCCAGCTTCTGAACGGAAACATGGGGTATGAGCGGTCATTTTAATCGGTAGATCCGCTTCATCACTGATGGTGTCACGCATCATGTTGGTTACTGGCACTTCAGCGGTTGGGATCAATGAAAGCGTTTTTAATGGCACTTCACTTACTTGCTCAGTCAACGGACTAGTATGGAATAAATCCTCAGCAAATTTAGGCATTTGGCCCGTACCGAATAAACTGTCGGTATTAACAAGATACGGAACATACATTTCTGTGTAGCCGTGCTCTTGAGTATGAAGGTCGAGCATAAACTGGGCAATGGCACGATGCAGACGCGCAAACTGACCTTTCATTACGATAAAACGTGAACCTGAAATTTTAACCGCGCTAGCAAAATCAAGACCGTCCGCCATTTCGCCTAAATCAACATGGTCTTTTAATTCAAAATCGTACGTTTTCGGCTCGCCCCAACGCGAAATTTCGACGTTGTCTTCTTCGTCTTTACCTTGCGGTACAGAATCATCTGCCAAGTTTGGAACCGCAGAAGTAATAGTATCAAGCTCGGTTTGCAATTCAACTAATGCCGCTTTGGCGTTATCAAGATCGGCGCCTAAAGTGCCGACTTCTTGCATAATGCGTTCAGCTTGTTCGTGATCGCCTTGTGCCTTTGCTTGACCTATGGATTTCGAACGGGAATTACGCAATGCTTGCAGCTCTTCAGTCTTAACTTGTAACGTCTTACGCTGTTCTTCAAGGTTGCGAATGGTTTCTACGTCAAGAGTAAAACCACGACGGGCTAATTTGGCAGCTGTTTCATCCAGCTCTGTTCGAAATAATTTAGAATCAAGCATTGCTAATCCTGTTGGTCTAAGTGTGAATAAAGCAGTCAAAATCTGCTTTTAAAGAAAAGGTATCCGCTTTATTTGACGTTTTTGTTAATCAGATTTATCGGATGTTTACCAAACGGTCACCTGAACGTAACGTCAAATAATGAGGTTATTTATTGCTTACTAAAATACCCAAAAAGCACTACTTTTGATAGCGCTTTTGTGGGCTTTTTAAATCTAAATCAGCCAAATATTCTAGTTTAGCGCTAATTTTAGCTTCTAAGCCTCGATCGCTGGGATGATAGTAGCGAGTTTGTGCCATTTCGGGAGGAAAATAGTTTTCACCAGCGGCATACGATCCAGGCTCATCATGGGCATAGCGGTATTCTTCACCATAACCAAGATCTTTCATTAAGTTGGTTGGGGCATTACGCAAGTGATGAGGGACATCATGATCAGGTTGATTATGCGCATCTTGCAACGCTTGCTTCCAAGCCGTATAAACCGCATTACTTTTAGGTGCACAAGCTAAATATACCACCGCTTGAGCAATGGCGCGTTCGCCTTCCGCAGGGCCTATACGAGTAAAGCAATCCCAAGCGGAAACGGCCACTTGCATAGCGCGGGGATCGGCATTACCAATATCTTCTGATGCGATCGCAAGTAATCTGCGCACTAGGTATAAAGGATCGCAACCAGCGGCAATCATACGCGCCGACCAATATAACGCGGCATCGGGATTGGAACCTCGAATCGATTTATGCACCGCTGAAATTAAGTCGTACCACATATCGCCTTTATTATCGAAACGGGCAATTTTTTCCCCGGCCACTTCCGCTAATAATGCCAAGGTGATGACTTTAATACCTTGCTCATTTTCTTCGGCCAGATCGTAAATAAGCTCAAGGTAGTTAAGCGACATACGCGCATCACCGTTGACCAACTCGACTAAGCGCTCCAGGACATCATCTTCAAACTGGGCGGCAATATTACCCAAACCACGTTCGCTATCTTGGATCGCTTGATCCACCACATGCAAAATATCAGCTGAATCTAATGCGGTTAATTTATATACCCGCGCGCGCGATAACAATGCGTTATTGAGTTCAAAAGAAGGGTTTTCAGTGGTCGCACCGATAAAGGTTACGGTGCCATCTTCGATATGTGGCAAAAAAGCATCTTGTTGGCTTTTATTAAAGCGGTGTACTTCGTCGACAAATAGAATGGTTTTGCGGCCAGATAATTTATGCTCGCGCGCCTTTTCAATCGCCAGCCGAATATCTTTTACTCCAGATGTGACCGCCGATAAACGCTCTACTTCTGCATTGGCGTAATTAGCCGCCACTTCTGCCAAGGTGGTTTTACCGGTACCCGGTGGGCCCCATAAAATCATAGAATGAATATGACCGGCTTCTAGCGCGCGGCGCAGCGGTTTATTCGGGCCTAGAATATGTTGTTGACCGCAATATTGTTCGACTGTCATTGGTCGCATACGCGCGGCTAATGGGCGAAAATCCTCATCAGCTGAAAAGTCTAAATTAAAATTGCTCATATTCTATAACCCATTAATCCACGCAGATATTCAGGTATCAACTATTAACGTTGATCGTCGATTTCGACCCCTTTTGGCACTTTAAAGCTAAACAGCGCTTTATTTGGGACTTCCATTTTAAAGTGGCTAAATTCGAACTCACTTTTTTGTCCATCTTGCTCAATTACATTGAAGGCTTTCACCACGCCTTTGGCATCAATGGCAATTTGGAATGTACCGACAGTGGTGTCTTTAGCGGTTGGTTTTAAAGTGAAGACATCTTGATTCTGAGTGATAGTATACTGTGCCCAATCACTGGCTTTATTACGTGTTAGTAACACAAATGGCGTTTGCGCAGTGGCTTGTGCTTGGCTCAAAATGGTGACTTGCGAAACAAATGGGCTGTAATACCAAACGCTTTTGCCATCAGAGACTAAGATCGTTTCATCGGGGGTTTTGGTTTCCCAACGGAAAAGGCTTGGGCGTGAGATCTGCGCGCTCCCCTTACCATCCATTAACACTTCGCCTTCCGGGCTGGTCACTTTTTGTGAGAAATCACTGCTAAAACCGTCATTTAGACTTAGGCGAGAACTTAAGACATCTTTCGCATTAGCAAAAGCGGCAGTGCTCGACACAGATGCCGCAGCAAATAACAAAACCGTTAACCATTTTTTCATTGTCGAATCCTTTAAAATCATCAATATTTGCTAACTATATATTTATCGCGACAAGTACGCAGAGTCTACCCAAAGTTGTTGGAGTTACAGCGAGGCCGTAATTTCAAATATGAAGGGTAAATTAGTCGAACTGCTTCACCGGAGGAGGCGCAATCACTTCACGATTGCCGTTATGCCCTGGCGTGCTCACAATGCCTTGCGCTTCTAACTGTTCAACAATACGCGCCGCGCGGTTATAACCAATTTTAAAGCGGCGCTGCACCCCTGATACAGAACCTCGACGAGAATCGGTCACAAACTCCACCACTTGGTCATACAATGGATCCATTTCTTCTTCATCTTCCAGTTTCTCACCTGGAAGCAAGCTTTCTGCCGTCGGCTCACCATGGACAATTTCATCAATATAAACCGGTCTGCCACGTCCCTTCCAATCATTCACAACTGCATGGACATCATCATCAGAAGCAAAGGCACCGTGCACACGTACTGGGTGGTTAGAACCAGGAGGAAGATACAACATGTCGCCCATACCTAATAATGATTCTGCGCCACCTTGGTCTAAGATAGTACGTGAATCGGTCTTAGTGGATACAGTAAATGCCACGCGAGCGGGAATATTGGCTTTAATCAAACCGGTAATAACGTCCACCGATGGGCGTTGAGTCGCAAGCACCAAGTGAATACCAGCCGCACGCGCCTTTTGCGCTAAACGGGCGATAAGCTCTTCCACTTTTTTACCCACTACCATGATCAAATCCGCAAATTCATCTACGATCACCACAATAGACGGCAATTTTTCCAATAGTGGTGGCATTTCATCCATGCTATCACCAGGTTGCCATAATGGATCGTGGATAGGATGCCCCGCTTCCGCAGCCATTTTAAGTTTGTCGTTGTAACCTTTTAGATTTCGTACCCCGACAGCTGAAAGCAATTTATAGCGGCGTTCCATCTCGCCAACACACCAACGCAGTGCATTTGACGCATCTTTCATGTCTGTTACGACTTCGGAAAGTAGATGTGGAATGCCTTCGTAAATAGACAGTTCTAGCATTTTCGGATCGATCATAATAAAGCGCACTTCTTCTGGCGTCGCTTTATATAAGATACTTAAGATCATCACGTTCACGCCAACCGACTTACCCGAACCAGTGGTACCCGCGACCAAAACATGGGGCATTTTAGCTAGGTCAGCTACTACCGCTTCACCAGCAATATCTTGCCCCAACACGACAGCGGTCGGGGATTTATTATGTTGGAATTGATCAGAGCTAATTACATCGGATAAATACACGGTTTCGCGGCTCATATTCGGCAATTCAAGGCCGACATACGGTTTACCCGGAATGACTTCAACCACGCGCACTGCCATGGCTGATAATGAGCGAGCTAAATCCATTGATAAACCCGAAATACGACTCACCTTAACGCCAGGCGCAAGATCGAGCTCAAAACGGGTGATCACAGGACCTGGGAAAATATCCACTACTCGCGCTTCGATTTTATAATCGGCAAGTTTTGATTCAACCAAACGAGCAATCCCTTCAAGCGCATCACGATCGATATGATTCTCACGCTTTTCAGGATGGTAAAGCAATTCAAGAGTCGGCATTGGCGCAGTAGGTACTGGCAAATTATGATCAGACTGGATCAAAAATGGATTTTGCGAGGCCATTTGTTGAGCCTGAGCGGTTGCGACCATATTTTGGAATGCGGCGCTATCCGCATCAGTATGGACAGCCGTGTCAGTGTCGATAGCCGCAGTACTCACCTGCTCAGTGGCCGTTGCGCTTTCTACTGCCACAGCCTCAGAATGAACGCTTTGCTCTTGTGTCGCAGCAGGAATCCGGTTTTGTGAATGACTTGCCGTCACAGATGGCGCGGCCTCAGCTTCAGACTGAGTAACCGGTTCATTGGTGCTTGGCGCTTGAGGTTCAATATTTGGCTGAACAATCGCCTGGTTTTCACTATTGTGATTTTCATTGGTTTGAGTCACCGCCTGCGCAGTATTAGCCGCAACCAATGGCTGTGAGTCATCTTCAACTAAATCGGTATTAACCACAATCGGGCTTTCTGGTTCTACTGCGATATCAATATTGCCTAATGATGGCGTAATATCATCAACAGGATCAATATTGAATGTCGAAGGCGCAACACTCACTTGTTGGTTTGCTTGTGGATCAGGGCTCACATTATTTTCATTTTCAGATTGTTGCGAGGCAAAGTCACCATGCAATTCGGCGTCATGATCAAGTTCCGCAATGGTCGCATTCAGATTCTGGTATCGGTCTTGTGTTTCTTGAGCCACAGGCGCTGCTGGCTGTTCACTTTGACTAATCACGTCAGCGGTTTGGGTAATATTGGCACTGTGCTCACTGCTGGTTGTTAGCATTTGAGTGACAGGTTGAGGATCTGTTATTGGACTCGCTGAATGAGAGCTAATTGGGGTTGCTGTCGCAGGAGCCGAAAACAACGGATCATTAAGATCCTCTTCACTTGGTTGGATCGATTCATTGCTAGACATCACCGGTTCTTGATGCGTCGTTTTCTTCGCTTTGCGTGGGAAGTGAATATTAAAACGGGGGGCTTTTTTCTCTGGTTCTTGAGCCGCTTCAATCTCTTCACTGCTATCGTCTACTGCATCTAATGATAAAGACAGATCTTTTTCTTCAACATCATCAAATTGTAATGACGCTAATTCTTGTTGTTGGAAACCAGCCGAAGACAGGACTTGCGTTTGTTCACCACGACTGCGGTTAAAGATACGCTGACAAGCTCGTAATGACCACTGACCCAAGTTCTCAACAATCGACAGCCAAGAAATACCGGTAAGCAGCGTAAAACCCGCGCCCCATAAAAACATAAACACTAAAGTTGAACCGAGATTATTAAGCGCAGGCATCGATAATGAGGTTAATACGTCACCGACAATCCCGCCGGATGAGAAATACCAAATATCATCAAAGTTAATATCAGCTAAACCACAGCTGGTAAGCAACATAATGGTTAAGCCAAGCAGACGCGTGCCCCACAATAATAAATCAATTGATTCATCTTCATCTCGAGAACGGAAAAAAGCCCAGCTCGCGCCGAGGATAATAAAAGGAAGTGGATAAGCAAAAGAGCCAAAGGTGAAGAATAGAGTATCGGCAAGCCATGCACCAATATAGCCACCAGCATTGTGTACAGGCCCACCCCATGCTGTTTGGGACCATGAAGGATCGGCTGGATTAAAAGAGAATAACGCCACCATCATCAAGATCGCCACTAATAATCCCACAATAAATCCGCCTTCTTTTAGGCGTTCTGATCCATTCAAACGTGGTCTTACTTTCGTTTCTTTGGCTTTAATAACCGTAACGGCTTGCGCTTTATTTAGTTTGAAAATGTTTTTGCTGGTCGTAAACAAAATGTTCCCCTATCTCCGAGCTCAGTGGTCTTAAAATACAACGAGCGACCTAAGTCGCTCGGTAGACAACACCTGCTAACAATAACCGAAACAAGGAAAAAAACCTACACCAAAACGCCGCCAAGACGCAGATTTAAACGCATCTTGGCAACGATGAGGTTGAATTTTGTTCTATCGTGTTTGGATCACAAGTTGACTGGATTGTTTTACTTCTTCCATCACCACATAAGTGCGAGTGTCATTCACCCCAGGAAGACGCAATAAAGTATCACCAAGTAGCTTACGGTAAGCACCCATATCTGATACTCGGGTTTTTAATAGATAATCAAAATCGCCCGAAACAAGGTGACATTCTTGAATATCATCCAGTTTTTGCACTGCGGTATTAAATTGCTCAAACACATCTGGCGCGCCACGGTTTAGGGTAATTTCCACAAACACTAATAGTGAGGCATCAAGGTACTGAGGATTAAGTAGTGCAGTATAGCCAGTAATATAGCCTTGGCGTTCTAGACGGCGCACACGCTCTAAACATGGGGTTGGAGAAAGACCAACTCGCTTAGACAGTTCGACGTTAGAAATACGTCCGTCTTTTTGTAGTTCATTAAGAATATTGCGATCAATCCGATCCAAATCCTTGGACGGTCTCTTTTCGTTATCTATCATTTACTTCCACCTTATTTTACGTCCTTGCAAAAAATATATTCTTTTTAACTGAGTGATTTATTAGTTAGTAGCAAATATCACTGAAACCCTACTATACTTCATTTTTATCCAATGAATAACCTAAAAATAGGTATAAAACCCAATATTAAAGACAAAATAAGGATAGACACAAGCTTTAGAAGCAAAAAACAGTGCTGTGAGTCGAAAAACGCCCTATAAAAAGGAGCTGGTGTACGACTCAGTGTTAACTCTTTGAGCTTGAATGAGAATATTTCTCGGTGTCACCAATCGCGGGCAAAATGTACTTAGGCTTACTTGGTAGCCTTGTTCTTCTAACTTTAATGCTTTGTCATACACTAACCACATTTCTAGTGCTCTTCGAAATACTTGTTGCACCAGGCTCATACGCTCCATCAACATAAAACGCTGTTCTGCGCGATACAACCATTTAGACATATTACTCTGTTCGTCATTATCCACTAATAAATTGAGAGGTTTGTACTGGTTAGCCCAGTGACAAAAATGCTCAAAGCCTAAACTTAATTGCGACTTTTTGATGCTAGGCAACCGCGTATAATGTTTCTCGCACCGCCCTTCTCTCAATAAACTATCCACCGCTAAGCGATAAGTCATTTCTTGGCGGCGATGTAATTGAACTCTTTGTCCACCGGTGACAGTTTCTTGCAGTGGGATTTTTAGTTCTTGTTTGGTCAGCTGCAATAAGGCTTGCTGCCCTAAGTTTGATAACGCTTTATAACCATCCGAGCGAGTTAGATGATAACAACAAGGCGAAATGGTCAACGCCGATAACCCCACCTCTGCGGCCATTTCAATTAAATGAGCATGTAAATCCCCACACGCATGCAAGGCAACCGCGTGTTGATTGGGCTTTAACACCTGTTTGGCGCCCTGTGATAATGCATCACCTTGAATAAAGCTCATCGGTAAATGACGTTGTTGGGCTATCATTTGTCCGGCATCACATAAACTTTGCTGCCATTCAAAGCTAATGACTGGCAATTGAGATTGCTGAGCTAAAATCTGACCTAAGTAACCTTTTCCTGCACACCATTCTAACCACTCACTGCTGTTATTATTTGTCAGTGCCGCTTGTCCCATCGCGCAAATTTGTTGCCACTTACGCCCTGGGATCCCAACCTCAAATCCTTGCGGTAGCGCTAATTCTTCCGGTAAATTTGATGGCAGTTCACACAGACGAGTCAATTGGCTTAATTGTGGAATAAAAGGCGATAACAATTGAATTAATCGCGGCGTATCCTCTTTTAGATCAAGAATGTCGTCATCGGTTAGCGCGCTTAAACACTCACACAGTTCCGGGTGGCTATCTAACCAAGGCAGAACTGGCGATAGACTTTGATGAAACGGTTCAAAACGCCATAGCGCTTGGGTCTGGTGCAGTTGAACATCCAAGGTTGTAAATGATTGAGCCAAATCTTTACATGATTGAGAAAGTTGCGGTTGCATTATAAAAGGAGTGCCTTGTGTGTCGCGGAGTCAATCGCAGTATGATTTGAAAGTGAAATGCCCAAATGCATGCTCACTATGATAAAATCGCACTTATCATTATTTTAACGATCTGATAATTGCTATGTCTATAACAGCCAATTCTATAAATGCCAAGCCTATAACCGCTAAATCTATAACGGCCACGCCTCAACAATCAATGATCCAACAACTGCTCGAACCGATTGATGCTTTTTTACAATGTACCACGCCGGATGCTTGGATTGAAAAAGCACGCCAACCACAGCAATTGACGTCATTATTAATTGATCATTGTAACTGTGAGCTTAAAGCGGCGCAAACGGCAATGTTTGTGGTAAGAAAATACGCCATTACTAAAGACAGTACCGCCACATTAATGCAATGGGCTAAGCCTTATGAAGATTATGTCTATCGTTGCATTCGAGATGTCGCCTTCCCAGAAAAAAGCATTATGCAGTCGGCCAGTTTAACCGTGAAAGACAACATCCCACACGGGCAAGATCTAGTCGATAAAATGGTGCGTTTAATCAAAGAAGAGTTTCATCATTTTGAGCAAGTGCTCGATATTATGCAAAGCCGAGATATTGCATATCAAAATATGACCGCTGGCACTTATGCAAAAGGCATGATGAAAATGGTGCGGACTTATGAACCACAAGCTTTAATTGATAAGCTGATCATCGGTGCTTACATTGAGGCCCGTTCTTGTGAGCGATTCGCCAAATTAGCACCATTTTTAGATGATGAATTGAATAAATTTTATGTCTCATTATTACGCTCAGAGGCTCGTCACTACCAAGATTATTTATCCCTTGCCGCGGCAATTGCGGGTGAAGATATTAGTGAGCGTGTCACTTTGATCGGTTTACATGAAGCGCAACTTATTCAAGCGCCGGACTCATCATTTCGCTTCCACAGTGGCAGCCCAACCGAATAGCCTTTACAAAATTGATAAGTGCGTAGGCTACTATAACAATCTAGGAAAATGGTATTTATTGCTGTACTTATCAAAATCGCTTGCCACATTCACAATAATCAAGCATCTTAAAAATATTAAGGGATAAATTTACCATAGGAAGGATGGATGAAATTACAACAGCTTAAGTATTTAAGCGCCATCGTAAAAAATGACTTAAATATCTCGCTAGCCTCTCAAAGCCTCTACACCACTCAACCGGGCGTGAGCAAACAAATTGGTTTGCTTGAAGCAGAATTAGGGTTGAAGATTTTCGAGCGCAAAGGCAAGCATTTAAATTCCATTACCCCAGAAGGGAAGTTGATTTTAAATGAAGTGGAGAAAATGCTCGAAATTGAGAGCAAAATACTTGAGATCTCGAAAACTTTCGTCAATCCAGATAATGGCTGCCTTAACATTTACACCACCAACACTATTGCTCGATTTATCCTGCCAGCAACCGTGAATAAATTTGTTAAACGCTACCCACAAATCACCTTCCATATTGGCGCAGTACAACCGGATCAAAATGGCTCTTTAATTCAAAAAGGTCACTCAGACTTTTCCATCATCGCGCAAGATGTGAAACCCGAATCAAACGCCATCATTTTGCCCGCATATTTATGGCGCATGTCTTTGGTAGTGCCAAAAGATCACCCACTAGCCGCTAAATCTAAAGTCACCTTAGCCGATGTGGCCAACTACCCTATTATTAGTTACGAAGCGGGCTCGACTGGCAAGCTTGTGCAAGAGCAAACTTTCTCAGAAAGAGGCTTAACGCCCAATTACTTTATGACGGTAATGGATGTCGACGTGATCTTAAAATACGTCAATATGAACTTCGGGGTTGGTATTGTCGCCTCCGTAGCCGCCAATAACATTCATGATGACAATATCGTTACCATTGATATTGAAGAACTGCCATCTTGCAGCGCTTGGATCTGCTTTAGCCGCAATATTTTCTTGCAGCGTCACACCTACGATTTCATTGAGCATTTCTGCCCTCACCTTACCCGTGAAACCATGGAAAAAATTGTCACCATGAATGATTTAGAGATCAAGAAACTCTCACAAAGCTTTAGCCTGCCGCAGTATTGATCCTACTTCAGTTAAAAATCCAGCTCGCTTAAAACAAAAACCCCAGCCACATTGAAGTGACTGGGGTATATAAGAACTAACGAATTAATTAGCCTGCTTTGGTTTCTTTTTTAGGCTTTTTACGTTTGTCGGTAATTTCCCATTTGCCGTTGACGTATAAACCTGTCCAACCGGTTGGTTTTGCATCGACTTCTGAACGAACGTAATGCTCTTTCGATTTACGGCTAAAGCGAACTACAGTTGGCAAGCCGTCTGGATCGGCAACTGGCGCAGTGGCTAAGTATTGGAACTTAGGTGAGATACGGTCTTTGTATTCCACCATTTCAGCTACTAATGGCGCACGGGTTTCGCGAGATTTCGGGAAGTTGCTTGCTGCCATAAACAGACCAGAAGCGCCATCGCGTAAGACGAAATACGCATCTGAATTCGAACAAGGTAATTCAGGCAAGTGAACCGGATCTTCTTTAGGCGGCGCAACATCACCATTGCGTAAAATCTTACGGGTGTTTTTACAGTCTTCACTGGTACAGCCCATATATTTACCAAAGCGACCGTTTTTCAGCACCATGTCTGAACCACATTTGTCACACTCAACTAACGGACCGTCGTAACCTTTTGGTTTAAACTCACCAAATTCAACCACATAACCATCACAATTTGGGTTGTTACCACAAACGTGCATTTTACGAGTTTCATCAATTAAGTAAGCATCCATTGCGGTTTCACAAATCGGACAACGTTTTTTGGCGCGCAATGCTGCGGTTTCAACGTCTTCTTCCAGTACGTTGATAATGCCTTCTTCATCACCTAAGTTGATGGTAGTTTTGCAACGCTCTTTTGGCGGTAACGCATAACCCGAACAGCCTAAGAACACACCCGTTGAGGCGGTGCGAATGCCCATTGGACGCGAACAGGTTGGGCACTGAATATCAGTTTCGACGATCTTATTTGGCGTCATGCCACCTTCCGATTCATCCAGATCCGCTTTTTCAATATCGGTAGTGAAATCATCAAAGAAGTTATCCAGCACATCCGTCCAACAGGCTTCACCTTCGGCGATTTGGTCAAGTTTTTGCTCCATACGAGCGGTAAAGTCGTAGTTCATTAAATCGTTAAAGCTGCCATCTAGGCGGTCGGTTACGATCTCGCCCATTTTTTCAGCGTAGAAACGACGTTGATCGACTTTAACGTAACCACGATCTTGAATGGTTGAGATAATGGAAGCGTAGGTCGATGGGCGACCAATGCCTTTTTTCTCAAGCTCTTTTACTAATGCCGCTTCAGTGAAACGCGCTGGCGGTTTAGTAAAGTGCTGTTTAGGGTCCAGTTGTTGCAGAGATAAAGTATCCCCTACGCTTACCGCTGGCAGAAGTTGATCTTCATTTTTCCCCATTGGACGTTGCACGCGAGTCCAACCATCAAATTTAAGGATGCGACCTTTGGCTTTTAATGTGAACTCTTCGGCTTTGACGCTCACCGTGGTTGAATCGTATTTAGCGGGTGTCATTTGACAAGCGACAAATTGATTCCAAATTAGGCTATACAACTTATGCGCGTCGGCTTCCATTGCTTGCAAGTCGTCGGTTTTAACTTCGACGCTGGATGGTCGGATCGCTTCGTGCGCTTCTTGTGCGCCGGCTTTACTGCCATAAACTAACGCTTTGGCAGGCAGATATGCGTCACCAAACTCAGATTCAATAAAGCCACGACAAGCCTCTACAGCCTCTGAACTCAAGTTAGTTGAGTCGGTACGCATATAAGTGATGTAACCACCCTCATAGAGCCTCTGAGCGAGCATCATGGTCTTTTTCACACCATAACCAAGACGGGTACTGGCCGCTTGTTGCAATGTTGAAGTAATATAAGGCGCAGATGGCTTACTTGAGGTTGGGCGATCTTCACGCTTACACACTTCGTATTTGGCTTTATCTAATACCGCTAACGCCGCTTTTGCTTGCGCTTCGTTGACGGGTTTAAAAGCCGAACCATTTTGTTGGGCGACTAATAAACGGAAATTTGTGTTATCTGGCGTTTGAGTATCGGCATGAATATCCCAAAACTCTTCCGGAATAAATGCGTTGATTTCACGCTCACGTTCCACCAGCAATTTTACCGCAACTGATTGAACGCGACCGGCAGATAATCCACGCGCGACTTTTTTCCAAAGTAGCGGTGACACCATAAAGCCAACCACACGGTCAAGGAAACGACGCGTTTGCTGCGCGTTCACACCATCAATGTTCAGTTCGCCCGGTGTTTCAAACGCCTGTTGAATGGCATTTTTAGTAATTTCGTTAAACACTACACGTTTGTATCGCGAATCATCACCACCGATGATCTCACGAAGGTGCCACGCGATGGCTTCTCCTTCGCGGTCCAAATCGGTCGCGAGATAAATGCAGTCTGCATCTTTAGCAAGTTTTTGTAATTCCGCAACCACCTTCTCTTTACCCGGTAGGATTTGATAGTTCGCTTCCCAGCCATTGAAAGGATCAATCCCCATTTTTTTAATTAATGCGGCTTTATCTTTCTTTTTCTTGATGCGAGCTTTTTCTTCTGGGCTCAACCCTTTGGTTGAGATAGGTGTTGCTTTTTTGCCACTGCTCTGACCGGCAGTGGGCAAGTCACGTACATGACCAACACTCGACTTAACCACAAAATCTTTACCAAGATATTTGTTGATCGTCTTCGCTTTGGCTGGTGACTCCACGATAACTAGAGATTTACCCATAACTAAATTTACACATCCTCATCGGCTGCATTTGTACTAACTGCATGCACTTTTATAAAATTGCTTCTTTTTTTACTATCGAGTGAGTTTTAAATAAGATCAACCAATTTTTTCATATTTCTATCTAAATGAGCGACAACTAGACAAAAAACCCGCTTTTATTTCAATATGCTAACCGATTGCGATGCTTGCAGATAAAGGTTCGGATACAAATCGCGCCATCTTGGCTGACTTGGTCATTAATTTCCCTCCAGACTTCGCTCTTATATATATCTTGTTGGCTTTTTTTATTTACCTCAGTCGTTTTTTCGATTTACACTATGGTTATTGGCACTGCAAACTCGCCAATTTCTATTCACAAGCAGGTTTATTATGACTGAGAAAAAAAGCATTTCAGAATTCGAACTTCTTCTTATTGCCAATCAGGTGATCCAAGAAAATGAAAACTACATCGAAGGTATACGCGCCACATCGGTAACCGAAAAAGACGATGTTTTGATCTTTAAAGGTGACTATTTTCTAGATGAGCAAGGCATTCCGACCGAAAAAACCATGGCGGTGTTTAATATCTTTAAATACCTTGCACTACACCTGTCAAAAGAATTCACTCTCGAACACACGGTTCACTAGGGGCTGTTAATCTTTCGTGGTTGTTTTTGCTGCGAATTGTTGGTTTTTTATACAGGGAAAAGGCTTTGTGGTGTAGCTGGCTACACGAAAAGCCGATGACGAAGTAGAAAAGACCAACAAACGCAGCCCGAAGGGTTCGGCTAAAAGCCTTTTACTCTTCGTTAAGTCTCATTTACTTAGAATAACTAGGCTTCAATCGACTTGCCTCGATTAAAAGGCTTTTATCTCGAACAAAATTTAATCACGAAAGATCAACTGCCCCTAAGTCTGTTGACGGCTCGATAGTGATAACCAATGGTAATAGCACGATTGGTTAATACCCAACCTAGAAACATACAAAAATGCCCTAGTGATAAGCTAGGGCATTTTTTAGCAATTTAGACTGCAATCTTACTTCGATTTACGTAAGAATATTGACCAGAACCAACCACCCACAAATACGCTACCACCAATGATATTACCAATCGTCACCGGAATAAGGTTATTGGTGATGAAATCCATCATATTTAAATCCGCGAACTGACTAGCCGTTGTGCCCGTCATCTGCCAAAAACTGTCTGGAGCAAAGGTTTTGATCCCAATCGCAAATGGAATTTGGAACATATTGGCAATACTATGTTCAAAGCCAGATGATACGAACATGGCAACCGGCAAGATCAAAATCAACATTTTATCGGTCACTGTACGACCGGCATAAGACATCCAAACACCAATACAAACCAATAAGTTAGCCATAGTACCAAGTGCGACAGCAGAGGAAAAACTGTGGTGCATTTTATGCTGCGCGATATGCATCGCATTAATACCGATACCGCCGTTATCGCTCATATATTGCTGAGCAATTAACATAATAACAACCAGCATAAGACAGCCGACTAAGTTACCAAAGTATACATAAATCCAGTTTTTAACCAGTTGGCCCCAAGTGATAAGGCCGCTGGCTTTAGCCACCACGGTCAAGGTTGAGCTAGTGAACAACTCACTGCCAGTGACCACAACTAAAATCAGACCTAAACTAAACGCAAGGCCACCAACAAAGTGTGAAAAGCCAGGTGCGACATCTTGTGTGCCACTGGTGACGGTGGTGTAAAAAATAAACGCGATACCAATATGTATGCCTGCGGTAACCGCCAGCATAAAGGTTTTAAAAAATGGTTTCTTTACTTTGTAAGCTCCGGCTTCCGCCGCTTTCTGCGCCATTTCAGCTGGCATCAGTGATTCGAATTGATTATGTTCCATTGCTCTCTCGTAACATTTTAGGTACAGGATTAATTTGGGAGGCTGATATTGCACGTTACTGTGATAAAATTCAAGTTTTTATATCAACAGGTAAAATAATTATTTCCTTACGCTTTTTTGCGCTAAAACATCTTCATTAACTCAAGAAAACAAACGATACAGTATAAAAATGGCACAAAACTTAAATAATGCGACTTTTTGATGAAAAAAAAGCCCACAAATCTGTGAGCTTATTCCATTTAAATCGAGATAGAGCGATTTAACGTTCGCGATCGCCGCTAAATAATCAGTCTCTAAACAATCGGTCGTTGACCACGCGATAACAATTTTAAAAATACATTGTCTGCGGTTTTGGCTGCGGTACCGGCAAATTTGTCGGACAGCTTCTTCTTCTTCACATAGTGCAATGCTAATACGGCTTTTTGCTTGGTCGCGTCGATAATCAAATCATCTGAAGTTTTGATCTCATCCACCAAGCCAAGCTCGAACGCTTTCGAACCAAACCAATGTTCACCTGTCGCCACTTTATCTAAATCTAACGCTGGACGATGTTCATGAATAAAGTCTTTAAATAGCACATGCGTTTCTTCTAACTCGAGTTTGAATTTATCGCGTGCTTTATCGCTGTTTTCACCAAACATGGTCAAAGTGCGTTTGTATTCGCCGGCGGTGAGTTGTTCAAACTCAATATCGTTCTTCTTCAATACTTTATGAAAGTTTGGAATTTGCGCGATCACGCCAATAGAACCGACTATTGCAAACGGGGCCGACACAATCTTATCGGCCACACACGCCATCATATAACCACCGCTAGCGGCAACTTTATCTACCGCAATCGTGAGCGGTATATTGGCCTTTTTCAAGCGATCCAATTGTGATGAAGCCAAGCCATAACCGTGCACCATGCCGCCACCGGTTTCTAAACGAAGCAACACTTCATCTTCGGCCTTAGCGACAGATAAAATAGCGGTAATTTCTTCGCGTAAACTGCTCACTTCTTTGGCATCAATACTGCCATTAAAATCCAATACAAATAAATGCGGTTTACGATCAGATGTTAACTCCCCCGATTTGGCTTCTTTTTTGGCTTGTTTCGCTTGTTGTTTATGTTTGGCTTTATCGGCTTTGGCTTGCGCTTTATCCCGTGCTTTTAAATAGGTTTCGTCATGCAAATGATCTTCCAGTTGAGCAACGGTATCTTTATATTTTTCGCATAAATCCGTTACTTTAAGCTCACCAGTGGCGCTAGAGCCTTTACTGCCTAACAGTTTAATCCCAACAATTAATGCAATAACCGCGACAACAAACGTCACGATCTTGGCTAAAAACAATCCGTAATCCAACAAAAATTCCAATGTCATTTCCTCATATCCAATCAATTGGTGTATTGTATACCGAAAGCACGTCAAGATGCAGTTTTAGACTCAAATTATCCATTTATGCTCTGTACTTAACGTCGATTAAATAGAGTGTTTTTTCGTCTCTATTACTATTTTTTCTCTGCCTGCTCTGCGGGCTGCCTATAAGGAAAACGTTGTGAATTACACTATTCCCGCCAATGCACTCGAAGATAAGGTTATTTTAGTCACCGGAGCCGGTGATGGGATCGGCAGAGAAGCCGCGTTGCATTATGCTCAACATGGCGCCACCGTGATTTTATTAGGCCGCACCGTGGCTAAATTAACCTCTGTGTATGATGAAATTGAAGCCAAAGGTTATCCGCAAGCCGCCATCATCCCTTTAGATATGCAAGGCGCGACCAAGCAACATTATATCGATATGAGTGAGACCATTAAGCAACAATTTGGTCGTTTAGATGCGGTATTACATAATGCGGGAATGTTAGGTGTCCTGACCCCATTTGCACAAATTGAAGAATCAACCTTTGATGAAGTGATGCAAATTAATGTCAAAGCACAATTGTTGATGACTCAAGCGGTCTTACCTTTGATCTTAGCGGCTGAGCATGGTCGTATTGTGTTTACTTCATCCACTGTGGGTCATGTGGGCAAAGCTTACTGGGCCAGTTATGCGATTTCAAAATTTGCCACCGAAGGCATGATGATGACATTAGCCGACGAGTTAACCGATACTCAGGTTCGTGTGAATGCGATTAACCCAGGTGCCACTCGCACTAAAATGCGCGCTTCTGCCTTCCCAGCAGAAGATACAAATTTATTAAAAACGGCGGCCGATATTATGCCGCTGTATCTCTATTTAGTCAGTGATGAATGTGGCGATGTGCACGGACAATGTATTGATGCTCAGCCTAAATAAATCAGCTCGAGACTTGCCTCATTATTATTTCTGAGTCAATGAAACAAAATGCCAGCCGATGATAGGCTGGCATTTCTGTTTAATAACTCGGCGCTACGTCCAAAGCACCTACCATTACACACTCTTAACCTTCGCTTACCTTGAGTAATAAACTGCCATTATACAAAGCTTGTTTGATTAACGCTGCGCCTGGCATAGTGGTTTGGGTAAAGAAACGGCTTTCAGCCAATTGTACTTCCCTATGTTCTGGGTACAAGCTTTGCTGCTTTAAGGTCTCGACAATCACTGGATACAAAATCGACTTTGCATGATTAAGCGCGCCGCCAAGTAAGATTTTCTCAGGGCTAAAGATGTTCACCATCATGGCAATGCCTTTGCCTAAATCTCGACCCAATTGCTCAATCACGCCCTTAGCTAAGGCATCTTCATTTATTGAAGCCGAACAGATCGTTTCCATGCTGATGTTATTGATATCTAAACAGGAAGGCTCACCATTCGCAATCCGCGTTACCACCGATGTGCACACTGATTCGGCCGAAGCAATTGTATCTAAACAGCCCGTTTTGCCACATTGACAAACCGCACCATTGGGATCGATTTGAATATGACCCAGCTCACCAATATTACCATAACGGTTATAGATCAAACGGCCATTTAAAATAACCCCTGCCCCTACGCCTTGAAAGTTACTGATCAACAATGAGTTATCCACTTCTTGAGCATTACCAAATAACATTTCAGCTAATGCCCAAGCGCTCATGTCATTGGCAATAAAAACTGGCAGTCCTGTTTTATCGTAAATTTCAGGTCCTAACGCCAGTTTATGGATATGATAAAACGGCATTTGGATCACCGTGCCTTGCGCAAAATCAACCAGTGCCGGTAAGGTCAATGCAATGCTGGTGACTCGCTCAAGTTTATCAGCATAGTGTGCAAAAAAATGTTCGATTTCGGCTAATATTCTTACTAATAACGAGGTTTGATCTCGCTCTTCAATTGTTACTCGATGCTCAACCAACACCTTTGCGCCTAAATCATGCAGCGCAATGATCAGATACCCTTTGCCTAAACGAATAGATAAAAACTGCCAACCTTGGTTATTAGTTTGCAATCCAACCGCAGGACGACCTCGGCTAATCGACTCTTGCACCACGGTTTCATGGATTAAATGACCATCCACTAATTCACGTGAAATTTTAGTGATACTCGCCGGAGCCAAGCCGCTCAATTTGGATAGGTCAATACGCGATATAGGCCCATATTGGTCAATCAGCTTATAGACACGACCGCTGTTTATCTGCTTAATTTGATCAATATGACCAGGCTGAGCCATGTACATAACGCACTCCAAATGAAATCCAATAGCTAATTTTTTTACACTGCGAACTAATTGTGAAGTCTAAAGGCAACGGAGCGTGACAAGTATCACGTTATAATTTTTTTTCAGCCTAAAATAAGCATTTTTATATTCAATCTCATTGATTTTATGTATGCAAGCATGCGTTTAAAACAAGGTAATGAATCGTTCACATCAGATTAAACCGTTACAAATGTTCACGATAAAGTCATATTTTCACGATTAAAATAAACTATGCTGTTTTAAAATAAACTATGCTATGTAAGCCACAAAATAATAATTTACCCATCAAAATTACGCTTGTTTAATGATAACTTGGGAATAATTTCACTCGTGTGCTCACCTGTCTATCTCGATGTTTTAAACCAACATATCGGCATTTGGGCTGTAATCAAAAATGGAGTTTTCATGTCAACAAAATTAAGACGTACTAAAATTGTCACTACTTTAGGTCCTGCCACCGATAAAGATAATGTACTAGAGGAAATCATCAAAGCTGGCGCCAACGTGGTACGAATGAACTTTTCCCATGGCTCGGCGGAAGATCATATTATTCGCGCAGAGAAAGTGCGCACAATTGCCGCTAATTTAGGCATTCATGTCGCCATTTTGGGGGATTTACAAGGCCCTAAAATTCGCGTTTCGACATTTAAAGACGGTAAAATTCAATTAACTATTGGTGATAAATTCACTTTAGATAGTGAAATGGCCAAAGGCCTCGGCGACCAATATGCCGTCGGTGTAGACTATAAAGCGCTACCAAATGATGTGTTTGCGGGAGATATATTGCTGCTTGATGACGGTCGGGTACAACTTAAAGTGTTGTCGGTTGAAGGCTCCAAGGTAAATACCGAAGTCACCGTTGCCGGCCCTCTATCCAACAATAAAGGCATCAATAAAAAAGGCGGAGGCTTATCGGCTGATGCTCTGACCGAAAAAGATAAACAAGACATCTTAACCGCCGCGCAAATCAAAGTAGATTACTTAGCGGTGTCTTTCCCTCGCAATGGCGAAGATATGCATTACGCTCGCCGTTTAGCACGCGACGCAGGCTTAGAAGCAAAATTGGTAGCGAAGGTTGAACGCGCCGAAACCGTGGTCAGTGAAGCAACGATGGACGATATTATTTTAGCATCGGATGTAGTGATGGTAGCACGTGGCGATCTCGGCGTTGAAATTGGCGACGCGGAGTTAGTCGGTGTGCAAAAACAACTGATCCGCCGCGCTCGTAGCTTAAATCGTAACGTGATCACCGCGACCCAAATGATGGAATCGATGATCACCAGCCCTATGCCAACTCGAGCGGAAGTCATGGATGTGGCCAATGCGGTATTAGATGGTACTGATGCGGTGATGTTATCGGCTGAAACTGCGGCAGGGCAATTTCCGATAGAAACCGTCAAATCAATGGCCGAAGTTTGTGTTGGCGCTGAAAAAATGCCATCAATTAATGTGTCGAATTATCGATTAGACCGTAAGTTTGAATCGGCAGAAGAAACCATCGCGATGGCGACCATGTACTCTGCCAACCATATGCAAGGCATTACCGCCATGATTTCATTAACCGAATCTGGCCGCACGGCATTGATGATGTCTCGTTTGAGTTCAGGCTTACCGATTTTCGCTTTGTCTCGAAATGAAAGAACCCTAAATCGTGCCGCCCTTTATCGTGGTGTTACACCCGTATATTTCAACAACGACGCAGGCTCCGGTTTACCTTGCGCTATCGAAGCGATTAACACTCTAAAAGAAAAGCATTTATTGGTAAAAGGGGATATTGTGATCATTACTCAAGGTGATGTGATGGATCTGGTTGGCTCAACTAACTGTATGCGTATTATTGAAGTAGAATAATACCAATAAAATACATTACTCAATGTAAAACCAAACAAAAAGGAGCTAAATTAGCTCCTTTCTTACTTTTAATTTTTTAGCGTTACCTGCACTAAAATGGCTTACGAGCCTTGACGCCGCAAGGAATCATAAGACTGCTCTAATACTTCCCAGAACTGTTTTTCAAATCCCTTTTGGCGACCTGATGTCAATTCAGAAAAATACGATTGATACATCTTCCAAGCCCACGCATCAGCATCGACATTAGCGGGTGCATTTTTACGATAAGTGTCAAATCGGGTTTTTAATGTGTCCGGTGACAATTCATTCAAGATATATTGCAGTGCAGTGGCTGTGGCTTTATGGACTCGCTCATTGTGCGACTCTACCGATTTTAAACTCTCACTGATTGCTTGCGCTGGTTCTAAATGAAATAGACTCTTTTCGCCACCAAACATGACTTCCTCTGTTTCCTCTAAGCCTAACCCCATTTGCAGCGGATTATCTTGGATCGGTTGGAAACTGCGGTTTAACAAATGAAATTGACTATCTTGCCTTTGGTGTATGGCCAGTAAGCCTTGTAGACAAGCCTGTAAAGATTGTTTTTTTACATCGGTGACTGTTTGGCTATCCGTTACCGTCATGCTTTGCTCCTTGTGCACTGAACTTTGCTGTACTTCTACTTCAATAGAAGTGGTTGGCGCTGTTTCGGGTGGTGTCTCACTGTTAGATACTGCCGCTTGAGTAACGGTTGGGGCTTCTACCTTGGCACTCGGGATTAGCGTTGTTTTGGCTGCTGGCACCTCCATATCCAATTGAGGGATATAAGATTGGGTGGTGCTTGTTTGGCTTGTCTGTTGAGTTTGAATGGATTGCTGACTTGATGCCTGATATTCATGCATCATTTCTACCTCGACCTCAACCATTTTGACATGCGCTTTAATCTGGTAAGAACCAATGCGAAAAACATCACCATTTCGGATCAATGTCGTATTATTTTGCTCAAATTTAGGCTCTTGATTATTAATGCCAATACCACCTTGCAAGTCCACCAGATGATACTGCTTATCGCTAAATGTGATCTGACAATATGGGGTGATCAAAGCATTATTTGGATCCGGTAAAACCCAATGGCAAGTATCATCGTTACCAATGAAACCACCCTGTTGCTTAAATTGAAATGAAGCCGCCCCACCGGTCTTCAATAAACGGGTATTCATAACAACAAAGGTTAAAAAAAGTTGCTCTTCCATATTCACTCCCTGACTACGCTTAGCGATGGAAAACTTGGATCTTATCCCAATCAAAGTAATTAGATAGTTACTACGGTTGGTATTCAATGACCTCTAGATGCATGTCATCCTCCTACTCAGAGTTAACTAAGTAGGTTATAGGGCTAATAGTGGGATAAAAATCTGACGGGGAAAAGTAGCAGATTAGTTTCTGCGACACGGTTAACTTAACTCAAAAATAAATCATCTTTGAACGACATTTATTCGCTATCTAACCAACGTTTATTGTCTCGAATATAGGCAGATGAATGAATCAGATCCGGTTTACTCTCTAAGCTCAGCAGTAATTCAACGTATTTTTTTCCCGCTTCTATTCCGAGTTGATAATCGAACTCGAGATCATCTAACTTGCTCAATAAAGATGAGGATCTTAATGGTTGCTCAGGGGCAATCTGCAGTACATAACAATCATCGGGTGGATTGAGCATAAAGTTATGTGTCATCGAATAGGTTTGATGATGCACCATCAACATATCCATCAAACCGGAATCAAACTGATCACCCATTAAATGACACAAACGGTACACATCACTGCCGCCGAATAACCAGCGCCCACCATTTAATAACGGCTTTGGCTTGTCAGTTACGATTTCAAGGGATTTCGCAATGCGTTGCTGGAGAAATCCACTAAAATCTTTGCGCCACCCCGCGGTTCGATTGACGATCCGTGTTTGAATCGCTTCAAAATGATTATTTAAGCCCACTCGATTAAGAAAAGATTCGTGACTTTCCTCTTCCATATCTATTGGCAAGCCAACTGGTTCGGTACGGATCACACTTATCATACGCGCACCCTGTCGCCAAGCTTCTTGCGTGGGAATCGATGCCGACACGCCACCATCAACATAACACTGACCATTAATTTGTACTTCTTTACGATATAAGCCAGGGATCGCACAAGTGGCTCGCAAGACATCCCGCCAGTTGGTGGTCATTATCGGTAAATATTCATCATGTAAACTGGCGACATTAGTGACCGCCGCATAAGCCTGCCGCTCGCCTAGAGAAAAACGCGCCACATCCATATCAAGTAAATATTGAGGCGTATGCAGAAGCTCGAAAGCCCAATCAAGATCGAGTCGTTGTTTATTACGGATATGAGAAAATAAGCGGAAAAATTCAGGGCGAGTCGTTAAATCAGTAATGAAAGCTTTACCTAGACCAGATTGACGCGAAAGGAAAGATGCAACATTTAATGCCCCAGCGGATGTACCATAAAAAACATCAAATGGATCAATGGCTGCCGCTAATAAACTGTCTAATACTCCAGTGGTAAAAATACCTTTTTGACCACCACCTTGGGCGATTAAAGCATGCCGTCCGTTGGCATACTTATTAAGGATCGTGTGATCGACAGAAATATCTACATCCGTTACAACGCCACTGTTATTCACACAACCTCCATGTTACATCAACTAAAGAAACGCTTAGCGATGTGTAGCAACGATCACGACAAAAATTGCCAAGAAAACCATAATGCTACCAATCACAGATAAAGCAATTTTAAAATCACGACTCATAATAATACTCCTAGAGGTAAAAACAACTGAAATTCTAACACGAATCAACAAGTAAGAGGTGAGCAAATCACAACAATAAAATAACTTTTCTATCCTGCTCACTATCTAGTCATTACGCGACTAACTCAGTATAAATTGGCATAAAATATCGTATCAGTTCAAATGTTGGCTATTTATTCATCAATAAATCTGACAATTTAAACAATATTTATCTTATGCTTTATTCGACAAAAGCAGTTTATAACACTAAAAATTAACAATTAGTTGGTTGTATGTAACATCATGATAAAAATATCAAGATAAATACTTTATACTGCTATTAATACACCTTAACAGTTACCTATTGCGTTCTTTTTTATCGGTCGATACTCTGAGAGTGCATAACAGCGCTTTTTCCTGCTACTACTGACAATATTTAGAATAATAACCTGATTTGTTAGTCGCCAATTAGAATAAAAAACCGACGGTATTCGGTGCGGCTGACTTGGATAAATACCGCTACAGAGGATGTAAATATGAAACGAGAACAATGGGGCTCACGTACGGGCTTTATTCTAGCGGCGGTTGGCTCTGCCATCGGCTTGGGCAATATTTGGCGCTTCCCATATATGGCGTATGAAAATGGTGGCGGTGCTTTCTTTATTCCTTACCTTTTTGCCATGCTCACCGCTGGTATTCCTTTTATGATTTTAGAATTCACCATGGGACACAAATTCCGTGGTTCAGCGCCGAAAACATTAGCCAAAATCCACGCTAAATTTGAGTGGCTGGGTTGGTTTCAAGTAATGATCGCCGCCGTAATTGGTGTGTACTATGTTGCGATCATCGGCTGGGCTATTTCTTATGTTGGTTTAGCGGTCGATCAAAGTTGGGGCGCTGATCCTAACGCTTATTTCTTTGGTGAATATCTACAACTCGGTGATGGTAACAGTCCAAGCCAACTGGGGAGTGTGCAATGGCATATTGCGATTCCTATGATTGTAGCTTGGGGCATTACCTTTGCGGCACTTTTCAGTGGTGTTAAAGGCGGGATTGAACGTGCCGGCAAGATCATGATGCCCGTTCTATTTATCATGGTCTTGGCGCTGATTGGTCGTATGGTGTTCCTTCCTGGTGCGCTTGATGGTCTTAACTACTTATTTGAGCCTGATTTTAGCAAGCTAAGCGACCCAACCGTGTGGGCCGCTGCCTATGGGCAAATATTCTTTACCCTTTCTGTTGGTTTCGCCATTATGCTGGCTTACTCAAGTTATCTACCAGAAAAATCAGACATCACCAATAATGCTTTGATGACAGTATTGATTAACTGTGGTTTCTCTATCGTATCCGGTATTTTGATTTTCTCTGTGCTTGGCTATATGGCACAAGGACAAGGCAAAGAGTTAACCGAAGTGGTCACCGCTGGGGTTGGTTTAGCCTTTGTGACCATTCCTGCCGCTATCAACCTACTGCCAGCACCTTATATCTTAGGCCCACTGTTCTTCTTAGCATTAGTGGTTGCCGGCCTGAGTTCGCATATTTCAATTATGGAAGCGGTGACATCATCTATTATTGATAAGCTTAAGTTATCACGTAAAAAAGCGGTATCCATCGTGTGTGGTACAGGGCTATTAGTCTCGCTTTCATTTGCCACTAACGGGGGTCTACTTCTATTGGATTTAGTCGACTTCTTTATCAACAATATTGCTCTATTGGCTAGTTGTTTAATTGAGTTAATCTTGGTCGGTTGGTTGTTTAAAGTTGCCGACATCCGGGATTATGCCAATAAGATATCGGAAGTGACTATTGGGGTTTGGTTTGATTTATGTATCCGTTTCCTAAGCCCTGTCATTATTGCTTATATCTTTGGCAGTAAAGTCATTGATACCGTTAATGAAGGTTATGGCGGTTATGGGCAATTCGATTTGATGTTACTCGGCTGGGGCTTATTAGCTGCCATGCTAGTCATCGCCATTATCATTAACGTAACCAACAAGAAAGAGGCCTAATATGACAACAGGTGCCATTATTATGATGATCATTGGTCTTGGTATTACTTGGGGCGGCGCTGCTCTTTGTATCCGCAGAGCAATGAATAGTAGTAACCAATAGCGAGTACTCAAACTGAGTACATGATATAAAATAAAGCCCATTTCCTCGATTGAAGAAATGGGCTTTTTATTTATAAACTCAATAGCAATGATTTAGTATTCGAACTCAATATTCAACTACTGTGGTCGAAAACTTCTTATCATGCCAAGGTGGATTTGAGTGAGTAAGGTATTGAGCGCCACTGTATAAAACATAGCCCCCTAACGTTGCCACACTTAAATATATCTTTTGAAATTCACGCTTTAAGTAGCGCGATTGTGTCATCGGTTCATCGGTTAACGACTCGACCGAAAGACGCAAAAAATATCGTGAGAATGAATTGCCAAGCAATCGATAACACAGCCAGTGATACCCCATATAAACGCCAATCGTAATAAACAACACGCTGATGATAATAAGCAGCAAAACCGGTAAGGCTATCGCATCATGAAACGAAACCGAGACACCTGTACCTTGGGAAGCATACGCCAGTACCCCACTGTAGATCTCACTCGCTATTTTGGCAAACATCTGCACAATAGCGAGATCGATGACAAATGAACCGGTTCGTTTATATTTTTGCTTAAAGCTCATTCATTAACGACCAAGCTTAGAGTTAATCGCTGCTTTGTATTTGGCAGCTTGTGCGCCGTAAATCGCTTGGATAGCCGTATCACCGACTTTCACTAAGCCTTTCGCGCCCAGTTCTTGTGTCCAGTGATCGTTACCTAATACTTTACTACCATCTTTTACGCTGATACGTAAACGAGTAATACAAGCATCAACATCGTTGATGTTGTCTGCGCCACCAAGAGCTTCAATCATGGCATCAACTTGGGTATCGCTGCTACCTGATTTTTCTGCCGCTTTAGCTGCATGGAAATCTTTCTTAGAAACCACTGCAATCGCACTACCTTTACGACCTGGAGTTTTAACATCGAATTTCACGATGTACCAACGGAATAGGAAGAAGTAGATTGGAGCATAAAAAGCACCAACGATTGGAATGTAGTACCAATTGTTTGCCGTACCCGTTAAGCCTGGCAACATACCAAATAAGCTGAAGTCAATGAAACCACCACTAAATGTCATACCAACTTTCACGTTTAACAAGTCCATAAGCATGAACGAGATACCCGCTAGTGGCACGTGGATCAAGTAGTAAAGTGGTGCAGACAAGAATAGGAATGTGAACTCAATTGGTTCAGTAATACCTGTCAAGAATGCGGTTAATGCGATAGAGAATAGTAAACCACCCGCTACTTTCTTGTTTGCATCATCGGCTAGTGTGTACATCGCGTACGCAGCTGCTGGAAGACCAAACATCATGAATGGGAATTTACCCGTCATAAAGTTGGTTGAAGAGAATTGTGAGTAATCGCCGCTTGCAAGTGAAGCGAAGAAGATATTTTGCGTACCTTTAACCACGTGACCGGCAATGTGTGCAGTGCCACCAATCTCTGTTTGCCATAGTGGCAAGTAGAATACATGGTGAAGACCAACAGGGATCAAAGAACGTTCAACGATACCAAAGATAAATGAAGCAATATAACCGTGGCCAGAAGCTGTCATATCACCAAGAGCAGCACCGATAGAACCGAATACTGCGCCAATGTAAGGCCAGATGAATACAAGCGCGATACCGTAGAACAATGCCGCAAAAGCAGAGATGATCGGAACGAAACGAGCACCCGCAAAGAAGCCTAGGTAATCTGGAAGAACGACATCATGGTATTTATTATGCAGTAGAACGGTGAAACCACCCGCAATAAGACCGCCAAATACACCCATGCTTAACGTATTAGAGATACCTAAAATATCACCTAAAATACCAGCATAATGGGTCCCCATCAGTACCACTGTATTACCATCTACCATGCCAGATACTGCAAGTGTCTTAGCAATAGCAACGTTCATTACTAGGTAAGAGATAGCAGCAGCAAGAGCGGCAGAACCTTTCTCAGCACGAGCAAAACCAATGGCAATTGCAAGCGCAAATAGCAGTGGAATGTTACCGAAAACAACATCACCGGCAGCAGTCATAACTTGCAGGAAGTTATTCAGTACCGTACCGTTTTGTAAAATTGAAATTTGGTATGCATCAATCATACTCTGATTGGTGAAACTTCCCCCGATACCCAGCATAATACCTGCTGCTGGCAACAGCGCTATCGGAAGCATTAAAGCTTGCGATAATTTACTAAAAAAGGCTTTCATAACCCCTTACTCCTTAAATTATAATTATGTTTACTAAATATTACAAAAATACCTAGTGGGCGTACCTTATTCGCCCTTGTATAGCTTGTCAAACCATTCAACCCTCGTAAGCGTAAAGACTGTGTTTTTTTTGATCTCATTTAATTTTTGTATCGAAAAAAAGCTTTAAATATCAATAAAGGTGACCATGATCACATATTTTAAAAACCAGAGAGATGGCTAAAAAGTAGACGATATTTATAATTTTTAACAGTTATTAATGACGATTAATAAATAATTCTTGAAAGTTTAACGTGGTTGTTTGCTGTACAGTTTCTAAATCACACTGTTGTAATTTTGCTAGCTTTTTAGCCACATCGACCACATAAGCCGGTTGGTTTTCTTTGCCTCGATGCGGAACCGGTGCGAGGAAAGGTGAGTCAGTTTCAATCAATAATCGCTCCAAAGGCAAACGTTTCACCACTTGTTGTAATTCTTTGGCTTGATTAAAGGTGATAATGCCTGACAAGGAAATATAAAAACCGAGTTCCATTGCAGCTTCTGCAAAGGCTAAGTCTTCAGTGAAACAATGGATCACCCCACCACATTTTTCAGCATGACCATTTCTGAGCAGATCTAACGTTTCAGCCCGAGCATTACGTGTATGGATGATCAGAGGTTTATTGACTTCTACTGCTAATTCAACATGCTGCTCAAATAATTCAGTTTGGCGCACAGCGGTTTCAGGTTGATAGAAAAAATCAAACCCCGTTTCACCTATTGCTACCACCTTGGGATTGGCAGCAAATGCTTTAAATTGCGCGTAATCAAATTCACTTTCACAATCGAGTGGGTGCACACCACAAGAGGCATACACGTTATCGAACGCTTCGATCATGTTAAGCATATTTGGAAAGGCTTCTAAGGTCACGCCAACACTCAGCATTTGTTCTACCCCAACCTGTTTTGCTTTGGCAATGACATCGGCTACATCAAGGTGCAAATCAGTATAATTAAGTTTGTCTAAATGGCAGTGTGAATCGATATACATGTGAGTGCATTCCCAAATTAGAGATGAATAAAAGTAAAAATAGAATAAGAGGCGCGTTAAATCAAAACCCTAGCCACTGCAAAATCGGTACATTTAGTCGTACCCTTTCAAATCAGCTAGGTTTAAGCATTAAGCTAGTGTGAACTTTAGCAGCCAATCGACAATCAGCAATTCAGTATTGAGCCCGCTGGAAGTGCTAAGCAATTGCTGCAGTTTCACTAATGCATGATATTGCTCATAAGCCAATTGGTAAGGTAAAAGCTGAGATAGTTGAATGAAATCGGAGTTATTAATCTCGGTTAATATTCCAAAATGAGATTTTTGCACATCACTCAAAATGTAGGTTAACCAACGAATTTTATCCAACGGTTCTAATTTGAATAAGGTTTGTGCCTCGGTAATATTAACTTGCTTGGTTTGTACAACCTTGAGTAGTAATCGTTGTAATTGTTCAAATTCTTGAGTTTTCTTTTGTTTAATAAACTCAACCGCGAGTAATGGGGAATCGGCGTACATTTTAATATGCTGCCAATCCGGCGGAATTTGATTGTCGAGCGTCGGTTGAGTGCTTAACCAACTCAACAGTGCCTCTTTATTCAACGCACCTACCAACCATGTTTGGCAACGGCTAGTAATGGTCGCTAATAAGCGGGATTTATCGGTGGTCAATAAAACAAAATGACACTGCTCGGGTGGGGTTTCTAATGTTTTTAATAATGCATTCGCCGCTGACTCGTTCATCGCTTCAGCCGGTGAAATAATAATAATGCGTTTACCGCCCAACTGTGACGACTCTAACGCTAATCGATTCGCTTCTCGAATTTGATCAACGATGATATTTTTGCCTTCTTTCTCAGGTCGGATCCAATGGATATCCGGATGATTTTCACCTTTACTCAACTCACAACTATGACAAAATCCACACGCTTGTTGCTCGCTGTTTTTGCACACCACCGCCATTGCTAATTTTTCGACAATATCCTCGATCCCAGTGCCTGATTTGGCTTGGCATAATATGGCATTAGGCAAAGCGCCTTGTTGTAAAAGGTCTTGCCAATGCTGCCATGTAGAGACTAACCAAGGATATTCTGACATCAAAAAGTACTCCTAGTTAGCGGATATAGAGTGTTGAAACCAAGTATTTAAGGCATGGCGAATATCTGCCGTCACCGATTCTAAATCTTGATTGGCATTGATAGTGATAATCGTTGGATCTTGTTGCGCCGCTTGTAGGTAACGATCACGGGCACGCTCAAAAAAACTCAGATCCATTTTTTCGATACGGTCAAGTTCACCTCTGCCTCTGGCGCGTTGTAAGCCAAGCTCTGGATCGATATCAAGATACAAGGTTAGAGCGGGTTTAAAATCCCCTAAGGTGATCTGTTTCAAATTTGCCATGATGTCAGCTGGGATCTTACGACCACCACCTTGATAAGCCTGAGAAGATAAATCGTGGCGATCACCCAATACCCAACGCCCTTGAGCCAGAGCAGGCTTAATCACGTTCTCAACCAATTGTACTCTTGCTGCATATATGAGTAATAGCTCACTAATATCTTGCAGTTGCTCACCATCGTGATCATCTTTAACTAAGCTACGCATTTTCTCTGCTAGCACGGTTCCACCCGGTTCGCGGGTTTGGGCGACATCACCAAGACCTTGCTCGGAAAATACATCCAGAATGGTACTAATCGCGGTACTTTTACCCGCCCCTTCTAAGCCTTCGACTACCACAAATTTTGGATTACTCATTATTTATTCTTATTCGCTTTTAAGGTTCTAAGATAACTGCGTACAGCTCGATTATGTTCAGCCAATGATGAGGTAAATACATGACCGCCATTACCACTGGCGACAAAATACAGATAATGGCTTTTCTCTGGATTTAACGCCGCTTGGATAGATTCCACTCCTGGCATTGCGATTGGCGTTGGTGGCAAGCCATTAATCACATAGGTATTGTAAGCCGTTGGGGTGCGCAAATCTTTACGCGTAATATTGCCGTCATATTTATCGCCAATGCCATAGATCACGGTAGGATCAGTTTGTAATCGCATGTGGCGGTTTAATCGATTAATGAAAACCGATGCAATACGTTTACGCTCCGATTCAATCGCGGTTTCTTTTTCTATAATAGAAGCCAACGTGAGTGCTTGATATGGGGTTTTCAGCGGCAAGTTTTTCTCACGGTTTTTCCATGCCAAATCAAGTTCGCGGTTCAACGCATGATGAGCACGTTTTAAAATTTCGAGATCGCTCATGCCTTCGGTGTAATGGTACGTTTCAGCTAACAATAAACCTTCTAATTTGGTTTTATCTTCGCCAAGATATTGCGCAATTTCAGCTTCACTCATGTTTTGAGTTTTATGGATTAAGCCTGGCGCATTTTTCAGTAACGGGAGCCACTCATTAAAGCGGCTGCCTTCAATAAAGGTGATGGAGAATTGATGTTCTTTGCCTGAAACCATTGTGGTTAATAGTGACTTTAATGATTGCTTTGGCATCACTTGATACGTTCCCGCTTTCAGATGCACCAAATTTGGATATAAACGCGGCAATAAGCGAGTAAAAGGCGTTGATTGCAACCAATTATCTTGCTCCATTGTTCGCAATGCAATGCGTAACGTCATGCCATGAGAGATGGTTAACAATTGTGGCGAACTCACTGCAACAGGCTGTTCGATATAATGTTGCACTTGCGCTTTGGCATAGAACACCACCGCGGTTGCAGCTGCAGCTAATAGCACAAGTAAAATAAGTAATTTCTTTATCACGAATTTAGTCTCTCCTGAAATTGACGTGTTTGGTTTCCAATGGGATAACAATATTGCGGGTTATCTTTTTTAGCTAAATGGCTATTGCCTGTGTCAATCTTCACCACTGGTACAATGCCATGCAGCGCATTGGAGATAAAGACTTCGTCAGCGCCGAGCAAATCCGCCAACACATAATTAGCCATGTTAACGTTTAAGTTGAACGATTGGGCCAATGGTAAAACTTGCTGACGCATCGTACCTGTCACACCACAAGAACTCAAATCCGCCGTGTACAGATGATTGTTTTTTATCCAAAATAAATTGGAAGCGCTAGTTTCGATCACCTGTTGATTGATATCACACACCACCACATCATCATAACAAGTGTGAGCAAATTTGGACTTGATCAGCACTTGCTCTAAACGATTATTATGTTTAATCCCAGCCAGCATCGGGTTGAGGCCGAGCGACAAATCACTGATGCCAAGTTTGATACCATTTGTCTGCCATGCTTGGTAGTGTTGCGGGTAATCAAAAGTATGAATAGTGATCAAAGGAGTATCGGCACCAATCGCACTGTAACCTCGTCCGCCACATCCACGGCTAATATGTAATTTCAGCCCACTTCGTATAATTGATGATGCCAATGAGGCTTGTAAAATAGGTTCAAGCGCAATAGCTAGCCACTGCTGGACTTGTTTCCAATCAGGGAGTGGCATTTGCAGCACTGATAGCGCTTGTTCTAAACGCTGTTGGTGTAAAGCCCAATGCTGAATATGTCCATTGACCACCAGCATAGTGGTAAAGCAACCATCGCCATATTGAAATGAACGGTCGCTTATCGCGATCTCGGTTTGTGGCTTACCATTGACATAAAACATTGAGTTTCAATTCCATTTTACAATTCAATAAAAACGGCCTAATGCTAACGCATTAAGCCGTTTTTTTCATCTTATCAAACAATAAATACCCGACAGATATTACAGTCGTTTAAAGATCAATGAACCGTTAGTACCGCCAAAGCCAAATGAGTTACATAGAGCGTACTCCATATTTTCGACTTTACGCGCGGTATGAGCAACATAATCTAGATCACAACCTTCATCAGGGTTATCGAGATTAATGGTTGGCGGTACAATTTGATCGACCAAACTCATCGCAGTAATGATCGACTCAACCGAACCGGCCGCGCCAAGTAAATGACCCGTCATAGATTTGGTTGATGATACCAAGACAGTTTTACACGCTTCTTCACCAAGAGCACGTTTAATCCCAAGGGTTTCGGCCACATCGCCCGCAGGAGTCGAAGTACCATGAGCATTGACATAACCGATTTTATCGCCGGTAATGCCAGCATCGCGCAGCGCCGCTTCCATTGCCAGCGCGCCACCCGAGCCATCAGCACTTGGTGACGTCATGTGATAAGCATCGCCACTCATACCAAAACCGACAATTTCGCAGTAAATTTTTGCGCCACGAGCTTTCGCGTGTTCGTATTCTTCAACCATCATCATTCCAGCACCATCACCCAGCACAAAACCATCACGGTCTTTATCCCAAGGACGAGAAGCTTGTTGTGGTTCATCATTACGACTTGATAATGCTTTAGCCGCGGCAAAACCACCCATTGCAAGTGGGGTTGAAGCTTTTTCAGCGCCACCAGCAAGCATTGCGTCAGCGTCGCCATAAGCGATCATACGTGCCGCGTGACCAATATTATGTAAACCTGTGGTACAAGCGGTTGAAATCGCAATATTTGGACCTCGTAGACCGTTAATGATAGACAGGTGCCCTGCAATCATATTGACGATGGTTGATGGTACAAAGAATGGACTGATTTTACGCGGACCTTTAGTCTCTAGAGCAACGGCGGCTTGTTCAATGATACCAATGCCGCCAATACCAGAACCAATCGCCACCCCAACACGGGCGTTATTATCTTCTGTTACCACTAGACCTGAATCTTTAAAGGCTTGAATACCCGCAGCGATACCGTATTGGATAAATAAATCCATTTTACGCGCATCTTTTTTCGACATGTACTCTTCACAGTTAAAATCTTTAACTAGACCTGCGAAACGAGTACTGAAATTGGTGGCATCAAAGTGTTCGATATTTACAATACCACTTTGACCGGCTAATAAGGCTTTCCAAGAAGAATCAACGGTATTACCAACCGGTGATAACATCCCCATGCCTGTAACTACTACACGACGTTTGGACACGATTTTTTCTCCGGAGAATTATTGAGAGAATGTGAGAGATATAAAAAGAGAGGTGTTCAATAGATAAAACTCAGGCGGTCTAGGAGACCGCCTGGGGATGTTATTATTACTGTGCGCTGTTTACGTAGTCGATCGCAGCTTGAACAGTAGTAATTTTTTCTGCTTCTTCATCAGGGATTTCAGTATCGAATTCCTCTTCTAAAGCCATTACTAGCTCTACTGTATCTAATGAATCAGCACCTAGATCATCAACGAAAGAAGCTTCATTTTTCACTTCTGCTTCATCTACACCTAGTTGTTCAATAATGATTTTTCTTACGCGTTCTTCGATGTTGCTCATTTTTCTTTTCCTATTACAGAGAGTTCGCTTAAATGCGATGTTGACAGTAGTTTATGCAAAGTTAGAAAAGTTGCAAGCCTGACCTTACTGGTCGAACCACAATTTTCCACTTTTTTACTGAAAATTAATATATTTTTGACTTAAATCATACATGTGGCGATTAAAAAACCAACATATAGACTTAAACCATATACATACCACCATTTACATGTAGCGTTTCGCCAGTCATGTAAGCCGCATCATCTGAAGCTAAAAAGGCAACAACTGATGCAATTTCACGCGGATCACCTAAACGACCTGCTGGCACTTGTGCAAGTGTAGCAGCACGTTGGTCATCATTCAGTGCTTTTGTCATATCGGTTTCGATAAAACCAGGTGCAACTGTATTAACAGTTATACCACGAGAAGCCACTTCACGAGCCATTGATTTAGTAAAACCAATCACACCAGCTTTAGCCGCAGCATAGTTTGCTTGACCTGCATTACCCATGGTACCGACCACAGAACCTACATTTATAACACGACCGTGACGTTTTTTCATCATGCCACGAAGGACCGCTTTTGATAAACGGAAAATCGAAGTTAGGTTGGTATCCATAATATCTTGCCATTCGTCGTCTTTCATACGCATCAGCAAGTTATCACGAGTAATACCAGCATTGTTAACTAGAATATCAATAGCGCCAAATTCATCATTGATCGTTTTGATAGTGATAGCAACAGAATCAGAATCAGTCACATTAAGCGCTAAGCCTTTACCTTTATCACCAAGATAATCACTAATAGCTTGTGCGCCAGATTCACTGGTCGCGGTTCCAATTACAGTTGCGCCACGCTCCACTAATAACTCAGCAATGGCTCGGCCAATACCACGACTCGCACCGGTGACCAGTGCAATTTTACCTTCAAGCTTCATTTTATGTCCTTATTATCACGACAATAATCATCATTAAATAATTGTATTATCCCAACCAAAGGAATGAACGGTACCGATAATTGCTCTGGTTGAGACTCAATATTATCCGCGCGCGGCATCCAGTGATGCGACATCATTTACCGCTTGTGCCGTTAACGTCTTCACAATGCGTTTTGTTAAGCCGGTCAGAACCTTGCCTGGGCCGAACTCTAATAAGTTTTCAATACCTTGCTCATGCATGCTAACCACGCCTTCCGTCCAACGAACCGGGCTATGTAATTGACGAACAAGCGCATCTTTGATTTTAGCCGGATCGGTTTGTGCAATCACATCAACATTGTTGATCACCGGGATCATTGGCGCACTAAATTCAATGTCCGCTAATGCCAATGCAAGCTTCTCTGCCGCCGGTTGCATCAATGCACAATGTGAAGGCACTGAAACTGGTAGTGACAAGGCACGTTT
Organism: Vibrio algicola; assembly: GCF_009601765.2. Taxonomy (NCBI): domain Bacteria; kingdom Pseudomonadati; phylum Pseudomonadota; class Gammaproteobacteria; order Vibrionales; family Vibrionaceae; genus Vibrio; species Vibrio algicola. The sequence continues at coordinate 1,557,988 of NZ_CP045699.1, forward strand.
CGCGCCCGCTTCTTTACATAATACCCCAGCACGATCGACCGCTGCTTTATTGCCCGCAATCACCACTTGACCTGGTGAATTAAAGTTTACCGGAGAAACTACTTCACCTTGCGCAGCCTCTTCACAGGCTTTGGCAATCGCTGCATCATCTAAACCAATGATGGCATACATTGCGCCAATACCCGCAGGAACCGCTTGTTGCATCAGTTCGCCGCGCAGTGCCACCAGCTTGATCGCTTGTTGAAAATCAATCACGCCCGCGCATACCAAAGCAGAATACTCTCCTAAGCTATGTCCTGCGATCAGTTGAGGTTGTTCCCCTCCCACTTCCTGCCAAACACGCCAAATCGCTACTGAAGCGGCAAGTAATGCCGGTTGAGTACGGAAAGTTTCGTTTAAATCTTCCACCGGGCCATTTTGAACCAAAGCCCAAAGATCGTAACCTAGTGCTTCAGATGCTTGGGCAAATGTTTTTTGGACTACATCGTATTGCTCACCAAGTTCGGCCAACATTGCGACACTTTGTGAGCCTTGTCCAGGGAATACTACAGCAAACTTACTCATTGCAAATTTCCTTTTACTTAAATGAAACGAGCAGACCACTTTAGATGATCTGCCAATAGAAATTAAAATTTAACCCTAGAACTTAACCAGAGCTGAGCCCCAAGTAAATCCACCACCAAAGGCTTCAAGCAATAGCATATGACCACGTTGAATACGACCATCACGCACCGCTTCATCCAGCGCTGTTGGGACCGTGGCAGCAGAAGTATTGCCATGACGATCAAGAGTAACCACCACTTGGTCTAATGACATTGCCAGTTTTTTCGCTGTGGCTGAAATAATACGCAAGTTCGCTTGATGCGGCACTAACCAATCGAGTTCGGTTTTGGCCATGCCATTCGCTTCTAAGGTATCTTTTACCAATCTTGATAATTGAGTCACGGCGACTTTAAACACTTCATTACCGGCCATGTGTAGCCAAGCATCGATAGGCTCACCACGTTTTGCTTCTTCTAAGCTCAATAACTCACCAAAACGGCCATCGGCGTGTAAATGCGTTGAGATAATGCCTTGCTCTTCAGAAGCACCCAGTACCACAGCACCCGCTGCATCACCAAATAAAATAATGGTGCCACGATCGGTTGGATCACAGGTTTTTGATAACGCATCTGCGCCGATCACTAACACATTTTTCGCCATACCCGATTTAATATGTTGGTCGGCAACCGATAATGCGTACACAAAACCAGTGCAAGCGGCCGATAAATCGAAGGCTGGACAACCGGTAATACCTAGCATTGCTTGCACTTGGCAGGCTGAAGATGGGAATTTATGACTGGCGGTACTGGTTGCTAAAATAATCAAGTCGATATCATTTTTATCGACACCTGACATTTCAATCGCATTTAATGATGCTTGAAAAGCCATATCTGCAACCGATTCATCTACCGCCGAGATACGGCGTTCACGAATGCCGGTGCGAGTGACAATCCACTCATCACTGGTATCGACCATTTTTTCTAAATCGGCGTTAGTACGCACCTGTTGTGGCAGGTAGCTGCCCGTTCCTAAAATTTTACTATTCATGCAGACTAATAATGCCTCTCGAGTAATACTGCTTCTAGACGATCGCTGATACGGCTTGGGACTTGCTGTTTGACTTCATGTACCGCTTCACCAATTGCATTGATAATAGCAGATGTATCTGCTTGACCATGACTCTTAATAACAGTGCCCCGCAATCCTAGCAAACTTGCACCATTATACTGGTCGGGGTTCAGTACTTTTAGCTCATTAAATAAGCTAGAAAATAATTTTTTTGCAATCCAGCCCTTTAACTTCGACGAACTAAAGTGGTTTTTGACTTTATCAAGAAATAAATGCGCAACACCTTCACAAGATTTTAAGCATACATTGCCGACAAATCCATCACAAACAACCACATCCGCTACATTATGAAACAGTTGATTGCCTTCAATATAACCACAATAATTGACTTCTTTGGTTTGGGTCAGAAGCTCTGAACAGCGTTTAACCAAATCATTGCCTTTAATTTCTTCTTCACCAATATTTAAGATCGCCACTTTAGGTCGTTCATTAATATGAATTTCGGCTAAAGCGCTACCCATAACAGCAAATTGAAATAAGGTGTCGGCATCAACCGATACGTTGGCACCGAGATCGAGCATCCAGGTTTTGTTACCAGTGGTGGTCGGCAAAACACTGACCAATGCAGGGCGATCGATACCGGGTAATAATTTTAGACGAAATTTTGATAACGCCATTAGTGCACCAGTGTTACCGCAACTCACGCAAGCATTGGCTTCATCATCTGCAACCAGATCCAAAGCAATACGCATCGAGCTGCCTACACTATTTCGCAGTGCAAGAGAAGGTTTGTCACAATTAGAAATGCATCTGTCACTATGTTTAATGACGAGACGATGGGTCGGACTAAATCCGATAGTGGTCAGTTGTTGCGTGATAAGCTCACGATCACCGACAAGAATAACTTTCAGCTCTGGGAAATGTGACAATGCCTGCACGGCGGCAGGCACTGTTACGCGAGGACCGAAATCCCCGCCCATTGCATCAAGTGCAACGGTTATAGTTTGCAAAGGTTAACCTTACTTATTGATAACCTTTTTGCCACGGTAAAAACCGTCAGCAGTCACGTTGTGACGTAGGTGAGTTTCACCTGAAGTTGCGTCTACAGATAATGAAGCTGTAGTTAGCGCATCGTGTGAACGACGCATGCCACGCATTGAACGTGATTTTTTACTTTTTTGTACGGCCATGACCCTACTCCTTTGTTTTTAGACGTTGGTGCTTTTATCAAGGACTAACGCTTCAAATTTTTTAAAACATCGAATGGATTCGGTTTGTCTTCTAGAAGTTCATCTGGAAGTTGACCAAATACCAAATTGTTTGATTTAACGCTACAAACAGATTCGTCATGCATTGCAATTTGAGGTAATTCTAGAATGAACTCGTCTTCCACTAATTTAATCAAATCCAACTCACCGTACTCGTTTAGATCTACCAAATCGTACTCTTCCGGTGCGTCTTGTTCACTTTTCTCATTATAATAAGGAGTACAAGTGAACTCTACTTCACACAAATGGGTGAAGTTTTGATTACAGCGTTGACACTCTAAATCAACTTCAACGTTAGCTTTACCAGAGATAACGGTGAGTCGCTGTTCATCTAACTCAAAACTCAATGTGACTTCTGCGTCACGTTTAACGCCTTCAGTTAACTCGGCAATTTGCTTTAATAAACTGACTTGGATTATACCTTGATAATCTAAGCGTTTTTGAGCAGATTTTGCTGGGTCTACTGTACGCGGTATTTTTACCTTTTGCATAGGGCGCGAATCTTATCCTTCAAAACAAATTTAGTCAAAGAAAAAGGTAAAAAACTTACACTTATTCTTGCCAATTTTTTATTTAAATCTTAGCTCGAATCAAATCTATATGACGCGAACCGCTAATTGCTTTATCGTAGCGCGTAACATTAGTCACCACTTTAGTGCTATAACCTTTATTAGCGTTACTGACTTTAGGTACAACCATAATGCAGCATACCAACTTAATTCTAGCCTCTACTTCCGTTTACCGAAAAGCCTTGCTAGAAAAATTATCGATACCCTTTAGCACACTCGAACCTCAGTGTGATGAAACCCCACTGGCTGGTGAAAGCGCGCAACAATTGGTGAGGCGACTGGCACAAGCAAAAGCGCAATCTTGCCATTTAAACCCCAACCAACATCATTTAGTGATTGGTTCTGATCAAGTTTGCGTGATTGATGACCAGATTATAGGTAAACCGCTTGATCGTGACAATGCTATTGCTCAATTATCCCAAGCCAATGGCCGTGCTATTACCTTTTATACCGGTGTGGCTTTGTATAACTCTGCCACCTCAGAATGTGAGGTACAGCTAGATACTTTTATCGTTCATTTCCGTCAACTAACCGTCAAACAAATCGAAAACTATGTCGATAAAGAACAACCTTTCTATTGTGCCGGCAGTTTTAAAAGTGAAGGCTTAGGCATTGCCCTGTTTCAACGCTTAGAAGGCATCGATCCCAATAGTTTAATCGGCCTGCCACTTATCACGTTAACCGACATGTTAGCGCGACAAGGGTTCGACGTACTTTAAACCAGCTTGTTTATTGGCCGCGTAATTTCGTTAACGCGGCTTCAAGCTTGGCTTCCATTGGCGCTGATATTTCAAATTTGTCTTCCGTCGCGGGATGCGTAAATTTAATATTAGCCGCATGCAGAAATAAGCGTTTCATGCCCACTTTGGCGGTGTAAGCATCAAAACGGCGATCACCATAGCGATCATCCCAAGCAATCGGGTGACCAACATATTGGCAATGCACACGGATCTGATGGGTGCGTCCAGTAATAGGACTCGCTTGAACCAAGGTCGCATGCTCAAATTTTTCTAATACTTTAAAGCGAGTTTCAGATGGCTTACCATTTGGGTTCACACGTACAATACTATTGACTTCGTTTTTAAGTAATGGTGCTTTAACTGATTTACAGCTTGGCTTCCATTGCCCCATTACCAACGCGAAATAATATTTCTGTACCGTCTTTTCGCGAAACTGAGCTTGCAGATGACGCAGCGCCGAACGCTTTTTTGCCACCAACAATATGCCCGACGTATCACGGTCAATACGGTGGACTAATTCTAAAAAGCGCGCATCGGGGCGCAACGCACGTAATGCCTCAATTGCACCAAATTTCAAACCGCTCCCACCATGTACCGCAGTACCAGAAGGTTTATTTAGAATAAGTAGGCTGTCATCTTCAAAAATAATACAGTTTTCAAGTTGCGACACTTTATCAAGCTTAGTACTCAACTGTGGAGCATCTTCTTCTAACGTGATCCTCACCGGAGGAATACGCACCGAGTCACCCGCTTGTAATTTATATTCGGCTTTAATCCGTTTTTTATTTACTCGGACCTCTCCCTTACGCAAAATTCGATAAATCATGCTTTTTGGGATTTGTTTAAGTTGATTGCGCAAAAAATTATCAATTCTTTGCCCTGCCATATCGGCATCAATCTCGACAAATTTTATTTCAGTTTTAATTTCGTTCATAGCGCGTATTCTACCACTCAAATGGCGACATGTGTCACAATAATAACCAAACCATTATTACTATTTTATCCCGTTGCCTAGTCATTGCACTGTAATTGTTCAAAAAATAACACATGTACAGGCTAAAAAACTGATTTATAACGTTATTATCCATGATACAAATCACTATCCTAAGTGCATTGTTTAAAGTTAACCACAGGTTTTCCTATTTATTTACTCACTTTACAACAAAGCTGATTGCCGATATTTCTTGGCGCTGCTATAGTTCACACCTGCAAATGGTAGATTGAATATTTCCTATACAATTTCATCCCACTCATTTGCAATTTTGAGTAGAAAGCTTCTTATGTGCGTGCTGCATTTGGCGTAAGACATAACACTAAGAAGATCAACTTATCGCCTACTCACGTAACCAATGCAGAAGTAATACCGACTCGAATCGGACCAGGCAATCTTATATTGTCTGGTGACTATTGTGCCCCAGAGCATCCCCTTTACAGCCGTGAGGCTGAAGCCAAAGCCATGGGATCTGGCACCTTTGGACGACTAAAGCGATAAGCAATTATCACGAAGAAAAACAACGAGAAAAAACACAATGAAAAGAATGTTGATCAACGCGACTCAAAAAGAAGAGTTGCGCGTCGCATTAGTTGATGGTCAAAAGCTATTTGATTTAGATATCGAAAGCCCAGGCCATGAATCTAAGAAAGCAAATATTTATAAAGGCCGTATTACACGCGTAGAACCAAGCTTAGAGGCTGCATTTGTAGACTACGGAGCAGATCGCCACGGTTTCCTTCCCCTTAAAGAAATTGCCAAAGAATATTTCCCTGCTGGTTACACTTACCAAGGCCGCCCTAGCATTAAAGAAGTGCTAAAAGAAGGTCAAGAAGTAATTGTACAGGTTGAGAAAGAAGAACGCGGTCAAAAAGGCGCAGCCTTAACCACCTTCATTTCTTTAGCAGGCAGCTATTTAGTTCTTATGCCTAATAACCCTCGTGCCGGCGGTATTTCTCGTCGCATCGAAGGTGATGAGCGCACCCAATTAAAAGCCGCATTAAGCACTTTAGAATTACCACACGGCATGGGACTGATTGTTCGTACCGCTGGCGTAGGTAAAACAGCAGAAGAGCTTGAATGGGATCTTAAATTCCTATTAAAGCAATGGACTGCGGTTAAAGGCGCAGCGGATACCGCTCCTGCCCCGTTCTTAATTCACCAAGAAAGTAACGTTATTGTTCGCGCAATTCGTGATTATCTACGTCGTGATATCGGTGAAATCCTTATCGATAGCAACACCATTTATGAACGCGCTAAAGAACATATCGAAGTGGTTCGTCCAGATTTCGTTTCTCGTGTCAAAAAGTACGATGGTGAGATCCCTCTATTTACTCACTACCAAATTGAAACTCAAATCGAATCGGCTTTCCAACGAGAAGTTCGTCTACCTTCTGGTGGTTCAATCGTTATTGATCCTACTGAAGCATTGACTTCGATTGATATCAACTCAGCGCGCGCCACCAAAGGCAGCGACATCGAAGAAACCGCATTAAATACTAACCTTGAAGCTGCAGATGAAATTGCTCGTCAATTGCGTCTACGCGACTTAGGTGGTTTAGTGGTGATCGACTTTATCGATATGACCCCAGTTCGTCATCAGCGTGAAGTAGAAACTCGCATGCGTGACGCGGTTCGTATGGATCGTGCTCGTGTTCAAATCGGTCGTATTTCTCGCTTCGGTTTGCTTGAAATGTCTCGTCAACGCTTGAGTCCATCTCTTGCTGAAGCGAGCCATCATATTTGCCCTCGCTGTAGCGGTACCGGTGTCGTGCGTGACAATGAATCATTAGCATTATCGGTATTACGTTTAATTGAAGAAGAATCGCTAAAAGACAACAGTTCGCAAGTGCTTGCGGTTGTCCCTGTGCCTATTGCGTCTTACTTATTGAATGAAAAACGCAAATCGATTCAACATATCGAGAAAAACCAGCAAGTTAACATTATTGTTGTGCCAAATGCAGACATGGAAACGCCACACTTTGATGTCGTTCGTTTACGTGATGGCGAAGAACACAAGATTTTGTCTTACTTATTGCCTCAACGTGTTGAAGCGATTAAAGAAGCAGAAAGCCGTGAACCTGTGGCAACCATTAAGCCTCGTCGTATTGAAGAACCTGTGCTAAAAGGTTTTGCTGCATCGGAACCGGCTCCAGCGCCAACTGCTGCGCCAGTAACCCCCGTTGCCACCACTGCGCCAAAAGCAGAAAAATCGGGCGGTTTCTTTAAAGCCATTGCCAACTTCTTCTTAGGTTCAAGTGAGCCCGCGAAAGAAGAAGCACCGAAAGAAGTGGAAAAACCAAAAGTTCAGCCACGCAACAAGCGTAATGAGCAAGGTAATAACCGTAACCGTAATAATAATTATCGTGACCGTAACGATCGTAATAATCGTAACGACCGCAATAATGATTCGCGTAATAACGAGCAGCGCAATAAGCGTCGTAAACCTCGTGAAGATGAACAAGTACAACCACTTGATACCAAAGTTGAGCAAGAAGTTCGTCAAGAAAGAAAACGCAAACCTAAGCAAGACAGAAAATCTGCAGCGCAGACTAAAGACACCAGTAAACTGGCAGAACAAGGTCAGCAAATAGCGGCAGATGCTCAAGCGAACGTAACCACATCTCACGAAGAAAAAACCACGCAAGTGAAACAGCGTCGTCAACGTCGTCAGATGAAGAAAAAAGTTCGTGTTAATCAACCGGCCAAAGAAGAAGAAACCGTCACTGCGGTAGCAACTTCTGATGCCAATGCTGTTGTAGCGACTGAAACCGTATCGACAGAAGCTGTTTCGACTGAAACAACTGCGACCAACACCGAAGCGAAGGTTGAGCAAAAAGAAGACGGTCAGCAACGTCGTAATCGCCGTTCACCTCGTCACCTTCGTGCTAGCGGTCAACGTCGTCGCCGTACTCGTGACCGTCGTCCTAATCCATACCGCTTACGTTCTGGTGGTGTTGCCTCTCCTGAGATGGCAATGGGTAAAGTTTGGCCGCAATATACGCCAAACAAACCACAACACCATGCACAAACACCTGTGGTACAAGATATCGCGCTAGCTCAAGAGCAAGTAGCAGACGTTCAAACAACCAATACCGTTGAAGCTAAAGTAAGCTTTGGTGGCGTTGCTTGTCCTGAAATGTCGATGGGCAAAGTGGTTATCTACCGTCCAAAAGCTATCGAGCAACAAGTTCAAGCGCCAATTGAGCCTACAGCTAAGCCGGCACCAACGGCTAAAGTCGAGCCAGTAGCAGCGCCTGTGGTAACCACACCAGAAGTCACACCAGTGGTTGAAGCTCCTGTTGCGGTTGCTACCACGCCAGTTGAAGATAAAGTTATGGCACAAGCTACAGCCGAAACTTCAGCGGTTAAAGTTGAAACTGAAGTCAAGCCAGTTGCAAAAGCAGCTCAAGCACCCGCGACAGCGCCGAGCGACGTTAAAGTGAAAACTCACATTAGCGCACCAATGGCAAAAGCATCGGGTTCTGGTGAACTAAAAGACATCACTGTCGTGGCAGCGCCTTTCCGCACCTCAACTTACACGGGCAAAGTTGCCGGTAGTAACAGTGCGGCAGGACAAGCATCAGCAGCAATGTCGAAAACACTCAGTGAGTAATACTTAATTACCCACTTGGTAAATTAATAATATAAAGACCACCTCGTGTGGTCTTTTTTATTATTGAATATAAACAACACAATCATTGATACTGACACTTAAACTGACCTCTATTATTAGGGGCTGTTGATCTTTCGTGATTAAATTTTGTTCGAGATAAAAGCCTTTTAATCGAGGCAAGTCGATTGAAGCCTAGTTATTCTAAGTAAATGAGACTTAACGAAGAGTAAAAGGCTTTTAGCCGAACCCTTCGGGCTGCGTTTGTTGGTCTTTTCTACTTCGTCATCGGCTTTTCGTGTAGCCAGCTACACCACAAAGCCTCTTCCTTATATAAAAACCCAACAATTCGCAGCAAAAACAACCACGAAAGATCAACAGCCCCTAGCCTCTTCAATCTGTTTCATTAATGGGAAATAAGGATCACACTTACAGAAGATGTTGCAGTTATTTCAACCATTCTGTAACATTCGCATGCAATTAATACCAATCAAAGTAATTAGATGATCAGATATTGCGTAGAAAAAAAGCTTGAGAACAAAGCGTAAATTTTCGATTAGTAGTATTCTACAATCAAAATTTACAACGTAGTTATCGAGATTTTTAACCAGCAAGGATGACCAGATAGTTACTGCGATTGGTATAATCACCCACCGAGTTAACTGTAATCTTTTAACACTCAGTTTCTGCAGTTTAATGACGTGGCTATTCCCTTACCTAAAACTGAGAATACATGTTCGAATTTCCACAAATTTCTACTCAATCTATCAAAAATGATGTTCTATCTGGTTTAACCGTCGCCTTAGCATTGGTCCCTGAAGCTGTCGCTTTCGCCTTTGTTGCTGGCGTTGACCCTATGGTTGGTTTATACGCCGCCTTCATTATGGGTTTAATGACATCCATCTTCGGTGGTCGTCCTGGAATGATCTCAGGCGCAACCGGTGCAACCGCTGTTGTTATGGTCAGCTTAGTCGCTGTTCATGGCGTACAATATTTATTTGCCGCAGTGTTATTAGTCGGCATACTGCAAATTGCTGCCGGCATTTTAAAACTGGGCAAATTTATCCGTATCGTACCGCACCCAGTTATGATCGGGTTTGTTAACGGCTTAGCGATTGTGATCTTTACCGCTCAATTAGGTCAATTCAAAGCACCTGATATCAATGGCATCATGACTTGGTTACCACAAGGTCAAATGATGATCATGTTGGGCCTTGTTGCATTAACTATGGCAATTATTTATTTTTTACCTAAATTAACCAAAGCTATCCCTTCGTCCCTAGTGGCGATTGTTGTGGTAACTGCGATTACCCAAGTGTTTAACTTTGATACTCGTACTGTGGTCGATTTCTTACGTACCATGTCTGGCGATCCAAGCTCGACACTTGCGGGTGATTTACCGAAATTTGCCATTCCGGCTGTACCATTTACTTTTGAAACACTGAAAATTATTTTCCCTTATGCCTTAATTATCGCCTCAATTGGTCTGATTGAATCACTACTGACATTAACTGTGGTTGATGAAATGACCAATACTCGTGGTAAAGGTAACCGTGAGTGTATCGGTCAAGGTATTGGTAACTTAACTTGTTCAGTGTTTGGCGCTATGGGTGGTTGCGCTATGATTGGTCAATCGATGATCAACATTAACTCAGGTGGACGTGGTCGTTTATCTGGTTTTGTTGGCGCTGTTGCTCTACTGTGCTTTATTTTATTTACTGCTAAGTGGATTGAAATGATCCCATTAGCAGCATTAGTTGGCGTCATGTTTATGGTGGTCATTGGCACATTTGAATGGGCAACCTTTAAACTGGCTCGTCGCGTACCAAAACAAGATTTCTTTATCATTATCTTAGTGACTATCGTAACCGTGATGACAGACCTTGCGGTTGCGGTTGGTGTTGGTGTCGTTGCTTCTGCATTAATGTTTGCATGGCAACACGCGAAACACATCAATGCCGTTTCTTCTATTGATAAAGACGGCTCAAAAGTTTATAAAATAAACGGTCCAATCTTCTTTGGTTCTGCCTCACATTTTACCGATCTGTTTGACGCACAAAACGATCCACAAGATGTTATTGTCGATTTTGCTCAGTCACGCGTAGCGGATCATTCAGCAATTGAAGCGATTGAAACCATTGCCGAGCGTTACTCTAAACAAGGTAAAACTCTACATTTACGTCACCTAAGCCAAGATTGCCACACCTTGCTGCATAAAGCCGGCAGCTTAGTGGAAATTAACGTAAAAGAAGATCCAACTTATAAAGTGATCACTGATTTACTCGCCGATTAATATCGGGTATCTCTGCTAATTCATTCAAACCCAGCCATTGTGCTGGGTTTATTTTTATTTCGCTGAAACATTTTTATAAACGATGATTTGCTTTATCATTGCCCAATCATTTATTCACGGACGACTTTATGCCTAATCAAAATACCCAACAACATAAGCTGCGCCAACAAAAGCTTAAACAAGCGGTGGATGCACGTATCGATGCCGCGAAACAAGAAAAAGGCTTAGTGTTAGTCATCACAGGAAACGGCAAAGGCAAAACGACGTCTGGATTTGGAATGGTGGCTCGCGCGGTCGGCCATCAACAACAATGCGGCGTTGCCCAGTTTATTAAAGGCACTTGGGATAACGGTGAAAAAAATCTACTTGAACAACTAGGGGTAGAATTTCATGTAATGGCGACCGGTTTTACCTGGGAAACACAAGATAAAAACGCCGATACACTTGCCGCCCAAGAAATATGGAAACAATGCCAACGCATGCTGCAAGATAGCCTCCTAGATGTGGTGTTATTAGATGAGATAACCTACATGGTCACTTATGGTTATATTGAACTTGAAGAGATTGTCGCAGCGATTGAGAGCCGCCCTGCCATGCAATCGGTGATCATCACAGGTCGCGCCGCCCATCGCCGCTTAATTGAAATTGCCGATACCGTCTCAGAGGTGCGCAATGTCAAACATGCTTTCGAATCTGGCATTAAAGCTCGTAAAGGGATAGATTGGTAGGCGTTCAGTATCTTAAAATCATACTAATACCAATGCTATTTAATATTTGATCAGTTTGAATACGCCGAAAAGACGCAGATCCGTCCTTGGTCGCTTGAGAAAAGGCCATCCATGGCCTTTGACACTTTTCTCTGTACTCAATTTGAACGTTCATTAAATTTATGGAATTGGACTAATAAACAATAAAAAGCCCAGTTTGCTCATTAAGATCAAACTGGGCTTTATCTTTTAAACTAAGGCAACGACCGCTTATTTAAATAAGCTATTCAGCAAGCCACCAGCGGCTTCTTTTAGTTCTTTATTTTTATCGGAGTCTTTATCAGAGCCTAAAAGCTTATCAATGCCTTTATTGATTTCTTTTTGCGCTTTTTGTTTGCTCTCTGAACTGAACATAGACTTAAGATCAATCCCGACACTTGGCGCGGCCCACGACCCTTTTAACGTGACCGGAATAGTCAGATCTTTAAGATCATCCAGATCTTTACCGCCTTGACCTTTCATGCTGCCAACCACCGAGGTTTTGACTAAGAAGTCGAGCGTCTCATTCACATAGTTGGCATGTCCACTGCCTAAAATACGTAAGAGTGGTGATTGCATCGTCAGGTTATTGGTGGTCATCACCCCTTTTGACAACTTCATTGTTGCAGTTAATGCACTAAAGTCCGTTTTCTTAACTTTATCCGCTGCGATAGTTTCACCTTTTAGCTTCGCTTTGGCATTGCGGAACTCATACGGTAAGTTAACACCATATAAAGAACCATCTTGGAAGCTTATTTTAACTGTGCCAGCAAGGTTCTTTTTCAAGGTGTCGGGGATCAAGCTTTTACCACTCACATCGACATTGATATTGCCGGTACCTGACACAAAATCCATCTCTGACACATCGGCAAGTAACGGTTGAACTTGCACACCTTTAACAACCTTATGCACTTTATAACTGGCAACCGACTTACGAGCATCAATGTGCGCAGTCGCTAAGACAGAACCTTGGTATAAATTGGCTGCAAAGCGTTGCAGGTCAATCACGCCACGGTTAACTTTAAATTGAGTGGCAACATTTTGCATTTTTGCATTACTGGCCACCAATTTATCAATCGTGACTTTACCTGTGACATCTAACGTCCGCGTGGCACTCAAATCGGGTTCGGTGGCCGATGTCGATTTTGTCGCTGTCTGTTGCTTAGGTGCTTGTTGTTTAGAGGTCGATTGTTTAGACGTCTTGTCTTTACTATCAACCGAAGCGGTTTTTGTTGCCGCTGGTTGCGGCGCTTCCATTTGCTTTAATAACGCATCAACATTAATCTCAGGGCTATGCAAAGCAAACACAATTTTAGGAATACTGGCGGCTAACGATACTTGAGTCGAACCATCAAAGACTAAATCATTGGCGGTGAGTTTATTTAACTTCAAGTCTAAATATTGCTTATTGAGATCAAAACTGAGTGATGATTTCATCGCAATCGTCATCGGGCTTAGTGGCAGTGTTTTTCCATCCAACTTCGCTTTAAGATCCATATCATCTAAACGAACCAACGACATCGCTTTATTGACCGTCAATTTGGCACTGTGCGTCATATCGATATTCATACCAGAAGCGCTACCTTGCACCGCTAACTTCAATTCATTGGCTTGATCAAATTTGAATGTCGCCAGTTGTAAAGAAATCTTCTTGATATCGGTCGCTCCGTCTTTAAACGAGGCCTGGGTATCCAAATTGCGTAGCTCATAATTTTTTAAGTCTTGCGAAAGCTTGAATTCTGTTTTGCCCGCCGCAGAAAAAGTTTGCTTATTATTACGGCCAGACAAACTAAATTCAGCTTGGCTCCACTCATCAAAAGCAAACTGCGATAACGCAAAATTCACATTAGACAACGCAATTTCGGTGCCTTTTTGTTGATCAAGCATTTCCAATTTTGCATTATTTACCGTAATACCTGCGAGGCTTACTGTCCATTGACTTCCTATTTGATCTGAGGCAGGTGAGTCTGGCGTTGGCCCACTTTCCGAATCTTGCTGCGTTTCATTTTGTTGCCCACTTTCTTCTTGAGCATTATGTTCAAGAGACTGCTTGGCGATATCAAGATTTGAACTGCCATCTTTTTTAGTCTGAATAAAAATATCAGCGCCAGTAAGATTAATATCACCAATATCTAAGCGGCGTTCAAGCAATGGTAGAACAGATACATCTAAACCGACTGAATCAATTTTGACAATTTGCGGGCGCTTAAAGCCATTTGGATTAAGTAATTCTGTTTTGCCAATATTAAAACCCAAATGCGGAAAGAAAGACCACTCAATATCACCATCGATAACAAGATCAAAACCAGTTTGCGCTTTGGTCTGTTCAATAATGAGAGGTTTGAATTGATTAGGATTAACGAACACAACTAATGCCAGAACGGCAATACCAATGGCGATAATAGGAACAGATAAGAAAATGAGTACTTTTTTCATGGAGATCCCTCACACAGTACAAATGAAAAGACTGACAAAGACAGTCCATTATCATGATGAAAGCCAGAGCATGATAATGAATGCTAAGCAAAATGGCTGCATATCCCGCAGTCCATTTTTAAACAATTAATTTTTAAACAATTAAAGTGACTCTAAATGGACTCGGATCAATCTTGGTTGATACGGCTCGCATCAGCGCCTTGTTGATTCTTGTATTTGGCATTTTCACGCTTGTTATAAGGTTTTTCTGCTTCACCTGATAATACTTCAAAGCTCAACGCGCCGATTGGCATCATAGGTTTTAAAGCTAACGGCAAGCGGCCTGAGTTGTAAAATTCCAGTACAATACGACCAGACCAACCGGGATCAATCCGATGCGCCGTCACATGAACCATTAAGCCTAAACGAGCTAATGAAGAACGACCATCGAGCCAACCCACGATATTCGCCGGCAAATCGACCGATTCATAAGTCACCGCAAGTGCCAATTGGCCAGGGTGCAAGAAGAACTCACCATCATCAGGGATTTCAATTTCATCACTCATCACTTTTTCAAGCTGAGCCGTAACTTGTTCTTTCTTGCCTGAGAGATCAATGTATGGCGCACAATGGTCATTAAACACTCTAAATTTATGTCCTAAACGAACATCGACTGTTAAACCACTAATGCTATCTTCAGATGGGGCTGGCGTCATGGTGATTTTACCTTCCGCCATGTATTTCTTTATATCCCTATCACACAATCTCACAGATTTTATCTCCTCGTTTCACGCCAATCGGTACGACGTAAATAATGAATTAAGCTTTTAATAAACGGGCAATATGCGCTTTTAAAACATCAATCGCGATACGGTTTTTTCCGCCGCGCGGTACGATGATATCCGCGTGTTGTTTCGATGGTTCGATAAATTGCATAAACATCGGACGGACTGTTTTTTGATATTGCTTTAACACTGAATCCATGGTTCGGCCACGTTCTTCTACATCACGTTTTACGCGGCGTAGTAGACAAATATCGAGTGGCGTATCCATAAATACCGACGCGTGCATCAAGTCACGCAAACGAGGTTCAGTCAGCAATAAAATTCCTTCTAAAATAATCACTTTTTTAGGTGTCATGGTAGTGGTGTTTTTTGTGCGAGTATGCTCTGAATAGCTGTACTCTGGAATGTCTACTGCACTACCAGCCATCAATAGTTGTAATTGTTCGCATAGCAAATCGTGGTCTAGCGCGCTGGGATGATCGTAGTTAGTTTTAACACGTTCTTCCATGCTCAAATGGCTTTGGTCACGGTAGTAGCAATCTTCTGTGATCACTCCAATTTGATGATCGCCAACCTTGGCTCGTAATTCTTTATAAATGGTGCTAGCAATTAAGCTCTTCCCTGAAGCTGACGCGCCGGCAATTCCGACGATGACACATTTGTTTGTTTCAGGTATTTGTTGTTCTGACATGTAAAGCACCCAAGGTCAATGATAACGGAACCCCTAAGGGCAAATAAACCGTTTGATTATATACTGATTTCATTAAAAAGGCAGCGTCGCTCGCCATGTATTGGCAAAAAACTCCAGCTCGATGCTCGCAAAATATCCTCTTTAACGACGAAATGGTTTAAGTGAGGGAAAAAAGAATAAAAAATAAGCACCTATCTAGGTGCTTTCATTTCTTTATGTTTATTATTTTACTTCGGTGAATAAAATCGCTTCTGGCGCAGGATCGCCTTGCCAAAATAATCGACAACTCACTTGCGCTGCCAATTCAATATAAATCTGCGCATGTTCACTGCTTGGTTTGGCGGCAACGGTTGGGCAACCATTATCGATATCACTGCGTAAATCAATATGCAGCGGTACTTGTGCCAATAACGCGAGATCCATATCTTGCGCCATTTTCTTGGCACCATCTTGACCAAATAACGCTTCATGATGACCACAGTTTGAGCAAATGTGATAACTCATATTCTCAATCACGCCCAACACAGGAACGCCGACTTTATCAAACATCGCGACCCCTTTGACGGCATCGGCTAATGCTAGATCTTGAGGAGTGGTAACAACTAACGCAGAAGTCACAGGTATCTGTTGAGAGAGAGTTAGTTGGATATCACCAGTGCCTGGTGGCATGTCGATCACTAAGTAATCCAACTCGGGCCATTGGGTTTCATTTAAAATTTGGGCTAATGCTTTTGACGCCATTGGGCCACGCCAAACTGCCGCATCATCTTGCGCCACTAAATACCCCACCGAGTTAGTGTATAAACCATGCGCTTCTACTGGTTGCATCCATTTATTATCCACAACCGCCGGTTTTTTGCCTTGCGTGCCAAGCATTAATGGCACCGATGGACCGTAAATATCAGCATCGAGCAAGCCAACTTTTGCTCCCAATTTATGCAGTGCCAGCGCAAAATTAACCGCTGTGGTCGATTTACCCACCCCACCTTTGCCCGATGTGATCGCAATAATATTTTTAACGCCTTTAACTGGCGTGGCATTGGTGGCTTTCATGGTTTTCACTTTCGTGACCACCTCGATCACAGGCAAATCATCATATTGTACTTTTTGCTCTTCAATCCATGCTTTTAATTGGCTTTGTAGCCCTTGAGCATAAAAAGGCAGCGTGACCACAACACTTTCATCGGGTTTTAACGCAATTAAACCTGCCGTATCAGCCCATTGAGGTATAAGTTGAGGATGTTCAAATTGATTTAACCATTGGCTTAATACGGATGGCAATAACGGCTCACTTGATGAAGACTTTGAAGAAAATAAAGACATGCGACCTCGAACTCAGTTGATGAATTGAATATCCTAGCAGTATATACCCAAGTTACCGCCAGTTGCAGTTTGAGTCGCAATAAAATTCGTTACCAAAATAGAAAAATATCATCGTTTACCGGACGGGTTTCTTGGAGTCATGGCTTGCATAAGGTAGAATCTTAACAAGTTTATGGCGAGTTCGACTTAGTTAACCCTAAAATACGAATTTATAGCCTCCTATCAAAGAATTAAGAAGTGAATAATAATGGCGACTGACCCAAGAAAAATTCTCGTAACCTGTGCCCTTCCTTATGCTAATGGCTCAATTCACCTTGGCCACATGTTAGAACATATTCAAGCGGATGTTTGGGTTCGCTATCAGCGCCTACGTGGTAACACCATTAACTTTATTTGCGCCGATGATGCCCACGGCACACCAATCATGTTGAAATCTCAACAACTGGGTATTAAACCAGAAGAAATGATCGCCGCTGTGCAACAAGAACACCAAACCGATTTTGCCGGTTTTAATATTAGTTTTGATAACTACCACAGCACCCACAGCGATGAAAACCGCGAATTAGCCTCGATGATTTATCTGCGTTTGAAAGAAAACGGATTTATCACTAGCCGTACTATTTCTCAGCTTTTCGATCCTGAAAAAGAAATGTTTCTACCTGATCGTTTCGTTAAAGGCACTTGCCCGAAATGTAAAGCCGAAGACCAATATGGCGACAACTGTGACAACTGCGGCGAAACTTACAGCCCAACCGATCTTATTAATCCAAAATCGGCGGTTTCTGGCGCGACTCCAGTCATGAAAGATTCGGAGCATTTCTTCTTCGACCTACCGCAATTTCAAGCGATGTTAAAAGAGTGGACTCGTTCTGGCTCACTGCAAACTGAAACCGCCAACAAGATGCAAGAATGGTTTGAATCCGGCTTGCAACAATGGGATATCTCACGTGATGCGCCCTACTTTGGTTTTGAGATCCCAGGTGAAGCGAACAAATTCTTCTACGTCTGGCTTGATGCGCCGATCGGCTACATGGGCTCATTTAAAAACCTATGTGATAAACGCGCAGCCGCTGGTGACACCACGCTTAACTTTGATGAATACTGGAAAAAAGACAGCACCACTGAGCTTTACCACTTCATTGGCAAAGACATCGTCTACTTCCACAGCCTATTTTGGCCAGCAATGCTAGATGGCGCCGGTTTCCGTAAACCAAACAATGTATTTGTTCATGGTTATGTCACCGTCAATGGCGCCAAAATGTCTAAGTCAAAAGGCACCTTTGTTAAAGCCAGCACTTATTTACAGCATTTAGACCCTGAGTGTCTGCGTTATTACTACACCGCAAAACTCAACAGCCGCATTGATGATCTTGATTTAAACCTTGAAGACTTCACCCAACGCGTTAACTCCGATGTAGTCAACAAAATTGTAAACTTAGCCTCACGTAATGCAGGTTTCATTGCTAAGCGTTTTGATGGCAAGTTATCAAGCAATTTTGCAGAGCCTGAGTTATATCAAGAATTTGTTGATGCCGCTGACAGCATTGCTCAATCGTTTGAAACGCGTGAATTTAGTCGCGCCATCCGCGAAATCACCGCATTGGCCGATAAAGCCAACCAGTATGTGGATGAAAAAGCCCCTTGGGTTATCGCCAAACAAGAAGGTAAAGATCAAGAACTGCAAGATATTTGCTCAGTCGGTATTAACTTATTCCGCGTATTGATGACTTACCTAAAACCTGTAATGCCAGAATTGGCGGCGCGTACTGAACACTTCTTAAACGATACATTAACGTGGGAAGGCATGGCCACTCCGTTGACTAACCATGAAGTGACTAAGTTTAAAGCATTATTTAACCGTATCGATCCTAAGCATGTTGAAGCCATGGTTGAAGCATCAAAAGAAGATGCAGCGGTTGAAATGGCGGCGAAAGAACAAGCCGAGCAGAGCGCTCAAACTGAACTAGATAAAGAACCGGTTGCCGATGAAATCGAATTTGATGATTTTGCTAAAATCGATATGCGTATCGCTAAAATCATTTCATGTGAAGCAGTACCTAAAGCCAACAAGCTGCTTAAATTTCAACTCGACATTGGCGGCGAAATTCGTCAAGTGTTCTCGGGCATTAAATCAGCTTACACCCCTGAAGAGCTTGAAGGTAAGTTAACCGTAATGGTGGCCAACCTTAAACCTCGTAAAATGAAGTTTGGCATGTCGGAAGGCATGATCTTAGCCGCGGGTCCTGGTGGAAAAGATCTGTGGATTTTAGAGCCGCATGAAGGCGCTCAACCAGGCATGCGAGTAATGTAATCTTGTAAAGCATGATTTAACATCTAAACCAACGCCTAAAGGCCCCTAGCTAAATCGATATTAGTTGAGGGGCTTTTTATTTCAAGATTATAACGTTCAATCTGGCATCATTATTGCTACTACTTAATGGGTATTTGCCGAAATGAAGTAGGAGCGGCTATGTTTACTTATCTATGTATTGCAATCGCATTGGGTATAATGGCCTTATTGTTTTTACTGGCACAGAAAAGAGAAAAGAATCATCAAGTTCGATTTCAAACCATCTTCTTATTACGCCAGTTGGTCTCGCTTCTACGTCAGCATCGCCAACTGACTCATCAGCATATTAACGGCACAGCCAATATGGCAGATACCATCGCTATATCAGAAGCAAACATTAGTGAACTACAGCTAAAGCTAGATCGTGTTAATCCCCATTCTGAGTTTCGAATTTTACAAGAACAAATTCAGCTTATGCACCAAAAATGGGCGTTATTTAACTTAGCACGCAACCAAATCGTGCACGGACGTTTGATCAGGCAATCATTGTATCTTATTGATGAAACCATGATCATGTGGCTAACTGAATCGGGTAAAGAGGATCTGATAGAACAATACAGCAGTGATTGGCTCGACGTTTTTGATGGCTTAGACAGCTTAACGCAATTTCGTATTGCGATTATTGATAAAAATTCAGAGCAAGGTCAGATAAAACTGGAACGAAGTGCACAATCATTAAGTCGTCGTTTAAATAAATTATCTTTATTAAGCCCACTGACCTTTGTTGATATGGCGCAAGAGACTCGTCTGACCCAATTGCAGAATTCTCATATTGCCAAATTATGCGAAGAAGACTTATATCAAATGTCTTCTGAGATCTCGAGCGTGATCTTCACTTTATATGATCAAGTGATCTCTGCACTATGTGAATCATTGTACTTACCTCTGCCGACAATAGCGGGTTCATCAGACGAAAAAAAACCTGTTGATATTCAACAGGCTTAAATGTTTAAACATAAAATCTATCGATTAACTGTCATCTTCGGTGAAATTAACCGGTAGATTTTCTTTCATCACCATCCAGATTTGACCACTTTCCACACCATATTCACGGATAAGGGCGGGAAGTTGCTCACGATCACCAGATTCACACACCACTAACAGTTGCTTGTAGAACTGCAAGGCTAATAGACGAGCCTCTGAGTTTGAAAAATAAAACCCACCCACTCGATCGTATAACTTGCGGATACCGTTAAAGATAAAGCCAAAAATTTGATTACCAGAATGAAAGGCTAAACGTTGAAATAACATGTAATCGTAATAATTGAAGGTTTTCGCCATCAAAATAGCATTACGTCTAGCGTCATCGGTTTCATTCTCTTCACGCACTGCTAAGCGAATTTTATCAGCGTATGGTGATTCGGCTAAAAAGGCTTCCCAATTATCATGCTTTAATGCTAACTCACATGAACTGATCACACGATTTAAAGTATTAATACAAGCATCTGGGTTTAATTTAAACGCATAACGCATAAAAATAGGACTAATACTGGTGCGCGCGGCTAAAAGGTCTTCAACAATAGAGGTGGCATTATCGCTATCTAAAGTCATTAAAGTATCTAAAATATGTAGACTTGATGTCTCCATAAAATTATTTACTTTGGTTGGTTTACCATGTTGAATAGTTAGCCATCCGTCGCGTGCCAGACGTTGCAGAACTTCTCGTAGCGTCGTTCTAGTAACGCCAATCAACTCAGAAAGCTCTCTTTCTGCGGGCAAAATAGAACCTGGTGGAAACTTGCCATTCCAGATACTTTCAATAATGTATTTTTCTGCAAACCCTGCTGGGCTTTTTGCCTTAATGACCATGTATTCACTGAGTCCAAATGAGGTGTATCGATGCGACTCATCATACCACTACTTACAACTGACACAAAACTTACAATATACCCTCGTCACACTATTGGTCTTTCAATTTTACATGATTAGATTTCACGCTTTAATTTGTAATATTATATGCCCTAATTATAAATGAGAGTATTATAACGGCTATAAATCGAGGTGTTTCCAACAGTATTAAGCCTTCGATTCAGAAACAAATTGTATCAATTTAATTGTGTTACTTTTGATTTCATATAAAAATCTATGTGGTTCGATAATTTCAACCATTAATGTTTACTAATTGTTATTGATGTGTATCCTTTTGTTTGAATTTAAACAATCGGCTTTATGAACGGTTGCCTTGTTATTTATACACTTGAAATATATGACTTACTTGACCCTTATGAGCTTTGCAAATTTGCGTTTATTGGCAACTTTGAATTAAAAATCAGGCATAATAGTACCTGATTTCAACTTTTATCGAAAAAAGAGTATAACCATGACCATGAGCTTAGGACGAGCATTTACTAAGAACTTCCTTGGTAAAGCACCTGATTGGTACAAATTAACCATCATTGCTTTCTTAATAATTAACCCATTCGTATTCTTTCTGATCGATCCCTTTACGGCTGGTTGGTTACTAGTCGCTGAATTTATTTTCACTTTAGCAATGGCATTAAAATGTTACCCATTACAACCAGGTGGCCTACTGGCGATTGAAGCGGTTGCGATTGGCATGACCAGTGCCGAGCAAGTAAAACATGAACTTGCCGCTAATATTGAGGTTTTGTTACTGCTTATCTTTATGGTGGCCGGTATCTACTTCATGAAACAACTGTTGTTGTTTATGTTTACCAAAATTTTACTCGGCGTGCGTTCAAAAATTCTTTTATCAGTCGCATTTTGTGTTACGGCCGCTTTTCTTTCTGCTTTCTTAGATGCCTTAACGGTGATCGCCGTGATCATTAGTGTGGCGATTGGTTTTTATGCCATCTACCACCGCGTTGTATCGAACCCGAATTCACAACATCATGATCATACTACCGATGAAATGGTGCCGGATATTACTCGTACCGATTTAGAAGATTACCGCGCCTTTTTACGCTCTTTATTGATGCATGCGGGCGTCGGTACTGCGCTTGGCGGCGTAATGACTATGGTGGGTGAACCGCAAAACTTGATCATTGCAGACCAAGCAGGTTGGGGATTTGGCGAATTCATTTTGCGTATGGCACCGATTACCGTCCCTGTATTTGTGTGCGGTATCATCACTTGTATTTTAGTTGAAAAGTTTAAAATATTTGGCTATGGCGCTGAACTGCCTGATAACGTGCGCACTATATTGCTAGAAGTTGATCAAGAAGAACAAAAAAAACGTACTAAGCAAGATATTGCCAAACTGTATGTTCAAGGCATTATCGCCGTATGGTTGATCGCCGGTTTAGCCTTGCACCTAGCCGCAGTTGGTTTGATTGGTTTATCCGTTATTATTCTTGCCACTTCATTTACTGGCATCACCGAAGAGCATGCGCTTGGTAAAGCATTTGAAGAAGCGTTGCCCTTTACCGCATTACTCGCCGTCTTTTTTGCCATTGTTGCGGTGATCATTGATCAGCACCTATTCAAACCGATCATCCATGCGGTGTTGGAGCTAGAAGGCAACAAGCAAATCTCGATGTTCTATATCGCCAATGGTTTACTGTCGATGGTATCGGATAACGTCTTTGTTGGAACCGTCTATATTAATGAAGTCAAAACCGCATTACTTGAAGGTGCTATCAGCCGTAAACAGTTCGACTTATTAGCAGTTGCGATCAATACCGGGACTAACTTGCCGTCGGTAGCCACGCCAAATGGTCAAGCTGCATTTTTATTCTTGCTTACTTCAGCATTAGCACCGTTAATCCGATTGTCCTACGGCCGAATGGTGATCATGGCACTGCCCTATACCATCGTACTGGCTATTGTCGGTTATCTTGGCATTCAGTATTTATTAGAACCTCTAACCGCTTATTTCCATCATATTGGCTGGATCACTACCACCACAATTGAAATTGCGACGCAGGGATCACCCGTAATAGGGCATTAATGGTTTACTATTAATAAAAGTCGTTTCATAATTGCTATTAATAAAAAGCATTCAAAGCTCTGAACTTTCAGAGCTTTTTGCCATCTATATACCAACATAGTAATAGCAATAACTTTATTAGACTCTAAAAGGATATGTTCGTGTCTTTCCTACCATCATTAAAACAGTTTTCACTCCAGCGCCGTGCATGGCTGATATTGTTCCTTTTTATTATTTTCTTTGAATCTTGCGCACTATTTTTCCAACACGTTATGATGCTATCGCCCTGTGTTATGTGCGTATACGAACGTGTGGCGATGTTAGGCGTGGCAAGCGCAGCCTTGATTGGTTTAATAAACCCTCGTAACGCCATGCTGCGCTATATAGGGCTTGCAGGTTGGGCATATACCGCCTTTAGAGGGTTTGAATTAGCCCGTGAGCACGTTGGCTTTCAACTCCACCCTTCCCCTTTTTCGACCTGCGATATTTTTCCGCAATTTCCAAATTGGGCACCGCTCAATCAATGGGCACCATGGATGTTTGAACCTACCGGCGATTGCTCTAAAATTGTGTGGCAATTTTTAAGCTTATCAATGCCACAATGGTTAGTGGTCATTTTTGCTTGTAACTTAATTGCGGTCACTGTGATTATTTTAGCTCAGTTTTCTAAAGCCAAATAGCCACCTACAACACCATAATTGAGAAGACCCTATCGCTTCGGTTATTAATCGTGGTTGATAGGGTCTTTTTTTGTGTCACGTTCGCTTCACAGTGAGAACGCATCACCTCACCAGGCTTGACGCATTGTGAGTTAGTGAATAAATGAGTGAATGGGTGAAGCTAGTTTCATCCCTCGTATCCATCAGCGATATCAGGATTATCCCACAGCACTTAGGTTCTAAAATACTGGCAGATGCTTTTAAAGCTCTGCGGAGTGGTAAAAATTAGAGATGGCAATAGGCAATAACCCACATAAAGACCCAACAGGGAGAGGTTATACCAATTGCATAAATTTATCATCGTTCAAAATTGAGTACAGAGAAAAGTGTCAAAGGTCATGGATGGCCTTTTCACAAGCGGCCAGGACGGATCAGCGTCTTTTCAGCGTATTCAAATTGATCAAATATTAAATGGAATTGACATTAGATAACCAAGTAGTGGCTACGACCGTTAGCATCATTAACAATGATTGGATAGGATGATTAAATTTCAGGCATAAAAAAACGCCAGCACTCAGGCTGACGTTAATAAATATTACCTTTTATACTCTCAAATTAGAAAGTATAAAGAAGACCTAGACGCATGCTATCTTCAGCATCACGAAGTGTCGCACCAGAAACTTGGTAATCATTGAATGTGGCATCGCCTTTATCAAGACCGTTTAGTTTATAAGAAACGTAAGCGTATAGATTTGGAGTGAAGTCATAACCACCGGTTAATTCGTACCAGTTATTAATAGTATCGCTATCAGCTTCTTGGTTCTCGTAAGCACCAATTACGCGGAAACCATTGTTCCATTTGTATTGCGCAGATGCTTCAACACCATCAAAATCTTGTTTATCGTTTAAATCACCATTAGTGTAAGTCGCTGCAAGGTATAGACCTTCAGTAGTTACACCATAGCTAACACCTGCAATAATTTGATCTGCTGTATCACCACGATAAGCTACGCCAGCATTATCTTCGATACCGTTTGAAGCATAACCTACCGCAAACCCAACACCCATTGGCAGGGTGTATTTCGCAGCAACACCGTAACCGTTAGTATTATCTTTATCACCTAAAATAACGTTGGCCTTAACCGTTAATGCATCATTATCTAGGAAATTGCCTGCATATTGAATGTTGTTATTTACTTGCTCATCGCCAGCTGCGATCATGTTTTTCTGCGCGCCAGAGTAAGTTGAGATATCTGACATTTGAGAAATCATAACGGTAGAAGTATCTTGACGACCGAAAGTGAAATCACCGACGTTGGTTTTGAAACCTGCAAATACATAACGTAGGTTAAAACCATTATTATCGTTACTATTATCGCCAGATGAATTCACATCTTGCTCAGCTTCGTAGAAACCAATACCTGAGATGCTATCAGTAATTTTGGTTTCACCACCAACGTTAATACGGAAACGTGAGCCATTATGCATCGTACCGTCAATTTTATCGCCGTTATCTTGACCAATAAAGTCACCACGGAACTCGGCACGACCGCCGATGTCTAATTGAGTAGAATCATTTTTGTAAACAGTGGCAGCGTTAGCGCCGGCAGCAGCAGCAAGAGCTGCGATAGCTAAAGCAATATGAGTCTTTTTCATTGTCATTATCCTAATATTTAAGAAGGTATCTTCTTACTAGTTAAACTGTTGAGAACTTCTTGAAGTCAGTGGTTTCCACTAACATTTGGTTCTCTAGCAGTCATGAATTCTTTTTTATCACCAAAACAGTATAGACACGCTTATTGGTAACGGTGTGGGTACTTTTTACGTGAAAGTTCACATTTCGATAAGTAAAAAATACTAATATCTCATCCAAAATCTCGTCAAAAACGCCAATAAACCCGTAAGACACTGATAACAATAGAAACCATTGGAATTAAAAGATTTTAAATTATTTAATAACCCCATCGTAATTTAGATTTTTTTTTATTTATTTATGGTTAAATGTGTGATCTATATCGACAATGATTATACCTAATGGTTTGTTTCACCGATGAATTCATGGCTATTAAGAAAAAACCGCCTCCTTCATTGACTGAGATAAGGCGATTTTATCGTATGGGAAATATTTCTATGTACAGAGAAAAAGACTCAATCATTACGTATGTTTGTTTAAAATAAACTTATTACGATTTACCGCAACACTGTTTAAACTTCTTACCACTGTCACATGGACAAGGATCATTTCGCCCCAAGCCTTTATACGGATTGATGTACTGTGCTTGTTTACCTTGCATTAATTCATTGGCACTATGAGCAACTTCGTTAATCATCAAGTTTAATTGCGGCAACATTTGTTTTAAACACGGCACTTCTGTTATGCCAGCTGCTTGCATTTGTTGTTGTGTTTGCTCTTGATCAACAATCAACATAAAAGTAGTCAATAACGCCTGTAGCATTCGCACGCTACCATCTGAAATTTGTCCTGCTTCATTCCAACCATTTTCCACCACTGGCCATATTGACATAAAACCCTGTGCCGTTGCTTGCAAGGCTGCATGATCCACTAAATCAGTATTCACTGATCCTAAAGGCTCGGTTAACGTGATTTTCAATAGCGTGAATAAATCATAATCTGACACCATTAAATAAGCATATTGTTGTTCAAAGCGAGTCACTAAGGCTTGTTTGGTATCCGCTTCAATATCGGCTATTAGTGGTTCAATCCACTGCTCTGGTGTTAAAGGTTTTGGGCTCATATTAGCCGCTAAGATCACCCCTTCCCAAAATTCGGCTGGATACTGGCTGCTACTCACAGTTTCATTATCGATTAAATCATTCATTAATATTATCTCGTTTAAATTTTCGCTTAGTGTACCAGTTCCGCCTTTTTCAGCCATTAAAAACCCAGTAACCCAATGAACGTTGCTACTATAAGATCACGCTAGCCAGTGACATTTCCCAGCTTTGCCTCTACAATCTCGCCTCTTTTCTTCGCTGTTATATATTTGAGGTTCACTATGCGCGTTATTCTTGGTCCAATGGAGGGGGTTCTCGATCACTTAATGCGAGAAATACTCACCAATCTTAATGATTATGACCTATGCGTAACCGAATTTGTGCGTGTGGTGGATCGCCTCTTACCGGAACATGTTTTTACTCGGCTTTGCCCTGAATTATTGCATGGTTGTACCACCCGTTCGGGTACGCCAGTTCGGTTACAGTTATTGGGACAAGATCCTAATTGGATGGCTGAAAATGCGGTGCGCGCGGTGGAGTTAGGCTCTCATGGCATGGATATTAACTTTGGTTGCCCCGCTAAAATGGTCAATAAAAGCAAAGGTGGCGCAGCACTGTTACAACACCCCGAATTGATCTATCAAATAGTAAAATCTTGCCGTGATGCTATTCCAAAAGATATTACAGTATCCGCCAAGATCCGCTTAGGTTGGGAAGATCCACAAGATTGTTTTGAGATTGTCGATGCAATTGAACAAGCCGGTGCGACAGAACTGACCGTTCATGCCCGCACCAAAATGGGCGGTTATAAAGCCAGTGAAATTAAGTGGGAATATATCGAACAAATCAAGCAACGGTGCCAACTGCCGATTATTGCCAATGGGGAGATTTGGAATTATCAAGATGGACAAGACTGCTTAACGCAAACCAAAGCCGATGCCTTAATGGTCTGCCGAGGCGCGTTTAATGTGCCCAATCTTGGTAATGTAGTTAAACATAACCAAGCGGTAATGGCGTGGGAGAAAGTGGTTGACCTAATGCTGGACTATTCAATGTACGAGATCGAAGGCGATAAAGGGTTATATTACCCCAATCGGATTAAACAATGGTTAGCTTACTTGCGCCAAGAATACGCTCAAGCTGATGATTTATTCCGTAATATCCGTCGGTTCAACAAAGCTGAACCGATTATTGATTATATTCAGGCTTTGAAAGATCAGATCAAATAATCACTCTGTTTTTACCGGATTGCTTAGCAACATACAGCTTGTCATCCGCTTCTTTTAATAATGAATCGAAGGTATGTTTTTCTCCAGTTGGTCTGATTATTGCGCCACCTGAAACTGAAAAACCACTTTTCATCACTCGATGTGAACCTTTGGTGATTTCTTTTTGAACTCGGGTCAGCGCATCGATAATCTTGGTTTCATTACTGCCTTGCATATACACCACAAACTCTTCACCACCAAAGCGCGAGACAACATCAGATGCGCGCGTATTACGGTGTAAAACTTGGCCGATATAACAAATCACTTCGTCACCGATATCATGACCATAAGTATCATTAATGGTTTTAAAGTCATCAATATCAAAGATTGCGACACCTTCAAATTCTTGTTGGATCACACCTTTATATGCCAGTTCTAGTCCACGACGATTTAGCAATGAGGTCATGGGATCACGCTGTGACAGTTCACGGAAGTAATGTCGCTCGTAATTCAGTTTGAGATAAATAAAAATAGAGGTGGTAAAAATATACAATAATAAAATCCCAACTAATCTTTGGATATTATTATTGAAAAAGCCTTGTACTTCTTCTAACCAAGACCATTGAAAATACATCACTTGATTAGTTTTAACCCCTTCAATCCAAACCGGTCTTGGCATCCGTGCATCACTTGGCAAGGCTCGCTCATCATCAGGGCTAAAGCGAATATTTTTACTCAGAGGCTCTGAGGCGAGAGATAATTTTGAGATCAATATATCTAATATCACCACCCCTTCGAATTGATCGTTATCATATAACCCTGTAGATACCGTCAATATTGGTTTACCAGATATAACGTCGTTATGCGGACCAGTAAGAGTAATATTATTAGTGCTATCTTGGGTATTTTGCCAATAGTTTCTATGGGTTAAAATCGGAACTGCATTTTTATCCAGCAAACGCACATTTTCTGCTGGCGAGGCTACCATATAACCTTTCGGCGAAATATAATATAAACCCGCAATGTACGGCTCCAACTCACTTAAAAATGAGAACGAAGAGGCTACGGTCAATTTACTCTCAATATCTTGATAGACTGGGCTGTTAGGATCGCAACTGCCCTCTAAGCCTTTAACGGCATAGTTCACTTTTAAGACGTTTTTGTTATCAGTGCGATAAGCGGATTGCATTTTTTCTTGACTAGGAAACCAAGTACAAAAACCTTCACTATCCGTTTGGCGATTATAGGGGATATTACGGGTACTTTTCGGGCTACCATTGGTGAAATATGTTGAGAATATATAGTTAGTTGCCCCTAACACTTTAATCGAATGCTCCAGCTTACTAGTCATTCGGCCATATTCAATATTCACTTCTTCGCCTAAGCTTTTGGCGTAATTTAGCGCCAAAATAGCAACCATCATTAAAGCTAATGCTAAAGGCGCTAAAATAGCAGTTTTATAGGTGATTTTCGATTGATGATACATAAGAAAGGAGAAACCAAAAAGTTAGACTAAAACACTATATCAGATGTCTAATCAGTTAAATAGCAGTGAATTAAAGAGAGAGATAGTAATGATGGCGCAACCGATTGCGCCATCATTACTTACATTTTAGTTAACTCAGCAACAAACTGTCATCGCTTAATTCCTCTCCTCTCACTTTAGAAAACATTTCTAATAGCTCAGGAACTTGCATCCCTTTACGTTTATCACCATCGACATCCAGTACAATCTCGCCCTGATGTAACATAATGGTGCGGTCACCACAAGCCAAGGCATCTTTCATCGAGTGAGTCACCATCATGGCAGTCAAATTAAACTCTTTAACTACTGTTTTGGTTAGATCGATCACAAACGCTGCCATCCGAGGATCAAGCGCGGCGGTATGCTCATCAAGCAGTAACAGTTTGCTCTCCGATAAGGTTGCCATCACCAAACTCACCGCTTGACGTTGGCCGCCAGAAAGCAATCCAATATTGTCACCTAAGCGATCTTCTAAGCCTAAACCTAAAATACTAATGCGATCTTGAAATATTTTACGACGTGAAGCAGACAATGCCATATTCCACCCGCGTCGTTTACCCCGTGAATAAGCAATCGCCATATTTTCTTCAATGGTCAGATCGCCACAGGTTCCCGCCAACGGATCTTGAAATACCCGCGCACACATTTGAGCACGTTGATGCACCAATTTCTTAGTCACATCGACATTATCAATCTGAACTTGGCCACCGATCATCGGCGTTTCACCTGTCACAGCGCCTAGTAAAGTCGACTTACCCGCACCATTAGAACCAATAACAGTAAGAAACTGATGCTGCGGCACTTTAAGTGACACTTTACGCAATGCTTTATTTTCTAAAATACTGCCAGGGTTGAAGGTCACTTCAATATTTTTTAGCTCAATCATAGTGACTCCTTATTGGCATCTGACGCTTGTATAATGGCGAGTTTGGCTGCCTTTTTTGCTTTCATACTGCTTTTTATTTTTGGTGCAACAAGGGCTACCGCAACTAATAACGCGGTGACTAAATTAAGATCAGACGCTTTCATACCAAACATGCCGGTATTGAGTGCAAATTGAATCGCAATACGATAGAGCACCGACCCCACAATTACCGCCACTACTGCGACCCAGATCTTACGACTAGGAATAAGTGTTTGACCTAAAATCACCGCAGCTAAACCAACCACTATGGTTCCTGCGCCAGAAGTGACATCGGCAAAACCACTGGTTTGCGCTAAAAGAGCGCCAGCAAAGCCAACCAAGCCATTGGATAGTGCTAATCCAAAATAAGTATAAAACGCTGTACTAGCGCCTTGAGCCGACACCATACGAGCATTCACCCCAGTGGCTCTTAACGCTAAACCAAAATCACTGTTTAACAACCGGATGACTAATAATCCTGCCACCACAACCACAACCGCCACCGCTAAAGGACGAATAAATAAATCGCCTCCGAACGCTTCTAGTGGAGTAAAAATCGTCTCTTCCCCTAATAGAGAAAGATTAGGCCTTCCCATAATACGGATATTTATCGAAAAAGCGGCTAGCATGGTCAAGATGGAAGCTAATAAGTGAAGAATGCCACAGCGAACCGCGAGAAAAGCCGTTACTAGGCCACTCAAACTGCCGACAAAAAAAGCCAGCCCTGTAGCGACCCAAGGATTAACGCCCGCCACTAAAGCCGTCGCGGCTACTGCAGCGCCCATCGGAAAACTACCATCAACGGTTAAATCGGGAAAATCGAGAACTCGAAAAGTAATGTAAACGCCCAAAGCCACTAAGCCATATACAAGGCCTAACTCTAACGCGCCATAGAAGGCAAAAGCAGACATAACTACTCCTTTTCTGCTTATTCACTCTACGCAATCCATACTCAGTAGAGTGATACAACACCTTAAATTGTTAAGGTATGCTAAATAACAATACACCCTTTCATCTGGGCATATAAAACGAGCAGGTGGTTGGAATATATCTCCAACTCACCTCCTTTATTGGCGCACTATTTTTTGAATACCTTAGCGCGATCAACAATCGTGGTTGGGATAGTGACACCCAATTTTTTAGCTGCCGCTGGGTTAATAATAAGCTCTGATGCTTTGGCAACATGCACCGGTAACTCATTGGGTTTCTTGCCTTCCAAAATCGATACCACATAGTCAGAGGTTTGTATCCCGATTTGATAGTAATCTGCGCCTAAACCAATCACCGCACCACGGTCAACATAAGTAACAGAGGCTGCTAATACCGGTTTTTTGGCTTGGTTTGCTGCGGCAATCATGCCATCAATCGCACTGGCAACGGTATTATCAATCATGGCGTAGATTACATCAGACTTTGCCACGATCGCTTGAGTTGCCGATTGTACATCCGCACTCTTTAGCGCAGTACTCTCTACAATCTCAATGCCACGAGTCGCCGCTTCTTTTTTCAGTACTGTCATTAACGCCACTGAATTGGCTTCGCCTGGGTTATACACTACCCCAATGGTTTTTAGGGTTGGGATAAGCTCTTTGGCTAAATCAAGATGCTGAGCAATCGGTGACATATCCGACAGACCAGTAACATTGCCAGAAGGGTTATCTAACGACTTGACCAACTTTGCTTCAACTGGGTCGGTAACCGCGGTAAAGACAATCGGAATATTCTTGGTGGTTGCTGCCAATGCTTGTGCGGAAGGCGTGGCAATACCCACTAACACATCAGGTTCATTCCCAACAAACTGACGGGCAATCTGTGAGGCTATGGCAGGATTTCCTTGCGCAGTGCGATATTCTAGTTCAAGATTTTTACCTTGCTCGTAACCGTGCGATTTTAATCCATCGATCAAACCGTTACGAGTGGCATCCAGCGCAGGGTGTTCAACAATTTGTGATACATCCACTTTCACTGTTTTTGCTAATACACCTGTCGATGACAATAATGCCGCCCCAGCTAATGCCGCTGTTGCAATAATGTTTTTTGCTTTCATCTTAACTCCTTGATCCAGCAATTTGTGTTGTAGCTCTGTTATCATTAATCACTACCATTAATGGTAGTGATTAATACATTATTATCAGCTAATAACAAAAAAAGGAAGTCTTTGAGTTCACATTACCGTAACAATAAAGCCCCAAGCACTAATTCATAAGAGAACTAGGTCATTGAGGCTTTGATTAGCAAAAAATACTGGGGTGTTAGATATGGGGTTGCTAGGCGATTGCGATTAAAACCAACGTTCTAATGTCGCTTCATCCAGTTGTTTAAAAGCACGCTTTAACATGCTAGCTAATTCTTTATAGCGCGGTTGAGGCTTGATCGGTTCTTGCGCGATCCCGGACTCGGCGACTTTTTGATACAACTCGCGATACCAGTTGGCTAAACTTGGTGGTAATTGTGTGTTGGAACGTGTTCCTAGCCACCAAATCCCTTGTAAAGGTAAACTAATAGCAAACAATGCGATCACAATCGCTTGCGGCATCGCGGCTTGGTTATTAAACGTCATTTGTAGCAAAATACTTATCGCCGCCACTGCCGGCATCACTTTAATGCCAAAACGAGTTGCTTTGATCATACGTTGTTCTGGAAACATAGGCGCCAATTCTTTGCGAACTGGCCAGTGATCCATATAATGTTGACCCTCTTTAAATCGATGTATAAAGCTTACTCGACTCATGCCAACCTTCCTTTTGCTAAAAAAATTTTATAACAATTAAAAAATAACTGTAAAAAATTGATTAAAGTTAATATTGATACAACTTTTTTTTGTTATCTTACGCTATAATCGTTATCCTTTACGCGATTACAACCTTACATTGCATTTTTTTGCAGTGGTTATGGTGATGTAAATCGCATAAATCGTTTTTAGTACTAACGCATTTCTTACCACAATCCGTTGTTATGGCGGTTGTTATCGTAATGCGTTACCTATTTAAGAATAATACGACTATCCTTGGTTGTCGTCTATTTTTGAATTGTTTTATTTCATTACAGTTAATTTTCTGAACGAATACAGGTATTCACTCATGTCAAAGCTAGTCCTAGTTTTAAACTGCGGTAGTTCTTCACTTAAATTTGCAATCGTTGATGCGGAGTCTGGCGATGAACTTCTTACCGGCCTTTCTGAATGTTTAGGCCTTCCAGAAGCTCGTATTAAATGGAAGCTCGATGGAAAGCATGAAGCTCAACTAGGTAATGGTGCTGCGCACGCTGAAGCACTTAAATTTATCGTAGATACTATCCTAGCTTCTAAGCCTGAATTAGGCGAAGGCGTGGCGGCAATTGGTCACCGCGTTGTACATGGTGGTGAAAAATTCACATCATCTGTTCTTATTACTGATGCTGTTGTGCAAGAAATTAAAGATGTTACTACTCTTGCTCCTCTTCATAACCCAGCAGCGATTGCAGGTATTGAAGCGGCTAAACTTGCATTCCCTAATCTTAAGAATGTAGCTGTATTTGATACTGCATTCCACCAAACAATGCCGGAAGAAGCGTTCTTGTACGCGATTCCATACAACCTATACACAGAGAACAGCATCCGTCGTTACGGTATGCACGGTACTTCTCACCTATTTATTACCCGTGAAGTTGCAAACATCATGGATAAGCCAGTTGATCAAGTTAACATCATTAACTGTCACCTCGGTAACGGCGCATCGGTTTGTGCTATCAAAAATGGTCAATCTGTTGATACTTCAATGGGCTTAACGCCGCTTGAAGGTTTGGTAATGGGTACACGTTGTGGTGACCTTGATCCTGCGATCATCTTCCACATGCACGATGCACTAGGTTACTCTGTTGAAAAAATCAACACTATCCTAACCAAAGAGTCAGGCCTACAAGGTCTAACTCAAGTGACTTCGGATTGTCGTTTTGTTGAAGACAACTACCAAGATAAGCCAGAAGCAAAACGTGCGATGGATGTTTTCTGTCACCGTCTAGCAAAATACATTGCCGGTTACACTGCGACTTTAGATGGTCGTCTTGACGCTATCGTATTTACAGGTGGCATCGGTGAAAACTCTGGTCCAATCCGTGAGCAAGTCCTTAACCGTCTTGGCATCTTTGGTATCAAACTAGATAACGACAAAAACCTTGCTGCTCGTTTCGGCGGTGAAGGTGTTATCACAGCAGATGACAGCAGCATTCCAGCAATGGTTATCTCAACCAATGAAGAATTGGTTATTGCAGAAGATACTGCTCGCCTAACTGGCCTATAAAATCTAACAGGCTAACTTCGGTTAGCCTGTTTTCTTTCTGGTTAATGAATCCCTCATTGCCATTTTACATATACCCTCAAAACTTGAAGTCACCACTTCAATCAATGAGGGAATAGTTAGAGGAATATTTTTCATGTCTCGTACTATAATGCTTGTTCCTGTTAGCGCTGGTGTTGGTCTTACTAGTGTTAGTTTGGGTGTCCTACGCGCGATGGAGCGTAAGGGTGTTAATGTTTCTTTCTTCAAACCAATCGCTCAGCCTCGTGGCGGCAAAGATGTGCCAGATCTAACCTCTAGCATCATCGCAGCAAGCAGTGATATGAAGATTGCCGAATCAACACCAATGTCTGAAGCAGGCGCGTTCATTAGTAACGAAAAAATGGACGAATTGCTTGAGCAAATCGTGGCCCGTTACAATGCTGTTAGCACTAGCTCTGAAGTCGTGCTAATTGAAGGTTTAGTCCCAACACGTAAGCACCCATTTGCCAACCAAGTGAATGCTGAAATCGCCAAAACACTTGGCGCAGAAATCGTGTTTGTTGCGACACCTGCTAACAACAACCCAGCGCAACTTAAAGAGCGTATTGAGGTTGCTTGTTCTAACTTTGGTGGCACTAAAAACAAGAGCATTTCTGGCGTTATCATCAACAAGCTAAATGCACCTGTGGATGAAGCTGGCCGTACTCGTCCTGACCTGTCTGACATCTTTGATGAAACTATCGCACAAGCGAATATCGAAGTAATGCAGATCTTCAACTCTAGCCCAATCCGTGTATTAGGTTGCGTGCCTTGGAATGTTGAACTGATCGCCACTCGTGCTATCGATATGGCCAAGCACTTAAATGCGGACATCATTAATGCAGGTGAAATCAATACTCGCCGTATTAAGAGCATTACTTTCTGTGCACGTTCTCTGCCAAACATGATTGAACATTTCAAGCCAGGTTCACTATTAGTGACTTCTGCTGACCGTCCAGACGTGATCGTTGCTGCGGCACTTGCTTCTATGAACGGTGTTGAAATTGGTGCGATCTTGCTAACCGGTGGTTACGATATCCCTGAGAAAATTATTGATCTATGTAAGCCTGCATTTGAATCAGGTCTGCCGATCTTTAAAGCTCAAGGTAACACTTGGCAGACTTCGCTAAACCTACAAAGCTTTAACCTTGAAGTACCACAAGACGATAAAGAACGTATTGAATACATCAACGATCACGTGGCAAGCCACATCGATGGTCCTTGGATTGATTCTTTATCTGAAGGCACTGAAGGCATTCGTCGTCTAAGCCCACCAGCATTCCGTTACCAGTTAACTGAATTTGCTCGTCGTGCTGGCAAACGTATTGTGCTTCCAGAAGGTGATGAGCCACGTACAGTTAAAGCGGCAGCTATCTGTGCTGAACGCGGTATCGCAACTTGTGTACTACTTGGTAACCCTGACGAAATTCGTCGTGTTGCACAACAGCAAGGTGTTGAGCTTGGTGCTGGCGTTGAGATCATCGATTCTGCTAACGTTCGTGAAAACTACGTGGCACGCTTAGTTGAACTACGTGGTGCGAAAGGCATGACTGAAGTTGTGGCACGCGAGAAACTAGAAGATTCTGTATTCTTAGGCACTATGATGCTTGAAGCGGGCGAAGTTGACGGTTTGGTTTCTGGCGCGGTTCACACCACGGCAAATACTATCGTTCCTCCGTTCCAAATCATCAAAACTGCGCCAGATGCTTCTATCGTATCGTCAATCTTCTTCATGTTACTGCCTGATCAAGTATTGGTTTACGGTGACTGTGCAATCAACCCAGATCCAAACGCTGAGCAATTGGCTGAAATCGCAATTCAATCTGCCGATTCTGCCAAAGCATTCGGTATTGACCCTCGCGTTGCGATGATCTCATACTCTACCGGTACTTCAGGTAAAGGCGCAGACGTTGATAAAGTACGCGAAGCAACTCGTATTGCTCAAGAGAAACGTCCTGACTTAGTTATCGACGGTCCTCTGCAGTACGATGCTGCTATCATGGAGAACGTTGCGGCTTCTAAAGCGCCTAACTCTCCTGTAGCCGGTAAAGCGACTGTATTTGTATTCCCAGACCTAAACACGGGTAACACAACTTACAAAGCTGTACAGCGCTCTGCAGACCTAGTATCAATCGGTCCAATGCTACAAGGCATGCGCAAGCCTGTGAACGATTTGTCCCGCGGCGCATTGGTTGACGATATCGTCTACACTGTTGCTCTAACCGCTATTCAAGCCGGTCAACAAGACGCTAAATAATCTTTTATTAGATTGTTAAGCTCGCAAAAAATAAAACCCCAGCAATGATTAAATTGCTGGGGTTTCTTTTTATTACGTAAGCTTGTTTTATTACCTAAGCTCGTGGTTAAAGCCGAGCTACGGTTATTAAGGTTATGAGTTAGTTTGAATACCAACAATCAACCAAGGTGCATTTTGCGCGGTTAAATCACGTTCTAAATGCCATACCTCATCAATATCTTGCTCTACGTTTTCCACAGTATCACGGTAACGACCGCTAAACTGCAAGCTTAACTGTGCTTTTGAGGCATCATATTCACCGCGAACAATTTCAGTATCAACAAACATAACATCAGTATGTTGCTCACCTTCAAGCTCGGCACGTTCCGCTTTTAATTGCTCAAACAAACTTGGGGAAACATATTCTTCAATCGTTTCTAGTTGATTAAAATTCCATGCGCCTTGCAGCGTGCGGTAATGTTCACGCGAACCTTCCACAAATGCCACCCGATCAAATCCTGGTGGGAAGTTATGCGGAACATCCGATTGCCCTGTCGCCCCAAAACCACCGCCATTTTGAGTTTGTTCAAAATTTTGTACGTTAGGTTGTTCGAACTGTTGACGATTCATTGCGCCAGAAGAGTATGCAGCTTGAGGACCTCGATTGATGGTTGTTTTTTTTGCCCCCATCATGCCGCGTAAAAACTTAAATGCCACAAAAGCGATACCCGCAATGATCAGAATATCGAAAAATTGAATACCTTCAAAACCACCGCCCATAAACAAAGACGCTAATAAGCCCCCCGCCAATAAACCACCAAGCATTCCACCCATCATGCCACGGCGTGGTGAATTGGTTGCGCCTGGTTTATTTAGGTTATTAGTGTTTTGCATATTCTGTTTTGGCGCTGGTGCTGTCTTAAAGCTTTTACCGAATGATTTACCACCACCAAAGCGCTTCGCTTCAGCTGTTGGTACTGACATCATCGTTACCGTCACCAATGCAACCATCATGACAAGAAAACGTTTCATATTATTCCTTTCTTATTAAATTGAAGAATCTGTATGCATCATAGCTGCTATCTAAGAAGAATCTACTTATGCTATGTTTCAGAATATTGCAGTACCCGCATCAAATAATGCTATAACGCCTTGACGTTACACTGACATTCTCCGTATTATTCACCTATATTAATTACCTACGGTTTCCTATGGCAAGAAGAAATGACCACACGCGTGAAGAGTTATTCGCGCTTACATTAGATAAGGTGCGCGAATTTTTAGAAACACGCCCTTACCATTCATTAAGTTTACGTAAAATTGCCACTATGATTGGCTATGTACCCAGCACTTTAATCAATGTTTTTGGTAGTTATAATCTACTGCTGCTCGAGGTGGTTGGACAAACCTTGGATGAGCTATATCAAGAGTATGAAATAATTCAAAAACAAGAATTATCACCACTTGATACTTTAGAAGCTTTCTCTATTTGTTATTTTGAATTTGCGACGCGTCAACCCCATCGTTGGCAGTTAGTGTTCGAGCATAATATGCATGGTGATGAATTACCCAAACACGCCGCTGAAAGAATATTTCGCGTTATCCAAATGCTTGAAACTCAAATCAGGTTAATAGATCCTGAACAATCCGAGCAAAAAGTAGTCACCATCAGCCGAATCATTTGGGGTTCTGTGCATGGTATTACTGAGCTTAGTATTGGTGATCAGTTTTACACTAACTCTGAGTTAGAAGGCAAAGCACTGATCCATAACTTCTTTGATAATTATTTCTCTGGTTTAAAAGCTTCTGATTTAAAACAATAGTCATGTGAGAAAATCGCAGCTCTGATGTGAGTCACACCAATCGAGATACAGCAACAACATGCTTGATTTATCTTATTTAAGGCAGACAATTTATGTCATCTTCTTTATTGAAAAAACGTCGATTTCTGCCTTATTTCATCACTCAATTCCTCGGTGCTTTCAATGATAATATTTTCAAAAATACACTGTTATTATTGGTGGCATTCGCCGCAGTAGACACCCTCCCCGTATCCTCCGATATTTTTATTAATTTGGCTGCTGGCCTTTTTATTCTGCCGTTTTTTCTCTTTTCTGCCACTGCTGGTGTCTTGGCTGATAACTATGAAAAGTCGAAACTTATACGCATAATAAAAATGGCAGAAGTCATCATTATGTTGCTAGCCGCAATTGGGTTTTTATTTCATAGCTACCTCTCCTTGCTAATCCTGTTGTTCTTGATGGGGACCCAATCAGCCTTTTTTGGCCCCGTTAAATATGCGTTATTACCGCAACATCTTAAAGCAGGTGAATTAGTCTCTGGCAACGCATTGGTTGAAACTGGCACTTTTCTGGCCATTTTATTTGGAACTATTGGCGCGGGCTTTATTGCTGGTAGCGGTCATGCAGAAGTGATAGCAGCAGTGATGGTGATCATATTTGCTATATTGGGCTTTATCGCCAGCAATAAGATCCCAGCAGCACCTGCAGAAAAAAGCCACCAGCCATTTCAGTGGCAGCCAATTACACAAACTCAGCGAACATTGGCGATCGCCAAACAAAACAACCATATTTATCTCTCTATCTTAGCGATCAGCTGGTTTTGGTTTCTTGGCGCTTGCTATTTAACCCAATTTCCTAATTTTACTAAACACTATTTATTGGGCAATCAAGCCAGTGTTTCTTTGCTACTCACTCTGTTCTCAGTCGGCATCGCGGTAGGGTCGTTATTGTGCGCTAGACTTTCCCGCCATCAAGTGAATCTGAAGTTAGTGTTACTCGGTGGTGCACTGATTTCGGTATGCAGTTTCTTACTCGGCTTTAGTACCCCAAGTGCTATCACGACAAGCATTATCACACCAAGCAGTTCTTTATGGGCTTTTATTGCTCAGCCATCCCTGTGGGGTGTGTTCATTAGTCTATTTGGTTTAGGGATCTCTGGAGGGTTATTTATTGTGCCGCTTTACACTCAAATGCAAATCTTGGCGCAGCCGAACCAACGCGCCCAAGTGATCGCCGCCAATAATATCTACAATGCCATTTTCATGGTGGCAAGCGCGCTTATTAGTATCATCTGTTTAGCGATGCTCAATTTATCCATTCCTGATTTTTTTGAACTGTTAGCGGCATGCAACGCTGTGGTTATCTTTCTTCTTTGGTATAAAGCCGCTTCCGTGGCATAAAATGACAGCATAATAAACGAGTGAAGCAAAAATACTCATCTAATACCTCTTAGCGTTAAAAAAAACCAAACAATAGGTTAATAATATTAAACCCAACTATTATTAAAAATGAGGGTATTATCACGGTCCTTTTCTGTTCTCGCTATTGTTAGGTTTGTTATGATCCATTATTTACGTCAGTACGGTGTGTTTACTTTTGCCGCATTAATGTGCTTTACCCCTTGGGTAAACTCGCCAATTGCATTAACCATTGGTTTTTTGCTGGTAAGCTTTGGCTTTGTTCCCCACACTATCCCGTTAACCAAAATCATCAAGAAGTTATTAGCGTATTCTATCGTTGGCTTAGGTTTTGGTATCAATATCCAACAAGCAGTAAGCGCCACTCAAAATGGCTTTGGCATTATTGTGACTACTATTTTTAGTACCTTGATCATTGGTACCTTATTAGCAAAACGAATGGGATTAGAAAGAGAGACTGGGCATTTAATCGCTTCAGGAACCGCGATTTGTGGCGGCAGCGCGATTGCCGCCGTAGCCCCTGCGATTAATGCTAAAGATCAACCGGTAGCAATGTCTTTAGCTGTGATCTATGTGTTAAATTCCGTGGCGTTATTTTTGTTCCCAGTGATTGGGCACGCATTAGGCTTAAGCCAGTCTCAGTTTGGAACTTGGGCAGCAATTGCGATCCACGATACCTCATCGGTGGTCGGCGCGGCGCAAGCTTATGGTGAACAATCGCTGCAAATTGCCACTACGTTAAAATTAGCACGTGCGTTATGGATTGTGCCGGTCGCTTTTATCAGTGCCTTATTATTTAAGAATGACAGTAAGAAGATCACCATTCCTTTCTTCATTTTATTCTATATCGGTGCGATTGTATTTAGTGACCAAGTACCACAGTTTTCTGCCGTTTATCATGCGATTTATACCTTCGCAAAACAAACATTAGTCTTGTGTTTATTCTTGATTGGCTGTGGCATTTCAATTCAAAAACTAAAAGCCACAGGCCCGAAACCTATGATTTTTGGCGTGATACTGTGGGTAGTTATTTCGGTCAGTTCCCTGACTTGGATATTGACTCATATTCAGTAACACCCTATATGGCGCGATGATCACATTTAGGGTCAAACATGAGGCTCAATTTGGGCCTCTTTTTTATCTGCTCTGCGCCGCTTTTGATACTTAAAAGCTGAGACCACCACTAAAATAAACGCCCCTAATTCTGCAATAGCTGAGCTCAAACCTTGCGAACTTATCGAAACCGCAATCAATGCCAATACTGCAATCACTAATATTATCTTCATCATCAATCCTTGAATGCTTTTACTTGATGCACTTGATGATAATTATGGCTTAATCATTGCTGGGGGATAAATTCCGATTTGGACTAATACATAACTTTATCCGTATTATATCAATTCCATTTAATATTTGACCCATTTGAATACGCCGAAAAGACGCTTATCCGTCCTTAATCGCTTGAGAAAAGGCTATCCATGACCTTTAACACTTTTCTCTGTACTCAATTTTGATCCTTCATTACCTTTATTGAATTGAGATAATAACGTTTCAACTCAGCGCGGGAGATCTTAATTCCCGTAGAGAGAAGAGATCGAGGAATCAGAAAGTAGCCATCTGGGCATTTGAATTTATCTAAATATGACAGCAGGAAGGCTTTATATTCAGGCTCAGTCTGTAAGCTTGTGGTTTGTAAAAAAGCAATCGGGCGATGACCATATTGAGCATCAGCTACTGGGATCACGATGGCTTGGCTGATCTGTGGATGTTGGATTAACGCCGCTTCAATTTCTTCACAATGGATATTCTCACCACCGGAAGTAAATAAATTATCGGCGCGGCCCACGATCTCTATCTCGCAGAGATCCCCTTTATCCTCTTTTAGCTCATGCTCTATGCCGAGATCTTTAGTATCAAACCAAGGTTGTTGCTGAGTCACTAAAGGGGTGAGTTTACCTTGCGATAAATAACCTGCCGCCAACACTTCGCCCGCCACATAAATACGCCCTTGCTGCAGTTTGATTTTACGATGCGCAAGCACATGACCAGCCGTTGGCGAGCCATCGCACTTTTTGGCGATCACATTTGACGCCGTTTCCGTCATGCCATAACCGGCCCAACATTCGATCCCTTGCTCGGCCGCTTGATTGGTGAGTGAAACTGGAATATGTGCGCCGCCAAGCAGCACTCGTTTGAGTTTTAACGGCGCTGACACTGCTGCATCTAACACCCGTTGTAGCTGTGTCGGCACCAGTGATGCATGTGTAACGCCTTGCAGATCGCAGATTAACTCGCCGCTGCCAATCACCAATTGCGCCCCTTGAGATAACCAACGCCAGATAATCGATAAGCCC
Organism: Vibrio algicola; assembly: GCF_009601765.2. NCBI lineage: Bacteria > Pseudomonadati > Pseudomonadota > Gammaproteobacteria > Vibrionales > Vibrionaceae > Vibrio > Vibrio algicola. The sequence continues at coordinate 1,600,409 of NZ_CP045699.1, forward strand.
GAAACATGGTACATAGGTAAACTGAGCAACCATGAGTCTTGCGCATTAAATTCAAATTCAGCGATTAAACCTTGGGCGCTAGCAAGATGTTGCTTGGCTAAATGCACCACCGCTTTGGGAGTGCCGGTAGAGCCTGAGGTAAACACAATGCTGGCAGGGTTAGTCGGCTGGTATTGATTGAGTTGCGGGTTTGAACGGCTAGTGACAGTGCTAGCGCCACTATTATTAACCCCATCGATTTGAAGTGCCACAATCTGTGCGTTGTGTGTTGGATGAGCGGTAAACAAAGATGAATCCAACGCACTACAACCTTCTCCTAACCATAAGAATTGCGCTTGGATAATATCGAGTTTTTGCTGCAGCAAGGCTGGTGATTGCGGTGGGATCAACGCACATAATGCCCCCAATCGCACACATGCTAGATACAAGATCACCATATCAGGATGGTTTTTTCCAACCGCCGCTACAATGTTGTTAGCAGCCAATCCTTGAGTTACCAAATTCTGCGCCACCGCATCAATTTTTTGATCCAGTTGTTGCCAGCTATAACTGCAATCTGCTGTTTTCAAAGCGACTGCTTTAGCAGCAGGCGCTTTCAACATATTGGCTTGTTCCACACTTTTCTGATGCCAATGCTGGATCATATCGTTCATCGTGCTACTCGCATTAAAGGTCGAAAAACAAGGAATCAATCACGCCAACATTCGACTCTAGGGGCTGTTGACGGTTAAATATCTTTAGAGGGTTCGACACTGCTCCAGATTTTTTGTTGTTGCAATAGTGGGATCACCGGTAAGGTGCTTTCTGGCCACGGCAGCTGGAGTTGTGCTTTAAACAATTGCAGCGTATCTAAACCTGGGACTTGTTGCGGCGTTTTCCAAGCAGCAAAACGAGCCAGTTGTGTTAAACCGATTGTCGATTCTAAGCTTGAGCTGATAACCGCTTGCAGTCCATTTTTCTCTGCTTGCTCAATCAATTCAATACAACGTGCAATCGAACCAATCAATGTTGGCTTGATCACTATGGTATTGACACCATCAAAGCAGAGATCCTCAAAATTGAACTCTGCTTGGCTCGAATGCTGCTGCACACTTTGTTGCACTGTTTCATCCCAGCCAATATTAATGCCGGTTTGCTGAGCAAATTGAACACTTTGTTCTGGTGTTTGACATGGCTCTTCTAAAAAGGCGATGCGAGAGCGGTATTCAGGTGCAATATATTGAGCAAATTTTAATGCTTTGGCTAACTGCCAACTACGATTAGCATCTAACCGCAAATATAAATCTGGGATCGATTCTAAAAATAGATTCACTAACATGCCATCACGAATAGGCTCATACAGGCCCACTTTTACTTTGGCCACTTTTTGCAATAAATTTGCCGCTTGCATTTTTTCAAACACCGGCAATAATTCATCCGGATCGCCACTGCACAAGGGTGCGGTCAAGTATTGTCCTTGTGCTGGCAGTTCGTTATTCAACTCCAACTGCGCCATTGATAGACCAAAAGCAACCGAAGGATATAACACCTCAAACTGTGGCCATTGACCTGTCGCTTGCCAAAGTTCGAGCAATGGCAGCAACTGAGCTTGGGCTTGCTCAACCGTTTCGTCACTAAAGCTTGGTAGTGGTGCAACTTCAGCATAAACCATGCGCTCGTTGTCACTCAATTCAATGATCAAACCCTCGCGTTGCAACAAGCGTTGCTGGCGAACAATCACCCCGCTGTCCATTGGCAATTGATAACGGTAAAGAGAAGCTTGGCGAGTTGTATTTGTCATAAGAAACCATCATTAATGCGTATTTATAAAAACGAAAAAGGCATGTGAACAATACTCACACGCCTTATTAATAACTTTTTACTGTGATTATTTAGCTAAATCAAGTGAGATAAGAAACTCATCCACGATTTGAGCATATTGCTGCGGTTGTTCATGGTGCGAGTTATGCCCCGAGTTCGTGACTATTTTACAATTCAAACCACTTTCTTCAGCTAATGCTCTAAATTTTGCATCGTGTTCACCGCAAATATACAGCAACGGCAATGACTGAGCTTTTAACGCATCCAGCAGATAAGGCTGTTTCGACAATGAAGTCGCACGCAGCATACAACCTAATTGAGAGCCTAAATTATCGCTACGCATTTCGACTAACAATTCACGTTGCTCTTCAGTTAAAGTAGCAAACACACCTTGCTGATACCAATCAAACAACACTTCTTCCATTGATTCGGTCGCAAAGCGTTTCGACCAATGTTTATCGCCTTCCCAGCGCTGCATTTTATCTTCTTCCGCTTGGATACCGAAATTGCCGCCTTCTAAAATAGCACCTTTAATGTTCAGTTCTGGCAAGCTCTTTTGCGAAATACCATACATACTGATACGTGCACCTAAAGAGTAACCCACCAGCACTAACGGTGAATCTAAAGGCAATTTGCGTTTTTTCAACTGTGCCAAAATGGTCAATTGAATTTGCTGACAAGCCCCTTCAAAGTCATCCACTTCACAGTATTTGCTCATACCATGACAAGGTAAATCGACTTGAATTGATTGAGGAGACTTAAGATAAGAAAGACACCTTTTCCAATCTTGCGTCGAGCCTAAAAATCCATGTAAAAACACCGGAATTGGCTGAACGGATCCAGCCTCGCTTGAGTTATCCATTACTTGGCTATACAACATGAACTTTTACCGCCTGTAAAATAGTTTGAATTTGAGTGGAAGCTTGCTCGGGTGGTGTGATCACTTCCACCACCAAAGCTGTATTGGTTTCGCCTTGTTCAAAGCGTTGCACGTAATCGGTTATCCCTTGCAAGCATTGTGTCAGTAGTGCGGGTTGCAAGTAATCTAACCCAAATTGTTTGGCCGCAAATTCAAACTGATAGCCGTGTGGCATTTGATAAAGCGTTTGTTTTTGCGCATCGGGCACTGGCAGTAAATCAAAAATCGCGCCACCATCATTATTACTCACTAACACCACATGTGGCTTAGGCACACAGGTTAAAAGTGACAGTGAATTGAGATCATATAACAAAGAGGTGTCGCCAATTAAGGTCAACATCGCCTGTTGTTTTTCACGTTGAACACCGGCAGTGGTGGCAATTAAACCATCAATGCCCGATGCACCTCTATTAGTATAAACCGATGTATCTGGGATCGCACTCAGCATATCGACTAATCGGACAATCAAGCTATTGCCGATAAATAAATCACCGCTTCCTAGCGCCGCTAACAAAGCGGGTAATTGCTCGGCAAGTTGACATTCAGTCAGCGCGGCTTGTGGTTTTAACACCATCGCTTGGTTGAGCGCAGCCGGTTGATTAACAGCCGTAGATTGATTAATCACGTTTTGCGCCGCTTTACCCACCACCGACGATGCTTGTTGTAAATCATCGCCCCAATGTTGGGTATTCTGTGTTTGGTCGTTAATCGCAACTTGTAATAAACCAAGGCTTGCTTCGATTGACGAGACAGTGCGCAGTTGTGGTAAATGATCGGGGTTTAAAATACTGGCTGCAGGATCAAACAACCAATATGGGCAGGTTTCATGGTTAGCCATCGATTTAATCCAAAAACCAAGCCGTTTTGAGACTAATCGTGCGCCAAATTGCAAAATACAATCCGCTGCCGATAGCTGCTTTTGGTAGCCATCATTTTGTAACCACAGATCATAATGCGCCCAACCGCTGCTGATCCCACTTTGAGGATCGCACAACACAGGCCATCCGAGTTGCTCGGCAAATTGTCGAACCAACTGCGCTTGTTTAAGTGGCATTTTACCAACAATGACCACGCCTTTTTTATCCCCAATTTGATTGAGTAACGCTTGCTGGCGTTGATTGCTCACTTCGGCGTTCAATGCCGATTGAATGGTATGCTTGTTGTGGCATTGAGCTTGAACTTGAGATTTAGCTTGGCAGCGTGCTTGTTGCAAATACGGCAGATATTGCAGCTTTTGTTGCTCAGACTGCAAATACAGCGGCTCTGGATAGGGACAGTTAATATGCAGCGAACCCGTTTGACTCGCTTGCAGTGCTAAAGCCGATTGGATTTCAAGCAAGCTGTCCGCTAAAGGCGTATCAATACTTGGGCTTGGTAAATGCACGCTGGTCACCACATGCGATGAAAATATACCTTGTTGCTGAATGGCCTGATTAGCGCCAACACCAATTAAATTTTCGGGGCGATCGGCGGTCAGCAATACTAATGACTCCCCCGTTAACCCTGTTTCAGCCACCGCAGGCAATAAATTGGCTACCGCGGTGCCAGAGGTCACAATAATTGCGACTCGCTCAACTGCTTGTTGTTTATCCGCCGCTGCTTTTTCTCGACTGGCTTTGGCAAGACCAAGGGCTAAAAACGCCAATCCGCGCTCATCAAAGTGAGTATGCAGCGTAAAGCCATGTTGCTCAGCAAGTTCTAATGCTTCTAAGCTTAATGGCGTTGAGCGAGATCCCGGCGCAATACAGATATGTTTCACTCCGTTCTCCGCCAAGGTTTCTAACAGAGCTTGCGCCCAAATTCGGTTGATCCCTGCCTGACTCACGCCAACTCCTCATTATCGTTATGATCGGAAATAAGACTGAGCAAGGTGGCGGTTTTTCGATTCAATTCTTGCCATTCATATTGCGCTTCTGAGCCTGGAACAATTCCCGCACCGGCATATAGCTTAACGGTATTATCGTTAATTAAAGCACTGCGGATCGCGACGCAAAACTCGGCTTTATCGTGACCAAAATAGCCGACCGAACCACTGTACCAACCACGGGTAAAGGGCTCATTAGTGCGAATAAATTGGATCGCATCATCACGCGGTAATCCCGCCATCGCCGCGGTCGGTTGCAACGCCGACAGCAATTGCACCCCTTTGACATTTGAAGATAGATTTGCATGGATCGGCCGAATCAAATGCTGCACTTTTCGTAGTTGAATTAAAGCCGCGTCCGGTTGCACGTCGATATTGCTGGTATAAGGCGCTAAGCACTGCACAATATCATCGACGACGATTTGGTTTTCACGCAAATTTTTATCGTCGGATAATAGCCATTGTGATAAACGTGCATCTTCTTGTGCATCGTCGCTGCGACCAATGGTTCCAGCGACCGCTTCGGTAGCTAAACTTTCCCCAATTCGGCTGTATAATCGCTCTGGAGTGGAGCCCATAAAACCATGATGCTCTGAAAACGACAGCAAAAAATGAAAGCTATTATGATTAATCGCGCGGCTGGCTTTAAGCAAATGGGTGGCTCGGATCGGCGCGGGTAATTCAACATTGGTTTTACGCGCTAGCACCACTTTCTCAAACTGATCATTATCAATCGCGCTTAAAGCTTTATTAACAATATGCTGCCATTCATTAAATTGAGGAGAATAATGAATGTTACCCACTTGAGGTTGCAGTGGCGGGATCGGGCTATATTGGGTTTTTAGATGATGCAAGACTTGTAAGGTACGCTGAACGTCACTTGATAGATTGATATTCAAGCTCCAATTATCATCTTGACGGATCAACTCAACGATAGGTAAAAAGAAATAGCAAGACTGACGCTGAGTTTTCGATTGCTCATTATCAAACGCTTTACCGCCCCACACGCGCTGATTATCGCCTAAAATCGTGTAGGCAGCAGAAGGATCGGTAAACGCATGCAGTTGTTCTAAAGCGACCACTTCTTCTCGGCCATCGCGTGATTGCCAATAAAACTTAGGAAATAGTGGTTGCGCCTCTAACCAATCTATACTGCAAAAATCATTGGGTATTGTTACGCTTTTACTGAGGCGATTTCCATCCGCCGCTTGTCCATTTTCCACTCGTTCAATTAAGGATAAAATCACTTGATGCAAATCAGACAAGCCAACCTCTCAATCTATTTTTAATGATGTTCAATAACCGCATTATACCTCATCCCCTTACTTGTGCTCACCTGTTTTTTCAGTGGTTTGCACCTAAAAAATAGTGTAACTTAAATCACTATCATTTCCGAAAGCCGAGAACCTGCCATGAAAAACATCGAGATGTCATCAAAGCTCGATAATGTCTGCTACGACATTCGAGGTCCGATCTTAAAACATGCCAAGCGCATGGAAGAAGAAGGGCAAAAAATATTAAAACTCAATATTGGTAACCCTGCCCCATTTGGTTTTGATGCCCCTGATGAAATCTTAGTCGATGTAATTCGTAACCTGCCAACTTCTCAAGGTTATTGTGACTCAAAAGGCATTTATTCAGCGCGTAAAGCGGTGGTGCAACATTATCAGAAATTAGGCTTGCGTGAGCTTGAAGTTGAAGATGTCTACATTGGTAATGGCGCCTCCGAATTGATCGTTATGTCTCTACAAGCTCTGCTCAATAATGGCGATGAAATATTGATCCCCGCTCCCGACTACCCACTTTGGACCGCAGCCGCCTCACTGGCAGGTGGCAAGCCGGTACATTATATCTGTGATGAGTCGTCTGATTGGTATCCTGATCTCGAGGATATTAAAAAGAAAATCACCCCGACCACCCGCGGGATTGTATTGATTAACCCAAACAATCCGACCGGCGCTGTTTATAGCCGTGACTTTTTGCTCGAAGTGGTGGAAATTGCCCGCCAACACGGTTTGATCATTTTTGCTGATGAAATCTACGATAAAGTATTGTACGAAGGCGCAACCCATACTTCGATCGCAACCCTAGCCGACGATGTGCTAATGGCGACTTTTAATGGACTATCAAAAGCGTATCGTGTGTGTGGCTTCCGTGGCGGTTGGATGTTCTTAACTGGACCAAAACATTTGGCCAAAGGCTATATTGATGGCTTGGATATGCTGTCGTCAATGCGCTTGTGTGCCAATGTGCCGATGCAACATGCGATCCAAACGGCGCTGGGTGGCTATCAAAGTATCAATGAATTATTATTGCCTGGTGGACGTTTACTCGAACAACGTAATAAAGCCTATGAGTTGATCACTCAGATCCCCGGTATCACTTGTGTCAAACCTAAAGGGGCGATGTATTTGTTCCCTAAAATTGACACCAAAAAATACAACATCAAAGACGATGCAAAAATGGTGCTCGATTTCTTAGTACAAGAGAAAGTATTACTGGTACAAGGCACTGGCTTTAATTGGAAGCAACCAGACCACTTCCGTATCGTCACCTTACCGCATGTAGAGGATCTTGAAGTTGCCATTGGTCGTTTTGAGCGATTTTTGTCTACTTATTCTCAATAATGAACATTCGGCTTTATTCGACACGGATTGAATAAAGCCGATTTTATTCCCCTATCTCTCCTTTATGATTCTCATCTAGCAGGACGTCGTATGAACGCTGAATTCGATAATAACCACCCACAAAATAATCCAGACAATACCGCAAACAATAACCCAGATAATAACCCGCACCAACCAAGCCATTTTTTTGCTCATCTGGCGCGAATGAAACTGATCCAACGCTGGCCATTAATGCGCTCAATTTCAGCTGAAAATATTTCTGAGCACAGCCTGCAAGTCGCGTTTGTCGGCCATGCCCTTGCCATCATTAAAAACAAAAAATTTGGCGGCAATGTGAACCCAGAGCGGATCGCGTTACTGGGTATGTATCACGACAGCAGCGAAGTGTTGACTGGCGACTTACCGACCCCGGTCAAATATCACAACCCAGCGATTGCTAAAGAATATAAAAAGATTGAGCTTGAAGCAGAGAAAAGACTGGTGGCAATGCTGCCCGAAGAGATACAACAAGATTTTGCACCATTTTTGATTAGTGATGCCATCGACCCACAAGATCAAGCGCTAGTAAAACAAGCCGATAGCCTGTGTGCTTATTTAAAATGCTTAGAAGAACTTTCGGCAGGAAACCATGAATTTGAACAAGCAAAAGCCCGTTTAGAGTTAACCCTAAAGCAGCGCGAAACTCCTGAAATGCGTTATTTCTTAACCGTATTCGCACCAAGCTTTGAACTGACGTTAGATGAGATTAGCTAACGTCATTAATCCCCTTTAGTAAAATAGAAGGATCATCGGTTTGATCCTTCTGCTCCCATTAACGATTCAATACTCACAACCCTTATTGCAACTTTTGCTCCCGCTTGTCCATTATTGCTTGGTATTCTTTTTTATCGAACTGTTGATCATATAATCCAATCTGTGGGTATACCTTGCTATCTAAGGTATTATCCGGATATAAGTTTGCAGGAATATGATCGCTAAAGGAATCCAGGTATCTATTCTCTATTTTCATGCTCATCGACGAAATATCATCAAACACAATATTAAAATCGCGATCGGTTAAAGATAAAGTTAACGGTTTAATATCATCGGGTATCACAGGGTCAAGATCTGTATTGTCCCCTTGATTGATTATTGAGCGAGTCAATAACGCCGGTGTTTGTTGCATGGTTAATTGATAGTTACGCTTTAATATCATGTATTTTTGTGGGATTGGCACATGTGAGTCCCACCAAATACCATCTACCGCATTAAACGCAGCAGAACTTAATTCTTTATTAAGTGGCTGTAAATACTCAAGCGCTTGCTGGATCCAGACTGTCATATTGCGGTTGTAACTATTGAGTGAAAGGGCAAGATTATCAATCACCAATTTAGAGGCCAACTTAGCGCCTAACATATTGGAATACAGATCTTCTAATGAATAAGCCGACACTAACTCTGGAAACAGTGGAAAGCTTTTAAATCCATGCCATTGTGAGATTTCATGCCCTTGCGCCATTTTAAATGCGTAATAGGCCGCAAGTTCAATACTCAATGTTCTTTTTTGTTGCTCAGTTAAATGCTCGGTTGGGAACGCTTTAAAGTGAATGCTGCGCGCACCTAATTCTGGCTCTAATTCGATGCTAAATTCTTGCCCCAACTTAGGGTAGATTTTATAAAAAAGCCCGACGGTATTATCGGCAGTGTCACGAACATGCGCCAGATCGATAAAGCCGCCTTTTACGGTATACAAAATACCATTATGCTCACCTTCTACCACATTTGAATCATCACTTTTTCGCATTGAAAACTGACTAGAACCATAAATATGCAAACCTAAAGCATCAATATCTGCAGTATTCGGCAGTTGGAAAAACGGCACTTTAATCTTGCCCACTTCCACTCGTTGACGATTACCAAAAGCGCAACAAGGACGCACTTCGGTGGGCAATTCAAAACTGGTTGCGCTTGATATCGTGTCTTGGCGGATAGGTTTGGCCGACGCGAGGATCTGAGCCACATCGCTGGCTTGCGGCTGAGTCGTTTCTTGCCATGAGTTTGATGAACAACCCGTTACTCCAAACAACAAGCAAGCAAATATCCATGGTGTGTTTTTCATGCAGGTTCTACCTTAACGATTAAAGTGCCCATATTAAGTGTCTATATTTACGGCCTTGCTATTTCACGGCAAGTTGAGGCGATAGGTTTATGTCCGATAGAGCAGCATGTTGCTTAATAAAGTGATTCAACAATCGATTTATGGTATCGGGCTTTTCTAGCAAAATATTATGCGCCGTTCCGGTCACAATATAAAGAGGCGCACTCAATTGTTTCGACAGCAACATTCCATTTTCAAGTGGGAAAATTCGGTCATCTTCACCCCAAATAAGTTGCATCGGGGGCAAACCGTTAGGCTGCGATTTTTTATGCGTTACTTTTGCAACTAAATCATCACGTGACGCAATCAAGTGATTGAGCATATACGATTTTTGTTGTGCGTTACTGGCAAAATATTTATCATAAAATCCACCCATGGTGAAGGCGGGAACATGTAATGGGTCTTCACTGGTGGCATTCATTAAACGCTTTAATCCCACATCATCTTGCGGTACAAATAAATCACTCGGTTGCTTAATATCAAAGCGAGTCATTAGCGCATCGAGATCGGTTTGATCAAATGCGCCGCCGGGGCTAGAAATAATAGTGGCAGTGGTCGCGAGGTCATTATTGGCGAGCAAACCGTACACAATAAACCCCCCATAAGAATGGCCGACTAAATGTACATTTCCCTGAATGTCCAACTGCTGAAGCAAGTCTGCTAATGCGGTGACTTGGTCTTCTAAACTTGGAGTGAGATCGCTAATCGATTGGCCATACCATAAAATATCTGGCGCGATCACTCGATATTTATCACCTAAAGCTAACATGGTCGATTGCCAGTTTGATAAGGCATCGCCACCGACACCATGTATCAGGATCACAGTATTGTCACTGACTTTTTGGTTATCCCAATAATGGAATTGAGTATGATGCTCGCGGTTATTAAGCGTCACAGTATGCTCTGTGAAATTCTCACTTTGCAGGCTCGATTCTAAATGATCTACAGAGAGGTTGGTGGTCGCACTACAGGCGCTTAGTAACAGACACAATATCACTAAGCCAATATTCTTCATTAAAATGCCTCATTAACATTGAAATACACCATAGACTCATCCTCACCAATGGCATAATCTAAACGTAAATTCACTCTATCTTTGACTCGAAAACGGTAGCCAACGCCATAACTCATTAACACATCTTTACCGATTTGATTAACTTGTTCGCCCGAACTTGCCGCCCCGACCCAAGTCACCATGCCGGTACGCCCATATAAAGGTAAACGATACTCAACTTGAGTGTAGAGGATTTGATTATCACGGTAACGACCTTCAATATAGCCTCTTAAATTGTCCGCACCGCCCACTTCGGGTAAGTAATTCCACGGCACGTCACCATTAGTAAAAGCGCCTTTCACTTGCCAAGCTAGCACCCCTGGTACCGGCTCTAAATCAATATAGTTCGATAGCACCGCATTATAAGTGGTAAAGTTTTCATCGCTTAGTGCTTCAAAATATTGCGCCATATCCACCTGAAACAGCCATCCGGTATAAGGATTTAATACATAATCGCGTGAATCATACGTTAAGTTAACCACCAGACCTAACGCTTCGTTATCATCTAATATCTCTGGCATACCTACGCCGACATTATTAAATTCTGCGCTACTGGCTTGAACTTTTTGATAATCAAAACCAACCCCAACAAATAAATTTGGTCTTAATTTATAGTAATACTTGGGAGAAAACTGGAAGATCTCATGGGTAAAATCAATCTTATTACTGTCTTTTTTTCCTGCATCATAGCCGCTGCCATAATACACATCCGGCGCTTTTGATATTTCGGCTAATAACTCAAGCCGATGCTCTCCATTATTTAAAAAGGTAATATTATGCACCGTAATACCGGCTGAAAAATTGCTGGAAGCAAAGCCGTTAATGGTCACACTGGAAGGTTGTTCATGGCTCGTATCACTGGCCGCATGATAAAGCCCGACGGCAGAAACGCCAATACCAAATTCCATTTCAGGGGTATAAAATGGCCCAGGTAATACCGAAAAATCTATTTTTTTACTGGGATCATAATCGCCACTGGCACCAAGACCATCTAACATCCGATCGATCGCATTTTTTTTATGATCTTTTTTCTCTGGCCATAGTGGCACCACCGCGCAAGCTTGGGTCGAGTAAAACACCACAACACTGAAGTAAATAAAAATGTTTTTCATCAATTAATATCGATACTCTAAGCCAGCAAACGCACTGGTTCTTTCACCAAAACCAAACTCTGTGATCACATCCCATGTTGAATTTAATACATAGTTAAAGCCTAGCGTGGTGTTCCATTCTGATTCGAGTTCTTGTTTTACATTGAACTTGCCATCTGGAGCGATTTGATTCACCTTGGCGCGCAGTTGACCTGATAAAATATCATTAAGTTCGCCACCCATTTCTTGTTGCACTCCTTGATACATCGCGCCAACCCAGACTCTTAACTCTTTATTTAGTGGCATAAAGCGATAACCGATCCGTGGGCTAATTACGACCGAATCAATTTGTCCATCTAAAATGTCGAGTTCGGTACGGCTATAATTCATATCCACAATAGTAAACCAATTGCCGACACCTCCAGCGACAGTCATACCGACGCCATAAGTCGTCCCTCGATAATCAAGATCAAAGGTGCCAATCCGGCGGGTTTCGTCTGGGTTTTTTCCACAGATTTGATTCATTATCGGCGCTAAAGGATTACCAATCACTCGTGTAGGACGACCAGATTTACAGGTAATAGGAGCTGAACTAGTACCGTCGGTCACGCCAACCAAACCATAAACATTTAAAAACGGAAATAGCCACATATCGGCCCGTAACGTCACATTGGTTGCTTCTTGTTTGGCATCCGATATATCAAGATATTGGTCAAATATGGCATTAGATACCGTGCTTAAATCTTTATTTGGTAAGCCTTTGATAGGACCAGAAAGGTTAATAGAATTAATATTGATCGGTTGATCCATCGAAAAATAGCTTAAGGATAAGCCGTAGGTTTTTGGTAACACATAGCCTCGGTCGCGCGCTTCTTTTCCCCAAATTGGAAACATACGATCGTTGTTTGGGTTTTCTTGCGGGCCGATAAGGTCATTTGATTGAGGATTTGACGCGTGAGATTGGTTTGTCTGTGCACCAACGGCAGTAGACAACAAAGCAGTAAACGCTATAAATGAAATGATTATTTGGTTAAACATTTTATCCTTAAAAAACCGAATGCATGCGTCTTCCTACTGACTAGCTAGAAATAAGGATACACTTCACTCATCTATTTAGCAAAATAAATCATAGCGACTTAGTTTTATTATCTATTCATGTCCCTTATTTATTTAGATAGTTACGTTCAAATACACCATCGGGCATTTGGGCAATATGAAAATCCACCATTTTTTCGAAACAATAAATAAGCGAACTAAAATCAATATAAGGTTCAAGTACCTGTAATGCATAACAGCCCGCTTCGAGGGTAGAAAGATGCTGGCTACTTGGCGCTTTACGAATACGATAATTTCCCATCACATCGGCCGAGAGTTGAACTTTGGTTAAGTGATGAAGATTACTGGACAGTTGCCACATTTTATAGGCTTTCTTCCAAGTACCATCGAGTAAAATTAAGCGCTGCTTTGTCACACTCTGTTCTGTGCCCGTCATTTGAGCCGGTGACTGCTTATCTTGCTTGCTAAGCATGCGCGACTGACCCAGTAATAATAACCAATCCTCTATCGCTAGGCTGCTATCACTGGGATACAAAACTGCGGTATTAACATTAGGCTCACTCAATAAGGTATTAAGTTGCGGGTGCTTACTAAAATCTTCTCCCACAAAACACAAACAATCCTTTAAGCTTAATGTTAAAATCTTAGCGCTGCCCATCGGACGTTTGGTTTCTGATGGATGCTGTAAGATCACCAACTGCGTTTGGGCGAAAATTGGTGTGATCCATTGGCAAATACAAGCAAGTTTAGCTTTGCCGCATTGAAGACAATATCGAGACATAAGGACGTTATTTGTTCCGTTTACTAATGATAATAAGTGCTGTCATGGCGCTGTTTCAATTGCCTACATTGCACAATTGGATGCTATGGGATAGTCATTTGATTGCCGGTGGGCAAGTATGGCGGATCGTAACAGGAAATTTCACTCATACCAATCTCTATCACTTAGGTATGAACATGGCCGGTTTATGGCTGATCAGCTATATCTTCCGAGCAGAATTTACCATCCGAACATATACTGCAGTATTGTTGCTGCTTTGTTTATCGGTTGGCAGCTTATTATTGTTAACCTCCATTCAAGTTTACGTAGGTTTATCTGGCGTATTACATGGATTGTTTGGTTTTTATGCGATAAAAGAATGGCGACAAGGACGTAAAGCAAGCTTGTTACTCGCGATTGGATTAGCGGTGAAAATCACTTGGGAACAATGCTTTGGCTCGCCTACCGGCAGTGAAGCATTAATTGGTGCAGGGGTTGCGATAAATGCTCATCTATTTGGCTCACTCACTGGTTTAATTTTAGCTTTATGCTTTACCCATCCTGCTTTTGTAAGTACAAAAAAGCGCTTAGGGATAAGCTAAGCGCTAAAATCGTATAACTGCTTTTACTGTTAAACCTTATTTCTCTCTTAAAGCTACAGCAAAATGCGGTCTTTGTTTTTATCAATGGTCGATTGCCCGATCCCTTTGACTTGCTTTAACGATTCCAGATCTTTAAATTTTCCATTTTCAGTCCGAAAGTCAACGATCTGTTGCGCTTTTTTCTCACCAATACCTTTGAGCATTGTGGCTATTTCATTAGCATCGGCAGTATTAACATTGACCGTAATCTCGATCCCTTCGTGTTGAGCGTCGGTATCCGCAGCCACCGCAACCCCCATAGGTAAAAAAGTGACCATCAATAATAAACATAAACTGCGTAAAATTCGCATCGGCTAAATCTCCATTTTAAAGTTGAAATTTGAGCCTAGTAAAGATTTCAATCTAGCGGTGTCTCAAATATGGACATGGGACATTTCGCATAGAGACACTCTGTTGAACAACATCATAATTACAACTTTATGTGCGTTGATGCACCCTCATTACAATGCTGAACTCATCAACGCTACGATCATTGTTTAGATGCTCTGCCAGCTGTAGTTCATCATCAGGAAGTATAAGGCACTAGCATAAGAGCCACTGACAAGGCCTTGAACGTATGAATCTTCAATTGGCACATATTCAAATGCTAAACCAATTGATTGTGTCTCATCAAGCTGATACTTCACCCCTGTACCGATACGCCACGCATCGCCAGAAGGTACGGTCAATGAAGTATATCTTGGTTTCTATAGAAGCTAGAATCAAACGCAACCCCCATATTCCATAACCAATCTTGATTGATTTGATATTGCACCCCTAAATAATGAGTCACCTGAAGAACCAGAGGACGATACATTGTTACCCTTAATGTTAGCATTGGCGTTAATTTCACTATCAGAGTAACGACTCCAATCTTGCCAACCAATGTTGCCCATAATGGCGAAAGAAGCATTTAGTTGATGAAATGCACTGAACATCACTTGCTGTGGGGTTTTGACCACCGAATTTAAGCCCAGTGAACCATAGTCAGATAGGTCTTTTGCATCCAGATCAAAGTCCGTTTCACTTAAATAGCTCAAACCAAAACGAGTATCATCACTGTATTCATAGAGTACCCCAACTTTTCCGCTAAAAGCAAAATCGTGATCATCCGATTTTAGTTTTCCGCCATCAATACCGTTGCGTTCAAGCTTTAAAATACCGTAGTTAATATCAAGCGCCGCACCAACCGACCAATGTTCATTAAATCGATAAGAAGCCGAAGGTGCGCTAATCAAAGACATTAAGGTCGCTTTATTTAACACTGTGGCTTTATTACCGACATTCAATGCATCGCCAAAATCAACACCACTGCCGTAGTTGCCGTAAGTACCAAGACCAACCGTCCATTTGTCATCTAACTGTTGACTATAAAACGCCGATACCGTTGGCAATGCACCCACCACATTATCAGCAGTCTGACCAGTATCTCGGGTATAGTCATTATCACCAACTAATAATTGTGCGCCACCGGTAAAAGACTTGCCTTTAACATGTGATAAACCCGCAGGGTTAATTGCAAGTACTGACGCATCTTGCGCCCGTGCTGCCATGCCGGCGGCAGCTAAACCGACATCATCTGTACCAATTTCGTATAAAGAAGGTCCTGCTGCCATGGCAGAAGCACTGACTAATGCCAATGGAAAAATGAACTTACCTAAAGGTTTAATAACGGTTCTACTCAAAAGGGATTAATAAAATTTGATGCAACTATTAATAGTATAGATAATGTGTTTAGTTTTTGATCTTTATCGTCTTTTTATATATTAAAAAGTGAGTGTTCTCAAATTTGGATTATTTTACATTGCTTGGACATTCAAGGACTCACACAAGCACCTTGTAGTGTTATAAAAAAAGGCTGCCCAGCGGCAACCTTTTAGTCTCAATATATATAACGGTGAGTTTATTGCTCTTTTAATCCGTGATATTCAATTGATGTCGTTTCACGTAATGATGCAATGATGGCCGCGAGATCTTGTTGATTATTCATTTGTAGCAGTTGGTTACTGATCTGTTGAGCAAATTGCGCATTATCATTAGTGGTCACTTTATTTAATTTCACCACCACGATGTTGCCTTGTTGATCGCGAGATTGGCCATAAACCGGTTTATCACCTGCAGGATGGGGCATCGCATAAACATTCACAGCCAATGGAGAGCGACGGTCGATGGTTTGTGATTTGCCAAAGCTCACATTCTGCGCGCTAAGAACAGAATCATCGCCCGCTTTAAGGCTTTTCACCATTTTTTGCGCCGTTGATAGCGCTTCTTGCTCACCTTTGCTTGCCGCGACCGCTTGCTCAAGTTGAGGTTTCACTTGCTCAAATGGTAATACAGTTTCACTGCGCTTATCTTCAATGCGAACTACAACCACATGTTCTGGTGCAATCTCAATCACGGATGAGTTTAAGCCTTCATTCTTAACATCAGAGCTTTTTAGTGCTTTCAACACATCTTTTGACTTAAGTATTTCTGGTGCATTGGCTTCTGAAATAAAATCCGTCTTGTGGATCGTACCGTCGACCGCTTTGGCTGAATCGTCCAAAGAATCTGGTGATTCAAATGCAACTGATTCAAGTTTGGTTTGCAGTTTATAAAATTTATCGACTGCTTTTTCATCGATCAAATCGGCTTTAATGCTGGCAACAACATCAGCGTAAGGTTTAGCTTGAGCTGGTTTCTCGTCTTCTAGCATGATGATGTGATAGCCAAAGCTTGATTTCACGACATCTGAAATTTCACCTTTATTTTTGAGTGAAAAAGCCGCTTTTTCGAATTCTGGATCCATAACCCCTTTTTCAATCCAACCTAAGTCACCACCTGATTTTGCGCTGCCAACATCAGCAGAATCTTTTTGGGCTAAAGTCGCAAAGTCTGCTCCGCCTTTTAATTGCGCCAAAATAGCTTTTGCTTTCGCTTCATCACCTTTAATTAAGATGTGCGCCACTTTACGTTGACCTTTCGATGAGTATTTATCTAAATGGTCTTGGTAGTATTTTTGTGTGTCTGCATCTGTGATGGTAATAGATTTTTTCAATTGCTCAGCAGAAAGCTCAAGGTATGCGACTTTCACTTGCTCTGGGCGAGTGTAGGCTTCTTGATGCGACTTATAATACGCTTGTAGCTCATCGCCTGTCACTTTCACTTGCTTAGCGAAATCGGCCACATTCAAGGTAAATGATTGAATATCACGTTGCTGAGTAAGAAGTTGCGTTTCCATTTTAACTTCAGTTGGCAACACAAACTCACTGGCTTGGATAGAATTGGCGACTTGGCTGCGGACTAAGTTTTTACGCAGGTATTCCGCAAAACTGTCGGCTGAGAATCCGGCACGGCGTAGCGTAGCAGAATAAATATCTTGGTTGAATTTACCGTCTTTTTGGAATTCAGGCATGGTCAACAGTAGATCGCGCACTTGCTTGTCACTAATACGTAGATTTAACGACTCAGCATATTGTTGTAATAGCTCATCATTAATCATTTGGTCTAATACGTTTTTACGAAATGCCGCCACGTATTGAGGATCACCCATCATGGCAGAGAATTGATTGCCACCTTGAGATTGCATTCGATTACGTTGATTTTGATAAGCTTGTTCAAACGAGCTACGATCAATTTCAGTATGTCCGACTTTTGCTGCAACACTGCTGCCGCCACCCACTAAATAACTGCTTACACCCGCAAATACAAATGAAAGGATGATTAATCCTAAGATGATTTTAATTGCGATGCCATTTACGCCTTCGCGTAGTCGATCCATCATAATTTAATTGCTCTCTAAATACTGACTGTCACCAAGCGCGATAACCGCATTTGGCAAGATTAAAATAATGTCTACGATAATATCAGAAAAAGAAAAGCGCACCAGTAAGATGCGCCTTTTGATTGAGAAAGATTGAGTTAATTCGAAAAAACTCAATTTTATATGATTTATTATGCGTTACACGCGTCTTTCAGTGCTTTACCTGCTTTGAATGCTGGTACTTTTGCTTCAGCAATTTGAATTTCATCACCCGTTTTAGGGTTACGACCAGTGCGAGCTGCGCGAGTACGAACACTGAAAGTACCAAAACCAACTAATGCGACTTGGTCTTCTGCTTTTAGTGTTTCTGTTACTGTTTCAATAAGTGCATCTAATGCACGACCAGCGGCTGCTTTAGAGATGTCTGCGTCGCCAGCAATTTTTTCTACTAATTGAGTCTTATTCACTTGTTGCTCCCCTCTATCGCCACTTATGTCAATAAGTAGCATCCGTTCCATAATAAAATTAATTTGTAGCCTGAGCCTTTATTGCTAAAGTCTTTGCGACCAGTAGCTCGGGTCTATAAAGACCTAACTTAGCCTTGAAAAAAAACGCTGACAAGTACTTTCCGCCTTGTCAGCGCTAATCTTTTAACTAAATATGTTTAATATCACTAGTTTGTGATACCAATCACACAACCTGTAGGGTCATTTTCTAGTGCTACAGCTAAAACCTCATCTAACCACTGCACTGGCTTGACCACCAGATCGGCAATAACATTGGCTGGAATGTCTTCCAAATCACGCTCATTTTCTTTCGGAATGAGTACAACTTTGATCCCGCCACGATGCGCCGCCAATAGTTTTTCTTTCAATCCGCCAATCGGAAGCACTTCACCGCGCAGAGTAATTTCACCCGTCATCGCCACATCGGCGCGTACCGGATTACCGGTTAAGCTCGACACCAATGCGGTACACATGCCAACACCGGCACTTGGACCATCTTTTGGTGTTGCTCCTTCAGGTACATGTACATGAATATCACGTTTTTCGTAAAAGTCAGGATTAATACCCAATTTTTCAGCCCGAGAACGCACCACGGTCATGGCTGCTTGAATCGACTCTTGCATCACATCACCCAGCGAACCGGTATAAGTAAGCTTGCCTTTACCTGGCATAGATTGGGTTTCAATGGTGAGTAAGTCGCCACCTACTTCAGTCCAGGCAAGACCTGTCACTTGACCAATGCGGTTACTGTCATCAGCCTTACCGTAATCACAGCGTTGAACTCCAAGATAATCTTTAAGATTTTCCATATTAACGGTGACGGTTTTAAGATCTTTATCCAACAAGATATTTTTTACCGCTTTACGGCAAATCTTGGAAATCTCACGCTCTAGGCTACGCACGCCCGCTTCACGGGTGTAATAACGTATAATGCCCACAATCGCTGAATCTTCGATGGTGATCTCTGAAGGTTTTAAGCCATTACGTTCAATTTGTTTTTCAGTTAAATGATCTTTGGCAATATTGAGTTTTTCATCTTCGGTATAACCCGAAAGGCGAATAACTTCCATCCGATCCAATAACGGACCTGGAATATTCATTGAGTTCGATGTTGCCACAAACATCACATCGGACAAATCAAAATCCACATCAAGATAATGGTCGTTAAAGGCATTATTTTGTTCAGGATCCAACACTTCAAGTAACGCTGACGATGGGTCACCGCGCATATCAGAGCCCATTTTATCGATTTCATCCAATAGGAATAATGGGTTTTTCACCCCAACTTTCGACATTTTTTGAATCAACTTGCCTGGCATAGAACCAATATAGGTGCGGCGATGCCCACGGATCTCTGCTTCATCGCGCACGCCGCCTAATGCCATACGAGTATATTGACGACCCGTAGCTTCGGCGATCGAGCGACCTAGAGAGGTTTTACCCACGCCAGGAGGACCGACCAAGCACAGAATTGGGCCTTTGAGCTTATTCACTCGGCTTTGCACCGCTAAATACTCTAAGATGCGTTCTTTAACACGCTCTAGACCATAATGATCGGCATTAAGTACTTCTTCTGCTTTGGCTAAGTTCTTTTTCACTTTTGAACGCTTAGCCCAAGGAACGCCAACCATCCAATCAATATAGCTACGCACTACGGTCGCTTCTGCTGACATCGGTGACATCATTTTGAGCTTTTGCAGTTCTTGCTCGGTTTTCTCGCGAGCTTCTTTTGGCATTTTAGCAGCAGTGATTTTTTTCTGCAGCGCTTCAAATTCATCGGGAACATCATCCATATCGCCCAGTTCTTTTTGAATGGCTTTCATTTGCTCATTCAAATAGTACTCGCGCTGAGATTTTTCCATCTGCTTTTTCACTCGGCCACGGATGCGTTTCTCAACTTGCAGTATGTCGATTTCCGATTCCATCATCCCCATTAGGAACTCTAGGCGCTCGGTCACATCTGAGATTTCCAACACTCGCTGTTTATCATTCAGTTTTAAAGGCATGTGAGCGGCAATGGTATCGGCTAGACGCGCGGCATCATCAATACCATTAAGCGAGGTAAGCACTTCTGGTGGAATTTTGCTATTGAGCTTTACAAAACCTTCAAATTGATTAATCGCACTACGAATAATCACTTCTTGCTCGCGCTCATCAATGGTCGGAGTCGGTAAAAACTCGGCATCAGCCATAAAGAAATCATGTTCGATAAAAGCGTGAACTTTGGCTCTTTGTTGGCCTTCCACTAAGACTTTTACTGTACCGTCTGGCAGTTTCAATAATTGTAAAATGGTGGCGACGGTACCGGTTTTAAATAATTCTTCCGTGCTAGGTTCGTCAGTATCCGCTTCTTTTTGCGCCACTAGTAACACTTGTTTGTCATTGTCCATTGCTGCTTCTAGGCATTGGATCGATTTTTCACGACCCACAAACAATGGAATGACCATATGGGGATAAACCACGACATCTCGTAAAGGTAATACCGGGATCTCGATACGCTCGGAACGCTCCAAGTTCATATTATTCTCTCTATTCCGTTGGTACTCGGTACCTTTCGTGTTTGGAGTTGTCACTTGGTCGGCAACGTATAATTAGTCACGTATCGCCAGCAACGTATTTTCTCTCCAATCATTAAAGGTCATATTGATTGAGTTTTTTAACACTACTGAAAAGTATATGGGGGCGGGATGGTAAGATTCAATAACATAAATAGAAAAAGGAGGCTTATAGCCCCCTTTTGATGTTATTTTTTGTATAACATGATGTTATTCAGAACTTGCGATCTGGTTTTCGGCGTTTTGATAAATCAAAAGAGGTTCAGACTCTCCTTTAATAACAGATTCATCAATCACAACTTTGGTCACATCTTTAATTGATGGCAGTTCATACATGGTTTCAAGTAGAACCGACTCCAAAATCGAACGAAGACCACGAGCACCCGTTTTGCGATCCATTGCTTTTTTAGCAATCGCTTTTAACGCGTCTTCACGAAACTCAAGTTCAGCACCTTCTAAATCAAACAATGCACCGTACTGTTTTGTCAGCGCATTCTTTGGCTTACATAGGATTTGGATCAAGGCTTCTTCATCAAGCTCTGTCAAGGTTGTGGTGACAGGCAGACGACCAATAAACTCAGGGATCAAACCATATTTAACCAAATCTTCTGGCTCAACTTGCTTGAATAATTCACCAATCGTTTTACTTTCGTCTTTGCTGCGTACGTCTGCGCCAAAACCGATGCCGGTTCCGATGGCAACACGTTGCTCAACCACTTTATCAAGGCCTGAGAATGCACCACCACAGATAAATAAGATCTTAGAAGTATCAACTTGCAAAAACTCTTGTTGAGGATGCTTACGACCACCTTGAGGCGGAACAGAAGCAACGGTACCTTCAACCAGTTTCAGTAAGGCTTGCTGTACACCTTCGCCCGATACATCACGAGTAATTGATGGGTTTTCAGCTTTACGTGAAATTTTATCAATCTCATCAATGTAAACAATACCGCGCTCGGCTTTAGCTACATCGTAATCGCATTTTTGCAGCAATTTCTGGATGATATTTTCCACGTCTTCGCCCACATAACCAGCTTCAGTTAACGTGGTGGCATCGGCCATGGTAAACGGTACATCTAGGAAACGCGCTAACGTTTCAGCCAGTAAGGTTTTACCACTACCGGTTGGACCGATTAGCAAAATATTACTTTTACCTAACTCGACGCCATCTTTGGTAGTGTCACCATTACGCAAGCGTTTATAGTGATTATACACTGCCACAGATAGCACTTTCTTAGCGTAATCTTGGCCGATAACGTAATCGTCTAAGTGTTCACGAATATCTTTTGGTGTAGGCAATGCTTCCGATTCTTTCTGTGGCACGACATCTTTAACTTCTTCACGAATAATATCGTTGCACAAATCGACGCATTCATCACATACGTATACGGAAGGACCTGCGATCAGTTTGCGAACCTCATGCTGGCTTTTGCCGCAGAAAGAGCAATACAGCAGTTTTGTACTACCACCCTCTTTGCTTTTATCTGTCATTCGCTATCCTCTTAACCTTTAATTCTTTATTTCAGTCTACAACAATTTATCTTGGATTGCCTATTACAACTTGATTGCTTGATTCAAGATAAATTGTTTGGTTCGCGGTTGGCATTTTATTACACCATAAAAACCGCTTACGCCGGACGATTGCTCAGTACTGAATCGACTAAACCATAATCGACTGACTGCTGGGCAGACATGAAGTTATCGCGATCTGTATCGCGTTCAATCACTTCTAATGGCTGGCCGGTGTGTTCTGCAAGTAAACCATTCAAACGTTGCTTGATGGTTAGAATTTCTTGGGCGTGAATTTGAATATCCGACGCTTGACCTTGGAATCCGCCAAGTGGTTGGTGGATCATCACGCGTGAATTTGGTAGGCAGAAACGCTTGCCTTTTTCGCCGCCTGCCAATAGGAATGCACCCATTGAACATGCTTGCCCCATACATACTGTGCTCACATTTGGCTTGATAAACTGCATGGTGTCATAGATAGACATACCTGCTGTTACGCTTCCGCCTGGAGAGTTAATGTATAAGAAAATATCTTTGTCTGGGCTTTCTGACTCTAAAAATAGCAATTGTGCTACCACTAGGTTTGCCATGTGGTCTTCCACTTGGCCAGTCAAAAAGATAATGCGTTCTTTTAATAGACGAGAATAGATATCGTACGAACGTTCACCGCGAGAAGTTTGCTCTACCACCATTGGTACCAGCGCATCAATAATTGGAGACATTGTATTATTTTCTTGGTAGCTCATATTCCGCTTTCCCTGTAGTAGATTCATAATCACTGTCATGCTATTAGAATCAATTGGCGTTAAAAAATCTTGTTATCAAAAATTCGCTTAACATCAACTTATCTAACAACAGCCTATTAATCATAAACCTATAAGCCCGCTATTAACAGCTAGCTATAAAAAATAAATGGCCCGAAATGAACGCCTCTGCAGAGTGTCATATCGAGCCATCGTATACTTATCGTCTATCGAATAATACAAGTAGACTTAAGTATAATAAAGAGCAAGTATTCTCACTCTTTATCCCAGTGCAACTCACCTAGTAATTAAGCAGGTTGTTGCTGGTTCATTAGTTCATTGAAGCTCACTTCTTTATCAGAAACGTTCGCTTTAGCAATGATAGCGTCGATAGCTTGATCTTCTAGAGCAACGTTACGGATGTTATTCATCATTTGCTCGTTTTGCTCGTAGTAAGCAATCACTTCAGATGGATCTTCGTAAGCCGTCGCCATTTCTTCGATAAGCGCTTTAACACGGTCATCGTCTGCTTTTAGCTCTTCAGTTTTGATCACTTCACCTAGCAATAGGCCAACTTTAACGCGACGTGCAGCTTGCTCTTCGAACAATTCACGTGGTAGTTGAGCTGCGGCTTCAGGGTTGCCACCGAAACGTTGAGATGCTTGCTGACGAAGAACTTCAACTTCTTGATCGATAAGTGCAGATGGAACGTCCATTGCATTTTGCTCAACCAAACCGTTGATTGCTTGCTCTTTAATACGACCTTTGATCGCTTGCTTAAGCTCACGTTCCATGTTTTTGCGAACTTCAGCTTTAAGTGCGTCAACGCCGCCTTCTTTTACGCCAAATTTAGCCACAAACTCGTCATCAATATCGGCTAGTTCACGTGTTTCAACTTTGCTCAATGTGATATCGAATTTAGCAGATTTACCTTTTAGGTTTTCTGCGTGGTAATCTTCTGGGAAATTCACATCAATAGAGAATGCTTCGCCCGCTTTTTTACCTAATACACCATCTTCAAAACCAGGGATCATACGACCTTGGCCCATTTCAAGAGGGAATGCATCGGCTTTGCCGCCTTCGAATTCTACGCCGTCAATAAACCCAACGAAGTCGATAGTTGCGCGTGAAGTTTCAGACACTGCTTCGTCAACCTCAGCCCAAGTCGCTTGTTGCTTGCGAAGGGTTTCGATCATTTCAGCAACGTCTTCGTCTTTAACTTCTACTGCTGGTTTCTCAACAGTGATGTTTTCAAGACCTTTAAGCTCAAGCTCTGGGTAAATTTCAAACGTTGCAGTAAAGACAACATCTTTGCCAGCTTCGTTTTCTACTGGTGCAAATGTTGGTGCGCCAGCTGGGTTAATTTTTTCTTTAACGATAGACTCGATAAAATGACGGTGCATTACTTCGCCCATTACGTCTTGACGTACTGAGTGACCGAACATTTGAGCAACCATTTTCATCGGAACTTTACCTTTACGGAAACCGTCAAAGCGACGAGTTTTCGCAATTTTGCGTAGTTCAGCAGTAACTGCATCTTCGATGTTTGCAACAGGAACAGTAATAGTCAGACGGCGTTCTAGGCCTTCTAGAGTTTCAACAGTAGCTTGCATTATATATAAACCTCAAAACTGGCTCAGTTTTCTGAGCGCATGAGCTGAATAATTGCACCCAATGGGCGAAATTCAACATCATTGCTTGTGTGGCGTTCAAATGAACACTTAAAATTAGTGAGCATCAACTATCTGTTATCAACTAAAACTGCACGATGGCAACTTCCGCTGTAACCAATAATTGAACTAATGAGTGAAACCTTCTACAAAAAAGCCATGCTCTTTCATCAAAGGCCTCTCCTATTAGTCTCAGGATAAAAATTCAGACGCGCCATTCTAGCGGCATGAATACAGCCTGTCGAGCCAAGACCTAAATTCTCACGCTCACATTCTGTATTTTTCGATATTTTCGTGATTTTGATAACGAAAGCCAGAATGTTCACAACTCAGTAATGGGGCTTGACCGAATTGATTTCAAGGGATTAACGGTTTTTTTTATTCCACCTAGCTTGTTTGCTCAAAAAAACGACAGGTATGACCACTTATGTTTTACTGCATACCAACTAACGGCGACCGTGACCACCACCACCAAAGTGTCCACCTCCGCCAAACCCACCGGATGGGCGTGAAAATTGCGGAAGTACCGCAGGGCGAGATATATTTGGACGCGAAACATTAGCGCGTTGCAGCGTTGGGCGTTGTTTGCTTTCCCATTTGGTGCGCACGGCTTTTTTTTGCTCGGTGGTTAAGCTCTTACCCGACATTTGCTCGCGTACTTGGTCACGTTTTTCTGACAAGGCTTGTTGTTTATCCGCCGGTAGCGATTGATATTTGGTATTGAGATCTTGTTTTAGCGCTGAAATATCAGGGCCATCACCATCTTTCCAGTTTTTAACTTTATCTTTTATTTCGGCTTGTTTATCTGGATCTAAGGTATGCCACCAGCTATTAACCGCTTGTTTAAACTCACCATCACCATGGCAACAATCTGGGTAGACATGATCTTGATAGAACCAATAGTCGTCATACCACCAGCCATCACTGCCATTAGTAAAGTAATATTGGGATGTGTTACTGGGCGTACTACTTGAACACCCCATCACAAACAAGGTCAGCAAAGCTATTAAGCTAAGCTGACACCAACGTTTTAACACCTTTAGATGCATTGAAAACATAGCGATACCCTCTTGTGATCATTAGCAATACTCTAGCTCATTCTAATTTAAAGCCAATAAAAACAATGATGAGAATAAAAAAACCGCAGCTTTCTCATATCGAAAAACTGCGGTTTTGCTTGGCATTAATTAGAATAACCAGATGCGATTATTTTTTGTCTTTTTTAGTCAATTTTTTATGCCAAAGCGGAGCGGATGATGGTGCTTGATATGCCATTTTATTTACTTACTTTCGACTTAATGCCTTCTCCAGCATCTTTAATTAGGTTAATGGGTGACAATATTACTCCTTTTACGGCACCTTGAGCCGCTTGTTCAGACAGCTCTCCACTCTTATCTAGGATCTGATTCACTTGTACTAGCATCGGTGGTAATTCCTTGCGAATACTTGATGTTTCCTTAACAAGAGCTGGAACAGTTTGTGTACGTACCGCTTTAACTTCACTTAAAATATTTGGAATTTGTTTATTTACGCCATGCACTTCTTTCACTATACCTGGGATTTTTCTATTCACCGAGGCGACCGTTTTGTTGACATCCCCGACCGTCTTATTAATATCACTTGCCGTACCCTGCATTTTTTCTGCTACGGTTAAGGCTCTTGGAGTAAGGTTTTCAAATGTACGCGCCACTTTTAGCCACTGATCAATCTGCAATTTATCTGCCGTAGCATTAATATCACTCAACACCTGTGGATAGGTTTCCACCACCGAGGTAATGGTCGAGGTAAACGAATAAATGGTGTAACCCAAATAAAATATTGACGCCGCTAAAATCGTCTGTATTACCACTCCTAATCGAGCCATGTGCTTTACCCTTCTTATTTCCAATATATCGACTGTAAGTGATTTATTCATTAGTGACTATCTAAAGAATAAAAGTTCATCAAATAGATCAAAAAATTCACTGTGGTAGAAATGCAAAAAACCCCTGACAACATCTCTGTTATCAGGGGTTTCAATTTGGTACGCCCTGTAGGATTCGAACCTACGACCACATCCTTAGAAGGGACGTGCTCTATCCAGCTGAGCTAAGGGCGCGTTATGGGGTGAATTATACGAGTTAACCGTGAGAGGTCAAGGCTTTGTATTGCTCTAGAAGTTAAGTGATGAAAAAAAAGCCACTACACTAATTGTCAAATAATAGTCGTTGTACTAGGGCCGAGCAAAGAAGTAAGCGACATCACCAAAGAATTACCCTTTCGCCCGAAAAAGCAATCGATTGCACTATGGATGTTAATCTCATTTTTTGCGACAATACCGCCATTGTCAGCTTAGCTGGTGTTGAAGATATTAAGGAATATCATGTCTGCTCAAATTATTGATGGAAAATTAATTTCACAAACGGTTCGTACCGAAGTCAAAGCGCGAGTTCAAGCTCGAGTAGATGCCGGATTACGAGCACCTGGTCTGGCTGTAGTGCTAGTAGGAAGCGATCCTGCTTCTCAAGTGTACGTAGGAAGTAAACGCCGCGCTTGTGAAGAAGTCGGTTTTGTTTCTAAATCGTTTGACCTACCAGCCACCACCACCGAGGCTGAAATACTTACCATCGTTGATAAGCTTAATAACGATGCTGAAATTGACGGTATTTTAGTTCAGCTTCCTCTTCCTGCTGGCATCGATAGCACTAAAATTTTAGAACGCATCTCACCAGAAAAAGATGTTGATGGTTTCCACCCATATAATGTCGGCCGTTTATGCCAATGTATGCCAAAATTACGCTCTTGTACTCCCAAAGGCATCATCACCTTATTAGAGCGTTATAACATTGAAACTCACGGTAAGCATGCTGTGATTGTCGGTGCTTCAAATATCGTTGGTCGTCCTATGACGCTAGAGTTGCTATTAGCCGGTTGTACAACGACCACTTGCCATCGTTTTACTAAAGATTTAGAAGGTCATGTACGTCAGGCCGATCTGTTAGTTGTCGCGGTGGGTAAGCCTAACTTTATTCCTGGCGACTGGATCAAACAAGGCGCAATCGTGATCGATGTTGGCATCAACCGTATGGACAATGGTAAGTTAATTGGCGATGTCGAATACGATGTGGCCAAAACCAAGGCCAGCCATATAACGCCAGTACCTGGTGGTGTGGGACCAATGACTGTCGCCAGTTTAATTGAAAATACCATGCTCGCTTGTGAGAAATTTTCGCAAGAGTAATACCACTTATACCAACTCCATTTAATATTTGATCAATTTTAATACGCCGAAAAGACGCTGATCCGTCCTTGGTCGCTTGAGAAAAGGCCATCCATGGCCTTTGACACTTTTCTCTGTACTCAATTTTGAACGCTCATTAAATTTATGGCATTGGTATTAATTTTTGACTTGTTTTCAAACCAAAAAGGCTTGCCGTAATGGCAAGCCTTTTTCATATCTCTATTTCGCATTACCCCGCCTGACGACGGGATCATTTATCAATTACGATTCAGAGGGTTTATCAAGTTGAACAGGTTCAGCGGGTGCAGTTTGTTCCACTTCCGCTGTTGGCTCTGGTCGCTTACCACCGAAAATTTTCATCACTGCTACATAGAACAATGGTACAAAGAAAATCGCAAGGAAGGTCGCAGTTAACATACCACCGATAACCGAAGTACCAATCGCATGGCGAGAGTTCGCGCCCGCACCGGTACTTAACGCTAATGGCATTACCCCAAGAATAAAGGCAAATGATGTCATTAGGATTGGTCGTAAACGTAGACGACACGCTTCCATCGTCGCCTCCATCAAGCCCATCCCTTTATCGTAGAGATCTTTGGCGAACTCAACGATCAAGATGGCATTTTTGGCGGATAACCCTATGGTGGTTAACAGACCAACCTGTAAGTACACATCATTTTCTAAACCGCGCATCATGGTTGCCGCCAATGCACCTAGAATACCCAAAGGTACCACCAGAATAACCGCCACTGGGATCGACCAGCTTTCATACAGTGCCGCCAAGCTCAAGAATACGATAACCATTGAAATCGCATACAACATTGGTGCTTGCGAGCCTGACATTCGTTCTTGGTAAGACATCCCGGTCCAACTCACCGCCACACCAGGTGGTAGCGTTTTAGCGATAGCTTCAATGGCATCCATAGAATCACCAGTACTATAACCTGGTGCTGCCTCACCTAAGATTTCAACTGCCGAGTTACCATTGTAACGTTGCAAGTTCGGAGAACTGGTTCCCCAATGCGAATGACTAAAGGCATTAAATGGAACCATTTTTCCTTTGCCGTTGCGTACATACCAGTCGTTTAAATTGTCTGGTGACATACGGTATGGCGCATCTGCTTGCATGTAGACACGCTTAACACGGCCTTTATCAATAAAGTCATTCACATACGATGAACCCCATGCAATCGACAACGTTTGGTTGATATCACCAATACTAACATCAAGCGCTTTGGCTTTTTCGTAATCCAAATCGATATAGTACTGAGCGGTATCTTCTAGGCCATTAGGACGCACTTTTTGCAACACAGGGCTTTTTGCCGCTGCTTGCAACAGTTGGTTACGCGCCGCCATTAATTTATCATGACCTAAGCCCGCCTGATCTTCTAAGAAGAAGTCAAAACCAGTCGCTTGACCGAGTTCACGGATAGCTGGTGGATTAACAGCAAAGATCACGCCATCTTTATTACCGGCAAAGTGTTTCATTGCACGACCAATAATGGCATTTACATCTTGATCGGGGTTAGTCCGCTTTGACCAATCTTTTAAGCCTACGAATGCCATACTCGCATTCTGTGCTTGACCAACAAAGCTGTAGCCCGCGACTTGGAAGAAAGACTCAACATTATCTTTTTCATTTTCGTCAAAGTATTGGCGTACATCATCCATCACTTTCTCGGTACGCTCTAGTGTCGCACCAGCAGGAAGTTGTACTAAGACCATAAAGTTACCTTGGTCTTCATCCGGTAGGAAACTTGCTGGGATATTCATAAACATCCAACCAATTAACGGCAGGATAACTACGTACACAACGAATAAGCGTTTTGGTCGGCTTAATAGCTTACCCACACCCGCAGTGTAGCTTTTACTGGTGCTGTTAAATTTACGGTTAAACCAACCAAAGAAGCCAGTAGTTTTCTCACCATGTGATGGTTTCAACATAGTGGCACATAATGCTGGCGTAAAGATCATCGCAACCAGAACAGAAAGCACCATTGAGGCTACAATAGTTAATGAGAACTGACGGTAAATCGCACCGGTTGAGCCACTCATAAAGGCCATAGGGATAAATACCGCCGACAGTACCATCGCAACACCCACTAAAGCGCCTGAGATTTCGCTCATTGCTTTTTTGGTGGCTTCTTTGGGCGGCAGATTTTCTTCTGCCATGACCCGCTCAACGTTCTCCACCACTACGATGGCATCATCCACCAGCAAGCCGATGGCCAGCACCATACCAAACATGGTTAAGGTGTTAACACTAAAGCCCATTGCCGACATAACACCGAACGCACCGAGAAGTACGACTGGTACCGCGATGGTTGGAATTAAGGTTGCGCGAATATTTTGTAGGAACAAATACATTACTAAGAATACCAGTACGATGGCTTCAAATAATGTATGGATAACTTCTTCAATGGAAAGCTTAACAAATGGAATAGTATCCATTGCTTTTACCATTTTCAGACCTTTCGGCATGTTTTTTTCGAGTTCAGCTAACTTTTGATCCACTAATTTTTGAGTATCAATCGCATTGGCACCAGTTGCCAGTTTAATACCAATACCTGATGCACCCTGGCCATTAAAGCGAGGAAGCACACTCATGTCTTCACCGTTTAACTCAACTCGAGCAATGTCTTTTACTCGAACTTGAGAACCATCAGTCCCCACTTTCAATAAGATATTTTCAAACTGGCTTACGCTTTCCAATCGGTTTTGCGCAGTAATGGTGGCATTGATCATTTGACCAGGAACCGCAGGCGCACCACCAATTTGACCAACCGTCACTTCAGTATTTTGTGCTTCAATCGCATTGTATACATCCGTTGGCGTTAGTTGGTAACTGGTAAGCTTTGCAGGATTTAACCAAATACGCATTGCGTATTGTGAACCAAATACTTGAGTATCACCAACCCCGTTAACACGACTGACAGGGTCTGATATATGTGAGTTAACATAATCTTTAATGTCACTCGATGTCATACTGCCATCTTCGGAAATAAAACCGATAACCGACATAAAGGTCGAAGATGATTTACGCACACTCAGGCCTTGCTTTTGCACTTCGCTAGGCATTTGGCTGGTAGCTTGTGTTAATTGGTTTTGAACTTGAACTTGAGCAATGTCTGGGTCAGTCCCCAAAGCAAACGTCAAAGTAACCGTAACAGAACCAGATGAGCTACTTGAAGAAGACATGTACAACAAGTTATCCAAACCTGTCATATTCTGCTCAATAACCTGAGTAACCGAGTTTTCAGCAGTTTGCGCCGACGCACCCGGGTAAGTTGCATTAATTTGTACCGCAGGTGGAGCAATGGTTGGATATTGCTGTACTGGTAAGCCGATCACGGCCAGCGCACCACCAAGCATTACCAAAATTGCGATAACCCAAGCAAAGATAGGGCGATCGATGAAAAAATTAGCCATAATTATCGCTACCTATTTTGTTGCAGGAGTAGTTGATTTAGCTGATGCGGTATCCGTACTCACCACTTTCACTGCCATGCCTGGACGCACACGCAGCAAATTATTTGCGATCACAGTATCGCCATCATTTAATCCCGATGTAATAACCCAGTCGGTACCTTTATTCACTGTGTCGCCAGTGGTGACTTTTCGTACCGCAACTTTACCGTTTTCAACCACTAATACAGAAGCACTGCCATCTTTCCCGTAAACCACAAGAGATTGTGGCAAGGTGAACAATGGTTTTTTATCAGCGGTAATAATTTGCGCACGAACAAACATACCCGGCAATAAAATAGACTCTGCATTTGGCACTTTTGCACGTAGCGTGACGCTACCAGTTGAAGTATCTACTTTGGTACCAGAGAAGGTCAGTGTACCCATTTGATCATATTGACTGCCATCTTCTAATTTAACTGCAACACTTGGATTAGTGTTAGCACCTAAACTCTTTTTAATACGCGCCATGGCGAGAGAAGATTGCGTCATATCAACATAGATAGGATCCAGAGGCTCAATACTAGTAAGTGCTTGTGCTTGGTTAGCCGTCACTAAAGCACCTTCAGTCACGGTTGAGATATCGATACGTCCTGTAATTGGCGCTTTCACTTTGGCATAAGAAAGAGAAATATTGGCATTATCTAACGCCGCTTTTGCCACAGCAGACTGAGCTCTTGCTTTCTTCCAATTACCATCGGCGGTGTCGTAATCTTCTTGACTGATCAGCTTACGTTTGACCAAATCTTTATAACGTAACGCAGTTTTCTTACTTACAGATTCATCCGCTTGCGCTTTCATTAATGCGGCTTTAGCGCTATTTACATCGGCTTGATAAGGTGATGGGTCAATTTGATAAAGTAAATCGCCTTTATGCACCATTTGGCCTTCTTCAAATAAACGTTTTTGTAGAATGCCCGTTACTTGTGGGCGAACTTCTGCAACACGAGTCGAAACGATACGGCCAGGTAATTCAGTGAAAATAGTAGTTGGCTTTTTCGCCATAGTGATAACTTCAACCTGCGCAGCTTGTGGTGCAGCCGCTTTTGGCGCTTCTTTTTTAGCATCACAGCCCGCTAAGGCTAGCACTAGTAAGACAGACAATGAACCGGCATATAATCGTTTCGTGTGCATAGTAGTTTCTCAAATAAATAAGTTATGGAAAAAAAGACCCATAAATTGTAAATAAAATTTGTGACAATGAGAAAAGTATACTTATCTTTGACCAATTGAAATCAAAAAATCCCCTGTTTACATAAATTTACGATAGATAAAAAAACACTCAGCAAAAAAACCAGCCACCGAAGTGCATTCCTACCTGTCGTAAGTAACTGTTTTAAATGCTATCTGCGAGAGAGCTCACCGCTAAAGCAAAATAATAAGAACGGTTCCATTTCATCAGCACATTATAGTTGTTATAAACGAGATAACTGCGACCGGACTCATCATCAGGCATGATCAACCAAGCTTTAATATCTTGATTTAACTTAGGTAATGGCTTGCCATCTAAACGGGTGATTCCTAATTTACTCCACTCTTGTAGCATTTTACCTTTGCTTTCGTCGCGGCCTTGTAAATTTTGATCAATACCCACTGGCACATGAATTTGACGCCCCCAAGTATAGGTATCATCCCACCCTTCTTGCTTAAGGTAATTAGCCGCTGAAGCAAAAACATCCGCTTTGGTGTTCCAGATATCTTTTTTACCGTCACCATTGCCATCTTGGGCAAAAGATAAAAATGAGGTTGGCATAAACTGACATTGGCCCATCGCACCTGCCCATGACCCTTTCATATCATCAGCACTAATATGCCCTTGTTCGATAATGGTTAACGCGGCCATAGTTTGTTTGCGGAAAAGGGCTTCGCGGCGACCATCAAAGGCAAGTGAGGTCAAAGCGTTAATCACATTATAGTTGCCAGTAAAGCGACCAAAATTACTTTCAACCCCCCATAACGCGACAATAAAACGAGGCTGTACTCCATACTCTTTACCAATTCGTTGCAAGTCATCAAAGTTCTCATGATATAAACGCTTAGCTTGTTTTATTTTCCAATCGGGTACTGCGCGCGGAATATATTCATCTAAAGTGAGTTTTTTTTCTGGCTGATTATTGTCTGCTTTTATTGCTTTAGGCTTAAACGTGACATTTTTGAATGCGGCATCAATTGTAGTTTTACTAATACCCGACTCACTCGCTTGAGTTTTCAACTTTTGCACATAAGATTGAAAATCATCTTTTTCGGTAGCGTATGATGACACACTCACACTGCAACCCAGTAACATCACGGCAATCCCACTCCATGCTTTTCTCATTATACTTTCCTTACTTATAAATATTTAAAAGCTCTATGACCGATTTTGTTTATTCGCTTTATATTCTTCTAGCAGATTGACTGGCGGTGGGGGCAGTTGTAAGAAAAAACCATCGTCTTGCAGGGATTGTTTCACTTTTTCGATATCGACAGTGGCAAGTTTGCGCCCTTCCATTTTCATCACCATCACAAACTTTGGGGTTCCAAACATTTGCATTAGAGTCTCTGGCACACTAGAAAAGTCATCTTTTTTAGAAATATAAAGGTACATCCCTTCTTTTTTTCCGCTTTTATAAACAGAACACAACATAACTCATTCCTTAATAGATGGTTCTCTAAGCAATTATTTGACAAGCACTTAACTCAGAGAATATTGAGATAGACTATAACAAGAACATCAGAAATTTGTTATCATTTTACATTGCTAAACAATTGCTAGGTTTTCTAAGCAAAAAGGCTATTAATAATAGATTCTCTCTGGTGCTAACCAATTGTGCATTCAGCCATTTATTTAATCGTTAGGGTATTCACTCATATGGCCTCAAAACCAGATTTAAAAGGCAGCAGTTTTGCACTTTCTGTCTTGAAACTGACAGAAGATAATGTCGAAAACTGTCTACAATTTTTACACAACAAGGTCGATCAAGCGCCCGCATTTTTTACTCATGCTCCTTTGGTAATTAATATTGAAAATGCACCCCAAGTTGATATTGATTTCAAAGCACTGCATCAAGGCGTAGTTAAATCTGGCATGATCCCAGTTGGGGTCACAGGTTCAAACAGTAACACGGTAAAAAGCTTAGTTCATGCTGCCGGATTTGCAGTGATGTCCACTAGCAAAACACCGTATCAAGCACCGGCTGAAATAGTGCCTACCAAAGTAATACGCACTCCAATACGCTCAGGGCAGCAAGTTTATGCCAAAGATTGTGATTTAGTGATCTTAAACCATGTCAGTGCCGGCGCAGAAGTGATTGCCGATGGTAGTATTCATATTCATGGTACTTGTCGTGGCCGTGCATTAGCTGGAGCCAGTGGACAAAAAAATGCCAGCATCATTTGCCAAGATTTACAGGCCGAACTGGTGTCTATTGCCGGTAATTATCAGCTTATCGATCAAATCGACAGCCAATTTTGGCAGAAAAAAGTCTTACTTACATTGCAAGATACACGCTTGCAATTTGAACTACTCAGCATTTAAAAGGAAATAAAATGGCACGTACTATTGTCGTGACGTCCGGTAAAGGCGGTGTGGGCAAAACCACATCCAGCGCAGCAATTGCCGCTGGCCTTGCGTTACGCGGAAAGAAAACCGCTGTAATTGATTTCGATATCGGTTTGCGTAATTTAGATTTAATCATGGGCTGTGAGCGCCGTGTGGTGTATGACTTTGTTAATGTTATCAATGGTGAAGCCACGCTAAACCAAGCATTAATCAAGGATAAGCGCTGCAAGAATTTATACATTCTACCTGCTTCTCAAACGCGAGATAAAGATGCATTAACCCATACGGGCGTAAAACGCGTCCTAACTGAACTGCATGATATGGGCTTTGATTACATTATTTGTGACTCCCCTGCCGGTATTGAGCAAGGTGCGTTAATGTCACTCTACTTTGCTGATGAAGCGGTGATCACTACCAACCCTGAAGTCTCATCGGTGCGTGATTCTGACCGTATTTTAGGCCTGCTTGATTCTAAATCGTTACGCGCAGAGCAAGGGCTTGAGCCGGTTAAACAACATTTACTGTTAACTCGCTATAACCCAGCGCGCGTCACCTCCGGTGAGATGCTAAGCGTGGAAGATGTGGAAGAAATCCTACATATTCCTTTAGTTGGCGTGATCCCAGAAAGTACCTCTGTTCTTAATGCTTCTAACAAAGGTGTTCCAGTTATCCATGATGATGAGTCTGATGCTGGCCTTGCCTACAGCGATACTGTTGAGCGTTTGTTAGGTGAGGAAAAGCCATTTCGCTTCTTAACCGAAGAGAAAAAAGGCATCTTTAAGCGTTTATTTGGAGGTTGATATGTCGTTATTAGAATTCTTCCGACCTAAGAAAAAAGACACCGCTAACTTAGCAAAAGAGCGATTGCAAATCATCGTTGCCGAGCGTCGCAATCAAGGCAGTGCTAGCCCTTCTTATTTACCCCAGTTGAAAGAAGACATTTTGAAGGTGCTAAGTAAGTATGTGGATGTTGATCCGCAAATGGTCAATGTGAGCTTAGAACAAAGCGATGATGATTTGTCGGTACTGGAGCTAAACATTCAGTTACCAGAGAAAGACTAACGTCACAGCTACCTCTATTGGCTAGCTGTTTCTAGACTACAAAAAAGCCGATATGTCACTTCACTGGTGACATATCGGCTTTTTTTATTACACCACCCGGCTACTCCATCATTCCATTCAAACGATCACCTAACACATCTTTGCGCCACGTTTTCATTACATCGGGCAATTTGGCTTCATTGCGTTCATGTTTCCATACCCAAGTAATAAATTGATTCAGCTGTTTTTTCGAGGCTAAAAATTCAGAGGCTAAACCTGTGTCTTCTGACGCCGCTTTCACTTCATCTTTTAGCACTTTAAACAATTGTTTATAGTCTGGGTTGTCCATTAAACGGGTGATTTTAGCAGGCCATTGCTCACTTGGCACGGCTTGAGCTTGCTGCACTAAATGAATAAGTGTGTTGCCGTGGCGACGGATCTCACGTTGATCGAATCCAGCCGCGTCCATTAAGCGCAAACTGGTCATTTGTTGGCGACAAATCTCTAGCATGTTGGCTTCTTTAACCACGAAGTTCAGTGCTAGATCACGCTTGATCGCTTCTTGTAAGCGCCATTTTGCCATTATTTTAAGAGTCGCTAATTGCTCAGGAGTTAAAATCCATGCTCCTTTCACATTTAGGTAGGCTTTATTAGGATCGACTTTCTTAATTCGTTTTTTGATCAAGGCTTGCGATTCTTGCATCGCCGCTTCGCTCCAACCGGCATCTTCGACCGCTTGTTTTAGCTTTTGATACAACGGCAATAAGTAGTACACATCGGCCGCAGCATATTCCATTTGTCTTTGTGTTAATGGGCGGGCCAACCAATCAGTGCGCGACTCACTTTTATCTAACTCAACGCCAAGAAACTCATTCACTAAAGTCGCAAAGCCCGTCGATAATCCATTACCTAAAAACGCCGCCATTAACTGGGTATCAATCATCGGTGTTGGGATGCACTTAAAGGCGTGTTGGAATACTTCAAGATCTTCGCCACAAGCATGCAGCACTTTAAGTACCGACTCATCTTTTAATAGCGAGGCTAAAGCGGACATATCGTCAATCGCGACCGGATCAATCAATGCCAGTTGCTCACCATCGTACAACTGAATCAAACCAAGTTGAGGATAATAGGTGCGGGTACGGACAAATTCAGTATCGAGCATCACAACATCGACTAAACGAGCCTGTTGGCATACAAGTTCTAGTGCTTCCGTAGTGGTAATTATTTTATAATTCACAACAATCCTTTTTAAAGTACAACAATGCCAGCTAAATCGTTGCTGGCATTGGATACAATATAATAATTTAATTAATTTACTTTATGTTCAAGCTGTTTTTTGCGACGCTGATTTATCAAGATTTGCAATATTTTCATCACGCAACTCACGGCGCAAGATCTTACCAACATTACTTTTTGGCAACTCATCTCTAAATTCAACCACTTTTGGTATTTTATAGCCGGTTAAGTGCTCGCGACAGTGGGCAATCAACTCATCTTTATTTAGGCTCGCATCACTTTTTACTACATAAATTTTTACGATCTCACCAGAGTTCTCACTCGGTTGACCAATGGCAGCTACTTCGAGCACTTTACTGTGCATCGCCACCACGTCTTCAATCTCATTGGGATAAACATTAAAACCGGAGACTAAGATCATGTCTTTTTTACGATCGACAATAAACATAAAGCCTTCGTCATCAAAGCGCACAATATCGCCAGTCGATAACCAACCATCTTGGGTGATCACTTCTTTGGTCGCTTCGGCCCGTTTCCAATAGCCTTCCATCACTTGTGGGCCACGCACTTGCAGCTCACCAGTTTGATCAAACGCCAAGACATTCCCTTCATCATCGATAATACGCACATCCGTCGATGGCATTGGTAAACCAATCGAACCATTATAGTCGGTTAAATCATGCGGATAGGCTGCTACTAATGGTGAACACTCAGTTAAACCGTAGCCTTCTAGCAAGTAGCGATTGGTAATGTTATGCCATTTTTCGGCCACTGCACGTTGCACAGCCATGCCGCCGCCAACCGCGAAACGTAAATGGCTAAAATCTAATTCTTTAAAATCTTCATTATTGACTAATGCATTAAATAAGGTGTTCACCCCTGTAATGGCGGTAAATGGGTATTTATCTAACTCTTTAACAAAGGTCGGAATATCTCTTGGGTTAGTGATCAGCAAGTTACGTCCACCCACTTCCAAGAATAATAAGCAGTTTATCGTTAGTGCAAACACATGGTATAGCGGCAGCGCGGTGACCACTAATTCACGACCATCGCGTAGGAATGTGCCATAGGCCCCTTTGGCTTGCAGTACGTTCGCCACCATATTACGGTGGGTTAAAATCGCGCCTTTGGCAACGCCGGTTGTGCCACCCGTATATTGTAAGAACGCAATATCATCGCCCTCAATAAATGGTTTAACATATTGCAAACGGCGACCACGGTACAACGCTTTACGAAAAGAAATGGCACCGGGTAAATGATATTTTGGCACCATACCTTTGACGTACTTAACCACGAAATCGACCACAGTCCCTTTCACTTTCGGCAGCATTTGCCCAAGACTCGTTAAGATAACGTGTTTAATGGGGGTATTGGCGACCGCTTTTTCTAAGGTATGGGCAAAGTTCGAGACGATCACGATCGCTTTAGCATCGGCATCGCTAAGTTGGTGTTCTAATTCGCGTGGGGTATACAGCGGGTTGACGTTAACCGCGATCATACCGGCGCGTAAAATACCGAACAACGCAATCGGGTATTGCAGTACGTTTGGCATCATTAATGCGACACGATCCCCTTTCTTCAATTTGAGATCATTTTGTAAATAGGCCGCAAAAGCACGACTGCGCTCTTCGAGTTTACGGTAGGTCATCACCGAGCCCATATTCATAAAGGCAGGTTGGTCGGCAAATTTATGTACCGATTGCTCAAACATATCGACGAGCGAAGAATATTGATCTGGGTTGATTGTTTCAGGTACGTCTTTTGGGTAACGTTTTAGCCACGCTTTTTCCACGTTAATTTCCTTTCTTATTGTTATCTTAAGCAACGAGTATTTTCATTTTAGGCAATGATTATTTTCCATCTCAAGCAGCTAATGCTATTGAAACAGGTTACGCACTATTAACAAAAATCTCATTTGCTTGAATCACACTTTGACTCAACATTTTTAGTGATTGTCGAATCCAGTTCAAACTGTTGGATAAATTGCTCAATGAGCTGAGCAGTTTTGTGCGGTTGTTGTAGATGACAATGATGCCCACCTTCAACCTCCACTTGTTGTATGTTAGTTAAACTTGGTATTCGTTGGGTCGCTTGTTTGATAGCGGGATAACCCTCGGTACCTAATATCAATAAATTAGGGCATACCACTGCCTCTAAATAATTGAGTGCTTGATCTTGGGTCATACGGTACAAAGAATCACAACGAAGTTTAGGATCGTATCGCCATTGCCAACGCTCACCATCAAACACACAACCACGAGTAATTAAAGGCTCAAGTTGATCAGCGCTTAATTGGTTGGCATGCATTCGGTGTTGTAAGGCTTGCGCTTTCGAGTCATAACCGCGTAATGGTTTAGCCGCAAATCTTTGTCGGTTGAGTATCCCTTTACGCAGACGTTGCACACTGTTGTCCGCCGATTCGGCTAATGGCCCTAACCCTTCAATTTGAATCAAAGCCAGCACATTTTCTGGGAAGGCGGCACTATAACAACTTGCGATCAAAGCACCAAGTGAATGACCGACTAAAATCAGGTTTTTGGGCGCTATTTGGCGTAATAATTGCTGAATATCGGAGATATAGTCGTGAAATGGATAAAAATTACTCGTCGATTTATGCTGAGATAAACCATGCCCAGGTAAATCAATCGCCAAGTAATGCATCTTGTTATTGTCGATTGAGGGCGGTAATTGCTCAAGCAATGAGGTGAAACTGGCGGCGTTATCTAGCCAACCATGAATAAAAACCACGCTTATATCGGCATCTTGCGCCGTGCTATGTTCTAAACCCGCAAGGCACAAATGAGGTAAGCTAATGCGGGTTTCTTGTAAGCAAGTAACATGGATTAAATTCAAATCGCTTACTCACGCCCAGGCAGTTTTTTCCAGGTGACTTTATCACGCAGATAAGTCGGGCTTGCTTGTTCAGCTTCTACGCTATTGCCTTTGCGCCATTCAAACTGAGCCAATACCGCAATATCTTGCGCTTCAGGGTATAAAACATCACCTTGTACTTGTGACAAAGGTAAATCTGCCAGTGGCTCTTGATACGCCTGCCAACCAGTACCGGCTTGAGTCCAATCCCCTTGTGCCTTAACAAGATGGGCAACAAGTTCACTTGGCGGGATCACACATTCAGCCTGACCATCATCAATCGCGATCGCACTCCATTGACCATCGGTTTGACGTTGGTATTGTCCCCAATAAATCTCACTCATGCGGGCATCAATGGCTGCGACCACTTTCTCTGATTGATGCTGACGGTAAGTTGCCTGCGCCATAGCAGCAAGCGTTGAAATACCAATCATCGGCAACTCAGCGCCAAAAGCTAAACCTTGCGCAATACCGATGCCAATACGAACGCCGGTAAAGCTGCCCGGTCCGCGACCAAACGCCAGCGCATCTAAATCATGTAATGACACGCCTGCTTCTTTGAGTACTTCATCGACCATAGGTAGAATTTTTTTGGTGTGATCACGCGGCGCAATTTCACTGCGCGTATAAAGTTGGTCGTTAATCATTAATGCAACAGAGCAATTTTCTGTTGATGTATCTAAGGCAAGAATTTTTGCGCTCATGTAAGCCTCAAGCTAATTTATTTTAGTTTTAAATAGAATAATGTTCTCAACATCCAAACCGTGCTGCCGATTGCGAAAAACATCTAACCCTCACAGGGCACTGAGAAAGTATCACTTTCTACTGTTGTTCTTTTCTTCATCAATAACACAGATCAAACGGTATTTTTTCTCTATAGCGCGATTATTGTGTCAATAAAAACTGGGACACTTTATTGAGATCCCGAGTGCGTGGGATCGGTGGCAAACTTTGTAAAAATAAGCCGCCGTAATCGCGTGTGACTAATCGATTATCACAAATGATCAGCACACCTTTATCGGTTTCATCGCGAATTAATCGCCCCACTCCTTGCTTTAAGGTGATCACCGCATCGGGCAATTGTACTTGTGCAAAAGGTTCTCCGCCTTTTAAACGGCAATCTTCAATTCGCGCCTTTAACAGTGGATCATCTGGAGCGGTAAAGGGTAATTTGTCGATAATAACACAGCTTAAGGTGTCGCCTCTAACATCTATCCCTTCCCAAAACGCGCCAGTAGCGACTAACACCGCATTACCTAACTGCATAAACTCGTTTAGCAGTTTTTGCTTACTGGTTTCGCCTTGCACTAAAACCGGAAGATCTAACGACTCCCGAAATAAATCCGCTAGCTGACGCATCATTTTATGCGAGGTGCACAAGAAGAAACAACGTCCTTTATTAGCGACGATCACCGGTGCTAACATCTCGGCCAGTTTGTCCGCCAAACCAACACTATTGGGCTCAGGTAAGTAACGAGGCACACATAATAACGCTTGGTTAGGATAATCAAACGGGCTTGGCAGAGTAAATTGCTGCTTAGGCGTAATGCCAAGCCGTTGAGTAAAGTGACTAAAATCATCTTTGACCGCTAAGGTCGCCGAAGTGAAGATCCAAGCGCCTTGCTTTTGTTCAATTTGTTCCTGAAATTTATCCGCCACCGACAGCGGGGTAATATGCAGCGTAAAGTGACGCGGCGAACATTCATACCAATATGAATAGCCGGTAATACTGGTGTCACACACTCGCAATAATCGATTTTTGATCAAACTGGCACGTTCATAAGCGGTATCTAATAGCTGGCTACGACCTAAGGCGATTTTTAACACTTCCAAAGCTAAATCAAGCGCCTCATGCAAACGTTTAATTTCACGCTGCACAGCGACCGATTTAATTGCTTCTCGCCAATTGCCACGCATTTGAGCATTGGTTTCACCCAAAATAATCCGTAGATCCATAAAGGTTTGAGTGATCTTGAGCGCTATTTTTTGCAACTGGCGCATGTCTTTGGCTTCGGTGCGATAACCAATTTCAATGTCTTTGGCCAACTCTTGCATTTGACGACTGGAAATCGACTGGCCAAAATACTGACTGGCAATATCGGGCACTTGATGCGCTTCATCAAAGATAAATACATCGGCCTCAGGAATAAGCTCACCAAAGCCAGTTTCTTTGATCGCGAGATCGGCCAAAAACAAATGATGATTGACCACCACGACATCAGCGTCCATCGCTTTTTTACGCGCTT
This sequence comes from Vibrio algicola, assembly GCF_009601765.2. Taxonomy (NCBI): domain Bacteria; kingdom Pseudomonadati; phylum Pseudomonadota; class Gammaproteobacteria; order Vibrionales; family Vibrionaceae; genus Vibrio; species Vibrio algicola. Next base: position 1,642,706 of record NZ_CP045699.1, read on the forward strand.
TCAAAACAAAACAATCTTGATAACTGGGGCATTCTTTGCCTAAACAATTATCATTGGTTGAAGTAATGGTTGCGATCACTGGGCTGTCTTCGGCAATGTCATCACATTCGCCTAAATCGCCACTTTTACTGCTGGATGACCAAGCTCGAACTTTCACTAAATGAGTCAGTAACTCAGGGTCGGCTTCATTGCTGTGGCTTTCCACCAGCTGACGACTGAGTCGATCAAGACACAAATAGTTAGATCGCCCTTTTAGCAGCGCTACATAGCCCATAAACCCGAGTGCATCGACCATTTTAGGTAAGTCACGGTGAAACAGTTGTTCTTGCAGATTTTTTGATCCAGTGCTGATGATAACTTTCTTGCCACTTAATAATGCAGGAACCAGGTAGGCAAACGTTTTACCTGTCCCCGTGCCCGCTTCCACCACTAATTGATGTTGATGAGTGATCGCATCTTGCACCGCTTGCGCCATATCGATTTGCGGCTGCCGTGGTTGAAAACCGGGAATGGCTTTACCTAATGCGCCGGAGGCTGAGAATGTTTTGGCTATCATCGCATCTTGTCTTAAAAAGAAATTAGCGCAATTATGACAGCTTTAAGCAACAGGTGAAATGAATGTGATTGAAACCGATCGGAATAATGGCGGGTTGTCGTACCAAGCTCGCTTGATATGCTTGCCTAAAAGTTCAATGACCGTTAGATTATCAGTATGTGATCTCTATCAACCTCTTTATATTTGGAAGCAGTATGCTAAACACAGAACGTAAAACCCTGCTCACTCATTGTAGCGATGAATACGGCTTAATCGCAAAAATCACTAATATTTGTTACCAACATAAACTCAATATCATCCACAATAATGAGTTTGTTGATAACGCCAGTGGCCACTTCTTTATGCGCACTGAACTGGAAGGCATTTTCCATGATGACGAATTATTAGCCGATTTAGATCAAGCGTTGCCAACCAACAGCAAGCGCTCGCTTATCAGCTCATCACGTAAAAAAGTGGTGATCATGGTCACCAAAGAAGCCCATTGTTTGGGTGATATTTTAATGAAAGCCTACGATGGTAGCTTAGATGTTGAGATTGCAGCGGTGGTCGGAAACTACGACAAGCTGCAAACCTTAACGGAACGTTTTGATATTCCGTATCATCATATTTCACACGAAGGTTTAACTCGCGAGCAGCATGAAGACAAAATGCTCGATGTGATTAAATCTTACGATCCGCGTTATGTGGTATTGGCCAAATACATGCGAGTGCTCACCGCCAATTTTGTGGCGCAATTTCCGCATAAAATTATTAATATCCACCACAGCTTTTTACCTGCGTTTATTGGCGCGAAACCATATCAACAAGCATTTGATCGCGGCGTAAAAATCATTGGTGCGACCGCGCACTTTGTTACTAACGATCTCGATGAAGGCCCTATCATTAAGCAAGACGTGATCCCAGTGGATCATAACTTTAGTGCCAGTGATATGGCGCAAGCGGGCCGGGATGTGGAGAAGAATGTATTAAGCAAGGCGTTAAACAAGGTGGTCAATGACCATGTGTTTGTTTACGGCAATAAGACGGTGATTTTGTAAGGTCATATCTTAACAATAACGTTTTTGAAAAAGCGAGGCATGGGTTAACCGTGATCTCGCTTTTTTCTTTATTGCGGCAGCCCAAAGCGAGATCCCCTGTCTCTTCGCTTCGGCTCATGCATGGGATGACGGGTTTTGACGCTATTAATTATCAAACTCGTTATATTTCGACAGCATAGTTTTGAGAGCAAGGCTTTGAGTTTCGTTCCAACGACCTTTCCAACTGCTGTTCATATCTATCGTTTTTAACGCACCAGATAACGATTCACCTACTGTCCATGTCACTTGATAGGCTCCCGAAGTTGACGGTAAAGTACAACTTCCCCCGCTAATAATTGTCGTACTTACCGAGTCATTGCCTAGTACAATTTCACAACCACTGCCAATATCGCTATATGCTAAGGTTCCATTGGCTCCACTAATTGAACGAGTACGAAATAACTCTAGCTTCGCTTCAGCCAAGTGCAGCCCGCGTATACTGTGGATAGCATAATCCGATTGGCGCTCCATGTAGCTTTGCAGTTTAATTAAACCGATCACACCAAACACCAATACCAAAAAAGCGATCAATACTTCAATGAGGCTAAAGCCTTGCTGTTTAGAAGTCATGCCAAGATCCTTTTAGCCATTTTATTTTTCTTATTTTATTCAACGCATTCTCCACAACATCTCTGTTATAACGAAAATTCATTGATGAACCAAAGACAGCGTATTTGCCAGGAGCATCCATCACATATCCTCCAAGTGGAACAAATGATCCTGATTGGTAGTACATAGTTTTATCTAAAGGGACAGCGGAAGGTATAGGATTACCTTGATGAGAGAGCATCGTATCCCAAATAGTACTGCTAGGAGTATATGCAGATGGTACAGATTCAAAGTGATATATCATTCCAGGGAATTCATGCGCCCCTTTTACTGAAAATATACCATCCTGTATAACTAAGACAATTCCAGCACCAGGAAATTTATTATCTATCGCTGTTTCTATTTTATCTAAGTCAGTTCTAGAGGTTGTTGAATCATTCGCCAACTCACAACTACCATAAATCCAAATTAAATCTTTACCATCATTAACTTGGTCAACAATTTTATCAGCACAATCTGTTAAGTACTGAGTGCTAATTGGAAGCACACCATTACTAGGTTTTACATCACCTAACCCTGATGGGATACGAGCAAAATTTTCATCATACATCACATCCATCCATTCATTTCTTGGTGTACCAAAAAGATCTTCAAAAGGTTCTAGATTAATATCTTGAAAGAAATCATTTTTAGTATCGGATATCCTAAGTGCAGCATGGGTCCAATGATCTGCGACACAACTTTGGCCTGTAGGGAAGCCACTATAAGGTTGGTTTGCAACAAATTGACTATTTCCTATAGTGCCAAATAATTCAAATATATTTTTATATCGTACAGCCATGCATTCCCATTTATCCGCTGTCGCGGATAGACTCCCAGGATCTGGAAGGAAATTAAAAGAACCTTTAAAATATAGGTTTGAGGATGACTTAAGTGCCCCAGAGCTCCTATTCCCTGGCATTAAAACTGTTTTTTTGATATTTGTGTTTCCATAATAAGAATTGAGTATTAATGGTGAACCTATATCTGGTGTGATCTCAGCACCACTTAAACTTAAACAGTTTAAAAAATCAGTTGGTAACGCTTTTAATGCTTGAATCTCAGCAAAAGCACACTCCAATCCCCCTTCCGCAGCCCAATGTAGTTGTCGTGAAGTAATTTCATTTTGCGCACGCTTGGCTTGAAAGAAAACATTCTTATACGACGCAATTGAAAGAGTCAAAATCGCAATCAACAGCATGGCGGTATAGAGTAATGTCACCGCGCCTTTTTGATGTTTCATCACTGCCAATTCCTTTGTTTGATTTTGGTTACCATTGTTTGTTCATAATCCTGACCAGATGTTGGCGGGCTTGCGAGCTTTGCTTTCATTGTGATAGTGAAATAAGCAGAACTAACACTGTTGCCTAATGGTGTTTCATCAATAACAAATTGGCTCAATATCACTCGACTATCATCCATAAGCGATAACCCTGGCTCACCTATTGCGCTACATGTAGGCATTACTGGTGATACACGGCTGATATTAGTTTTAGTGCAGATACCTAATTTTTTAGTTCCTGTATCTCCGGTGAATTTAGTGTAAGTAATATCACCATTATTATTTTCATAGATATAAGCCAAGGTCGCTCCCACCGCAGATGACGTCACCGTGATCACCTCACTGGCACCCGACAAAATCAATGAACTGCCATTATTACCGTTAAAACCTGCGCGCTGTGCATCTTCTTTTATATAGCGCATTGCATCATTCATATTTTGCAGTACTAATAACTTTAAGCTGCGTTCCGTCGCCAGTTTTTGGCCAGAGATAAACATGCTGCCCACCGCCATGATCGCTAAAATACCAATGGTAGAAGCAACCAACAATTCAATCAAAGACATGCCTGCCTGTTGCTTTAATGACCGGTTACATTGCGACTTAACATCCCGGATAGCCATAAAGATCTCCTCCTACTCCACAAATATTGACTCGGCCAGAAATACCTTCCTGAATAATTTTCAATTTTTTCTCTGTATCAATAGAAAACGTCACTTCAGAATTACTACCCCCTTCAGGTCGTCCATTGACACTATCTAATGCTGGCCAATGGTTATTGGTAGAGATAGTCATATTTTTAAATGCCATACCCGATAAATACATTTCAGCATTGTTTTGTTGCGCGGCTAGGCTGCCTGGAATCGCACTTGAGGCTCGCAGCGCTAGTCCCCATTTACCATCGTAAGTGGTTGGAGCAGAGCCTAATGGAGTGTTAGGCAAAAAAGATAAGTACAAGGTTTTATTTTGCATCACTGCTTCTGAGCGAGCTTGAATAAGAAAACCGCTTAATTCATTCGCTAGGCGCTGCATTTTTGCTTTTTCATTGAAATAGCCCATCGAGGGTGCCACTACTGCCAGCAAAATGGTCATCACTACGATGGTTATCATCAATTCTATGAGGGAAAACCCTCGTTCCATTCCCAAATTCTTTTGCAACTGGTTACATCCTGAGTTTTTTGGTTGAACTGATGCTAACACTTAATAACAATGGTCGAAGTTTACAGAAGGAACTTATAGAAATGATTCGTAAAAATGGATGTATGCAAAACACCAAGCGACATAAAGGAATGACATTGATCGAATTATTGATAGTGGTCGCCATCATTGGTGTGCTAGCCGCTATCACCTATCCAAGCTATCAAGAACATGTACTGAAAGGACACCGTTCTTCGGCAATGGCAGATATGTTGAAGATCCAAATTGAAATGGAACTGAGTAAAAGCAAGATTGGAGCTTATAATTCTGCAACCATCGTTTCAGGTGGCAGTTGTGACTTTTGTGATACTGACAGCGAACGCTATACATTTTCTGTGACAGAAAGTTCGGCAACAAACATGGAGGCTTATACCATCAAGGCAGTGCCAAGAAAAAACTCCCCCCAAATAAAAGACAAATGTGGCACCTTAAGCTTAAACGCAGGTTCTGTGGGCACGGCAAACAAAGCGGGTGTTGCTGTCGATGGGTGTTGGTAGAGGCTGTTGGTTACGAAGAAAGACAACCACTCAGCACTCTGGGTAACCATAATAATATTTGTCACTGTTGCCTTGGTTAGCAATATTAATACCGCACACTCGGACTCGGCCGGTAATATTATGCAGATTCACTTTTAAACCGCGAGCGGGGTCGATGTAGAAAGTAAAACTTCTTGCCACCCCCATTGGTTTACCATGAACTTGGTCAAATTTAATTTTGTGGAAGTTAAGGGTTGAGAAAACGCTGATATTTTTAAAGCGCTCACCATTAAGGTAATAAATGGCGCCGTGTTTGGAGGTGGTATAATCCACCGTGGCATTATTGTTCTGTAGGCTAAACACCCAACCACCTTGATAAATTGCGCTATTGGTTTTTTGTACAAAGTGCAGCCACACCGGATGCCGCTTAAACACCGCTTCGGTCTTGGCCATCATCACGATATTGGTCACTTCATTGGCTAAGCTGCGCATTTTAAGCTTTTCAAATAAATCCTGTAACGAGGGCACGCTTGCTACCAATAATACGCTCAGCACCACGCAGCCAATAATAGCTTCCATTAAGGTAAAACCCGATGCTTGTTTGAGCGTTACTTTTGTTCGAGCCGATATTTTGTCTAGTGAGATTTGATGCATTGCAACCGAGCCTAAAAAAATCACGTCATCTTTTTAGGCTAGGCATTAAAAAACTACTGAGAAACTCATCATCGTTGTTAATAGCGCCCCATTCTCAATATTAAGAATCTCTCTGTATTCACGACCTTCTATCTCATAGGATAACGACTATTTCGCCTCACTGGCGATCACCGCTTGCAGGCTATGTGGATGCAGTTTAATACACACGCCTTGATGCTTAAATGCCACGGTCGGATTGACCAAGCGTTCCCCCGCGCCTTGCGGGCTCGATAACTTCACTTTGACCCCAAGTTCGGCAAATCTCCCCCATTTCTTGGCCATTAACGGAAACTGACGTTTAATCTGCTCGACTAATTGCTCTGCAGTTTGGGCTTTACTTGGTACCACAAATTCCACATGCTCCCAACCTTGCTGTGGGTAGGCTTTGTCGCTGGGATAAGGTAACTCTAAACAGTCGATCTTGTGGTCAGTCACTTGCAAGGCTGAATCTAAATGGATCACAATAATAGCGCGACCGTTGATCATCGCATTGGATATTTGTTGTCCTTCACTCAACCAAGCTCGATGAACTTGTTCCGCCACAACTTGATCGTTAATCCGCATCGCTAAATGGTCGGCTTTTAGATCGTGGTAATCCAAACCAATCAATTGGGCTAATGCGTCCATTTTTTGCCAAAAATCAACCACTGACAACGCCATAGCCGCGGGGCTGAGTTGTTGAATAAGCGGATCAATAAGCGGTTCTTTTTCTATTGATTGCTCGGTCGTTATTGATTGAGGTTTCGACAATGAAGAAGACAAAATTCCATTCCTTTTAAAGCAAGTTAAAGACGCTAGAAGAGTGTAACCTAAGCCATTTGTCACCAATAGATAAAAATGACGATTTATTTTTTAATAACCTTCTATTATTTGGTATCATAGTTCACATTTTCTGATTAAAAATTTGCGCTCGATTGAAGCTTTGTTTTTCAATCCAGACATTACCATAGGAAGCACGTGTGAATATTGCAGCACTGATCAATGACAAAGTATCTCAAGCCTTAGAAGCCGCTGGCGCTCCTGCAGGAAGCCCTGCCGCTGTTCGTCAATCAGCCAAAGCCCAATTTGGTGACTACCAAGCGAATGGAGTTATGGGCGTTGCAAAAAAATTAGGCATGAATCCGCGTGAGTTTGCGCAAAAAGTATTAGACGTACTTGATCTCGATGGCATTGCTAATAAAACTGAGATCGCAGGTCCGGGCTTTATTAATATCTTTTTAGACCCTGAATTTTTAGCCAAACAAGCCTCTAGCGCATTGTCTGATGAGCGTTTAGGGGTTGCGGCTGAGCAAGCTCAAACCATCGTTGCCGATTACTCTGCACCAAACGTTGCCAAAGAAATGCACGTTGGCCACTTACGCTCAACCATCATTGGTGACGCGGTGGTTCGTACCCTTGAGTTTTTAGGTCACAATGTTATCCGTGCCAACCACATTGGTGATTGGGGAACTCAATTTGGTATGTTGATTGCCAACCTTGAACGCGTTGAAAAAGAGCAAGGTGAAGTGTCGATGGAACTGGCCGATCTTGAAGGCTTCTATCGCGAATCGAAAAAATTATATGATGAAGATGAAGCGTTTGCGATTCGCGCGCGTGCTTATGTGGTGAAACTGCAAAGTGGCGATGAGCATTGCGCTAAGATGTGGAAAAAACTGGTCGATGTGACCATGATCCAAAATCAACTTAACTACGATCGCTTAAATGTTTCTCTGACGCGTGAAAACGTCATGGGCGAAAGCATGTACAACCCTATGTTGTCTGTGATTGTGAGCGATCTAAAAGAAAAAGGCTTGGCGGTTGAAAGTGATGGCGCACAAGTGGTTTTCCTTGATGAATACAAAAATAAAGATGGCGATCCGATGGGCGTTATCGTGCAAAAACGTGATGGTGGCTTCTTATACACCACCACCGACATTGCTTGCGCTAAATACCGCTACGAAACCCTCGGCGCAGATCGCGTGCTTTACTTTATTGATTCACGTCAGCACCAGCACTTAATGCAAGCTTGGTCTATCGTGCGTAAAGCGGGCTATGTGCCAGAGTCGGTATCATTAGAACACCATGCGTTTGGTATGATGCTTGGTAAAGATGGTCGTCCATTTAAAACTCGCGCCGGTGGTACGGTTCGTCTCGCTGATTTACTCGATGAAGCCTGTGAACGTGCACAAAAACTGATTGAAGAGAAAAACCCTGATCTTGCGACCGAAGAAAAAGCCAAGATTGCCAACACAGTCGCCATGGCTGCGGTTAAGTATTCTGATCTATCAAAACACCGCACCACAGATTACATCTTCGATTGGGATAACATGTTGGCATTTGAAGGCAATACTGCGCCTTACATGCAATACGCTTATACCCGCGTAGCCTCTATTTTTGCTAAAGCAAACATTGATATGAACAGCCTAACCGGTGAGATCCTCATCGGTGACGAGCGTGAAAAAGCGCTAGTATCTAAATTACTGCAATTTGATGAAGCGGTTCAATCGGTCGCCAAAGAAGGTCAACCGCACCTAATGTGTAGCTACTTGTTTGAATTAGCGGGTCAGTTCTCAAGTTTCTACGAAGCTTGCCCAATTCTAAACAATCAAGATGACACCGTTAAACAAAGCCGCTTAAAATTGGCTGCACTAACGGCTAAAACCATCAAGCAAGGTTTAGACTTATTAGGCATTGAAACGCTAGAACGTATGTAAACAACTGAACTGACTCTACTCAGTCGGCTATAAAAAATGCCCATAACGATCATGTCGTTATGGGCATTTTTATACCAATTTCATTGAATATTTGAATACCGCGATTAAAGCATCATTTCAAATATAAGCGGAAACTCAATACACTTAATACACTTAATACAATCTTGTACCATCCGGTCGGGTGCGCAGTAAGTTTAAAATCCACATGTATTGTTTAGGATCGATGTTAACCAAATCTTCCACCGCTTTGTTCATCGCTCGGGCATCAGTTTCTTCATCGCCACTCGGCAAATTTTCAATCACCGGCAGAATATGCAATTCGTATTTACCCAACTCGGCATTATAGGCCGGAAGCATTGGCACCACTTTAGCACGACTGAGTTTCGCGACTTTACCGAAACCTTTTAAGGTCGCTTTTTGGGTGGCAAAGAAAGGCACAAAGACTGAATTTTGCGCGCCATGATCTTCATCTGGTAAGTAATAGCCTAAATACCCGTCTTTAACGCTTCTTAAAAACGGTTTAATGCCGACACTGCGCTCATAAATTTTACCGCCATATTGCATACGTTGACGGTGAATAAGCCAGTTAGTAATAGGTTCACGCTGCTCTTTGACAATCGAGGAAACTTGGTAGCCTTGCGCGGCAATCATGACGGCAGCGTAATCAATTGCCCAAAAGTGTGGCACTAACGCAATGACCTTCTCGCCTTTATCCAATAATGGGAATAGGTTTTCACCACCATGCACCACACCACGCGACTGGTTATGCTTACGGCTACGCAACAAAAGCTCTGGATAACCAAACATAAATTGCCCTGCGGTCGCCAGACAATCTTCAATCAGCTTTTGACGTTCTTGATCAGATTTCTCGGGAAAGCAATTGAGTAAATTTAAGCGCGCTTTTTTCATCGGCCCACCTTCTCGCCTTAAGGCTAGACGAGACAACTTAGCGGCCAAACGATCACGTAGACGATGCGGGATGAAAGCTAAAAACACAGCAAAAAATAAGCCTATCCAAGTTAGCCAATGACGAGGATGCAAAAAGCGCCATTCAAAGGTTGGATTATAAAGATGCTTATCTGTGGTTGCTGCTTGAGGGGAGTTGGTCTCTGATTTACTCATATTATTATTATTGATCGCCTAATTTGATATAAAAGGTATGGTATAACAATCCGCTAGAATTAAAAAGATGAGAAGGTCCACTATGAGCTTTACATTACACCCTCAATTGCAAGCCGATACTGATATTATTGGTGATTTCCCACTCAGCATCGCTTTACTGCATAAAGAGCACATTGGCCCTTGGGTGATCTTAGTGCCCAAAGTGGCCGGATTACAAGAATTACACCATCTGCCAATGCCGGATCAGCAGCAATTTTTACTTGAATCTCAAGTGGTCTTTCAAGCTTTAGAGCTTAGCTTTAAACCCAAGAAACTCAATCTTGGCGCACTGGGTAATATGGTGCCGCAACTGCATATCCATCATATTGCACGTTTTGAAAGCGACGTTGCTTGGCCAGGTCCAGTGTGGGGCAATACCGAAGGACGATCTCGCCCTTGTGACGCGCAACAGCAATTAGTTCAGCAATTGCAACAAGCGTTTAGCCTGCATCAGGTTCCATTTACTCCAACTTGATTTTTCTTCCGGATAGAAAAATGCCCAGATCGGATGATCTGAGCATTTTTAATGATACCTATTCCACTTAATATTTGATCAATATGAATACGTCGAAAAGACCCTGATTGGTTCTTGGTCGCTTGAGAAAGGCTGTCCGTCTATGGTCTATGACACTTTTCTCTGTACTCAATTTTGATAAATCATTAAATTTCTACTTATTACTATTACTATTACTATTGCTTCAAGTGTGGCTCGCTTTTTCTAGCTGATGTTCACAATATCAATCCGCATGCTTTGCTCTTTAGCACCGATGCGTTTCATGGTGAAGAATACCGCCAATAAAATGACCGTGATGATCGCAAGCCAGATAGAACTCATCATTGGGTGCATCTCGAAGCTCGAAACCTGATAGACCACCACTGCCGAGGCATAAGCTAAAAACATGGTCCAAGATGCAATGAATATCGCATAATTACGGCCAAATTCACGCGCATAAGCCCCCATTGCCGCCGCACATGGCGTATATAATAAGATAAAGACTAAATAGGCAAACGCCGCGCCACCGGTAACAAAGTAAGCTTGAATATTTCCAAACACACCGCTACTCACACCTTGGTCGGCCGCTGCTGCATCTTTATCGCCTAAATCGCCTACTTCAATGCCTAATGGATCGCTGAAGTTAAGCGCGGCTAAATTATCTGGAATACTTTGCAGCGCAGCCATTAAACTCGCGGTTAAATTAAATTCTTCTTCTTCACCTGAAGGGTCGGAATATAAATTATTTAATGTGCCCACTACCGCTTCTTTAGCAAAGATACCGGTAATAATACCAACCGTTGCTGGCCAGTTATCTTTCTCGACCCCCATGGGAGATAATACCGGTGTCACTACTTTTGCCGCATGGGATAGCACCGAATTTTGGCTGTCTTGGTTACCAAATGAACCATCGACACCCCATGAATTAAAGAAACTTAACACCGCCACTACCAATACAATGGTTTTACCCGCACCAAAAACAAAGCGTTTCAATTTCTGCCATGTTTTTAGCACCACATTACGCAAAGTGGGAATTTCATAATCTGGAATTTCCATGATAAAGCTGGTGCTCTTACCTGGATACAGGGTGTGTTTCAACACTAAGCCGGTAAACACTGCCGCTAAAATACCCAGTAGATATAAAGCAAATACCACGTTTTGACCATTGGTTGGGAAGAATGCAGCGGCAAATAATGTATAAACCGGTAGGCGCGCCCCACAAGACATAAATGGTGCCATCGCCGCCGACAGTTTACGCTCACGTTCTTGATCTAAAGTGCGAGTTGCCATAATAGCGGGCACATTACAGCCAAAACCTAAAATAAGAGGCACAAATGCTTTACCTGGCAGGCCTATTTTTTGCATCACTTTATCTAATACGAAAGCAGCGCGCGCCATATAACCAGAGCTTTCTAGTAAGGTTAAGAATAGATACAAACAAGCGATCACCGGAATAAAGGTAGCAACGGTTTGAATACCACCACCAAAACCATCCGCAATCACAGTCACAAGCCACACAGGTAAGTGCGGATCTAATAAATGATGGCCGCCGTCAACCAATAATGCGCCGACCCCAATATCAAAAAAATCGATAAACGCACTACCGATATTGATGGAGAACATAAACATCAAATACATGATGGCGAAAAACACCGGAATACCAAACCATTTATTGAGCACAAACTGATCGAGTTTCTCGGTAAAACTCTTACTGAATGAAGAATCTAATTGACGAACTTGATGACACAATTGATGCAAGTATTCAAATTTACTGTTGGTAACCGCCAGATCGATATCGGTTGTTGCTGAGAGTTGCTGAGTTAACGCCTCCAATACCGCTTGATCACGGTCTGAAAGGGTTTTTGTCACCAAACCATCTTGTTCGATTGCACGAATAGAAAGTGCACGAGGAAGCAAAATACCATCTTGAGGCCACAGTGGATTGATTTGCTCAATTGCCGCTTCTATGTTGCCTGGATAATGAAGAACTAATCCATCAACCTGTAAATTCTGATGTGCAATCTTATGCAAGTCGGCTTTAAATTGCGCCACCTGCTTTTTATTAATCGCCGACAGTATAAAGACGGGGCAACCTAGCTCTTGTTGCAGTGCTTTAACGTCAATTTCTTGGCGTTCACGATGTAGGGCATCTAATTTATTCAACACCACGATCATTGGGCGGCCCAATTCACGCAGTTGCAGTGTCATATATAAGCTACGTTCTAAACTGGTGGCATCGACCACATTAATGATTAAATCGGCAGGCATAGACGAAATAGCGGAAGAAGCAATAGATTCATCGACACTGTTGGCATCATTGGCACTGTTTAAAGAATAGATACCAGGCAGGTCAGTAAGACTGAAGGATTCGTCATTAAATTCAAATGAGCCGGTTTTTTTCTCAACCGTGACTCCCGCCCAATTGCCAACTTGCTGCTTGGCACCGGTAAGACCATTAAATAATGTCGTTTTACCACTATTAGGGTTACCAACGGTTAGAATATTAAAGTTCATACCTCTACCTCTATTGCAATGTCAGAGGCAATCTTGCCACGGATAGCAAGTGATACCCCTCTGACTTCGACCTGTAATGGATCACCCATTGGCGCTTTACGAATCAACTTAACTTGGGTGTTTGGCAGCATTCCCATGATCATCAGTTTCTTCCTTATATCTGGTGTTAATTCTGATAGATCAACAATGCGAGCACTTTGCCCACTTTTAAGTTCACTTAATTTCATGTAAAACCCAACCATTAATGATAACCATTCCTATTTTCACTCATGATACAGGTAAAGTCAGTAACTTTTTTTGATATATATCAATTTATCCTGTTATTTGATAGTTATTCTCATTACCACCGTCAAAAACGTCAGATTTGAAATTGTTCTCTATTGTCAAAAACGTCAATTTAACTAAAAGTGATGGGGTTTATTTTTATTTATACCAACAAGGACCAGGCTATAAGCCATTGAATAAAAACAGCTATTTTCAATAAAATTTATATTGTCGCTTTTATCATGATAACTTGTCGTTATTTTTATGCGCAAATTAAGCCCAGTCGCGCTATAAATAACCTTGTCGATAGGGAACACCCTAACGAATTTTATTCCTGAGGTGTGTTGAGCAATCAATACACTCGGCAGCAAGCGAAGGTGTCGTTGGCACCCGTGACATAGTCCCCCCGGCCGTGTCACGTTTTTTTTATTCTGGACTGATGAGTGCCATATCTTGAATATGGCACTTGTTGTCACCCTCTTAGTTATCCTTTTTATCTATTACAAATCTACTTTATTTCCCTATTAAAATAAGCACTATTCAAATCAATCACTGCGTCTAACAACCTATTACGGCATAAATTGTGCCATATTGCGGTTGATTGCCTTTGATTTGATTGGTATTAGATAGAATTGATAAGGTTGTAAAAGCCTAGCAGCCTTGATCAGCAACAGTGCTAATCTTGTTGGGTATTTTCAATAAATTTAGAAGGGGTCAGCCCAAAGTGGGTTTTAAAGCGCTGGCTAAAGTAAGAAGGGTCGTTAAAACCGGATTCAAATGCGGTATCAGCCACTTTATAGCCCGACATTAGCATTTCACACGCCTTTTCTAAACGATACTGAGTCAAATAATCCATAAAGGAACGTTCCGTTAAATTTTTAAATTTACGTTGTAAGCTACGCTCTGAAACAAATAATAGTTTGGCTGCCACACTGGTGCCAAAATCAGGATCCGAAAAGTTCTGCTCTACCAAGTCGTATACCTTGGTTAGCCATTGCTCTTTAAGATCAATAAGGACTTTATCATCCCCTTCACTACCATTAATTTGCAAGTGCTTACTATCAATTTCTTCCATATCAACCAAGGCATCTGTATCTAGAATCTCACTTGATTTGGTCGATATCACACCCTCTGCTAATGCATTTATTCGATAGCCATCAATCGGCCATGTCACGATTAATTGAGTCACCTGAGTAATAGTATTGGTGGTAAAGCTAAAGGTTCCACCATTTTGTTGCACTAATTCCGCCATCACCGCTAGAGTGGTATTGAGAGGTTTATGAGTAATAGGCGTAATGTCGAGACCGAATTCTTGAGCTTCATAAGCTAAAATTTCTGACTCTGAAATCCCAATACCTTGATCTTGCACTATCACTTGTAGCTGATTATCTTTTAACTTGGTGGATAAGGTAACATCTTGACCCTTCTTCGCCCGTATCAACGCACTCGCCAGTAAACTATTCAATACAGTATCAAAATTCGCGTAACGTACTCTTATCATGCAATTTGGTGTCTCGTCATATACCACCAATTTAACACCTGCATTTTCAGCATCCAATTGCCAACCTTGAGTAATGGCTTTAATCACCAATGACACCATTTTGCCTTGAGGGATCACTTTTTTCTCACTGGATAAATGCAAAAGACTGATTTGTTCTAAGTAGCTCAACGATTGTTGTAACAACTCTAATTGCGTACTTTTTGAGTATTGATCCATATTAATTTTAATATTTTCAATACACGCTGCCGCTTCTTCACTGACCTCATTAATTAGTGATTCTCGAGTCTCTGCTTGGCGGCGTAACTCGGCATTACTGCTGATCAATAATTGACTTTGATGTTTCAATTGATTAGTTTTCAAATTTATCAATCGACGCAAACGAATGTTCTTGCTCATCATGGCTCGCGCGCGCCAAACAAAAATAGCAAGAATTAGCAGCAGCATTAACACTATGGTTAAAATGGCAAACCAAGAGGTTAAATACCAAGGTTTATCAATAATAAAACGGTATTGAGTATTCTTTTTATTACTACCGAATTGAGACAAAGCTTTAAATTCAATTGCGTAGCTACCAGGGCTTAATTTATTAAACGTCACCTGTGAGCCCTGTAGGGAGACCCAATCATGTTTATGGCTACCCACTAATCGGTATTGTAAATGAGGCACATCCAGATCCGGCAATACCCCAAATAAAAACGTCACACTTTTACCATAACTCAAGTGTAATTCACGGTCTGGATTAGGAGAAATGGCCACCCGAGAGCGATCAAGTAACACTTCTCCAACTATGACATTATTTTCAGGTAATTGAGCCATAAGTAACTGTGGAGTGGAGGCTTGAACCAGTCCAAGTTTGCTGCTGAGTACCAATTGATTACCATCGGGCGATAACGCACAGCCATCGGGTAAAAACTCATTTGAAACCATGCCAAAAGGCGATGAGAAGTGTTTGACTAATAAGCCTGCGGGATTATAAAAGCTGATTCCTTTGGTCGTGGCAAGCCAGGTGCCATTGGCTGCCGTTGCAACACATAAAGCCGAACTATTCGAGTCTTGCAGCGGTACGGGGACGACACGGCTTTTGGCTATATCAATAGAGATCACGCCATAGTTATTCACCGCCCACAGCGTTTTATCACTCACTTGACTAATGCTGTCGGTACCGCCAAACTCTGCGCTAAAGGTATCAAATAAAATACGCCCTTTATGGTACTCATATAAACCATGATCGGTTCCTATCCAAACCCGCCCATATTTATCCGCATATAAATCGGTAATATCTCCGTTAATCGTGCCCTTTTGCATCCAAGTCAGGGAAAAGTTTTTTATACTATTATTGGTTGGGAAATAACGATACAAGCCAGATGCAGTTGAAAACCATAGCGTTTGTGCCGAATCCGCACTTAAATGGGTAATGGTATCGTTAAATCGGCCTTCCTCCACATTGATTTTCTGATTATGGTAGGTGATCGGATCAAAACACCATAATTCATTATCCCGAGTAAGCCAATATTGACTTTTTACTCTGACAATACTACGAATATTTCCGGTCATTATACGTTCTACTTTGGCCGCTTTATCACCATTTTTAGCAGCATGAATTCGATATAACCCGGTTGTCGTCGCCAACCAACTATCGCCATCATTATTAACTAACATATTGTTAATTCGACCAAATGGAATTTGATTTTTTTGTGTGCCAAAACGTACGCGCTTAAACATCGCACTTGATTGTGAGTAATAACTGACTCCACGCGCGGTGGCTATCCATATCCCCCCTTTTTGATCTAAGGCCAGATCAAAAATCGAATTATTAGCGAGGGAATAATCATCTTGATAGTTGGCTTGAAATATTGTGGTTGAAGCTTGGTGAATATTATAAACCAACAAGCCATTTTGAGTGCCTATCCAATAATCGGTTGCGCTTATCGCGATACTGGTGACATCTTCACTCCCAATACTTTGTGGTTGCAGCGCCCCTGTGGTTCCATTAAGCCACTTAACCCCTGTTTGCGTAGCCAATAAAATTCGATCTTGTTGTTGGTCATAATAGATTTTATTGATGCCTGTTATTTCATTACCGGTCAGCTTTTTTATCCCGGTGTCGCCCAATAAGAAAACCGCATATTGAGTACTCACCACCCAGTGTTGATGAATAAAAACAGCCGATTCTATTTGAACATCTTCCCCAATAGCTGCTTGCGTGATCTCAACCGTTGGAATAGAACGAACTTTTCCGGTGGTTAAATCATAACTATGAAAAAATTTTGCCGAAAATGCCCAGATCTTGCCACTAGAATAGCCGACCTTTATAAATGATTGCGCATTGACTAAATTTAACACCACATCACGCTGACCGTCAGACGATAAACGATAAAGCTTATTCGCCTCTGTGAACCAAAAATCACCATCGGCATACACCATATTTTCGGTATTACCATCCAGACTTCGATTTTTATTGGTGAGTAGGTGCTGCCCATCATAGAAATGAATATGATTGCGAATATCTTGAACCCAGATACCACCTTTAGGATTTGGAAACAATTTTTTGGCCGTCAGGAATTGCCCTTGCGTTTGGCTAGGTAACGGATAAAAAATTGAATTTGCATCTAGTGCATTAACTGAAAATGAAATCATCAGTAATGCGAATAAACGCCCAATACGCAGCATCACGAGCAAGCCTTAACACAAAATAAATAGAACTCAGCGCGGGATGGTTTTTTTATTGATATTTCGCGCTAATAATTATGAATGTCTAATTTATCCTAGTTAGGAAATACAAGAAAGGAGAACGACTATTTTGGGGCTGTTTTTTAAAACGGATCACTTAATTGATGAATTAATACACGATTTTTTTGTTTAAATTGCGCGCTCTGCCGTTGAGTTAGCCCGCTTGCTTGCGGCAAAGGTGCAAGCATTGCATTCACCGGAACCCCCTCTTTCCTTAATTCATAATGCAAATGAGGCCCAGTAGAGCGACCAGTATTACCTGACAAAGCAATCACTTCATTTTGGTGAACCTGTTGTCCTACCTTAACCAAAATTCGACTCAAATGTAAAAAGCGAGTGCTGTAAATTGGGCCATTTTTGATCACTACATATAAGCCAGCTAAGGGATGCTCCCCTACTCGTACAACCTGCCCTTCCCCTGTCGCCAATACTGGTGTGGCAACGGGTACCGCGAGATCGGTGCCATAATGCGGAGCAATTCGGTGTGTGACCGGATTTAAACGTTGTGGATTAAAAATCAGAACTGATCCTATAAGGCTGTGACAGCGGCCAACGACGTAAGGTTTTCTGATTACTGCTACCATCGGGAGCATAGAATTGCCCATTATCAGCCCGTAGTAATAACCAGTGTTGATGCTGGGTGCGATAACTGACTCCGATCACTTTTCCTTGACCGACAATTTGATTTCCAATGACATTCTGCGCAATAGCAACCTTTAACTGGTCCCCTAATTTGGCTTGACGAGTAACATCAATATCCCAATACAACGCTTGATAAATACTGCGTATTTGTGGTGGGGTTAACCCTATATCCGAAGCTGTGTGGAAAAAATTGCCTTCCATACTGGCTCGGTAAATTCGAGTTTTATGAATGCCTTTTTTACGCAATGGACGATACTGATATTGGCCATTTTCCCAACGAAATTGACTGACTAATTTAGGGGTGCGGAAAATGGATAATGATGCGATTTTGCCTGTCGAGGTTAATTGCCACTCGATCACTTGATTGTCTTTTATTTGCAGCGCGGTGTGGAGTTGGCTTTGATTAAGGCCAATAAATCCGCTGACTTTAAACCATATAAATCAAAAATAGTTTTGAGGCTTTGACCATCTGTTACGGTATGGCTATGGATAAGATCGGGTGTACTTGTGGTATGGACAAGTTCGGGTAGGTTTGATTGCGCGTGTTGCTGCCCAGTGAACTGTTTTTCTTGCTCTAAAAATGCAGGGTCATCGCGCTCGATCACTGCATCATAAGGCTCACTTTGCTGTTGACTGTTATTGAAATGTGGCTTGCTGTCAAGATCAGGAGTTCTAAGCTTGATAACCAAAGTAATAATGACCGCGATTAAACTCAGTCCGAGTAATAATAAACCACCCCCACCGGATAAGGTGGCGTGGTTTATATTGATGAAATAAGTTCAATTTGAACAAGCAGATTTCCTAGCGAGTAAGACAAGTAGAGAAACTATGCCCTAAATCTTGTAGGAAGGTAAAATAGGATCCTGGTTTAACCGGATAATCGGTGGCTAAAGGATCCAAAGAGCCGTGCTTTACATTCGTGCCTCTGGTAACAGAATCGATCACGGCTGGAGTAAATTTGCGGTTCAGAAAACACACAATAGGCTTTATCTGATTGCAACGCAGTTCTAATCGTAATAAGTGTTTTAGCGCCAGGTCGGCGATCGGGAGAAACTGTAAAATGCCCGAGGTTATTTAGCCCAAAGTAATTTTCATAATAACTGTAGGCATCATGAAACACATAATAGCCGTGAGATTTCACGGGGGCTAATTGTTGTTTAATTCCAGAAATTGTGGCTGAAAGATGAGTAACAAACGCTTGATAATTTTTTTGATACGTCGCTTTATGTTCAGGATCCAGTGCCATTAATTTATCACTGATCACTTTCGCCATTTGTTGTGCTTGTTGTGGACCAAGCCATAAATGCGGATTATAGCCACCGTGATGGTGATGGCCATCATCGTGATCTTCATGTGCGGCATGGTCGTGGCTGTCATGGTCGGCATGGTCATGATCGCCTTCTTCACCATACTTCAACTTAGTAATTTGATCCGATTGATCAAGTTGTAAGGTATTAGTATTCCCTTCCAGTGCGCTCTCTAAAAAGGATTCTAAACCAGGTCCAACCCAAATAAATAGATCGGCACCTTTAATTTTTCTCATATCAGATGGTCGTAATGCATAATCGTGAGGAGACGCAGTCGCATTGAGCAGTACTTGTGTATCGGTCACACCTAATGTCAATTCTTGAGTAATAAGCTGCAAAGGTTTAATTGATGTCATCACAGTTAGCTTTGTCTCTTGGCTCATCGCTTGAGCCGAAGTGAACAATATTGCCACCGCCAATGTGAATTTTGTCCATTTACTTCCGATACTTTGGTGCATTTTCATCTCCCTTATATAAAATACAGCGTATTGGTAAACTGCGACCGCAATGTTACTATATAACATAACAATT
Source organism: Vibrio algicola (assembly GCF_009601765.2). NCBI lineage: Bacteria > Pseudomonadati > Pseudomonadota > Gammaproteobacteria > Vibrionales > Vibrionaceae > Vibrio > Vibrio algicola. The sequence continues at coordinate 1,662,407 of NZ_CP045699.1, forward strand.
ACTCAAGTTGGTTTAAACATGTCTGATCTCATTCAATTACAAGACGTCACGGTTAAGTTTCATGATAAAGCGGTGTTAAGTAATATTAGTTTAACCGTCCAAAAAGGGCAGATCACCACAGTGATCGGTCCCAATGGTGCCGGCAAATCAACGTTAGTCAAAGTGATGCTAGGTCTACATAAAACCTATAGCGGCAGCATAACGCGGATTAAAAAACTTCGGATTGGTTATGTACCGCAAAAACTCAGACTTAACGACAGCTTACCGTTAACGGTCGATCGATTTCTGAGCTTAGCAGGACGTTATAGTACTCAAGAGAGGATGGAATCGTTGCGTTTGGTGGGGGCGGAAAACTTAGCCACGAATGATATGCATAAACTGTCTGGTGGTGAAAACCAACGAGTATTATTAGCCCGAGCATTATTGCAACGACCCGATTTATTAGTATTAGATGAACCTGCGCAAGGGGTTGATGTACAAGGCCAAATAGAACTGTACGCCTTAATTAACACCATTCGCCAGCGATTTGGTTGCGCAGTATTTATGATCTCTCACGATCTTCATTTAGTGATGGCGCAAACCGATGAAGTTATTTGTCTGCAACATCATATTTGTTGCTCTGGCGCACCAGAAGCCATTACTCAGCACCCTTCTTACCTTGCCATGTTTGGTCAAACCGCCAAAGATACTTTAGCGGTTTACCACCACCAGCATCATCATCACCATGATTTATCTGGCGAGGCAATCGAAGATGAAGCTACTGATTGTGAGCACCAACATTGCTCACATTCTTCATCACACACACCCAAAAGCGGTCAATAATCTATGTTTGATATACTTTTCCCTTCCGTTCTTGCCGGCTTAGGTATCGCCATTATTGCGGGGCCACTTGGGTCTTTAGTGGTATGGCGTAAGATGGCGTATTTTGGCGATACATTAGCGCACGCCTCATTGCTTGGTTTGGCACTGGGTTTCTTGTTAGATGTGAATTTATACCTTTCTCTGGTGGTTTGCTGTCTTGCCATTGCCTTGATCCTGGCTACTCTGCAAGAACAAAAAGTAGTCGCTACTGATACTTTATTGGGGATTTTAGCCCACAGTGCGCTGTCTCTTGGTTTGGTGGCGGTGAGCTTTTTAGATAATGTTCGTGTCGATTTAATGAGTTATTTGTTTGGGGATTTACTGGCCGTTAGCCCATCTGATCTGATCTTTATTTACATCGGCGGTATTGTGACCCTATCGCTACTGGTGTATTTTTGGCGGCCTTTATTATCCTCATCCATTAGTGAAGAATTAGCCGGAGTTGAAGGGGTAAATGTCCCTTTAATGCGAGTGGTATTAATGCTGTTGGTTGGACTAGTGATTGCAGTTGGCATGAAGTTTGTTGGGGCTTTAATTATTACCTCGCTCTTGATCATCCCCGCTGCCACCGCAAGACGATTTGCACGAACACCCGAGCAAATGGCAATCGGTGCCTCATGCATTGGTGTGGTATCGGTTTTTGCAGGCTTAAATTTATCTTGGTTTTATGACACCCCCGCCGGCCCTTCGGTGGTGATTTCAGCTACAGCGCTGTTTATGCTTAGCCAATTTAAGAAAACCAATGCTTAGGTGATCTGTTTTTAAAACTTTAAACCAACAAAAAGGCCACTTTTCAGTGGCCTTTTTCTATTACTCATTACCTACAATACTTGAAGCGACCGCTTGAAGTATGAAGGTTGATTACCAACCAGTAATTTCGCGCAGTGCTTTACCAATATCGGCTAGGCTCTTCACGGTTTTAACCCCAGCCGCTTCTAGTGCTTGGAATTTATCTTCCGCCGTGCCTTTACCACCAGAGATGATAGCGCCAGCATGGCCCATACGCTTACCAGCAGGAGCGGTCACCCCTGCAATGTAAGACACTACAGGTTTGGTGACGTGATCTTTGATATAAGCCGCCGCTTCTTCTTCAGCAGTGCCGCCGATTTCGCCAATCATCACAATCGCTTCAGTTTCTGGATCTTCTTGGAACAACTTCAAGATATCAATAAAGTTAGAGCCAGGGATCGGATCGCCACCAATACCAACACAAGTCGATTGACCAAAGCCTTCGTCTGTGGTTTGTTTTACCGCTTCATACGTTAATGTTCCTGAGCGTGACACAATGCCGACGCGACCTTTCTTATGAATGTGTCCTGGCATGATACCAATCTTACATTCATCGGGAGTGATCACCCCTGGGCAGTTAGGACCAATCATCACCACACCCGCTTCATCTAGGCAGACCTTAACATCGACAAGATCAAGCGTTGGAATACCTTCGGTGATAGTAACGATAAGCTTAATGCCCGCGTCAATAGCTTCTAGAATCGCATCTTTACAAAATGGCGCGGGTACATAGATAACCGATGCGGTTGCACCTGTGGTTTCGACAGCTTCACGCACGGTATTAAAGACCGGCAAACCTAAGTGAACCGTGCCGCCTTTACCAGGAGAAACACCACCCACCATTTGAGTGCCGTAGTCCAATGCTTGCTCTGAGTGGAATGTACCTTGACCACCAGTAAAACCTTGGCAGATAACTTTTGTATCTTTATTAATTAATACTGACATTATTTACCCTCCGCAGCAGCTACAACTTTCTCTGCAGCTTCCGTTAATGACGTTGCTGCAATAATATTTAATCCACTTTCAGCTAATTTCTTCGAACCTAGTTCAGCATTGTTGCCTTCTAAGCGCACCACAACCGGTACTTTTACGCCAACTTCTTCCACCGCGCCGATAATGCCTTCTGCAATCAAATCACAACGAACAATGCCGCCGAAGATATTCACCAATACCGCTTGAACGTTATCGTCTGACAAGATGATCTTAAAGGCTTCGGTTACGCGCTCTTTGGTTGCGCCGCCGCCGACATCAAGGAAGTTCGCCGGTTGACCGCCATGCAAGTTAACGATATCCATGGTGCCCATTGCCAAACCTGCGCCATTGACCATACAACCAATATTGCCATCCAGCGCAACATAGTTTAATTCCCACTTAGCGGCATGCGCTTCGCGCTCATCTTCTTGTGTAGGATCATGCATTTCGCGCAATTTAGGATGACGATACATGGCATTTGAATCGATGGTGATTTTGCCATCAAGACACACTAAAGAACCATTGCCCGTCACCACTAGAGGGTTAATTTCTAATAAGGCCAAATCACATTTATCAAACATCGCACCTAGACCCATAAAGATCTTAGTGAATTGTTTAATTTGGTCGCCTTTTAAGCCTAATTTAAACGCCAATTCACGGCCTTGGTAGGGTTGAGGACCGACCAATGGATTGATTGTCGCTTTGTGAATAAGGTGAGGCGTTTCTTCTGCTACTTTCTCAATTTCCACGCCACCTTCTGTCGAGGCCATGAAAACCACTTTACGAGAACCGCGATCCACCACCGCGCCAAGGTATAATTCGTTAGCAATATCAGACGCCGCTTCAACCAAAATTTTACGTACTGGCTGACCTTTAGCATCAGTTTGATAAGTGACTAGGTTGCGGCCTAGCCATTTGGTGGCAAATGCTTTAATGCCATCTTTAGTATCATGCAGCTCAACTCCGCCCGCTTTACCGCGACCGCCAGCGTGAACTTGGCATTTTACTACCCATTTATCACCCGAAATTTTACCTGCGGCATCAGCGGCTTGTTGTGGAGTATCGCAAGCGTAACCTTCAGGTACAGGCAATCCAAATTCAGCAAACAATTGTTTCGCTTGATATTCATGCAAATTCATAGTGTTACTTCCGTTTTTTTTATCCGTAAGGAATTATTATTTCCATTAGCATTTACACTAAAATGCTATTTCGTAAATGCTATCTCGTAGGGTCTTTCGGTGTTGCTCATCTGATATGGGAGCCGACTAAGCGTTAGTTTAGATAAACGCTCACTTAGTCGGGATCAGATCCGCTTATACGTCAAGTAATAAGCGAGCTGGATCTTCCAGCAATTCTTTAATTGTGACTAAGAAGCCCACTGATTCACGACCATCAATTAAACGGTGATCATAAGACAATGCAAGGTACATCATTGGCAGGATTTCTACTTTGCCATTGACGGCCATTGGGCGATCTTGAATTTTGTGCATACCTAAAATAGCTGCTTGTGGCGGGTTAATAATCGGGGTAGACATTAATGAACCAAACACACCACCGTTCGTGATAGTAAAGTTACCGCCCATTAAATCTTCCACTTGCAGCTTGCCGTCACGACCTTTGATGGCGAGCTCTTTAATGCCTTTTTCAATATCAGCAAAGCCGAGTAAGTCACAGTTTTTCAGTACTGGAGTCACTAAACCGCGCGGGGTTGAAACCGCCATGCTGATATCAAAATAGTTATGATAAACAATATCATCACCATCAATCGAAGCATTTACTTCAGGGTAACGCTTAAGTGCTTCTGTCACGGCTTTCACGTAGAAAGACATAAAGCCTAAACGAGTGTCGTGACGTTTTTCAAACTGATCTTTATATTGCGCGCGAAGATCCATGATAGGTTTCATGTTCACTTCGTTAAATGTGGTTAGCATCGCGGTACTATTTTTCGCTTCCAGTAGGCGTTTTGCTACTGTTTTGCGTAAGCGAGTCATTGGTACGCGTTTTTGAGTGCGCGCCGCCGCTGGTGCTTCTAGTTCTGCGCTGCCTTTCGTTTCGGTCGTTGCTGCACTGGTTTTAGCCGCGTTAGCAAGGTGAGCATCCACATCTTCACGCGTAATGCGACCACCGACACCGGTGCCTTTTACTTGTGAGACTTCAAGACTGTGCTCAGCCATTAAGCGACGAACCGCTGGGCTTAGCGCATCGTTAGTTTCTTCTGATAACGCAGCCGTATGGCGTTTATCTGGAGAGGCTTCGGTTGACTCAGTCGTGTCTTTGGTCGGTTCGCCCGCCACTGCGCCAGGTTTTAACTTAGCAATCACTTGCTTCGATAATACCGTGGCACCTTCTTGTTCAATGATCGCTTCTAATACGCCATCTTCAGGTGCAGGAACTTCTAAAATGACTTTATCGGTTTCGATTTCCACTAAGATATCGTCACGCGAAACGGCATCACCGGGTTGTTTGTGCCATGTTGCTACCGTTGCATCGGCAACAGATTCTGGTAGGTCTGGAACAAGAATTTCAATGGTCATAATCTGTCTTATCCTTTTGAGCTGATTAATGCTAGCCCGCCCTTTGGCAACCGCTAACACTCAATTATTTTTTGAGTCAGTGGTAAATCAATACCACTGACGAGCATCGCTAAAAAAATGTAATCGCGTTAAAAACTCAAGTTCAATGAATCTTCCACTAACGATTTTTGTTGCTTCAAGTGAACCGACATATAACCGACCGCCGGTGACGCAGAAGCTGGACGACCTGCATATTTCAAGACCGCACCATCTGGCAATGCAAAGCGCATATTATGTTGACTGCTATACCATGCACCTTGGTTTTGCGGCTCTTCTTGACACCAAACAAAGTCTTCTACATTGGTATATTGTGCGATAGCTTGGCTGACATCCTCATACGGGAATGGGTAAAGCTGCTCGACACGGACAATCGCCACATCATGCTGTTCGTTTTTACGGCGCTGCTCAAGTAAATCAAAATAGACTTTCCCCGAACATAAAACCACTCGCTTGACTTGGCTTGCATCAAGTTCATCCACCTCAGGAATCGCCGGTTGGAACGTCCCTTGTGACAGCTCTTCGAGGGTTGAAGTACACAATGGATGACGCAGTAGCGATTTCGGTGACATCACGATCAACGGGCGACGCATTGGGCGCACCACTTGACGACGGATCATGTGATACACCTGAGCCGGTGTTGATGGCACCACCACTTGCATATTTTGCTCAGCGCACAGTTGTAAATAACGCTCTAAACGTGCCGATGAGTGCTCAGGACCTTGACCTTCATAACCATGAGGAAGCAAAAGTGTTAAGCCGCATAAACGCCCCCATTTTTGCTCACCAGAAGAAATAAACTGATCGACCACCACTTGCGCGCCATTGGCAAAATCACCAAACTGAGCTTCCCAAATGGTTAAGCCACCTGGTTCTGCCGTGGCATAGCCATATTCAAACGCCAATACCGCTTCTTCTGATAACACTGAGTCATACACTTGGAATGGCCCTTGTTTATCATGAATATTCGATAATGGAACATAAGTGCTTGCGTCATCTTGGTTATGTAGCACCGCATGACGATGGAAGAAAGTACCACGGCCAGAATCTTGACCCGAAATACGAATACGCTTGCCATCATCAACAATCGTGGCATAAGCCAAGGTTTCAGCCATGCCCCAATCAATCGCTTTTTCACCATTGGTCATTAATTGGCGATCGTTGTAGAGCTTAGACACTCGACTTTGCAATTGATGACTATCAGGGAACTGGCACACTTTATTAGCCAATTCAATTAAGCGGTCATGGTCAACCTTATTGGCCCACTCTTCATTCCACTCATGGTTGATATAAGGTGCCCAATCAACCGAATGCAATGCCATTGGGCGGAATTCTTTCACCACCACTTCACCGCGATCTAAAGCATCACGATACTCGTTCACCATTTGCGTCGCCGTTTCAAGTTTAATCTCTTTTCGATCGACTAAAACATCAGCATAAAGCTTACGTGGCGTTGGGTGTTTTTTGATTTTTTGATACATCAAAGGCTGAGTCGCGTTTGGCTCATCCGCTTCGTTATGACCATGACGGCGATAACAAACCAGATCAATCACAACATCTCGCTTAAAGGTATTACGGTAATCCAGCGCCACGCGAGTGACAAAGGCTACTGCTTCAGGATCATCGGAATTGACGTGGAAAATCGGTGCCTGCACCATCTTGGCGATATCGGTACAATACATGGTTGAACGCATATCACGCGGATTTGAAGTGGTAAATCCAATTTGGTTATTGACCACGATACGAACCGTACCGCCGACTTGATAACCACGCGCTTGAGACATGTTAAACGTCTCTGCGACCACACCTTGTCCGGCAATAGCCGAATCGCCATGAATGGTGATCGGCAGAACTTTACCGCCATCTTTATCGTTTAAACGATCTTGACGGGCACGGACCGAACCAATGACTACTGGGTTAACAATTTCAAGATGTGATGGATTAAAGGCTAACGCCAAATGCACATCCCCACCAGGGGTGGCAAAATCAGCTGAGAAACCTTGATGATATTTCACATCACCGGTGCCCCATGATTCGCCGTGTTTACCGGCAAACTCATCGAATAAGTCTTGTGGCTTTTTACCTAACACGTTAATCAACATGTTCAAGCGGCCACGGTGCGCCATACCAATAACCACTTCGCGCATGCCTTGTGTTCCGGCTTGGCGAACCAATTCTTTGATCATTGGAATAAGAGCATCACCACCTTCTAATGAGAAACGCTTCGCACCTGGGAATTTTGCGCCTAAATAACGCTCAAGCCCTTCTGCGGCGGTTAACTCATCAAGGAACGTGGTTTTCTCTTCTAGCGTAAAGCTACCTTCACCAATCACAGATTCCAAACGGTCTTGGATCCAGCGTTTTTCTTCTGTGTTGGTGATGTGCATATACTCAGCACCGATTGAACCACAGTAGATTTTATTGAGAGCTTGGAAAATATCTTTAAGTGCCATGGTGTCTTGCCCGACGGCAAAAGACCCCACGTTAAATGACTCATCAAAGTCATCTTGGGAGAGGTTATGGAAAGCAGGATCCAGTTCAGCAACCGATTCACGCTTCCAAATATTGAGAGGATCAAGGTTCGCAGCTTGGTGCCCACGGAAACGGTAAGCATTGATTAACTGGAGAACTTTTACTTGTTTTGCATCGACATCAGGATCACTAACTTGGACATTGTAATGCTTTGTTTCTTTCGCGAGTCGTCTGAAGTAATCACGAACACGTGAGTGAGGTTGTTCCTCTTGTGAAGCTTGCGTTGGCAAAGCTTCAAACACACGTTTCCATTCATCACTGACCAGATCCGGATCACTAAGATACAATTCGTAGAGATCTTCTACGTAAGTTGCATTGGCGCCAGCCAAGTGTGAAGACTCGAGCCATGCCTTCATCACGCCGTTGTGCATATTTTCCCTTAACCGTTATGGTTTTTCTATGCTTTGGCCATTCCTAATATTGTGCATTTACTGTAGCCAGTATTTGCCTAATACCAGTGTTGACCTTTGAAATAGTCGGCCCGAAGACCGACAGCAAACTCAATTTTTCAAATAAGTGTTAGACTGAACGATTAATCAGCATCGACTTGATATGACCAATCGCTTTAGTCGGATTTAATCCTTTAGGACAAACGTTAACGCAGTTCATGATCTCATGGCAACGGAAAACGCTAAATGCATCGTCAAGATCTGACAAGCGTTCATCTGTTGCGGTATCACGACTGTCAACCAACCAACGATACGCCGCCAATAGACCAGCAGGACCGATAAACTTATCCGGATTCCACCAGAATGATGGGCATGAAGTGGTACAACACGCACACATAATGCAGTCATATAATCCATCAAGATGCGCACGATCTTCTGGTGATTGTAAATGTTCACGCGATGGTGGTAATTCACCATCATTAATCAAAAATGGTTTCACTTTGGCGTAGTTGTCGTAGAACTGCGTCATATCGACAATCAAATCGCGCACCACTGGCAAACCAGGCAATGGGCGAATCACCACTTTACCTTTACCAAGCAGCGCTGACAATGGGGTAATGCAAGCTAAGCCATTCTTACCATTCATATTTAGGCCATCTGAACCACATACACCTTCACGACATGAGCGGCGGAATGATATGCTGGCATCTTGCTCTTTTAACAAAATAAGTGCATCGAGCACCATCATGTCGGAACCTTCTTCCACGTCCAACGTGTAGTCTTTCATGTAAGGTTTATTATCGACATCTGGGTTATAGCGATACAGAGAGAAAATTACGTTCATTGTTCTTTACTCCCTTAGTAAACACGAGCTTTAGGTGGAAAGGCTTCACGCAACACGGGTTGCATGTTGACATCACGTTTGGACATGGCTTCAGTCACCGGATTGTAGATAGAATGGCATAACCAATTGGCATCATCACGATCTGGGAAGTCAAAGCGAGCATGAGCGCCACGACTTTCGGTACGATAGTTCGCTGCCACTGCGGTCGCAAATGCTGTTTCCATCAAATTATCCAACTCTAAACATTCAATACGTTGGGTATTAAACTCGGTTGATTTATCTGACAGGTAAGCATTTTTTAAACGCTCACGGATAAGTTTTAGTTCTTCTAAACCTTTTGCCATTGCATCGCCTTCACGGAATACCGAGAAGTTATTTTGCATACAGCTTTGTAAATCTTTGCGAATTTGGAATGGGTCCTCGCCGCCGGTACTGCTTTCCCAACGATTGTAACGAGCAAGTGAGGCTTGAATATCTTCATCAGTTGCTGGTTTTGCTTCCGCTTGTGCCGCCAATGTTTCGCCCAGATGCAAACCGGTTGCACGGCCAAATACCACTAAATCAAGCAGTGAGTTTCCGCCTAAACGGTTGGCGCCATGCACCGAAACTGAAGCTATTTCACCACAAGCAAATAAGCCTTGAACTTCGCTATCGCTGCCATCAGCATTTTGCTTAATAGCTTGACCCGATACCTGAGTTGGAACGCCACCCATCATATAATGACAAGTTGGAATAACAGGGATAGGCTCTTTCACTGGATCAACGTGAGCAAAAGTACGAGAAAGCTCTAAAATACCCGGCAGGCGAGCATCCAAAACCTCTTTACCTAAGTGATCAAGTTTCAATTTAATATGAGGCCCCCAAGGACCTTCACAGCCACGGCCTTCACGAATTTCAATCATCATGGAACGCGCGACCACATCACGGCCGGCTAAATCTTTGGCATTAGGTGCATAACGCTCCATAAAGCGTTCGCCATCTTTATTAAGCAGATAACCCCCTTCACCACGACACCCTTCAGTCACTAGCACGCCAGCGCCAGCAATACCGGTTGGGTGGAATTGCCACATTTCGATATCTTGCATCGGAACGCCCGCGCGCAGCGCCATACCCACACCATCTCCGGTATTGATATGCGCATTGGTGGTCGATTGATAAATACGGCCGGCACCGCCAGTGGCTAAAATAGTCGCCTTAGCTTTAAAATAGCAAATCTCGCCAGTTTCCATGCAAAGCGCGGTGGTCCCTAAAACGGCACCATCTTCATTTTTGACTAAATCCAGCGCATACCACTCAGAAAAGATAGTGGTCTTGTGTTTAATATTTTGCTGATAAAGGGTGTGCAATAAAGCGTGACCAGTACGGTCAGCGGCAGCGGCAGTACGAGCCGCTTGCTCACCACCAAAATCTTTTGATTGACCACCAAATGGGCGTTGATAAATCGAACCATCTTCAAAACGAGAGAAAGGCAAGCCCATTTTCTCTAATTCGATAACCGACTCAGGACCATTTTTACACATGTACTCAATCGCATTTTGATCACCAATGTAATCCGACCCTTTAACGGTATCGTACATGTGCCATTGCCAATCATCTTGATGCGAGTTACCCAATGCAACGGTAATGCCGCCTTGAGCAGAGACCGTATGAGAACGAGTTGGGAATACTTTTGATAGCAAGGCACATGATAGGCCTTGCTCTGAAATTTGTAAGGCAGCGCGCATACCCGCACCACCTGCGCCAATGACAACGGCATCGAATTCACGAACAGGAATAGACACTTAGACACCCCACAAAATAAATAGGCCAGAGAAGAAATACGCTGATAATGCAACAATCACTGCAAATTGAACCAGTGCGCGCAGTTTAGCGGGTTTAATATAATCGGTGATCACTTGCCATAAACCAATCCAAGCGTGAACCAGGATGGCCACCAAGGCGATCATGGTAAAAACTTTGGTAAAGGTTCCGCTAAAAAATGCAGTCCAGCTGAGGTAATTAATGTCGCCGCCAAAGGCAATAGAGCACACCATATACAAGGTATACAGTGTCAGTAGGATGCCGGAAGCGCGAATTAATAAATAATCGTGAACGCCATTGCGCCCAACAGAAGAAATCGATTTTACCATACTAAGATCCCCGCCAGAATTGATAACACAGCGGCAACCGCCATCACAGCTTTGGCACTTAATGCACCACTTTCAAGTTCTTCAAAATATTTCATATCCATAAGCAAGTGACGAATACCACCCGCGATATGATACCCCAAGGCGGTTAAAATGCCCCAGAGAATGAATTTGACGAAAAAACCGTCGACTAAATTTGCCGCTTGGTTAAAACCTGCGGGAGAGGATAGGGAAATAGCAAGTAGCCACAATAAAATGCCCACCGCAACAAACATAATCACACCAGATACACGGTGTAAAATAGACGCTATCGCAGTTATCGGGAAGTGTATGGTTTGTAAATCAAGGTTTACTGGTCTGGATTTTTTTTCTTTCACGGTTTTGCTCACTCAGCTCCATCTAGAGCATTTATAGTTATCGACATAGATCAATTAATTGCCTTTTGCCGCATTTTATTAACAATTAATTCGGATGGGCACCCAAAACTCCCATCAAATTCTCGTTAACATCTGTTATCACTTATCAAGAAATAGCCTCTAACCCCTGATAATATAAGGCACTAACTAAAATTTTCAATTGCACTATACGACTGGTAACACATAATTTCAATTCTTGTAACAAAATATGCTACGTAGAACATATTTTTAACTTTTTCCATGTTAAAAATGAACACTAACACACAGATTCGAGCAGAAAAATTGACTTTAACCGCGAATCTAAGTACAAAAACCACACACAAAAAATCCCGGATGGATAATAATAAACAAGGAGAATGTCATGGCGGATAAGAAAGCTACCCTTCATATTGAAGGTCAAGCACCTATTGAACTCCCAATATTAACTGGAACAGAAGGTCCAGATGTTATTGATGTACGAAAATTAGGTGCCAGTGGTTATTTCACTTTCGACCCAGGTTTTCTTGCTACAGCATCGTGTGAATCTCAAATCACGTATATTGATGGTGGCAAAGGGATCCTTTTGCATCGCGGTTACCCTATTGATCAGTTGGCTAATAATGCTGATTATTTAGAAGTTTGTTATATTCTAATTTATGGCGAAGCACCTACTCGCACAGAGTACGAAAAATTCAAAAAAATCGTATCGAATCACACTATGGTGCATGAGCAAATTTCCAGCTTCTTCCACGGCTTCCGTCGTGATGCGCATCCAATGGCAGTGATGTGTGGTGTCGTTGGCGCTTTAGCTGCTTTCTACCATGATGCGTTAGATATCAACAATGAAAAACATCGTGAAATCACCGCATTCCGTTTACTGTCTAAAATGCCAACCCTTGCATCGATGTGTTACAAATATTCGATGGGTCAACCATTCATTTATCCACGTAACGATTTAGATTATGCGGGTAATTTCTTACACATGATGTTTGCTAATCCTTGTGAAGAATATGTGGTTAATCCTGTGGTTTCACGTGCTATGGATAAAATATTCACTTTGCATGCCGATCACGAACAAAATGCTTCTACCTCAACGGTTCGTCTGGCCGGTTCTTCTGGTGCGAATCCATTTGCTTGTATTGCAGCGGGTATTGCATCACTTTGGGGACCCGCTCACGGAGGTGCTAACGAAGCCTGTTTGAAGATGCTAGAAGAGATTGGTAGTGTCGATAAAATTGAAGAGTATGTCGCAAAAGCGAAAGATAAAGATGACCCGTTCCGTTTAATGGGCTTTGGTCACCGTGTTTACAAAAACCACGATCCTCGCGCCACGGTTATGCGTCAAGCGTGTCATGATGTATTGCAAGAACTCAACATTGAAGATCCACTGCTTGATGTCGCGATGGAATTAGAACGCATTGCGCTTTCAGACCCATATTTCATTGAGAAAAAACTGTACCCTAATGTCGATTTCTATTCAGGTATCATCTTGAAAGCGATCGGAATTCCGGTCTCAATGTTCACCGTTATCTTTGCAATTTCTCGTACTATTGGTTGGATTGCTCACTGGAATGAAATGCACGATGACCCAAGCAATCGTATTGGTCGCCCTCGTCAGCTTTATACTGGCCAGCACCAACGTGATTTTAAACCTCTGCATGAAAGAGAGTAATACCGATTGCTAGTTGCTAGTTGCTAGAAAATATAAACCTAAAAAAAGCGAACCACTTGATAATGTCGAAGTGATTCGCTTTTTTGTTTTATGGTTTTATGGTGAATTACCCCTCAACCCAATCCCACTTAACATTTGATCAATGTTGATCGATTATAAAACTATTAGGATTAAACCGGATTATCGATATCAATAAACTCGACATTTAAGCCATGATTTTCAGCTAACCACTCCCCTAGCGCCTTTACGCCGTATCGTTCGGTGGCATGGTGTCCGGCTGCAAAATAATCAATACCTAATTCGCGCGCAATATAAGTGGTTCGCTCTGAGATCTCGCCCGAAATAAACGCATCTAACCCCTGCTGCGCGGCTAACTCTAAGTAATCTTGCCCGCCACCAGTACACCAACCAATGGTTTTAATTTTTTTGTTGGCCGGCCCCTGCTCTGAGACAATATGCAATGGCGCACGATTAAGCACTGTGGTGATTTTTTGTTTCAACTCATTCGCGCTTAAAGCAATCTCAAACTCACCATACATAGCAACAGACTGTGGATGACCTTCCAGCCCTCCTAATGTGTTTATACTCAATAGGGAGGCTAATTGGGCGTTATTACCTAACTGTGGATGAATATCGAGCGGAAGATGGTAGGCATATAAATTAATATCGTGTTTGATCAAGCTGCGAATGCGCGCCCCTTTCATGCCACGGATCGCCTCTGCTTCTCCTTTCCAAAAATAGCCATGATGAACCAGAATGGCATCGGCATTTTTTTCGATCGCCATATCAATCAAGGCTTGTGAAGCGGTCACGCCGGTAATGATAGTCGAGACTTGGGGCTTACCTTCCACTTGCAATCCGTTCGGACAATAGTCTTTTATCAACTGCGGTGATAAAGTTTGATTTAATAGCTGCTCTAATTCTAAGTTATTCATAGTTTCTCAATAGGTCGTAGTTTCTCGATAAATCATTACTTATTAGTAAATAATAGCAAGATTTGCCTTAATTAAGTACGGTAATGACTCATACCAATCAAAGAAATGAGATCTTCAAATATTGACGCAAGGATGCATAATGCCAGTGACAAAAAACAATAACATTAATCACAGCCAGCAACAGGTGTTCTTTAACCAAATCAGTGATTGGATTGCACGTCATCCTCCAATTATGCAACCCGATGGTCACACCCTCGCAGCGCTGCCTTTTATTGCTGAACAACGCACAATTTCGCTTCCCTATTCAGGTAATGCTCGTCTTGGATTTTGGTATCAACATTTATGTTTACAGCACTTTCAATCTCACCCTGACTATCATGTTGTGGCAGAAGAAATACAGCTAAATCAAAACGGGCGAACCATTGGCGCAATAGACTTTATTCTTGAGCATATACCGAGCAAAACGGTTGAGCATTGGGAAGTGGCGAGCAAATTTTATTTATTATTTGATGGTCTTTGGTATGGGCCCAATAGCCAAGATAGGTTAGATTTAAAGTTAAACCACATGTTGACCCACCAGCTTCAGATGTCACAACACCCCTCATTTAAAGCGCATCACGGCAAATTTAATGCCCCTCAATTTGATCACATAAAGCCCAAGCTTTTATTACAAGGACGCTTATATACTAATCCTTTTCTCGCCCAAACAATTCCCACGACCTGTTTAGGTCATGACATCGATGCGAGTCAAATTAACGGCCATTGGTGTTTTTATCATCAACGGGATTTAATCCATGAATCGTTATATGTGTTAAAAAAAGGACAATGGTTAACGGGTAAGGATAGAGAGAGTGAATTGTTACAGCAAACAAACGATCAATTTGTCCATTGCCAATCTGAGTCAGGTCGATTTTGGTTTGTTTTGCCCGATACTTGGCCGCATGGTTAATACTCATTTCAAGTTCATAGCGTGCGTTATATAAAAAAGCTCGATACTTTAATCAGTATCGAGCTTTTATTTTTCGGCTCCCGAGCGAAGTATCCTCAGCTCTTGGCCTTAATTTTCGTCTCTACAAACCAGCGTTTTTAAACACTTGATTAACGATTTCTTGTGCTTGTTGCTCAATCAAGGCTAAGTGATCTTTGCCTTTAAAGCTTTCGCAGTAGATTTTATAAATATCTTCTGTGCCTGATGGACGAGCGGCAAACCAACCATTTTCAGTGGTCACTTTTAAACCGCCAATTGCAGCGCCGTTACCTTGAGCGTGAGTTAAGCGTGCGGTGATGGTTTCGCCAGCCAACTCATTAGCACTGACCATTTCAGCCGACATACTTTTTAATACGTCTTTTTGCGCCACATTAGCAACCGCTTGAATACGGTTATAAGCCGAAGCGCCGTGTTTCGCTGCCAGTTGGTTGTAATATTGCTGTGGATTCATACCGGTCACTGCGGTGATCTCGGCCGCAAGGAGACATAAAATAATGCCGTCTTTATCGGTTGACCACGGGGTGCCATCTTTACGCAAGAAGGATGCCCCTGCACTTTCTTCGCCGCCAAAACCAAAACGACCTTCATAAAGACCATCCACAAACCATTTAAAGCCAACCGGTACTTCGCACAATGTCCGGCCAAGATCGGCCACAACGCGATCAATAATCGCACTCGACACTAACGTTTTACCGACTTGTACTTCTGTGCCCCAGCCTTCACGATGACGGAATAGATAATCAATACAAACGGCTAAGTAATGGTTTGGATCCATAAGACCTTCCGGCGTCACAATGCCGTGGCGATCATAATCTGGGTCGTTACCAAAGGCGAGATCATAGTCATCTTTTAACGACAACAAGCTTGCCATTGCATAAGGGGATGAACAATCCATGCGGATCACACCATCTTTATCGAGCGTCATAAACTGGAATGAAGGATCCACGGTTTGATTTACTAAGGTCATATCCAGTTGATAGGTTTGCGCAATCCGGCGCCAATATTCAATCCCGGCCCCGCCGAGTGGATCGATACCAATTTTTAGGCCGGATTTTTGAATTGCGCCCATATCAACCACATTCACTAAATCATCAATGTACGGTTGCACTAAATCTTTTGCTGTAATATTGGCGGCGTTGCTGGTTAAATCAATGCGCTTAACCCCTTGCAAATCATTGGCAATATATTGATTAGCGTCATCTTCAATTCGTTGGGTAATTTCGCCTTCTGCCGGTCCACCGTGACTTGGGTTGTATTTGATACCACCGTCTTGTGGCGGATTATGAGAAGGGGTAATAACAATGCCGTCCGCTTTATCCGTATGGGCTAAGTTATGCGTTAGAATGGCATGAGAAATACCCGGTGTTGGGGTAAAGCCGTTATCAGCCTGAACAATAACCTGAACATCATTAGCAGCTAAAACTTCCAACAGTGTACGACATGCAGGCTCTGATAACGCATGAGTATCTTTACCGACAAATAAAGGCCCTGTGACACCGGCGCGATTACGCTCATCCACCACGGCTTGTGCAATCGCAAGAATATGTGTTTGATTGAAGGTCGATTTTAGTGACGTGCCACGATGACCAGAAGTACCAAATTGCACCCGGTGGGCATTATTATCTGCTTGCGGCTTAATCTCGTAATAATCACTGACTAAGGCTGGAATATTAATCAAATCTTCAGGTAAAGTTTTAGTCCCTGCTCTAGGATGAATCGCCATAAAATAACCCTTCAAAAAATTACATACAAAAAAAACCTCATAATACGTCATTAGCAATATTATGAGGTTTCTAGAAATATTAGTGCCCACTTTACATTAAATCGCGTTACACACTTTTTCAATCAAGTCGGCTTGGAAGCCCATATGAGTCATAAGCTGCTGCACCATTTGACGCTTACGATTGGTGTTATTATTGGTAATAACCCAAAATGGTGTAGTCGGAATTGAGCGAGGCTTAGTCGTTTTACCGCTTTCTAAGAGGGTTTGTTCGTTATCAGCAAAGTAAACGCGTGTACGACCTTTGACTTTCGCAGCTTCTGCAAAACCCGCTTTTTCTATATGGTAAAGCGACGATAAGATCAACATAAAACGATCGATCGCTTTATCTTTGCTGGCAAACTCATCAGAGATAAGTACCGAGCGCATTGCTTTAACTTTATCCACGGCTTGTGTCGCGATTGGGGTCTTTTCTTTGTTATCGCTTACTGTGGTTTTTTTAGCTACAACAACTTGTGATCCTTGCTGATCACCGATCAAAAGTCGACGTAAAATATCCGAGGCATTTTCACCAATATGTTGGGTTTGACTCGCAATATAACGATACAGTTCTTCATCTATTTCAATGGTTTTCATGTGCTTTTCACAATCTCAATCAATTAACTCTGGCGCGATTATACCCTTATCTAGATTGATTCTCTATGCCAATTCAAGTGACAGCGAAAGAAAAAAGATCGAATAGATCACTGTCTGTTCGAATATGTAGATTGAGAGCCTGATCTTTATACAAACTCCCAATCCAACATTTTATTGTTTAATAGGCTTTAGAACCTAATATATGTTTATCATCCGGAGACGGTTTACCATATTGAGAGTCTTTGGCATGATTTCATTTGATTGACTAAATAAGCAAAATTTTGACCGCCGATGCGTGGCAATGAAGGTTTCACCCCAACCCCGTTCGGTGCATGACACGCACGCAAGCCGGAACATTGGCGTCCATTTTACCGGTGTAAGCAATTTTTTCACCTAACTGCATATCACCCGGCCATTTATCCCCACGCCATTGCAACTTAAAGGTATCGGCTGCAGGTACCGAAGAATAATGCTTAACCACTTGATCAATTTGTTGATCTGAAATTTGATATATGAACGCATCCATAAAGGTCGTATGACGTTTTTTGTCACGAAATTTTTCAATCTGCTCGCGTAAATAGCTTTGAGACTGCCCCCATAAATTAGGAATATGATCCAAAGTGGATACCCCTGTCACCCCATGGCAGGTAGAACAAAACGCTACTACACTTTCTTTTTCTTTCGGTAGCGTGGTTGCCGAAGCAAAGAGAGGTAACAGCAAGAATGTCGTTGCTATTAGTTTCGTTCGCATATAACTTCCTATTAGTTGAGTTAAGTCTTACTGCTTATTTATCATTATTTTAGTTGAGGCTTTTCAATTTTTCACAATCCAATGCACTATTCTTTATTCAATACAGCATTAATAACAGACACATTTGTTAACGATTCTAACTATTAGCAACAAAAACAAAACATTATATTGTGCAAGTTAGGTTATGATCGTGTTTTTTCGTTCTCTTTATAGGTCAAGTGTCCATGTCTCATCCCTCGTATCCTTTACTGCATCACACCGTTGAAGGACAAGGTCCGTTTATTCTTCTTATCCATGGCTTATTTGGCAGTGCGGATAACCTCGGAGTGTTAGCGCGAAATTTACGCCTCGATCACACCGTCATCAATGTCGATTTACGCAATCATGGCCGCTCTTTTCATTGCGATAGCATGAATTATGAGGCAATGGCTAAGGATCTCATTCAATTACTCAATCATCTTAACGTCGATAGTTTGGCGGTGGTTGGGCACTCAATGGGCGGAAAAGCTGCGATGAAACTGGCCAGCATGATCCCCGATAACATTCATCATCTTGCGGTGTTAGATATGGCGCCGGTTGCCTACCAACAACGTCGCCACGACAATGTATTGGCCGGCTTACAGGCCGTCGTCGATAATCCACCTACCAATCGACAACAAGCGCTGGCGATAATGGAGGAACATATTGAAATAGAAGGGGTTCGACAGTTTCTAGCTAAGTCGTTATTTCATCCTAAATCTGATCAAAATAGCGATAATCACCTGCAGTGGCGCTTCAATCTCAAAGCCTTAAGTGATCAATATGATCATATTCAAGCATGGTCAGACATCGCTCCTTTCAATAATCCAACGCTATTTTTAAAAGGTGCCGATTCCGATTATATTGGGATTGAACATCAAGCTCAGATCCAAGCGCAATTTCCACACAGTAAAGCGCATATCATTAACAATACCGGACATTGGTTACACGCAGAAAAGCCAACTGAAGTATTACGCTCATTGCGTCGCTTTATAACAAAATAACAAATTAGATAATTAAGTGAGATTTAGACGCATTGTGATCGCCTCTCAGATTAACTTTACTGGCTAACAATGATATAGTCGCAACATAAATAAGAACGGTGGTGTTAACCATGCTTTATGATCATATCGATACTATCGAATCACTTGGATTAGATTTCTTTTTTGCCGCACTCTTTTTATTGATTGGGCTGGCGATTAAAGATGTACTAAAACAAGGTAATGTTCCAGTATTTGGACGCCGGATTGTATGGTTAGTTCTCTTTCTTGGCTGTTTCGGTTTTGTGGTTAAAGGCCTGATACAAATTAGCTGGGAAGGCACGGGACTCGGTTAATTCCACTTTTTTAATCTTAATTCGTATTTTCAATTTGATAGCTACCGGCGTTTTCCGGTAATGATAGATAGGTAATATTCTATGGCAAGTGTAGGACTCTTCTTTGGCAGTGATACAGGTAATACTGAAGCGGTTGCTAAAATGATTCAAAAAGAACTGGGCAAACAACTGGTTCATGTTCAAGACATCGCTAAAAGCAGCAAAGAAGATATTGATAACTTCGATCTATTACTGCTAGGTATTCCGACTTGGTATTACGGTGAGTCTCAATGTGATTGGGATGATTTTTTCCCAGAACTTGAATGCATCGATTTCTCAACTAAGCTCGTGGCTATTTTTGGTTGTGGCGACCAAGAAGATTATGCAGAGTATTTCTGTGATGCGATGGGTACCGTGCGTGATATCGTCGAAGCTAAAGCCGGCACTATCATTGGTTACTGGCCAACCGAAGGTTACGAATTTGAAGCATCAAAAGCATTAGTTGATGATAATAACTTCATTGGTTTATGTATTGATGAAGATCGCCAACCAGAACTAACCGATACTCGAGTAAAAGCTTGGTCTAAGCAGATTTATGATGAGATGTGTCTTGCAGAGCTTGCTGACTAAAAATCATAAAAATGGCGCCTCACACTCTGAGGCGTTTTTTTTAGTATTTCTGAGTCTCTCTACATAATTACAACATAATGCTTAACTCTTTGTAGTAGGTAGTTTATTGTTAATACGACTCACAGGTATACTCAAGAAATAAGCAGAATTACACAGGAAAGTAGAATGTCAGATAATAACCAAGCACTAAAGGAAGCAGGTCTTAAAGTCACTTTACCTCGTTTAAAGATCCTCGAGTTATTGCAAAGACCAGACTGCCAACATATTAGCGCTGAAGATTTATATAAAAGACTGATCGATCTAGGTGAAGAAATTGGCCTTGCTACCGTCTACCGTGTATTAAACCAATTTGATGATGCAGGCATTGTGACCCGCCATCATTTTGAAGGCGGAAAATCTGTTTTTGAATTATCCACTCAACATCACCATGACCATCTCGTTTGTCTAGATTGTGGTGAGGTAATTGAGTTTTCGGATGATTTGATCGAAGAGCGTCAAAAAGAAATTGCCGCGCTTTATAATGTCGAACTAACCAACCACAGCCTTTACCTTTACGGTCGCTGTGCAAGTGGTAGCTGTAAAGGCGATGCTAACGCGCACAAAGCACGTAAATAAGCCTTTTCACTCTCTACTCACCAAAAAGTATACATCTAAAAAATGGACCTAATCAATTAGGTGCATTTTTTTATATCAAATTTTCATCCCTAAAAACAAGTCGAGGCAGCAATTAGCCACCTCGATTTTTGCAAGCTACTAGACCAAGCTATTAGGCTTAGCTACTAGATTTAGTTACTTTCTATTTTTGCCCAAGTGTCACGTAAACCAACAGTGCGGTTAAACACCAATTGGTTTGCGGTCGAATCTTTGGCATCAATACAGAAGTAACCGGTACGCTCAAATTGGAACCCTTTACCGGCTTCCGCTTGTGTTAAGCTTGGCTCAACAAATGCTTTTTTAACCACTAATGATTCAGGGTTAATTACCGCGGTAAAATCTTCTTCTGCAGCTGGATTTGGCACGGTAAATAGACGATCGTATAAACGAACATCTGCCGCTACGCCTTTATCGGCAGAAACCCAATGGATCACGCCTTTCACTTTACGACCATCAGCTGGATTTTTACCTAGCGTGTCAGGATCATAAGAACAGAAGATAGTGGTGATATTACCTGCGCTGTCTTTTTCAATACGGTTCGCTTGAATAACATAAGCGCCACGCAAGCGTACTTCTTTACCCAATACTAAACGTTTGTATTTCTTATTGGCTTCTTCACGGAAATCGTCTGCTTCAATCCAAAGCTCACGCGTAAATGGGACTTCACGAGTGCCCATTTCAGGTTTGTTTGGATGATTAGAAATGGTTAAGGTTTCTTCCGATCCCACGTTCTCGATAATCACTTTAACCGGATCAAGCACCGCCATTGCGCGAGGTGCATTTTCGTTTAAGTCTTCACGAATACACGCTTCAAGTGACCCAAACTCGATCATATTATCTTGCTTGGTGACACCAATGCGCGAGCAAAATTCGCGGATAGAGTTAGGAGTAAAGCCGCGTCGACGCAAGCCTGAAATGGTTGGCATACGTGGGTCATCCCAACCATTAACCAAGTTTTCAGTTACCAGTTGGCTCAACTTACGCTTAGACATCACGGTATATTCAAGATTTAAACGGCTAAACTCATATTGATGTGGACGCGCGTCAATCGTGATATTGTCGAGCACCCAGTCGTATAAGCGACGGTTGTCTTGGAATTCAAGCGTACAAACCGAGTGAGTGATACCTTCCAACGCATCCGAAATACAATGAGTAAAATCGTACATTGGGTAAATGCACCATTTGTCACCCGTTTGATGATGTTCAATAAAGCGCACACGGTAAATAACCGGATCGCGCATCACGATAAACGATGACGCCATATCGATTTTAGCACGTAAACATGCCTTGCCTTCTTCAAAGCCACCGGCACGCATTTTTTCAAATAATGCTAGGTTTTCTTCCACACTACGTTCACGGTATGGGCTGTTTTTGCCAGCTTCTTTCAAGCTACCGCGATACTCACGCATTTCATCCGCAGAGAGTTCATCAACATAAGCTAAGCCTTTCTTGATAAGCTCTATCGCATAACCATACAAGGCATCAAAATAATTAGAAGAATAGCAAATCTCACCATCCCAATTAAAACCTAACCAATTAACATCAGTTTTAATAGAATCAACGTATTCGATGTCTTCTTTGGCAGGGTTAGTATCATCAAAGCGAAGGTTACACTGCCCCTGATAATCCTGAGCTAAACCAAAGTTCAAGCAGATGGATTTAGCATGGCCTATATGTAAGTAGCCATTTGGTTCAGGTGGGAAACGAGTATGGATCCCTGTGTGTTTGCCATCGGCTAAATCCTTATCAATAATTTGACGGATAAAATTAGATGGACGTGCCTCGACTTCACTCATCGACAGTACCTCGGTAAAAATAATAGAGTGGTTTTTAATAGGGACTAATGATCCACAATTCTGCGCCGTTACACAACAACAACCGTCATTTTCTTTGCAAATCCCATCAATTTAAATCCAAGTTGCTATTTTATCGCCAATTCAGAACGCCCTATCGATTTCAGGTATAAAAAAAGCCCCGAACTTCGGGGCTTCAATCAAGTTTTCGTTTTAGTTGAAACTATGGAAGGATAACATCTGATAGGTCATCAGAAGCTGGAACTTCTTTCATTTCGCCGGCTACGATTTCAGCTAGTGGGCCAAGGATAACTTGAAGGTTGTTCTCACCAAGTTTTACCACACCCTTCGCGCCAAGTTTCTTAAGCACCGCTTCGTTAACGATAGAGCGATCTTTTAGCGTTAAACGTAGACGAGTAATACAAGCATCGATAGTTGTCACGTTTTCATGACCACCAAGCGCTTTTAGGTATTGACGAGCAACATCGCCTTTTCCTTTGCTTGCACCAGGTTTGCTTTCTACTTCAACTTCTTCGTCTTCACGACCAGGCGTTTTCATATCGAAAACACGGATTAGGAAGCTGAATGTGAAGAAGTATAGCGCACCAAAACATAGGCCAATAACAAGTAGAGTCCAAGGTTTGGTTGCTAAGCCCCAGTTCAATACGAAGTCGATAAGACCGGCTGAGAAACCAAAGCCATGTAATGTGCCAAACATGTTAGCAACAACAAGAGACAGACCAGTAAATACCGCGTGAACAGCGTATAGACCCGGTGCTAGGAACATGAACATAAATTCTAGAGGTTCTGTAATACCAGTTAGGAAAGAACAGAATGCTACTGAGAACAATGCACCAGCAACTTGGCTACGACGCTCTGTTGGAGCGGCAAGGTACATAGCAAACGCACCAGCAGGAAGACCAAACATCATGATTGGGAAGAAACCATTCATGAATACCCCAGCAGATTTATCGCCACCGAAGTAACGGTTCAAATCACCGGTTTTAATCGTATCAGTCACAGTGTTCACAACTGCAGTAATATGAGGAGTAACAGAGTTAGCAAAATCAAACGTATGCTCTTGACCAACAACTAATGTTTTAGCAATCGCTGGGTCAACACATAATTGGTGAATATTCGAGAATGCACCAACGCCTGTTACCATGATTTCTTGACATGAACCCATGCCGAACCAGAAGTAAGAGTTAAGCACATGGTGTAGACCAACAGGAATTAATGCACGGTTTAATGTACCGTAAATAAATTGACCGACTGCACCAGAAGTAGAAATACCGTGTGCTAGTGCGTCAAGACCGTTTTGAATCACAGGCCAGATCACACCGAAAATAGCACCAGCAACTAGAGCCACAAGACCAGCCATGATAGGCACTAAACGACGACCAGAGAAGAAAGCTAACCACTCAGGTAAACGCGTTTTATGGAACGCATTATAACAGTGACCTGCGATGATACCGGCAAAAATACCGCCAAAGAATGACATATCGATAGTTGAATCGATATTTTGAGCTGTCGCGGTAATAACAAAATAAGCAACTGCACCAGCAAGACCAGCAGCACCAGCCCCATCTTTCGATAAACCAATCGCGATACCTAAACCAAATAGTAAAGGTAACTGACTAAAGATTGCATTACCAGCAGATGCCATAAATGCGATATCCAATATATCAGGTTGACCTAAACGTAATAACAACGCTGCAACAGGTAGTGTTGCAATAGGTAGCATTAGTGCTTTACCTAATCTTTGTGCGTATCCCAGAATATTCATTGAATTCCCCCCTAAGGATTTTGTATGAACTTCAAAACTTATTTTTATTAAAAAATTTAGTACAGCGACAGTCTATGTGATTAATTTTAGCCCGCAAATTAAAACCTCATTATTTGTGATCTCAATCAAGAGTTATTTGTCTGATCGCAGCTAATTACGCCAATTTTAGCATCTTGGGACTAGATAGTTTTGAAAACTTATTTTATCATTCGAATTAATGGTTTTTTTCCTTTAACATGAATTCATTCTAAATGGCTATATAAAGGTTCTTGCTTGCTTAACCTATAGTCTCTGAATTTGACGTGTATCAGCTTTAATACGGTTGCTTTGCCTCGCAAACTTGCTGTTTAATCGTGTGAATCAACACAGTTAGCTGTTTTTAGACTGCCAAACACGCCAAGTTAAACGATAATGGTATAAGTCTATTTTATACTCACATTTGTTGCTCTGCTTTGAAAAAGTATAACGATAACTAACCAAAGCCGACAACCATCAAGATTTTAAATAAATTAGAAGGGTGCTCCCTATGTATGCGCTGCTTAATGCAAAAATTTACACCGGACATGATGTGCTTACCCAGCACGCTGTATTGGTTGATGCGGGTAAAATTCATGCTGTAATTAAAGCAGAAGATTTACCACAAGGTATTGAAACCAAGGATTTACAAGGCGATATTCTTTGCCCTGGCTTTATTGATTTGCAACTTAATGGTTGTGGAGGGGTGATGTTTAATGACCTGATCTCGGTTGATACCATGCAAACTATGCATCAAGCCAACTTAAAATCAGGTTGTACCAGCTACTTACCGACTTTGATCACTTCTTCAGATGAAGATATGCACCAAGCACTTAAAGCCGGTCGTGAATATCTTGCTAAATACCAACACCAGGTTCTCGGATTACACCTTGAAGGCCCGTTCCTCAATGTATTAAAGAAAGGTATTCACCGTCCTGATTTTATTCGTAAGTCAGACGATGATATGATTGCTGCTATCTGTAATAACAGCGATGTGGTTGCCAAGGTAACTTTAGCGCCAGAGCAAAATAATCCTGAACATATTCGACGCTTACGTGACGCGGGTATTGTGGTTTCAATCGGCCATACCAATGCAACCTATTCTGAAGCACGTGAAGGTTTTGCCAACGGCATCAGTTTTGCTACTCATCTATTTAATGCGATGACGCCAATGGTGGGTCGCGAACCGGGTGTAGTGGGCGCGATTTATGATACCCCTGAGGTGTATGCTGGTATTATTGCAGATGGTTTCCATGTTGATTACGCTAACATCCGAATCGCTCACAAAGTAAAAGGCGATAAGCTCATATTAGTGACCGATGCCACAGCTCCAGCAGGTGCTGTAATGGATCACTTTATTTTTGTCGGTAAGAAAGTATATTACCGAGATGGCAAGTGTGTTGATGAAAACGGCACATTAGGTGGATCAGCTTTAACCATGATAGAAGCCGTACAAAACACGGTGGAACATGTAGGCATCGCTTTAGACGAAGCTTTACGTATGGCAACGCTTTATCCTGCGCGCGCAATCGGCGCAGATGATAAACTTGGTCAAGTTAAACAAGGAATGGTGGCAAACCTAACCGTGTTTGACCGTAACTTCAAAGTTAAGGCGACAATAGTTAACGGACAATACGAGCAGACATAGCATGAATGGCGGACAAATTGGTAATGTAGATTTAGTAAAGCAACTTAATAGCGCGGCGGTTTATCGTTTAATCGATCAACAGGGTCCTATCTCTAGGATCCAAGTCGCGGATGTTAGCCAACTTGCCCCCGCCAGTGTGACTAAAATCACTCGCCAATTAATTGAGCGAGGATTAATTAAAGAAGTGGCACAACAAGCTTCCACCGGAGGCCGACGTGCGATTTCTTTAACCACAGAAACCGCTCCCTTTCATTCAATCGCAATCCGTCTAGGTCGTGATTATATTCAATTCAGCTTATATGATTTAAGCGGATTTGAACTTGCCAAGCACCACGCCGTTTTCAAATATGATAATCAACACGATCTTCTCGATGGTGTGGTTCGTTATACCCATCACTTCATTGAACAAAATAAAGATTCGATTAAACAGTTGATCGCGATTGGTCTTATCCTTCCCGGCTTAGTGAACCCAGAAACTGGCGTGGTTGAATACATGCCGAACACCGAGATTGATAATCTTTCTCTTGGTAACTTACTCAGTGAAACCTTTGGTGTAAAAGCCTTCGTAGGTAATGATATTCGCGGTTTAGCCTTAGCTGAGCATTATTTTGGTGCCAGTAAAGATTGCTTAGATTCTATTTTAGTCAGTGTCTATCGTGGTGCGGGCGCGGGTATCATTGTTAATGGCCAAGTGTTCCTTGGGACCAATCGCAATGTTGGCGAGATAGGTCATATTCAAATTGAATCTTTAGGCGAACAATGCCAATGCGGTAATTTTGGCTGTTTAGAAACCGTGGCGGCGAATCCTGCCATTATTGCTCATATTCAATCACGTCTCGATCAAGGTTACCCTTCATCGCTGCAAAATATACACCCGCTCGATATGACTGCAATTTGCGAACATGCGAATCGTGGTGATGAATTAGCCACCCAAGCATTAACTCGTGTAGGCAACCATTTAGGAAAAGCTATTGCGATGACGGTTAACTTATTTAACCCACAAAAAATCATCATTGCTGGTGAAATTGTTAAAGCCAAAGAAATCATCTTTCATGCGATTGAACGCAACATACAAAATCATTCATTAAAGACTTTTCATCAAAATCTACCTATTGTCGAATCTCAATTATACACCCAACCAACCATGGGTGCTTTTGCCATGATCAAACGCGCTATGCTCAATGGGGTGTTATTGCAAAAACTGTTAGAAAATTAACAATATAAAGTGCACGCTCTAATAGATTTTAGAGCGTATTCATGTTGCTGTCATATTAGCAATATATGTTCTGATTTTGCCCTATACCAATCATAGTGATCCGCTAATGATTACGATTGGTATTTTCACCACGCGGATAAATATGGATATTGTTCTTATCGTTACGGCATTCGTAGCCGGTTTTATCGCATTACGAGTTAACCTCCCACCCCTTGTTGGCTTTTTGATTGCCGGTTTTGTGTTGCAATACTATGGCATTCAAACCAGTTCCACATTGGATACACTGTCTAATCTCGGCGTCACCTTACTGCTATTTACTATCGGTCTAAAACTCGATGTCAAAGTCTTGCTCAATAAAGAAGTATGGGCCAGTGCGTCGGTGCATAATATTGCCTCGACTTTATTTTTTACCCTCGCGTTAATTGGGTTAAAAACCGTCGGCATTACCCTCTTATCTGATATTCAATTACCACAGTTATTGTTACTTGCCTTTGCTTTATCCTTCTCTAGTACTGTTTTTGCGATTAAAAGCCTAGAAGAAAAAGGCGCAATGAACTCAACTTATGCCATGATCTCGATTGGTATATTGGTGATGCAAGATATTTTTGCCGTAATTTTCTTAACGGTATCAACAGGTAAAATTCCTGAATGGTATGCGGTAGTTTTATTTATCCTCCCCTTCTTACGTCCATTATTTTACAAAGTATTAGACAAAAGTGGACACGGTGAAATGCTGGTTCTGTATGGCTTTTTTATGGCATTAGTGATGGGCGCAGGGTTGTTTACCTTGGTTGGGATGAAAGCCGATTTAGGGGCGTTAATCTTAGGCATGCTACTGGCTGGACACCATAAGGCATCGGAGCTATCTAAATCATTATTTAATATCAAAGAACTCTTCTTAGTTTGTTTTTTCCTTAACATTGGTTTGTCTGGCGACCCCACATTAGATGCCTTTATTTTGGCGCTGATATTCTTGTTGCTGCTACCTATAAAAGGCATCTTGTACTTTGTGACAATCAACTGCTTTAAGTTTAGAGTTCGTACCTCGTTGTTGGCGACCCTTACCCTATTCAATTTTAGTGAGTTTGGTTTAATTGTGGCCGGCCTTGCTTACAAATTAGGTTGGCTACCGGCGGAAATGATGGCAGCGATCGCGATTGCCGTTTCGCTATCTTTTATTGTTTCAGCGCCACTCAACAATATGGGCCATAAAATTTATCGTTATTGCTCTAAGTGGCTGAAAGAACAAACTGATGAGCACCTAAATCTACGCGATAAACGTATTAACCCTGGT
The DNA here is from genome assembly GCF_009601765.2 of Vibrio algicola. Lineage (NCBI taxonomy): Bacteria > Pseudomonadati > Pseudomonadota > Gammaproteobacteria > Vibrionales > Vibrionaceae > Vibrio > Vibrio algicola. The sequence goes on from NZ_CP045699.1 coordinate 1,690,956, forward strand.
AATGCTCAAGTGCTGATCTTAGGCATGGGCCGCATTGGAACCGGTGCGTATGATGAAATTCGCAGTCGTTATGGCAAAATATGTTTAGGGGTGGAAACTCGGCAAGATATGGTCAATACCCACATTCAAAGTGGCCGCAATGTGATACAAGGTGATGCGACCGACTCCGATTTTTGGGAGCGCATTCTTGATATTGCCAATGTGAAACTCGTCTTGTTGGCAATGCCGCACCACCAAGGGAATAAATTTGCATTAGAGCAACTTAAGTCGCGTAACTTCCAAGGCCAAACCGCCGCTATCGCAGAATACCCCGATCAAGTGACCGAATTTTGTGAGAATGGCGTCGATGCTGCTTTTAATATTTATAACGAAGCCGGCGCCGGTTTTGCTCGCCACGTTTGTGATGAGCTTGATCCTCAATTCAAACCTATGCAGCCTGGCAATTGGGATAAAAGTGTCGATTTACTCTAACTCATATATTTATTGATTAAAACACAACCAGGAATGGATTTCATTCACCAAGAAACAACATATAGAGAATGAGATTCACCTTTGCTGCTATTTAATCATTTTATTGCTGATTATATATTGCATTTTTTGTTGATAGTGGCAAATTGAATGTAACGCAAAACAATAACCCTTCACGAGAGGGGTACAGAATTTCAAATGGATTTAAGGAAATAGTATGTGTTCAATATTTGGCATCTTAGACATCAAATCAGACCCACTCGCACTGCGTGCTAGCGCATTAGAAATGTCTAAAAAACTTCGTCATCGCGGCCCTGACTGGTCTGGTATTTATGCTAACGAGCATGCAATTTTAGCTCATGAACGTCTATCTATCGTCGGTTTAAACAGTGGGGCGCAACCGCTCTACAGTGAAGATAAAAAACACATTTTGGCGGTTAATGGTGAAATCTATAACCATAAAGAAATCCGCGCTAAATACGCCGATAAATTCAATTTCCAGACCGAATCCGACTGTGAAGTTATCTTGGCGTTATACCAAGAATTGGGTGAAGATTTACTCGAAGAGCTGAACGGTATTTTCGCTTTCGTATTGTATGATGAAGAAAAAAACACCTATTTAGTTGGACGTGACCACATTGGTATTATTCCGCTATACCAAGGCTACGATGAGCACGGTAACTATTATGTTGCCTCAGAGATGAAGGCCTTAGTACCGGTTTGTAAAACCATCAGTGAATTCCCTCCAGGTAGCTATTACCGTTCTGAAGATGCTGAGCCGGTACGCTATTACCAACGCGATTGGATGGAATATGCCGCGGTTCAAGGCAACTTGACGAGCAAAGAAGACCTAACTAAAGCACTAGAAGATGCGGTGAAGCGCCAATTAATGACCGATGTGCCTTATGGGGTTCTGCTGTCTGGTGGTCTGGATTCTTCAATTACCTCTGCGGTAGCCAAACGCTTTGCTGCGATGCGGATTGAAGATAACGAAGAGTCACAAGCTTGGTGGCCACAACTGCACTCCTTTGCCATTGGTCTTGAAGGTGCACCCGATCTTATCGCCGCTCGCTCGGTAGCACAAAAACTAGAAACCGTTCACCACGAAATGACTTATACGGTACAAGAAGGTATTGATGCTATCCGTGATGTGATTTACCACATCGAAACTTACGATGTCACCACCATTCGCGCTTCAACCCCTATGTTCTTACTGGCGCGTAAGATCAAAGCGATGGGGATTAAAATGGTATTGTCTGGTGAAGGTGCCGATGAAATTTTTGGCGGCTACTTATACTTCCATAAAGCGCCAAATGCCAAAGAATTCCATGAAGAAACGGTGCGTAAATTACTCGCTTTAAACATGTTCGATTGTGCTCGTGCCAACAAATCACTGGCCGCTTGGGGGGTTGAAGGCCGCGTACCTTTCTTAGATAAAGAATTTATTGATGTCGCAATGCGTTTAAACCCTGCCGATAAAATGTGTGGCAACGGAAAAATGGAGAAACACGTATTACGTGAATGTTTCGAGCATTACCTACCAGAATCAATTGCATGGCGTCAAAAAGAGCAATTCTCTGACGGGGTTGGCTATAACTGGATTGATTCATTAAAAGAGCAAGCGGAACAAAAAGTGACCGCGCAGCAATTAGAAAGCGCTGCCTTTAAGTTTCCATACAACACGCCGACCACTAAAGAAGGCTATGTGTATCGTGAAATCTTCGCTGAGCTATTCCCATTAGAGTCCGCCGCGATGTGTGTCCCTGGTGGCCCATCGGTCGCTTGTTCATCTGCTACCGCGATTGAGTGGGATGAATCGTTTAAAAACAACGCAGATCCATCTGGTCGCGCAGTGAAAGCAATCCATAACGACGCCTATTAATCTTAGATAAGTCGTGAAAAAAATATCCCTGCAACGGACGTTACAGGGATATTTTTGTATCAATAATACCCATTCTATTTAATCAATTTGAATACGCCGAAAAGACGCTGATCCGTCCTTGATCGCTTGAGAAAAGGCATCCATGGCCTTTGACACTTTTCTCTGTACTCAATTTTGAACGATCATTAAATTTATGGAATTGGTATTACATCTCTTTTTCAGTTTTTTTGCCAAGCAATATCTTGATTGCCGACTTTTACTTTAACTTGCTGGTTAACTAGGGTAACCAACAAAATAGAGCGCTTCTCACCATCGGCTTCTTTATAGATAGCATCAAAGCCGGAGAATTGTCCACCAGTCACTTGAACCGTATCACCAATCTGTGGCAACCCTGACATCACACCTTCAGTCTGTGCTTCAATTTTTTTAAGCTCAGCAATTAATGCATCAGGCACAATAGAAGGTAAAGCACCAAAACGAATAAAATCTACCACTCCACGAGTAGATCGAATAGTGGTAAAACTCGGTCCTGTGTCTGCATCAAATTGAATAAACACATAAGACGGAAATAATGGCTCTGTCACCATTTTTCGCTTGCCTCTAACCACTTTCTCAATATCCACTTCAGGGTAATAGCACACCACGTTTTGATTCTCTAAATGTAACTTTGCACGTGGTTGATCACCGCGCTTGCAGTACAACAAATACCAAGATTTCATAACCACACCCTTTCATTTTTTCACATTCTAACATTTGTGCTAACAAAACCCCATTCAGAAGCATAAGTTACTTTTATACATCCCACAGCTTGAAACATTAACTTACCATTTACATTAAACCGTAACAAATAACATGTAGCACATTTTTTAAGCGAATAACTCGCACTTATCCGATTTATCGCGCTAAAGCATTGTAGTTTTGCTACATGCGCTGTATATATAATGGCTACATTAGTTTACGTGGTCATCTGGATTAGCAAAACTAATGCGAATATTTTGGATGCTTGAGCCAAATGGATTTGGACACAATAACTATAGCTTTTAGAGAAAAGTATAAACACAACAGAATTTACCGCAAACTGTACATAACGGAGTACAGGTCAATTATTTTTAATTTGGATAAATCACATGACATCACAACAAGTAACAGTGAGTAAAACCAAGTCATTTATGACCGTTTCACTTATCGAACTCTGGGAACGTTTCGGCTATTACGGCATGCAAGCGTTAATCGTATATTTCATGATCCAACGTCTTGGCTTCGATGATAGTCGCGCCAACCTCGTTTGGGGTGCTTGTGCAGCGTTAATCTATGTATCACCGGCGATCGGCGGTTGGATTGGCGATAAAATCTTAGGCACTAAGCGTACCATGTTGATTGGTTCAGCCATTCTAGCCTTAGGCTACGCCTTGATGACGATCCCATCTGAAAATACTTGGGTTCTGTTCCTTGCACTAGGTGTAATCGTTGTTGGTAACGGTATGTTTAAGCCTAATGCCGGTAATCTAGTTCGTAAAATTTACGAAGGTGATGATTCTAAAATAGACAGTGCGTTTACTATCTATTATATGGCGGTTAACGTGGGTTCTACTATCTCTATGTTGCTAACACCATGGATCAAAGATTACGTCAATGAGCATTACGGTAACAATTTCGGTTGGCATGCTGCTTTTGCTGTTTGTTGTGTGGGTCTATTAGTTGGTATGGCTAACTATTTTGTCATGCGCAAAGCGTTAGCGAATTACGGCTCTGAACCTGATACTAAGCCTGTCAACAAAAACAAGTTGGTATTAGTATTACTCGGCTCATTGGTTGCAGTCGGTGTTTCAGCGTTAATTTTAGAATACCAAGAATTGGCTCGTCTATTTGTATACGTAGCCGGTATTGTGGTACTTGCGATTTTTGTCCATCTTATTCGTAGCAGTGAAAAACATGAACGTGCTGGTCTAATTGCCGCGCTAGTGCTGATCATTCAAACCGTGTTCTTCTTTATTTTCTACCAACAAATGTCAACCTCACTTGCACTATTTGCATTGCGTAACGTTGATTTAAACTTTGTGGTATTTGGTACCCATATACTGACGTGGTCTCCTGCTCAGTACCAAGCATTAAACCCAATCTTCATTATGCTATTGAGCCCAATCTTGGCGCTTATCTACACCAAAGCTGGTAAAAATAATAAAGATTTATCCATCGCGGGTAAGTTTGCATTAGGTTTTGCCGTGGTTGCAATTGGTTTCTTCATTTATGGTTTTGCAGGTAACTTTGCTGTGAATGGTAAAACAAGCTCTTGGGTGATGATTGCCGGTTACGGCTCTTACTCTTTGGGTGAATTGCTGGTAAGTGGTCTAGGTCTTGCGATGATTGCACGCTATGTACCAGAGCGTATGGGCGGCTTTATGATGGGCGCCTATTATGTGGCTTCTGGTATTGCTCAATATTTAGGTGGTGTGGTTGCCAACTATGCAAGTATTCCAAAAGGCATGACCGATCCATTGCAGAGTCTTGAAATCTACACTAGCCTATTTAATAATTTGGGTATCGCTGCAGTAGTGTGTACTTTCATTGCGCTGGTGTTTCTGCCGTTAATGCGTAAACTTGATAAGCAACATCAAGGTATTCAATAAGCCTCACAACAAAGTGATGAGTATCCATCTCAAGGCGGCTCTGAAGATAAATAAAAACGCAGCTTATAATAAGCTGCGTTTTTTTATTCTCAATAAAGATAAATCATCACATGATGGGTATTGATATAACGATACGACATAGATAGCAATGTAACTTAAGATAACAATACGACTTCAAATAACAATGCAGCTTAAAGAGCTCGACAAAAATTACGCCGATGTCGCCAGCGCGGCCATCATTTCAATGTGCTCATCCGAGTCATTTAAACACTCGATATAACGGTATTCCATACCATCTGCTTGCTGATAAATATCCCGACATTCAATCGCGATCTCTTCTAGGGTTTCAATACAATCAACCGAAAAAGCGGGTGAGATGATGTCTAAAGTTTTCAACTTTTTCTGAGCTAAATTTTTCAGGGTTTGGTCAGTATAAGGCTGTAACCATGCTTCTCGCCCAAAACGAGACTGGTAACTCATTCCCATTTGTTGTTCAGATAAACCCAACTCTTGTTTTAATAGCTCGGTTGTGCGCTCACAATGCTGCGGGTAGATATCCCCTTCATCGGCTAATCGTTGTGGAATACCATGGTAGGAACACAGTAAATAATCGCCTTGACCATGTTGTTGCCAATATTGACGAACTTTGTGTGCTAAGGCTCTTATATACAAAGGATGATCGTGATAATCACGGATAAAGCGATAAGCAGGGATCACTGGCATGGTTTTAAACGCGCGGATTAATGCATCCGATGCTGCTGCAGTCGTCGTACCTGAATATTGCGGATATAACGGCAAAATGATCACTTCTTCACATCCTTGCGCCATCAGGGCCTCAACCCCACTTTGCAGGCTGGGGTTGCCATAGGTCATACCAAGTTCCACAGGCATGGCTAACTTTGTTTGTAGTGCTTGAGCTTGGCGCTTGGAGTACACCAACAGAGGCGATCCCTCTTCCATCCACACTTGTTGGTAAACTTTGGCGACTTTGGGCGAACGGATCGGCAAAATGACGCCATTAAGCAATGGATACCAGATCAAACGAGTCATATTCACCACTCGCTTATCACTTAAAAATTCTTTTAGAAAGCGTCGGATCGCCGCTGGCGTGGCTTCGTCTGCGGTGCCTAAGTTAACCAGTAATACACCTTGTTTTTTTTGTGTGTCACTATTTAGATCTGAACAATTTCGCATGATTAACATTCATTCCTTCGAATTAAAGCGGGCATAAAAAAGCGACTATAAACAATATAGTCGCCTAATATACCAAATTATCAATTGATTGGATCGAGATTATTTGGTTAATGCTGCTGCAAGTTCAGCACTCACAACGTCAACCGCTTTGGTGCCGTCAAACTTCAGGTAAGTGGTGTTACCGGCTGCTGCTTCATTACCGTAGTATTCGATAAGTGGTGCTGTTTGCTCATGGTACACACCAAGACGAGCTAAAACCGTTTCTTCTTTGTCGTCATCACGGATCACTAAGTCTTCACCGGTGATGTCATCTTTGCCTTCCACTTTTGGTGGGTTGTAAATCATGTGGTAAGTACGACCAGAAGCAAGGTGAGCACGACGACCCGCCATACGCTCAACGATAACGCTATCGGCTACGTCAAACTCAATCACGTAATCAACCGCTACACCCATGCCTTTAAGGCCATCTGCTTGTGGGATAGTGCGAGGGAAGCCATCAAGTAGGAAACCTTTCTCACAATCATCTTGTGCGATACGCTCTTTAATCAAGCCAAGAATAATATCATCTGATACTAATTGACCAGCATCGATAACCGCTTTCGCTTGTTTGCCCATTTCAGTACCGGCTTTAATTGCCGCACGTAGCATATCGCCAGTAGAAATTTGTGGAATACCAAACTTTTCCATAATGAATTGAGCTTGAGTACCTTTACCAGCACCTGGAGCACCTAAAAGAATGATGCGCATGACTATTCCTCTTATTTTGTTGTTATACCGAAGCTCACAGAATGTGTGACACGATAAGTTTCGGTATAAGGATAGAGCGGATGATTAATTGATAATCAGATCGTCCTATTGACTGAATTAAGGCCAGAATTCTATCACAAATTCTGACCTTATCTGCGTTTATGATATCAAAGTCAGCAAAAGCCAACGCTTATCACAGTATTTTATTATCTAATTGGCGATTTATTTCTCTAGCAAACCATTCATTGCCGCTAAGAACTGGCTCGGATCATCCATCGCACCACGCTCTGATAACATCGCCTGACCAAGTAACACTTCAACCCAACGACCAAAAGCTTGTTCGTCTGCTTCATCTGCCATGCGTTTTACCATCTCATGCTCTGGATTTAATTCCAAAATGTATTTCAGCTCTGGCACTTCTTGACCGGCAGCCGCCAGCAGTTTTGCCATTTGAGTGCCCATTTCGTAATCATCCGTCACGACAACTGCTGGCGTGGTGGCCAGTTTAAAGGTAGTGCGTACTTCTTTAACGCGATCACCTAAATAGGTTTTCGTGCGTTCAACAACAGACTTGAACTCTTCTTCAGTTTCTTTGTGTTTTTCTTTTTCAGCTTCATCTTCAAATTTCGATAAATCCAAACCTGCTTTAGTGATCGATTGGAATTGCTTGCCATCGAATTCAGTTAAGTAATTCATTAACCATTCATCGATGCGATCAACCATTAAGATCACTTCTAGGCCTTTCGACTTAAATTGTTCTAAGTGCGGACTGTTTTTAGCGGCAGCGTAACTGTCGGCTGTAAGATAATAAATCTTATCTTGGCCTTCTTTCATCCGCTCAACGTAAGAGGCCAGCCCCACGGTTTGCTCAGAAGAATCAACATCGCTTGAAGCAAAACGCAATAAAGCTGCAATTTTTTCTTTATTAGAGAAGTCTTCCGCTGGGCCTTCTTTTAATACCATGCCGAACTCTTTCCAGAACGCTAGGTATTTTTCTTCATCACGCTTGGCGGTTTTCTCTAACATACCCAATACGCGCTTAGTACAGGCATTACGCAGTGATTGGGTCACTTTGTTGTCTTGCAGGATTTCGCGCGATACGTTAAGTGGCAGATCATTTGAATCAATCAAACCGCGCACAAAACGCAAGTAAGACGGCATAAACTGCTCGGCGTCATCCATAATAAACACGCGTTGGACGTACAATTTCAAACCACTTTTATGATCGCGGTTCATCATGTCCCATGGGGCTTTAGCAGGAATATACAACAAGCTTGTGTAATCGTTCTTACCTTCAACCTTGTTGTGACTCCAAGTCATCGGATCGCTAAAGTCATGCGAAACATGTTTATAAAATTCATTATATTCTTCGTCACTAATATCAGATTTGGCACGAGTCCATAGCGCCTGAGCTTTGTTGATTTGCTCCCAGCCGCTTTCTTTTTTCGTAACCTTGGTGCCATCTTCGTTTTCTTCATCGGTCTCGACGTCTTTTTCAGTCCAGATCGAAACAGGGATCCCAATATGATCAGAATATTTACCAATCACATCACGCAAGCGGTGCTCGGATAAAAACTCTTTACCATCTTCACGCATGTGCAAAATAATCTCGGTACCACGAGACTCTTTATTGATGTCTTCGATGGTGTAATCACCTTCGCCTGCAGAGTGCCATTGTACTGCTTGATCCGCGGGCACACCTGCCGCGCGAGTACGAACGGTTACTGCATCGGCTACGATAAATGCTGAGTAGAAACCAACACCGAATTGACCAATTAATTGTGAGTCTTTAGTTTGGTCTTCCGATAATTTTGAGAAGAAATCGGCGGTGCCTGATTTGGCGATAGTGCCTAAATGTTCGATGACATTATCGCGCGTCATACCAATACCATTATCGATAATGGTTAGAGTGTTGGTTTCAGTACTGAAAGACAGCTTGACCCCTAAATCAGCATCACCTTGGTATAGCCCGCCATCGGATAATGCCTGGAAACGCAGTTTGTCCGCCGCATCTGACGCATTAGAAATTAACTCACGTAGGAAAATTTCTTTATTTGAATAAAGAGAGTGGATCATTAAATGCAGTAGTTGTTTTACTTCTGATTGAAACCCGCGTGTTTCTTTATTTTGTGTCTTTGTATCGCTCATTAGAACTCCAACATAGTTAGTGTTATTGAAATCATTACTAACTAAATTGGGCTGACAAATATAAATTCAAGGTAAAAATTCATCAAAACCGTGTTTTTCTTATCAATTTTTATTATGATAGCAGCGGAAAATATCAGAAAAACTAAATTTCACTGGATTTTATCACTGTGAAATAAAGCACTAAACCCTTTTATCATTGAGAATACCTAAATGACTAGCATCGGCACTAAATATATTCTTGCCCAAAAATTCATCTTTGATCCGTACAGCAATACCTTACTTGATCAATTAAATGATAATGAAGTCATACGCTTAGGGAGTAACGAAAGCCGTATTCTATTAATTCTTATTGAGCAGTCCACCACAGTGGTAAGCCGAGATCAATTGCATGAATACGTCTGGCGCGACCAAGGATTTCAGGTCGATGATTCAAGTTTAACTCAGGCAATATCCACCTTAAGAAAAATGTTGCGTGACTCCACCAAGTCACCACAATTTATCAAAACTATTCCAAAACGTGGTTATCAATTGATTTCTACGGTCGAAAGTTGCTCGGCCAACAATGCAGAGGCGCCACAAGAAGATAAAACCGATGATGACTTAAGTCACAATTTATCCGCAACGGTAAACGAAGCGCCGGTTATTGCCCCTACTACTCCCGAGGCTCCAATATCACCAGTAGCTGTAATATCACCCAAACCAGTTTGGGGATTTCGATTAATATGGGCAGTGATCCTGTTATTACCGCTTTTAGCATTATCGGTCAACGCGCCGTCATCGACTCAATTTGATCAAGTTACTTTGGTCAATGATGTGCCATTACTACAGCCTGAAAACCACCCTGAAATTAAATCGTGGTTACCGGCAATTGAACGTTGCACTAAGATTTATCGCAGCAGAATTGAAGGCTCTTCAAGCTTAGAAAAGATCATTGCGACTGGCAGCCTAAATGGTCAAATGGCGCTGAACTTTATTCATGACGCTGATCATTCGAGCCAAAATCAGTCGATATTAATCTTTGTCGACCAAACTGATTTTTCTTCTGTTTGTCACTAAGGATAAGCTAAAAATGAAAAAAATAATCACCACAGTGGCGCTTGCAAGTTCAATCATTTTTAGTGGTTGGGTCTATTGGCACAGTGATTTTAAATTAAAGAAAGTATTAATTTCCAGAGAATGGCAATCTACCTTAGTAGCTCATATGTCGGAATGGAATAAATCCCATATTGTTGATAAAGCAAAAATCATTTCTAATGTGAAGTATTTGCCAAATGGCACCTATTTAAAAATATCGTCACTGAATTTATACAGTAAAAAGTTCAAACAACCTATTGAGTTAAATATTTCTGAATCGGGACAGTGGGAACTGAGTGATCACTACATCATTATTACACCTGAAGTATTTAAAGATACTTCGACAGCGATAACAGCAGGCTTATCAAAGCCACAGTTAACTCACATCAAACAGCTATTTAAAGTCAGTTCACAACAAAGCCGTAAAATCGATGTGATTAATGATAATGCCTTGCTGTTAACCACGCTAGAGCATGGTTCGACCATATTGTATTCACAGTAATATCAAACTAAATAGCATTAACATCGCCCCATAAAAGGGCATCAAATACTCTTTCAAATTGAAAGTATATTTGATGTCCTTTCCAATCCAACTCCTTACCATCTTCTATTACAGAAATTGCTTTGCTGCAAAATCCATTACGCTAAATTGTCCTGCTTGATACAAGCCATAACTGGCAGTGTAGCCTTGACGTGGAAAAGTCACCGAACCAGGATTAAAAATAAATAAATCATCCACATTTTTAGCCACTGGAATATGAGTATGGCCGTGACATAACACATCGCCTTTGGCTAGCATCGGTAGATTATCTTGGTTATAAGTATGACCATGAGTGAGGAATAATTTACGTCCATCTTCGAGTAACACTACCGCGTAGTCCGACATCATAGGAAAATCTAATAGCATTTGATCAACTTCACTATCACAATTGCCTCGTACTGCAATGATTTCACTGGCATATTGATTGAGAGCATCAGCAACAGCGGCAGGATCATAGCCAGCAGGGATCGGATTTCTAGGGCCATGATTTAGCACATCCCCCAATAGAATAAGTTGGGTCGCTTGCGAGGCTTTATAGAGAGCGAGAGCTTGTTGAGTAGCAGGTAAACAACCATGTAAATCTGAAATAAAAAACAGTTTCATCGTATTAACGTCATCTAGTAAGATTATGATGAATCAATTATATACCACCACAAGATACCGTTTTAGCAATAAACTAGGTTTTGTCTCAATTCGCACTATAATTTGATTACAAGGAGGCCGTATGCATATCTTACTCACCGGAGGAACCGGTTTTATTGGTTCTGAACTTATCAAACATTTAGTTGACCATCACATCACGGTATTGACTCGTTCATCAGATCAAGCAAAATCTAAATTGAAGCATGCTGATTTTTCAAATATTGATTATGTCAGCTGTCTATCTACTTGGCATAACCTCGATCATATAGATGCCATTATTAATCTTGCTGGCGAACCTATTGCAACCAAACGCTGGACTGAAAGCCAAAAACAAAAAATTTGCCATAGTCGCTGGGATATTACTCAGCAAATTGTCAGTTTAATTAAAGCCAGTCAACACCCACCACACACGCTGATCAGTGGATCAGCTGTTGGTTATTATGGAGATCAGAAGCAACATGTTGTTATGGAAAATACCCCTCCAATCGTTATCAATCATTCCTTTGCCCATCATGTTTGCCAACAATGGGAAAATATTGCTATGCAAGCCTCAAGCACAAAGACTCGGGTATGTATTATAAGAACCGGGATTGTCTTAGGCTCTCAAGGTGGAGCTTTACTTGCCATGCTCCCTCCCTTTCGTTTTGGCGTTGGCGGAAAGTTGGGACGCGGAAATCAATATATGCCATGGATTCATATTCAAGATGAAGTTCGCGCTATCACTTACCTGCTGCAACAATCACAAACGAGTGGCACTTTTAACCTATGCGCTCCTCACCCGGTCCCAAATAAGCACTTTAGTCGTCTATTAGCAAAAACATTGCGTCGTCCTTGCTTGATCAGCACGCCACAATGGGTGTTCAAATTGATCATGGGGGAATCTCGAGCAATCTTATTTGATAGCGTAAGAGCCAAACCCAAACACCTGACTGAAATAGGTTTTATCTTTACTTATTCAAGGCTAGAACCGGCGTTAAAGCAGCTATTACAATCAACCGGATCCCGTTAATACCCTGTGGAGATAATATCTATTTATTAATGTCATTAAACCTTAATAATTTAAGGTTATTATGAATTTCTCATTTTATGTTTTATTGAGGAATTATGACGTTAAATAAACTTAACTGGCTGTGTATTGGCTTGGTGGTAGTACTTTTCTGCTTGCTGCACTCTTGAAAATTTCAGCTTTGCCCTAATTACTTAATCAGACTCAGGGATCCCTGCCCTCTAGATTAAGGAATGTGACATGCAACCAAGCATCATTATCGAACTCGATGAGCAAAATTTTCGTCCTGTGATCGAAGATTCAGCCAATACACCGGTATTAATCCATTTCTGGGCACCTTCCATGCCTGAAAGCTCAAATGTGATCGCTGATTTACAGCGCTTCGCTCAGCAATACCAAGGTGTTGTGCAAGTCGCGTTATTAAATTGCGAACAACAACCGGCACTCGCAAGCCAATTCGGGGTACAATCTCTCCCGACCATTGCGTTATTTTCTAATGGTCAAGCGGTGGATGGCATGGGCGGCGAGCAATCGATTGAAGCCATCATGCAGATGTTAAATAAACATTTACCTAGCCAAGAAGATTTACAGCTTAAACAAGCGATCGAGATGATGGAAGCGGCGCAGCACGCTGAAGCATTGGCTTTACTGCAAGCTTTACCAGAAGAGTTGAATCAGCGCGGCGATATAAAATTGGCCATTGCAGACTGCTTACTCGAAACGCAACAATTTGATCTTGCCAGCAGCCAATTAGAATCTATCCCACTGGAATACCAAGACAGTTATTACAAAGGTTTAATCGCTAAACTTCAATTGCACCTCCAAGCTGCCGACAGTCCAGAAATTCAATTATTAGAGCAACAATACCAGCAAGCGCCTGATGATTTATCGGTGTTAAGCGAATTAGCGTTGCAGTACCATCAAGTGAATCGTGATGAAGAAGCGCTGGAATTATTGATGCAAGTGTTGAAGCAAGATTTGCACGCGCTGGATGGGGAAATTAAGAAAGCTTGTATGGATATCCTCGCCGCTTTAGGGCAAGGCAATAGTTTAGCCAGCCGTTATCGTCGCCAGCTTTATTCGTTGTTGTATTAGCGTTTCTAAGCCTTTTAAAAACACAAAACCGCGTATAAGTTTATCTTATGAGCGGTTTTATTTTAGGTGCTTCTATTACTTTTATTGGCAATAAACGCTATTCGTTTTTAAGTAACCAAGAGAGAATATCGCTTCTTTGCTCTGGCGTGGCTTTTTTATACCAGTAATCCAACATTTGACTTGGTTTATCGCTGCCTTTTAGCTCACCCGCCACTTGTTTACGGTTTTGAAATGCCCAACTTGAGAAGGCTTGCTTTTGTTCAGCCGATGCTTCATCGAACCAGTACTGTACCATTTCTTGTGGCTTACTCGCTTGAGTGATAGGTGCAATTGTTGTCGCTGCCGCAATATTTGTAGAATTTGATATATGTCCATTGGCCTCATTAAACAATGCTTCGACATATCCAGCTGGAATTTTATAATCGATTACAGAGGATTTATTTGGAGTCACGATTTGATAAACAAGCCCTGTAGTTCTTGCTTGTTGAAGTGTTTCCATATCAACCGGAAATGTAACATATTGCGTTGTTGTACAGTTATCATTACAAACTTCGCTTGATACTTTGTAGTCTTTTAAAGCAACTGTTTTGCCATTATAAATAGCTGATGTGTAGAAGTTATATGTTTTGAAAAAGGTCATACTCATCGCAACATGCGATAATTCAAGATTTTTTGAATCTTTTTTAGGGAAAATGGCTGTAATATTAGCAGCACTATTTAATATTTGACTATCTCCAACAATGATATCACCTGTTGAAAATGCTTTTCCTTGAACCTCAACAAAATTAGATCTGTCTTCAACCTTTTGAATTGCATCCGAATAGTCACCATCATCAGCAAAATTTGAACATGCTGATAATAATAATATTGAACATAAAAAATAAACCTTTTTCATATGTCACCTACTACTTTAAGGAGAAAAACGCTGGCCTAAGCCAGCGTCTGGGTTTACGTATTATATCGAAAAAAAGGAATTAGAAACCGTATTCAATACCAACACGTGTCACAATATCTGTATCATTTGTTGCTACTTTAGCTGAATCAGTGCGGTGTGCCTTACGGCCTGCAACACGAATGTACGGAACAAAACCATTAACTGTCATCATCAATTGTCCTGAAATAGTACTCATGTCATCATCCATATCAATTCCACCTTGCTCAGAATCTAAATTAGCTGCATAGCCTAATTTAAAGCCAATATTGTCATACCAGTATTGACCAATGATTGAGTAAGAGTCTTGAGATTTATCACCCGCTTTCATATCAGCATTAATTTCTTCATGCTTATACGCTGCTGCAAGACCAAAACCAGCTGGCAATGCAATATCCACACCTGCGATGTATGCGAAGTTATCATCGCCTTTCACACCTTTGAAATCTGTACCAGTTTCAAGTGCACCCATGAAGGTAATTTTGCTGATGGTGTATTTAGCATTCAAACCACCAAAATAAGAATCGCGAGTTGCGTTACCGCCACCAAATGCACTACCACCAGTATCACGACCAACAGAAGCGGCAAATGAGAAACCACCATAATTCAATGAGTCATAACGAACTTGGTTAGATTGACGATCATAAGTAGCTTGCACACCACCCCAATCAAACACACTGCCTAGACCTGGGTTAGAGAAAGGCCAGTCAATGATTTCATACATTGGTGTTAGCATACGACCAAAACGTACTTTACCCCAACTATCACCTTGAAGACCTACAAAGGTATCACGGAAACCTAAAACACCACCAGGGTTACCACCTTGGCCCCAATCAGTATTATCTACATAACCAGATTCAATTTGCATAAAGACATTTAAGTCATCAATGATATCTTTATCTGCACGGAAACCAATGCGTGATTCATTTTCAATCACTGCGCCTGTACTTGCATCACGATTGTCACCAACGTTGTAATTAACAACCGAAATCGCGGCAACACCATACACTTCTACTTTAAAGTCAGAATTAAGACCAACTTCAACCGCGTTTGCTGCACCAGATACTGCTGCTAGAGAAACTGCAGCGCCAAGTAGCGTACGTTTAAATATCTTTTCCATGGAATAACTCCTAAAAATTGGACATAGCTGTTTTTTGAGTACCTTGCTGCTTTAAGTGGCCGCCGAAAGCAACAAGGCTAATTTTCATTATTTCGCTAAGTAAACTAACTAAACGAAAAACTTATCTTTCTGATGTTTCATACACTGTGTGCATTCACGCTATTAAGACTATCTTCATGTAAAAAAACATCAACATTAAGTTAATTTATTAACAATAAAACATGAGTGACCGCAAAGTTTTCGAACTAAAGCGATCTGGATCACACTCATCACCTAAGCGCCAAGATGAAAACAAAACCCTTTAAAAACAATATAATAGATATAAATAAACATAAAGATCACATTTTTTTATATTTATTATTATTTATGTGATTTATCATCCCACCAAATCAATAGGCACACTTAATCATAGAAACCTTCAGGCAAAAAAAAAGGCGCCAATAAATGGCACCTTTGGTTTTCACTACGATATTGTTAACGCTTTTTTATTCTTTAAAACTAAGTTTAAATATTAAAATATACTCTTAATAATCAACATCTTACTTTAAATTAAGCCAATTGGATAATTGTTGTTCATCTTGTATCTCGACGCCAAGATCTTGTGCTTTGGTTAATTTAGAGCCTGCCGCGGCTCCTGCAAACACAATATCGGTCTTTCTCGACACACTACCGGCAACTTTTGCCCCTAAAGTTTGTAATTTGTTTTTGGCTTCATTGCGATTAATGGCTTCAAAGGTGCCAGTGATCACTACCGTTTTGCCCGCTAGCGGTAATTCAGCAGTATCAAGTTGGGGCACAATATCTGGCCAATGGATGCCTTGTTCGATTAATTGTTCCATTACCTCGACATTTTTAGTCTGTGCAAAAAAGTGGACAATATGTTCTGCGACGACTTTTCCTACATCGGACACTTCAATTAATTGCTCTTGGGTGGCTTGTTTGATCTTTTCAATTTGAGTGAAATGTAGGGCTAAATTTAATGCGGTGGCTTCCCCAACTTCGCGTATCCCTAAAGAATATAAAAAACGCGGTAAGGTAGTTTGCTTCGATTTTTCTAACGCATTCACTACATTTTGTGCCGATTTAGGCCCCATTCGATCCAGTACGGTTAATAGACCCGCACTTAATTTGAATAGATCGGCTGGGGTTTCGACCATTTCTTTTTCGACTAATTGCTCAAGTACTTTCACCCCTAAACCATCGACACCCATCGCTTTTCGAGAGACAAAATGTTTTAACGCTTCAATCCGTTGCGCCTTACAAATCAGCCCGCCAGTACAACGAGTGATCGCTTCACCTTCAACTCGTTCTAATTCTGAATGACAAACTGGACAGTGTTGTGGATACAGCACTGCTGTTGCCCCTGCTAAGCGACGCTCAGGTACAGCTCCGACAATTTTAGGAATAACATCTCCGGCGCGGCGCACAATCACGGTATCGCCAATATGAATATCCAAACGCTCAATCTCATCAGCATTATGCAAAGTTGCATTACTGACCGTCACCCCGCCAACATACACAGGTTCAAGCTTGGCAACAGGCGTAATGGCGCCGGTTCGCCCAACCTGAAATTCAACATCGTTGAGGGTAGTCATCTCTTCTTGGGCAGGGAATTTATAGGCAATCGCCCAGCGAGGGGCGCGCGCGACAAAACCTAGCTCTTGTTGCAAGGCAATATCATCCACCTTGATCACCACGCCATCAATTTCATAGGCAAGTTGTGCGCGACGAATCAATATATCTTGATAGTAGGCTTTTACTTGCTCAAGACCTTCCACCACCTTGGTTTCTGGGCACATAGGTAATCCCCATGATTTAAGCTGCAAAAAACGTTGATAATGGCTTTGAGGTAATTCAGCGCCTTCAACCACCCCAACACTGTATGCATAAAAGCTTAACGGTCGGGTAGCGGTCACTTTGGAATCGAGTTGACGTAAACTGCCAGCCGCGGCATTACGTGGGTTAGCAAAAGGTTTGGTGCCTTTTTGTAATGCTTTTTCGTTAAATGCATTAAAACCATCAAGCAACATAAACACTTCACCACGCACTTCAATTCGCACTGGCCAGTCGGTACCTTGTAGCTTTAATGGGATCGACTTAATGGTTTTCACATTGGTAGTAATATTCTCGCCAGTCGCACCATCACCGCGAGTTGCCGCTTGAACTAATACACCGTTTTCATACAGCAAACTGACCGCTAAACCGTCGAGTTTAGGTTCGCAGCAAAAAGTTTCTCGCCCTCTAGCATCCAAACGAGAAGTCAGTTTTTTATCAAATGCTTCCAATTCTTGGTCATCAAATGCGTTGTCGAGCGACAACATCGGGATCTCATGCTCGACTTGGGTAAAACCGGCTAATGGTTTGCCACCGACACGCATACTGGGTGAACTATCAGAAATAAACTGTGGATATTCTTTCTCTAAATCGATAAGTTCTCGCATCAAACGGTCGTATTCTGAATCCGTGATCTGAGGGTTATCTTCAACGTAATAACGCACACCGTGGTAATGAAGATCTTCGCGTAATTGTTCAATTTTTTGTGCTATTTCTTGTGTCATGTTGTTCTCACTTAACTTACATCTGATCACTCATATTTAATAATTCAACTAGAGTGTTTTCGGTATGTCTACCACGGTTAAAACAAAAAAGGCTCCCAATAGGAAGCCCAATTAAAGTTGATGTTAATTTCTAGTCAAAGGTTTTGTTGATATATTGACGAATTTGCTGACGATAGGTAGAAAGACGATTTGGAGTCATTAATTTACGTTGGTCATCAAGCACATTAGCGCCTAAATCATCGGCAATTTGCTGCGCAGTACGCAACATATCAGTAAAGGTTTGATCGCTATCACCATAACCGGAAAGCGCCATAAAGAAAGAGATGCCTTTGGTCGAAAACTGATCCGGATCATCACAAACCAAGGTGCCTGGTTTCATCATATTAGCCACGCTAAATAACACTTTCCCATTGCTATCTTTCGCTTCATGGTAATGGAATATATCCATCGCGCCGAAAAACAAGCCATTCCTATTCATACTTGAAAACAGCTCTGTACCATTAAATTCTGTACTACCCGCCGCGTGCACATGCAGCACAATAACTTCTAATGCATCATCACTTGTTGCTGTTTGCACCGGTTCCTGCTCATTATTAACTGCGGCATTACCGCTGAAAGGATCCGGTTTAGTTATGACGGGTTCAACAACTGGTTGCTTATAGTCAGCCGGTGCCAAATCGCTCGTGATATTTATGTTTGTATCTAGTTCATTTACAGAGATCGGTTCATTTAAGTGACTCTGTTCGCGCAAGGGGGTAGAAAAACTATCATTTTGAGCAAGTAATGGGTCTTGTTCTGCCATTACATTCGTATTGAGCTCACCATCGTTATGGTGTTGGTTATCTATAACAACAGACTCAATATTATCAGTGGCTGAAAATTTATTGCTACTGGCAAACGAAACATCCGATTCGCCAAACAATGGATCGGGATGTTCATCAAGTGGATCTTGACTGTTAAATTCAGGTTCTTTTCGTGCTTTTACAACCGGTGCAGCCGCTAAGCTTGGCTCTTGTTCTTCTTTAAGCTTACTTAATGGTTTATCCGCAAATTTTGATTTACCCTCTTTTCTATTAGACATGATCCCATGTGCTAACAAAGCGATAATCAACAATCCGCCAACAATAATGAGTACTAGTCGCAATTCATGCATTGGTCACTCTCAATTCTATAATGTTATGATTCGAATCTACCTTGCATCCTTCGCCCGTCTTGGTTTTAGCGGGGTTTCAAGGCACTACAAAGCCTAGTATACCCAAGTGACTTGGATATTGAGTTACTTTATCAAAATTTATCTCTTTTTAGAGCCTATAAATGTCAATATTCTGAATACTTTATCACGCCTTTTGCCTTTCATCACAATTCAAAGAACACTCAAACCATTTAATTTTTCGTTCACAGCTCATCACTGTTGAATAATTGAGCATCTAACGCAGCCTCAAAATTAATCTATTCAAGCGTTATCAGAATGTTACTGTCTTCATTTCAGTTTGTTATTGCTTCGCTTTTCTTCTTGGTTTATATCAGTAGAATAGTCGGGCAAGCTGTTTTTCACAATCGTTCTGATGGAGTTTTTATGTCCCCAACGCCGACACCTGTATCGTCATACCCTGCCAGAAGCGGCTTTGGCTACTTTATGTATGGGCTGCAATTGTGCTTTCAACCAGGCATTCGACGCTTTGTCATCTTCCCCCTACTGATTAATATCCTGTTATTTGGTGGCTCACTCTACTATTTGTACTCCAACTTAAGTGATTGGCTCGGACATTGGATCGACACCATTCCAAGCTTTTTATCTTGGTTATCATATCTGTTGTTCCCAATTCTTGCTCTTACCATTATTGCCACATTTAGTTACTTTTTTAGTACTGTTGCCAATTGGATTGCCGCCCCTTTTAATGGTCTGCTAGCGGAAAAACTAGAGATCCAATTAACAGGACAAACCTTAACCGATCAATCGCTGTTTTCTTTAGTTAAAGATACGCCACGCATCTTGCATCGTGAATGGATAAAATTGGTGTATTACATTCCTAAAGCACTCGGTTTGTTGATCTTGCTGCTGATTCCCGCATTAGGGCAAACCATCGGGCCTATTCTGTGGTTTTTGTTTACCGCTTGGATGATAGCGATTCAATATTGCGATTATCCATTTGATAACCATAAAGTGACCTTTGCTAAAATGAAAGACGATTTAGCCTCGGATAAAATGCTGTCTTATAGCTTTGGCAGCTTGGTTGCGATATGTACCATGATCCCAATTATAAACTTAATTGTGATGCCGGTTGCCGTATGTGGCGCGACCGCAATGTGGGTCGAGCGCTACCAGCAAAGAAATTAAATTTCCCATATCTTATAACTATTTATTCCTTTTCCAACCCAGGATGAGGAATTATGATTTTGCTATCGCCTAGCATCTGTTAGGCCAAATAAATCGCACTCACCGTGAATGAAGGAACATTAACATGACTAAGATCTATGAAGACAACACCCAAACTATCGGTAACACACCACTGGTTCGACTTAATCGAGTGAGTAAAGGCAATGTGTTAGTGAAAGTTGAATCGCGCAACCCAAGCTTTAGTGTTAAATGTCGTATTGGCGCTAATATGGTATGGGAAGCAGAAAAAGCGGGACAATTAAAGCCCGGGGTTGAACTTGTAGAACCGACGTCAGGTAATACTGGGATTGCATTGGCTTTTGTTGCCGCCGCGCGTGGTTACAAACTGACACTAACCATGCCGGATTCAATGAGCATCGAACGTCGTAAGTTATTAAAAGCATTAGGCGCGAATCTAGAGCTTACCGAAGCGGCCAAGGGCATGAAAGGCGCCATTGCCAAAGCGGAAGAAATTGTCGCCAGCGACCCAAGCAAGTATTTATTATTGCAGCAATTTAACAACCCAGCTAACCCTGCTATTCATGAAAAAACCACCGGTCCTGAAATTTGGGAAGCAACCGATGGTCAAATTGATGTGTTTGTCGCGGGTGTCGGCACTGGCGGTACTTTAAGCGGTGTAAGCCGTTATATTAAGAACACTCAAGGCAAAGCGATCACCACAGTTGCGGTTGAACCAACTGAATCACCAGTGATTGCTCAAGCATTGGCAGGACAAGAGTTGACACCTGGGCCACACAAAATCCAAGGTATTGGCGCAGGCTTTATTCCGGGTAACTTAGATTTAAGCTTAATTGATAAAGCCGTAAGCGTGACTTCTGAAGAATCAATTGAAATGACACGCCGTTTAATGGAAGAAGAAGGTATTTTAGCCGGATTCTCATCAGGCGCGGCGGTTGTAGCCGCCAACAAGATAGCAGAACTACCTGAATTTGAAGGAAAAACAATCGTTGCCATCCTTCCAAGTTCGGGCGAGCGTTACCTCAGCACGGCATTATTTGCAGGACTATTTACTGAGAAAGAGAATCAACAATAAGGGTTCAAATCAATTTTTTACCGAAAAAAGCTCCTTTATGGGGCTTTTTTGTTGATCCCTAGTACACCTTTAGTAATAATCAGGATGTTTTATTTTAAGCTTCAAAATAAAGAGGCTAATTTAGTAGCACAATGACTATTAAAAAAATAGACGCTCATGTACTAAATAGATAAACATGACTTAAATAATTGGAACGAAGACTGTTTTGTGCACCATTTTATGAACTAGCGAAGCAGCGCATAAGAAGGTAAGCTAAACTGTTTTCAAATCCTATAACAAAGTAAATTAATCGGGGTAACACACATGTATCAGAAGCAAGTAGAAATCACTGCAGAAAACGGTCTTCACACACGTCCAGCGGCTCAGTTTGTTAAAGAAGCTAAAGCATTTGATGCTGACATCACTGTGACTTCTAACGGTAAAAGTGCAAGTGCTAAGAGCCTTTTCAAACTACAAACTCTTGGCCTAGTAAAAGGTACTGTTGTGACAATTTCTGCTGAAGGCGCACAAGCTGAAGCAGCTGTTGATCACCTAGTCGCTCTTATGGATGAGCTACACTAATCACACCTAGTGTTTAGTGGTACCCGTGTTAACGCTGCAGCTTGGTAGATTTAAATTGAGCCTTTATCGCTTAGCGAGACTAAGCGATTGAGGCTTTAGTTAATCTCTTATTGCTGCATCAGTAATGTTGGGTATCTCCACCTACTTTTTAAATTTGAACAAATTAAGGTAAGGCTATGATTTCTGGAATTCTAGCATCTCCTGGTATTGCTTTCGGTAAAGCACTACTTCTTCAAGAAGATGAAATTGTCCTAAATAAAACTCCTATTTCTGACGATCAAGTTGAAGCTGAAGTAAAAAACTTCTTTGATGCTCGTAATAAATCTTCTGAGCAATTAGAAGGGATTAAACAAAAAGCACTTGAAACTTTTGGTGAAGAAAAAGAAGCCATCTTCGAAGGGCATATCATGCTGCTTGAAGATGAAGAACTAGAAGAAGAGATTTTAGCACTGATCAAAAAAGACAAAATGTCGGCTGATTTTGCTATCTATTCTGTTATTGAAGAGCAAGCCGTTGCCCTTGAGTCACTTGATGATGATTACCTTAAAGAACGCGCAACAGATATCCGTGATATCGGCAGCCGTTTCGTAAAAAATGCATTAGGCATCAACATCGTATCTTTGAGCGCGATTAATGAAGAAGTTATCTTGGTTGCTAATGACCTAACCCCTTCAGAAACAGCGCAAATCAATCTAGACTTCGTTCTTGGTTTTGCTTGTGATATCGGTGGTCGTACTTCTCATACCTCGATCATGGCGCGTTCTTTAGAATTGCCAGCGATTGTCGGTACTAACGACATCACCAAACAAGTTAAGAATGGTGATACGTTGATTCTTGATGCGATCAACAACAAAATAATTATTAATCCTTCTGAGGCAGAACTGGCTGAAGCGAAACAAATTCGCGATACCTTTATTGCTGAAAAAGAAGAATTAGCCAAATTAAAAGACCTTCCAGCGGTCACAACCGATGAACGTCACGTTGAAGTATGTGGCAACATTGGTACCGTGAAAGACTGTGACGGCATTATCCGTAATGGCGGCGAAGGTGTGGGTCTATACCGTACCGAGTTCCTATTTATGGATCGTGATGCCCTTCCTACAGAAGAAGAGCAATACAAAGCGTATACTGAAGTCGCGAAAGCGATGGGTGACCAAGCGGTTATCATTCGTACCATGGACATCGGTGGCGACAAAGATCTTCCATACATGGATCTGCCAAAAGAAATGAACCCTTTCTTAGGCTGGCGTGCAATCCGTATCAGCCTAGATCGTCGTGACATCTTAAAAGATCAGCTACGCGGTATTTTACGCGCATCGGCACATGGTAACTTACGTATCATGTTCCCAATGATCATTTCAGTGGAAGAAATTCGTGAACTGAAAGCGGCGATCGAACAATATAAAGCAGAACTTCGCAGCGAAGGTCTGGCTTTTGACGAAAATATCGAAATCGGTGTGATGGTTGAAACACCAGCGGCAGCAGCGATTGCTCACCACCTTGCCAAAGAAGTGTCATTCTTTAGTATTGGTACTAACGACTTAACTCAGTATACTCTTGCAGTTGACCGTGGTAATGAGCTTATTTCTCACCTATACAATCCGTTATCTCCAGCTGTCCTGACTGTGATTAAGCAAGTAATTGATGCTTCTCATAAAGAAGGAAAATGGACTGGTATGTGTGGCG
The DNA here is from genome assembly GCF_009601765.2 of Vibrio algicola. Taxonomy (NCBI): domain Bacteria; kingdom Pseudomonadati; phylum Pseudomonadota; class Gammaproteobacteria; order Vibrionales; family Vibrionaceae; genus Vibrio; species Vibrio algicola. Next base: position 1,714,667 of record NZ_CP045699.1, read on the forward strand.
AGCTTGCTGGCGACGAACGTGCTACTCTATTGCTATTAGGCATGGGACTAGACGAGTTCAGCATGAGCGGTATTTCTATCCCACGCGTTAAGAAAATCATCCGTAATTCAAACTACGCAGAAGTTAAAGCAATGGCTGATGAAGCACTTGCAATGGCTACCGCGGCAGAAATTGAAGCTTGCGTTGATAAATTTATCGCAGAAAAGTCGAATTAATAATATAATCATTCGACTAGAGATTAAAAATTAACTGCTTAGGAGCACAACATGGGTCTGTTTGACAAACTTAAGAAGCTAGTATCTGACGACACAGCTGATGCCGGAGCGATCGAAATCATCGCGCCAATTTCTGGTGAAATCGTGAACATCGAAGATGTGCCTGATGTCGTATTCGCTGAAAAAATCGTTGGTGATGGTATTGCTATTAAGCCAAACGGCGACAAAATGGTTGCACCAGTAAACGGTACAATCGGCAAAATTTTTGAAACTAACCACGCATTTTCAATCGAATCTGATGACGGTGTTGAGCTTTTCGTTCACTTCGGTATCGATACTGTTGAACTTAAAGGTCAAGGCTTTACTCGTATCGCTGAAGAAGGCCAAACGGTTAAAGTTGGCGACACTGTGATTGAATTTGATCTTGCTTACTTGCAAGAAAATGCAAAATCAACACTAACGCCAGTCGTTATCTCTAACATGGACGAAATCAAAGAGTTGAACAAACTTTCTGGTAGCGTTGTTGTTGGTGAAACTCCGGTTATCAGTATCGTTAAGTAATCTTTACTTTCTGATATTAAAAACGCTGCCTTAGGCAGCGTTTTTTGTTTGTATCAAACTATTTATACCTGATGCTCAAACTGATACTACCTTCTAATACCAATTCCATTTGATATTTGATCAATTTAAATACGCCGAAAGGCGCAGATCCATCCTTGAGCGCTTGAGAAAAGGCCCTCCATGGGCACTTAGAAAAGAACACCCATGTAGTTTGACACTTTTCTCCATCAACAATATGGATAGAACTGTACCTTTGGGCTTTACGCTAGTTTCAGTTCAGCCAGCATTTTCTGTGATGGGGCAAAAAGGTACGCTCCCGTTACCGCGCTAGTAAAGCGTAATAACTGATCGGTTTTGCCATCAGTCACACCATACATACTTTCTAGCATCACTTTAAAGTTATGCAGTCGATTACAATAAGCAATAAACAGTAGACCATGCTCACCCGATACTGAACCATACGGCAGGCTATGGCGAACCAGTTTTAAGCCTTTGCCTTGTTCTTTAATATCGACTCGACCCACATGCGAAGCGGCCGGCACATCATCAAGCTCAATGGAATCTGGCTTAGTACGACCAATCACCTTTTCTTGTGCTGCTACGCCTAAACGATTCCAAGCCGGTAATTTGTGGATAAAGCGTTGCACCATCACATAACTGCCACCAGCAAATTCACCTTCAGGAATAATCGCCACTTCATGACGTTGTTCATCTTTCGGGTTCTCAGTACCATCAATAAAATCGGTCATATCACGGCAATCTAAATAACGATATCCGTAAGTTTCATCAACAATCTCAACATCTTGTTCAATTTGTTCCATCAGCTTGCGCAGCAAATAAAAATGCAAGTCATGGCGTAATGAATGACAATGCAATAACACATCAACATCGGTCGTCGGCGCAATAACATCCCCATTACCTAAAACAGAAAATGGTTCTAATTCTGCAGGCATCGCTTGATTCAGCTTCCCCCAAAAAGCATGAGTAAAAGATAACGATAAGACTAAATTCGCCCCAGATTGCTGTTGGTTAAGTTGCTCAACCAATGATGGCAGAGCTTGCAGTTGCGCTAAAACATGCGCATGATTTTGTTTTATTTTAATTAAACTATAGAGTGCAAATGGGTTTGCATCTGGCGTTATCGCCAATTGAGGTTGTGACATATTTTATTCCTTTTAAAATCCGCAACGTGGTACATATCCGTACTGCGTTAATCTAATTAATATGTGAGCTAATCTAATCAATATGGGGAGCCACAAAGGTATCTTTGGTTTTTTGTGACTGCAGCAAGAAAAGTAAAAACCAAATTAAGCCGAGCAAGGTTAAGGCATCACTCCAGTTGAACCTCCAATAGGTAAAACTTAAATGATAAAGGGTTAAACCAAATTGAATCGCGACGGTTAAAGTGGTGAGTAACCAACCTTGGCTTATTAACCGATTGAGCCATTTGCGTTCTGGCTTTCTAAGCCCAATACACCACGCTAACGCCACAACGGGTAATCCAACAATTAAACCTGCATATAAACTATTATTCACTGGGTAAATTAAAGTTAATAACTTAACACTCAAATCTCGGCTGGCACTGGCGACAATAAACACAATCCAAGCTTTAGCTAAAAATATCCAGCCTAACCATAACCACGCAGACGGTTTTAAGAAACCATTTTTATCATAATCTTCAATTGCGTAGCGCAAGTTAACTCCTTTATCCTTTAATTTAAATCCATCGCTTTGGGTCTGATTTTGATACCAATCTCAGTCATTCGATGATCCGATAGTGACTTAAATTGGTATTATCTGGTTTATCCTATTTTAGTCGATATAATAGCATTCTAGCCTGACACTTATCACCAGTCTATTTCGAAAATTCTTCACCCTTTTCAACAAGAAAGAGCAACAATCTTATGAAAGCGAAAAAAGACCTACCATCACCGGAAACCCAGCAAGAGGCAATGAAAGTTGCTCGTTCAATCCAAAAACCAAACCAAACGAAAGATCAAACTAAGTTGATAGCACAGGGGATCGAGAAAGGCATTACTTTATACAAAAAGCAGCAGAAAGAAAAACAACGTGAAGCCGATAAGTTACGTAAAAAGCAGCATAAAACCGAGAGCAATACGCCTACTACGCCCCATGATGAATCCATCGATTTAACATCAAATAAGCAAACCACAAACAACATCGCTTGGATATTGCTTGTGATCAGTTGGGTAGGTTTTATCGCGTATATTTCATTGGCGTGATCGAGAGAGCAGCGTCTTAATGGTTAAAACCTAAATCGTGGGCAATGTCGTTTTTCCAACCATGTAATTTCTGGCAATCGAAAGGGCCCCAATCGTTTACTGAATAATAGCCGTCATTATAGCGACAACCATCTTGGACAAATTCCAAATGGATACCTATCGCAGGTAAGGCTTTTAGTACATCTTGTATGGTTCGACGTGGCCATCCGGTTAATTCAATTAATTTTGGCACGTTGGGTCTTTCAATATCTGCGACTAATAGCGCTAAATACAGTCGCTTGGCAAAAACAGGGCTTAATTCCATTACAGATTCCTCAAAAATTCATTAAGTGACATTCCTTATTCACTTATTTACGCGACCCATTATGCGATATTACGAGTTCACCATTTTGAGTAGGATCAAAACATGCCACTATTATGTGTATTTCCAAAGCAATATGTGAATTTTCCAAGCAAATAGCTTTTTTAATCATTGTTCATTTATCTCCGCTCGCGAATTGTGTAGGATTCTTAGTCATAGAGGTAAGATAATCAAAGGGAAAATCAAATGATCACCATGTATGGCATTCCAAATTGCGACACTATCAAAAAAGCCAAAAAATGGCTTGAGCAAACCGGTATTGAATTCCAGTTTCACGATTATCGTAAACAAGGTATCGACCAAGTATTAGTGCAAGATTTTTGTCAACGTTTTGGTTGGCAGCAAGTACTCAATAAACGCGGTACCACTTATCGTCAATTAACGCAGCAACAAAAAGACGATTTAGATGAAAGCAGCGCAATCTCGCTGTTAATTGAATATCCAGCCATGATAAAACGCCCGATCGTCATTTCAGCGACTTCAGGCATGATTGGTTTTAAAGCTGAACAATACGCAGACTTTTTTAAATAATTTATATTTCTCAATAGTTTTTAGTTTCAATACTTTCAAAATAAGGGAACACACGGATGTCGAACACAGATAGCCCAGTACTCGCACTGGCCAAGGATTTACTGCAACGTCAATCAGTCACCCCTGAAGATGCCGGTTGCCAACAAGTGATGATTGAACGCCTAAAAGCATTAGGTTTTGAAATCGAAATCATGGTCTTTGATGACACCACCAATTTTTGGGCACGACGTGGCAACCAAGCGCCACTCTTCACGTTTGCCGGTCATACCGATGTTGTGCCTTCTGGACCAATTGAACAATGGCACACCCCTCCTTTTGAACCAACCATCATTGATGGCTATCTGCATGCTCGTGGCGCTGCGGATATGAAAGGCTCATTAGCCTGTATGGTGGTCGCGGTAGAACGTTTTATTGCTGCTCACCCTGAGCACACAGGTTCGATTGCTTTTTTAATTACCTCTGACGAAGAAGGTCCATTTATTAATGGCACCACTCGCGTGATTGATACTTTGATGGCGCGCGATGAAATCATTGATATGTGTATTGTGGGTGAACCATCAAGTACCGATCATGTTGGTGATGTAATTAAAAATGGTCGTCGTGGCTCTATCACTGGCGATTTAGTGGTTAAAGGTGTGCAAGGTCATGTCGCGTATCCACACTTAGCTAAAAATCCTATTCATCAGGCAATGCCGGCGTTATCGGAATTAGCCGCTACGGTTTGGGATAACGGTAATGATTTCTTCCCACCCACAAGTTTTCAGATCCCCAATATTGCCGCAGGCACCGGCGCATCAAACGTGGTGCCTGGTGAGTTACAGGTGCAATTTAACTTACGTTTTAGTACCGAACTCACCGATACGGATATTAAACGCCGCGCGCATGCCATTTTAGATAGCCATGGGTTAGATTATGATATCAAGTGGACATTGAACGGTAACCCATTCCTAACCTCGGAAGGGCTACTCATTGATGCCGTAGTCAAAGCAGTAAAAGCGGTCAATCATCAACCGGCACAGTTATTAACTACCGGCGGTACATCCGATGGGCGATTCATTGCTCGCATGGGCAGCCAAGTGGTTGAATTGGGTCCCGTTAATGCCACCATTCATAAAGTCAATGAGTGCGTCAACATTGCTGATTTAGAAAAGCTAACCGATATGTATCAAAAAACCTTGGAGAATTGTTTAGTCTAATGAAATACTCCCTTGAGCAGTTAACCGGATTGAGCCAAAGTCATCTTGAGTCCATCACGGTCGGTCAACGTCAATTTCTTATTCATAAAGAAATAAAATTAGCGTTACAAGGCTTAATTGCGTCTGCTCAAGGCCATGGTTTTGATTTTTCGATTGCCAGCAGCTTTCGCGATTATCAACAACAAGCCGTTATTTGGAATAATAAATTTAGTGGTCAACGTCCGATTTTAGATAATCAAAGCCAACCATTAGACAGCTCATTATTAAGCGCATTAGAGAAGATCCATGCCATTATGCGATGGTCGGCGCTACCCGGTGCCAGTCGTCATCATTGGGGATGCGAGTTAGATATCTATGCACATAACTGCCTACCCGAGAACACCAAGTTACAACTTGAGCCTTGGGAGTATCAAACCGGTCATCAAGCAGAGTTCTCCGATTGGCTACAACAAGCGTTACCACAATACGGTTTTTATCTCCCCTATCAACAAGAATTAGGTGGGGTCGCCATTGAACCTTGGCATATCAGCCATGGTGAAACCAGTCAAATGATGCAAGATCAACTCACTCCTGATGATCTACAACAAGTTTGGCAGCAATATCCATTTTTGGGGCTAGAAACTGTATTGAAAAATCAGCAGACGCTCTATAATCAATACATCATCAATGTGACGCCTTACCAAGCGCCATAACACAGGATCTGCAGTATGGAGTACATTACTAACCCTTGGGTGATAAGCCTGATCATCGTGGTCTTTATTATCGGCAACTTAGCCTCAATGAAGCATTTAGGTCAAACGCATTTGGCGCGCAAAAACCCCAACAAAAAGACCGAACTTGAAAAGCTGATCGCCATTTATAAAGAAAAAGATGCACAAGAGCAAAAGACCTCAACATCACAGCCAAATAAAGAAAACCCATCTCAAAAATCAGATGATTAATACCAATCAATAAAAAACCGCCAACTCAAAGCTGGCGGTTTTTTTGTATAAAGTAATAGCGCTAAATATTACTCGTTATCTTTCTTTTCCTGCTCAGCCACTTGACTGGCTTTCGAATTATTATCTAAGTAAGCCTGCAATGCAGGGATAAAGGATTCCATATCACTTTCAGGGATCGGTTTACCTTTACTGTCGGTCACATTGATTGAGGTTCGGTTATCTAAATCACCAACCAAGAAAGTATATTTACCATCTTTAATGGAGAGTGGTCTGATATTGATTTCACTCCAAACCTCATCATCCAGCGCTTCATATTTCGTTTCCACCGTGCCTTGCGATTGGTTTTTATCATCAACCGTAAAGCCCATTAATGGTAATACGCCCGCAAACTTAGACCACATCACATCATACGGAGCACGAGCAATGATCACAGGTAAACCGCTTCGGTCTTTACCCATGGTAACCGGAATTTTATTCAATAACTCAAGTGCTCGAATACGGGCTTCTTCGGTCACTTGTTTATCATATTGATTGGTGATGTTATTCACCATATTACTGGAATAACGGTCTTCGATTTCTGGGGTGAGATCGAGCTCTTTATTGTTTTCACGAAATTGCACCAATGTCACTTGGAATGCATAACGATTATTCTGTTCAATGCGGTCAATTTTATAACGTGCTGCGATTGGGAAAGATTCATCTTGCGCGCTTAAATCGACCCAATCGGTTTCAATCGAGGTCGGCGTATCTTGGCGTAATTTAATCTTTTTATCGCTAATGGTGGTATGGATCATACCCCATATTTTATCCAACTCATCTTTGCTGACTAACCATAAGATCACACTGTTATCACTGCGTTCAACTCGCGCACCAGGAATGAGTTCTAACACTTCTTGTGGAGGGCGGATATCAACATCACGACCAGTAGCGCCTTTAAAATCCCCTTGAGGAATATTGTATTGCGGGTAAAACTGCGGCTGAGCATCAGCTTGCAGTACCCATTGTTGGTCAAGCTTAGTATCTAAATATTTAAAATCATCTTTGGCTTGACGGCGTGAAGCAGGGTCGCCTGAACAAGCAGACAACACCAAAACAGCAAGCGAGCTAAGCACAAGTTGATGGGAAAACTTCATATGGTTTGAAACTCCTGAAATACATTTTGGTCAATATCTGCTAAAGGTCACCTTCGATGAAAGCCATCACCGTTATCGGTTATCGCCCCACACTGTTATTGAATACCAGCGTCTTTTAATGCTTTCTCTACAATAGGTTGTGCTGATGCACTTAATTCAGTTAGTGGTAAACGTAAATCGCCTTGAGCAATCAAGCCTAATTTATGTGCCGCCCATTTAACAGGAATAGGGCTCGACTCGACAAAAAGATGCGTATGAAGTGGCATTAATTGTTGATTGATTATCTCAGCTTGGTCGTATTTACCTTGCGCTGCCAGAGAGAACATAGTCGCCATTTCTGCTGCTGCAATATTATTGGTCACTGAAATAACGCCATCACCACCCAGCTTAACAAACTCTAAACCAGTCGCATCATCACCACTTAATAAAACAAAATCGTCGCCACAGAATTCGCGAAACTGTTTCACGCGCGAGGTATCACCGGTAGCATCTTTTACACCAACAATTTTATCTAATTTAGATAAGCGCCCAATGGTTTCTGGTAGCATATCGACCCCAGTGCGACCAGGTACATTATATAAAATCACCGGCACTTCGCTCACTTCAGCAATCGCTTTGTAATGCTGATATAAGCCTTCTTGAGTTGGCTTATTGTAATATGGCGTCACACTTAGGCAACCAGCAACACCTGAGTTATTGAGTAAGCGACTAAAAGTGACTGCTTCATGAGTGGCATTAGCGCCCATTCCTGCAATCACTGGAATACGTCCGGCTGAAAATTCAACCACTTTATTCACAACTTTAACATGCTCTTCAACGGTTAAAGTGGCTGACTCGCCGGTGGTACCGACCGCCACAATCGCACTCGTTCCAGACTTAATGTGATATTCCACTAGTTGTTTGAGACTATCATAGTCAACTTCATCGCTATGATTAAAAGGCGTAACTAGTGCAACGATGCTTCCTGAGAACATGGTTTTCTCCTTATAAATTCTATTGGCATGTTACTTTAACCCCATCAATAAAGACAAGCACTCTCCCTACCTTTCTCGACATTTACCACTAAATAATGTCATCTATCCTCTTTACAGCCACAAACCACTCATAAATAACAAATATGGTGATGAAAATTATTGATCTTATACGCTGATCACGGAGCGAATAATATGTGCTAACATGATGGCCTCTTTCATAAGGACGATGGAACTCGCATGCATCACTTAGTTATTACCGCAATCGGCACCGATAGGCCCGGAATTTGTAATCGAATTACTAATATCATCTCGCAAGCCAGCGGCAATATAATTGATAGTCGCATCGCCATTTTCGGCAGCGAATTTACCTTAATCATGCTAGTTTCTGGAGAAGCATCGGCCATTACTCGTATTGAGACCCTTTTGCCTGTTATGGGTTCCGCTCAAGATTTAATGGTTGTGATGAAACGCACCGCAACCCATCAAACGCCAAGCTATATTTATAAAATCGATATAAAAATAGAAGCCGAAGATAAAGTGGGTCTCATCGATGCTTTCACTCATTTCTTTTCTCAAAGAGAGTTGAGCATTTCCAAGTTAAGTGCCAAAACCCTTACTAAAGAGACCGATCCCCAGGCTCATCAAAAACACTTTTCAATCAGCATGACAGGCCTTAGTAAAGACGCGCCAGTCCCTGATGGGTTACAAGCCGACTTTAACCAATTATGCCAATCACTTGCAGTCACTGGCACCATTAAAATTAGTTATCACGAATAAAATAATATAAGGATATAGCATGCAAACCTTAACTGCTGGCGTCCCTGCGCCAAATTTTGCCTTACAAGATCAAGACGACAACACCGTTTCTCTAAGCGGTTTTAAAGGTCGTAAAATTCTGCTTTATTTTTACCCTAAAGCGATGACACCTGGCTGTACCGTTCAGGCACAAGGTTTACGTGATATTAAAAGCGAACTTGATGGATTAAATATTGCGGTACTTGGTGTCAGCATTGATGCAGTCAAACGTTTAGGGAAATTCATTGAGCGTGACCAGTTAAACTTCACGCTATTATCCGATGAAGATCACGCGGTGGCAGAGCAATTTGGTGTGTGGGGCGAAAAGCGTTTCATGGGCAAAACCTATGATGGCCTGCATCGTATTAGCTTTTTAATTGATGAGAATGGCATGATTGAACATGTATTCAATAAATTTAAGACCAAAGATCATCATCAAGTGGTTTTGGATTATTTTGCTCAATAATCCCAAAACTCGGTAATAAAAACCCAAATGCCCAATCAAGTGGATTGGGCATTTTAATGTCTGATAATCTTAATCTCGTACAGAATTATGCTGCTGAGGAATCCTGAGGTTCGTCGACACTCGGTAGCGCATGCAATACCGCTTTCACAAGTGTTGCTAACGGGATAGCGAAGAACACTCCCCAGAACCCCCATAAGCCGCCGAAGACTAACACCGCAACAATAATCGCTACTGGATGCAAATTAACCGCTTCTGAAAACAACACCGGTACTAGCACGTTCCCATCTAGCATTTGCACTACGCCATAAGCGATGATCAGCCAATAAAAATCTGGCGTTAAACCCCATTGAAATAGCGCAACCAAAGCCACTGGCACTGTCACGGCTACCGCACCAACATACGGAATAAGCACAGACAGGCCAACGGCAACCGCTAATAATACTGGATAACGCAGACCACAGATCAAAAACACCAAGTATGTCGCCACACCAACAATCACAATTTCGACCACTTTACCGCGGATGTAATTGGAAATTTGGCTGTGCATCTCATCCCAAACCTTGGTTGCCAAACGGCGATTCTTCGGCAAAATGCCACTTAATGCCGACAACATGGTATTTTTATCTTTGAGCAAGAAAAAGATCAATAATGGCACTAACACTAAATACACCCCTAAGGTCGCAATGCTCATCAAAGAAGTCATTGAGCCACGCAGCACCGTTTCGCCCATGCCGAGTACTTTGGTTTGAGTGTTTTCTACAATTAAGTCAATAACCTGAAGGTTGGCAAGATCGGGATAGCGTTGCGGCAAGCTGGTAATGTAAGCTTGTGTGGTATTGTACATATTCGGCATATCATTAAGTAAATTAGCCACTTGTCGCCAGACTGTCGGTACTAAACCAAACAAAGCCAATAACATTAAACCAATAAACAGTGCCACAATGATGAGCACGCTCGGTAGTCTTGGTAGGCCACACTTTCTTAAACGTGCTACCGGCCATTCCAATAAATAAGCTAACACGATGGCAATAAGCAGCGGAGCAATCAGATGCCCGAAAAAATAAATAATGATAAAACCGATAATTAAGGTGGCAACCAAGCTCACCGCATGCGGGTCGGAAAAACGGCGTTTATACCAACGGATAATCATTTCGAACATTTCAGCGTGTTCCTTTTGGTGACATATAAAGTCGTTATATCGTTTATTTTATCCACTTTCACTTCAAAAGGTGGTTGTGCGAAAAAAAACATCATATCCTTTATCGAAGCAAGATCATCGGACAAAATTGTCAGTTGTTGCTTAGCATTTAATTGCATTGCCGCTCTTTTAGCCAGCAACAGTGCCATCGGGCATCGCTCGGTTCGAAGATCTAGATAATCAGCATTCATTATTTCATTCAAACTTTATGATAGAGTTAGCGTATGATTTGGTTTATGGTCAACTTTCACTTTTTTAAGTTAACGATACCCAAAGTATTTGGAGTTGCAGTCCGTTATAAAGAACGAAGTGCCGCTCTAAGTGAAACGGGTATATTGTATATGAAAAAGAAACCAAGTGACGAATTTGGCATCTTAAATTTATCCTAACGGTCAGAAATGGATTTTATATAGTCAATATGCAGCGATTTTTACGTACCACTGTCGGTATTGTGCTCTCAGCACTACTTTGCACCCAAACTTTAGCCTATGCCGATCAAGATTTACCTGATATTGGCACCACAGCCGCCGGCACCTTAACCATAGATAAAGAGCTAGAGTATGGCGATGCTTACATGCGAATTTTGCGTGCCAGTAGCCCTATTATTAGCGATCCTGTTATGGATGAATATATTGGTAACCTTGGTCATCAATTAGTCGCCCATGCAAATAACGTCAAAACCCCTTTCCATTTTCACTTGATCCGCGACCGCAGTGTTAACGCCTTTGCCTTCTTTGGTGGTTATGTCGTAGCCAATACTGGGCTGTTTTTGCACGCCAATAATGAAAGCGAATTAGCGTCGGTTTTTGCCCATGAGATCTCGCACATTACCCAACGACATTTAGCTCGACACATGGAAGCGCAAGCCCGTAATACGCCTTTAACTATTGCGGCGTTAGTCGGTTCACTTCTATTAGCTATCGCGTCACCGGAAGCGGGTATTGCCGCATTGAATGCGACCACGGCCGGTTCTATGCAAGCCAGCATTAACTACACTCGTTCTAATGAGCAAGAAGCCGACCGATTTGGCATTGCTACTTTAGCGCGTGCCGGTTTTAACCCTAAAGGCATGCCGGATTTTTTTGGTCACTTAGCCGATCAATATCGCTATGCCAGCACCCCGCCCCCGATGCTATTAAGTCACCCCTTACCGGCGGCGCGTTTAACCGAAGCTCGAGACCGTGCCAATAACTACCCAAGAGTGTCACTGCCGGTATCATTGAATTTTCATTTAGCCCAAGCCCGCGTGATTGCACGTTATGCCAATATAGACTCTGATCGCTCGCTTGATTGGTTTGCCCGTCATTTAAAAAAATCCAGCCCGATCCTAAAACCCACCATTGAATATGGCGAAGCGCTGGTTTATATCGATACCGGAAAGGTCGCTAAAGCGGAAGCCATCATGAAGCGATTATTGGCCAATGATCCTTATAATAATTTTTATTTGGATGCCGCATCCGATCTCTATTCGAAGAAAAAAGAATACAACACAGCGCTTAATTTGCTACAAAAAGCGCTGCAAAGAAAACCCAACAATGCGGTATTAACCATAAATTATGCCAACATCTTGATGGAAGCACAGCGGAGTAAAGAAGCCATCCCTATCTTGCAGCGCTACACCCATAGCAACCCTGATGATACGGTTGGTTGGTCATTGCTAGCCGATGCTAATGCCAGTATTAGCAATGAAAAAGAACAATTGGCAGCTCAAGCTGAATTATTTGCCTTGCGCGCCGATTGGAATAAAGCGATAAAGAATTATACCCGAGCCAGTCAAATGGCCACATTAGGCAGTTTAGAACAAGCAAGATACGATGCCAGAATCGATCAATTGCGTTTTTCTCAACAACGCTTTGCTGCTTTAAAATAACGTCAATGGCACTTTAAAAGAACATTAATGTAATCCGTTAAGTTTGTTTTGCTTATGAGCATCGACATTTAACATCACATGAATTTAAGGAATAAATATGTCTGTCACTATCTACCACAACCCACGCTGCTCAAAAAGCCGTCAAACGCTTGAATTGTTAACCGAGCAAGGTATTGAGCCACAAGTAGTCAAATACTTAGACGATACCCCAAACATAGAAGTCTTAAAAACCATTTTCCAACAATTAGGCTTAGCAAGCGTTCGCGGTATGATGCGCACCAAAGAAGATGAGTATAAAGCGTTAAATTTGGGCGACAGCAAGGTCAATGATGAAGCGTTATTTGAAGCCATGCAACAACATCCAAAACTGATTGAACGCCCTATTGTTGTCAAAAATGGCCAAGCCCGTATCGGACGACCACCAGAGCAAGTGCTTGAGATTTTATGAGTACTGAACCGACCCGCATTCTGGTGCTGTATCACAGCCGACATGGCACCACTTTGCAATTGGCACGTCAAATAGCCCGTGGGGTTGAATCGGTCACAGGTTGCCAAGCGCTACTTCGCACTGTGGCAGAAATAACAAGTATAGAAAGTGAAATAGCGCCACGCGATCACACTACCAGCAGCGATCCTGTGATCAGGCTTGAAGAGTTAACCCATTGTGATGGATTAGCGTTAGGCAGTCCGGTTTGGTTTGGTAACATGAGCGCAGCAATGAAGCACTTTTGGGATAACACCACCTCATTATGGGTGTCCGGCAGTTTAATTGATAAACCAGCTTGTGTGTTTACCTCATCCTCTTCGCCTCATGGTGGACAAGAAACCACCCAGCAATCAATGATGTTACCTTTGTTTCATCATGGCATGATGGTGATGGGCTTACCATATTCTGAACCCGACTTACACACCAGTTCGCAAGGTGGCACTCCTTATGGTGCTAGTTCAATCAGTGGTGATCCTGTCAATCACGGTGGCATCAGCTTAAACACGCAAGTCAAAACACTCGCGTTTGCACAAGGACAACGTTTAGCGACGATTGCTAAACGGTTAAAAGTATTAAATTAAGTTTCTAACTAAGTGTTTCTCAGCAAGTGCTTCTAAGAATATTGTTGATTACCAAAAGACGTTTAAACCGTCCATGGGGACTTGGAAAAGAACATCCATGTTCTTTTGACACTTTTCTCCATTAACAATATCGATAGAAGCGTATTGATATAATCTTTCATAGTTATTACAAGGCAGTTATGACTCAGATTACTCACTCTCGACCGTCGCGCTATTTCGCCCTTATCAGCTACCTTTGTTTGGTGAGTTGGGTATTGGCTTGGCATGCGTTTATCTCCCCTCACCCACACATTAATTATATCGGCTTAACGGTAGCGTGGATGATCCCCTTACTTTTACCATTAATCGGCATTCTTAAAGGCAAACCCTACACCCATGCGTGGGCCAACTTTATTTTGATGTTCTATTTTCTGCACTCTTTAACAGTGTTGTATCTTGATGAAGGAGAACGCTGGTTAGGGGCAGTCGAATTGCTATTAACTTCCTTAAGCTTTGTGGCTAATATTTTATATGCTCGCCATAAAGGTAAAGCATTAGGCTTAAAACTGACGCGCTTATCGATCGTAGAAAAACAAGAAAAAGCACGTTATGAGTCTGAGATAAAGTAAGCAACACAAACAATAAAAAAGACCATCGTTAACTAAAAATAATAGTTAACGATGGTCTTTTTATTTGGAGCGATTAGATATAATACCAATTTCATTTAATATTTGATCAATTTGAATACGCCGAAAAGACGCTGAACCGTCCTTGCTCGCTTGAGAAAAGGCCATCCATGGCCTTTGACACTTTTCTATGTACTCAATTTTGAACCATCATTAAATTTATGGAATTACAACTCAATCGTTACCGTTTCGCCGTCTACCGTAAGTTCAAGCGAATTGCCGATGACTTGATGAGACACTTCAACTTGCGCACCATTGTTCTTATTAGGAACCAATAACGTTAGGATGTTGTGCTCTTTGGCCGCTTTAAATTCAACTTCAACGTGACGGTGAACTTCTAAGTCTTTAAATTCGTACGGGTCTACTTCACCAAAGCCTTCAACATTTTTAATTGAAACAATGTTATCTGGATTTTTATTGATAAAGTTAACATCTAAATGCGCTTTTTCACCACGGATAGTAAAGGATTTTTCCGCGACTTCATTAGTGAATGTAGTGTGCATCAACCAAGTCATGTCTTGCTCAGACTTCAGTGTCGCTTTGTCTTGCATCACGAATACTTTGCCTTTCACAAACCAAATTTTACGTTTGTAAGATTCTAGATCTGGCACGAAGTAAGCGTAAGAACTAGTGGCATCACCTTCAACAAATTTCACCTCTGATTCAGTGTCGAAATCGGTAATGTTGCCACCGGCTTCAATGCAGAAACGGTCTTGGTGAGCTTCGAAATTAGTATTCTTATTCTCGCCGTACTGACCTTTGCCACCAAATAACGGTAAGTTTTTAGAGAAAGTATGACGACGCCATTTAGTGTGCATATCCACACCGAAACCGCCGTAGTAACCGGTAACCGATGCTAATGTTTCACCAAAGGCATGCAGTGTGAACGCATTTTGATCCGCATGTGAGTGGCTAATCGAACCAAATGGGCTGCACTTGAAGACCATATGGATATGCTCATCACGTTCAGTCATTTTGTTGTGGAACGCCGCCCAACCCGTAATAGGGAAGACTTTCAACAATGGATCGTTTGATGGTGCTTGTTCTTCAGGCGCATCCCAAAGAATGTTGAAACGAAGATCATCATAACCAAAGTCCCACCAACCGAAGTTGTAGAATTTAGTATGCGCTTCTGTATCACGTGCTTTTAATTGATTGTAGTACCAAACGTATTCTGGTTTTTGGTTAACACCAGCGTAATGCTTAATGTTATAAGCCAATTTAAGACCAGGGAAATCACCAATGGAAGACTGATCACAAAAGCTAGCACGCTTAGAGTGAACTGGCATGCAATATAATGGGAAGTCGCCGGTGTTTTCATAGAATGTCTTATTAAACATATCAACGCCACAGTACGCTTTCAATAGATCGAATGCTTCGCCTAAGAATGCGGTTTGGGTATTCCAGTAGTCAGGACCTTCAGCCCAACCGCCATCTTCACCGCCCCATGGCGGGTAATGGACAGCGTAGTACTCTAACGCGTAAGCAATGTATTCACCGGCTTTCGGGTGATCATGGTATAGCGCAATACAAGTCGGAATAATGGCAGAAGAAATTGAACGAACACCATGGCTGTTAAGTGGGTTAGCCAATAGGTCTATCGTCACTTTCAGGTGATGCATTATTTCATCTAAACGAGTCACAAGTGCGTTACGTACGATTTCAAGCTCTTCTTCCGTGAAGTAAGCGTGTAACCAGTCATAACCCCATGCCATCGCTGCGATCACGCGGAACGCGGCTTCATCATTGTAACCACGAGAAGTCACACCATCTGGATCATAAGTCGCCAGTTTTAGGGTCCAAGCTTTCGCTTTCGCAATAATGGCTTCGTCTTCTTTCACGATACCCGCAATGGATAAGTTACGGGTTGCATTCATCGCCATTTGACAATCAACGTACATTTGACGCCAGTAAGGACGCCATAACGATGCTTTTCCTACCGTTTCTTCTGGGTAAGGTTGCGGCTCGTCGTACGGCGCTGTCTCTAAGAATTTAGCCGTAGAATTATTGAAGAAATCATCGAACATGCAAAAAGAATCATCTTGCTTCACTTTAGCTTTAAATTCTGCAAGATCTTTTGATTGAACCAAAAGACGTGGGCGTGCTTCGCTTAAGGTATCCAGAAAAGATAAATCGAAATCGCGTTTCTGAACTTCGATCGGCATTAAATCAACAAGGTTTCCTGCTGATGTGTCGTTTTCTAGCTTGATCTTCCTGATCGCATCAAGAGATTTTTGGTTGCTCATGCGGACTCTCTTATTCAATAATAAAATTTAAAAAATAGGTGATAAATACCAATTAATCTTATTGTAGTACAAAATAAGCAAGCAAGTAAAATACACCCTTCAATTTTAGATTAAAACTGTGATGATCCCCTCAACCAAGTAAGTGGGATCTACCTTCATCATTTAATTTTTTCGCATAATATGATGCGTTAAGAGGCCACTTCAAGATCTTCTCCCCTTTTACCAAGCGTAGTAATTAGATAATTACTACGCTTAGATTAGAAACAATTCCCTTCTAAGCAACGCTGAGTGATCACTTGTTGCAGTTGTTGCCGTAACCAGCGATGGGCAATATTGTTATGCTGCCTTGCATGCCACACCATATAGTAAGTGAAAGGTTGCATATCTAATGGTGGTGGCACGATCACTAAATCTAACGCTTCTGCCATGTGCGCCGCTAAACAGCCGGGTAAGGTGAGCAATAAATCCGTTTTTGCTACCGCATGAGGCGCAGCAGTAAAATGTGGCATCCGTAGTGCGACATGTCTTTTATAACCCAGCTTTGCGAGTGCCACATCAATGGTGCCGAGGTGATCGCCGCCCATGGTGATCAAAGCGTGTGAAGCTTGGCAATAACGCTCTAAGGTTAACTCTTGCCCCGCTAACGGATGATCTTTTCGCATCACGGTGACTAAACTATCTTGGCCGAGCTTTTGCGCATAGATATCGGCCGATACGGCGCCAGCCAAGCTACTAAAGCCAAGATCGGTTTCCCCCTGCGCTAACATCTCCATCAAGTTCGGTTGGCTATTTAAACATTGAATTCTCATGTTTGGCGCTTGTTCAAATAATGATTGGAACACCGGAGGCATAAACACTTGCGAGAAAAAATCCGTCATCATAAAGCTAAATTGGGTGGTCGCTTGCAGCGGATCAAATTCGGCGGGTGTTAATAAAGATTCAGCATCTTGTAATAAACAGTCTAAGCTTGTGGCAAGACTTTGCGCGCGCTCGGTAGGCAATAATCCGCCTCGATTGCGCACAAACAAAGGATCGCCAAATTGATGACGCAAACGCTGCAATGTTCGACTCATAGCAGATTGAGTCACATTTAATTGGATCGCCGCTTTGGTCACGCTGCGAGTCCGTAACAACGCTTGCAATGCCACCAGTAAATTTAAATCCACTTGATTGAGTTTTGACATTTATGATCCTAAGTCATTTCTATAATTAATTTCATGCATTAGGAATATAATACTTACCGGTCTATTATACCAACTCAAATTTACTTCCTTCTTATTGTATTTTTGCCCTAAATAACGAGGTCACCATGTCAGTAAACACTATCACCAGTCGCGGTTATGCTCTCAAGCAACGTCCAAATGGAATGCCAACACCGGACTGCTTTGAACTACAAACTGAAACCTTGCCTTCACTTTCTCAAGGTCAATTCATTATTAAAAACTTGTGGTTATCGGTTGATCCTTATATGCGTGGCCGCATGAGTGATGCTGAAAGTTACGTCCCACCATTTCAACTTGGTGAATTGATGCAAGGTTCAGCGATTGGTGAAGTCATCGAATCGCAACATCCAGACTTTAAAGTCGGTGATAAAGTCAACAGCATGCTAGGTTGGCGTGAATATGCCATTTCAAACGGCGATATGGTGCAAAAATTACCGGCAACTTCATTACCAGAGCAAAGCTTTTTAGGCGTTGCCGGCATGCCTGGTTTAACTGCTTGGGTCGGTTTAAATATCATCGGTGAAGTAAAACAAGGCGATACTGTTTTAGTGTCTGCCGCATCTGGCGCAGTCGGCAGTTTAGTTTGTCAGTTTGCAAAAATTAAAGGTTGTCGCGTGATCGGTAGTGCTGGTAGCGCCGAAAAAGTCGAGTGGTTGAAATCACTCGGTGTTGACGCGGTGATCAACTATAAAGACTACAATAACGCAGCAGAATTAGAGGCCGCATTAGCCGAACATTGTCCGAATGGCGTTGATGTTTGTTATGAAAACGTCGGGGGTGATCATTTAGAGGCCGCGTTAAATTTATTAAACCGTTACGGTAAAATGGCGGTGTGCGGAATGATTGATTTATATAATCTTTCCGATGCTAAAGCCGGTCCAAACAACTTGGCTAACATCGTTAAGAAAAGCTTAAAAATTCAAGGTTTCATCGTGTCTGATCATTGGGAGCATTACCCAAGCTATGTGGCACAATTAAGCCAATGGGCGGCAGAAGGCAAAGTCAGCTGGAAAGAAACCACTCGCCAAGGTATTGAATCAACACCCGATGCTTTCTTGGGTTTATTCAAAGGTGAGAATATCGGCAAGATGCTGATCCAACTTTAATTAGTCCTTGTATTTGAAACTGCATATTTATGAATATATGCTCATTCACCTTAATCATTTAAACAATAAATTTTATTAGTAAACGGTCTATCATTCCCCAAAGTAATTGATGTTGCAGTGCGGCGGCAAGTAAACGAAGCCCCATGAGCTTAGCTCGTCTAAGTGATTGGGGTGAGTGAACGTAACCAACAAAGCTGCAGCTTCAAGTACGAAGGGGATAATCGTTCTACAGGAGCAATACATGAACAACTTTAGTTACCAAAACACCACAGAAATTCATTTTGGCCAAGGTCAAATCGCCGCGATCGCTAACAGCATTCCAAAAGATAAAAAAATCTTAGTGACTTACGGTGGCGGTTCTATCAAAGGTAACGGTGTTTACGATCAAGTCGTTGCGGCGCTTAGCGAACATAACTGGGATGAATTTTCTGGTATTGAGCCAAACCCACAATACGACACACTAATGAAAGCGGTTGAGCGTATCCGCGCGGAAGGTTTTGACTACCTACTTGCGGTTGGTGGTGGTTCAGTAGTTGATGGCACTAAATTTATTGCCGCAGCAGTCAGCTACCAAGGCGAAGAAGAGTGGGATATCTTAGCCAAACAAGGCAAGATTGAATCAGCATTGCCATTAGGTTGCATCATGACGCTACCAGCAACCGGTTCTGAAACCAATATCGGCGCTGTGGTTACTCGCGGTAAAGAAAAATTAGCATTTATGCACCCTTCTGTGCGACCTCAGTTTGCGGTTCTTGATCCTCAAACGACGCTTAGCCTTTCTGAGCGTCAAACCTCAAACGGAGTAGTGGATGCCTTTATCCACGTAATGGAGCAATATCTAACTTACCCTGCAAACGCAAAAATCCAAGACCGTTTTGCGGAAGGTATTTTGCTGACATTGGTCGAAGAAGGTCCTAAATTAATGACCGATCTACAAGACATCGAAGCACGTACTAACGTGATGTGGGCGGCGACTCAAGCGCTAAGTGGTTTAATTGGTGTTGGTGTTCCTCAAGATTGGGCTACCCACATGATTGGTCACGAGCTAACCGGTAACTTTGGTGTGGATCATGGTCGTAGCTTAACCATTATACTTCCTGCCATTATGCAAGTATGTCGCGCAGAGAAAAAAGCGAAATTACTGCAATATGGTGAACGTGTATGGAACATTACTGAAGGATCTGATGACGCGCGTATCGATGCAATCATTACAAGAACCAAGCAGTTCTTCATTGATATGAACACGCCAGTATCATTAAGTGAAATTGACCTAACTCAAGCGGATATTGATACCGCAATGGCAAGCTTAGAAGCACACGGCATGACTAAACTTGGCGAGAATGGTTCTATCGATTTAGAGCGTTCACGTCAAATTTATCAAACTGCGCTATAAGCCAATATTACGCTTAAGCAATTAGGGGCAGTTGATCTTTCGTGTTTTTTTTTGCTGCGAATTGTTGGATTTTTATACAAGGAAGAGGCTTTGTGGTGTAGCTGGCTACACGAAAAGCCGATGACGAAGTAGGAAAGACCAACAAACGCAGCCCGAAGGGTTCGGCTAAAAGCCTTTTACTCTTCGTTAAGTCTCATTTACTTAGAATAATTAGGCTTCAATCGACTTTCCTCGATTAAAAGGCTTTTATCTCGAACAAAATTTAATCACGAAAGATCAACAGCCCCTAATCTAACGATAAAAAATATCAAGGTTCTGATTAGCATCTAAATCTTGATTTCTCTCTTATGGTGCATGTAACGACAGTCCACTGCCAATACATCCCCTAGCACCATAAGAGAGTCTTTTTATACGCAGAGCCACAGAGAAACACCTCACATTCGACAAGGATATCACTATGATCACCCTGCATCATTTAGCTCAATCTCGCTCAAAACGTATCATTTGGTTATTAGAGGAGCTACAAGTTCCTTATGAAATTAAAGCCTATCAACGTGATCCACAAACCCACTTAGCTCCAGTTGAACTTAAACAGATCCATCCACTCGGTAAGTCTCCAGTTATTCAAGAAGATGATTTAGTATTAGCTGAATCGGGCGCAATTACTGAATACTTGGCAGAAAAATACGCCGCAAATTTGTTAGTTCCAGCTAAAAACACTCCAGAATATGCCCATTACTTACAGTGGTTGCACTTTGCTGAAAGCTCTGCTGCATTGCCTCTATTAATGCATTACTTGGTTCAAATTGACGGGAGTAAACCGCCGTTCTTGAGTGGTTACAGCCTAAAAGAATTGCATTTAATTCTTGGTTATTTAAACGATCATTTAGACAACAACACTTGGCTTGTGGGTGATCAATTTACCGCCGCCGATATCTTATTGTCTTTCATTATTGAAACCGCTTATAAACTTGAGCAACTTACCAACTACCCGGTATTACAACAATATCTGGCCGCTTTACATCAACGTCCTGCGGCAGAAAAAGCACAACAACTAGAAAAACAGCACCAGATTTAAACCCAAAAGGGAGCCATATTAAGGCTCCCTTTTGTTGAACTATCACTTCAAGCGATTACTCTTTTATATCAAACCACAACTGATTATCATCTTGCGTTGGCTGTGATGAAGGCTCTTTGGCAGGCGTTGTTTGCTTCGCATTTATTGCTGTTGCATCTGCGCTGACTCCATCAGCAACTGCCGCTTCGTTTCCTGATGATTGCTCTTGTGTTACTGACTCTTGGCTAGCATCCTGTTGTGTTAATTCATCTGAAGCGACAGGGGCTTGGATTTGAGTCAATTGCTGTTTATTTACCGCTTCTTTTTTAAACTCTTCAACATCCGACAATAAATCAATTTTAAACACAATATTATCGCCTTGGATCTGGTGAACTTGCACAGCCGCCACACTGCTTAACCCTTTCAACATACGCTCTAAGGTAAAGAAATTTTGAGCCGAATTAATACCATTAAAATGGCCAAGTAATGAATCATCCGATGCTTGGTTTACCGCCACTTTATTTTGTTTGGCATAATAAGCACTCACTTGCACAATCGCATTATTGATACTGTCTTGAAGGGACCCTTCGGTTGAGCCGGTGACAGGTTCACGTTGTGTAGTCGCAATTTTATTGGGTGCAATATCATGCAAAGCCCAATCAACCTGAGCGCCATCACCCATTCGGGTCACTTTAAGTACCAATACCCCATCCACTGGATAACGTTGGCTAGCTTTGGCTAACGGTTGATCAAAACTGCCCCATAGCTCGGGCGCAGTAATATGGGTCATATCATCCATATCACCTAAAGGCAGCGTGATAGGTAAACCGGCTTTTAAGCTTGAGGCTTGCAAAGGCGCGATACTATCAAGGCCAGACTGTTCCCACCCAATTTGACGCTCAAAGTTTTGATCTTCAATCACCCACACTAAAACATTATTACGTAACTGGGGCCAAAAAATAGCATGCGCTTGAGACAATAATGATTGCACTGGCTCGGGGCTAAAATCCATCACCATGCTTGGAGTGTCATCCATACTGCCCGATTCAAATTGAGCAAGGTAATCGGAAGGATCGGTGAGTGCTTTTTTTACTACCGCATTATTAATAATCTTAGTATCGCCTGAAGCTTTAATTAATACCTGCTTTAATCCTTGCGCCCATGCCACTGTTTTGGCATTTTTCACATCCGTCATGGGTACTTCGACATGATAAATATCGACTTTCGTTTTAGCATACGCTGCTGAGCTAAACGCCAGTAAGCATAGAAAAGATGTGAGTATGTAACGCATAATAAACCTGTCAAAGATCATAATGAGACAGGATAAGCCCATCATCATTAATGAGAAAAAAGAATTAAATACAACCGATAGTGCTGAGTCGCTTTATATTCTACTTTAATTTTAGTTAGACCGCAGTGAAAGACATAAATTCAAACATAAAAAAGCGCCTCTATTTAGAAGCGCTTCAATAAGCTATTGAGCAGAAATAATTTTCAGATTATTGAGTACCGAAAATTTTATCACCAGCATCGCCCAAACCAGGAACGATGTAGCCTTTGTCATTCAATTTCTCATCAATCGCGGCCGTATAAAGTTCGATATCTGGGTGCGCTTTTTCTAATGCTTCCAGACCTTCTGGCGCTGCCACCAAAACCAATACTTTAATGCTCTGACAACCATGTTCTTTCAATAAGTCGATAGTTGCGATCATAGAGCCGCCAGTTGCCAGCATAGGATCAACCACTAAAGCAATACGCTCATCAATGCTAGAGGTTAACTTGTTGAAGTATGGGATTGGCTCAAGAGTTTCTTCATCGCGGTAAACACCGACAACCGAAATACGCGCACTTGGCATGTGTTCTAATACACCATCCATCATGCCTAAACCAGCACGCAGAATAGGTACAACCGTTACTTTTTTGCCTTTAATCTGATCGATTTCTACTGGGCCATTCCAGCCTTCAATCGTCACTTTTTCAGTTTCAAAATCAGCGGTTGCTTCGTAAGTTAACAAGCTGCCCACTTCTGTTGCCAATTCACGGAAACGTTTAGTGCTAATGTCATTTTCACGCATCAAACCAAGTTTATGTTTCACCAGTGGGTGCATTACTTCTACAACTTTCATGTCCAACTCCATGCTTAAATTTTTACAAACGCGTTGATTATACTGCAAAGCGGTCAAATTGCATTGTTCTATCTCTATTTATTCGGTAAAAAAAGGCCATAAAAAAAACTGACGCAAACGTTTTCCTTTTCACTTCATCCCCTGTTAGAATAGCCCCGTTTTTCACCTGAAACGAAATATTTTAAAACCTATATTTTAAAGACAACCTAATTAAAGGCGAGGATTTCTCTGTGAGTGGTAACAATTCATCTCTAAGCTACAAAGACGCTGGTGTTGATATTGATGCAGGTAACGCATTAGTCGATAAAATTAAAGGTGTAGTGAAACGTACTCGTCGCCCTGAAGTAATGGGTGGCATCGGTGGTTTTGGTGCGTTATGCGAACTGCCAACCAAATACAAACAACCTCTTCTAGTATCGGGTACTGATGGTGTAGGCACAAAACTACGCTTAGCACTGGATATGAAAAAACATGACACCATTGGCATCGATTTAGTGGCCATGTGTGTCAACGACCTGATCGTACAAGGTGCAGAACCCCTCTTTTTCCTCGATTACTACGCCACTGGCAAGCTAGATATTGATACTGCGGCCGAAGTGGTTACTGGTATTGGCGAAGGTTGTATTCAAGCAGGTTGTGCATTAATCGGTGGTGAAACCGCTGAAATGCCAGGCATGTATGAAGGCGAAGATTATGACGTCGCAGGCTTTTGTGTTGGCGTAGTTGAAAAAGCGGACGTTATCGATGGCACTAAAGTCGCACCAGGTGATGCATTAATCGCAGTAGGGTCGAGTGGCCCACACTCAAATGGTTACTCGTTAGTTCGCAAAATTCTTGAAGTTTCTCAAGCTGATTTAGCCGAAGACTTAAATGGCCGCACTATTGGCGAGCACTTAATTGAACCAACTAAAATTTACATCAAATCCGCCCTTAAAATGATTGCAGAGCATGACATTCATGCTATCTCACACATTACAGGTGGTGGTTTCTGGGAAAATATCCCACGCGTATTACCTGAAGGCACTAAAGCGGTGATCGATGGAAACAGTTGGCAATGGCCGGCTATCTTCTCTTGGTTACAGCAAAAAGGTAACGTTGATACCTTTGAAATGTACCGTACCTTTAACTGTGGTGTCGGCCTTATCGTGGCATTACCGCAAGACCAAGCACAAGCAGCCGTTGATTTACTCAACGCTGAAGGTGAAAACGCTTGGGTTATCGGCGCAGTGGCTACGGCTGAAGCTGGTGAAGAGCAAGTCGTTATTAACTAATCGTCGTTTTTTGGTAATAGTCGCTTTGGTTATTCAAATATGACGAGATTAGGCCCTTAGCTTTTCGGTTATTAACTGATAAAGTCTAAGGGCCTAATTTTATCTGCAAGGTTATCTCATGAAAAAGATTGTTGTTGTTATCTCAGGTTCAGGCAGTAATTTACAAGCCATCATCGATGGATGTGAATCCGGTTCAATCCAAGCGAATGTGTGCGCGGTATTTTCTAATAAACAAGATGCCTATGGTCTTGAGCGCGCTAAAAAACATGGTATTGATGGCCATTTTGTTTCCGCTCAGCCCTTTTTAAAAGCCGATGGCAAATCCGATCGCCAAGCATTTGATGCCGAGTTAATGAAACAAATCGATGCTTATCAGCCGGATGTGATTATTCTTGCCGGTTACATGCGCATTCTCAGCCGTGATTTTGTGACCCACTACTTAGGCAAAATGCTCAATATCCACCCTTCTTTGCTACCAAAATACTCGGGGCTTCATACTCACCAGCGCGCCATTGACGCCGGTGATAGTGAACACGGTACTAGCGTACATTTTGTAACCGAAGAATTAGACGGCGGGCCTGTTGTTCTGCAAGCCAAAGTACCGGTATTTGAAGATGATACCGCCGATGATCTTGCCGACCGTGTATTAGTTCAAGAGCATCATATTTACCCACTGGTGACCAAATGGTTTGTCGAGGAGCGTTTAAAAATGCAAGGCGGGCAAGCATATCTAGATGGTAAGGTGCTTGGATTACATGGCTACGCCGAAGATTAAAATCCCCCACTTAAAAATGGATCAATTTGAATACGCCGAAAAGACGCTGTCCCATCCTTGGACGTTTGAAAAAGGCCATCCATGGCCTTTGACACTGTTCTCTGTATCCAATATTGATCCATCATAAAATGATTGCCATTGGTGTGATTCGAATCTGTAAGCCATTTATTACGCCCAAAAATACAAAAGCTCGATCACATCATGATCGAGCTTTTATTATTTTTGAGTTATCCGATCCCAAGGCTGAAACCAGAGTGCGACCTAATCACCACAAGGGGACGCTTTGGGTGCAAACGGCTGATCAATCAAATCTAAGCTGTTATCTAAAATCAGCTCACCGAATTGGAAGACACCGTATTCACTTGGTTTCATTTTGTGCCACCGTTCGTTATCGGTTAATGGCTGAGTGGCGATCACCGACACCACATCATTGGGGGTGGTTTCTTGCTGAAAATCGATGGTGACTTCTTCATCAATTAATGAGGCTTTACCAAAAGGCGCGCGGCGAGTGATCCAATGCAGATTATTGGTGCAATACATCATCACAAACTCACCATCGCTCAGCAGCATATTAAACACGCCTAATTGCTTAAGCTCATCGCAACACGCGGCGATAAATTGAAACACTTGTGGCATTTGTCTGGCATGAGGCGGCTCAGGGTATTTGTCTTCCAGTTGCTTTAATAGCCAACAAAAAGATTGCTCACTGTCGGTTTCACCAATTGGACGATGTCGCCCGGTTTGCAAATCATCATAACCACTCAACTGACCATTATGGGCAAAGGTCCAGTTTTTTCCCCATAATTCACGGGTAAACGGATGGGTGTTTTCTAAATTCACTTCACCCCGATTAGCTTGTCGAATATGGCTGATCACTGCACAACTTTTAATCGGATAATTTTGCACCAGTTCTGCGATCTTTGAATGGCAACTCGGCTTAGGATCTTTAAAGTTTCGGCAGCCTTTGCCTTCATAAAACGTGATCCCCCAGCCATCACTATGAGGACCGGTTTTTCCACCGCGCTGGATCAAACCGGTAAAGCTAAAGCAAATATCCGTTGGTACATTAGCACTCATGCCAAGTAGTTCGCACATCCAAATTCCCTTTTATTATTATACCCGTCTGATTTTGGGTACATAAACTTAATACCTTTTCAAACTGGCGATTTAAGCTTGTTCCATTTCTTTTTCAATCAACTGGATCACGATATGAATGATCTTAATATGGATTTCTTGGATCCGATCGGCGTAACCAAAATGCGGTACACGAATTTCAATATCCGCAACACCCGCCATTTTGCCGCCGTCTTTACCCGTTAAAGCAATCGACTTCATGCCTTTGGCTTTAGCCGCTTCCATCGCCTTTAAGATGTTGGCTGAATTACCCGATGTCGACAAACCAAATACCACATCGCCTTTCGAACCGACCGCTTCTAAATAACGAGAGAATACATGGTCATAACCAAAGTCGTTACTAACACAAGACAGATGACTTGGATCTGAAATAGCGATACCAGGATAACCTGGGCGGTTTTCACGATAGCGACCGGTGAGCTCTTCGGCAAAATGCATTGCATCGCAGTGTGAACCACCGTTACCACACGATAACACTTTGCCACCTTGCTTAAAGGAATCGGCAATCATTTTTGCTGCCGCCTCAATTTGTTGTAGGTTTTTGTCATCGCTTAAAAAAGCATTGAGTACGTCAGCCGCTTCCGCTAATTCACTTCGGATCAAATCTTGATACATATATTTCTCTCTTGTTGAATGCTCTCTTTTAGGCAAAGAGGATAGAGTTCAGCCTTTATACCCAGTCACTTTAGATACAGGCTCATTTTATTGTTATTTCTTACTATTATTAGAGTGTACCTATAAAGCTGAAAGCCTGTCGACCAAAAGTCCGCTATTTTTGTTTCAAGAAGATTTTCAGCGCTAAATAAAAATTTTTCTGCTTGAGATCACTTTTCAGATACATTGCTATTTTACATTTTATCAACAACTCCATTACAATGGATCTATCTGGTACGACCACTTTTATCATTCAGTCTAAAAATGGTCTGCGACATCATAATAAGGAATATAACGATGACCATCTTATTCACGCTTATCCTTGCCTTTGTAGCGCTTGGTATTTGTCTCTATCACCGCCGTTCACAACGTGTCACTTTGGCTGTGGTAGGGATTATTTTTGCAGCCGCAACACTGCTGACGGGGACCACCCCAGTGTTGTTTGTTTTATACCTTATTGGCTGCGGGCTCATTGCCATCCCAGCCGTACGTCGCCGCTTGTTTAGCCAACCGACATTACAAGTTTTCCGGAAAATTCTACCGGCGATGTCGCAAACCGAAAAAGAAGCAATTGATGCAGGTACCGTATGGTGGGAAGCCGAGCTATTTAAAGGCAAGCCTGATTGGAGCAAGCTGACCGATATTCAAGCGCCGCAATTAAGCGCTGAAGAACAAGCCTTTATTGATGGCCCAGTCAATGAAGTGTGCCGCATGACCAACGATTATGAAGTCACCCATGAACTGGCGGACTTACCACCAGAAGTATGGCAGTACCTCAAAGATCATAAATTCTTTGCCATGATCATTAAGAAAAAATACGGCGGCTTAGAATTCTCCGCTTACGCTCAATCGATTGTGCTACAAAAACTGACCGGCGTTTCAGGGGTACTCTCCTCGACCGTTGGCGTACCGAACTCTTTAGGCCCTGGCGAGTTACTTCAACATTACGGCACTACCGAGCAACAAGATCACTACTTACCTCGCCTAGCAGAAGGCAAAGAAATTCCTTGTTTTGCATTAACAAGCCCAGAAGCTGGCTCTGATGCAGGCGCCATTCCCGATTACGGCATTGTATGTAAAGGTCAATGGCAAGGCCAAGAAGTGTTAGGCATGAACCTGACTTGGAATAAACGCTACATTACCCTTGCTCCAGTGGCGACGGTATTAGGTTTGGCGTTTAAATTACAAGATCCAGATGGTTTATTGGGGCTTAAAGATGAAGCAGGCGAAACCAAGAAAGATATTGGTATCACTTGCGCCCTGATTCCAACCGATATGGAAGGCGTAAAAATAGGTCGACGCCACTTCCCACTGAACGTTCCTTTTCAAAATGGTCCCACGCAAGGCGACAATATTTTTGTGCCTTTAGATTTCATCATCGGTGGCCCAGATATGGCAGGTCAAGGATGGCGCATGCTAGTGGAATGTTTATCAGTGGGTCGTGGTATCACCTTACCTTCCAACTCAACCGGTGGTACTAAAAGCGCCGCATTGGCAACCGGGGCTTACGCTCGAATTCGCCGTCAATTTAAACAACCGATCGGACACATGGAAGGCATTGAAGAGCCACTAGCACGTCTGGCGGGTAATGCTTATATGATGGATGCTGCGAGCCAATTAACCGTTGCAGGAATTGATTTAGGCGAGAAGCCATCGGTTATCTCTGCAATTGTGAAATACCACTGTACCCATCGCGGCCAACGCTGCTTAATTGATGCTATGGATATCGCCGGCGGTAAAGGTGTGTGCTTAGGCCCTGCCAACTTCTTAGCGCGTGGTTACCAAGGTTCGCCAATCGCGGTAACGGTGGAAGGCGCGAACATTTTAACCCGTTCAATGATCATTTACGGACAAGGCGCGATCCGCTGCCACCCTTATGTACTGGCAGAAATGGATGCCGCACACTCAACTGAACGCAATGCTCTCGCCCGTTTTGATAGCGCATTATTTGGTCATATCGGCTTTAGTATGAGTAACGCCGTTCGCAGTTTATGGTTGGGTATTACCGATGGTCGCGGCTCAGACTCGCCAGTGCCAAACGATCCTAATTTTAACGGCGTAGTGCACGACCAAATCAAAGGTTATTACCAAAAACTTAACCGTTACAGTGCCAATATGGCGTTGCTATCGGATGTATCGATGGCAGTACTGGGCGGATCACTGAAACGTAAAGAGCGTTTATCGGCGCGTTTAGGGGATGTATTAAGCCAATTGTACTTAAGCTCAGCCACTCTAAAACGTTTTGAAATGGAAGGTTATCAAGAATCCGATTTACCCCTGGTGCATTGGAGTGTACAAGACAGTTTGCGCCAAGCCGAAGAGGCAATAACCGAACTATTGCGTAACTTCCCATCGCGCAGTGCGGCAACTTTATTACGCGTGCTTATTTTGCCACTAGGAACCGTGCGCCGTGCGCCAAGTGATGCACTAGATAACCAAGTGGCGCAAATTCTACAAACGCCATCGGCCACTCGTTCTCGTATCGGACGTAATCAGTATCTTGAACCAAGTGAGCATAACCCAGTAGGAAAAATTGAATTTGCATTAGAAACCATTCTAAAGGCCGAGCCTATTTTCGATGCTATTTGTAAAAAAGCCGAAAAACGTCGCCCATTTACCCAATTGGATAAAGTGGCGCAACTAGGTTTAGACAACGGCTGGATCAGCGAGCAAGAAGCACAAGTACTACGCGATGCCGAGACAGTACGTTTAGAAACCATCAACGTGGATGATTTTGATCCAAGTGAGTTAATAGTAAAAAAGCCGAGTAAGCCATTGAGTCAAGTGGCTTAGAAATAGTGACATAAGCTAGAAGCTAGAAGCTAGAAGCTAGAAGCTAGAAGCTAGAAACTAGAAAAACAAAAGCACGAACCCCTTGATGTGGTTTCGTGCTTTTTAGTATCAAGTTTCAGG
The DNA here is from genome assembly GCF_009601765.2 of Vibrio algicola. Taxonomy (NCBI): domain Bacteria; kingdom Pseudomonadati; phylum Pseudomonadota; class Gammaproteobacteria; order Vibrionales; family Vibrionaceae; genus Vibrio; species Vibrio algicola. Next base: position 1,744,782 of record NZ_CP045699.1, read on the forward strand.
ATGATACCAATTCCATAAATTTAATGATGGTTCAAAATTGAGGTCAAATAAAAGTATCAAAGGCCATAGATGGTCTTTTCTCAAGCGACCAAGGACAGAGCTGCGTCTTTCGGCGTATTCAAATTGATCAAATATTAAATGGAATTGATATTACTTTTGCAATTGATCTTTCGCCGCTTCCACTTTTGAAAAATCTAAACCTAGCTCATTCACCGCTTCTTTCAGCAAGGCAGGGTTTTGCATGACTTGCGCCATTAACATTTGCAGTTGATCTTGCGGTAAACCCAATTGACTAATGGTTGCCATTGCCGCCATTGGGTTTTGAGTCATGATTTCAAACAATTCACGAATTTGCGCATCTTGGATATTGTTTTCTTTTAACATTGCAATAATTGGGTTCATTGTGGCATTACCTTTTTGGGGTTATTTTTTGGGGATTAATAGCTTTAATTGGATTAATCGTTAACAACCGTTTCACGCCATAAACAAGCGCCTTTTTTGGCTACCAAGTCTAAACGTTCTTCATGTTGTTGTTGCTCTTCTTCACTGGCTTTTAATACTCGCAAAACGCGATCGGCCGATACACGGCGAATGGTTTCACCCACCCCGCCGTCTTTAGACTGACCCGCATTAAATTGCATGCTGGTTTGTCCGCCGGTCATCAGTAAATAAACGTCGGCTAGAATTTCGGCATCGAGTAACGCGCCGTGCAAAGTACGATGCGAGTTATCGATACCGTAACGATCACATAAAATGTCGAGATTATTTCGTTTTCCAGGGAAGATTTTTTTCGCCATTGCCAAGGTATCGGTAACCTTGCACAATTCTGCGGTTTTCTCATTGCTGCCATTGAGTTTGAATTCATAATCCATAAATCCGGTATCAAAGGGCGCATTGTGAGCAACTAATTCAGCGCCACGGATAAACTCAATAAATTCTTGATGGATCGCTTTATATTGTGGTTTATCGACCAAGAATTCATCGGTGATACCATGCACCCCAATGGCTTCAGGATCACTTTGACGATCCGGTTTAATGTAGCAATGGAAATGACGACCCGTCAGTTTACGATCAATAATTTCAACCGCACCAATTTCAATGATCCGATGGCCTATATAAACCGGCCCACCTTCGCGGTTCATACCCGTGGTTTCGGTATCCAGAACAATGATGCGGTCATGAGATGAATTGGTACTGGTATTCATAATAAACTCTGTGTCAGACTATGAGGGTTTTAAGCCCCAGATAAAAATTAAGGTCACTATAGCAAATGATAACGAAATACGTTGAGATTTTCACTGATGGTTCTTGTTTAGGCAACCCCGGCCCTGGCGGTTATGGCATTGTGCTGCGCTATAAAGAACAAGAAAAATATTTATCTGAAGGTTTTCAACTGACCACCAATAACCGCATGGAAATGATGGCGGCGGTGGTAGCGTTAAAATCACTCAAAGAGCCCTGCAAAGTAACGCTTACCACCGACAGTCAATATGTGCGTAAAGGCATTACTGAGTGGATCCACGGCTGGAAAAAAAGAAACTGGCAAACCGCGGCCAAAAAACCGGTTAAAAATGTCGATTTATGGAAAGCATTAGATGCTGAAACCGCCCGCCATGAGGTTGAGTGGAAATGGGTCAAAGGCCATGCAGGTCATCGAGAAAATGAAATCTGTGATGATATTGCGCGTGCCGCCGCCGAATCGCCAACTGCTGAAGATACTGGCTTTGAGCGGAGTGATAAGTAGTAAAGCTTAGTTCCGAGGACGCTTCACTCGAGCTCCGAAGAGCAAAAGACGATTAAGCTCCTCGGCTCTCGTGGCTAGTTTTTAGCTTTAGCTTTTAACAAGATTTTTTCTACAATCCTTGCCACTGCGACAAAACCAAAGCTGGCGGTTACTACGGTTGCTGCGCCAAAGCCACTGGCACAATCCATACGTTTAGGCCCTTCGGCGGTGGATTTCACCCCGCACACACTGCCATCAGGTTGTGGGTATTTTAATTGTTCGGTTGAAAACACACAATCAATGCCAAATTTACGCTGCGGATTTTTGCTAAAATTATGCAAACGACGCAAGGTGTCTTTCAATTTTTTGGCTAATGGGTCTTGCACCGTTTTGGATAAATCCGCCACTTTGATTTGAGTCGGATCAACTTGTCCACCCGCACCACCAATCGTGATCACTTTAATTTTATTACTGCGGCAATAAGCGAGTAAGGCCGCTTTTGGTTTTAAGCTATCAATCGCATCTAATACGTAATCAAATTCTTTAGAGATATACTCAGCAGTGTTATCTGGGGTGATAAAATCATCGATTAACGTCACTTCACATTCAGGATTAATTAGCCTGACACGTTCAGCCATCACTTCAATTTTGCTTTGCCCAACCGTGCCAGTCATTGCATGGATTTGACGGTTAATATTGGTGACACACACATCATCCATATCGATAAGGGTGAGATGCCCAATCCCCGTTCTAGCTAAGGCTTCCACCGCCCACGAACCCACGCCACCAATCCCGATCACACACACATGCGCCGCGCGTAAAATATCCACTTCACTATGACCATACAAACGGCGAGTACCACCAAAACGTTGGTTATAACTGTCTGATGCGGGTTGTTGTGTGTTCATAGGTAAGCCTTTGTGAGTCTAACGGAGCGCAAGCACCAATAAAAAAAGAGCGCGCATTATACCTCAAAATCCGAGGCGAAATGCACACTCTTATACAAAACATCAACTGGGTAGAATAATTAATTCTTTGGCAGTGCTAATGGCGGCGCTGTTAAATCTAATTTCCACACTCGACCAAAATGACGGTAATGACCCGCCGCAATACCAGCGCGAGCGCCCATGCCATGATACAAATCTAAATGGCCACCTTTGACAGCCCCGCCGGTATCTAACACGATCATCAATTTCATGATATGCACCCCAGTCCATTTGCCGTTAGCGTCCAATAATGGCACTTCGGCAAGGATTGGGGTTCCCATAGGAAAAATACTGCGATCGCCGGCAACCGATGCCATTGGCAATAACGGTATACCGGCTGAACCGGCCACTCTTGCACCCGGCTGGCGATCAAAGAAGACATACGATGGATTTTGCTCCAGCAACTCTTTTACCGTGTCAGGATCGTTTTTAGCTACCCAATCTTTAATTGCTTTCATCGACATTTTTTCTTTAGGAATAATATCGCGCTCGATCAATATTCGTCCAATACTGACATAAGGATGGTTATTTTTTCCGGCGTAAGCAAAGTAATCTAAGGTGTCATCATCGGCGTAATGGACAAAGCCGCTACCCTGCACTTCCATTAAAAATGGGTCGATCATGTTAGAGGCGTAGCCTAATTCCAATCCTTTCCCCTCTAAAGCGCCGTCATAAACTTGCGCCCTAGTTGGACACACGGCACCACATTCAGGTTTGCCATAAACGGGGTATTTAAATAAATGATCTGGGGTATGACGCATTTCAATCACAGGCGAGAAATAACCGGTAAATAAGATATTGCCTTTTTTATCAGCGCCGCCTAGTTGATCAAAATTCACCCCATATTTGGCTAACTCGTTAGGATCGCCACTTTCTTGTGCCCACACATTTAATTGCGCGTATAAATTATGATATTTCGCTTTTAAAGAGGGGGATTTTTTCTCGACTTCCGCAGCTTGAGCGGCAAAGGTAGTGTAATCGCGCGCGGCGGTTGAATCGACTTTATCTTCAGCGGTTAACGTGGCCGACAAAGACCCATCTAAATATTGCTGTCCTCGCTCGGTTGGACTGGCACACCCCACCATTAAAATTGCGCCGCCACAGGCCAAGGTCAGTTGAGAATAACGCTTCACTGTCGACCAAGCAGGCAAACTAGACAATGAAGAAAATATTGAGAATAGAGACACGAGATAATCACCATAAAAGGGGTTAAGAGAGAGTTTCGAGCAGCATGACAAAAATACCCAAAAGGCACAAGCAAGATGAACAGTTAAGACACATCTCTCAACATTTTATTTGGTTTATGGCACAGTGTATTACGATCAATATTATAAAATAACCATTGCACCACAATGAATAATTAGTCATTATTTTAATATAAGTAATCATGGAAGGTTGTATAGAATGCGCAGTACTGCATTAGTGAAAGGATTTCGTCAATCCGCCCCTTACGTTAACGCTCATCGTGGTAAAACCATGGTAATCATGCTCGGTGGAGAAGCCTTTACCGATAGCAATTTTGACAACATCATCAACGACATCGCTTTGCTGCACAGCTTAGGAGTCCGAATTGTGTTGGTGTATGGCGCTCGTCCTCAGATTAATGCCAATTTAGCCAAACATCAATGTGAATCGTCTTATCATAAAGGCGTTCGTATCACCAATGAAAATGCGCTCGGCATGGCGATGCAAGCGGCGGGACAATTACAACTTGCCATCACTGCCCGCTTATCGATGAGTTTGCGTAATACGCCAATGCAAGGCACTCAACTGAATGTCGCCAGTGGTAATTTTATCATTGCCCAGCCGCTGGGAGTGGATGATGGTATCGATTATTGTCATAGCGGCAAAGTTCGCCGTATTGATCACGCCGCCATTAATCGCATGTTAGATATGGGCTCGATCGTGCTACTCGGCCCTATCGCCAGTTCGGTCACCGGAGAAAGCTTTAACTTAATGTACGAAGATGTGGCTACTCAAGTTGCCATTCGTCTTAAAGCTTATAAACTGATCGGATTTTGCTCAGAGCAAGGCATTCTTGATAACGAAAACCACGTGATCCCCGAATTATTCCCAACGTGCGCCGAAAAAATCGTTCAAGACATTGAAGCGCAACATGACACCGAAAATGGCCACTCCAGCGGTACATTTCGTTTTTTACGTGGCGCGATCAGTGCCTGTCGTGCCGGCGTGCCTCGCTGTCACTTAGTCAGTTACAAAGCTGATGGTGCGCTGCTGCAAGAGTTGTTCTCCTTTGATGGGATTGGTACTCAAATCGTCATGGCCAGCGCTGAACAAACTCGTAATGCTGACATTCACGATATTGGCGGGATCTTAGATCTGATCCACCCTTTAGAAGAACAAGGCATTTTAGTGCGTCGTTCGCGTGAACAACTTGAACAAGAAATTTATCAATTTACCATTATCGAAAAAGACAGCCTGATCATAGGCTGTGCCGCCCTCTATCCTTATATCGACGATAAAATGGCAGAAATGGCGTGCGTGGCCATTCATCCTGATTACCGAGATGGCGATCGCGGCGCACTATTGCTCAATCACATGCGTCAACAAGCCAAGCAAAAAGGGATCACGAAACTGTTTGTCCTCACCACTCACAGTTTGCACTGGTTTAGAGAACAAGGCTTTGAGGAAGTTGGGGTGGAATCGCTACCAATGGCAAAACAAGGTTTGTATAACTATCAACGTAAATCAAAAATTTTGGTATTGAAGGTTTGAACTGAAGCGCGGGATGCGAGGACGCTACGCTCGGGTTGCGGGTAAATTTCATAAATTTAATGACCGATCAAGATTGAGTACAGAGAAAAGTGTAAAAGGCCATGGATGGCCTTTTCTCAAGCGTCCAAGGATGGGACAGCGTCTTTTCGGCGTATTCAATTGATCCGATAATCACCTCAAAAAAAACGCTTCGCACCAGATCAAAGTTACCTCAGTAAAGGCTTTGATCTCGCAGCGAAGCGTTTTCGGTTTTTGCTTTTAACTTTTCGGCTCTCGATACCAGACTCTCGGTTCTCTAGCCTAAATCATACTCTTATGCACTTTTACCACGATTTTTTTGATCGCCATTGGCTCGCGCGTCGCGCATTGTGGTCGATGTGATTCACCCGGATAGAAAATAATAAAGTCATTCGCACGCAAGGAAATATAACTCTCATTACCGACTTCATTAAACAGCAGCACATCATTGGTGTACTCCGGCTTATCTAACAATGGCTGAGGCGTTTCAATTGAATAACCAAACGTTTCTTCTCCTTCAAGTAGAAGTTGGATATCAAGATAATCACGGTGAATTTCTGTTTTTCGCAACTCTTTTGGCTCGGTTTCTGGTGTCATCAGTACACAAAAAACGTTGTCGCCATCAATATTATAACGACCGGTTTCTTCATGATTTGCCGCAATTGTCAGTGCTTGCTCAAGATAATTTAAAAAATGAGCCGGTAGAAAACTCCACTCCAAACGTTTTACATTTCCAAAATACATAGGCTATTGTCCATTCTAATTTTTTATTAATTTTTCACTCAAACCACTGGTACGCTTGGTTTTAATGGTAACACCTTGCGCCAAAACCTGTGGATTGGCGAATAAATCTAAGCGAGATTTAGCTCGTGTAACGCCAGTATAAATTAATTCGCGCGTTAGAATAGGGTTTAATTTCACAGGTAGAAGCAAAACAGTATGCTCAAATTCACTGCCTTGCGATTTATGGATCGTCATCGCAAAAGCCAATTGATGGGATGGGATCCGACTAGGCAGGATGCCTTTTATTCGACCATCTGGCATTTCAAAATACACTCGCAGTCTTGCCACCTCTTCCGATTCATCCAGTAAACACATCCCAATATCCCCATTATGCAAACCTAACGAGGCATCATTTTGGCTGATCATAATCGGTTTACCGACATACCATTGTGCATTATCTATCGGCTGAATAAGGCGCTTTTGAGTCAGCGCTTTTTCAATTGCATCGTTCATGCCTTGTACCCCAAACTCCCCGTCACGCACTGCGCACAATAAACGAGTCGAGGCAAAAGCATTGAGAACATCACGAGCCTTTTGCTCCATCTCAGTTTTGCTTTTCTCACTGACGCCACCGGATAAACCATTACAATACGCTTGGAAACCTTGCACCAATAAAGCCAACAATTGAGGGCGAATTTGCTTTTGGGTTAATGGGGCATCTGCAATACTAGTGCTGGCTTGGCCATCCGCAGCAGACACTGCCGTATCGGGGTAAAACGGATGCAACGTAATATCATTAAAACCTTGTTGCCAAGTGCGTTGCATTTGTTGTGCATCGCCAGCGTTCATCGCTTTGGCTAATTGACCAATGCCAGAGCGGGCATGGAAACGATAACTCTTTTGCAGCATGCATAAACTGTCGGCAATCGAACTGCCTTGAGTGGCACATGGCAGAGTGTCGAACTGGGTTAATGTCGCCAGTGTGTGCAAATAATTAGCTTGGTATCCCACCTCAGAAAATCGGCAAATATCCCCTAAAATGGCCCCCGCTTCTACCGACGACAGTTGATCTTTATCACCCAATAAGATTAATCTCGCCTGTTTTGGTAGTGCTTCGAGTAATCGGAACATCATAGGCAAATCGACCATTGAGGCTTCATCGACCACTAAAATATCCACATGCAATGGATTAGTACGGTTATATTTATACGCTACGGTGTTGGGTCTTGCGCCTAACAAGCGATGAATGGTACTAGATTGGGCTGGCAATAACGCTTTCACTTGAGGCGCAATCGGCAGTTGATCGATAGCATTGCCAATGGATTCGGTTAAACGCGCGGCCGCTTTTCCGGTTGGCGCCACCAGCTTAATGGTAGGAACCTTCACTTGAGTTGGATCGGACTCGCCCAGCGATTGCTCAATCAAGGCGGCCAATAATTTCGCTACCGTGGTGGTTTTTCCGGTACCTGGGCCACCTGAGATCACCGCAAAACGACGGGTTAATGCTACCGCCGCCGCCACTTTTTGCCAATTTAGACACACCGATTGCGGCACTAAGAAGTCTAAAACCTGTAGGTCATCCACCGTTTTAGCTTGAGTTAGCGCGGTATCAATTGCCGCCCAATCAAGAGTCGTTTCAGATGCCATTCTATCAAGTTGTACATCCAACATTTCACACACCCATTGCTGGCGCTGAATTTGACTGGATAACGTATCGCAAAGCTTATCCCATAAATAACCATAATCGCGCGAAAACAAGCGATTTAAGGTTTGAGTGAGTTGCTTAATTTGTAATGAGCTTAAGGCCAACGGTTCGGCGCGTTGACGCAATTGCTCTGCCACTTGACTTTCGTATTGCCAATACCGATTTAAGTAAATACGGCGATTTTCCAACACCAAAGGTTGCGGCGCACTGCTGCCAAGGTCGGCTAATTTTGGATCGAGTGTCACTAATAATGAATCGCGACAAACTTGCTGCCAGTCACACGATTTAAGCGATTCGAGCCACTCACCATAATCTTGCTGTAACTTTGGTTGGCGCTTAAATAAGAAACGCAGCGATAGGCTTTCAAACAAATCCCATTCATCCAGATTAAGGCAAATATGGCCACGACCAAACTCATAACTCACCATACAGGCCAGTAATGCCATCGATTCTGCATGGGTGGTGCGGCTCCCTGTCACCACTAAATTGGGCACTTGTGGTTGAGATAAAAGCTGTTGTTGATACACCCAGCCACCTAATTGCACATCAATGGCTCGTAATAGACCATCGGTTTGCAACCGATGCATAAAGCTGAGTGCGCGGTTAGCATTTTCTTGAATTTGAGTCTCCATTAGAAAAGCTCTCCTTGTTGTTGGCCTTCATCTTTATCAATGCTGTTTTTATCGGTGCTAGGTTTATTTATGTCAGATGAAACATCGGCGATCAGTGCATCTAATTCGGTCAAAAAAGCCAAACTTGGACGAGTATTAAACACGCCATGAGGTTGAGCCTTAACCTCTAATGGATCCGGTTTTGAGAACCCGCGTAAGAAAACATAATACACTCCGCCAAAATGCTGCTGATAATCATAATTGGCTAAACGACTGCGCAAGTAACGATGCAGTGCCAGCGAATAGATTTGATATTGCAGATCATAACGATGATCGAGCATGGCATTTTCCAATTGGTGTTGTTGATAATCATGATAACGATCGCCCAAATGATTGGATTTCCAGTCAAGCACGTAATACTTTCCTTGATGCTCAAACACCAAATCAATAAAGCCTTTCAACATACCTTGCACCGGAAAGAAACCTAAATCTTGCGCTTGGGCAGAAAGCGGATCATGTTGATGAAGGATGTTATTCAGCGGCATGGCCGATAACGCTTCAATAGGCAATAAAAACTCCATTTCAACCAAACGTTGCGCTGGCAATAAGCCCGATAAACACAAATCTTGCCCGTCTAATGGCGTGTTGAGCACGTTATCAACCATGGTTTGCAACGTTGGCAACCATTCAAGCGGGTAATCTTCTTGCTTTAATAACGCTTCAATTTGCGCGGTATTGTCAGCGCTGGTCGCCGCTTGGGTAAATTCAATATTTTCAAACACACTATGCAAGAAAGTGCCAGGACGAGCGCCACGCGGAAAGGCAAACATCGACCAAGGATCGGCTTCAATCTGCGCCTGTGCATCATTAGGATCATCGAGATCCCAATCCCCATTGGCATCGGATTGAACCCATTGACTATCGAGCACCGCATCGCTATCAATTGGTTTGTCTAAATCCACCGCAACATCAAATTCCGCTGATTGATGAGCATCGCTAGTATGAGCATGAGATTGCTTAATCAAGCTTGAATAACTGGTCATGTGCCAGCAGCGGTCAATACGCGCTTTCAATTGTAGCGCTTGATAATCCGTAATTTTACTTGGTTGGGGAATATATGGACTGGCTGGGGTATCTGGCAGTGCATCACAAATCGTCACCGCTGGCACTTTGCCTGCCAATTCAGCACAAGCGTCACTCAAACCACTTGGGTCTAATGTCTCATGATGTTGCAATAAATAGCCGAGCGCACTTTTTTCGCTGCTCGATACTTTGCCATTGCCTTTTTTAATCGAGGTCACGCCAATAAACAAGCCATACACAGCGCGAGTTAAGCCAACATACAATAAGCAAGCAAATCTTCGGCTAAGCGTTCTTTTTCTGCCAGTTCCAACCCCTCTTCAGGTTTGGATAAATCGAGCATGGTTATTTGGGCTTCATCGTCGTGGTATTTCGCCACACTGCTTGCGCGGTAGTTCATCACAAACGGCATAAATACCAAGTCATATTCCAAGCCTTTGGATTTATGAATGGTGATGATCTGCACCAAGTTACGCTCCGATTCCAAACGTTGCACTTGATCGCCCGCGCCATCATCGTGCTGTTCAATATTATCGGCTAACCAACGGATCAACGCGCTTTCACCATCGAGTTCTAAGCTGGCTTGTTGCGTCAGTTCGGCTAAATGCAACAGATCGGTCAGTTTACGTTCGCCGTCATGATCCTTATCGGCACCATCACTGGCTTTTGCTAACAAACGTTCGGCAATATGACGTTGCGTTAATACCGCGCGGATCAAAGGTAATACACCACGTTTTAACCAGATCTGTTGATAGTTTTCAAATTCATTCACGATCGTTTCCCACGCATTTTCATCAGTGTTAAAACTATCGAGTTGTCCCATGCTCAAATCAAATAAATCACTGGCCAAAATAGCGCGCAGCGAACCGGCATCACTTGGATTGAGCGCGGCCGTTAATAAGCGCAATACATCTTTTGCCACCACGCTATCAAACACACTGTCACGATTAGACAAATACACACTGGCAATGCCTTGCTGTGACAGCGCTTGTTTGACTTGTTTGGCTTCGCGTCCGGTGCGCACTAATACTGCAATATCACTGGCTTGAATGGCGTGAGGCTGGCCTTTTTTATCATTAAAGACCCCATTACCTTGTTGCGCCGCCGATAAAATATGATTGATTTGATAGGCGGTGGCATTGGCCATTTCAGCGGTGTAATCATCGGCTTTCACTGGCGCGCCATCATCACTTTTATGCAGCCAAACATTGAGTGCGGGTTGCGGTTGCCCATTGAGGCTCCAATGCATAAGATCGGCTTTGGGGCTGGCATTGACCGGTAAAAATGGAATGTCATCGTTATAAATAAATGGGTATTGATCAAATTCAAAGATGCCATTCACTCCCTCAATGACCGCTTGGCTAGAGCGCCAGTTGGTGTCTAAGGTGTAGTGAGCACTAACTTCATTGCGAGCTTGAATATAAGTAAAAATATCCGCGCCACGGAAGCCATAAATCGCCTGTTTAGGATCGCCAATCATAAACAAACCACATTGGGAGTGCTCAAGATAAATACGGCTAAAGATTCGGTATTGCAATGGATCGGTATCTTGGAATTCATCGATCATGGCAACGGGAAATAATTGGCGAATACGTTCGGTTAATAGCCCTTGTTCATCGCTTTCAATCGCACCACCAAGCTGACTTAATAAATCATCAAATGATAACCAACTATGGGCTTTTTTCGCTTCCAGCAACATTTTTCGACATTGGGTAATGGCGCGATATTTGAAGAACAAGCCAAAGTCTGGTTGGTTATCAAGTAGCTCATCAATCGCAGTAAAAACCTCATGGGTAGCCACTGGCGATTTTTTGGTTTTGTCGTTGATTCTTTGCTGAGAAAACTTCTCTACATGCTCATGGATAAAACCACTTCGGTCTTGGCTTTGCGCCCAATCGGATACTTGCGCCACCCAATTAGGCAAGTTGCGCGAACTGTAAGAACGTTTATCGACCGCAGACTCACTGATCACATCATTAAAGTTCTCTTTAGCATCGCGCCATAATTGCTTCACCTTATCAATCCGTTTAAGATTTTCTTGCAACAACAGATCTAAATCCACTTTGGGATCGGTGCTCATATCATTAGGAAAAGTTAACGCTTCACCAGATAAATAATTTGAAATCTCATGCAATAAATCTTGCGGGGATGACCACACTTGGCTGACTTTTATGGTTAAATCGGCCGACATCGGATAAAAAGTGCGACGCCAATAGTCACTCACCACTTGCAGTTTTAATTGGCTTTCATCGGTGAGTAATTCATTTTGGAAACGACTGCCCGATTCAAAGGCATTTTGGGTCAGCATCCGTTGGCAAAAACCATGAATAGTAAAAATGGCCGCTTCATCCATTTGGCGTTCCGCTTGCAGTAAAATTGCCACCGCACTTTGGTGATCGGTCACCTCGTCCAATAGCCGACAGATAATAGCATCGTCACTCTCGCCGCGACTAAACGCGATGCGGGCTTCATGAATACGGCTGCGAATACGACCGCGCAATTCCATTGTTGCCGCTTCGGTAAAGGTCACCACCAAAATCTGATCAACGCTTAATGGTTGCTCATGAGCGCTTTTACCGCCATGACCCAGCAATAAACGCAAATATAACGCCGCAATGGTGAAGGTTTTTCCGGTTCCAGCAGAGGCTTCAATTAAGCGCGCACCATGCAAAGGAAACGTCATACTATTAAGTGATTGCGTCATATTATTGTTTCCCTGTTTGGTCTGAAACTGCCACGGTTTTATCAAGCATAGGTTTTAACACCGCCTCACCACGTTGTAATAATTCAGCTCCCAACTCTGGCGTCCATTGCTTCCAAATTCGTTGAATATAATCGTTACTGCCTTCGCCGGCAAAGCTGTAACTGTCTTGGAAAACTTTCGCCATCGCTTTGATTGCTTTTTCTTTATCACTTTCTTTCGTAAACCCAAACCAAGTCGAATTATTTTGACTCCAATCGGATTTTTCATACCCTACTTCGACTCCAGCCATGGCGGTTTTTGGCACAAAGCATAACGGCGCATTTAAGCCTTGGTAGTAATACCTCACTAATTCGGTGAGTAAATCTAAAGCCATATTTTGCTCAAGAGCTTGAAACTGAAAGTGTTGCAAACCTTGTTTATTCAGCCCCAACAGTTCGCTGGTTTGACACACGCCACTGGCATTCATGCACAGATGTTCTAACCAGCACCCCAGCATATTAACGCCATGTATTGAGCCGGTGCGGTAGCGAACCAAACTGGTTTTATTTGAAGTAGCGGCGTCTGAAGTAACATCGGGAGCTGAGTGTCGATAAAGACCATTCAACCAGCCGCTGATTTTAAGTGGGTAAACCACCCCATCAAGCTCAATCGTAAGGCTAAGATTGATTTCAATGTCCGGTTGCAACTGCGCAGTTAACTGAGTTAATGGCGGGATCAGTTGTTCGACCTTATTGATCAATTGCGTCGAAGTTAGCTGGCCAAACTGGGCCAAGGGTAATTTCCCTTGCGCGCTTTGTTCCCCAATCACCTGCTGAGCTATCGAGCTAAAATCGTGGTTTGGATCGCCATTAACTCGCGCTGCCAACCATGCGCTAAGTAAGTGTTCACTAATCTGGTACGACTCTAAACCATTCAGGTTAAACGGTTCATCATCACTGCAATTGGATAATGCTTCACTGCCATCAAAATACGCTTTTAAACGTTGATTGAAGAAGTACTTAACCGGCAAGCGCCAAAAACGTTGTAACTCTTGCAGTTCAAGTGAATACACCCCAAGGTGGTCCGGTTCAAGTTGTTTGATGTAAGGTTCTAACTCCGCTGGCGCTTCATTATCTCTTGAATTATCAATGCCATCCGCCACGTCAATTGAACGTGCCACCGGAAGCCACTCTTTGGCATAACTGGCAATGGCGGGATCGTAGTCGTTATCGTGTGCATTGCCGGTAGCAAACACACTGGGGCTAAAGGGCACCAGCGGATGATAATGGGTGATCGTGTTTATAAGCGCCACACCAGAATCATCACTTGGTAAGTGCTCACTACCAATTAAGGCATAGTTTTGTTGGCAGTATTCCAATAACTCCGCCACCAGCACCGATGGCTCTTTGGCGCTGTTATCTTGGATCGAGCGCCCTGCGTAACTGATGTATAAATTGTTTTGCGCCGATTGCAGGGCTTCTAAAAACAAATAGCGATCATCATCTCGGCGCGAACGGTCACCTGCGCGAGTTCGCCCTGCGATCAAATCAAAACTTTCAGGATTGACACTGCGTGGATACAAACCATCATTCATGCCTAACAAGCATACAGTTTTAAAGGGGATCGAGCGCATTGGCATCAAGGTACAAAAGTTCACTTGTCCAGCTAAAAAGCGCTGACTGACACGCGAACTGGAGAGGTGATCTTGTAAATATTGCTCTAGTACTTGCGGTGAAATCGCATCGGTAACGCCGGCATCGCTTAATTGTTGCTGTAACTGCTGCAAACAAGCGCGAATCGACGCCAACACGCTTTCGCCTTCTAAGTCGACCGAGAAGAAATCCTCTAACAGTTTAAATAAGGTATGTTGCCAATTGTCAAAGGATTGAGTTTGTAGCAATTGGTCGCGATAATACTGCAAACAGCGCACAAATTCGGCTAATTTACCGGCAAGCTCCGCATCCATGCCTTGGGCTTCATCAAAGGGTGCGATATCCCCTTCGACACCATGAAATAATCCTGATTGCTCAGAAATCGCATACCCCATCAACATCCGTTCGATACCGAATAACCAAGTGTTGTGTTTTTGATTCGGCAATTCAAACTGTTGTGCGGTTTTCTCATCTAATCCCCACCGGATCCCCACTTGCTCAACCCAATTAGTCACTCGTTCAAATTGCTGTGGTTCAATCCCAAATCGCGCCATCACCGCCGGCACTTCTAGCAGTTGTAAAATTTCGGATGCTTGGCAACGCTGTTTTGGCAACGCTAATAAAGCCATAAACGCTTGCAGAATAGGATTTTCTTGATCGGCGCTGCGATCGGAAATCGAATAAGGAATAAAACGCTCATTGGGCGCATTGCCAAACACTGCCTGAATGGCATGACTGTAGGCATTAATATCCGCCACCATCACGATAATATCGCGCGGTTTTAAACTAGGGTCGGCATCAAACATGGCCAATAATCGATCATGTAACACTTCTACTTCGCGCATCGGGCTATGACAAACATGCAATTGCAGCGAATGGTCGCCCAACGCTATAACGGGTTTGTGCTCACTATCGTTTAGTTTTTGATCGTCTTGATGTTCGCGTAATTCTAAGATATCGGCTTGAATACAATGCAGTAAACTTTGCGACTCAATATCGACAAACGCGTCGATTTCATTGGCTTCCAGTTGAGACAGCAAATACAGATTATCGCGCCCAAGTTTGCCCATAGAAGCCAATAAACTATTGCCTACCGCCTCTTCCGTATGCAGTTGTTGCCATTCTGGTTGAGCATTTTGTTCAATGCTGCCTTTCAATTGTTCGGTGGCTTCACCTAACTCAGAGTGATTATGCAACCAACGCATTTTTTGCCGATTTTTCGCCGCCAACTTGGCCAGATATTTACGGTCTTTCACATCGCCCCAGTAATAACGACAAGGATTGGTAAACATTAAATGTACATCAATATGCTGGCCAAGAGCATGCAGCGCATCCATATATCGAGGGGGTAGCGCGGTAATACCAAACACAAATAAACGCGGTGGTAATCCTTGTGGCGTTTCCAGCATAGATTCTAATGTATCAATGAAATGATCATAGAGATTGGCTCGATGATAAGGTGATTGATCGAGCGCCACGGTTTGATCGTACAAAGCTTGCCATAAAATAGGTTGCCATGGATGCTCATCGCCGAGCTCTTCCACCACCTCACCCGCTTCCCAAGTGGCGATCCATTCAGGGCGATAAACTAAATAACCATCGAAAGTGTCGGCAATTTTCTCGGCTAATTGATAGCGTTTGGATTGGTCATCATCGTCTTGCAGGTACTGTTTAAGTGGCGAAAATTCGGCTAGTTCTAATTGCTGCGGCAACAGTTGCATTAATTTCCAGGTCATCGCTTCTTTATTAAAAGCGCTGCGCTTTGGAACATCAGTCAGCACCTTGGTAAACATTTCCCAAATAAAGGTCGCCGGTAGCGGAAAGGTTAAGTTGGCTGCCACACCAAACTCTTGCGCCATTTCCATTTTTAACCATTGTGACATGCCTGGGCTTTGCACCAAGATTTGCTCTGAATCGAACGGATTTTGCAGTGGATTTAAACGAATCAATTCCACTAATAATGATTTAAGCACATCAACTTGGTTGGAATGGTAAATAGTAAACACAAGGCACCTGACAATAATTTTGGAGGGATGGTAAAAGACTATCACAAAAGCCATTTTTCACCCTATAGGCATTTGATAAATCGAACATTACAATCTTAAAACCCCATCATCACAAAATAAGGTAATTGATTTCCCACCATCAATACACGCGTGTAAGATAGGCCGATTGTTAGTTTCAAAGCCAATGCCTCATTACCCAGGACAAATATGAACATCACACTGAAACAACTCAAAGTATTCGCCACCATCACCCAACATAAAACCTTGACGGTGTCGGCTGAAAAGTTGTTCTTATCCAAAGCAGCAGTCAGTTTGTCTTTAGCAGAATTAGAGCGTCAACTCGGCCACTCATTATTTGATCGGGTCAATAATCGCTTAGTATTAAACCAAGAAGGTAAACGACTGTTGCCTCTTGCTGATGAGTTATTGCACCGCACCGAGGATATTGGCAGCTTATTCCAAGCCAACGATGCCTTAAACGGTGAACTAAAAGTTGGCGCGAGTGACACCATTGGCAACCAAGTGGCACCGTATTTATTACGCGATTTTCGTCTGCAAACTCAACATCATCACCAAGGTTTATTTATTTCGAATACCGCGCTGATTTGCCAAAAGCTCATGGATTATCAGCTTGATATTGGCTTGGTCGAAGGGAAAGTTCAGTCCGATCAATTGATCATGCAAGAATGGGGACAAGATGAAATGTGCGTCGTGTGCTCGCCCGATCACCCACTGGCTCAGCAAAGCAATTTACGCATTAGCGATTTAGAATCAAGTGAATGGTTATTACGAGAACCCGGCTCCGGCACGCGAGAATTCTTCCTACGTACCATCGCGCCAAGACTAGAGAATTGGCATGAGGCATTTCAACTTAATACCACCGAAGCCATTTTAAATTCTACCACCGCCAACCTAGGCTTAGCCTGTTTATCTCGTCTGGCGGCGCAATCAGCCATTAACAGTAAACGAGTCATAGAGATCCCACTACCATTAGATATGACCCGCCGTTTTTGGCTATTGGTGCATAAAGAAAAATACCAAAGCCCACTATTAAAAACCTTTATTCAGTTTTGCTCTGACTGGAAACTGCCAAAGCATGGTTAGTGGAGTAAAACCAATGAGAGCCAACTTAACGTTAGCTCTCACTTGATTACAGATCTTATTTTGCACTCGTCTGCGTGCTGTTATGCACGACAAATTCACCAATAAGCTGGTAGGTGGTTTGCACTTCTTTTGGAACAAGATTTTGGATCATCAAATACGCATGTGTCACGGTTGGAAAATGTTGATGTTGAACTGGAACTCCAGCGGCTTTTAAACGCGCCGCATAAGCAAAATCTTCATCACGCAAGGGATCAAGCCCACCGGTAAACAACAACACTTTTGGATAAGCCTTGGTTATTGGCATATATAATGGCGAGTGCTCACGGCGATCTTCTTTATTTTGGAAATACTGATCGAAGTACCAACTGATCTTAGTTTCATCTAATAATTTACCAGTGCCATTTTCTTTTAATGAAGGCCAAGCAAGGGTGTAATCCAAGCTAGGGTAAATTAAAACAAGTTGGTTAATAAATCCGGCATGTGAGGTTTGAAATTCCGCCGCTAGAGTCGCACTAAAAGCACCACCACCACTGTCGCCAGCTAAGGTTAGATTATGCTGATAGGCGATATGTTGGCTGTCTAACAAAGAGTATGTTTGCAGTAAAACGGCGCGCGCATCATTCAAACCCGCTGGGTAAGGATTTTCTGGCGCAAGACGATAATCGACCGCCACCACAATGTCACCCGTTGCCAATGCCAAATTGCGAGCGATAGGATCATACACACCGACCGAACCGCTAAGGTGCCCGCCGCCATGAATAAAGAAAAGCACACCTGGCTTAGTCGCTTTATTGCTCAATGGCTTATGATAGATACGCGCAGGGATACGTCGGCCATTGGTATTCACATCCACATTAACAATATCAAGATTGCCTTTTGGCGTTGGGGTATAGGCTTTCGTTAAGCTTGCCAACCCTTCGCGCGAACTCAATGCGTCATAATGAGGTGTTGGTCACAACGGAACTTGACTCAGGTAAATTGATTGCGCTACTTCAACCTTATACCCGCAGTGAATTTGAATTCAGCTTGTATTACCAACCAAGATATAAAATGCCACTGCGAGTACGAGAATTTAAAGACTATTTAATTAAGCGCACTAAAGAGTTAAAAACCGACGTATTTTCTGTTTGAACCGTGTGTTTTCATTCTCTCGTTATTGGAGGTACTTTCAGCTAAAAGATAGATTTTAACCGAACAATTTACTCCAAATACTTGGGTTGCGCTTATCATGGTATTCAATTCTAAGCTCATCGACTTGGCGTAATTGTTGTTTCGCTTGATCAAGTTCCCCTGCTTTTAGGCTCGTTTCTACATTCTCCAACGTAACCGTTAATTTATTAAAACCTTCCAAGTACAAGTCTTGCTTTTCTGGTGGATAAGCACCTAACTTCGCTTTATCAATCAACTCAGTCAGGTTGGTCACTGGCACTTGCATCTCGCTGATAGTTTGCGCTTCAGCCGCATGCTTGAATTCGAGTTTCATTTCTTTCATCGTCGCTTTCAGATCCGATCCGGCAGCATAAACATTGGCGCTAACCAATAAGGCAATAAACGGGATTAAATTTTTCATAGCACAACTTTATTAAGTGTTTGAATAGTGATGAAAGTGTAACCAAAGGCGCGCTTTGGACACAAGCATAACTTGTATACAAGGTGTTACGAGGTGAACAGAAGCCGAAGCTCCCTCCTCAACCTTACTGGACAATCAGCTTAAAAAACTGTATAAAAACCCAGTCGAAATAAACTTACATAATACGGGGATAACCATGGCTGTAATCGTCAAGTACGTGGTGGAACGCAACGGAGAAGAGAAGATGACTTTTACTTCTAAAGCTGAAGCTGACGCTTATGACAAAATGTTAGATATGGCGGATGAGCTATTTACTTTGTTAGAAACCAGCAAACTGATCGAAGATGACGCACAAAAAGAAGAATTGTCGCTTTATCTGGCTCAAAACAAAGATGAAGTCCTTTACGCGCTTGGTGCTAAACGTAAACCAACACCAAAGAAAGCGGTAAAAGCAGTCCCAGAGACTGATGAAGAAAGCGATGACGCAGATGCGGCTTAGTTTTTCCCTGATCTGATTTTAAATACCAGAAGGCAATAATCGCAAATCGCGGTTGTTGCCTTTTTTATTGCCGAAGTAATTGAAGTTAACGCACAGAAGGATTAGTGTTGATGCTATTAATAAATTAAAAAGGCATTAAAATGAAAGAGTTAATCATTCATGTTTTAACCGTATTTATGGGCTTTTTTGCCATCATGAACCCTATCGCAAATACGCCGATTTTTTTAGGCTTAACTAAAGGTGATGATAGAGCGACCACAAAATCGGTGGCGTTACGATCCACTTTCCTCGCGTTTATTATTATTACCATTTTCGCCATCAGTGGTAAGGTCATTTTCGATATCTTTGGTATTACCTTATACGCCTTACGCATTACCGGCGGGATCTTGGTATTTTTAATTGGTTTTCACATGCTGCAAGGCAAGTCGCCAGCCGATAAACCGCAAACTAAAGATGTTGATATAGAAGCACAAAAAAAAGCCGCTTTGGGCTTAGCGATTACCCCCCTTGCAATGCCTCTTTTGGCCGGTCCCGGCACCATAGCAACCGCGATGAACTTCGCCGCTTCTGGTGGCATAACCCAACTGGTCACCACCATTGTTTCTTTTGGGCTACTGTGTATTTTAACCTATTTCTTATTTGTGTTTGGCGAGCGATTTGTCAAAGCGATTGGTCCAAGTGCATTGGATGTGGTCACTCGAATGATGGGTTTAATTTTGGCGGTTATCGGTATGCAAATGCTGATTGAAGGTATTGAGCAAGCATTCAAAGCGTTCACTTAAGCTGACTTATAGCTTCACGCCTTCATGGTTTATCCAATGAGAAGGCTGAATATTGAAGGCTAATCGCTAAATACTGCGATTAGCTTTTTTATTGTCTGCCTCAATTAATTACATTATTTTCACTTCAAGCCTTTTCACTGCGCGGCGCAATCATTATGATTGAACTAACAGTTTTACATTCAATCAGTCGATTCAATCAACTTGATACCAATTATTTTATATGGAGAAACATCTTAAATGGCTAATTTCGCACTTGCCTTCGGCACCGCAACTAAAAACCGTGATGGCAAAATCATCGAAGCATTCTTCCCAAGCCCAGTAATCAATCCATCCGATACTTTGGTCGCGGCGATTTCTCAAGTGACTGGTTACAAGCAAGGCAACCAAGCGATTGAGATCACTCCTGAAATCGCATCAGAATTGGCAACCGCTTTTGCAGCTCAAGGTGATATTGCCAATGCCGATTTTGCTGAAAAAGCAACGCAATCATCAGCGCCATTAGTGCTCGTTATTTTAGCCACCGATGAGCAGCCAACGTCGGTTGCTGAAGGCTTCTTAAAACTGCAACTTATTTCTCATCGTTTAGCTAAGCCACACGGTATTGTGCTAGATGGTATTTTTGGCCTGCTGCACAATATTGCTTGGACTAACCAAGGTCCTATCGATTTACCTGAACTTGCGGCGCGTCAAATTGATGCTCGCCTAAAAGGTGAAGTGATCACGGTCGATTGCGTGGATAAATTCCCTAAAATGGTGGACTACATTGTTCCAACAGGAGTGCGTATTGCCGATACTTCTCGTGTTCGTCTTGGCGCGCATGTGGGTGAAGGTACAACGGTTATGCATGAAGGTTTCATTAACTTCAATGCAGGTACTACTGGGGTAAGCATGGTTGAAGGTCGAATCTCTGCTGGCGTGATGGTTGGCGAAGGCTCTGATATCGGTGGCGGCGCGTCTATCATGGGTACGCTTTCTGGTGGCGGTAAAGTGGTGATCAAGATTGGCGAAAACAGCCTGCTTGGTGCCAACGCCGGTCTTGGTTTCCCAATGGGCGATCGCTGTACCATTGAATCAGGTCTCTACATTACCGCTGGTACTAAAGTAACCATGCTTGATGCCTCTGGCAATGAAGTTGAAGTGGCAAAAGCACGCGACCTTGCTGGTAAACCTGATCTTTTATTCCGTCGCAATTCAGTGACAGGTAAGATTGAATGCCTCACCAATAAGTCAGCGGTTGAGCTTAACAGTGAGCTACACAGCAATAACTAATTGATGGTATTTATCCTTTTAGGTTGTGATAGCTAAAAAGCTCAACACTTAAAAACATGAACCCGCTAGTTAATTGAAATCCCAGAATTTATCTGGGATTTTTTGTATCTAAACCAAGGGGAACCTATCATGACCCAAAAGCTTTTAGATCATAGCAGGCCAAATAGTTTTAGTACTCAAAAATAACGTAATAGTG
Organism: Vibrio algicola; assembly: GCF_009601765.2. Lineage (NCBI taxonomy): Bacteria > Pseudomonadati > Pseudomonadota > Gammaproteobacteria > Vibrionales > Vibrionaceae > Vibrio > Vibrio algicola. The sequence goes on from NZ_CP045699.1 coordinate 1,766,125, forward strand.
AGAATCTTTCCCATACGCCCCGTTGTCAGGTAAAATAGCCAGATTATTGTAATTTGAATTATGCTATGACTATTTCTCACTCTGCGATCCAATCGACACAAACCACCCCGACCCTTGCTGAAGATGCGAGTGTAGGCTCAGTTATTATCGACTCACTGCTTGATACCGATGCCTATAAACTGCATATGCAACAAGCGGTTTTTCATCAATATCCGAATGTTGATGTGGTGGCCGAGTTTCATTGTCGTAGCCAAGAAGACTTAAGCGCATTACTCGAACCACTAAAAGCTCAAATTATCGCCTTATGCCAATTACGCTTCACCGCACCTGAGTTAGATTACCTTGCATCATTACCTTTTTATCAAGCCGATTATCTGGCGTATTTGGCACAATTTCAGCTCAGTGAAGATACCATTGAGGTCTGCGTGCAAGCAGGACAACTCAAGGTCAAGTTAAGCGGAAAATGGTTGGATGTGATTTTATGGGAAGTGCCATTACTGGCGATCATCAGTGAATTACGTTTGCAACTAAAATACCCTGATATTCAAGTCAGTGATGCGGTGACTCACTTAAAGCACAAGCTTGCCCTCTTTAATCAACAGCCAAACATTTCTGATTTCAATTTAATTGATTTTGGTACGCGTCGCCGTTTTTCTAAAGCAGTACAAGACGCGATTGTAAGTGAGCTGATTGAGCACTGCCCGCAATTTACCGGCACATCAAATTATGCGCTGGCGTATAAATACAATATTCCTGCAGTCGGCACTCAAGCGCATGAATGGTTCCAAGCACATCAGCAACTCTGCGCTGTTTTGGCCAATTCACAGCAAATGGCATTAAGCTCATGGTTAAAAGAATACCCCAACACGCTTGGGCTGGCGTTAACCGACTGCATCACTATGGATGCATTTTTGCGTGATTTTAACGCGGACTTCTCGCATCAATTTATCGGTTTGCGTCATGATAGTGGTGCTCCAATCGCATGGGGCGAGAAAGCAATTCGTCATTACCAAACGCTAGGCATTGATCCAACCACCAAAGTCTTAGTCTTTTCTGATGGTCTATCGCTTGAAAAAGCCACCGAAATCTACACTCACTTTGTTGGGCGTATTCAAACCAGTTTCGGCATTGGCACTAAGCTGACCTGCGATATCCCAAATGTCGATAGTTTAAACATCGTATTAAAGCTGACCGCTTGCCAAGGCAAACCTGTGGCTAAGATTTCCGATGAACCTGGCAAAAGTATGTGTCGCGACGAAGCTTATTTACAGCAGTTAAAAAAAGCATTTAAGCTGGCATCGTAATTGTGCAAGCTCACAATTAACTCTAAATCACAACTTATCATCTCATCACTGACAAAGCGCTCTTTCTAAGATAATCTCAATGCAGGTTATCTTAGTAGGACGCTCTCATGCCGCTTAACAATCTTTCCACCACTCAGTTACTTTCGAATCGTTCACTGACAAATCAATCTCTAGAGACACATTTAGCGCAGCAAATCGTTGACCGTACGATGGCGATCATTAACACCAATATTAATGTGATGGATAACACCGGTCGAATTATCTCAAGTGGTGATCCTAGCCGTATTGGGCAATTACATGATGGGGCATTATTAGCGATTCAGCATGATGACACGGTGGAGGTGAGCCAATCTGATCATGATAGCGAACACACGTTAAAAGGGGTTAAAGCTGGAATAAATCTATTGCTTAAACACCAACAAAAAATCGTTGGTGTGGTTGGGATCACCGGCGATCCCGAGCAAATCCGCACCTACGCTAAGCTGGTTAAAATGACAGCTGAAATGTTGATTGAACATTCATTTTTGGTCGAGCAATTACAGTGGGATAAACGCCATATCGAGGAATTTATTTCTTTATTGATAACCAATCAACTGGATCAAGAACAACTAAACTTATGGGCGAATAGACTGCAATTGGATCTTTCTCAACCAAGAATTGCTATGCTGATCGAGCTTGATAAGGATATTGACGCTAATGACTTTAGTTCGATTAAACAAGCGGTTAATTCGCTTGAACATCCCACTAAAAATAATTTAATGGCGGTCACGTCTACTAATCAAATCGTGGTGCTGGCGCCTTGCCATATAAAAAAGGGTCAAAGGGTTCCTGCGACTGAGAGTAAAAAAATAGACCGACTATTAATCCAACTTAAACGCCAAGGCATCCATCACTTACATATCGCCCTCGGACAGTTTTTTACCAATTTTAATCATATCCATTTGTCTTATCAAAGTGCCTTGCAAGTTCTCGCCAGTGGGAAAAATAAAGCACCACAACAAGCCAAATATCTATTTGATGAATTTCGTTTGCCGGTACTGTTATCGCCTTTAGCGCAGCAATGGCAAGGTGAGCAACTCAGCCAAGCTGTAGCGAGCTTAAAGCAACAAGATAAGTCAGGACAATTACTTAAAACCTTGCACGCACTGTTTGAGCATCAAGGTAATTTAAAAGCTTGCGCTGAAAGTCTGTTTATTCACCGTAACACTCTGCGTTATCGCCTCGATAAAATTGAATCGATCACTCATATTTCACCGCATAATTTTACCGGATTGGTTGAATTGTATATTTCGTCACAGCTAATAGAGGTAACAGCATAAATTGGGGCATGAACTCGACTTCGCATTCTTATTGTTCATTTGCACAGTTTTTGACATTTCACCGCTTGTGATATTTGGCACTATCGCTAAAGGATTTATCCATACTTGCTGCCATAATAAAACCTTCATAACAGGGTAAAGGACATCAAAATGAAAATTGTTATCGCCCCCGATTCATTTAAAGAAAGTTTAACCGCCAAGCAAGTGTGCCAAGCCATTGAAGATGGTCTGCGCCGTGTGTGGCCTCAAGCCGAATATGTACAAGTTCCTGTTGCCGATGGCGGCGAAGGAACCGTGCAATCTTTAATTGATGCCACTCAAGGTGAGTTGATCGAACTTAGTGTAACTGGCCCATTAAAAATGCCAGTTGAGGCTTTTTATGGACGACTTGGTGGAGATAACCAATCAACCGCAATTATCGAAATGGCGGCTGCCAGCGGGTTACACCATGTTAAATCTGAACAGCGCGATCCTAAACTCACCACCAGCTTTGGCACTGGAGAGTTGATTTTGCATGCACTCAATAATGGCGTGACAAAATTAATCTTAGGCCTAGGCGGCAGCGCCACTAATGATGGTGGTATGGGAATGCTAGAAGCTCTAGGAGTGCGTTTTTTAGATGAGGCCCAACAACCCATTGCAGGTAATGGTATTGGCTTAACTCAAATAAAAACGATTGATATCAGTGGCCTTGATGCGCGTTTAGCCAATTGTGACATTGAGATCGCGTGTGATGTGGATAATCCATTATGCGGCGAAGATGGCGCAACCGTCACTTTTGGTCAGCAAAAAGGCGCCAGTGCACAAGACACTCAGCTACTTGATCAAGCGCTCAGTCATTACGCTGATTTAATCGAGCAACAACTGGGAAAATCAGTAAAAGACATCCAAGGTGCTGGCGCGGCTGGCGGCTTAGGGGCGGCCTTCCTCGGCTTTACTTCTGCCACTTTAAAGCCAGGTATCGAAATCGTATTAGCAACATTAAACATCGACACTCAGTTAAAAGGTAGCGATTTAGTCATTACAGGTGAAGGCCGCATTGATTGGCAAAGTGCTCATGGTAAGACCCCAGTCGGAGTCGCCAAAGCCGCGAAACGCTATGATATCCCTGTGATTGCATTGGCGGGTTGTTTAGGTGATAACTATCAAGAAGTGTATGACTACGGTATTGACGCGGTCTTTGCCGCCATTCCTCGCCCGTTAGACCTAGCCACCGCTTTTGCCGAGGCTGAAATCAACATGGCGAACTTAGCCGAGAATGTGGCACGGGTTTGGCAAGTTAGCCGGTAGTTAAACCAGCACCACAAAACAACAGCCATAATCGAATTAACCTGATTAACCAAATCAGTTGAACCAATTGAATCAATTAAATGCAACACATCACACCGACATAAATATTTACACAGTAAGCGGCTACTGCGATCACAAATATCAACTGGTTGGACCTTTGTCTTATTGTGCTTTGCTAATTATCACGCTACAAATGTTAATATTATGTAAAAACAACCACAAGGTGTGATTATGAGCTCAAGCTTAGAGATGGATTTCAATACGTTAAGCATGCCGCACGAAAAGGTATTAGAGTGGGCACAACAGCGTCCAAACGAAATTTATTTATCGCAACCAATTGATCGAAAAATGAAAACCTTCACTTATTTTGAAGTGGTCGATCAAGCCTTAAGTTTAGTCACAGCATTACAAGGATTAGGTTTCGAGCCACGAGATAAAATCGCCCTCATTTCAAAAAACTGCGCCGAGTGGTTTATTTGTGATTTAGCCTTAATGCTGGGTGACTATGTGAGTGTACCGATTTTCCCAACTGCAGGCGGAGAAACGATTGAACATTGCTTAACCCATAGTGAAGCCAAAGCGGTGATTGTGGGTAAATTAGACGACAATCAAGCCACGGTTGAAGTGTTAGCGGCTCATCCTGAAATAGTGTCAATAAGTTTACCGTATACCAATGTTCCCACTTGTCAGCATGAATATTCTGTTTTAGTTGAAAGCCATCAGCCAAGCACAGAGAGACCCAATCACCGTACTGACACCTTGATGTCGCTGGTATATACCTCGGGCACCTCTGGCCTGCCGAAAGGCGCAATGCTCACTTATGGCGGCTTTGCGTGGAGTGCGCATAACATTAGCAACCATATCGTACTCGAAAACGACGATAAATTGTTATCTTACCTTCCTTTGGCCCATATTACCGAGCGAGTGTATATCCTAGGCTCGTCAATGATTGGTGGCGTGCCGACGGGGTTTGTCGAGAGCTTAGATACCTTTATTGATGATGTTAAAAACCAGCAACCTACTTTGTTTATCTCGGTGCCACGTTTATGGACGCTATTCCAACAACGTATTTTAGATAAAATGCCACAACGTAAGTTAAACATTTTACTGGCGATCCCGTTTATTAACTCTATCGTTAAAAAGAAAATCGCCACCGGTTTAGGCCTAGATAAAGCGCGAGTACTTGGCTGTGGCTCTGCGCCAATTTCACCTGCGTTGTTAGACTGGTATCACAAGGTTGGCATGAATATCACCGAAGCATGGGGCATGACCGAAACCTTTGCTTATAGCACTATTAACTATCCATTTAGAGCCGATAAAATTGGCACCGTTGGCCCAGCAGGTCCTGGGGTAGAAATACAAATTGCCAGCGATCAAGAAATCATGGTGCGTGGTCATGGATTATTTGCCGGTTATTACAAGAATGATCAAGCGACTCAAGAAAGTTTTGATGACAATGGTTGGCTACACACTGGTGATATTGGCAGTTTGGATGATGAAGGCTTCTTATCCATTGAAGGGCGTAAAAAAGACACCTTCAAAACCGCTAAAGGCAAGTTTGTTTCCCCTGTTCCGATTGAGAAAAAAATCTTTGAGCATTCGCGAGTCGAAATGATGTGTTTAATTGGATTGGGCTTACCCGCGCCAATTTTACTGGTGATCCCGCACGCCTTTAAACACTTTGATCGCGATCGTTATGAGCGAAAGACCAAAAAGATCATTGCTCAAATTAACCAAGATTTAGAATCCCATGCCAAAATCAAAGGCGTGTTAATGATCAAAGAACCTTGGTCGATTGAAAATAATATCTTAACCCCAACCTTAAAAATCAAACGTCATGTGCTAGAGAAAAAATATCATGATGTTGGTGCTAACTGGCCAAGTGATAAATTTGTGGTGTGGGAGGAATGAGTCTAAGGCCAGATTGCTATATACTGGCCATAGTTCAATTACCTTTAGGCTTATTATGTCGCAAAACAACAACCCACTACACGGTATTACTCTTGAAAAATTACTCACTGAATTAGTGGAGCATTACGGTTGGGAGCAATTAGGACAGATGGTTAACATTCGCTGTTTCACTTCCGATCCGAGTATCAAATCGAGTTTGAAATTTTTGCGTAAAACCGAATGGGCGCGCGTGAAGGTTGAGAATATTTATATTGGACTTAAAGGGTAATACTTCGTACGAAAAGATCTGGTTAGCTCCAATTATTGATGACAAAAAGCGCCAGTAATCAGTAACCAGTAACCAGTAACCAAATTTAAGACATAAAAAAACCCGCTATCACTAGCGGGTTTTTATTTAAGCTTTAAAAGTGACTAATAAGAATTACTTCTTCTCAGCTTCTTTGCGTGCTTTAACGTCAGCAATTACTTGCTCTGCTACGTTGCTTGGACATGGTGAGTAGTTAGCGAATTCCATAGAGAATTGGCCACGACCAGATGTCATTGTACGTAGAGAACCGATGTAACCGAACATTTCAGAAAGCGGTACGTCTGCCTTGATGCGAACGCCTGTAACGCCAGCTTCTTGGTCTTTGATCATGCCACGACGACGGTTAAGGTCACCGATAACATCACCAACGTGATCTTCAGGAGTGAACACGTCAACTGCCATGATAGGCTCAAGAAGTTGAGCACCAGCTTTAGGCATAGATTGACGGAATGCACCTTTCGCTGCAATTTCAAATGCTACTGCAGATGAATCGACTGCGTGGAAGCCACCATCGAATAGTTCAACTTCAACGTCTAGAGTTGGGAAGCCCGCTAGAACACCGTTGTCCATCATGCCAGCAAAACCTTTCTCGATTGCAGGCCAGAATTCTTTAGGAACGTTACCGCCCACAACAGAAGATTTGAACGTAAAGCCAGAGTTTTGCTCACCCGGCTTGATACGGTAGTCGATTTTACCAAATTGACCAGAACCACCAGATTGTTTCTTGTGCGTGTAGCTATCTTCAATTGCTTGAGTAATAGTTTCACGGTAAGCAACTTGTGGTTGACCAACAATAAGGTCTACGCCGTAAGTACGCTTCAAGATGTCTACTTTGATGTCTAAGTGAAGCTCACCCATACCTTTAAGGATGGTTTCGCCTGTTTCTTCATCAGTTTCAACTTGGAATGATGGATCTTCTGCAACCATTTTACCGATAGCGATACCCATTTTCTCAGAACCGCCTTTATCTTTAGGCTGTACAGCAATCGAGATTACTGGAGTTGGGAATACCATTGGTTCTAGAGTTACTTGGTGCTTAGGATCACAAAGAGTGTGACCAGTTTGCACGTTCTTCATACCAACGATAGCGATGATATCGCCCGCTTGTGCTGAAGTAAGCTCTTTACGATCATCCGCTTGCATCTCAACCATACGGCCAACACGCTCTGTTTTACCAGTGAATGAGTTCATGATGGTGTCGCCTTTGTTCAATTTACCAGAGTAAATACGAACGAAAGTTAACGCGCCAAAACGGTCATCCATGATTTTGAATGCAAGTGCTTTGAATGTTTCATCAGCAGACACGATAGCGTGCTCGCCATTTTCGTTGCCTTCTTCATCCATTAGAGGTTGTGGATCAACTTCAGTTGGAGCTGGTAGGTAATCTACAACAGCATCAAGTACTAGTTGCATACCTTTGTTCTTAAATGCAGAACCACAGTATGTTGGGAAGAACGCTAGGTCACGAGTACCTTTACGGATACAACGCTTGATTTCTTCTTCAGAAGGTTCTTCACCTTCCATGTAAGCCATCATTAGGTCGTCGTCTTGCTCAACAGCAGTTTCGATCATTTCTTCACGGTATTGCTCTACATCGTCAACCATGTCCGCAGGAACATCTTCAACAGTGTAGTTTTCTGGTAGACCAGTTTCGTCCCAGATATATGCTTTACGAGAAAGAACGTCTACAACGCCTTTAAAGTCATCTTCAATACCGATTGGTAGAGTCATGATAAGTGGAGTAGCACCAAGTACTTTCTTCACTTGCTCTGTAACACGGTAGAAATCTGCACCCATACGGTCCAGTTTGTTTACGAAAATGATACGTGCAACTTCAGATTCGTTAGCGTAACGCCAGTTAGTTTCTGACTGAGGCTCAACACCACCAGAACCACAGAATACACCAACACCGCCATCAAGAACTTTAAGAGAACGATATACTTCAACAGTGAAGTCAACGTGTCCAGGAGTATCGATAACGTTAAAACGGTGGTCTTTCCAGAAACAACTTACTGCTGCTGACTGGATAGTAATTCCGCGCTCAGCTTCTTGTTCCATGAAGTCAGTAGTTGATTCGCCATCATGTACTTCACCCGTTTTGTGGATAGTACCTGTTAGCTTAAGGATACGCTCAGTGGTGGTTGTTTTACCCGCATCAACGTGGGCAAAAATACCAATGTTTCTGTATTTTGATAAGTCAGTCATTGTCTTACTCTATTAATAGGATATAAAGTTCGCGCAGAGTATAACACAATCTGTCAAGACTGATATCCCCTGTGCACATTTGCATAAAAAATCTTTTTCTTCGCTTGTATCAAGCGGCTAAATCTTGGTGATTAATACTGATTTTTGATACGTTCTCTCTATTTACGTCTTGATTGTTACAGCTTGAATATCACCAACTTACAATATCTGCTATGGTTTATCTCACCGAACAATGGATGTTGTGAACGCATTTTAAGCAAAAATAAAAAAAGCGAAAGGATTAGCATGAGAAAATGGATAAAAAAATGGCTATTACGTCTAATTATTGGTTTTATCGGCTTATCTATACTCATTACGCTGCCGTTACGTTGGGTAAATCCGGTACTTTGGAGTTGGCAATTACAGCGTGAATTCGCGCCGCCTAAAAATTATCAACCTCAGCCAGCAGCAAAATGGGTCACAATTGATGCTATTTCTCCTTATATGCAACTCGCGGTAATCGCATCCGAAGATCAACACTTCCCTAATCATCACGGCATTGATTTTGAATCCACTACCAAAGCGGTGGAAGATATCATTACTGGCGAACGTCGACGTGGTGCCAGCACTATCACTCAACAAACAGTAAAAAATTTATTTTTATGGCCAGGTGAGAGTTTAGTTCGTAAAGGGATTGAAGCTTGGTTAAGTGTGTTGGTTGAACTCGAGTGGAACAAGCCGCGCATTCTCGAGATTTATTTAAACTTAGCCGAATTTGGTCCGGGTATTTTCGGAGTGCAAGCGGCTAGCCAACATTTTTTCGGTATTAATGCCAACCAACTTTCTGCCACACAAGCAGCGCGACTGGCGGCGGTATTACCTAATCCCTACTTATTTAAAGTCAACCAACCCACGCCATACCAATGGCAACGCATGAGTTGGATTGAAACTCAAATGAATCAACTTGGCTTAGGTTATCTAAAAGAAATGAAATAATACCAAGCCATAAATTTAATGATCGTTCAAAATTGAGCAAATATTAAATGGAATTGGTATAAGAGATCACACGCCACGCTCCCTGAACAATAGAACACTTAAAGCTCATCAAAAGCGTCAATGGCTTCTGAGAGTTTTTTTACCCCGTGGATTTGCATGCCCGCAATACCGCCTTTAGGCATATTGGCAGCTGGCACAATCGCGCGTTTAAAGCCGTGCTTATGTGCTTCCATTAAGCGCTCTTGGCCACTTGGCACTGGGCGAATTTCTCCCGCTAAGCCGACTTCGCCAAACACCACCACATCTTTGGGTAATGGCCTATCTTTAAAGCTCGAAAGCAACGCCATCAACAATGCTAAATCGGCGCTGGTTTCAGCAACTTTAACCCCACCAACCACATTGATAAAGACATCTTGATCGGCCATTTGTAAGCCGCCATGTTTATGTAATACCGCCAACAGCATTGATAATCGATTTTGATCTAAGCCTACCGCCACTCGGCGCGGATTGGCTAATTGCGAATAATCCACCAGCGCTTGGATCTCAACCAGAAGTGGACGGGTACCTTCCCACACGACCATCACCGAACTGCCTGAGGTTTCTTCATCGCCGCGCGATAAGAAAATCGCCGATGGATTACTGACTTCTTTTAAGCCTTGCCCTGTCATAGCAAATACGCCCAGTTCATTCACCGCACCAAAACGGTTTTTATGACTGCGTAATGTTCTAAAGCGACTGTCCGCGCCACCATCGAGCAATACTGAACAATCGATAATATGTTCTAATACTTTAGGCCCGGCGAGTGTGCCATCTTTGGTCACATGCCCGACTAAAAATACTGCCACATTATTTTGTTTGGCATAACGGGTTAAGGTGGTGGCCGATTCCCGCACTTGAGACACACTGCCTGGTGAAGATTGCACGTCTGCTACATGCATCACTTGGATCGAATCGATCACGATGATCTTAGGTTGTTCTTTTTCGGCTATTTGGCAAATCTTATCTACGCTGGTTTCTGACAGCATTTTTAAATGATCTTTTGGTAACCCCAAACGGGACGCGCGCATTGCTACTTGCTGCAGCGACTCTTCGCCAGTGACATATAATGTGGGCATTTGCGCGGCTAAACGACACACGGTTTGCAACAATAAAGTACTTTTACCTGCGCCAGGATTACCACCGATCAAAACCGCCGACCCAGGTACAATGCCGCCACCTAAGACTCGATCAAACTCTTTAAAGCCGGTCGATACCCGTGGCACTTCTTGTAAGTCAATTTCAGATAAATTTTGAACTTGAGATTCAGTGTTGCCACCGGCATAACCCGATAAACGTTCATTACGCGCCACTTGCGGTGAGGCGGCCAGTCGTACTTCGGTAATGGTGTTCCATGCTCCGCAAGCACTACACTGCCCTTGCCAACGTGGAAAATCTGCTCCGCAGTCATTACACACATAAGCGCGTTTTGCTTTACTCGCCATCAAGTTCTCTCAATTTTCAATCATTTAATGGAAAAAGGCAGAACGATTAAGCCCTGCCTTTGTTTGAAGTTTTAAACTTGCACTAATTCTACGGGATCGCTTTCCAGCTGACACGTTTTTGTTTAATTAATGCCGCGGATAAGATACATACGATACCGCCAAGACCGGCATATCTGACTACCGTTTGTGCTTGTTGTTCAACTTTGGGTTTAGCGTGATACGCCACCCCTAAGCCTGCGGTTGCCATCATGACTAAGTCATTGGCCCCATCACCAACGGCAATGGTATTATGCGCTTCAACATCATATTCATCGGCGAGACTCACCAAAATATCGGCTTTGGTTTGCGCCGAAACCACATCACCTAATACTTGTCCGGTTAGCTTACCATCGACAATTTCAAGCGTATTGGATTGAGCGAAATCTAGTCCTAATACTGATTTAAGATGATCGGAGAAATAGGTAAAGCCACCGGATGCAATCGCGGTTTTCCAACCCAGTAAGCTTAAGGTATTAATCAACTCTTCTAACTCTGGCATAAACGGTAATGTCAAACGTACTTGCTCAAGAATTGATTCATTCGCGCCCGCTAATGCGCCGACTCGCTCACGCAAACTGGCTTCAAAATCTAATTCCCCTTGCATTGCCCGTTCGGTAATGGCTGACACTTGTTCACCAACACCTGCCAATTTAGCGATCTCATCAATACATTCAATTTGAATCGCGGTGGAATCCATATCCATCACAATTAAACCGGGTTTATGCAATTCAGGGAGTATCGTGACCGGCGCACAGTCGAGCTTCATACCATGCACAAATTCCATCAACTCTGGCGAGAACTCACCAGACATCAACACCACTTCGTAGCGCCCCACTTTCCAAGCATCCAGCACCGCATGTTCAACACCGGTAAAAGTATCAATGGCATCAAAATACTCAGGTGGTAAATACTCACCAAACACGATCCATTGCGAGTTCACTTTGGCTAAACTGCTGTGAATTTGAGTTTCAGGAAAGCGCTTTTGCAGTGAGATATTACGCTGTATCTTTAATTTTTTTACGACATCCATGTTTCATATCCTTATTTAACTGCCTCCAAGTTACCCTATTGCAAATTAGTTATGCAAGTATTTCACTCACTCAAATGATAAATCTCTTGTTTCTAACCTGTTTTCACTAGGTAACTTCAAGCAGCTACTTGAATTCGCTTGGGTATATTACTTTCAGAAAATCCCAGACTTCAGTTATACTTATCAATAGTGTTATTTATCGGTTAAGGTCTCTATGCAAACCTCTTTATTTTCATGGCGTGTTTTTTTGCGTTTATTGGCGATTGTACTGCTCAGCGGTCTGTTTGCTTACACCATTATAAACAGCTTTGTGATCAGTCGAGATAATGAACGAATTCAAAATCATCAACTTGATACTTTGACTAACCTACTCATTTCTCAAGCGGCGATGTCGGCCAGCGATCTTATTGTCAATGATGAGCAAGATGCGTTATTAAAATTAACCAATCAAATTTCAGCCGAACCTTTAGTGCATGATGCAACCATTTATAACGCAGAAGGCATTCGCTTAGCCGCCAGCGACGATGCAAAATCGGTACGAGAAACTTTAGGCTTAGATACCCCACTTCAAAGCTCTAACATTGGCCGCGAACAATTGGTCGAACCTATTTTTAACGACCACAATGCAATTGGCTTTATCCGCATTACTTTTGAGAAAGGTTTAGTGACCGCTATTTCAGACCATCGTTACCGCAATAGTGATCATTTAATGTATTTGATGCTTATCATCAGTTTCTTTAGTGGCGGTTTACTGTGTTTGCTACTGATTTACAAGCCTAAAGACAATATCGAAAATATCTTATTGAAAGATTTGTAGTACCGATTCCATTTACTATTTGAATAGCCGAGTTCTGATCACCCAATGACTCAAATTGTTATAACTCTCTTGATTACGCGCTAACAAAAAACTCCAATCGCATCAGCCATTGGAGTTTTTTTAGTTACCGCTTAGCATTAGATTCACAATGCTATTTAAACGATAGATTAAGCGTCTTTATCGCCTAAAATCACAGAGTCTAGTGCGATATGGATCATTTCGTTAAACGTGGTTGCACGCTCATCAGATGTTGTTTGCTCACCCGATTTAATGTGATCCGATACCGTACAAATTGCGACTGCTTTTGCGCCGTATTCTGCCGCTGCACCATAGATGCCCGCCGCTTCCATTTCAACACCTAGGATGTCGTATTTGTCCATAACGGTGAACATGTCTGGATCTGGAGTGTAGAATAAATCAGCAGAGAAAAGGTTACCCACTTTCACGTTAATGCCACGCGCTTTCGCCGCTTCTTCGGCATTTTTTACCATGTGGTAATCCGCAATCGCTGCAAAATCGTGATCTTTAAAGCGCATACGGTTCACTTTAGAGTCAGTACATGCGCCCATGCCAATCACAACATCACGCAATTTAATGCTATCGCTTACTGCGCCACAGCTGCCCACTCGAATAATTTTTTTCACGCCGAAATCTTTAAACAACTCAGTGACATAGATAGAGCAAGAAGCAATACCCATACCGTGACCCATTACTGAGACTTTACGACCTTGGTAAGTACCAGTGTAACCAAGCATGTTACGAACATTACAAACTTGAACCGCACCATCCAAGAAGTTTTCTGCGATGTATTGGGCGCGTAGCGGATCGCCAGGCATCAATACTACGTCTGCAAAGTCACCCATTTCAGCATTAATATGTGGAGTTGCCATGTTGTTTTCCTTTATTAGTTTTCGTTCACTGCTCATTTTAAAGCAGTAATTAAAATAATTATTCTGTTTATATCGTCGTCTCAGGGATGACGACGATTATATTTCGAGTTTTTCGTTCTTGCTTACAAAAACGACTTGCCGTAATCCATATCAGAAGTATCAAAATACTTCGCTAGGCTTTGACCAATATCGGCAAAAGTATCACGACGACCTAAAGAGCCGGCTGGGATCTTAGGTCCTGATACTAACACTGGAATATGTTCACGCGTATGATCACTACCCGGCCAGGTTGGATCGCAACCATGGTCGGCGGTTAAGATCAGAATATCGTCTTCTTTTAGCAGTGCTTGAATTTCTGGTAAGCGCTTGTCGAAGTATTCCAATGCGGCAGCATAACCTGCCACATCACGGCGGTGACCGTAAGAAGAATCAAAATCAACGAAGTTAGTAAATACGATGGTGTTATCACCGGCACGTTTTACTTGCTCAAGCGTGGCATCAAATAATGCTTCTAGGCCGGTGGCTTTGAATTTTTGCGTAATACCACAGCCAGCATAAATATCAGAGATCTTACCGATAGAGACCACTTCACCATTTTTTTCGTCGACTAATTTTTGCAATATTGTCGGCGCTGGCGGCTCAAGTGATAAATCATGACGATTACCAGTACGAGCAAACTCACCCGCTTTAGCGCCAATAAATGGACGCGCAATAACACGGCCAATATTATAAGGTTCTAGCTCTTCACGAACAATCTCGCACAGCTCAAGTAAGTTATCTAAGCCGTAGGTTTCTTCATGGCAAGCAATTTGGAAAACAGAATCTGCCGAAGTATAAAAGATCGGCCAACCGCTTTTCATGTGCTCTTCACCAAGCTCATCAAGAATAACCGTACCCGATGAATGGCAGTTACCAAGATAACCAGGCAGCTTTGCGCGTTTTACGATGCTATCAAGTAACTCTTGAGGAAAGCTATTGGTTTTATCGCTAAAATAGCCCCAATCAAACAATACTGGCACACCTGCAATTTCCCAGTGACCAGACGGGGTATCTTTACCCGAAGATAACTCGGCAGCATGGGCATAAGCGCCAGTGATCACGGCATCTTCATCTAGACCAATTGGGAATTTTCCGGTTGATTCTTGCCCCGCTTTTCCTAAGCCTAACTTCGATAAATTTGGCAGCTGCAATGGGCCGCTACGCAAATCATTATCTGCTAGGCCTTGGCTGCATTGTTCTGCTATGTGGCCGAGAGTATCTGCGCCAACATCACCAAATTTATCTGCATCTTGCGAAGCACCGACTCCAAAAGAGTCCAGTACTAGAATTATTGCACGTTTCATAATTAGCTCTCCTACCAAGCACGCAAGATCATATTACAGATCTTGTGCTCGAATTTGACGATAAATATTCGGTGTTTGTTGATAAGTGTCATTTGAAACCGTGATCGCTTGCTGCAATTCATCAGCAGCTTGTTGCCACTGCGCTTCATTGCGAGCATGGATCATTGCCAGTGGCGTTGCTTCATTAGCGGTTTCACCTAAACGAATAAACTGCTCAAAACCAACCGCATAATCAATCTCATCACTAGCCACTCGACGACCACCACCCATCGATACTACCGCCATACCAATCGCGCGAGTATCCATCGCAGTAACCGTACCAGATTGCTTAGCGTAAACCGGTTTTACAATCTCGGCTTTTGGTAAGTATGCATCATAGTTTTCAACAAAATCTTTCGGACCACCTAAGCCTGAAACCATTTTGCCAAAGCATTTGGCTGCGCTACCGTCATCGAGTACCGCTTGTAATTTGGTATGAGCTTGCTCAGTCTCATCCGCCAATTTACCAAGCACTAACATTTCTGCGCATAGAGTCATGGTGACATCGAGTAAACGAGGATTACGCACTTCACCGCGAGAGTTTTTCTCACCAGTTAAGAACTGCACCGCTTCACGCACTTCAACTGCATTACCTGCCGATGAGGCCAACACTTGGTTCATATCGGTAAGAATAGCGGTGGTTTGAGTCCCAGCGCCATTGGCGACAGCAACAATAGATTGTGCTAGCTCTTCTGAGGCTTCATAGGTTGGCATAAATGCACCAGAACCCACTTTGACATCCATCACTAATGAATCTAAGCCTGCAGCTAATTTTTTCGATAAAATAGACGCGGTGATCAAAGAGATATTATCGACCGTTGCCGTAATATCACGAGTGGCATAAACACGTTTATCGGCTGGTGCTAAATCACCAGTTTGACCAATAATTGCCACCCCCGCCTCTTTGGTTACGCTGCCAAACAGTTCATTATTTGGCATAATATTGTAACCAGGAATAGATTCTAATTTGTCTAACGTGCCGCCAGTATGACCAAGGCCACGCCCTGAAATCATAGGAACAAAGCCACCACAAGCTGCGACCATTGCGCCAAGCATTAAAGAGGTCACATCGCCCACGCCACCCGTTGAATGTTTATCAACAATCGGGCCAGAGAAATTCATATGTGACCAATCAATCACCATACCTGAATCGCGCATCGCACAGGTCAGTGCAATTCGCTCGGGCATCGTCATTTCATTAAAAAAGATGGTCATCGCAAACGCAGCAATTTGACCTTCTGAAACAGTGTCATTGGCTACGCCCTGAATGAAAAAATTGATTTCTTCAGTAGTGAGCACTTCACCATCACGTTTTTTTCGAATAATTTCTTGAGGTAAAAACATCACAACCTGCCTGCTTGTTTATCTGAACGATATTTATTTGTTCAATTCAGCAATAATATTTCATGGCGAAAAAGAACAAAGATAACCTAACCCTAACAATCAGGTTATCTCGATATACCCGGCTGACTTAAATATCTAACTTAAAGATGTCGCTTAGGTATAGACAGCATTACATTCTCAAAACAAAGAGATTAGTAACCGCCTTCCGCCGCTTTCTCGCCTTCACCTAAAGTGTTTAGCAAGTTAGCTAATAAGCTTGAAGCGCCAAAACGGTAATGCATGTTATCGGCCCAATCTGCGCCTAAAATACGATCCGCCATAGCAAGGTAAGCTTGTGCATCTTCTGCAGTGCGAACGCCACCAGCTGGTTTAAAACCAACAGTTTTCGCCACACCCATATCCGCAATCACCTGCAGCATAATTTCAGCCGATTCTGGCGTTGCATTCACTGGCACTTTACCCGTTGAAGTTTTGATAAAGTTCGCACCAGCTTCAATTGAAAGTTGTGAAGCACGTTTGATCAAGGCTTCTTCTTTTAGCTCGCCGGTTTCAATGATCACTTTTAGTAATACATCGCCACATGCGGCTTTACATTGCTTCACTAATTCAAAACCAGTTTTTTCATCACCGGCAATTAGAGTGCGGTATGGGAAAACCACATCCACTTCATCGGCGCCGTAAGCGATCGCCGCTTTGGTTTCTGCTACTGCAATATCAATGTCATCGTTGCCGTGTGGGAAGTTAGTGACGGTTGCAATACGGATTTCAGGAGTGCCTTGTTCGCGTAGAGTTTTCTTCGCAATAGGGATAAAACGTGGGTAAATACAAATGGCGGCAGTGTTGCCAACCGGTGATTTTGCATTCTTGCATAAAGCAATCACCTTCTCATCCGTATCGTCTTCATTCAACGTAGTGAGATCCATTAATTTTAGTGCACGTAAAGCTGCTGCTTGTAAATCGCTCATTTCTATCTCCGATTGGTAAATTATATCGATTAAGCTTTGATCAATGTTGTTTTCAAGTTTAGCTCATTAATCAAAACTGATTGGGGATTCCCCCTAATAAATAGTATGAAATGAACGGACTTGGTTCCTTGAAGACTTAATGCCAGAAACACTCGGCATTAATTGCAATCCTTGTCACCGCACAACCTAGTTCAATAGGCTGTATACCCAAATAACTTAGGTATATACACATCTTGTGTAGTCATATTAATTATACTGATTAAATTGGCGTTATCTGTTTTCTGATGTAACGCAAACGGTTTGTATCTCAAAAAAAATGTTAAATCAATCACATTTTTTTTGAGAGTGGAAATTTATTGTTGTTGTTGCTTAAAAACAAAAAACCGCAGCTATGTGAATAGCTGCGGCTTAGTTTTATTTTCTAGCGTCTATATCAATTACATGGTTTGTAATGTGATAAAGAAACCAGCAATAGTTGCTGCCATTAAGTTAGATAATGTACCAGCAAGGATTGCTTTCATACCCATCTGTGCAATTTCAGAACGACGTTCTGGTGCAAGACCACCCAGACCACCTAGTAAAATCGCAATTGAAGAAAGGTTAGCAAAACCACACAATGCAAAAGAAATGATGGCTTTGGTTTTCTCATCAAGAATAACCGCTGCGCCTTCTTTTAGGTATGGGGCAAAGTTAGAGTAAGCCACAAATTCATTCAAGATGGTTTTCTGACCAATAAATGAACCTGCAATTGTTGCTTCACTCCAAGGAACACCAATCAACCATGCAACAGGTGCAAAGATGTAACCTAAAATAAGTTCTAGAGTTAAGTTTTGAATACCAAACCAACCACCAATGCCACCAAGCATACCGTTAAGCAGTGCAATCAAGCCGATGAAAGCAAGTAGCATTGCACCAACGTTTAGGGCTAGAGATAAACCAGCTGATGCGCCAACAGCTGCAGCATCGATTACGTTAGCAGGCTTGTCTTCATCAAGAACATCTTCATCACCCAATTGATCAATTGGTGTTTCAGTTTCTGGCTTGATGATTTTAGCAAACAGTAAACCACCAGGAGCGGCCATAAATGATGCTGCTATTAGGTAAGACAGTGGCACACCCATTGCTGCGTAACCCGCCATAACACCACCAGCAACCGAAGCTAAACCACCACACATTACTGCGAATAGTTCAGATTGAGTCATCTTAGGGACAAAAGGACGAACCACTAACGGTGCTTCTGTTTGGCCAACAAAAATGTTTGCTGTGGCTGACATAGATTCTGCGCGAGAAGTACCTAGGGCTTTTTGTAAACCACCACCTAGAAGTTTGATAACGATCTGCATAACACCAATGTTATATAACACTGAAATTAACGCAGAGAAGAAGATGATAGTAGGCAAAACTTTAAAGGCAAAAATGAAGCCAACACCATCAACAGAGAAGTTTACTAGGTTGCCAAAAAGGAACCCAATACCTTCATTACCAAAGTCGTATACATGCTGTACGCCATTCGTCATTGAGGCTAAAACATCACGCCCCCAAGGAACATAAAGTACAAATGCACCTAGACAGAATTGAATGACAAATGCGCCACCCACGGTTCTTAAATTAATTGCTTTTCGGTTGTCAGAAAATAGAACTGCTACTGCTAGCAAAAAGATCATTCCGACGATACTCATAACCAGGCTCATGGTATATGACTTCCTTATAGTAAGTTAAAGTGTATTTCAAGGTGGAGCTCTAAAGAGAGGGCGATTATACGCTGACATCCCGTAACAAAGTAATACCCTAATCTCATTTATTAATGTAAATATAATGAAAAACACAAATGTTCGTGACTTAGATCACTTAAACAATAATTAACACAGGGCAAACGGTTGCTTTTTATTCACTATTTCTATCTTTACAAACAAAATAAGTGGTGACTATTTAACCAAAGTTGTTTTTCGAGCTGTTTTTAATTTTCTAATCGCAACTCAACAAGCGCTTTAAAAACCAATTTTAGCTGCGTAGGATGATTGTTTTCACCTTGAAATCCATCTAATGGCATATCCGGCGCATCGGTTTCGAGCAACAAAAACGATAACGGAAGTCGTGAAATAACATCGCGTGTTTTGCTGGCTCGTGGGTAACTGATCACCCCACCCACTCCGATATAAAAACCGAGTTTGATGTACTCCATTGCTTGCTGATAACTGCCGCTAAAAGCATGAATAACGCCGCCCTTTTTGGGTTGGTGTTTACGCAGAATTTTCACCACCTGATCATGTGCTTTACGTGCGTGAATTATCAATGGTAATTCAAATTCTATCGCCAATAAAACCTGGGCTTCAAATAACTGATATTGCTTATCGAGCTTCTCGGGTGTGAGCCATTGCTCTTCCAGCCTCAAGTCTAGTCCACACTCTCCAATTGCGACACACTTGCTACTGCGACAAGATAACGATTGCTTTAGCTTTAAAATCGCATCATCGCCATGTTGAGCCATAAAATACGGATGAAGCCCCAAAGCGTAGTATAAAGAGGGAAATTGTGATGAAAGGTTTGCGAGTTTCGACCAGTTAGATTCACCAATCGCAGGAATAATGATTTTAGTCACGCCCGCTTGCTGAGCAATATCAAGGTGATGTTGGGTATCATCAAAGGCAGAAAAATCAAAATGGCAATGCGTATCGACCAAGCACGAGGAGTCAGTCATTTTCTAAGCTTTAAAGTTTGGTGTAACGGGATGGTGTTGGGCAGGTGCCTGATAGATTTTGTCTGCTGGTGTTTTTTGATGGATAGGATCGGCTTTATAAGCGCAACAGCTGCGTTTATGCTCAGGAGTTAAACCCAATTCCTCACACCAAGCATCGTAACGAGCAAGGTAAGTTTTACATTGTTGTTTCCATCGCCCCAAAGCGTTAAATATTTTAAAACCAGAACACCACATAGCCACTCCTTTTACTGTCATTGAGGTGAGTGATTTCAGTATAGCCTCAAGACGGCGATAAATAAAAACCGCTTAAGCAATATAGATAATCAAAACTATCTAAATCACTACAGCGGTCATTTAACTTTATTCTAAGAACGAATTACGTCCGTTTCAGCTTTCGCTCTTAGTGCTCGCGTGTTGCTCTAAAGTTCACTTCAGGGAAGCGCTCTTTGGCCAGGTTCAAATTGACCATGGTCGGGGCAACATACGATAGATTATCGCCGCCATCTAATGCGAGGTTCGTTTGGTTTTTACGCTTAAATTCATCCAGTTTTTTCTCGTCATTACATTCGATCCAACGCGCGGTTGCCACATTTACGCCTTCATAAATCGCTTCCACGTTATATTCAGATTTTAAACGCGCCACTACCACATCAAACTGCAACACACCTACCGCGCCAACAATCAGATCATTATTTTGTAATGGACGGAATACTTGCACCGCGCCTTCTTCTGAAAGCTGTACCAAACCTTTAAGCAATTGCTTTTGTTTAAGCGGATCACGCAGACGAATACGACGGAATAATTCTGGCGCAAAGTTAGGGATACCAGCAAACTTCAATGCTTCGCCTTGAGTAAAGGTATCACCAATTTGAATGGTGCCATGGTTATGCAAACCAATAATATCGCCTGCATACGCATGTTCGGCGCGAGTACGGTCACCAGCCATAAAGGTCACGGCATCGGAAATGCTGACAGTTTTACCACTGCGAACATGGTTCATCTTCATGCCTTGGCTGTAAGTGCCCGACACAATACGCATGAAAGCAATACGGTCACGGTGCTTTGGATCCATGTTAGCTTGGATTTTAAACACAAAACCTGAGAATTTTTCTTCTGTAGCTTCAACTTTACGCTGATTGGCTTCACGCGCCATTGGCGATGGTGCCCACTCGGTTAAACCAGAAAGCATGTGGTCAACACCAAAGTTACCCAAAGCGGTACCAAAATAAACAGGGGTTAACTCTCCCGCTAAGAAAAGCTCTTGGTCGTATTCATTTGAAGCGCCAATCACAAGCTCAAGTTCATCGCGTAAATTCGCCGCCAGATCTTCACCTATTGCGCTATCTAATTCAGGGTTATCTAACCCTTTAATGATGCGCTCTTCTTGAATGGTATGACCTTGACCCGTAGCGTATAAAATCGTTTCATCGCGATGAATATGGTAAACACCTTTAAACTCTTTACCACTGCCGATTGGCCATGATATTGGTGCACAAGCCATATTCAATTCGTTTTCAACTTCGTCTAACAACTCCATTGGATCACGAATATCACGGTCACATTTGTTCATAAAGGTTACGATCGGCGTATCACGTAGACGAGTGACTTCCATCAATTTACGCGTACGGTCTTCGACACCTTTCGCCGCATCAATCACCATCAAGCATGAATCGACAGCGGTTAATGTACGGTAAGTATCTTCCGAGAAATCTTCGTGCCCAGGAGTATCGAGTAGATTAACCAAGCAGTTGTTAAAAGGAAACTGCATGACCGAAGTGGTTACCGAAATACCACGTTCCTTTTCCATTTCCATCCAATCTGATTTGGCATGTTGCTTAGAACCGCGTCCTTTTACCGTACCGGCTGTTTGGATCGCGTTTCCGAATAACAATACTTTTTCAGTAATGGTGGTTTTACCCGCATCGGGGTGAGAGATGATCGCAAACGTGCGACGCTTGCCAACTTCAGAAAGGAAAGACATAAGTGCTGTAAACCTTATAAACAGTTTGTCTATTGCCGCATATCACGACAACAAAAAATAATGGAGTGACTAAAAAGGTTTGAGTTACCTAAAGCTAACAGCTTGGTAATCAAAAAAGTCAGATGGGGCGAATTATACGCAAAAATGACGATAACTCTAGCCGTATAAAATTTACAGCAGCAGGAATAGCAAAAAAGGCCGAACATGGCCTTTTGTTTACATCCAATATTCTCTGTATTCAATTTTCTTGTTATTCAATATGAATAGCTCATTGCAGGACGAAAATATGTTTGGTTAAGCAAAAGGATTAAAACCCTCATCCAATAACAGATTCATAATAATCGCGTCTTCTTTGCCATGTTTGCTGGTGGTGGATGGATAATAATTGATACGGCGATCCATCTCATTAAACCCCAGTGCTTCATAAAGATGATAGGCCCCTTTATTACTTTCACGCACTTCTAACCAAATACTTTCGGCGGCTGCTTGTTCGCTGTGCTTGATTAAGTGTTCCACCAAAGCGTGCCCGTAACCTTTACCTTGCTGGCTAGGGTCAACCGCAATGGTGAGCAGAGTCACCTCGCCTACCACATTTTGACTATACACATAGCCCACTAATTGCTCATTCACCCACAAGCCAAATTGATGTTTTGATGAATTAGCGCTGTTTTGATGCGACAGATCTCGGATCATACTTTCCGACCAAGGATGACTATGCGCTTGTTGTTCAATCGCCCATACCGCATCAAGATGTTCGGCAGTAATCGCAATCGGAGTTGGAATTTGAGTCATAAAATCACTTTTGGTAAGAGCAAATTTGTTGCCACAGTTGGCGACGATGGGAAATATCGGTAGGAATATCCGCCAGAGACACTGAATTTAGCACTTGCAGCCCCTCAACTGAAAACTCAAGCGCTTGGCTTTTTGTCTCAGTATCCGTTTCAGTTTCAGTACCGCAAAACCACACCCAAGTTAACTGATGCTGATTAATTTGTGATAATTGCGTTGGCGTCACATGCAGGGCTTGATCAAGGTTGAGTTTCATACTAGCCAGCACTTTGGCAAATAGCGCCGTATCTTGCCCTTGCGGAATAGACTCAGCCACCAGCAATAATACGCACGTTGGTGGCAGCGAAAAACCACTGCTTTGAAAACCTTGCAAACGCTCAGGGTGAGACACTTCCCACACATCAATGCCGATCTCTTGCAGTTTTTGCCGCTCGATTAATTGTTCCATTTGCTTTGAATCGCTAGTCACACATTCACTCATATTTTGTTCGTACTTTATACGCGTTAGAATTCGATATCAGCCCAGATCTATTGATATTATTGATGGAGAAAAGTGTCAAAGAACATGGATGTTCTTTCTCAAGTGTCCATGGATGGTTTAAACGTCTTTTCGCAATCAACAATATTGATTAGATACGGTATAAGCAACTTAGAGAATTATCCATTAAATTCAGGGCTGTATTCGACCAACCCAGCTTTACTGGTAAAACAATCTTCAATCAGTTGCAGTACTTGAAATGCACCGGCTTGATATTCTGGCATCGAGTTATAAATAGACACCAACCCCATTGGTTCGCCATCTTGAAAACCAAAACGGGCGTAGTAGTTAGGATCGCCTAAGACCACACAAGCAGAATAGCCAAGCTCATATAACGAATCAAAACCGTACTTGATCAGTTGTTCTGCAATGCCTTGCTTGCGATATTGTGGATGCACCGCAACTGGCGCTAAACCTTGCCAACCAAAATCTTCACCATCTAAGGTCACAGGGGTAAATAATGCATGACCGATCACTTGCCCTTCATCACTACAAGCCACTACCGATAAAGTAAAACGACTGTTTTCGCGTAATGCACGAACCAGTTTGGCTTCATCTTTGCTTGGAAACGCGTTTTTTAACAATGAATCGATAGTAAGAATATCGGCTGGAGCTTCTGTTCTAATTTGCATAATCACCTCTATATTTAAGCTGCGATTGTACTCTTAATGATTAAAGAATCGTAATTTAATCGACAATGGCAGTAAAAAAGAGAGAGATTGACCATCAAGATAAAAAACGGCCCCTTAAAGTTATCACCTCAAAGGACCAGAACAAAGGATTGAAGAAAAGGAGCAGACTAGTTTGAAATGGGGGCATTTAAGCGGTGGTGATCTGCTTTTGGCTTTCTTGCGGCTGTAAGCCTTTTTGCACAAATTCAGCTAGTTGCATTAAAGCGTAAGTCAGCGGTTTAGGCAGTGAATCTAAATCGATGCTATCCATTAAGTTTTTCACTTCCAACCCAAGTTCGGTGTCGCCTTCAATTTTCAAACGACGTTGGAAGAACAAGGTATCGGGATCTTCTTTACGACCAGCAATTAAAATTAAGTCATTTAAACAACCCGAAAAACTCGCATCTTCAGTTTGCGAGCCGTCAGAGACGATAAGTTTGTCATCTTGAAAGCTGATCATCCAAGACAGATTCAGATCACTGATCTCAACTTTTAACCAACGATCTTGTAAGAATTCAAAATCACCATCTTCTAATGCTTCATGGAATACTTGTTGTAGTGCTTCCAATAGCACTTTACTTTGTAGACGCTGTGGTAAAAATTGAACCGGTTTTTTTAATACACGCGCCGCATTGGCAACCATGTGAGAACGAATAGCTGAAAACATAATAACTCCCTCAATATATCAGCTTACTGTAATCCAGATTAAAAAAGCTTCTCTGAGTTAAATCAATAAATGTAGATTTAATGTTATAAATACCCACTAATTGCTTAGTTCCTACCCCTTTGTGACACTTTTTTACAAAATGCGCAGGCCAAGCGTTATTGATCGCTGCAAACCTGCCTTATATCAATTTCCTATCATGCAAACTGCCTAAAATACGGTATAAATTCAGAATATAAGGTTTAAGGGATGGAACTTCTTTGCCCTGCTGGCAATTTACCAGCGCTCAAAACCGCCATAGATTGTGGCGCCGATGCGGTTTACATTGGCTTTAAAGATGACACCAATGCGCGTCATTTTGCCGGACTCAACTTTAGCGGCAAAAAACTCGATAAAGCGGTTCAATATGTGCATGACAACAATAAAAAAATTCATATCGCGTTAAATACTTTTGCTCACCCTAATGGCTTCAGCCGCTGGACTGATGCGGTCGATCAAGCTGACGCGCTTGGAGTGGATGCCTTAATCGTGGCCGATATTGCGCTGCTCGAATACGCCTCGACTCAATACCCTGAAATGGAATTGCATTTATCTGTGCAAGCCTCGGCAACCAATAGCGCCGCTGTGGCGTTTTATGCCAACAATTTCAATGTAAAACGTGTGGTTCTGCCACGAGTACTATCGATTCATCAAGTCAAACAACTGTCGCGCAGTATTCCTAGCAATGTTGAACTTGAAGTATTTGCCTTTGGTAGCTTGTGCATCATGGCGGAGGGACGTTGTTACTTATCGTCTTATATGACGGGCGAATCGCCAAATACGGTGGGCGCTTGTTCACCAGCCAAACATGTTCGCTGGCAAGAAACCGATTCAGGATTAGAAACCCGTTTAAGCGATATTTTGATCGACAAATATTCTCAAGGTGAGAACGCGGGCTACCCTACGCTTTGCAAAGGCCGCTTTGATATTAACATTACCGGTCAAAAGCAGCGTTATCATGTACTCGAAGAACCGACCAGTTTAAATACCCTATCTATGCTGCCTGAGTTATTTGCCGCCAATGTGGCCTCAGTTAAAATTGAAGGTCGCCAACGCAGTCCTGCCTATGTAGAGCAAGTCACCCGAACTTGGCGCGCGGCGATTGATCGCTATCAAGCCAATCCTGAAGGCTATACGGTTGAACCACAATGGGACACAGCCTTAGCTAATGTCTCTGAAGGAACGCAAACAACTCTAGGTGCTTATCACCGTAAATGGCAGTAAGGAATAATGATGAACTCACCACAACCGCTTAAATACTCGCTTGGTCCTTTATTGTATTTCTGGGCTAAAAATGATGTCGAGGATTTTTATCAACAAGCGAAAAACAGCCCTGCTGATATTATTTATTTAGGGGAAAGTGTTTGCTCTAAGCGCCGTGAAATTAAGCCTAAAGATTGGTTTGAGATCGCCAAAGATTTGGCCGATGGTGGCAAACAAGTCGTGCTCTCCACTATGGCATTATTAGAAGCGCCGAGCGAAGTCAATATCATGAAGAAGTATGTCGATAACGGTGACTTTGCGATAGAAGCCAACGATGTATCTGGTATTCAACTGGCATCAGAGGCGAAAGTGCCCTTTATCGTCGGCCCTGCGGTTAATACTTATAATGCTCACACCCTTAAACTCTTTGCCAAACAAGGCATGATCCGCTGGTGTATGCCAGTTGAATTATCGCGTGATTGGCTGATCAACGTGCTGGCGCAATGTGACGAATTGGGTATTCGCGATCAATTTGAAGTGGAAGTGTTCAGCCATGGTTATTTGCCACTCGCTTATTCTGCTCGCTGCTTTACTGCTCGAGCTGAAAATAAAGCCAAAGATGATTGCGAGACGTGCTGCATTAAATATCCAACCGGTATTCAAGTCGCCAGCCAAGAAGGGCAAGAGGTGTTTAACTTAAATGGCATTCAAACCCAGTCAGGTTATTGCTATAACTTGGGTAATGATCTGGTTGGTATGCAAGGGGTCGTTGATGTGGTGCGTTTAAGCCCGCTGGGCATCAATACCTTATCGACATTGGCGCAATTTAAAGCCAATGAACAAGGCCTGTCACCGCTTAGTATTGAATCGCGTGAATGCAATGGCTATTGGCATAAATTAGCCGGCCTTGCCCAAGCTTAATTTTCTCTTATTTAAATACCAAGCATAAAAAAGAGGACGCAATGTCCTCTTTTTTATGGATAAACCACCCGTCATTGCGTACCTAAGCGAAGACGATACGAGCTCTCGCTTTTATTCTTTCACATTAAGAACGCAATGCTGGAGTCGAAGTGGCTTTTGGCAATAATCTGCTTTCATCACTCGACTTTGGGGTGTTGACAGGCTCTTCTGCCTTACTTTTATCATCGCTGCTGGATGTTGGGGCTTGGGCTTTTTGTTGCTGTTCTTGCAAGGTTTTAAAAATACGCCCCAATTCTAAGAAGGCATATTTGTGCTCAGAGAACTCATATACATTCATTGATAACGATAATTTATACAAAGCAATTGCGTTGGCGTAGTTGCCTTCATATTGATTACGCTTCGCCAAATAGAAATAAATTTCGGTAAGCTTTTGAGCAAGTTCAACGTTATCACGAGTACTCAGCGCCACCGCTTGCAATACGTCTTTCTCTGATTCTTTGTTCAGAGTAAGACCGACTAATTGCCAACCCCATTGTTGATCTTTATTGTCATAACGCTGGGTTAATGCATCAGTGGCTTTTTTAGCATCGACTTCGCGTTCCATGTAATACAGCCACAAAGCGCGATAAGGATCATTTGGTGCTTTATTATAGTTACTGGTCATATCTTGGATAGCGAGATCAAAACGGTCAGCGTAATACAAAGCAATCGCACGATTTCGCTCGGCATATTCGTTGGTTGGATCAAGCTCTAAACTCGAATCAAACGCATCGAAGGCGGAATCGTAATCACTCATTTGAGTAAAGTAGACCCCTATCATATTAAACACTTCAGGTTGCTTTGGATCTAACTTTAGCGAGCGTTCATAATCTAAACGCGCTAAATCTGCCAAGCCGACACTGTCTAAATATTGGCCTCGCTGAGCAAACATTTTGGCACGAGTCTCATTAGTGACATCTTTACGTAGTACTAATTGATTTAAGCGTGAAATTTGCACTTCTTGTTGAATAGAAGGCTGAAGAGGCACCGCTAATGGTGGTGATGACCAAGTCGAACTAGACTTACCACTGTTAGCACAACCCGCGAGTAAAAAAACGGCAATAAGCCCTAAGCATTTAAAATATTTCACTAATTGAGTACTCCTTTACGGTACAGTCTCTTTATATGCAATATACACGTAGTTTGGTTATCGCACTACCTTAGCTTAGTCGTTGTGGGCAAACTTAGATAAAAAAAGAGGAGCCTCAATGGGCTCCTCATTATTATTTCACTTTCTCATTAAAGAGAAGCAAGCATCAATTACTCGGCAGCAGGTTCTGCTGGAGTAGTCGTTTGCTCTACCGCTTCTTTCATACTTAGACGAACGCGACCTTGGCGATCAATCTCTAGTACTTTAACTTGAACTTCTTGACCTTCAGATAGGTAATCAGACACTTTCTCGATACGCTTATCGGCGATTTGAGAGATGTGTACTAGACCATCTTTACCAGGAAGAATGGTAACGAATGCACCAAAGTCAGCTAGACGAGCAACCTTACCTGGGTAAATACGACCGACTTCAACTTCAGCAGTGATTTCTTCGATGCGACGGATCGCTTCTTTCGCTGCTTTGCCTTCAGTTGCGGCAATTTTGATAGTACCGTCGTCATCGATTTCGATGGTCGTGCCGGTTTCTTCAGTCAGTGCACGGATCACAGCACCACCTTTACCGATCACGTCTTTGATTTTCTCAGAGCTGATCTTCATGGTGTAGATGCGTGGAGCAAATTCAGAAATCTCTTCACGAGCACCAGAAATCGCTTCATCCATTACAGAAAGGATGTGCTTACGTGCGCCTTGTGCTTGGTTAAGCGCAATTTGCATGATTTCTTTAGTGATACCTTCGATTTTGATATCCATTTGCAAAGCAGTGATACCGTCGTTAGTACCGGCTACTTTAAAGTCCATGTCACCTAGGTGGTCTTCGTCGCCAAGGATGTCAGAAAGAACAACGAACTCTTCGCCTTCTTTAACTAGACCCATTGCGATACCCGCAACAGACGCTTTAATTGGAACACCAGCATCCATAAGCGCAAGAGAAGTACCACATACCGATGCCATTGAAGACGAGCCGTTTGATTCAGTAATTTCTGAAACAACACGCACTGTGTATGGGAATTCTTCAACTGAAGGCATTACCGCAGCAATACCACGTTTTGCTAGTTTACCGTGGCCGATTTCACGACGCTTAGGAGAACCAACGAAACCAGTTTCGCCTACACAGTATGGAGGGAAGTTATAGTGTAGAAGGAAGTTGTCTTTCTTCTCACCTAATAGGCTGTCGATGATTTGTGCATCACGTTGTGTACCAAGCGTAGCCGTAACCAATGCTTGAGTTTCACCACGAGTAAACAAAGAAGAACCGTGAGTACGTGGAAGAACGCCAGTACGAACATCAAGTGCACGAACCATGTCTTTTTCACGACCATCGATACGTGGGCTACCGGCAATGATGCGGCTACGTACGATGTTTTTCTCAAGATCGTGGAAGATGGCGTGAATTTCTTTCGTGTTCAATTCAGCATCTTCAGCTAATAGTTTTTCTGTTACTTCAGCACTGATTTCATGGATGCGATCATAACGCGCCAATTTCTCAGTGATTTGGTAAGCTTCTGTTACTTGAGCTGATGCTAACTCAGCGATTTTAGTTTTTAAGTCTGTGTTTTCAGCAGGTGCTTCCCAATTCCAAGAAGGAGTAGCAACTTCAGCCGCAAACTCATTGATCGCATTGATAACAACTTGTTGTTGGTCGTGACCGTAAACAACAGCCGCTAGCATTTCTTCTTCAGATAGGTTGTCAGCTTCTGACTCAACCATTAATACCGCGCCTTCAGTACCAGAAACCACTAGGTCTAGTTTAGAAGACTCAAGCTCAGTTTGGCTTGGGTTAAGTACGAGTTCACCATTGATGTGACCAACACGCGCCGCACCGATAGGACCATTGAATGGTGCACCAGAGATAGCAAGAGCAGCAGACGTTGCGATCATAGTGATCATGTCTGGTTGGATATCAGGGTTTACAGAAACAACCGTTGCAATAACTTGAACTTCGTTTTTGAATGCTGATGGGAAAAGCGGACGAATTGGACGGTCGATTAGACGAGCCGTTAATGTTTCGCCTTCAGAAGGACGACCTTCGCGCTTGAAGAAACCACCAGGGATTTTACCAGCAGCGTAAGTACGCTCTTGGTAGTTTACCGTTAATGGGAAAAAGTCTTGACCTGGTACTGCATCTTTCTTAGCAACAACAGAAACAAATACAGAGGTGTCATCCATGCTAGCCATAACAGCAGCAGTAGCTTGGCGAGCCATTACGCCCGTTTCTAGAGTAACGGTATGGTTACCGTACTGGAATTTTTTTACGATTGCTTTCACGTAAAGATCCTTAAATAAGAAAATATAAAGTAATTTTTGCTGTGAGATTTATTACCAATCGCGACTAATAGCAGGTTTTTCTGTTATTGCTTGGTTAAGGATAAGCCTTAACCACAAGCGCCTCAGATAAACTGAGATAGAAAAAAGCTGTTATTAGTCGCGACCTTCATGGTCGACATCGGTGACGGTAAGTCAATCTACAGCGGTTTGTTTGCTGTTTCATCGCCAATTAAGACCGATAAAAAGTAAAAACAAACGAGGCATAGTATAAACCAGATGAGTGTAAATGTCTTATTTCAGAACGCAGAATATCCCTATCAAATGTCGGAAATGTCTGTTTGCTCAAATTGCAGCCACAAAAAAAGGAGCCGAGGCTCCTTTTTATCCAGTATCTGTTTCTTCATTTCAACTAATGGGAACCAAAAGTGTTCAATTAACTAACAAATACTTTTAATCTGGGTATTAAACCAAACGACGAATTAACGACGTAGGCCAAGACGCTTGATTAGTGATTGGTAACGCTCTAGGTTCTTACCTTTAAGGTAGTCTAGAAGTTTACGACGGCTAGAAACCATACGTAAAAGACCGCGACGGCTGTGGTGATCGTGTTTGTGATCAGCAAAGTGACCTTGTAGGTGGTTAATAGAAGCAGTAAGTAGTGCTACTTGTACTTCTGGTGAACCTGTATCGCCTTCAGCTTGTGCGTATTCTGCAACGATTGCTGCTTTAGTTTCTGCATTCAGAGACATAATCTCTCCTAAATAAGAGTTAATTTATAAAAATGTGATAGCCAATCTCTGATTCAGCCATCACGCGAACGGCGAATTATAGGGGAAGCGATAAATAAGAGCAAGGGTAATTTACCCATACCACCATTATTGCTTCTTTTATTCCGCCACAGCTTCGGTTCTAAACACAACCAAGCGTTTTGGTGCCACGCGGCCATCATCATCAATGTTAGCAATACCAATAAAGGTATGTTCATCACCCATCGTCATGCGAACCACACCTTCAGTTGGTGCGCCAGCAATTTGCACCTGCTGACCTTGTTGAACGATGCTCGCCATACTAAGCGGCATATTCACTTCTGGCAGATCGACAACCGCAGTATCCATAGGGAGCAGCAGTTGATCCAATACGCTGTGAGGCTCTACGCCTTGCTCTTGGGCTTGTTCGATCATCGCTTGAAGTTGTTCTAGCGTGACCATTTTCTCTGCCGGATAATGCGACACCCCAATACGACGTAAATAAGTCACATGGGCGCCACAACCAAGCATTTCGCCTAAGTCATCGGTGATGGTTCGAATGTAAGTGCCTTTTGAACAATGCACTTCCATTTCCACTTCATTACCATCAAAACGGATCAGGTTTATTTCAAATACCGTGATCTTACGAGATTCACGCGGAACCTCAATGCCTTGACGGGCATATTCATACAAAGGCTTACCTTGGTATTTTAATGCTGAGAACATCGAAGGAATTTGATCTGTGGTACCACGAAATTTCGCAATGCAACGCTCAAGTAAACCACGGTCAACTTTCACTTCACGGGTTTGAACCACTTCACCATCAGAATCTGAGGTATCAGTACGTTCACCCAACTTTGCCACCACGCGATAACGTTTATCCGAATCAAGTAAGAACTGTGAGAACTTAGTCGCTTCACCAAGGCAAATCGGCAACATACCCGTCGCCAAAGGATCAAGCGCACCAGTATGACCTGCTTTTTCAGCAAAAAACATGCGCTTTACTTTTTGGAGCGCATCATTGGAGCTGATACTAGTCGGCTTATCGAGTAATAAAACGCCATCAATAGGACGACCACGACGTCTACGAGCCATTACTCTTCTCCTTCGTCCTCATCACGACCGGCGTCT
Organism: Vibrio algicola; assembly: GCF_009601765.2. NCBI lineage: Bacteria > Pseudomonadati > Pseudomonadota > Gammaproteobacteria > Vibrionales > Vibrionaceae > Vibrio > Vibrio algicola. The sequence continues at coordinate 1,798,179 of NZ_CP045699.1, forward strand.
TTTTTACGTCGATTGTCATCACTGACCACTTCACTAACCAAGTTAGAAAGGCGCATACCTTCGGTCAATGTATTATCGTAAACGAAACGAACTTCAGGTGTTAAACGTAAACGAACACGTTTCCCTAAAGCCATACGAATAGACACTTCGTGTTCTTTTAATGCTTCTAAGCATGATTCTGGTGTTTGCTCGCCGATACAAAAGAAAGTAACGAATACTTTGGCATAAGCCAGATCACGAGTCACTTCAACGTCTGAAATGGTCACCATTCCGATACGTGAATCACGAACATCACGCTGTAGGATAGAAGCGAGTTCTTTTTGTAATTGTTGTGCAACGCGTTGTGCACGACTGAATTCTTTAGCCATATCTTTTCTCACATCTGCACGTTCAAATGAGAACGTCGTAACAGAAAGAATGGGGAGCAAAAGCTCCCCATGGTGTTTTATTGCTTATACCCTAATTACTTTGGGTATCATTTGTTAATTAATCAAGCGTACGCTTAATTTCAACAATTTCGAATACTTCGATTTGGTCACCAGCGCGAACATCATTGTAGTTCTTAACACCGATACCACATTCGTAGCCGTTACGAACTTCTTGTACGTCATCTTTAAAGCGACGTAGTGATTCTAGTTCACCTTCATAAATAACGATGTTATCACGAAGAACGCGGATTGGGTTACTACGCTTAATCAAGCCTTCTGTAACCATACAACCTGCGATTGCACCTAGTTTAGGTGATTTGAACACATCACGAACTTCAGCAAGACCAATGATTTCTTGTCTAAATTCTGGAGCAAGCATGCCGCCCATCGCTTGTTTCACTTCGTCAATCAATTGGTAAATGATTGAGTAGTAACGTAGATCTAGGCTTTCGTTTTCAACAGTGCGGCGAGCAGAAGCATCAGCACGGACGTTGAAACCAAGTAAGATAGCGTTAGAAGCTGCTGCCAATACCGCGTCAGTTTCAGTAATACCACCGACACCCGAACCTACGATGTTCACTTTCACTTCTTCAGTTGAAAGTTTACGTAGTGAATCAGCAATCGCTTCTACTGAACCTTGAACGTCTGCTTTAAGCACAACGTTAAGCTCAGCAACTTCACCCGCTTCCATGTTAGAGAACATGTTTTCAAGTTTCGATTTTTGCTGACGAGCCAGTTTAACATCACGGAATTTACCTTGACGATAGTTCGCTACTTCACGCGCTTTACGCTCATCACGAACGACAGTTGCTTCATCACCTGAAGCCGGAACACCAGAAAGACCTAAGATTTCTACCGGAATAGAAGGACCTGCTGTCTCGATGTCTTTACCGTTTTCATCGCGCATTGCACGAACACGGCCGTACTCTTGACCACAAAGAACGATATCACCTTTATGTAAAGTACCCGCTTGTACTAGAACGGTAGCAACTGGACCACGACCTTTATCAAGGCGAGATTCAACCACAACACCAGAAGCCATACCATCGGTTACTGCTTTAAGCTCAAGAACTTCAGATTGAAGTAAGATAGCTTCAAGTAGACCATCGATGTTTGTACCCACTTTGGCTGAAATGTGAACGAACATGTTTTCGCCGCCCCATTCTTCAGGAATAACGTCGTATTGAGCAAGCTCATTTTTAACGTTATCTGGGTTCGCGCCTTCTTTATCGATTTTGTTTACCGCAATAATCAATGGAACGCTCGCCGCTTTCGCGTGCTGAATCGCTTCGATTGTTTGTGGCATAACACCATCATCGGCTGCAACAACAAGAACAACGATATCAGTCGCTTGAGCACCACGAGCACGCATTGAAGTAAATGCGGCGTGTCCTGGAGTATCCAAGAAGGTGATCATGCCATTGTCAGTTTCAACGTGGTATGCACCAATGTGCTGGGTAATACCACCCGCTTCACCAGAGGCTACACGGCTACGACGGATGTAATCCAGTGTCGAGGTTTTACCATGGTCAACGTGACCCATGATGGTCACAACAGGGGCACGAGATACGGCATCAGTGCTGTCATCACGATCAGAAAGAATCGCTTCTTCTAATTCGTTTTCTTTACGTAGGATAACCTTGTGACCCATTTCTTCAGCAACAAGCGCTGCTGTTTCTTGGTCAATCACTTGGTTGATGGTTGCCATTGCGCCCATCTTCATCATCGTTTTGATGACTTCAGTCCCTTTTACTGACATTTTGTTTGCCAGTTCAGAAACCACGATAGTTTCACCAATCACAACATCCGATTTTGCAACGGTTGCTGATTTATCAAAACCATGCTGCATTGAAGTTGGTTTAGCCAATTTACCTTTACGATTATTGCGTCCACCACGAGCGTTACGGCCATTGTTGCCGCCGCGATCATCTTCTTTTTTCGCTGGTTTTTTCTTTTTACGACGACTTGCTTCGCTGCGACGGTCAGCTTCATCTTCAGCTTCACGTGCGTGTTGGTTAGTCGTTACATGGTAATCAGCATTTTCAGATTCTTTTTTCTTCTTCTCTTCTTCTGACCAACGAGCACCGTTTTCTTCTGCAAGTTTACGCGCTTCTTCAACCAGTTTCTGAGCTTCTGCTTCTGCTTTACGCTGAGCTTCTTCATCTTGACGACGCTTCAATGATTCAGCTTCTTGTTTCGCTGCATCATTTTTCGCTTTTTCTTCAGATGATTGCTTAGGCGCTGCTGCTTTTGTTTCTTTCGCTTTATCTGCTGCTTCTTGCTTCAATTTATCTTCCGCTTCACGTTTAACTTTTGCTTCAGCTTTTGCTGCTGCGTCTTGTTTGGCTTTTGCTTCTGCCGCAAGTTTTGCTGCGTCTTCTGCTTCACGAGTTGCTTGAGCTTCTGCTGCTTTTTTCGCTTCTTCATCTACAGCAGTACGCTTCACATAGGTGCGTTTTTTGCGGACTTCAACTTGCACTTCTTTATTTTTACCGCCGCCAGCAGGAACATTTAATGTGCTTTTGGTCTTACGTTGAAGTGTCAGGCGTGTTGGTTCAGAGTCGCCTGAGTTATCGCCATGTTCTTTTTTAAGATGCGTTAAAAGCGTTTGCTTTTCTGCCGCAGTTACATTGTCGGCGCTGGTTTTTTTCATACCAGCATCAGCAAGTTGTTCTACTAGGCGTTCAACTGGTGTACCAATCTCTTCGCTCAGTGCTTTCACTGTCAATTCTGTCATAGTGCTTTCTCCTTGCTGAAATTATTCTTCGTCGCCAAACCAGCAAATGTTACGAGCAGCCATAATAAGCTCTCCCGCACGTTCTGCGCTTAGGCCTTCGATTTCTTCTAAATCGTCAGTACCTTGGTCGGCTAAATCTTCTAAAGTTACGATGCCTTGAGCGGCAAATTTAAACGCGAGTTCACGTTCAAGCCCTTCAAGTGCAAGTAGGTCTTCAGCAGGTTCTAGACCTTCATAAGATTCTTCTTGAACTAGTGCAAGAGTGGTCAATGCATTTTTAGCACGCTCACGTAGTTCTTCTACTAATTCTTCTTCAAGACCATCGACTTCTAAAAGCTCGTTAATTGGTACATAAGCAATTTCTTCTAGAGTAGAGAAACCTTCTTCAACCAATAACTCAGCAAAGTCTTGTTCGATGTCTAAATGCTTCATGAAGTTTTCGATAGCCGCTACCGATTCTTCTTGGTGCTTCTTGTTCAAATCAGCAACCGTCATAACATTAAGATCCCAACCAGTTAGTTGAGACGCTAGACGTACGTTTTGACCACTACGGCCAATCGCTTGTGCTAGGTTATCGGCTTCTACTGCGATATCCATTGAGTGGGTATCTTCATCAACGATGATTGAAGCAACATCGGCAGGTGCCATTGCATTGATAACGAATTGAGCAGGATTATCATCCCACAATACGATATCGATACGCTCACCACCAAGCTCACTTGATACGGCTTGCACACGTGCGCCACGCATACCAACACAAGCACCAACAGGATCAATACGACGATCATTTGATTTCACGGCAATTTTAGCGCGTGAACCAGGATCGCGAGCCGCGGCTTTCAATTCAATTAACTCTTCGCCAATTTCTGGCACTTCAATGCGGAAAAGCTCAATCAGCATTTCAGATTTAGAACGAGTTAGGAATAACTGGAAACCACGTGCTTCTGGTTTAACTGCATATAACAGACCACGAACACGGTCACCAGGACGTAGGTTTTCGCGCGGTAATTGGTCTTCACGTAGAATCACAGACTCTGCATGGTTGCCCAAATCAACGATAACCGCATCACGGTTGGCTTTTTTAACCACACCAGTTACCAACTCACCTTCATTGTCGATGAACTGTTCTACGATTTGAGCACGCTCAGCTTCACGTACTTTTTGTACGATAACTTGTTTGGCAGTTTGGGTAGTAATACGGTCAAATGTTACTGACTCCATATCATCTTCCACGTAATCGCCAAGCTCTAATGATTCGTCATCATATTGCGCCGCTTCAATTGAAATTTCTTTGGTTGGAAATTCAACTTCAGCAACCACTAACCAGCGACGTAATGTCTCAAAGTTACCGGTTTTACGGTCGATCTCGACACGAACTTCGATTTCGTGTGCACTTTTTTTCTTCGTTGCTGTGGCTAGAGCGATCTCTAACGCTTCAAAAATACGCTCACGCGGAACTGCTTTTTCATTAGAAACAGCTTCAACAACCGCTAAAATTTCTCTGTTCATTTATGTTCTCGCCTCTTCAGACTTAAAATTTTGGTATCAGGTTAGCTTTAGAGATATTACTCAAAGCGAATTGTTCAGGTTTACCATCAACGATAACAGTTACGATTTCGCCTTCAATGGCTGAAATCACCCCTTTCCACTTACGACGATTATTGACCGCCATTTTAAGTACCACGTTCACATCGTGATCAATGAACTGCTGATAATGAGCAGGCTTAAACAGTGGACGTTCTAAACCTGGTGATGAAACTTCTAAGTTGTAAGCGACGGTGATTGGATCTTCAACATCCATTACCGCGCTGACTTGACGACTTACTTCGGCGCAGTCTTCAACATTAATACCATTTTCATGGTCAATAAAGATCCGTAGTGCTGAGTGCTCACCCGCACGGATAAACTCTAAACCTACTAATTCGTAACCTGACGCAGCAACAGGTGCATCAAGTAATTCCATTAATTGTTTTTCTAAGCCAGTCATTTATATCTCCGGAAAAAAAACGGTGCAATAAAGTCAAAAACAGGATTGCCAGAAACAAAAAAAGGGCATTCAGCCCATTTCAAATATTACATAAAATCTGATTTATCACTATTTTTCAATCACTTAACAAAAAAAAGCAATCATAAAAAATAATGTACAGATAATAAAAAACCCCGATAGTCGGGGTTTTTTATTGCTGGACCCTGATTATCACTAAGCTAAAGTCTAGCTTAGCTTGCAATTAAATCGAAATTCAATTGCAAATCGGACCCAAAAAATAAGGGTAATAAAGTAGTTTTAAAAACAACCTTTTCACCACTGCTTATAAAAGAACGGCTCATGAGCTTATCTTTTATAAAAAAGTTGGTTGCGGGAGCAGGATTTGAACCTACGACCTTCGGGTTATGAGCCCGACGAGCTACCAAACTGCTCCATCCCGCGTCCGTTGCATTATTTAAAGTATAATGCCACTTTCGTTTACTTATAAAAAAGCAAACTCAAAACTCATTTCAATACGAGGTATTATACATCGACATTGATTTTTTACAAGTTTTGTAATTATGGTGCCGAGAGGGGGACTTGAACCCCCACACCCTAAGGCACTAGCACCTCATGCTAGCGTGTCTACCAATTTCACCATCTCGGCATAAATTCTTTCAGCTTTTAAGCTTCAGTATTACTTAGAAGTTTCTGGTTCGCTCTGCACTGGAGCGGCTGGAACTTCATCAGTATTTACTTTTTTCACAGTATCTGTTTTTGTTGCTGCTTTAGTATCTGTCGCGTCAACACTTTGCTCAATACCTGCACTTGGTGCAACCCATTGTGAATCATGTTTAACAGTAGACATGTGACCAAGCACTAAACTGATAATGAAGAATACAGTTGCTAATACTGCTGTTGAACGGGTAAGGAAATTACCTGAGCCACCAGAGCCAAATACAGTATTTGATGCTCCAGCCCCGAACGAAGCTCCCATATCTGCGCCTTTACCTTGTTGAATCAACACTAGGCCAATTACACCAAGTGAAGCGACAAGATAAATCACAAGTAGAACATTTAATAACATTTTTCCACCTATGTATTTGAATTCCAGAGTTGAGTTGGCAACACCAACAACAACGCACCTCCCTAATGAGGCGCAGTGATACTAACCAAACCTTAAGGCAGTGACAAGCGAAAAATCACAAAATCACACAACTTCCGACTCAAACGCTCAAAAAACTCGCAAAACATAATTTTGAGCTAAATTAATCAACATAACCTCTACCAATAAACAGCAAACAATAAGGAGTGAGTAACATTTTAATCATGCCTTATTTGCTCAAGCGGCATTGTTCTCGATCGTTTGATTGTAGCTAGTTTGACTCTGATTGCCTGATTCTAGTTACTTTGACCCTATCAGCATTAAACTCTAGCAGCTTTTTTTCACTTGCTCGGCAATAGCGAGCGCACTGTTTTTCACTAATTCAGCGTCTTCACCTTCGACCATCACGCGGATAAGCGGTTCAGTGCCTGATTTGCGTAACAATACCCGACCTTTATCACCCAATTGTGCTTCAACTTGCGTGACGGCATCTTTAACCGCTTGAGTGTCTAGTGGATCGTTATTGCCCGCAAAGCGAATATTTTCGAGCACTTGTGGGTAAAGCGTCATACCTGATGCTAACGCGTTCAATGATAATTCACTGCCTACTACAGAGGCTAAGACTTGCAGCGCCGCCACAATGGCATCACCGGTGGTCACCTTATCCAACAAAATGACATGGCCAGAGTTCTCAGCGCCAATCTTCCAGCCTTTTTCCAGCAGCTTTTCCATTACATAACGGTCGCCAACTTTCGATCGCACAAATGGAATACCCAGTTGTTTTAGGCCATTTTCCATTCCAAGGTTGGTCATTAGTGTACCAACAACGCCACCTTTCAGTTCTCCACGGCGCAGCGCATCGCGAGCAATAATGTAGGCTATTTGGTCGCCATCGACTTTATTACCAAATTCATCCACCATGATGATACGGTCGCCATCACCATCAAATCCTAATCCTAAATCGGCTTTTTCTTCTAGCACTTTAGCTTGTAGAGCGCGAGTATCAGTGGCACCAACTTGGTCATTGATATTTAAACCATTTGGCTGGCAACCTATTGCAATCACTTCTGCGCCAAGTTCTTTAAACACGCTAGGGGCAATATGATAAGTCGCACCATGAGCACAATCGATCACAATTTTAAGTTTAGATAAGCTCAACTCATTTGGGAAAGTACTTTTACAAAATTCAATATAACGACCAGCCGCATCAACCAGACGTTTGGCTTTACCTAATTGGGCTGACTCAACGCATTCGATATCTTTTTCTAATTCAGCTTCAATGGCAAGCTCAATATCATCAGGCAGTTTGGTGCCTTCAGCGGAAAAGAATTTAATTCCATTGTCGTAGTACGGGTTATGCGAAGCGGAAATCACGATCCCCGCTTCTGCACGAAACGTTTGGGTAAGATAAGCAACGGCTGGCGTTGGCATCGGCCCTAAAAATGTCGCTTGAAGGCCTGCGGCTGCAAGACCAGCTTCTAATGCTGATTCAAGCATATAACCCGAAATACGAGTATCTTTACCAATAATCACTTGTTTGGTGCCTTGCTTGGCTAATACACGCCCTGCCGCCCAACCTAGTTTTAAAATAAAATCCGGTGTAATTGGAAATTGGCCGACTTTGCCACGTACCCCATCGGTACCAAAATATTTTCTTTCAGACATGTGTTTACCCTTCTTCAGCAAGAATATTGAGAGCATGATGAATGTTGCATTATATTAAAAACCTATGCTCTCTAATTTAAATTTGATTGTGTTGCTTTTAATACTTTAAGCGCATCTTGTGTGGCCGCTACATCGTGAACTCTAATGATCTGCGCGCCTTGTTGTGCCGCAAGTATGGCACACGCGACGCTACCAATCATAGACTCAGAGGTCGGTTTATTTAATAACTTTGAGATCATCGATTTACGCGACATTCCGGCGAGCACGGGCAAACCAAATTGATGAAACTGTTCCAGATTGGCAAGCAGATGGTAATTATGCGCCACTGTTTTGCCAAAACCAAAGCCAGGATCGAGAATAATATTCTCACGCTCAATGCCGGCCTCTAAACAGCTATCGATACGTTGTTCTAAGAAGTGACAGACCTCGTGCAATACATCTTGGTATTCAGGGTTGTGCTGCATCGTTCGCGGCAGGCCTTGCATGTGCATAATACAAACGGGGATATTGGCTTGTGCAATTAACGCTAACGCGCCATCATCTTGTAGCGCGCGAATGTCATTAATAATATCCACTCCAGCGTCAATGCCTGCCGCCATCACCTCTGTCTTATTGGTATCAAGTGAGATCCACACATCAAAGTTAGCTCGGATCGCTTTTATCAATGGGATAACACGAGCTAACTCATCTGCCACAGAAACTTCAGCCGCGCCCGGACGGGTGGACTCGCCGCCAATATCGATGATCGTCGCCCCCGCCGCAAGCATAGATTTAACATGCTCAATCGCCGCGTCAAGATGGTTAAATTTACCGCCATCAGAAAAAGAATCTGGAGTGACATTTAAGATGCCCATAATTTGAGGCTGGGTTAAATCGAGTTGTTTATTTTTATAGATCAGTTTCATGGCTGAATTCATTTTATAAAAACGGAAAGGATTATTGTCGTGAGTATAAATCGAAAAAAGCCCTGACAGTATCAGGGCTTTAATGGGTTAAGCATTAACTTAAGAGTCTTTATCTTTTGACTCTGGCTGGTCTGCATCAGAAGCCTCATTGGCATCCTCTGCGTCTTCTGCTTTTACCGAATCTGACTCGTCTGAAGATTTCGCGTCTTGTTGTGTCGCGGCCTCTTGTTTATCGACATCAGGTTTAGCGGTTGATGGTTTATCCGCTGTTGCTTTAGGACTCTCATCGCCCCATCCTTGTGGTGCACGGATGGTTTCGCTACGATTCATCAAATCATCAATTTGACCAGCATCAATGGTTTCATATTTCATCAATGCATCTTTCATTGCATGCATGATATCCATATTATCTTCCAAGATCTGCTTAGCTCGGTCGTAGTTACGGTCAATCAAGGTTCTAATTTCTTGGTCAATCAAACGTACGGTTTCATCAGAAACTTGCTTGGCTTGAGACATACCGCGTCCCATAAAGACTTCACCTTCTTCTTCTGCGTACAGAAGTGGACCAAGTTTGTCCGAGAAACCCCATTGGGTCACCATTTTACGGGCAATATCGGTGGCACGTTCAATATCGTTTGATGCGCCAGTCGAGACTTTATCTTCACCATAAATCAGTTCTTCAGCCAGACGACCGCCATATAAGCTAGAGATCATAGACTCTAAGTGCTGGCGATTCATGCTGACGCGATCTTGTTCTGGTAGATACATGGTCACACCCAACGCACGTCCACGTGGAATGATCGATACTTTATAAACCGGATCATGTTCTGGGACTAAACGTCCGACAATCGCGTGTCCAGCTTCATGGTAAGCAGTTGAAGCTTTTGTATCTTCGGTTAACACCATTGAACGGCGCTCTGCACCCATCATGATCTTATCTTTAGCCAATTCAAACTCGACCATAGACACATTACGTTTATTACCACGGGCTGCAAATAATGCAGCTTCGTTGACTAAGTTAGCCAAATCAGCACCAGAGAAACCTGGCGTACCACGGGCAATCAACGAAGGTTCAATGCCGTCACCTAGAGGGACTTTACGCATGTGAACTTTTAAGATTTGCTCACGACCACGAACATCAGGTAATCCAACCACAACTTGACGGTCAAAACGACCAGGACGCAACAAGGCTGCATCCAGTACGTCAGGACGGTTAGTCGCTGCGATCACGATCACGCCTTCATTACCTTCAAAGCCATCCATCTCAACTAGCATTTGGTTTAGTGTTTGCTCACGTTCATCGTGACCACCACCAACACCTGCGCCACGTTGACGACCGACTGCATCGATTTCATCGATAAAGATAATACATGGTGAAGCTTTCTTTGCTTGCTCGAACATGTCACGCACACGAGATGCACCGACACCGACAAACATTTCAACGAAGTCAGAACCCGAAATAGTAAAGAATGGTACTTTTGCTTCACCTGCAATGGCTTTCGCCAGCAATGTTTTACCGGTACCTGGAGGCCCGACTAACAAAACACCGGTTGGGATCTTACCACCGAGTTTTTGAAAACGGCTTGGATCACGTAGGTAATCCACCAATTCTTTAACGTCTTCTTTTGCTTCGTCACAACCGGCAACATCAGCAAAGGTTGTTTTAATTTGGTCTTCGCCCATCATGCGGGCTTTGCTCTTACCAAATGACATTGCGCCTTTACCACCGCCGCCGCCACCTTGCATTTGGCGCATGAAGAAGATCCACACCCCAATCAGTAAGATCATTGGGAACCAAGAAATGAAGATAGTACTCAGCAGACTTTGCTGCTCAGGTGGCGTACCAGTCACTTTCACGTTCTCATTGATCAGATCATCAAGAAGTTTGTTATCGTACACAGGCATGTACGTCACATTACGAGAGTTATCAGTACGGACAAAGGTAATTTCTTGATCCTTGAACTTTGCTTCTCGGACTTGGCCTTGACCAACGTCTTTTACAAAGGATGTGTAATCAATTGCTTTTCCGTTACTGTCCCCAGGCCCAAAGCTCTGGAAAACTGACATCAAAACTACGGCGATTACTAGCCATAAAATTAAATTTTTTGCCATGTCACTCAAGGTGTCAGCCTCTCGGTTCACTAATTTGAAAAAAATAGAGTACTACAGTTTATAGCCTGTAGCCACAATGTATACCTCACGAGAACGAGCACGCGAAGAATCTGGTTTTCTTATTTTTACGTTTTTAAACATGTCTCTTACATCTTTAACGTACTGATCAAAGCCTTCGCCTTGGAATACCTTAACGACAAAGCTACCATCAGGAGCTAGAACTTGTCGACACATATCCAATGCCAATTCGACCAAATACATCGCTCGTGGCTGGTCTACCGCCTGATTTCCGCTCATATTGGGCGCCATATCAGACATCACCACATCGACCATATCAGGTTGAATACGCTCTAATAACGCTTCTAGTACAGCATCTTCACGGAAGTCACCCTGCAAGAAACTGACCCCAGCAATTGAATCCATAGATAAAATGTCACAAGCTATGACTTGGCCTGAATCCCCCACAACACCAACCGCATATTGTGACCAACCACCAGGCGCTGCGCCTAAATCGACCACCGTCATTCCCGGTTTGATTAATTTATCTTTATCTTGAATCTCTTCAATTTTAAAGATAGCTCGCGAGCGGTAACCTTTTTTCTGCGCTTCAGCGACATATTTATCACCAAAGTGCTCTTGCAACCAACGGCCCGAGCTTGCGGACACTTTTTTCTTACTCATTTTAACCCTAATACTTAACAAACGGCTTCTATTAATCGGTAAAAAGAACGCGATATCGACAGAAACTATTCAGAATAGATAGTCTTCCCGAATAGATGGCGTTAAAATAGAACTTTTCAACCCTAACACAACAAAAAATGGCCGAACAATGAATCTAAGCACCAAACAAAAGCAGCACTTAAAAGGACTAGCTCACAGTTTAAAACCTGTAGTGCTAATGGGCGCAAATGGATTAACTGAAGCTGTTCTTGCAGAAATTGAACTTGCTCTTAACCATCATGAGCTAATCAAAATCAAAGTAGCCTCTGAAGACAGAGAAACTAAGCAATTGATTATAGACGCGATTGTTCGAGAAACAAAAGCAGAAAAAGTACAAACTATCGGTAAAGTACTGGTTTTATTCCGTCAATCTGAACAACGTAAAATCGAGATTCCACGTAAGTAACGGATATTCAGATAAAAAGGAACAAAAAAGGCCACAGTTGATGTGGCCTTTTTTATTTGATTCTTTTACAGATATTTACACTAATAAAAAAATTAAATGTAATCGACTGCAATAATTTCAAGATCTTTATCACCACCGGGGGTTGAGATCACAACTTCATCGCCATCCATCTTACCGATTAAACCACGGGCAATCGGTGAACTGACTGAAATTTTACCCAGTTTAATGTTCGCTTCATCATCACCGACGATTTGATATTTCACTTCTTTATCCGTGTCCATATCCAATAACGTCACAGTGGTCCCAAAGATCACTTTGCCTGTGTTATCCATTTTGCTGACATCAATCACTTGTGCAACCGACAGTTTGTATTCGATGTCGCGGATCTGCGCTTCACAAATACCTTGCTCTTCACGCGCGGCATGATATTCAGCATTTTCTTTTAAGTCACCTAATTCGCGCGCTTCTGCAATTGCTTGTGAAATAAGAGGGCGACGTTTTAGTAATAATTCTAATTCGACTTTCAGAGCTTGTTCACCGCTCGCAGTCATTGGCACTTTTTCCATGATATATCTCACTCCATCGCTAAAGCTTGGAAACTAGATAGTTTGGAGACTAAATAGCTTAGACAATAAAACCCCACTCAACGAAGTTGCTGAGTAGGTAGTGGTTAATTTGATATTAAGTTTTCACAGTGTAGTTAAAGTTATTAGCAAGGTCACGCGAAAACTCACATTCGAGCATTGCTTTGTGGTTTAACTGCTGTTCAGTTAACACTAAATCAAAACGGAGCGATTAAAAACAGCACAGAAAAAACAAACCTCAACCATTAGAAAGATAAAAAAAACTAAAACACACCTCCAGATCCATTCTCAACGGAACTTTTTAAATACCCTATAGAAACAAAGTATTAGACACATAATATTCAATAAACCTAGTTAGCAATGTCTATCTTTTACTAAGTTTTATAATTTTTGACTATCCGTTCAGTGCGCTTTCAGAGTAAAAACGTACTAGTAAAGCATCTCGGTGCTTATACACTACGCTAAAACATAGCGGTTATCGTGCATTATTTATACGCACAATAATGGAAAGAGTGCAGCCAGTCAGAGCGCTCCTTTAATTTATGGAAAAACACTTAGGATTATTCAAATGAAAAAGACACTAATTGCTTTAGCAGTGGCCGCTGCAGCAGTATCTTCAGTCGCATCAGCAGCAACTATTTATAAAGACGACACTTCAACTCTAAGCATGGGTGGACGCGTTGAAGTTCGTGCAAACTTTTCTGATGCAAACAAATCAGATGCTGACGATAATAAATATAAAGATGCATCACGTGTTCGTCTAAATATTGGCGGTGAACAAAAACTAAATGAAGATGTTTCTTTTATTGGTTTTACTGAATTTGAAGTAACTGAAAACTCAGACCCTATTGCTGATGATGCACAAATCAACACTCGTTACTTATATGCTGGTGTGCAATCGCAAACTTACGGTACGTTAACTTACGGTCACCAAGATAACGCATTTACTTACCTAACTAACTTTACCGATATGGCTGAAGTGTTCTCTGGTAGCATCAATGAATACAATGTAGCGACTTCTGACCGTGCCAATAACGTTTTACGTTATGCTTTCAACGCTGACAAACTAACCATTCAAGCTAGTGTACAGGCCGATTCTGATTCAGATGGCACGCCAGTCACTCAAAATGCAGAAGGCTACGGTATCATTGCTTCTTACGCATTTACTGACTCATTAGAAGCAGGTCTTGGTTACGCATCATCTGACGCTAACTCTACTGGCGATGACCGAATTGGTACTGGTGACAACAACACTTACACTGCAGCACTTAAGTACTCAAACAACGGTTTGTACTTAGCAGCCACCTATGAAGGCGGTACTGTTTCGACTCAAAACGGTTCTAACTACGAATCTGATTTCAATGCTGCCGATGCTTACGCTGGATACACCTTTGGTGATAACAACGTAAACATGACATACAACTACTACAATGCTGACGAAGATTCATTTGATGCTCTTAACCTAAACAATGTTGCGATTGAGTACGCTCGTTACTTCGGTAATGCAACAGTATACGGTGCATACAACTTCAACTTATTATCAGACAGTGATGCTGCAACAAGCTCACAAACTGATGATCAATTCCAAGTTGGTTTCCGTTACGCATTCTAATCTAACGCTCTTATTGAGATCTTAGATTAATAAATTGAACGCCTACTGATTTTCAGTGGGCGTTTTTTTATGCCTTGCGCCCAACAATATTAACCTGCACCATTACTTCTTACTCCATAACCGCTATGATTAACTTATAAAAATCATACTTGTAAAAACAACACTTGAAACGGAATTTCATGAAATTAACATCTACCTTATTGACAATAATCGGCGGTTTACTTACCTCTATCCCCTTGCTGACTTCTGCGGCCGATATATATAAAACCGATGCTGCCAGTGTGTCATTAACCGGTCGCGCCGAAGCTCGCATGCAAATCATCGATGGTAAGGTTGATGATCAAACCCGTATTCGTATGAACTTTATGGGTAAAACCATGATCAATAGCAGCATGTATGCAATCGGAGATTGGGAAGGTGAATTTCAAACCAGTCAAAATGGTGGCACTGATATCAGCAACGATGACGGTGGTGGAACGTTCAATACCCGCTACGCCTACGCTGGATTAGGCGGTAACTTTGGTGAAGTGACTTATGGAGAGAATGATGGCGCATTGGGGATCTTAACCGATTTTACCGACATCATGGCCTATCACGGCAATAATGCTGCTTATAAGATTTCGGTCGCCGACCGCACCGACAACATGCTGACTTACCAAGGTCAATATGATCACTATATTTTAAAAGCCTCTTACCGCTTTGCCGATAGCAGCGTGCAAGAAAATAAGCTCAATCCTGAAGATAATAAAATGATCGACAATGACCAAGATGGTTATTCGGTCTCAGTTACCTATACCCTTGGTGATACCGGCGTTATGTTGGGCGCAGGTTACGCCGATCAAGCCGATGAAAATGAAGCCATGTTAACTGCGTCATACACCTTAAATGATTGGTACATTGCCACTAACGTAGTTAAAGGCGATAAATATCTCTCTACCTTACTCTATCCGGCGACGCTCGACGCATACGACAGTTTAGGTTATGAATTTGCTACCTCCTACACCTTAGGAAAAACCGTCTTCACTGCCACATACAATAATTTAGATATGGACACCGATGATAGCGGTATTGGCTCCCATGCTGGCGATGTCAGCGATCTGGCCTTTGATGTCAGTTATTATTTCGTGCCTAATTTTCGTGCTTATGCCTCTTATAATTTCAATTTATTAAGCTCGGGACATGGGGTTAGCTACGTGGAAGCGGAAGATGATATCGCACTAGGCATGCGTTACGATTTTTAATTCCAATTCGAACTACAAGCTTTCTATCCATATTGTTGATAACGAAAAGTGTCAAAGGAATAAGGATGTTCTTTTTCAAGTGCCCACGGATGGCTCAAACGTCTTTTCAAAATAAACAATATTGATTTAGAATTTTATTAATATTTCAAACACCTACTGATATCAGTCGGTGTTTTTGTTTATACTGGCTGTTGTTGTTTTACCCGCTGCTCTGTGTACTTAAAGGATGTCGTTATGCGCCACACCACACTGTTATCCACTCTCGCCTTCAGTAGCCTTTTACTTTCCGTGGCCAGTTTTAGCCAAACACTTCCCAGTCAAAAAGCCCTACCCGCAGGCACTCAAATTGGCATTATAGTTCAGCCGAGCCAAGGAAAAACCACCAGCAGCAAAGCTGAACAGTTATTCCCACCCGCCAGCACCTTAAAGCTTGTCACCACCTTAGCGGCCAAGTTCGAACTGGGTGATGACTTTACCTTTAAAACCACACTGGCGCGTCACAATGACGATATTATCGTGCGTTTTAACGGTGATCCTAGTTTTACTAGCCAAGATCTCAGCTCACTATTACAAGACAGTAAAATCACCAGTATTAAGGGCGATATTATTCTCGACCAAAGCACGTTTACTGGCTACGAGAAAGGGGTTGGCTGGCCATGGGATATATTGGGAGTGTGTTACAGCACCGTATCAAGTGCGATCACCTTAAATGGTAACTGTGTGATGGCGTCAATTTATACCAATGCCGATGGCTCAACCCGTGTGTTCACACCCAAACACCAACCAGTATCAGTCACCACAGTGGCAAAAGCGGTCACATCTGAACAGCAAAAAGAGCAATATTGCGATCTCGATTTATCTGCCAACATTAATAATCAATACCAACTTTCCGGTTGTTTAGCCAAGCAAGACAAACCGCTACCGCTTAATTTCGCCGTTCAAAATCCATTTCGATATAGTGCGGCAGTGTTAAAGCAATTATTGGTTAAAAATAACATTGGTTTTAATGGCAAAATTAAGCTGGCTACCGAGCCTCAAGCAAGCGGTGATATCCTTGCCGAGCATCAATCTAAACCTCTACCAGTGTTGTTAGCTCACATGCTTAAACGCTCAGATAACTTGTACGCCAATAATTTATCCAAAGCGATTGGCGCGCATTATTTCAAGCAAGCAGGTTCATTTAGAAATGGTACCGAAGCGATCAAACGGATCTTAAAACAGCAAGCCAATATCGATTTAACTGGCGCAATATTAGAAGATGGTTCGGGCTTATCACGTAATAATCGTGTTACGCCAACTCAGCTTCTGGCGGTACTGAATTACATTAAAGCTCATGATAACGAGTTAAATATTATTTCATTAATGCCGACCTCGGGTATTAATGGCACCTTGCAATACCGCCAGAGCATGCGTAAAGATCCGGTCAAAGGCAATATCATCGCCAAAAGTGGGTCGTTATTTGCCACCCATAATATGGCTGGATTTGTTCTGGATAAAAACGGTAAACCGAGTACCACCTTTGTGCAACTGGTAACCGATTATTACCCAGATCCAGAGCAAAAAGGGACGCCGCCACTCACAACATTTGAGCGTTCGTTCTACCAAGGCATGATTGAGCAAGTGCAAGGTAATTAATTATCCCACTCCAGTAACTTTATGACCGATAAAAATTGGATGCAGCGAAAAGTATAAAAGGCCATTGACGACCTTTTCCAAGTGCCCATGGATGGTTTAAACGTCTTTTCATAATGAATAATATTGATTAGAAAATTAATGATCTGCGGACGCAAAAAAGGCTACCGAATTTATCACTCGGTAGCCTTTTATTATGGGAGTTTAGATCATTACGCTAGTGATTCACTCACTTGCTGATGCAACTCTTGTAATGAAGTCACTGTTTTGCGGTTATCTTCACTGTGCGCCATACAAGTGGCAAATGCGGCGTTCAAAGTGGTGGTGTAATTCACTTTTTCTTGCAGTGCGCCACGGCGTAGAACTTTAGAATCTTCAATTGCTTGACGACCTGCTGCAGTGTTAATGATGTAGGTGTATTCATTATTCTTAATACGGTCAAGAATATGAGGGCGACCTTCATGCACTTTATTCACCAAGCGAGGGTTAATGCCCGCTTCACCTAGAACAACCGCGGTACCGTGAGTGGCATCAAGTTGGTAACCAAGTTCGATTAACTGCTTAGCCACTTCAACCACACGTTTTTTGTCTTCTTCGCGCACAGAAAGCAGCGCACGACCACCTTCAGGGTAAATATTACCAATGCCAAGCTCGGCTTTAGCAAACGCTTGAGCGAAGGTTTTACCAACACCCATCACTTCACCAGTTGAGCGCATTTCTGGGCCTAACAGCGGATCCACACCTGGGAATTTATTGAACGGTAGCACCACTTCTTTAACTGAGAAGTACGGTGGAATAATCTCTTTCGTAAAGCCTTGTGCTGCTAGAGACTGCCCAGCCATCACTCGTGCGGCAATTTTCGCCACTGGAGCGCCGGTTGCTTTTGACACAAATGGAACCGTACGGGCTGCACGTGGGTTCACTTCAATCAAGTACACCTTGTTGTCTTTAACCGCAAACTGAGTATTCATTAAGCCGCGAACACCAAGCTCGAACGCCAGTTTCTCAACTTGCTCACGCATCACATCTTGAATTTCTTTGCTTAAAGTATAAGCTGGTAGAGAACAGGCTGAGTCACCAGAGTGAACCCCCGCTTGCTCGATGTGCTCCATGATGCCAGCAATGACCACTTGCTCACCATCACAAATGGCATCTACATCCACTTCTACTGCATCATCTAAGAACAAATCCAGTAGAACCGGAGACTCATTCGATACGCTCACCGCTTCATTAAAGTAGCGACGTAAGTCTTGCTCATCATAAACGATTTCCATCGCACGGCCACCTAGAACATAAGATGGACGAACCACTAACGGATAACCAATTTCACGCGACTTCTCAATCGCTTGTTCCATGGTTGTTACCGTTGCGTTTTGTGGTTGCAATAACTCTAAACGGTCAACAGCCGTCTGGAAACGTTCACGGTCTTCGGCGCGGTCAATCGCATCAGGACTGGTACCAATCACAGGCACGCCAGCCGCTTCTAAAGCGCGAGCCAATTTAAGTGGTGTTTGACCACCGTATTGAACAATCACACCTTTTGGCTTTTCAATGCGAACGATTTCGAGTACATCTTCCAATGTAACGGGTTCGAAGTATAAACGGTCTGAAGTATCGTAATCGGTTGATACGGTTTCAGGGTTACAGTTCACCATGATGGTTTCGTAACCGTCTTCACGTAATGCTAGTGACGCATGAACACAGCAGTAATCAAATTCAATACCTTGGCCAATACGGTTTGGACCACCACCCAAAATCATGATCTTGTCACGATCGGTTGGGTTGGCTTCACATTCTTCATCGTACGATGAGTACATGTAAGCCGTATCTGATGAGAATTCAGCCGCGCAAGTATCAACACGCTTGTACACTGGGTGAATATCATATTGGTCACGAGCGCGACGAATTTCACTTTCAGCCACACCTAAAATTGTCGCTAGACGCGCATCGGCAAAACCTTTGCGTTTTAAGTTGCGTAGCACATCTTCATTTAAACCCGCAAAACCACCAGCTTTTACTTTGTTTTCAAGTAGCACTAAATCTTCAATTTGAACTAAGAACCAGCGATCAACGTTGGTTAAGTTGAATACGCCGTCAACCGACATACCAGCACGGAAAGCATCGGCGATGTACCAAATACGGTCACAACCAGCTTCTTTCAGTTCTTGGCGGATTTTAGTTAATGCATCAGGGGCATCTAAATCAACCATTTCATCAAAACCATTGCGACCCACTTCTAGGCCACGTAATGCTTTTTGCAGTGATTCTTGTTGGTTACGACCAATCGCCATCACTTCACCCACTGACTTCATTTGAGTGGTTAGACGGTCATTAGAGCCAGCAAATTTCTCAAAGTTGAAACGAGGGATCTTAGTCACAACGTAATCGATGGTAGGTTCAAATGAAGCTGGAGTCGCGCCGCCGGTGATGTCATTCATCAGTTCATCAAGGGTGTAACCAATCGCCAATTTGGCGGCGATTTTAGCAATCGGGAAACCGGTCGCTTTTGATGCTAATGCCGAAGAACGAGATACGCGTGGGTTCATTTCGATGATAACCATGCGGCCATCTTCAGGGTTAATACCAAACTGAACGTTAGAACCACCAGTTTCAACCCCAATTTCACGTAACACCGCTAAAGACGCGTTACGCATTAATTGGAATTCTTTATCGGTTAGCGTTTGCGCCGGAGCGACAGTAATTGAGTCACCGGTATGAATGCCCATCGCATCGAAGTTTTCAATGGTACAAACGATGATGCAGTTGTCTGCTTTATCGCGTACCACTTCCATTTCGTATTCTTTCCAACCAATTAAAGACTCATCGATCAGCAATTCATTGGTTGGCGATAAGTCTAAACCACGGCGACAAATCTCTTCAAATTCTTCTTTATTGTAGGCGATACCACCACCCGTTCCGCCCATAGTAAATGAAGGACGGATGATGCACGGATAGCCAACCATTTCTTGAACTTTGTAAGCTTCTTCCATGGTTTTTGCCGTATCGGCACGTGGACATTCAAGACCAATGAATTTCATCGCTTTATCAAAACGAGAGCGGTCTTCCGCTTTATCAATCGCATCGGCCGTTGCGCCAATCATTTCCACACCGAACTCTTCAAGTACGCCGTGCTTTTCAAGATCAAGCGCACAGTTCAATGCCGTTTGTCCGCCCATGGTAGGCAGAACGGCATCTGGACGCTCTTTTTCAATAATGTTACGAACCACTTCCCAGTGAATTGGCTCGATATAAGTTGCATCGGCCATTTCAGGGTCGGTCATAATAGTGGCAGGGTTCGAGTTCACCAGAATGACTCGGTAGCCTTCTTCACGCAGTGCTTTACAAGCTTGTGCGCCAGAGTAATCAAATTCACAGGCTTGGCCGATAACGATTGGGCCAGCACCTAAAATCAGAACACTTTTAATGTCAGTACGTTTTGGCATTGCTACTACTCCGAATTAAGCTTGCTTGTGTGATTTTATAAGATCGATGAAGTGATTAAATAGCGGCGCCGCATCGTGTGGACCTGGGCTTGCTTCTGGGTGACCTTGGAAGCTAAACGCTGGTTTGTCCGTGCGGTGAATACCTTGCAACGAACCATCAAATAATGATTTATGCGTGGCGCGCAAAGTGGCTGGTAAAGTAGCTTCATCAGCGGCAAAGCCATGGTTTTGAGAAGTGATCATCACCACATCTCGATCAATGTCTTTTACTGGGTGGTTTGCACCATGATGACCAAATTTCATTTTGATGGTTTTCGCACCAGAAGCTAATGCTAGGATTTGATGCCCCAAGCAAATACCAAAGATAGGTAAACCTTTATCTAAGAAAACCTTGGTCGCTTCAATCGCGTAAGTACAAGGTTCAGGGTCACCAGGGCCATTTGATAAAAAGATACCATCAGGATTTAACGCTAAGACCTCTTCAGCTGAAGTTTCAGCGGGTACCACAGTTAAGCGACAACCACGGTCAACTAACATGCGCAGAATATTGCGTTTTGCGCCAAAATCGTAAGCCACAACATGGAAAGGCAATTCTGAATCGGCTTTTGCTTCAGGCAAACCACCGGTTAGAGTCCAAGAACCTTGTTTCCAAGAATACGCTTCTTTGGTTGACACCACTTTGGCTAAGTCCATACCTTTAAGGCCTGGGAATTCTTTCGCTTTCGCCAGTGCCAGAGCTTCATCAAAATTGCCGTTTTTAGCACATACGATGCAACCATTTTGAGCACCTTTCTCACGTAGAATACGCGTTAATTTACGCGTATCAATATCAGCGATACCGACAATATTTTGAGATTTAAGATAATCAGAGAGAGTTTGTTCACTGCGGAAGTTGGAAGCCATTAGCGGAAGATCACGGATAACTAAGCCTTGAGCATGAATTGCTGAAGATTCTTCATCTTCTGAGTTAGTTCCGGTGTTGCCAATATGGGGGTAAGTAAGGGTAACAATTTGCTGCGAATAAGAAGGATCAGTGAGAATTTCTTGATACCCCGTCATCGAGGTATTAAAAACAACTTCGCCAACGGCTGAACCATCTGCTCCAATGGATTGACCGCGGAACACTGTCCCATCTTCTAGGACTAACAGTGCTGAATTATTCAAGACAACCTCCAGAATAAATATTCAAAATAAATACATAAGCTTTCGCTTTCTTCTTACTAAATGCCCCAATTAAGGAATTTAGATAAATTGGCGCTATTCTAGAGATGTGAAGCTAAGCTGTCAACATCAACCAAAAAAGAAAGTACTTATTTGAGACGGTTTAGCGATTAAATTTTTCTAACACGGTAAAACTCCATATTTAACTGTCATTATTAGCCATTTTATAGTCACTTACTAAGCCTTATTGTTTATTCAGTGTTCGACTACCTTGCTAACAATCTGATCGACAGTTTAGGTGAAAAAAATGCGCATTTAGCAATGAAAACAAAGGTTACACAACAAAAATAACCCAAAGCCAGCATAATAAACACCAAACCAAGCTAGATTAGCCCAATAAACCCACCAAATAAAAATGCCAAAACCAATTATTTCAGGTTCTGGCATCATTTATTTGCTGCAAGGTACGTGTAAAAAGTGAATATTTGCTCAAAATTCACTTTTTATGCAATCGTTTACCAAATCGTTTGCTTTTTGGTTACCAATAAGCGAATAAAGTGACTTACGATTCGCTTAATCCCAGTACATCTTGCATGTTATAAAAACCGGACGTCTTTTTATTTAACCAAACCGCGGCTTTAATCGCGCCATTGGCAAAGGTCATACGGTCACTGGCTTTATGGGTGATCTCCAATCGCTCACCAATATCAGCAAACATGGCGGTGTGCTCACCCACAATATCTCCGGCGCGCAGTGTGGCAAAACCGATCTCATCTTTTGTACGCTCTCCGGTGATCCCTTCGCGCGCATAAACCGCGACATCACTTAAATTATTGCCCATCGCGCCGGCAATTGCTTCGCCCATTCCTAAAGCGGTGCCGGATGGTGCATCTACTTTGTGGCGATGATGCGCTTCCACAATTTCGATATCACAATAATCCCCCATTACTTTGGCGGCTTGCTCAAGTAATTTGAACATAACATTAACGCCAACGCTGTAGTTTGGTGCCATCACGATCGCAACCTGTTGGGCGGCTTGAGCAATGATTTGTTTTTCTTGCTCAGAGAAACCTGTAGTGCCAATCACTATCTTTTTGCCATGTTGTTTACATAACTCAATATTGGCAAGTGTGCTCACTGGAGCGGTAAAATCGACAATCACATCAAACTGCTCAATCGCATTAGCAAGACCGTCCACTAATACCACATCAAATTTACTTTCACCGCATAGTTCGCCAATATCAACCCCGATCAGTGATGACTCAGCTCTTTCCGATCCGGCACCAACTTGAGCGGCTGGGTTAATATGAGTGGCTTTAACTAAGTTACGTCCCATTCGACCAGCGGCACCTGCGATAGCAATACGAACCATGATGTGTCTCTCCCTTGATTAGCTTTATCTAAAGTATGTTGGCAATGTAGCCTGTTTGATAATAGATGAAAAGCAAAAAAAAACGGGCCCCAGATGGGACCCGTTTTATTTATTAGAACGCAAAGCGCGTTACTTTTTAGTCAACTTCTCTTTGATACGAGCTGACTTACCAGAACGCTCACGTAGGTAGTACAACTTGGCACGACGTACTGCACCACGACGTTTAACTTCAATGCTACTAACAATTGGAGAGTGAGTTTGGAAAGCACGCTCAACACCTTCACCGTTCGAGATTTTACGAACTGTGAATGCAGAGTGAAGACCACGGTTACGCTTAGCGATAACTACGCCTTCAAATGCTTGTAGACGCTCACGGTCGCCTTCTTTAACTTTAACCTGAACCACAACTGTATCACCAGGTGCGAATGCAGGGATGTCTTGTTTTAGTTGCTCATCTTCAAGAGCTTTAATGATATTACTCATTTTTCTATATCCTAGATTAAACTGATACTAAATATAATAGGTTATTGCTTTGCCTTTCATTTGTGGGCTTTCACTCTTTGACAAGTGATTGCTCTTTAATGAACTGCCCCAGCAATTGTTCCTGTTCGTCAGTCAGAGCTAGGTTTTCCAGAAGCTCTGGTCTTCTCAGCCAAGTACGGCCCAGCGATTGTTTTAATCGCCAGCGACGAATTTCCTCATGATTTCCCGACTTCAGTACCAAAGGCACCTCTTGTCCATCTAATACATCAGGACGTGTATAGTGTGGGCAATCCAACAAACCATTGGCAAAAGAATCTTCTTCTGCCGACGCAAAATCCCCCAATACTCCCGGAACAAACCGAGAAACTGAATCAATTAACGTCATGGCTGGGATTTCCCCGCCCGTCATTACAAAATCCCCAATTGACCATTCTTCGTCAACATAAGATTGAATAATGCGTTCATCTACCCCTTCGTAGCGGCCACAAATAAAAATCAGATTCTCGTTTGTTGCCAACTCTTCGACTCCTTGTTGATCGAGTTTTCGACCTTGAGGAGAGAGATAAATCACTTTCGCCTTTTTCGGTGAGGCTTGTTTGGCGGTTTCGATAGCATCGCGCAAAGGCTGAACCATCATTAACATGCCAGGACCACCACCGTAAGGTCTGTCATCAACAGTGTGATGTTTATCATGAGTGAAATCGCGAGGATTCCAAACATTTAATGATAAAAGACCTTTTTTTACCGCTTGACCTGTAACACCAAAGTCAGAAACTGCTCGGAACATGTCGGGAAACAGGCTAATTATGCCAATCCACATAGCGTTACTCGCTTCTTCTGCTTAGGTATTTAGAATCCAGGATCCCAGTCAACTTCGATCCGTTGAGCTTCGCGATCAACATTTTTGATCACTTGCTCTTCAAGGTACGGGATTAATCGTTCCTTTTGGCCAAAGGCATCTTTAAGATTAGCTTTGACTACCAATACATCGTTTGAGCCCGTTTCCATTAGGTCTGTGACCTCACCAAGGTGGTAACCTTTAGTGGTGTAAACTTGCATGCCAAACAATTCACGCCAGTAGAATTCTTCTTCTGACAGGGCTGGTAATACAACAGGGTCAATTAGGATTTCAACGTTGGCATACGGTTGTGCATCTTCACGCACATCGACACCCGCTAGTTTGCAAACATAACCACTGTTATGACGCTTCCAGCTTTCAACGTTAAGCTCGACTATTTTTCCCTTTTGGTTAATAAACCAAGGTGCATAATCAAAAATACTTTCGCCGTTGTCGGTATAGGAAAAAACTTTAAGCCAACCACGAATGCCGTAAGAAGAACCAAGCTTACCTACAACAATTTTTTCGTTTTTTTGTTCACTCATTGTTTTTACCTTTCACCAAACAACTTAATTTTGTGTGCATTAAATTAGTATTAAGCCGCTTTTTGAGCGTCTTTAACTAGTTTAGCAACACGGTCAGATAAAGATGCGCCTTGACCAACCCAATGGTTTACGCGATCTAGGTCTAAACGAAGACCTTCTTCTTGACCTTGAGCCGTAGGGTTGAAGAAACCTACGTTTTCAATGTAACGGCCAGTTGATACAAAACGGCTGTCTGCTACAACAACTTGGTAAAATGGGCGTTTTTTCGCGCCGTGACGTGCCAAACGAATGGTAACCATATCGTCCTCTTTTTGCTTTCTCAAAAAATAAATTAGCCCCAAACAATGTCTTTTAGTTCCCTTAGAGCGATAAACGCACTGGTAAACTAAAAAATGACTTGGGGCCTCGTGCCAAAATAAAGCCCCCGAATTTTACTCTTATTGAGTGTCAATGCAAGGGCTTTAGATATCTTTCTATGATTTCGTGATTAAATCATTGTTTGTGATGGGCTTCACGTTATTGTGAACCGCTTATTTGTACTCGATTCTAGCGACCAAAACCACCCATGCCGCCCATTCCACCGCCACCCATCATGCCTTGCATTCCGCGCATCATGCCTTTCATGCCACCTTTTTGCATTTTTTTCATCATTTTCTGCATTTGGGTGAATTGTTTCAGCATACGGTTTACATCTTGCACTTGAGTACCAGAACCCGCTGCAATACGTTTTTTGCGTGATCCTTTGATAAGCTCAGGGTGCTGGCGTTCTTTCATCGTCATGGAGCTGATCATCGCTTCCATTTGACTGAACATTTTGTCATCGACTTTATCTTTTACGTTGGCCGGTAAGTTACCCATGCCTGGCAGTTTATTCATCATACCAGCCATGCCGCCCATGTTTTGCATTTGTCCAAGCTGCTCACGAAAATCTTCTAGGTCGAAGCCTTTCTTCTGCTTGAACTTCTTAGCCATTTTTTCTGCTTTGGCTTTATCAACATTCTTTTCTAAATCTTCAATTAAAGAAAGAACATCACCCATGCCTAAAATACGAGAAGCAACACGCTCAGGGTGGAATGCTTCTAGTGCATCGGTTTTTTCGCCAACACCTAAGAATTTAATCGGCTTACCCGTGACATGGCGAACTGATAATGCCGCACCACCACGCGCATCACCATCGACTTTGGTCAAGATAACACCGGTTAATGGCAGCGTATCACCAAAGGCTTTCGCGGTATTGGCTGCATCTTGACCTGTCATGGCATCAACCACGAACAAGGTTTCGACTGGCGTAATCGCATTATGCAGCGCTTTGATCTCACCCATCATTTCTTCATCGATGGCTAAGCGACCGGCAGTATCGAGGATCACAACATCATAGAATTTCTTCTTGGCGTGATCGATCGCAGCATTGGCAATATCAATCGGCTTTTGATCGGCGCTCGATGGGAAGAAGTCGGTGCCAACTTCAGTGGCTAACATTTCAAGCTGTTTGATCGCCGCAGGGCGGTAAACATCGGCAGAAACGACTAAGACTTTTTTCTTATCACGCTCGGTTAATAATTTTGCCAACTTACCAACACTGGTGGTTTTACCCGCACCTTGTAAACCGGCCATTAAAATCACAGCTGGCGGCTGCGCGGCAAGATTTAGCGCTTCATTTGATTCACCCATGACAGATTCAAGTTCGGCTTGTACGATCTTGATGAACTCTTGCCCTGGAGTCAGTGATTTAGAAACTTCAATTCCAACCGCACGTTCTTTAATTTGCTTTATAAAGTCACGTACAACCGGTAATGCTACGTCAGCTTCAAGTAACGCCATGCGAACTTCACGCAGCGTTTCTTTAATATTATCTTCTGTTAGTCGACCTTTACCGCTGATGTTTTTCAGCGTACTGGATAGTCGTTCCGTTAAATTATCAAACATAGTTAAACCTAAAATCCTGTACCTTTGATTGACAAGGTATGGTTGCCACAAATGGCTCAATGTCACAATATTGCCACAGTATAGCGAGTGAGCGTTTATCTTTCACTGAATTTTCTATTGCGGGGAGGCTTTTCTTTAAATATTGGCTTTATTTTTTATCAATGGCGCGGGTTGCCCTGATTATTACCACCACAATGAGGTTCAGACCAAATTTTACTCACCAACTAAAAGCATTGATGGCTCTAGCTTCAAGAGAGGGTTATAATCAATCCATATTCAATCAAAAAATGAGAACTATGGAACACTTGCTTTCAATTATTGCAGCACTCTTATATTGCTCGGCAATTAGCATGATTATACCTGGATTGGTACAGAGTACTGGCATCAAAATCAAACTGGTCTTCGTTTTAGCGGCGCTAGCGATAACCACTCACGGCTGGTTACTCAGTGATCTTATTTTAAATCCTTATGGGCAGAATTTCAGTATTCTCAATGTCGCCTCATTAATTAGCTTTATTGTATGCCTCACGCTGAGCTTGGCTATGCTAAAAACTCGTTTATGGTTTTTGCTGCCAGTAGTATATAGCTTTGCGGTGATAAATCTCTTAGCCGCTACTTTTCTACCTAGCACCTTCTTGACCCATTTCGATGGCAAAGTAGAATTACTCCTTCATATTACGATTGCACTTTTTGCTTATTCCACCTTATCTATTGGCGCTTTATATGCCCTGCAATTGGCTTGGCTTGATCATAAACTTAAAGCAAAGAAAGCCTTAACCATTAACCCTAACCTACCGCCACTGATGATGGTTGAAAGGCACCTATTTAAAATCATCTTAATTGGTACGCTGTTACTCACTGCAACACTATTAACTGGCGCTATCTATATTAAAGAGATGTTTGACCCTGAAAATGCCCACAAAGCGGTGCTGTCTTTTATTGCTTGGGCACTGTATTGCATTTTATTGTGGGGGCATTATCGTCAAGGTTGGCGCGGTAAAAAAGTGTTGTGGCTGTCAATTAGCGGAACCACATTACTGACTCTTGCCTATTTCGGTAGTCGCTTTGTGCGTGAAATAATTTTAAACTAATTAATTGCAATCTAATATCCGATACAGTTGACATCAATTTTAGATTTCGTCATAACTGTCTATTCTCTACTAACGGCATATAAATATAAAATGCCGTTAACGTTTAACTACCAAAGGAAAACCTAAGTTTGGGTGATATATCAACGGGGCTGCTGTTTGCTCTACTGGCAATACTGATTCTAATTTCCGCCTATTTCTCGAGTTCAGAAACCGGCATGATGTCACTCAACCGCTATCGCTTACGCCATTTAGCCAACCAAGGCCATAAAGGGGCAAAACGTGTTGAAGCATTATTATCACGTCCTGATCGCCTGATTGGCCTTATCTTAATTGGTAATAACCTAGTTAATATCTTGGCCTCTGCCATTGCCACAATTATTGGTATGCGTTTGTATGGTGACTACGGCGTGGCGATTGCCACTGGTGTATTGACCTTAGTGATTCTAGTATTTGCTGAAGTGACGCCGAAAACCTTAGCCGCTTTGTATCCAGAAAAAGTGTCCTACGCGAGTAGCCTTATTCTGCGTATATTGATGAAGCTTATGGCCCCATTGGTTATCTTTGTCAATCTCATTACCAATGGTTTACTGCGTATGCTAGGGGTTAAACCTGAAGAATCGGCGGGTGAGCAACTAAGCTCCGACGAATTGCGTACGGTGGTCAATGAAGCCGGCAGCCTGATCCCTCGTCGTCACCAAGATATGCTAATTTCTATTTTGGATTTAGAACATGTCACCGTAAACGATATCATGGTGCCACGTAACGAAATAACCGGTATCGATATCAATGATGACTGGAAATCAATTGTACGCCAGCTGACTCACTCCGCCCATGGTCGCGTCGTGCTATATCGAGATCAAATTGATGAAGTAGTGGGGATGCTACGCCTGCGCCAAGCTTACCGTTTGATGCTTGAAAAAAATGAATTCAATAAAGAAACCCTATTACGCGCAGCCGATGAAGTGTATTTCATTCCTGAAGCCACACCACTGAATGTTCAACTCTTAAAATTCCAGCGAAATAAAGAACGTATTGGCATGATCGTCGATGAATATGGCGACATTATTGGTCTTATTACTTTAGAAGATATTTTAGAAGAGATTGTTGGTGAGTTTACCACCTCAATGTCTCCAAGCTTAGCGGAGGAAATCACCCCACAAAGTGATGGTAGCTATTTGATGGAAGGCAGCGCTAATATTCGCGATATCAATAAAGGCTTAAACTGGAAATTACCCACCGATGCTCGAACCTTAAACGGTTTATTGTTAGAGCACCTGCAAGATATACCAGAGAGCTATCTTAGCCTTGATATTGCCGGCCATAAGATGGAATTGATTGAAATGGCGGAAAACAAAATCAAGCTGGTTAAAGTGTACCCAGCTAAAAAGAAAGCCAAAAAGAAACATTAATCTCACCGAACACTGGCTGGCTGGCTGGCTGGCTGGCTGGCTGGCTGGCTGGCTGGCTGGCAGTAGAATGACAGACAAATAAAAACGAGAAATCGCATAAGCTATTTCTCGTTTTTTTATTTGATTAAAAAGACAGACTAAATTATACCAATTCCATAAATTTAATGACCGTTCAAATTGATCAAATATTAAATGGAATTAATCGACTTTCAGCTCTTGCAGCATAGAGTCAGGTAACGCCAATTCATCATTTTTATTGACTTGGATACCCGCCGCAATAATATCTTTGGCGATCTGTTGCGCTTCTTCTAAAGAATGCATTGAATAAGTACCACACTGGTATTCATTCAATTCAGGGATCTTGTTTTGATCGGCCACATTGAGTACATCTTGCATTGCTGCTAACCAAGCGTCAGCCACTTGTTGCTCACTCGGCGTGCCAATTAAGCTCATGTAGAAACCAGTACGACAACCCATAGGGGAAATATCGATGATCTCCACCTCAGAACCATTTAGTTGATTACGCATAAAGCCAGCATACAAATGCTCTAACGTATGGATGCCTTTTTCCGATAAAATATCTTTATTAGGAATACAAAAACGTAAATCAAAGACGGTAATCGTATCGCCCTTTGGCGTGGTCATTGTCTTGGCTACACGTACCGCAGGCGCTTGCATACGAGTGTGGTCAACGGTAAAACTATCAAGTAAAGGCATTACTGCTCTCTCCTATTAGGTACATAAGTAAATCAGAACCAGCTGCGGTTATCTTCTAATTCCGCTCGGCATTTTTTGAGCTGTCCTGCATAAATTTTTGATGTTTTTTCTACTTTACGTGCAATTTTCATCAAGGCGGGATTACGACTGTAAGTTTTACGTTTAAAACCACCACGACCTTCATGATAAGCAAGATATTGGCTGTAAGCATCCCATTTAGAAATACCTAGTGCTTTTTGGCTTCCTGTCATATACCAACCAATAAAGTCTATCGCGTCATCAAAGTCATCGCGTGAAGTCCAAGAACTGACTTGATCTTGATATTCAGACCAAACAGGATCTTGCGCTTGCGCGTAACCATAAGCACTACTAACTCTTCCCCAAGGAATAAAGCCTAGTGCATAGTAACGAGGCGGCTTAGCTTCTCCTCTAAATGAGCTTTCTTGCTTCATAAACGCCATCGATATCTGAATAGGCACGCCCCACTCATCTTGGCTATCAAGAGCATCTTCATACCAGTCTGGATACTGACGGAAAATTTCACAAATATTACTTTGGTTACTCGGCGGCGCGGTGGCACAGCCGGATAACCACAAAACATTGAATAGAACTAAAGCCATGCTTATTTTTTTAACATAGCTTCTTCTTATGACATTGTTTCTTTTTTTGACACAGTTTGCCGCTTTAAGAGTAAATAACTGCAATGTTAGGCATCCTATGGCTGTGGCTTAAATTAAGGTCATTAACGCAAGTAAGAGAAATATTCCGCTAAGAAATCATCAAAGCTTAACGTGTCGGCAGCTTCAATTTCAGCTTGGGCTAACTTTGAACGCTGCGCTTCATTTTCCATCATACTTTGTTTATACACTTTATATTCATGGTTCAATAAATCTAAACGGTATTGTTCGCCCAATCGAGTACCGAATTTACCTATCCCTCCGGCCGATTTAATTTCAGCCAGTAATTGCCCAGAAATGGTTTTCTCCGGATCATCAATCCATTCACTTAGCTCATCGCATACATCTTGATATTGAGTATTGCCATGCGCTTTGTCCATTTCAATCGCAATATCTCTAAGCTGGCTGAACATTTCATGCCCCCAAACTTGCATCGGCTTTGACTCTTGTCCGCTGCACAATTTAAAGGCAAGATCCGGCTTGCGTCCTTCTAAAATAATAGTTGTCCAGTTGCTACGCCAGCACGCAATATCTTCTTTTTTCATTGGTGCCGATTCTTTTAACGCACACCAAGAGACAAATAAATCTAAAAAGAGAACCTGCTGCTTGCTCACACCAATAGGAGAAAATGGATTCACATCTAATGAGCGAACTTCAATGTATTCTACTCCAGCACGCTTTAATGCGCATGACGGTTTTTCACCATCTTCTGCAACACGTTTTGGGCGAATGGGCGCATAAAGCTCATTTTCAATTTGCAGCACATTACTGTTTAGTTGGCGGTGCTCACCATCGACTTTCACGCCAAGCTTTGAGAATTTATCCGACGGCTTATGCATCGCATCATGCAAACCCAGTAAATAATCTTCTAAGCTATTAAAAGTAATATTCAGATCGCCTTGCGCACTGTTGGTATAGCCTAAATCACTTAAACGCAATGCAGTGGCGTGCGGTAGGTATAAGGTTTTACCTATGGTGTCAAAATCGATCCCAGTGTCACGCCCTTTCACAAAAGACGAGCATAAGGCTGGAGAGGCACCAAATAAATACGGGATGATCCAGCCATAACGGTAATAGTTGCGGATCAGGTGAAAATAGCCTTCTGACTTACTATCTACTCGCTGATCTTGATTTTGCTGGCCATACAAGCTGTCCCAGAAACTCTCAGGGAAAGAGAAGTTAAAGTGAACGCCAGAAATAATTTGCATTAAGCTGCCGTAACGTTGATTTAAACCTTTACGGTATAGGTTCTTCATTCGTCCTGAATTTGAACTGCCGTATTCCGCCAACGGGATCGAATCATCGCTACTGACAAAACATGGCATCGACATTGGCCATAATTTTTCAGTGCGCATTTTAGTCATTGAAAAATGATGGATATCGGTCAACTGGTTTAATAGTGTATCGACGTTATGAGAAACAGGGGTAATGAATTCGAGTAATGACTCTGAAAAATCGGTAGTGATCCATTTATTAGTCAGTGCTGAACCTAGCCCAGCAGGATGTGGAGTTAAAGCCAATTGGTCATTACTGTCATAGCGTAAAGCTTCACGCTCTATTCCGCGTCCAAACTGCTTGAAAGTTTTTGGGTTGTTAGCAACTTGTTGAAGGCGTGCAGAAAAATCAGTCAAAATAGCGCTCACTTGTGTTATTTGGGATCCAAGTAGGATAGTCATTCTTGCTAACAATTGCCATGACAAAGCTTGAAAGCAAACATAAAAACCATAAACCGTTAGTCTGCTGATTAACGGTTTAGGTTTAGGTTTAGGTTTAGGTTTAAGCTTCTTGTTATGTTTGGGCGTTAACGACTAACTTCAAGTTTTTTAATCGCAATGCCTAACTTTTTCAGTTGTGGCTCTATGGTTTTAACATCGCCAACCACAATGATTTGATAATCTTTCGGGTTAAACCATTGAGCCGCTTGTTTATTCAAAGTATTCAAACTCACGCTGCTGACTAAATGAGCCTGCTTGGCTATAAAGTCTGGTTGCAATGAATAATCCACCATGGTCGAGAGCAAACCGGCTTTTTGGGCGGGGGTTTCGTAATTAAGCGCATCTTGTTGGCCTACCGCTAAGCGCATAAAGTCTAGCTCTGGTTCGGTCATACCATCTTTACTATAGTGTTGCATTTCTTTGATGAACTCATGAATAGAAGCGCCAGTGGAATCGGCACGCACTTGGGCGCTAAAGACGATCACTCCGGTTTCTTTTCCGCCATAAGCTCCGCCGCTTGCCCCATAAGTAAAGCCTTTATCTTCTCTTAGGTTCTGATTAATTCGACTATTAAAGTTACCGGCTAAATTATAATTCGCCAGTTGGGTTAAAAATAGATCACCGGTGGCATCAAAAGTCATCCCAGTGCGAACTAAGCGAATAATACTTTGCGGTGCATTGGGCTGATCAACCAAATAAATACTTTGTTTACTTGGCTCTGAGTATTTCCCTGCTGCTGGTTTCATTGGCGCGGTTTGAGAAGGTGTGCCTGCTACGCGAGATAAAAAGGCCAGATCTTGTTTCATTTGATCTTGAGTGCGATCACCCACCACAATCACATTGGCATTTTTCACCGCATAATGGGTTTGATAAAACTGCTTAACTTGATCGAGCGTGATGCTGTTAATTGATGCTAATGAGCCTTCGTTATCCCGGCTATACAAAGATCCTTTATACAAAACATCTCGAGTCGCTTGAGAGGCAGCCCAAGACGGTTTTTGATGTGAATAAATCAAACTTTGTAGCGTCTGTTTTTTTAAACGAGCAAAATCGCTGTCATTAAAGGCCGGTTTAAACAGCATTTCATTAGCAAGATCTAAGGTTGCCTGCACATTTTTACTCAGTGAGGTAATGATCAAGCTTGCATGCTCAGTGCCAGCGCTAAAACTAATGCTGCTGCCAAGTTTATCGAGCTCTTGCTGCAGCGCTTCGCTGGTATGCAGTGTGGTTCCTTCTCCCAGCATATCGGCCGTTAACCCTGCCAGTCCTTCTTGACCAAGGTTGACATAACGATTGCCGGCAGGAAAATCAACTTTAATCACCACGGTTGGCGTTTCACTTGAAACCGTCCCTAATACTGGTACGCCATTGGCAAGATCAAATTGATACAGGCTTGGCATGGTCGCGCTGACGGCAGCAGTAGTGGCCGGCATGATTGAGCGATCAAAGTTATCTTTGGGTTCGCGCACATCAAGTTGGGCATCGGTAATTTTTGGGTAAACCGGCAACTCACGTTTCTCTGGCGTAAAGTTTACTGGGCGTGCCGCTAAGTCCGTTTTACCTTTTGGCACCACACTTAATGCCACTTTGGGCTTATCGGCCACAAATTGATTAAATACCTTCATCACTGAATCTGGCGTCACTTGGCGCAGTTGCTCAAGTTCAAGTTGCAATCGATCGGGTTGATCATAATAAGTTTGATTGGCGGCTAATTGCGACACTTTGCCACTGACACTTTGCAATGCGTAAACGGTCCCCGCTTCTGCTTGCCCCATAATGGCATCTAATTGATCTTGTTTAACCCCATCGGTTTTAAACTCGCTCAAGATATTCATGACGTCATCATAAATCGGCTTTAAGTTGCCTTTATCACCGGCATCCCCCATCGCATAAATATATAAAGTACACGATAATTCACCACAGTCTTGGAACGCGCCTGCGTCTATCGCTTTTTGCGGTTTAACCAGTTTTTGATACAAGATACTGTTTTTACCATCGCCCAAAATAGAGGCTAAAGCATCCACGGAGGCTTCTGACTTATCACCACGATATTTGGTTGGAAACGCCATCATCAACATAGGTTGACGGATGCGATCTTGCAGCGTAATAAAGCGATCGCTTGGCAATGTGACTGGTTGCTTTGCGGCATCAACCACAGCCGGTCCTTTTGGCACTGAACCAAAGTACTTATTCACCCAC
This sequence comes from Vibrio algicola, assembly GCF_009601765.2. Taxonomy (NCBI): domain Bacteria; kingdom Pseudomonadati; phylum Pseudomonadota; class Gammaproteobacteria; order Vibrionales; family Vibrionaceae; genus Vibrio; species Vibrio algicola. Next base: position 1,832,868 of record NZ_CP045699.1, read on the forward strand.
TGCAGTGTTTGTTCTTTATCGATATCACCACCGATGGTTAATACTGCATTGTTAGGACCATACCAACGCAAAAAGAATGCTTTGAGATCATTAACATCGACTCGGTCTAAATCGCTCACATAACCGATGGTTTGCCAAGCATAAGGGTGAGTTTGAGGGTATAACGCTTCGCCAATTCTTTCGTACACTAAACCATAAGGACGATTATCGTAATTTTGACCACGTTCGTTTTTCACTGTATCACGTTGAATTTCAAATTTACGCTGCGATACCGCGTTAACTAAAAAGCCCATACGATCGGACTCGAGCCACAACATCTTCTCAAGTTGATTTGACGGGACCGTTTCAAAATAATTGGTACGGTCACGGTTGGTGGTGCCATTTAATGAACCACCGGCTTCGGTGACGATTTTAAAGTGTTGCTGATCGCCGACATGCTCAGAGCCTTGGAACATCATGTGCTCAAAGAAATGGGCGAAGCCTGAACGGCCAATTTTTTCACGCGCCGAACCCACATGATATGTCACATCAACATGCACTAGAGGATCGGAGTGATCAGGAGATAAAATAACGGTTAATCCATTATCTAAACGATATTTTGAATAGGGAATTTCAGCTTTACCCGCAGCAGGATGCTGGGTTTCAACAAATGAAACACCTTGCGGAAGTGCCACATCAGGCGTGGTCGAGATGGTGCTTTTTTGCGTGGAACAAGCAGAAAGTAATAAAGCTCCCACTAGTAAGGCGATTTTTTTCATGTGTATTCATCCCTGAGACTAAAGTAAACCTTGAAAAACCAAAGCTATGAAAGCATAACGTAATCCTTTACCGATACCAATAGCCAAACATGAGAACCACACATTCATACGCAGCCATCCGGCCACCACACACAGCGGATCGCCGACGATAGGCATCCAGCTCATCAAGAGTGCCCAATAACCGTAACGCTCAATCCAAGCCAGTACTCGTTGCTGTTGCACTTGTTTAGACGCTCGATTAGGCAGTAACCGGCCTAAGGCGTAATTGGTCATCCCACCTAATGTGTTTCCCAGTGTGGCAATCAACACAATATGAGGCCAACCAAAACGCTGCAAACTGAGCGCCGCATACACGCTGACTTCTGAACTGCCGGGCAAAAGTGTGGCACTAAAAAAGCCAGAAAAGAACACAAACCACAAGGGCTGACTGGCAAAAACAGCCTGTAACCAATGGTAGAATTCCGCCATTGGTTAGCACCGACCTAGTGCGTTATCGACCACCGATTAGGCTTGCATATTAAGTAAGATCTTACCGCGTGCATGACCTTGTTCAACTTTATGGTGCGCTTGAACGACGTCTTGATATGGGAAGATTTTTTCAATTTTAATTTTGATCATTCCGGCACTGATCAAGTGTAATAGCTCTTCTAACTGTGTGATATCCGGTTCAACTAGCATCCCCATACCAATTAAGCCTAATTCATTGGCTTTTTCACACACCAATGAAGAGGTAATCGTTGGTACTGTGACCACTCGACTACCAGGACGTAAACAACACAGTGCATCAATGGCTTGTTCGCCGCCCACTAAATCGATCAACACATCGACATCATTCAGGTTTTTCTGCCAATCGGGTTGAGTGTAGTCAATTGCGGTTGCGCCGAGCGCGGTAACATAATCAATATTGTCCGTTCCGCATGTCGCATAAACTTGGGTTTTGGCTGCCACCGCAATTTGAGTGGCAATATGCCCCACTCCGCCAGCGCCAGCTAAAATCAAGATTTTTTCTTTCGGTTGGATTTTTGCTTTTTCTAATGCTTGAGCCGCGGTTTGCCCTGCCAGTGGGATAGCAGCAGCAGATTCAAGTGAAATATCTTCCGGCATTAAAGCCAATTCAGACTCAGGCACACAGACATACTGGCTATAACCGCCAGCGCGTAATGGAAAGCCGATAAAGCCCGACACGTTATCGTTTAAATTAAACTTTAAGCATCCAGCCCCTTGCTTAACGATAGAGCCTGAAACGTCGTAACCAGGTACCCAAGGAAGGTTATTTTTATTATGTTGCGCCGCCCAACCTAAACCTGCACGAGTTTTGACATCAATTGGATTCACCGCAGCAAAAGCTACTTTGACCAATACTTCACCCGCTTGAGGTTGAGGCTGCTCTGACTGTTGGAAAGCCAACAACTCAGCATCGCCGAATTGATTGATAATAATTTGAGTATTTGAAGACATCGCTTGTCGTCCTTAACATTTATGTTTCTATTTTTTATTGAGCATACAGCAAAAAGCCCCACACAAAAGTGCAGGGCTTCAAAATATGGTGCGCGCGGGAGGATTCGAACCTCCGACCGCCTGGTTCGTAGCCAGGTACTCTATCCAGCTGAGCTACGCGCGCACTAATTCTTTCTAATTTTCTGCTCGTTTTTCGTTTGAAATAAATCCAACGATATAAACCAACATTGTTAATATGGTGCGCGCGGGAGGATTCGAACCTCCGACCGCCTGGTTCGTAGCCAGGTACTCTATCCAGCTGAGCTACGCGCGCACTGTTATCTTTTCAGATATTTTATTTTGGCAGGTAATACATTTAAAATGTAATGCCTTTAAAGTATCAATATTTCAAATTGCAAATGGTGCGCGCGGGAGGATTCGAACCTCCGACCGCCTGGTTCGTAGCCAGGTACTCTATCCAGCTGAGCTACGCGCGCATCGTATTTTGCATTTAAAACATTTTACTTATCGCTTTAACTTAATGCTAAAGCTTAACTAATTGATGCTACCCAATTAGGCTTGAAATAATGGTGCGCGCGGGAGGATTCGAACCTCCGACCGCCTGGTTCGTAGCCAGGTACTCTATCCAGCTGAGCTACGCGCGCATCGTATTTTATTTCAAATTAAAATAGTCGAAACTAAATTAATGGTGGAGAAGGAGGGATTCGAACCCTCGATACGGCTATAAACCATATACTCCCTTAGCAGGGGAGCGCCTTCGGCCTCTCGGCCACTTCTCCACTTTTTGTTACTCTTCAGAAGTGGTGCGCGCGGGAGGATTCGAACCTCCGACCGCCTGGTTCGTAGCCAGGTACTCTATCCAGCTGAGCTACGCGCGCATCGATTTCTGATTGTCCTATTACTAGAACTTCCTTAACGATAGTTTTGGTGCAAATCAAAACGTTTAAGAATTCAAGAATGGTGGAGAGGGAGGGATTCGAACCCTCGATACGGCTACAAACCATATACTCCCTTAGCAGGGGAGCGCCTTCGGCCTCTCGGCCACCTCTCCAACGTCTTGAGGAGGCACATATTACGATTCACCAAAAATATGTCAAACATTTTATTGGTAAAATTTGTTAAAAACCGTCTAACCGGACAGTATTTCACCAACTCTGTTAATTTATGAGCGCTTCAGCGCTAAACCTTAGCTATTTTTCGCAAATAATCACAATGTTATATCGCTATAAAAAACAAAGGCCAGCACAGAGGCTGACCTATCTTCAAACTATACAGTACTAAACATTACCCGATGGGGCTGCTGCAACACCTGTATCTTTTTCTGCTTGAATGCGCATGTAAATTTCTTCACGGTGAACAGACACTTCTTTCGGTGCATTAACGCCGATGCGAACCTGATTCCCTTTTACGCCCAAAACGGTAACTGTGACTTCATCACCGATCATTAATGTTTCACCGACTCGGCGAGTTAAAATTAGCATTGTATGCTCCTTGAGTAATCTCTATTTATTATCGTTAATAGCGCTATTATCTATTAAAAGCTGTCCTTGGGTAAATATCTGGATGTAAAAATATCATTAAAAGATGTAAGCAAACGACCGTTGCCATATCGGTATTATATTTACAAGTGATAGTTACCATTTGTTTCATGCTAATCAATGCAATCAAACACCACCGTGATTAACATAACCACTCACACTGATTAACTTTCATCATTTTCAACTGCTTAGTATAGGCATTGTTATAGCGGTAAGCTAGGATTTCTAATCCTTAAAGATCGATAGCCTTTAGACACTATGACCAATTTTATATCTAAACACTAGTGATACTGTTTCATTTGCCACGTTACATCTGATGTATGCTGATTTATGTCTACCTGCTCACATTGTTTTGATCAAAAAAAACGACCCTGAAGATCAGCGTCGCTTTTTATTGATTTACCTTAACTGGCGACATAGAGCAACTACACCCTATCACACTCTCGGTAAGAGCTTATTTTAGCGCTAGCTCTTTTTATAGCTTCTCATTGATCCAGGCTTCAGCTTCAACCAGTGCTTGTGGTAGCGCAGATGCATCGGTACCGCCGGCTTGCGCCATATCAGGACGACCACCACCTTTACCACCGACTTGCTGAGCGACAAAGTTGACCAACTCACCCGCTTTAACTTTGCCGATAAGATCTTTAGTTACACCAGCAATTAAACCGACTTTACCATCGGCTACGTTGCCTAATAAGATCACGCCACTGCCGACTTGGTTTTTCAATTCATCAACCATGCCGCGCAATGCTTTATTATCCGCGCCATCAAGTTGGCTGATCAACACTTTGATACCAGAAATTTCTTTCACTTGGCTAATTAAGCTCGCACCCGCTTGTGAGGCTAACTTATCTTTAAGCTGCTGAATCTCTTTCTCTAGCTGTTTGGTTTTGCTAATGCCGTCGGCCACTTTTTGCTCATATTGAGCTTGTTGGCTTTCAATGGCATCGAGCGCTGCCTCACCGGTCACGGCTTCAATACGGCGAACACCGGCCGCGATACCACTTTCTGATATTATTTTAAATAAACCAATATCACCGGTGTTAGCCGCGTGAATACCGCCACATAATTCAGTTGAAAAATCGCCCATAGATAATACGCGAACTTGGTCATCGTATTTTTCGCCGAACAATGCCATCGCGCCTTTTTGTTTGGCGGCAGCAATATCCATTACATTGGTTTCAACATTGTGGTTATAACGAACTTGCTGATTGACAATACGCTCGACTTCACGCAACTCTGCCGCGGTTACCGCTTCTAGGTGTGAAAAGTCAAAACGTAGATTTTCAGCGCGAACCAATGAACCTTTTTGAGTCACATGTTCGCCCAGTACTTGACGCAATGCCGCGTGCAGTAAGTGAGTCGCTGAGTGGTTTAGTGTAATCGCGTTACGACGCAGTGCATCCACTTGTGTTTGAACTGCATCCCCTGTCGCCATGACACCGGCGGTTAATTTACCGTGGTGTGCAATCGCATTACCCAGTTTGTGGGTATCCATCACTTCAAATACGCCAGACTCAGTAGTGATCACACCGGCATCACCACATTGACCACCAGATTCAGCGTAAAATGGCGTTTGCGCTAAGATCACAATCGCATCGGTGCCTGCGCTAATATTTTCTGCAGTTTCACCTTCAACAAAGATTTCATTCACAACCGACGCGCCAAGCACATCGCTATAACCTAGGAATTCAGTATCAAGATCTGTTTTGATCACTTTATTGTAATCGGTACCAAACTGCCCAGCTTCACGAGCTCGAGCACGTTGCGCTTCCATCGCTTTTTCAAAACCGGCCTCATCAATGGTGACATTACGCTCACGCGCCACATCATTGGTTAAATCTGCAGGGAAACCATAAGTGTCATAAAGTTTAAACACCGTTTCGCCATCAAGCACGGTCACATCTTTTAATTCATCAATCGCTTCATTTAAAATCGTCATACCGCGATCTAGGGTGCGAGCAAAGTTTTCTTCTTCGATTCGCAGGATTTTCTCAACCATTGGTTGTTGTTTTTTAAGCTCTTCGCCAGCACTGCCCATCACGTCAATTAATGCGGTGACCAACTTGTAGAAGAATGCACCTTGTGCGCCCAGTTTATTACCATGACGCACTGCGCGGCGAATAATGCGGCGTAACACATAGCCGCGACCTTCGTTAGATGGCATCACACCATCCACAATTAAGAAGGCACATGAGCGAATATGATCCGCCACTACGCGTAATGATTGGTTGCCTAAATCTTCGCTGCCAATCACTTTCGCGGCAGCTTTGATTAATGCTTGGAATACGTCAATCTCATAGTTAGAGTGCACGCCCTGCATAATGGCAGATATACGCTCGATCCCCATACCGGTATCTACCGACGGTTTTGGTAACGGTTCCATGGTGCCATCTGCTTGACGGTTGAACTGCATGAATACGTTATTCCAGATCTCGATAAAACGGTCACCATCTTCTTCAGGTGTTCCCGGACGGCCACCCCAAATGTGCTCACCGTGATCGTAGAAGATTTCAGTACAAGGACCACAAGGACCGGTGTCGCCCATCTGCCAGAAGTTATCTGACTCGTAAGCTTTGCCGCCTTTTTTGTCGCCAATGCGCACAATGCGATCAGCCGGAATACCAATGTCTTTATTCCAAATATCAAACGCTTCATCATCGGTTTGGTAAACCGTCACCAATAGTTTCTCTTGTGGCAGTTGTAGAACTTCGGTTAAGAATTCCCAAGCAAACGCAATCGCATCATTTTTGAAGTAGTCACCAAAACTGAAGTTACCTAACATTTCAAAGAAAGTATGGTGACGAGCCGTAAAGCCGACGTTTTCTAAATCGTTGTGCTTACCACCGGCGCGTACACAACGTTGCGATGTGGTCGCTCGGGTGTAGCTGCGTTTTTCAGCGCCAAGAAAACAATCTTTAAACTGATTCATACCGGCATTGGTAAATAATAATGTCGGATCATTAGCAGGAACTAATGAAGAACTATCAACAATTTGGTGCCCTTTGCTTTCAAAGAACGATAGGAACGCGCGGCGTACCTCGTCGGTGCTCATGAATTTGGTGCGAGTAGTCATGTAATTCTTCCGGGAAATATTCGAGATAAAAATTTGTCGATATTGTAAAGGATGACGGGAGTTTAGTAAAATAGGAAGGTGTAATAATCTAGCGCCATACCTCAAGCTGTGGCCGTAAAAGCTTATTTAAATTCAGACAACGCGTAACTAATTTGCTCAAAGGTATAGCCGCGATACTGCAAAAACCGGATCTGTTTGGCATAGGCTTTTTGATCGACCGCTTTGACACCTTTAAATTTTTTTTCCGCGCATTCTTTTGCCAATTCAAACCAATCTTGTGGCTCTTGATCTAACGCTTGTTCAATCACATCATCCGCGACTTGCTTCATATTCAACGCTTGGCGAATTCGTCTTTCGCCATGACCTTTGTAGACATGTTGGCGTACTTGGCTTTTGGCGTAACGTAGATCATCCATCCAACCATTTTGTTGGCAATAAGCAATCGCAGCATCAATCTCGGCGGTTTCAAACTCTTTCATTTGCAGTTTTTGCTTTAACTCAAATTCGCCATGATCACGACGGCTTAATAATTGCACCACCACATCTTTGGCAGAAAGTTTTGATTTTGAACGGAACATATAAAACCTTTTATTATCGCGACTGTTTTTACGATTCTGCTAATAGCTACCGATACTAAAAAGCCCTGAATTAACAGGGCTTCAAATTCTAGTCAGAACATTGACTCAACATCATCGAAAGCTAAGTTACTCTTCCGTATCCAGCTCTTCGACTTCTGCCGTCTCCTCGAGTACCGCAGGAGTTAACAATAGTTCACGCAACTTAGTATCAATTTCTAATGCGATTTCAGGATGCTCACGCAGATAGTTGCAAGAGTTTGCTTTACCTTGACCAATCTTATCGCCTTTATAGCTGTACCAAGCACCGGCTTTTTCAACTAGCTTATTCTTCACGCCAAGATCAACCAACTCACCTTCGCGGTTAAAACCTTTGCCGTATAGGATTTGAGTTTCCGCTTGCTTAAACGGCGCTGCAATTTTGTTTTTAACCACTTTGATGCGGGTTTCATTACCCACGACTTCGTCGCCATCTTTGATCGCGCCAGTACGACGAATATCTAAACGAACAGAAGCGTAGAATTTAAGCGCATTACCACCCGTCGTGGTTTCTGGGCTGCCGAACATCACACCAATCTTCATACGAATTTGGTTAATGAAGATCGCCATACAGTTTGATTGCTTAAGGTTACCGGTTAGCTTACGCATGGCTTGAGAAAGCATACGCGCTTGTAAACCCATGTGGCTGTCACCCATTTCGCCTTCAATTTCAGCTTTTGGTGTTAATGCGGCTACTGAGTCAATAACCAAAACATCAATCGCACCAGAGCGAGCTAAAGCATCACAAATTTCAAGCGCTTGCTCACCCGTATCAGGCTGAGAAACAAGCAGGTCATTAATGTTAACCCCTAGTTTTTGAGCGTAGATTGGGTCAAGAGCATGCTCGGCATCGATGAAGGCACAAGTTTTACCAACACGTTGCGCTGCGGCAATTAATTCAAGAGTCAGCGTTGTTTTACCTGAACTCTCTGGGCCGTATACTTCAACGATACGTCCCATTGGTAAGCCACCAGCACCCAATGCGATATCTAACGCTAGAGAGCCAGTAGAAATGGTTTCCACATCCATGGTACGGTTATCACCCAATTTCATAATTGAGCCTTTACCAAATTGCTTTTCGATTTGGCCTAGTGCCGCCGCGAGTGCTTTTTGTTTATTGTCGTCCAGTTGCTTCGCCATTTTTTACTTTCCTTTGATTCGTTATATGTTTTTATTATACTGTTGATTCATACAGTGTCTATAGCTGTGTGCAATTTTTTTCAGTCTTTATAAATCGAGCATTGCTTCTAATTTCTTTAATGCGTGTGAACAGGCTTGGATCCGAATGTCTTCACGGTCACCATTAAAGACAACGGTTTCAAAATTAATTGGTTTTGAATTTAATTGCCAAGCAAAGCAAACGGTCCCTACCGGTTTATCCTCACTGCCACCACTAGGGCCGGCAATGCCACTGACTGAAATAGAACAAGTTCCATTGGAATGTTGCAGTGCGCCAGTAGCCATTTCTTGCACTGTTTGTTCACTGACCGCGCCATAGTGCTCTAATGTTTCTGGCTTCACGCCGAGCATTTCCATTTTTGCGTCATTACTGTAAGTGACAAAACTGCGATCAAACCAAGCCGAACTGCCTGCCACTTCGGTGATCACATAAGCAATTCCACCACCGGTACAAGATTCTGCCGTCACCAACACTTGGGATTGTTGCTTTAATTTGATCCCGACACGCTTACTTAATACTTGTAACTCTGCCAATGTCATTGCCTTTCCCTTCTTACTTTAGGTTCTGATTGGATAATTTAAATCGATCATGCACGTTTTAAATTGATCCGTATCTATTTTGTGAACTGTCTTAACTTTTGTTGTTTCTTTCAGGTTAACAATCACACAACTGAGACATTAACATCTCAATAACAAAGCATCGTTCTATACTCTTTCATCTCGATTGTTATTCGCTGCTAGAAAATAAGGATGTAGACTAATGAAACGAACAATGATGAAACCAATCTTTATCAAATCCATCGCTAAAAAAGCCTTAATTACATTATCACTCGCCATATCACTGCCGGTATTCGCGGCAAGTTATACCATAGGAACAGGAAGTCAAAGCGGCACCTATTATCCTCTCGGTGGTATTTTAGCCAAAATTTGGAGTGAAAATATTGCTGATTTCGATATGCGCGCCGAAGTCACAGCCGCATCCGTCGAAAATACCATTAAGGTCGCCACTGGCAAACAGTTGGTCGGCATTGCTCAAGGTAATGTGGTTTTACAAGCCAATCAAGGAACCAAACCTTTCCCACGCAAAATGGATGTCTCAGTATTATTTGCCCTTTATCCAAATGCGGTTCAGTTTATGGTGCCTGCCGATTCAGACATTCACTCAATTGCCGATTTAAAAGGTAAGCGTATTTCACTTGGCGCTCCTGGTTCAGGTACCCGTGTTAGCTCGGTCAATATTTTAAATACTCTTGGCGTAACGGAAAAAGACATTAAACCACAATCGTTAAATTATACTGCAACGACTAATGCACTCGCTAATGGTCAAATTGATGCAGGTGTTATTGTGGGTAGTTTAGGAGTGGGTGCGATCACTGAATTGGCCTTAACCCGTAAAATTCGAATTTTATCTTTTAGCACCGATGAAATGACAAAAATAATGGCCGCGAACCCTTCCTATCAGCCATTAGAAGCCCCCGCTGAGACCTATAAAAATGTGCCGGCATTTACCACTCCAGCAGTATGGAATGTTTTAGTGGTTAATAAAAACATGAGTGATGACATGGCCTACCAAATGACTAAAGTGGCGTTCGATAATATGGCTAAAATTCGCCAAGTAGTAGGGGTAACCAAATTCACTACACTCGAGAATATGAATAAGCTATCTGGTATTGCGCTTCACCCTGGAGCACAAAAGTACCTTGATGAACAAATGAAGAAGTAAGCCCTTTTATATGCACTATGTAAGTTCAGTTTAGCTGGCAGAGTAATGACCTCGCTAAACTGAGCTTATTTTCATTTCTGTTTTGGTTTTTTCATATGGAGTTTGAAATGGCAGAACCACGCTCACTTAATCAGCGCCTCACAGATTTATTAGTCCTAATTGCGACCTTTTTTGCTATCGCGCTTTCTGCATTTCAAGTCTGGCAAGGATTGCACCCAACCTTATCCGCCCCTGTATTTCGCCCTATTCATTTGGCTTGGATTTTAGCTTTAGCATTTTTATTAAATCCCTTGTTTAAGTTTGATCCTCGCTCTGCTGTCCTTTATTTTCTTGGTCGTCTAGTAGACATAACTTTGATTATGGCGACTTGTTGGGCGACCTATCAAATTACTATTTTTGATTATGACGACATCAGCTTTTTACTCGACGGTTTGCAATCTATCGATCAAACCGCTGGCATCATTTTAATCGTAGCATTGCTTGAGGCGACGAGGCGAACCGTCGGTTTTACAATGGTACTTATCGCCGGATTATTTTTACTCTATGCCTTTTTTGGTGATGCACTTCCCTCTGGTGTGGCGAGCAAGGGATTTTCGCTTGAAGAAGTGATCCGTTTTCATATTTTTTCAACTAACGGCGTATTTGGCGCCCCACTTGCCATTGCCGCAGGTGTGGTGTTCATTTTCGTTTTATTTGGCGCTTTCTTACAAGTCACTGGCGCTGGGCAATTTTTTATTGATGCGGCGTTTGCCGTGGCGGGTAAATACCGTGGTGGCCCTGCCAAAGCCAGTGTATTAGCATCGGCAGCTTTAGGCTCTATTTCGGGCTCGGCGATTGCCAATACCGTTACCACCGGCGCGCTCACCATTCCAATGATGAAAAAACTAGGCTATAAACCCGAACAAGCCGCCGGTATTGAAGCGGCTGCCTCGACCGGTGGGCAAATAATGCCACCAGTGATGGGCGCTGGTGCATTTGTGATGGCGCAATTTACCGGTATTCCGTATAGCGATATTTTATTAGTCTCGATTGCTCCGGCGATCCTCTATTTTGCCAGCACCTTACTTTATGTGCATTTAATGGCGTGTAAACTTGGACTACAAGGCATGAGCGTCACCGAAAAAATTGGCATCGTTATGCAACAAGGTTGGCACTTTTTAGTCCCTCTGGTTTTCATCACTAGCTTATTGTTAATGAGTTACTCTCCGGTTTTAGTTGGTATTGCTGGCTGTGCAGCTATATTAGTTGCCGCCATGATGCGTAAGCACAGCCGAATTACCTTTCCAATATTATTGCAAGGTATGAAAGAAGGGGCTATTTCAGCCGTTCCTATTTCTGTCGCCTGTGCCACCGCAGGGATCGTGGTCGGCGTTGTCGGTCAAACCGGAATTGGGCTGCAGTTTACTCAGTTTTTGATCGCGCTTTCTGGTGGTCATTTATGGTCAGCATTGGGATTAATCGCGATTGCCGCGGTGATCTTAGGTATGGGGCTTCCGGTGACTGCCGCTTATATTGTGCTGTCGGTAATGGCGGTACCAGCATTAAATGATTTTGGCTTAGGCTTATTAACTGCCCACATGATTGTATTTTGGTTGTCTCAAACCTCCAATGTCACCCCACCCATTGCATTAGCCGCATTTGCAGGGGCCGGAATTGCAGGTGCTTCGCCAATGAAATCAGCCATTCAGGCATTTAAATTGGCACAAGGTTTCTTCATCATCCCTGCCATGATGGCATTTTCTGGCTTAATTTGGATCGATGGTGAATTGAGCCATTTCTTTATCGGTATTATCACCACTTTAGGTTTGATCTTTGCGTTTGCAGGAGGCATTGAAGGTCGATTACTAAAACCACTTACTCATGTTGAACGTGGCTTATTGTTGCTGTTGGCATTAGGGATTTTATTTAGCGCTGATGTCTATCGTTTAGGCTGCTTAGTGTTAGTGGTGATTATCGTGGCACTGAACGCTCGTAAGCCTGAAGCTGTTATTAGCTAATTTTAGGAACGCTGTTTCCATCATCCAAATGACTCAAGCCATACTTGATTATTCAGAATTTTGCAGTACCGTACAATGAAAGTTGCTTCGGGCACAAGCCGAGATAGGAATTGTTACAAATGTACACTAAACCTGTGACTCAAGTCATTATTCAGCTATTCATTATTCAGCTATAATGGTGCAATCGTTAAGTGGACATTTAGTACATTTTTTATTTTATTGTCTAGAATTAAGGGGTTACTAATTCAAAGTTAAACTCTAAAAGCTTCAATGCTTTAGGTTAATTTGCCTTGAACATTGCTTTACGAAAGTTCAAGCTGAGAAGGGAATTTCTACAGCTTAAGATTAAGTCAGCAGGGAAGAAGATAAAAATAATGAAATTATCACGCATAGCCACAACTTTGAGCATGGCATTAACCTTAGATCAAGTGCAAGCCACTACCCTCGTGATGGATGATAGACGGCGACACCCCGCGGACGCATCCTTTCCCGCTTTTACGTATTTATATGAAGCGAATAAAGGGAGTGATTTCTTCGTCTCCTACTTAACGGGCGACTTAACGGGCGACTATGATGGCGTGCGCTATTCTACGCAATTTAATAACATATTTTTTGTAGATGTCCCCGATGTCGATTCAGTTGGCATAACTGGACTTAAACCACTTCAGAATTTTTACGTCGAAGGAGCAAATAAGTCAGAGATTTTTTTCATATCGGCGATTGCTCAAAACGCTGTTCCTGGTTCTGATAATCCGAATACTACCCCTTATGAATACGAACTGCGAACCTTGAATTTAGATAACGTTCATTTACAAGTCACAGACCGCACTCCGGCAAGTACGCTTTCTAATCAGCCAGATCTACTGATATACGATGCGATCAATTTAAATTCATCTCAACTTACTTTCGGAAATAAAGGTAAACTCTATTGGTTAGGCGATCATGAGATTAATGTTCGAGGATCTGGCAATGTAATTAAGATTGGTTCACTGGCGTGGGATAGCCCTGCTACTCGCTCAACATCATTAAACATCTTTGATGGTTCAGATCTGACACTTGAAAATACGAGTGAAATTTATAATAAATTCAACGGTAACCTTACGCTGAGTTCAGGCTCAACGTTGAATATAAAAAACAGCCAAATTGTACTGACTTCGGAAACATCGAATGCTAACTTCAAGGCATCAACAATAGATAACGCCACCATTAATATATCGGGCACATTCATCGGTCCATTTTTCGCCCATTTACACCTGACTAATCCAACAATTACTAATTCCACCATAACATTGGGTAATAATAATTCTTTCCGCTCCTATCGTCATTTTTCAACAGACGACACCACAATCCAAGGGGCGGTCACCTTCGAAGGAGATAATACGATTAAGCTTGGTGACAGCGCCATATTCAGTGGCCAATCTAAAGACGCTGCGCCATGGGAGGGCTACGGTGGCTTTTATTTTAATAACGGAACAACAACGATAACAGGCGACAGCAATGCTAAGTTTCAAGCGTCAGACTGGTATATCGATAACGCTACCGTGAGCTTAAGTAATGTCACCGCCGAAACCTATGTAGCCGGACTGACAATAAACGATAGTACCTACGAGGGACGTGGAATTAACTTTTCTAACCTGTCTACCTTAAGTGTTACAGATTCGACCATTTCGGGCTCAGTCGACTTTGGCAATGATCGTGCATTGCTTTGGGTGAATAATAATTCGACAATTAACCCCGGCCTAATCGCGCAATCAGGCGGGAGCAAAAAATACGCTCAAGGAATGGCATTTAATTTTGATTTGGCTGCTTGGTCAGGAAGTAATACGTTTATCTCTAATATAGACCCCAACGGAACTGAAGTTATTGTAGGAACAGGCATAAAATCTTACTCAAATGAACTTTTCATTAAGCGAGCAGACATCACCGGCTTTGATACGCTTAATATTGAATTAAATTCGGCCAAAACCGCTTTAGCCGCCAATGACTACGCAACCGGTGGCGCAGCCAGCGATGGTGTCTATGATTTGGTCTTTTTACAAGATGGTGCAACGGCTGATGTGGATAAGCCTAGCATCACTTTGGGTGGTAATATGCCCGCTTTGTTAGCGGCTGCACAAGTAAAAACACCCAGTGCCGATAATCAAGTCAGTGTTCAACTAACTGAACTACCGGCACAATCATTAACGGCTCACCAAGGCGTTACCACACCAAACCAGCAAAGTGCAGCCAAACTTGTGGTTGCTGCTAGTCATGCTCAGGGCAATACACAATCAGCACTTAGTACCCTCACTAATGATCAAGTATCATCACACTTGAATTCCATTCATGCCGAACCTTATTCCTCAAACATGACGGTTGCACTTGAACACACTGATATGGTGATGAACTCAGTATTTTCTCAGGTAGGAAGGAAAGCCTTTTCTCCTAACGTTGATGGCGCTATCAAGGATACTACACCAGCTACCCGCCAGCGTATGTGGTTAGATATCGGTAAAATTCAAGGGGATGTTGAAGGTGAAGAACATTTAGGGGATTACGACTATAACTTATCGCACCTCACTTTAGGGGGAGATATTGCTGAATTCGATAAAGCGACGTTAGGTATGTATTTTTCTACTGGAACCTATGACATGGATGAGCATGATAGTGCGAGCGTGACGTTTTCGAATAAGGCTTATCACTTAGGTTTGTATTTGAATCAGCCTGATCTGGGTCAATGGCAGTTAAAATCACTACTTGGTTATGCTTATGGCAATCACTCGTCATCGCGCGGTGTGCAGCTATCTAATTTGAGTACTAACGCGACTGCGGATTATAATAGTCACAGTCTTTATGCTGGGATAATGGCAACAACGAATTGGTATAGTAATGATTGGGTGGTGTTATCGCCTGGCCTAGGATTTAACTATGTCTACTTTAAGCAAGAAGGTTTTTCGGAGAAGGGCGACGACCCAAGCTTAAGTCTGCAGCTGGATGACAGTGATGCACAATCAATTATTACATCACTTGGACTCAGCGCTACTTTTGCTAGCCTTTCCAAAAATTATGCTATTTATCCAGAAGCGTACATTCGTTATGAGCATGATTGGTATGCTAATAAAAATAACGAACATGAAGTGAGCGCTGGGCTCGTTTCAAACCCCAATTACAAGCAAGATTTTGTCGGGCAGAGTCGTGGAGAAAACTCTATAACGGTGGGTTTGGGGCTGACTAGTGATGTGACTAGTGCTGTTCAAATTAATGGGGGGGTCACTGCGACTGAATCTACGCACGGTAGTGAATGGGGCGGATCGCTTAATGTAAGCTATCGATGGTGATAGTTATATTTGAGCATTTTGTAAATACCATCAGTGTATTATCATTCGAATGATAACAGTGACTGTTGTGGCTGGCATTGTCAGCCTCATCTTGTTGTCTTTTGTTATCTTGTGGCTAAGTAGTTTTGGTTACATATTTATAGTTCCTAACTCATTTTCTGGACCCTAGTGATTTGGCTTTCTAAATCACTTAGAGAAGTAGTGGTGGGGGCAGGACTTGCGTTTTGCTACACATTACTTTTTGTATATCAAAACTAGCTGGCTATCTGTAACGTATTTAGAAGCGCAACAAACTTTGGGGCGTGAGAAGCGAGCCTGACAATGTAACAAAGTCTATCTGATGGACGGGAACTGAATCGCGAGAGGAAGCTCCTCCTGATAACCACATAAATCGGGTAAGTGCTAGGGAGTCAGTATGATGAACAGAAGTGAATCGACGTCAGATGCGTAATTTCACAAGCAGCGGAAGTGGTTAATACGCTGTGGCCAAAAGGCACAGTGCAGTGAAAGTTGCACGCTGGGTTCTTAGGGAGACGGCACTTGGTAACAGGTGTCGTCCACCCGACAAGAATAAGTTACAATGTGTTCGATTCTTAGTTTAAGCATTACGTAAAACATGAAGAGAAAGCATCAACATCCTCTTCACACTCATCATTTCGGTGAAAGCTATCGCTCCCTAACTCCACGTTCTCCCAAACACGCTTCCATCTAATCCTCAACCTCACTATCCACCCAAGCGACGGCTCTATCACCTAAATTGATTGATTGCGGAAAGTTATTATCATTCATTTTTCTGTAAATCGCTGAACGGCTAAGGGCGGTCTTTTGCATTACTTCTTTTAGTTTTAGAAATCTCATGGGACGTCCTCCTATGTTATTGGTTCCCATGTGATTACCTGGCACGTAGAAAAATACCGTTTTGTAACTTGTAGTGTTCAATGCCACCTTCAAATCCAGTAACAACAAAAAAACACCTGCTGGCTATGCCAACAAGTGATTCATTCTTATTATAATTGACGATTCGCCGCTGCAAGCGCGTATCTATAAGCAGCACCTTTTCCTGCGGAACAGGCAGCGACTTTCCTCACCTCAACTTTTTTATCTGCACTTCGTTTATCCACTAGCTCCCAAAGGTCTTGATGAGCTATCGGTTTTTTATTTGCTTTACGCCAATTGCGACGTTTCCAACCGGCTTTGTTGCGTAATTTGATGGAACTAAATGTGAAACTGACGATCAGATCGTTTACTCCCCACTAAACCATCGATATTCATGCCAAAACCTCGTTATAAGACCAAAAACTGGAAGTTATATAATCAATCACTGATTAAACGTGGTTCACTGACTTTCTGGATTGATGAAGAAGCTATCCAAGAATGGAAAGAAGCTAAACAAGAGCTGCGTGGTAGACCTCGTATTTTCAGTGATTTAGCAATAACAACAGCGCTTATGGTAAAACGTATATTTTCAATGCCCTTAAGGGCATTGCAGGGATTTATTGATTCTGTATTTCAACTTGCTAATGTCCCGCTCACTTGCCCTCATTATTCTTGTATTAGTCGTAGGGCTAAAGAGGTTGAAGTCTCATTCAAAACGAAAGCTCGTGGCACGATACAACACTTAGCCATTGATTCTACTGGCCTCAAGGTTTACGGCGAGGGTGAATGGAAAGTCAGGAAACATGGAACTGATGGGAAGCGCCGGATCTGGCGTAAGTTACATATAGGTGTTGATGTCGTTACTCATGAAATTATTGCGGCAGAACTCACTTTCTCGAATGTCAGTGACGGAGACGTTCTACCTAATTTACTAAAGCAAACACGTCGAAAGATCTTAAAAGTATCAGGCGATGGTGCTTACGATACTCGACAATGCTATGAAGCCATTCGTATCAAAAAAGCCACCCCACTTGTGCCCCCAAGGCTTGGTGCAGTCTTTTGTGAAAAGGGACATCCACGAAATTTATCCGTCGGGTTTCAACAGTTTTATGGTTCTAATAAGCAGTGGAAAACACGGTTTGGGTATCATAAAAGGTCAATTTCAGAAACGGCAATGCATCGAGTGAAAAAGCTATTGGGCGGAACACTCAGCTTAAGAAATTATAATGCCCAAGTTGGGGAAGCTTACGCAATGATCAAAGCTTTAAATAAACTAACAGGGCTAGGTATGCCTAAAACTTACCGAATTGATTGAAATAATACCATTCTAGTGTTGTCACCTCTAAATTTGAATTACGCAACAAAGCCAGTATAGGAAATAAAAAAAACCATACTTTTACCTACACTAATTATCGCGCTACAATGAAACCTTTTGATACTTAGTGGGACTTATTGAAAATCCCGAAAACTCATAACTTATTGATTTATGGTACCTAAATGCCAAAAGAAGCCACTAAAAACAACGCCACAAAAGCATTACATACACCTATGATGCAGCAATATTTACGTTTAAAAGCGGAAAACCCTGACATCTTGCTGTTTTATCGTATGGGCGATTTTTATGAATTGTTTTACAGCGATGCTAAACGTGCTTCCCAGTTATTGGATATCTCACTCACCAAGCGTGGCGCTTCTGCTGGCGAGCCTATTCCAATGGCGGGCGTGCCTTATCATGCAGTCGAAGGTTATCTCGCCAAATTAGTCCAATTAGGTGAATCGGTCGCCATTTGTGAGCAAGTTGGCGATCCTGCCACCAGCAAAGGGCCGGTTGAGCGTAAAGTGGTGCGCATTGTGACTCCTGGCACTGTCACCGACGAAGCTTTATTGCCAGAGCGGATCGATAACTTAGTCGCGGCTATTTTCCAGCAAGACGATAAATTTGGTTACGCCACTTTAGATATGACTTCGGGCCGCTTCCAGTTATGCGAGCCACAAAGCTTTGAAGCAATGCAAGCTGAGTTACAAAGAACCTCACCGAAAGAATTATTGTATCCAGAAGATTTTGCCAGCCGTGAGTTATTGGAAAAAACCAAAGGTCAACGTCGCCGCCCGATCTGGGAATTTGAGCTCGATACTGCCAAGCAACAACTCAACTTGCAATTTGGCACACGCGACTTAGTGGGTTTTGGCGTAGAAAATGCCAAGCTCGGTTTATGCGCCGCCGGTTGCTTAATTCAATATGTAAAAGATACCCAGCGCACCGCCCTGCCGCATATTCGCTCGCTAACTTTAGACCGACAAGATGATTCAGTTATCTTAGACGCCGCCACTCGCCGTAATTTAGAGATCACCCAAAACCTTGCCGGTGGTAGCGATAACACATTAGCAGAAGTACTTGATCACACCGCCACTCCAATGGGCAGCCGGATGTTTAAGCGTTGGCTACATCAGCCGGTACGTAATAGCCGAGTATTGGATCAGCGTCTTGATGCCATCAGCGAATTAAAACAAAACACCTACTTTGCTGATTTGCATCCTGTATTAAAAGGCATTGGCGATATTGAACGTATTTTAGCCCGTTTGGCACTGCGCTCTGCTCGCCCAAGAGATCTGGCTCGCTTACGAAATGCCATGCAACAATTGCCGGAATTAGCCTCTCTTTCTGCCGATTTTAAGCATGACTATCTGCAAAAACTCACCGCTCTAACCCAGCCAATGGATTCAATTTGTGAATTACTGGAGCGAGCAATAAAAGAAAATCCGCCGGTAGTGATCCGTGATGGTGGCGTATTAGAACAAGGCTACAACGCCGAGTTAGATGAATTACGCAATTTGGCTGATGGTGCCAAAGATTACTTAGATAAAATGGAAGCAGATGAAAAAGAACGTCATGGCATTGAGAGCTTAAAAGTTGGTTACAACAATGTGCACGGATTCTTTATTCAAGTTAGCCGCGGTCAAAGCCATTTAGTGCCTCCGCATTATGTGCGCCGTCAAACCTTAAAAAATGCCGAACGCTACATTATTCCTGAGCTTAAAGAGCATGAAGATAAAGTGCTTAATTCGAAATCCAAAGCGCTGGCACTAGAGAAACGTTTATGGGAAGAGTTATTTGACTTATTGATACCCGATCTTGAAGCGTTGCAAAATCTCGCCTCGGCATTATCTCAATTTGATGTACTGCAAAACTTAGCCGAACGCGCCGACACCCTTAACTATTGTCGCCCAACGATGACTAAAACCGCTGGCTTGAGCATTACCGCCGGTCGTCACCCCGTGGTCGAACAGGTGCTAAGCGAACCTTTTATTGCCAACCCGATTGAATTAAATCCGCAGCGTCAAATGCTGATCATCACCGGTCCTAACATGGGGGGTAAATCGACTTATATGCGTCAAACGGCCTTAATTGCGTTATTGGCTCACATTGGCAGTTATGTTCCGGCCGAGTCCGCCACTATCGGCTCGATTGATCGGATCTTTACCCGTATTGGCGCGCAAGATGATCTTGCCTCTGGCCGCTCTACCTTTATGGTCGAAATGACCGAAACTGCCAATATTTTGCATAATGCGACTAAAAATAGTTTGGTACTAATGGATGAAATTGGCCGCGGGACCAGCACTTACGATGGTTTGTCATTAGCTTGGGCCAGTGCGCAATGGTTGGCGAGCAAGATTGGCGCGCTGACCTTATTTGCCACCCATTATTTTGAATTAACCGAGCTGCCAAACCAAATTGATAATCTGGCTAATGTTCACCTTGATGCCATCGAGCACGGTGACACCATCGCCTTTATGCATGCGGTACAAGAAGGCGCGGCCAGTAAATCGTATGGTTTAGCGGTCGCCAGTTTGGCCGGTGTTCCCAAACAAGTGATCACCCAAGCCAAAAACAAACTTAAGCAACTTGAATCACTTGGTCAGCAAAAAGCGGTGCAAAATAATACGGGCGTAAAACCGGTACGAGTTGAGCAACAGTTGAGTTTGATCCCCGATCCAAGTGAAGTGGAGCAAGCATTGAGCCAAATTAATCCCGATGATATGAGCCCAAGAGAAGCATTAGAGGCATTGTATCGCTTAAAAACGCTGCTATGAGTTCAGGGCTATGTAGTGGTACGGTGATTTTACTCTAAGCCTTACTGACGACTAAAGTAACGGCACTTTCTAGCTAACCTTATTATCTCGAGTATCGACATAAACATTCGCCACTCGAGATAATTAACTCAAACCAGCCAATGAATCATCTTATTGATATTGAACTGCTCAATATTAACCAAGTTTTATTAACCCTTAAAAACATCAAGAAAGAGTACTCCCTCCCTTTTTTTCATCTCTATTCATAATAATTACCCTTAGATCACAGTATTAATAATTACTTGTTTTTTAGGGCTTTGTTGCGTAATTCGATGAAACTAAATGTGAAACTGACGATCAGATCGTTTACTCCCCACTAAACCATCGATATTCATGCCAAAACCTCGTTATAAGACCAAAAACTGGAAGTTATATAATCAATCACTGATTAAACGTGGTTCACTGACTTTCTGGATTGATGAAGAAGCTATCCAAGAATGGAAAGAAGCTAAACAAGGGCTACGTGGTAGACCTCGTATTTTCAGTGATTTAGCAATAACAACAGCGCTTATGGTAAAACGTATATTTTCAATGCCCTTAAGAGCATTGCAGGGATTTATTGATTCTGTATTTCAACTTGCTAATGTCCCGCTCACTTGCCCTCATTATTCTTGTATTAGTCGTAGGGCTAAAGAGGTTGAAGTCTCATTCAAAACGAAAGCTCGTGGCACGATACAACACTTAGCCATTGATTCTACTGGCCTCAAGGTTTACGGCGAGGGTGAATGGAAAGTCAGGAAACATGGAACTGATGGGAAGCGCCGGATCTGGCGTAAGTTACATATAGGTGTTGATGTCGTTACTCATGAAATTATTGCGGCAGAACTCACTTTCTCGAATGTCAGTGACGGAGACGTTCTACCTAATTTACTAAAGCAAACACGTCGAAAGATCTTAAAAGTATCAGGCGATAGTGCTTACGATACTCGACAATGCTATGAAGCCATTCGTATCAAAAAAGCCACCCCACTTGTGCCTCCAAGACTTGGTGCAGTCTTTTGGGAAAAGGGACATCCACGAAATTTATCCGTCGGGTTTCAACAGTTTTATGGTTCTAATAAGCAGTGGAAAACACGGTTTGGGTATCATAAAAGGTCAATTTCAGAAACGGCAATGCATCGAGTGAAAAAGCTATTGGGCGGAACACTCAGCTTAAGAAATTATAATGCCCAAGTTGGGGAAGCTTACGCAATGATCAAAGCTTTAAATAAACTAACAGGGCTAGGTATGCCTAAAACTTACCGAATTGATTGAAATAATACCATTCTAGTGTTGTCACCTCTAAATTTGAATTACGCAACAAAGCCCCTAATAAAGGCTGGTTCTTCTTATTCCGCTTATTTGGCCCAACCAAAGCATACTTCGATCTTAGCTGGAAACCGGATGATCTGATTGAAGTTAAATAGCTTGATAGCCTAAAAATAGAAAAGGGAAGCCACGCTGGCTTCCCTTTTATTTTTCTGTACTGTATTTTTCTATTCTATTCTTAGCTTTTCTTGGCTTAGCTTAGATTGGGTTAATGAGTCATTAGCGTTTCGTTTAATCATTTTCAACGTTAAACAATGACTCCATATTCAAGCCTTGTTTCATTAAGATCTCTCTTAAGCGACGTAAGCCTTCAACTTGGATTTGACGCACACGTTCACGAGTTAGATTAATTTCACGACCAACTTCTTCTAAAGTGGAGGGCTCATAGCCTAAAAGTCCAAAGCGGCGCGCTAATACTTCTTTTTGTTTTGGGTTGAGTTCATCTAACCAATTGATTAATGAATTTCGAATATCATCATCTTGAGTAGACACTTCCGGATCTGAATTATGGATATCAGGGATAATATCTAGCAGGGCTTTTTCACCATCGCCACCAATTGGGGTATCGACAGAGCTGATACGCTCATTCAAGCGCAGCATTTTTGACACATCACCCACTGGCTTATCCAACGTTTCTGCAATTTCTTCTGCGGTTGGTTCATGATCGAGTTTTTGCGCCAGTTCACGCGCAGTACGCAAGTAGATATTCAACTCTTTAACCACATGAATTGGCAACCGAATGGTACGGGTTTGATTCATTAACGCCCGTTCGATGGTTTGTCTGATCCACCAGGTCGCATAAGTCGAGAAGCGAAAACCTCTTTCTGGGTCAAATTTTTCGACCGCGCGGATAAGGCCAAGGTTTCCCTCTTCGATTAAATCGAGTAACGCTAAACCACGGCTATTATAACGACGAGAAATCTTAACCACTAAACGCAGATTACTTTCAATCATACGTTTACGAGCTGCGGCATCACCACGTAAAGCTCGGCGTGCATAAAGCACTTCTTCTTCTGCGGTCAGTAGAGGAGAAAAGCCGATTTCACCTAAGTAAAGTTGAGTGGCATCAAGGTTTTTGGCCGAGACTTCATACTCGCCTTTTTTCTCTTCCTTGCGAGTTTTGGCTTCTACTGCTTTAACATCAAATTTTCTATTATCGATGTCGTTGGTTTTAACTGCTGCATTGCTGATACTCATAAGCGCCTCCCCTGGCGAATTAAGTTAGCAAGACATAACAACTTAATATGTCCTTATGGTAAGTAGTTATTTGGATTAACCGGCTTACCTTTGTATCTAATTTCAAAATGTAACCGAACACTATTGGTACCGGTACTGCCCATTGTTGCAATTTTCTGGCCAGTTTTTACACTTTGTCCTTCTGTTATTAGCAAGCTATCATTGTGAGCATAAGCGCTGAGATAGTCTTCATTATGTTTAATAATAATGAGATTCCCATAGCCTCGAAGTGCGTTACCCGCATATACCACCACCCCTGATGCGGTAGCGGATACATCTTGACCTCGTTGCCCAGCAATATCGAGTCCTTTGTTACCTTGGTCACCTAAAGCAAACTTAGATATTACTCGTCCTCTGGTTGGCCACACCCATTTATCTATTTTTTCATTTGGTTGTGTCGTTGCAGTGACATTTTGATTAACACTTTGTTTACTTGTGTTACCAACATACTCTTCTGATTTCGATTGTTCAACAGCTGTCGATGATTGTTTTTGCACCACTTTAGTCTTAGATGAAGCCTTATTTTGACTCCCCCCTGCGCCGGTTCCATCAAATGATGGTGGAACATAAGCTGTGCGCCATAGGTTTAGCTTCTGACCTGGGCGGATAGTGTAAGGGGGTTTTAGGTGGTTAAAGCGGATGATTTCATTAAAATCTTTGTCTGCCATATAGGCTATGGTAAACACACTGTCGCCTTTTTTCACTTGATAGTAGCTACCCTTAAAGCTGCCGCGTCCGTCTTTTGTACCATTTAGCGCACAACCTGATAATAATGACAATAAAGCCAAAATAGTGGCGCTCCATTTCATCCAGTGCAACATCGAATTTCTGTTCAATTTAGGCTAAGTCCCCAGATATTAAAGGGACAAATCTTACCGCTTCTACCAAAGTAGATAGGCACTCACCTTGTCGCTTTTGTATTTTGATTAAATTTTGCTGTTGGTCACCGATTGGGATGATTAAACGCCCCCCTTCGGCTAATTGGTCAAATAAAGCAGGTGGTAGGTGTGCCGCTGCTGCGGTAACAATAATCGCATCATAAGGACCTTTTGCCGCCCAACCTTGCCAGCCGTCACCATGTTTGGTCGATACATTGTAAACATCCAATTGCTTTAATAAGCGTTTAGCATTCCACTGCAAAGACTTGATCCGCTCCACTGAATAAACGTGATCCACTAATTTGGATAAAATAGCCGTTTGATAACCAGATCCGGTGCCAATTTCTAATACTCGGCTATGCGGTTTAAGTTCCAACAATTGCGTCATTTTTGCCACAATATAGGGCTGAGAGATAGTCTGCCCTGCACCAATAGGAAGCGCATTATTGTCATAAGCTTGATGACGCATCGCTTGAGGCAAAAAATACTCTCTTGGCAGAGTTTGCATCACCTCTAAAATTTGAGGGTTATTGATGCCGTTATCCATTAAAAAATCAGCTAATTGATGGGCTTTAATATTCTTCATTATTGCCTGTGTATTGTCTTTATTAAAATGAAAATCCGTAAGGTAAAAGATAACCGCGTTATTACTTCAACCAATCCTGCATACCCGCAATGGCTTTATGTGCAGTTAAATCAACTCGTAATGGCGTGATTGATACTTCGCCTTTTTCAATCGTATAGAAATCGGTGCCTTCACCGTTATCGGCTTCTTTACCTGGAGGCCCTAACCAATAAACTTCTTGCCCTCTCGGATCGAGTTGCTTGATCATATCTTCGGCGTGATGACGAGCACCCAGTCGAGTTACGCTTGTTCCGGCCAGTTGTTCTAACGCTAGGTCAGGCACATTGACATTGATCAGTTGTTGCCTAGGAATAGGGTGTTTCACATGTTGCAATACCAAATCTTTTGCAATTTGGGCTGCGCTCTCAAAATGGGTATGACCGACCAGTGAAATCGCAATCGCTTGTATACCTAAGAAGTGCCCTTCCATCGCCGCGGCGACAGTGCCGGAATACAGCACATCATCACCAAGATTGGCACCATGATTGATGCCGGAAACCAACAAATCTGGCAATTCGTCTTTCATTAATTCATTTAATGCAAAATGCACACAATCAGTTGGCGTACCTTGTACGCTGTAGACATTCGGGCGAATTTGATTGACTCGTAACGGGTTTTCAAGAGTTAATGAATTTGAGGCTCCAGAGCGGTTTCTATCTGGCGCCACTATGATCACTTCAGCAATATCCGACAACGCTTGCGCCAATGTATTGATACCTTGCGCATGCACGCCATCATCATTACTCAGTAATATTTTCATTTATCATCCCTTATTCTTATGTTTTATCACTTAGAAAATCCGCCTTCCAATCGCACATTATCTATGCTTTATTCGTAAGTACGTTCAAACGCAATTTCGTTAATCAACTCACGTAGAATTGAGGTGGCAAAGCAGCCTGCCGGTAAACTAAATGATAACGTGACGCTATCGTCATCGTGGGTCCATGTTAGATTTTGTGCAAATAAGGCGACGGGACGACGATCATGACGCATGCGATTGCCACAAATAAGCGCCATTAAATCTTGTTCGGCATCTAAGAATGGTCGCTCTAATGCTTCGGCATCGTCTTGGGTTGGCAAAGCATTATCGCCCGCCAATGGCGCGGTCAATTGTACTGTTTCATTATCCAATTGGGCTTGCAATTCAGCCATGTTGTTTTGATCGACTAATTGATGATTCCCTTGACTATTCATCACAATATCACCATTGAGCAATTGTGAAAAACACTGACTCTCAATTCGATGTGACACCACTTGGTTAAAGATCCAAGAACGGGCTGTAGAAAGGTATAGGCTACGTTTATTTTGATTACGAGTGCGGACATTGTCACGCCCCCAACGACGTGCTTCTTCTAAGTTATTACCTTCTCGACCAAAACGCTGCGCGCCGTAATAGTTAGGCACACCATTCAATTTCACTTTCTCTAAACGCTGGCAAACATCGTTAATGTCGGATACTTGCGCTAAACGGATCACAAACTGATTACCAATCAGATCGCCGGGGCGTAATTTTTTATTATGATAAGCAGTCGCCAGAATTTTGACACTTGGGTGATCGGCTTCAAATTGGGTAATATCAAAACCCTCAGCCTTAGCACCTTGTACGCTCAACCATTGCTCGGTCACTGCATGACGATCTTTTAGTCCCGCCCAACCAACGTTGCTCGATGGTACGCCACAGGCCTTGGCCAGTTCATTCACGACATAACTGGTGTTTTCACCTTGCTTACGAATCCTGACCATTAAGTGATTACCGTGGCCGGAAAAATCAAAACCTAAATCTTCTCGTACTTGGAAGTCACTGGCTTGAGCTTTCACTTTCGCTTGGGCTATCGGGGTGCTCAGTTGATACGCTAATGAGGCTAGAATGTCTGTCATGGTCTTCTTATTTTAAAATGAGGTGATAAATTAGTTAGAATTCACTGATTGAATTAACGCAACCGCTTCGCAAGCAATGCCTTCTTTACGACCGGTGAAACCGAGCTTTTCTGTGGTGGTCGCTTTCACATTGATGTTATCGATACTGGTTTCGAGATCTTGCGCTATCGCCGCCCGCATTGATTCAATATACGGCAGCATTTTTGGTGCTTGAGCGATAATGGTGACATCGGCGTTACCAATTACATAGCCTTTTTCTTTCACCAAGCGGTACACTTCACGCAATAAATCGCGGCTATTCGCGTCTTTCCATTGCTCATCGGTGTCGGGAAAATGTTTACCAATATCGCCAGCAGCAATTGCACCAAGCAACGCATCGGTTAAAGCGTGTAATGCCACATCGCCATCAGAATGCGCGATCAAGCCTTGCTCATAAGGAACCGCGACACCACCAATAATAACTGGCCCTTGACCACCAAATTTATGTACATCAAAACCGTGTCCAATACGAATCATCGAAACCTCTTATTTACTGTTGCTTGATTTAATCTGTTTATGCAAGAAGAATTCCGCTAATGCCAAATCTTCAGGTTGTGTCACTTTGATATTATCCGCACGTCCAGTCACCAATAACGGTGATAGGCCACAAGCCTCGATCGCAGAAGCTTCATCGGTGATCGCAAGGCCTTTGCTTAACCCTGTAGAGAGTGCATTTTTGAGTGACTCTAATGGAAACATTTGCGGCGTTAATGCGTGCCATAGCTGGCTGCGATCGACAGTGTGAGCAATCGTCACTTGCGCCATGCCTTGCTGAGTCGTGGTTAGCTGACTAGTGGCTTGTTGAGTCATAGCTTGTTTCATAGTATCGCGAACTGGTGAAGCTAAGATCCCACCGCATAATGGGGTTGAACTGCCAAGACATGCGTCAATCAACTTAGTGATATCAAGATGAGTAACACAAGGGCGCGCCGCATCGTGCACCAGCGCCCATGCGTATTGCGAGCCGTGATGCTCACTTAAATATTCCAAGCCTGATAATACTGAATCAACACGCTCTTGGCCGCCATTAACCCGAACCACATCACTTCGATTTGATAACGATAACTCAGGGAAATATTCATCCCCCTCACTCACCGCAATGACCACTAAATCAATGTTTGGGTGCGACAATAAGCGCTCAACCGTATGCTCGAGTAATGTTTTACCATGCAATAGTAAATACTGCTTAGGCTGATTGGCTTGCATACGCTTGCCAACCCCTGCCGCCGGAACCACGACTGCAAAAGTCGGTATCGTTTTTTGATGAGCACCAGATGAAGAGTGAGTCATAGTTAAGAGATAACCTAGATGATTAAAAGGTGATAACGGGGACGCATCACAACTTCCCCCTTAAATCTAAATGACAGGATAATAAGCACATTACGCAATACAAAGCATTCGACTGCCGAGTAAAGTATGAAAGAGGATCAGCCCGCATCTGAATTAAAAGTCGAGCCATCATCGGTATCATCACCGGTGATACGGTAAAATGTTTCGCCTTTTTTGATCAAGCCCAATTCGTGCCTGGCACGTTCTTCAATTGCATCAAGCCCTTGACGTAAATCGTCAATCTCAGCAAACATCAAATCGTTACGTTTTTTTAAACTGGTATTTACTTGCTCTTGCACCGCAATATCAGAATGCACGGCGTTATAATCCACTAAGCCATTTTTACCAAAAAACAAATCATACTGAAGCAAACCTAATAAGGCGATTAGCACTAAAGTAAATATGCGCATTACTTACTCACAAAAAATTTCAGATCTGGCGCTAATCATACCTTATTCATCTCATTAAGGCATTAGTACGCTGCAATCCTCACGACAACAAACTATCAGTCAGGCTGAAACAATGCTTAAAATAGCAAAAAGCCTACGCTAAGGTAGGCTTTGGTTTATTCAATCAATAACTCATGTGGTGATCAAAGAGATTAGCCTTTCAAATCATCAAAGAATTTTTTAACCCCATCAAAGAAGCCTTCTGATTTAGGCTTATGCTTTTGACTGGCTTCACCACCAAATGAATCTTCTAATTCACGCAGTAATTCTTTTTGACGAGAGCTTAATTTAACCGGAGTTTCGACGACTAACTTACAGATCAAATCGCCTACCGCGCCACCTCGAACTGACTTCACGCCTTTACCGCGCATACGGAACATACGTCCGGTTTGCATTTCGGCTGGCACTTTCAATTTAAAGCGACCATTTAAGGTTGGTACTTCCACTTCGCCGCCTAATGCCGCTAAAGTAAAGCTAACGGGCACTTCACAATGTAAGTTACTGCCGTCGCGCTCAAAAATATGGTGCTGACGTAAATGCACTTCAACGTATAAATCACCCGCTGGTGCGCCACGTTCTCCGGCTTCGCCTTCTCCAGTTAAACGAATACGGTCGCCAGTATCAACACCGGCTGGGATTTTAACATTAAGCGTTTTGTTCTTTTGCTTGCGACCTTCACCATGACAAGAGTTACAAGGATCTTTAATGATCTTGCCTTTACCATGACAGGTTGGACAGGTTTGTTGCACCGCAAAGAAACCTTGGCGCATTTGTACTTGGCCGTGACCATGACAAGTGCCACAGGTTTGTGAACTTGAACCGGCTTTCGCACCGCTACCATCACACACATCACATTCTGCTAGGGTCGGAATATTAATTTCTTTTTCACAACCACGAACCGCGTCTTCTAAAGACATTTCCATGTTGTAGCGCAGATCTGAGCCACGTTGCGCGCGTTGACCACCGCCACGACGACCGCCGCCTCCACCGCCAAAGATATCGCCGAACACATCGCCAAACATATCTTCAAAACCACCACCGCCGCCGCCACCGCCCATGCCACCTTGTTCAAAGGCAGCATGACCGTATTGGTCGTACGCTTGTTTTTTCTGTGCATCGGTTAAAATCTCATACGCTTCTTTCACTTCTTTAAACTTTTCAGCTGCATCCGCTTCCTGATTACGGTCAGGGTGGAATTTCATCGCCAGACGTTTGTACGCCTTTTTGATATCACGTTCGGATGCATCACGGCTGACGCCTAATACTTCATAAAGATCACGTTTTGACATGCTTGATTCACCAATTTTATTCTTTAAAGCCAATGCTGCTAATGACCACTGACCATGTATTAACTTATGTATGTATCTATCTGGATAAAAGCCATTATACCAATCGACACTTTTATCAAGAGAGACAATTTTAGATCCACAGTTTCAATTTTAATACGGTTATTTTTATCGAAAAGTGCGGGCGAGAGAGAAACCTCTAACGCCCGCAGCTTATTCTGATATGAGTGAGCGATGAAGATCGCTCACTTTCAGACTCGACTTAATCCAATGGATTATTTTTTGTCTTCGTCTTTTACTTCTTCAAACTCAGCATCCACTACGTCGTCTTCAGGTTGAGCTTGCTCACCTTCTGCGCCTTGAGTTTGTTGTTGAGCCATTTCCATTAGTTTTTGCGCAGCCGCTGCTAACGCTTGAACTTTTTCATCGATAGCCGCTTTGTCGTCACCAGACTTAACACGCTCTAGCTCGCCAATCGCTTTTTCGATGTTGGTTTTGTCTTCTTCTGGAAGCTTGTCGCCAGCTTCTTCCATTTGCTTACGAGTACCGTGGATCATTTGATCCGCTTGGTTACGCGTCGTCACTAACTCTTCGAATTTTTTATCTTCTTCTTTGTTAGCTTCAGCTTCTTGAACCATTTTTTCGATTTCTTCGTCGCTTAGGCCACCAGAAGCTTGGATAGTGATTTTTTGCTCTTTACCGGTCGCTTTATCTTTAGCCGACACGTTCAAGATACCATCCGCATCCAAGTCGAATGTTACTTCGATTTGAGGCATGCCGCGTGGTGCTGCATTGATGCCTTCTAGGTTAAATTGACCTAGAGATTTGTTGTAAGTCGCTTGCTTACGCTCACCTTGTAATACGTGAATCGTTACCGCGCTTTGGTTGTCTTCTGCCGTTGAGAATACTTGATTCGCTTTAGTAGGAATCGTAGTGTTTTTCTCAATCAGTTTTGTCATTACGCCGCCCATCGTTTCGATACCGAAAGATAGAGGAGTAACGTCTAGTAGAAGAACGTCTTTTACGTCACCAGCAAGAACACCACCTTGAACAGCTGCGCCTACGGCAACGGCTTCATCAGGGTTAACGTCTTTACGTGGTTCTTTACCAAAGAATTCAGTTACTTTAGCTTGAACCATTGGCATACGTGTTTGACCACCAACCAAGATAACATCTGTGATATCGCCAACGCTTAGGTCTGCATCTGCTAGAGCAACTTTAAGCGGCTCAAGAGAACGTTGAACTAGGTCTTCAACTAGAGATTCTAGTTTGGCACGTGTCACTTTAACGTTCATGTGCTTAGGACCCGTCGCATCTGCAGTAACGTATGGAAGGTTTACGTCAGTTTGTTGAGCTGAAGAAAGTTCGATCTTCGCTTTTTCTGCTGCTTCTTTCACACGTTGCATTGCAAGAGGATCTTTTGTCAGATCGATGCCTTGCTCGTTTTTGAATTCTGATACTAAGTAGTTAATTAGACGTGTATCGAAATCTTCGCCACCTAGGTGAGTGTCACCATTGGTAGAAAGTACTTCGAAAGTTTTCTCGCCTTCAACTTCATCAATTTCGATGATAGAGATATCAAATGTACCACCACCAAGGTCGTAAACTGCGATAGTGCGGTCGCCGCCTTTTTTATCAAGACCGTAAGCAAGTGCTGCAGCTGTTGGTTCGTTGATAATACGTTTAACTTCTAGACCTGCGATACGGCCAGCATCTTTGGTTGCTTGACGTTGTGCATCGTTGAAGTAAGCAGGAACAGTGATTACTGCTGCAGTTACTTCTTCACCAAGGAAATCCTCAGCCGTCTTTTTCATTTTCTTCAAGATTTCAGCCGATACTTGAGGAGCAGCCATTTGTTGGCCTTTCGCTTCTACCCATGCATCACCGTTATCTGCTTTTACAATTTTGTAAGGCATGATTTCGATATCACGTTGAACTTCTTCGTCTTCAAAACGACGACCGATCAAACGTTTGATAGCAAACAATGTATTTTCTGGGTTAGTGACTGCTTGGCGTTTTGCAGGTTGACCTACTAAGATTTCGCCGTCGGTGTAAGCCACTACCGATGCTGTTGTGCGTTCGCCTTCAGCATTTTCAATTACACGTGGTTTGTCGCCGTCTAATACCGCAACACATGAGTTAGTTGTACCTAAATCAATACCAATGATTCTACCCATTAGAACATTCTCCAAACAATTCAGTTAATCAGTTATGCTGTACCCAGCTTTTTCATACAAAAGAGATGGGGGCTCAGATTTGGATTTCAACCCTATCTGTAAATTAGTTTGATGCCTTTATTTAAACAAACATCTTGGCATGTATATATTCAAGTCACTTAAAGATGCCCTTTGCAGTGAATATAGATAAGGGCTGCAAAATTCATTTCAAGGGACGAGATAAAAAAATGTCGAGAATTTTACATTCTCGACATTAAAAAGCTTAAATGGATCGGCTTAAAGTTATTTCGCCACCATCACCATCGCAGGACGGATCACACGACCATTTAATTGATAGCCTTTTTGCAAGACGATCATCACGGTATTTGATTCGTGATCTGGGCTTTCTTGCATGCCAATCGCCTGATGCAGTTCAGGGTTAAACGCTTCACCTTCAGGATTAATAACGTCTAGACCAAATTTTGATACGGTATCAACAAATGATTTATGTGTCATTTCAACCCCTTCAAGGATTGCTTTAACCGCTTCATCTTCAGGATTTGCCGCTTGTACTGCGCGCTCTAGGTTGTCGATCACAGGTAGCAGCTCTTCAGCAAATTTGTTCAGGGCATATTTACGCGCTTTATCAATTTCCTGCTCGCTACGACGACGCATGTTTTCAACTTCTGCTTTGGCGCGAAGCACTGAATCTTGTTGTTCTTTAACTTGAACTTGGCTTGCCACTAAGGCCGCTTCTAGTTCTGCCACTAGTGATCCTTCTGTTTCAACGTTATCCCAATCGATATCGCCTTCACCGCCAATCGTTTCCATTTCTTCATTATCAAGCAATTCTTCTGCTTGTACTTCTTCCGCTTTCAACTCTTCTTCGTGTGGCGTATTTTGTTTATCAGTCATGACATCTCCAAGAAATTAATCAGCACTATGCGTTTGAGCAAACTTTAATACCCAAAAACACTCGCATAGTCGTTCCACTTGCCTTTATTATGGGGACGAAGATTTTTGATTCAAGCGCAAAATACGAATCCTTAACGAAAGAGCAGAAGATATTATGCAAAAGCCGTTTAACGTGATCGCCATTATTGGTAAGCCCCGCAACCATAAAGCGGTACAGACACATAAAGAATTGTATTTTTGGTTAGTCGAACAAGGCTATCAAGTTTTAGTTGATGATCGCTTGATCGACATATTAGATGACCTGCCAAAAGAAGGCTTTACCAGCTTATTAAAGATTGGAGAACTGGCCGATTTAGCTATTGTGGTTGGCGGTGATGGCAACATGTTGGGCGCGGCGCGAATTCTCTCTCGCTTTGATATTTCTGTGATTGGCGTAAACCGTGGCAGCTTAGGATTTTTAACCGATCTCAACCCTGAAGATTTTCGTAACTGTTTGTTAAAAGTCTTACAAGGACACTATTTAGTTGAAGACCGTTTCTTGCTTGAATCTGAAGTGCATCGTCACGGACACGTAAAAAGCCATAACTCAGCCTTAAATGAAGTGGTGCTGCATCCTGGCAAAGTGGCACACATGATTGAGTTTGAAGTCTATATTGATGACAGATTTGCTTTTTCTCAACGCGCTGATGGGCTGATTGTTTCAACCCCAACCGGCTCAACCGCTTATTCCTTGTCGGGCGGTGGCCCTATTTTATCGCCAAGTTTAAATGCGATCTCGTTGGTGCCGATGTTCCCCCATACTCTTTCAAGCCGCCCACTCGTGGTGGATGGCGACCGCACAATTAAATTATTAGTCTCGCCAGATAATCGCGGCACCCAAGAAGTGAGTTGTGATGGTCAAATTTCTCTACCTGTATCGCCTGGCGATGAGATCCAAATATTTAAAAGCCCAAGTAGCTTAAAACTGATCCACCCTGAAGATTACAGCTATTATCATGTATTGCGTAAAAAACTCGGTTGGTCGAGCAAGCTATTTTAACTCACGCGTTCAAACTGTTTTAACTCACGGGTTTAAGAGACGAAGACGCCTAGCTCGAAATGCTTGGTGCGAAAATGCTTGGCGCGAAAACTCTAAACAGATAAAAAACAATTGGGCATCTTGTAGCTTGAAAATCACCGGTAGCAAGCAAGATGCCACAATTTATTTTACGCTTTAAATCACCAACTCAATAGCAACTCACCAGCAATTCAATTGTATTTCCTTAGCTAGGTTCTCGACATAAGCTGCCAGCTAAGCCGCCACCAATAATTCTTTGGCGTTAGCTCGGGTTGAATCAGTGATCTGACTACCACCCAGTAAACGCGCCAGTTCATCGACTCTCTGGCTATTATCTAAAAAGTGCATGCGGGTTTCAGTTTTGCCAGCTTTGGCTTGTTTTGATACAAACAGCTGCTGATGCCCTGAACCTGCCACTTGCGGTAAGTGAGTCACACACAGAACTTGGGTTGATTCGCCTAATTGGCGCAACATTTTTCCGACCACACTGGCGGTTGGCCCACTGATCCCAACATCCACTTCATCAAAAATTAAGCTTGGGGTTTGCACTTTTTGCGCCGTGATCACTTGGATTGCCAGCGATATACGTGATAACTCACCACCGGATGCCACTTTAGCGATCGCTTGCAACGGCTGCCCTGGATTGGCGGAGACTAAAAAGTTAATACTGTCGATGCCCAGTGGCGCCGCATGTTTG
The DNA here is from genome assembly GCF_009601765.2 of Vibrio algicola. Classification (NCBI taxonomy): domain Bacteria; kingdom Pseudomonadati; phylum Pseudomonadota; class Gammaproteobacteria; order Vibrionales; family Vibrionaceae; genus Vibrio; species Vibrio algicola. The sequence continues at coordinate 1,867,388 of NZ_CP045699.1, forward strand.
GCTTCGCTATTAATATCAATGCAGAACTGGGCTTTTTCCATACTTAATTCATGCATGCTTTGAGTGATCAGCTTATTGAGTTCTTTGGCATAACGTTTGCGACTCTTGCTCAATTTTTCCGCCGCTTGCAGAAAGGCTTGATACTTTTCTTCTACTTCATGTTCGAGTTGTTCGAATTTTTCATCGGAACAATCTAACGCTTCGATTTGCGCTTTAATATTTTGATGGTGTTGATACAACTCATCGGCAGACACATTATGTTTGCGCGCGGTACTCATCACTTTACTAAACCGCTGTTCGACTTCAGCAATACGAGCCGGATCAACATCGATACCATCGGCATAAGAGCGTAATTCTAAATGGGTTTCTTCTAATTGAATCATGGCGTCCGATAGCATACTTGGCAGGTGAGCCAATTTAGGATCCAGCGTCACTAACTCTGCCAGTGCATGGCTTACCGAATTAAGCAAAGCTAACGCATTAACATCATCGCCGTCATAAAGCTCATTCAGTGCTTGCTGGCAAGTTAAAGCTATTTCGCCACTACTGGATAACAGCTTATGCTCTTGCTCAAGTTCAGTGAATTCACCTTCATTTAATGCCAGTTCATCGAGCTCTTTTACTTGATATTCAAGCAACTGCTTTTGCGCTAGATTATCTTGGCTATTAGTGCGTAAGGTTTTCAATTGATTTTGCTTTTGACGCCAATCTGAATACCTTTTTTTACTGGTTTCAATTAGGCGTTGATGCCCAGCATATTGATCAAGCAAAGTCAGTTGGTATTCTTGCTTCATTAATTGGTGATGCGCATGTTGCCCATGAATATTCACTAAGGTTTGCCCCAGTGATTTCAATTGCGACAATGGCACCGGATTACCGTTAATAAAAGCACGCGAACGCCCTTCTTTGGTGATAATACGGCGAATAATGCACTCACCACCATCCAGCAATTCGTTATCTTCTAACCAGCGAGTTGCGTTAATGTTGTTATCCAACACAAACGAAGCACTAACGTCAGTTTTCTCTTCACCAGGACGTACCATATTGCTATCGGCTCGCCCACCTAAACAAAGTCCGAGCGCATCAATTGCAATCGATTTACCCGCCCCCGTTTCACCGGTAATGGTTGTCATTCCTTTGAAAAGCTCTAGCTGCAAAGACTTAACAATCGCAAAATTATTAACACTTAAATGAGAGAGCATAAAACCACCTTAAAAAGATCCAAAAAATCACTGTATGTCCAAACAGTATATACTGGCTTTTTATACAGTAAAGTTTTTTATGCAACTTTTTTAACCGATTCGAGCGATGGTTTCAATTTGTTGTCTCAGCTTAAGGTTTGGATTTAGGCTGGTCCGTTTCTGCCTAAAACGCATGATAGGCGTCAATCAACTTTTCATTTTTCGGGCTTTTTATTGTTTTTCTGCAACCAAACTCTAAAAATGTGGTCTTATTTTCATCTTTCGAACAAGAGTGCTTTTACTTATGGGCTGCGCTTGTTTATCATCAGGGCAGTTATTTACCCTCAAACACAAAGAAAGCCACTATGCATTTTAAAAAGTGGATAATGATTATCCCTTTAGTTTCTACCCTTTTACTCTCTGGCTGTAGCGTTCTAGAACGTTTCGTCTATCGAATTGATATCGCCCAAGGTAACTACGTTGAACAACCGGATGTTGATAAACTTCGTATTGGCATGACCAAAGAACAAGTTCGTTTTGTTATGGGTTCACCTATGCTTATTCAAAATGGTTACCCTGATACTTGGTATTACATTTATAACTTTACTCATGGTCACGATGACACAGTACAAAAAGACTTTCAGGTAACGTTCGATGAAATGTCACAAACGCTCACCAAGGCGTCTGGAGATTTCAAGCTTAGCCCTGATTTCAATACGCCTCTTCAATAACAGCGCTGCCATAAGCAGAGGTTGGTTATTTCGATAAAAAAATCCCCACTCGCATTTTTGCGGTGGGGATTTTTATATTGAGTAAAGCGATCAGCCACTCTATGAAGAGTTAATTCGACTTGGTTTTTGCTTGCGCCGCTCGTTTACGACGAATTTCTTTCGGATCGGCAAGTAATGGGCGATAAATCTCAATCCTGTCTTTATCTCGAACGGTGGCATCGAGTTTTATATTGCGACTAAACACACCAACTTTATTCACATTTAAATCGATCTCGGGATACGCGACCAACACTCCCGATTGCTCGATGATCTCTTGCACCGTCATATCACTTGCAATAGCCAGTTGAAAAACCTGTTGCTCGTGCGACAAAGCGTACACCACCTCGACATGGATCAATTCATCATTTGTATTTTGTTCTGTCATATTTTTACTCTTCTTACGTATAACCGATCTTGCACATAACCGATCTTACACCTAACGAATAGTGAGACCTATTTCTTACTCAGGCAAATTATGGATTGGTATACACTTGTTTTGCTCTTTGGGTAAACGAATTCACCATATTATTAGTCAAATCTTTAAATACTTTACCAAATGCCATCTCGATTAACTTACTGGTAAATTCAAAATCCAATTGAAACTCAATCTTACAAGCAAATTCATCCAGCGGAATAAAATTCCAACGCCCAGTTAAACTCTTAAATGGACCATCCACCAACTGCAATTCAATCACACGGCCAGGGATCATTACATTGGCAGTGGTAAAAGTTTTTTTGATCCCCGCTTTGGCCACATCTACCGAGGCAATTAATGCAGTATCGCTAGATTCTATCAGTTTCGATCCTGAACAACCGGGAAGAAACTCAGGATAACTTTCTACATCATTGACCAAAAAGAACATTTGTTCAGCACTAAACGAAACCAAAGCTGAACGATTAACGTGAGGCATAATACTTCCTAATATGACGCAGTGAGCAGATTTATAAAAATAAACATAAATATTAACAGGAAAGCGCACAAAATGGTTCGCCAAAATTAATGCAATCCGTATAATGTCGGGATTATGGCAAAGAAAAAATCCAAAGTCGGTAGCAATACTATCGCTCTCAACAAGCAAGCCCGACACGAATATTTCATCGATGATGAGATTGAAGTAGGCATGGAGCTGCAAGGTTGGGAAGTTAAATCTTTACGTCAGGGTAAAGCCAATATCGCAGAAAGCTATGTCTTCCTTCGCGATGGCGAGGCATTTCTGAGTGGCGCGTCAATCGTACCATTAAATCAAGCTTCTACCCATATTGTCGCTAACCCAACTCGCGTTCGTAAGCTATTGCTTAATCGTCGTGAATTAGACAACCTATTTGGTCGTGTAAATCGTGAAGGCATGACTCTCATTGCCCTATCGCTTTACTGGTCACAATCTTGGGTCAAAATGAAGATCGGTGTTGCTAAGGGTAAGAAATTACACGATAAGCGCGACGATCAGAAAAACCAAGATTGGCAACGCGATAAAGCTCGCATAATGAAGAGCAGCTTACGCTAGGTTTATGCGTTACCATTAAGTTTATGGATTACCGCTAAGTTTATGGATTACCGCTAAGTTTATGGATTACCGCTAAGTTTATGGATTACCGCTAAGTTTATGGATTACCGCTAAGTTTACGCATTACCGCTAAGTGGCGCAATATTAGCCACTTAGTCACCACGCTTTACTAACTAAACCACAAGTCACTAGACTCGAAAACGTTTTATGTTAGTATGCGCATTAAGTATTAAGAAACACCGCGTGAATAACGCACGTTTGACATTTTGATGAGTAGTTCAAAATACATCAAACAGAAAACTTGGGGCTGATTTAGGATTCGACGGGAATTTTGAAGTCTTAGGTGCATGTCGTGGGGCGGTTTGCCACGTAAAAAGCCGCAAAAAAATAGTCGCAAACGACGAAAACTACGCACTAGCAGCTTAATAACCTGCTGAGAGCCTTTCTGCCCTAGCTTCCGTTTGTAAGACGGGGAACAACAGAGAGTCAAACCCAAACGAACTCGTGTGGCGTCTCCAGCCTGAGAGACAAAGCATTAAAAATAATTCAGGATAGCCATCAGCTAGCGTGTCGGTTCGCAGGTCGGTGGTGAAATTAAAGATCGACTAAACATGTAGTACCAACGATGAATCGTTTTCGGACGCGGGTTCAAATCCCGCCAGCTCCACCAATTCAACAAAAAAGGCTATCTTCGGATAGCCTTTTTTTGTATGCGTTCATCTACTCTACTTCGACTTTCATTGTGAGGTATGTTCAATTAAGATAAATCCTCATTAAACTAATTTATAGGCATTAATTATGTTTGAGCGACTAATTAATTGGCACGAAACAAAACATGAAAATTTCAAGGGCCAAAATCGACCTATTGATGATGAATCAAGCCTAGCTCTTCAACAACTAAGTTATCAGCTATTAAAACCAATTGAAGAGTCTTTTGGTGAAATTGACATAACTTACGGCTTTACTTCATTTGAATTGTTAAAATATATTAAAAAATACAGTCCTGGAGATATGGCACCAGAACTAGACCAACATGCCGCTTTTGAATTAAATAGTCGAGGAACTAGGATATGTAAGCGTGATGGGGCAGCTTGCGATATTTATGTTGAAGGTTATAAGGAAAAAATGCACCTTATCGCACAATATGTCATTACCGAATTACCATTTGATAGGCTTTATTATTATGGTAAAGATCGCCCTATTCACATAACCTTTGGACCAGATCATTCACGTTACCTGCATGTCAAAGAACGCGACAGGTATGGTAAGCGGAATTTAGGTAAAGGTGCGAAAGGTGATAAAGCGATAGAGTTATTAAATATTTCAATTTGATTATTCAATAAATTAAGGGATCGTATGGATGCGCAACTATTTGCAAATTTAGTGAAAGAAATATCATCAGGGAAGCAACTGCCCGATGCATTATATCTTCATAAAGATGCTTTTTCCGTTTTGCCTAAAACCTTAAAAGGCTTCATACCTGCCGTTGCACAAGCACTTAACATAGATGATAATGATTGGAATTTAGTTAAACTATTTAAAAAAGAATTCCGACTTTCATTATTACATTACCCTGATTTCTATACTGATTCTTACCCTCCCCTCAAACAAAGTTTGAATGTTGATCTGGCGAAGCTAACTCATAAAATTACTTTATATTCTGATTCAGAAAACCCTCCGATTTTACATCGTAAAGAAGCTATGATTTTAGCCGATAACCCGCATTACGATACTTTCTGCGAAATTACTAAAGAAGGTGAGAATGCAGGTTTATATGAAAATTCACGTCTCATTGGCTTTAAACGCTCATGGGAAAATATAATTACACGTCATGGCTACGAATTAGTTGATGGGAGATTATTCAGAAGTTCAGCAGTCATTCAACCAGAAGATATCGGTATTGACAGACATAAAACGGCATTAGTGAGACATGAACTCTCCGCCCCAATGAAAACATTAGCAAAATATGGTTATCTCGAAGGCTCATATTCTATTTTTGATTATGGTTGCGGTCGAGGCGATGATTTACGAGAATTAGAAGCTCACGGACTTGATGCTTTAGGTTGGGATCCAAAGTTTCAGCCTGATAATGAAAAAATCAACTCTGACATCATTAATTTAGGCTTTGTGCTTAACGTTATCGAAGACCAAGACGAAAGATTAGATGCATTACTGGGGGCATGGGAATTGACTGATAGGATACTTGTAGTTTCCGTGATGCTTGCTAACGAAAATTACATATCACAATTTAAGTCGTATAAAGATGGTGTGATTACATCTAGAAATACCTTTCAAAAGTATTATGCACAATCAGAAATAAAAGCCTATATAGAAAGATGTCTACAAGAAAATGTCATAGCAATAGCACCTGGTATATTTTATATATTTAAAGATAAACAATTAGAACAACACTTGTTACAAAATCGCCATAAACGCGCCTATAAATGGCAGTATCTTACAGCACCAGAACCGGTAAACGAAGATCAAGCTCGTATTCTATTTGCGAAGCACCAGCAACTTTTTGAATCGTTTTGGCTTACTTGCTTAACACTAGGCCGCTGCCCTGCTAACAACGAATTTGCACAAACTGAAAAAATAAAAGAGGTTGTTGGCTCTAATAAAAAAGCACTGCAACTTGTTTTAAAGTGGTTTGAAGAAGACGAACTAAAAACTGCTGAAACCATGCGAAAAGAAGATTTACTCCTTTACTTTGCACTTGCCATGTTTGAAAAGCGTAAACCTTACACGCAACAGCCAGAAGACTTAAAACGTGATATAAAGGCATTTTTCGATACATACAAAATAGCGCAGCACCAAGCCACTGAGCTACTTTTTCAAATTGCTGACAGTGCTCTGATTGAATCATTGTGCATTGAAGCCGAAAAACTACTACCCGCAGGTAAAATCGACTTTGAAAACGGGCAACCTCACGCGCTAACTCTCCATAAAGACTTTATCACCTTATTGCCACTTGTACTTCGCGTATATATTGGAGCAGCCTTACAAATGTATGGTGAGCTTGATGATATTCAGCTTATTAAAATTCACATACATTCAGGTAAGGTAACACTGCTTGGTTACGAAGGGTTTTATGACTCCCCTCTACCGCAGCTCAAGGAGCGTGTTAAAATAAAAATGGCAGATCAAGATGTAGACTTTTTTGATTACATTATTGAGGAAAAACGCCCACTACTTCTCAATAAAATTGATTATATAGATGATACGTTTGACGACTACAAAAAACAAAAGGCGTTTAATAAACGCCTTTTGAAAGATTTAATAAAAGTAGGTGGGCTGAATATATCTAAGCTTCAACTTGAAGCTCTTTTGCATGAAAAAAATGTAAAAATCAATAAATATAAACTAATTAGATTACAAGCTAGTCAATTACTTTAGCCAATGAATTACATTGTCCCAAACTAAACCATAAATATTCTCAGATCTTTTGTTTACAAAGTCGTTAGTCCAATCATCAGCTTGAGAGGCAGCTTCCACATGTGACATATATTTTGAACCTATCGCAATAGATTCTGTAGAAAACGATAGCTCTATAGACTTAGCTTTCGCTAAATCTATTAGTTCATTCCTTTTCTCCTCAGTTTTACAGCACAGAAGTGTCAAAATTAATTTCTTCTCTTCCCATGTTCTTTTCCCTAGAGAGCTATTTATATACTGAGGAAGTAAGAGTAGATTACCAATAACATGCTCACTACTAATCTCGGATAAGCAATCAGCCCAACCTTTCGGCTTTGACTGAGGATATATATGCTCTATTGTTTTAAAATATTCCCATTTTTCTGAGTTAAAATTAGGGGCTGAACCTGAAACGCCCTTTTCAACAAGTCCACTATATTTACTCGAACATACAACATCATCACTCGCAATAAGAAGCATAAAACGTGTTAAAGCTTTATTGTTTTTAAACGTTTGAATGTTTTTTGCTCTAGAAATATAAGTATCTCGGCAAATAGGTCCTTTAAATTTATCATTGAGCTTGAGATATAAAGCTTGTTGTAAGTCTTTTACACTTGGTAAATCAATAGTACCTTTATTCATCGAAAAACATATCGGTTTACATATCAAAGTGCCATCATGGGTATGACCATTTTTCATTAAGTCTCTATAAGCATTATCAATACCATCTGTACCGTGCCTTGTAGATCTCCATAAAACAAAAAACGCAGTTACAGCCTGAACAACACTGACAAATTTATTAAAGTCTTCCTCAGTCTGATTTGAGGAATTATATTCAGAAAAATATCTTACAAAAATCCCTAAAGTGATACTGTGGTTAGCATCTCGCAACATCGCTAAACATAGCTCTAACTCTTTACTTTCAAACCCATTGAAACACTTTAAATTAGGAGAATCTTGTTTTTTTTCTGGCCAACATTGTTTTAAAAAAATAGATGTTTCATACATACTTTTTACAAAATCATGTTTGCTCATAACACTATCTAAACTATCAAAAGCTTTGTTTAGAAATCGTCGTTGATCTGACAGATGCTTAGATAAGGAATCACCTTCTAAAGCTAACCTAAATGGTTTCAGCAGTCTGGTTGTTGCATTCTGTTTGTCTTCTGCTTTTTTATATTTATCTAAAGTTTCATCAATATAATTAATATAAGTTCTTTCTTGCGAATTTTCATAAGCTTTAACTCCAACTAGGTCGATAACTTTGGGCTTAAATGTTTCAAATGCAGTTAATGGCTCACCTGTAGTATTTAAAGCCTCAAACATATCAAAAGCATAAGTTTCGTTGGTGGCAACCACGCTTGTAACAGCAACTCTATCTAGAAAAAAATTAACTAAAATAAATAAACGAATGATCTTATGAAACTTACTTCTCTCACCCTCAGAAATATCTTCAATTGATGCTAGTAAATTTTTTGGTATTATTTTATCTAAAAGACGAATTTGTATTTCATCATTAGAAAGAATGTCATCTATTGGGGGAAAACGATAAGTGTCATCGCCTCCTTTATTTATTATCAAATCTATTTTTTTACTTAGTGATTTAACATTATCAATAACTCTTTCATGTTTAGGTAAATTCTCATCTGAAATGTTTTTTGATAACTCATAGGTAAAAACTCCTTTCGGTTTGAACTGTTGTTCTGAATGGATATAAGTTAGAAAATCAAATAAATAACTGGCAATTGGAGAATCATATTGTGCTGTTTCAGAATCTGTTGACCATTGATCTGCATAAGATCTAGTTACTTTAGGGTAATAACGGAATTTTTCATCACTAGAGAAGCGATCAATTTCCAAAACTTGTCTTAAACGATTTAAGACTGGATTTACAGTATTTTGTATCCAAGAATTAAGTTCCTTAGATACTGAACTTATTTCATACTGCAATTCAACAAGCTTTTGATAATAACATGTAGCAAGCAAAGAAAGGGTTGTAAGTCTTTGCTGGCCGTCAATAACAGACATAACTTCTGATGGTAACTCACCATGTATATATGGTTTTATAGTTTTATGGTCTGTATCCAAAATCGAAATTATAGTGCCTATAAAAGTAATAGCATCTTCATGCTCATACAAAGAACATACACCACCACAAATATCTTCAAATAATCTAGCTATGTTGTTTTCATCCCATGAGTATTCTCTCTGATATGCTGGTATATAAAATCCAACTGTTCCTTTTGATAAAAATAATTCGAATACACTTTTTGGATCAGCTGTAAAAACTTTATCTAACTGGCTGGCCATATTCTTCCTTTACTAATTTATAATTATAAAACTCTTAAAACTTCACTTCTTCTGCCTGGCATATAAACTTCTATTTCATCACTTGCATAGAGCTTAAGGTAAGAATATAAATGAGCATGGAGATCTTTAATTTCTTGTCTGTAAGGCGCGGGATCATCAGCTAAAGCATCATGCAACAACCTTGAGATTTGCCCAAAGCCTAAGTCTCTTTCTGATTGGTTTTCTGTAACTTTTGTTTTTAACCAACGGTATGCTTTTGTTTGTTTGAATAAAGTTGACGCTAATGTAAAATCATCTTTTGCATACTCAATTTGAGCAAAAGGTAATGATGGGTTGAGCTGGTATTCATCTAAAATAACGCCTGGTTTACCTAAGGGGAAGTCTGATACAAACAACTCTGATGTTTGTGGGAGTATCTCTTCAGGCCATATAGCAGGTAACTCCGTTTCATCTGCATAATCAAGTTGTTCTAAAAACGCCTGCATTTTATCAAGCGTATTTATACTTAACTCAGTTGCTGATTCAACAATTTTATTAATGAATGCTTTGGATTGTTCGCAGGCATTTACTCTGCTACATGATTCTAAGTTGCCGTTATTAACTAAGGCTAACCCTTTACCCGTTAAATTAGCGCTACCATTAAAAATAGTGTCGTGATCAATTTGATAAATTTTTGCGTGCAGGTTTATTAGTGCTTTAACTTGGTAACCATTGTTAATACAATCTCGCAGTGCATTTAAGTCACTTGCACCCTTTGCAAAATCAATCGGTGTAAAACGACCTACCAATTGAACTTTAGGTTTGTTGTTAGAAGTTAATTGACCCAACCAGCGAGTCGCTGGTTGGGTCATAAAAGCAGATATGATAGTTAAATCATTGCAACTAGGTAATAACTCCTCAAGCTGAAGTGTCAGCTCAGTATTTGAGATTAAGCTCGACATTAAAAATCATCCAACTCGTCATCTTCAGGGCCTTGCAGGAACTCACTAATGACTAAGCCCCACTCTCTACGAATAGTATTTAAATAGGCTAAACGTCGTTCGTCTGTAGTTTCATTCATCACACGGGCAAAGCCTGCTATTGTGGTTTGCATTATTTCAAGCTCATCACCACCGAGTTTGCTTACAAGCTTTTGATAGAAAACATGATTTGTATTGAATAAAACTAATGTTAAGCCTTTACTAGTTGATACATCAAAAAATGCTTCTGAATCTCGTGCTACATCTTCGATTAAAAAACGATTACCAGTGAGAATGAGTCGCTCGGCCTTTTCTTCTGCTTCTTCATCACTCATTCCACCTGCTTTTTTAAGGTGATCAACAACATCTTCCTTCTTCAGCTGTTTTGGTGTTTCTTCTTTAGTTTTATGACCATGGGTTTCACGATGTGCGGAGCCTTGCGTTGCTTTAGATGCTGCACCTTCAGACACGGTTTTTGGCTCATCACCTTTTACGGCTTTTCCTTCAACATTTATTGTATCTAATGCTTTAGTTAAAGCTGATACATGTTTTTTAATTACTGCCACTACTTTAAGCACTTGAAGTAGTGAGTCAGAGTTTTCTTCTAAATCTCGTAAATATTCTTGCTCAGACTCAAACCCTGCTTGAGTAAAAATTGTTTTCATCTCGTAAGGAATTAAACGAATTGCATCTTGTTTGTTATTCGTTACACCAAAGACAGCATCAAGCGTTGGCGGAAATGACACTTCAATACCAATAAAGCGTCCTTTACTCTCTCTTAAAGCAGAAGTTAAGAATGAATCTCTTAAAACTAGCTCTCTATTAGCTCGAACTATTGAAACGCCTACATTTTTGCTACAATGTTTACCCCAAGTTGTACCACCTAATTTACCAACAGTGTCTTTTAAAATACGATTTGATATATTCTTTTTAACCATTGAGGTAGTAACGGTCACATCATCTCGTTTAGGCTCACCGTTGACATCAATGTATTCAACAGAAATGACTTCTTCGTCCATCTTCTCAAAAAAAGCCTCATTCTTATAACTACCAGGTAATTCTGGTAGCGAAGTATTCTTCTTAAGATACATCGGGTCATTAGCTTTAAAAGTTTCTTTATCGTAAACATCAAGTCTTTCGTCAGCTGATTTACGATAAGTAATGCTTTCTATTTTTATATTCTCATCGCTAATAAAATTACGATACATTCTTCCGACAAGATGTTCACAATGGCGATAAATAGATTTGCCCGTTTTCCAGCTTAAGCGATCAAGCTTAGACCAAATAATTAATGTGCCTGATTCCGGTTTTTTAGTAAAAAACGCTTTTTCGTACTTAACTGGTATAGCTTTTACTGTGGGCATTGGCACTTCTTCAAGCGCACCACTTTTCATCTCATCAACATCTAAGTAAGTATGGTAAGGTTCCCCACCAGCTTGCCAACTCCATACATCAACACGCTTACACTGTGAAATGGATGAGTTTGGTAATCCCATTCCAAATTTCCCCATACCACCTGTATCTTTACGATGTGTACCGCCACCAAATTGCATAGCAACTCGGAGCGTCTCGATATCCATACCAACACCATTATCCCAAAGAGAAATTTCTGACACGGTATAATTTTTTCGGGCGCTTAATTGTTCTTCTATAAAGCCAACTTCTACGCGGTTGGCCGTTGCTTGCAGGCTATTATCAATAAGTTCAGCTAACGCGTAAGCAGTATTGTTATACCCATTATCTCTTAATGACTCAATAACGGTCTCAGCACTTAAAAATCGATTACTCATTATTTTATTTCCTTTTCGACCCACATATCATTCCAATAACCAAATGCGAGGCTAATACTTTGAAACTCAGGTATGTTATCCATGACTGTATAAATATTGCATTCTTTGTTACCGCCGCTTTTATAACCCCTCATGGCACGCCCCGCCATTTGTAAATACTGTACTAAGGAGTTCATTGGTTTAGCTATTACGGTAACGTTAGTTTTAGGGGCATCAAACCCTGCCGTTAGCACATTAAAATTAACAAGAACTTGTAGCTCACCATTTTTATATTGCGCTATTTTTGCTCTACGGCTCTCAGCTGTGTCATTTTTACTATCAATAGATGCTGCTTTTATTCCTTGATAAGCAAGCGCAGTAGCCAGGTTAATTCCGTGCTCTACGGTACACGCAAAAACGATGATTTGTGACCCAAGGTTACATTCATCAATAATCGTTTTTAGGATCTGTCTATTACGCTCTATGTTATTTGCTAGCGTCATCATCGTTTCAACACCACCTGCATCTCTTAATTCGTATGCAGCAATGCCAGAATGATCATAATTTAATGACTTAAAGTTCGCTTTGGCCAAATACCCTTTTTCAACCAAATAATCTATTGGTGATAAATAGCCCGAAATTCGCATAGATACTTTATTGTTGTAGAAAAAGTCAGCTAAACGAGCGTCCTCTTCCGACAGTCCATCCTCAGAATAACTTCTTCCAGGTGTTGCTGTTAAACCTATTAAGTCAGCATGAAACGTCTCATCATCAATAAAGTCTTGAACCACTTCTTGAAATTTAGGGGCAACAGCTTTGTGAGCTTCATCAAAAATAACTAGTGTGACTTTTTCAGCTAGTTTGCTATATAAAAGCTGTAATTGCCTTGAGTCGCTTTTTCTTAAACTTAAAAATTTATGTAAGCCAGCAACTACAAAGCCAGAGTCAATACCACTTAGACTTTCTGTAGAACTTGAATAAAAGCCATAAAGAGAAGTAGAGCGATTACCTAGAGATTGCCATGCTTTAGAAAATTCAGCATAAGCTTGAGAGCAAAGCTCCTCTCTATCTGCTAGCCAAAGCACTAAGTTATTTTCAGATTGCCTTAAATGTTCGGCAGCTATATTCATTGCCGTGCGTGTTTTACCTGCCCCTGTTGGCAGGTGGATTAAAACTCGTTTGCTATCCTGTGCAAGCTCAGAAAACACTTGTTTGCTAATGTTTTGTTGGTAAGGGTAAAGGCCATAATTGGGCTCAATACACGTAATGCTCTCTAATTCATTATCTTGGCTTAATTGACTTTCATATAATGCAGAAAGGCCCAATAAAGCCGCAAACTTTTCAGGATTATTTCCAGCCCAACTGGCTATCGCATCATAATGTTCAGGTGTAACTTGATGAGATTGAAGTCCAAAACTTGGAAATAATTTAACCAATTGTTGAGAAGAGAGGCGTTCAATTAATTTATTTCGTAATAAATCATCAAAAATAAAATCTATTCCCTTTACACTAGAAACGATATTTGCCAACTTATATTTATTAAAAGAAGTATCGTTTAAAGTTTGATTATCACCGTCAACATCAAATTTAAGAGCAAAATTGATAGCGCTTTTAGGAAAAAAAGCCAACAATTCATCCTCTGAAAAATTAAAAAGTATTTCTACAAGCATTATTAACCCTTAAATATTGCACTCATTAATAAATACAAAAGTTTGCAAATTCATTGTTTATGTTCACGCACTAAAACAATCAACAAATAAAAATAAGCACAGACAATTTCTATACTTATTCACTAATATAAAAGGGTGGTAAACTGATGCGATAGGTTCTTCTAGCTTCTGCTTCTTCTAGTCCCAAAGCAGAAAGTACATGAGAAGCCACATTACTCATCGCATTACATGCTGACCCTTGAGAAACCAACCAATTATTCACCTTAAATTTCTCAACGTCCAAATCAGATTCAAAGGTAACACTCCATATATTCGGAACAACATTTGAACCACCGTTGCGCTTAAAATTAAGTTTATTAAGAGAGTCCATGACCATGCAATAATCATTAGAATTAGGTTCTGAAGGAAAGCTATCAACTGCTTCACCTAAACCAACAATTAATGGTGTTGGTGAAGTCCCCCCCCTTAATCCAAGCTCTTGCCCTCCACCGTGAATTAAGGGAACTAATCCTAAACCTCGTGAGTCTCGAATATAGAGAGCACCAATACCTTTAGGTCCATAAACTTTATGGCCAGATAAGGACAACATATCGATATCCATATCATCAACATCAATATTAAGCTTACAAAAACTTTGAGCGGCGTCTGTATGAAATAATATATTATTTTTAAATGCTATTTCACCAAATGACTCTATGGGCTGAATTATTCCAAGTTCATTATTAACATGATGTATCGAGATTAAAATCGTATTTTGTTTTATTGCAGCTATCAACTCTTTAGAAGCAATTAACCCATCAGAGCCTGGATCTAGATATGTCACAGAGAATCCAATACTTTCTAAAAATGCACATGTATTAAGAATACATTTATGCTCAATACTGGAAGTTATGATATGACCTTTTAACTCCAAGTGCTTAAAGGCAACACCTTTTAAAGCAAGATTATTAGATTCACTTGCGCCGCTGGTAAAAACGATCTCACTAGGCAACGCACCAATCTTATCTGCGATTGACTCTCTAGCTTTTTGGATCGCTTTAGCAGCTTTCTCCCCTTCACTATGAGCAGCTGAAGGGTTAGCATAGCTTTCACTTTGCCAAGATTTCATTGCATCTAACACTAGTGCGGAAACAGGTGTTGATGCGGCATAATCAAAATACTTAATCATTGTTTTATAATATTATTCGTTGTGAACATTAAGGCGTTCAATTTTAGACATATCGTGCATAACTGAAAACATCATCATCTAAACCCGAACTCCTTGTAAATAAACCTTTTCAAAAGAATACCTAAGCTTATATAAATATCAATAAATAGTTCAATAAGTTACTCGATACAGATCACTCATCAGAAAATTTCAACTAACATTTGTTATTAATACCCTCTAGACCTCAAAGATGTATCCTGTAGAATCATCGTTTGGATAAAATCTCCACTCCGCATTACAAGGTAAACACATTGAGCATTGAATCTAGCAGCCTGAAGTTTTCCGGGCATCAAACCTTCCCTATCAGATACGGCTGGATATACAAGATAATTCAAGAAGTTACAGATGGGAAATCCATAACAAGTAAAAACAACATTGAAGATCAAATGGTTTCAATGGGTATGGGTAAAAACATGGTGCTTTCTGTTAGGCACTGGATTCGGGTACTAAATCTTATTACTCCTACGAATAAGAAAGATCAAGAGTATTCATTAACACCTCTAGCTAAGAGCCTATTTGTGGCTCCTAATGCCTATGACGAGTATATGGATAAAGTGGGGACAGTTTGGTTGCTACATTGGCTTATGCAAACAATTGACATGCAAAATTCAGAACTTAACACTGCTCGATGGTTTTTCAATTACTTCAATGGCATACGAACAAATAAAGAGCAAATAGCAAAAGAAATTAATATTGCATTGGTTAACCATGAGAAAGATCTCACAGAAGCAACACTAAAAAAAGATATCGACTGCTTATTCCAAATGTATGGCGTAAAGAGAACCTCCGCGAATAAAATTAATGAAGATAGTTTTGCATCTCCATTTACAGAGCTCGGCTTAATTACACAAGAAAACCCAAAAGACTTCCGAGCAGAACTGTCCAAGCAAATTTCACTGCCTGTTGAAGTTTTTGCCTATGCTGTTATCGACTTTATACAAAGAAAGCAAAAAGATAGTTCAGGAGAGGTTATTCATCAACAAAGAACTGTTTCCTTTAATTCCTTACTCAATGATGTTGGTTCTCCAGGACGAATTTTCAGGTTATCAAGCTCAGGCTTAGGTGAAAAACTTGATCAATTAGAAGTTTTAACATCAGGGAAAATAGCCTGGACCGACACTCAAGGTTTACGTCAAATTCAGCACAGCTTCAATAATTTACAAAGTGAACAACCCGCTCAATACCTGGAAAATTACTATGCCCAGGAAGGAAAATAACGTGACTTTAAGTAAACACTATTCAATCTCAACCCGTCATCAACGCTCTACTCGTATCGATAGTGATCTCAATAGTGCTTTTTTTCCTGGACTGGTATATCACGGAACAGCTCAAACAGCATTAGAAACTCTCTTTAGGCAGTATTCTCAAACGGGTCAACGTGCTTATACACTAACGGGTCCATATGGTTCTGGTAAATCTACGGTTGCTTTACTTTTAACGGGGCTATTGAGCCATGATAATGAGCTCAGAAGTACAGCTTTAAATGTCATAAACCAGGACTCTACAAAACTCCTCAAGGAAAGCATCGAGTTCAAAAAAGGCTGGTTACAAATCCGGTCCGTTGGCGGTGTTAACAGCCCTGTTGCTACTTTTTGGCAAGCAACACTATCAGCCCTTAAGGAGCATCCCAATACAATAAATCTATTTAATAGATATCAAAAACTTACCGTAGAAACAGATGCGGAATTGATCCGTACTTGGGAAGCTTTATTTTTAGAAGCTAACAACTTGATTGATGGTGTTTTATTACTTGCCGATGAAATGGGTAAAAGCCTTGAGTTTATCAATAAAAACAAGGGTGAATTACACTTATTCCAAGATATCGCAGAAGTCTTAGGAAGAACGCCTACCCCTGTCATTTTTATTGGTTTATTACACCAAGCTTTTTCTGAATATGCGAAAGATAGAGGTACAAAACTGCAAGAAGAATGGGGCAAAATTCAAGGTCGATATAACGATATTATCTACAATGTTTCTACTGATGAAACCGTTGCATTAATTGGTCAGTCAATTGTTAATGAGTCTAACCTAACTCATCAAGATGATATTTACGTAAAAGCTGTACTTAATGCCTTAAATGATAAAAAAGAACGTAAAACCTTGCTTAAAGAACGACTTGAGCAATGCGCCCCACTTCACCCATTATCAGCGTTATTATTAGGCCCAATCTCTAAACGTAGATTTAGCCAAAATGAACGTTCTACTTTTAGTTTTTTAAACTCTCACGAACAAAATAGCTTTCAATTATTTTTACAAACGGCCATAGATAAAGATGCTCGTTATGATCTAGTCAATCTTTGGGATTATTTAGAAGTAAACCTTGAGCATGCGATCCTTAGTTCACCTGATGGACATGCGTGGGCAACTGCAACTGAATCAATTCGCCAAGCCATACAAAAAGGCTTACCTGAAATAGCCATAGGCGTCCTAAAAAACATTGCTCTAATTACCCTCTTCGGTAAACCAGCAAACCTTACAGCGACTGAAAGCCTTCTTTTAGCAAGTACTCAAGTTAAAGATAAAAATGAGCTAGATGAATATTTATCAATGCTTAAAGACAAGTCTTGCATTATTTATCGTAAGCACTTGTCATCTTGGATGGTTTTCGAAGGCTCTGATTTAGATCTCCAAGGATTAGTTGAAAGCACTATTGAGCAAATCAATGACCCAAAAGAAGCCATTGATTATATTCAATACACCGATCAAGTAATCGCCAAAGGCCATTACCATACTACCGGCACACTACGCTGGGCTGAACAACAAATCGTGACAAGCGCAGCCAATATTGACCTGCAAGAAATAGAAAATTCTGACAGCGCCGCTTTTGTATCATTTATTCTAATTCTTCAATCTGACCCGGCATATGACCTTAAAGATGCTAGCCTTCAATCTGAAAAGGTAATATTAGCAATAGCAGATAATTCTGAAGATATCGTGACATTAGCAAAAGAATGCTATGCACTTGAATTAATAAAGTCTGATAAAGAAACAGGTCGTATTTTACAACACGATAAAGTTGCTCAAAAAGAATATGAAGGCAGACGAATCAATGCAGAGATAGCGTTAAGCAATGCTATCTCTAACTCATTTAACAATAGTCATTGGTTCTACAAGGGCAAAGAATATTCAACTGAGTCATTAAGCCATATATCAACACTGGCAGCTGATCATATTTATAACTGCTCACCAAAAATTAAAAATGAACTCGTTAACCGTAACAAGTTATCTGGTACAGCGGTATCAGCTCTTAAGAAATTGTTAGAAGCGATGTTAGAGCATGAAGACCAAGAATACTTAGGTATTACAGGCTTCCCTCCAGAGAAATCAATGTACATTAGCTGTTTAAAAAACACAGCGATCCATTCTGAAATTGAAGATGGAAATAAACATTGGCACGTTGATAACTTATCTCCAGCTCTTGATGCGGTGTTCAATGCAGCTTTAGCTTTAATTAAAGAACAAGAAGGTGAAACCGTTCCGCTATCGGCAATTAAGACGTTATGGAGTCAAGCTCCTTATGGTTTGACACAAGGTTTAATTCCTATCTATTTATTTGCCTTTGTAAAATCCATCGGTCAGGATTTGGCTTTTTATGAAAAAGATTTATCTGGTGACTTTGCGTTTATAACTGAACCGGATATTGACTATGTGCATAAACTTATAAAAACACCACAGGACTTAGCCGTTAAATTCATCATTCTAAAAGAAGAAGAAAAAAACTGGTTACAATATTTAAGAGGATTTGCTTCCTCTGAGGCTAGTCGTGGTATATCAACAAACCAAGATATATCTAACAGCGTTCTAGCAGTCGCTACCCCTCTTGTGACCGGTATGCATAACTTACCCCAATGGGTTAAAAATGCTCATCAATTCATTAAAGATGATCCTAAGAAAAATAAGTTAGTTATATCGATACGAGATCTCTTCCTACAAGCGAATGATCCTCACTCCTTGCTATTCAAAGATTTAGTGAATTTACTCGACCCGAAAGATATGCTCAATAATCTAGAGCGTATCGAATTATTAGAAGAATGCTTTAAAACTTTAAAAGAAAAGCATGAAAAGACTCTTTTAGGCTTTAAAAATCAAGTGCAAAGTTTTTTTCCTGAGACGGGCGAGGAATTAGCATCAATGTGTAACGTTGTTATCAACTCTTCTGGTGATAGTAATCTACACAATTTTGCTTTAGATCTTGCTAAAAGTGAGCAAGGATTAATTAACTGGATTGAAAGTATGCTTCAAACCATTTCAGGCAGGATTAAACAAAATTGGAATGAAGAAATCCTTGCAACAGCAATAAACAAAGTTAGTGATTACGCTCAAAGCTTCTTGAGTGTCGTGAAATCGCAATCATCTAAAGGTGAAAATACCTCCCCAGTTAAAACTAAGCTGGTGTCTCTTGTACTTGAAGATGATGATGGGAAGCTAGTTTCATATAAAAAAGAAATTCGCTTAACAGATAGTAAGCAACTTAAAACAACGATAGAAACACTCAAGTCGGATCTAGAAAGCTTAGACGAATTTGATAAAATTAATGTATTACAATATATGCTCAAAGAGACATTGGAAGCTCAGGATTAAAATAAATAGGTATTACTCATGAGTAAAGCAAAAAAAATAAAACATGTTCTCGGCTTATCCGGTGGAAAAGATAGCGCTGCACTTGCAGTTTACATGGCACGTAATTATCCCGATCTCGATATTGAGTATTTTTTTACTGATACCGGTAAAGAATTACCTGAAGTTTATGAGTTCTTAGAATTACTTGAAATACAGTTGCGTAAACCAATAAAACACATTAATAGTGGTAAAGATTTTGATTACTGGTTAAAACAGCACAATAATTTCTTACCTGCGGGACAGCAACGTTGGTGTACGATAAGAATGAAGTTAGAACCCTTTGAGAAGTGGATTAAACCATTTCTTAACGACGGTTATGAAGTTGTATCCTATGTGGGTATACGCGCAGATGAACCATGGCGTGACGGCTACAGACCTAATGAAAGCCAAAAAGAACTAACAATTAGAATGCCTTTTGCTGAAGATGGTATAAAAAAACAAGGCGTTTTTGATATCTTAGAAAGCGCAGGGTTAGGATTACCCAAATATTATGATTGGCGCTCTCGTTCTGGTTGTACATTCTGTTTTTTCCAAAGAAAAATCGAATGGGTACGTTTACGCGAACGTCACCCTGAAGCTTTTGAAGAAGCAAAGTCTTATGAGAAACGAGCCGAAACCAGCGAAAATGGTGAAACTTTCTTTTGGATGGGCCCTAACGAACCCCTTGAAACATTAGAAAACCCAGATCGTATTGCTCAAATTAAAGCCAATCATCAGAAAGTGATTGAGCGCTTTGAGAAAAAGAAAAAACGTGAAAGAAAAAGGCGTTTGGGCATGCATGCCATGGTTGATGACACGATGCTCATAGATACTATGGATATGGATGCAATGTACGATCTTGAAGAAGGTGGTGGTGCATGTATTACATGTTATAAATAATTAATCTGGGGGTATTGTCCCCCCTCTAATTTATTCAATTTAACTACATCAAATTTCTTGAGAGTACGTTATGACGATTAATTTTAACCAAAAAGTACGTAACACTAGAGTTTATTCTAAAGGCTCATCGGGGGTGGCTCCGCAAACCAGTTTTGAAAGTGATCGTGGGCGAATTATCAATTCTGCTGCTATTCGTCGGCTGCAACAAAAAACCCAAGTATTCCCATTAGAACGTAATGCAGCGGTACGCAGTCGTTTGACTCACTCTTTAGAAGTACAACAAGTGGGTCGCTTCATTACCCAGTTAATTTTTAAACATCTCTCAAATGACGATCTTAAAAAATATCAGTTAGTCGAATTAGATCGTCAAATTGAATCGATTGTCGAGATGTCCTGCTTAATGCATGATGTGGGTAACCCGCCTTTTGGTCACTTTGGCGAGCAAGCGATCAACGACTGGTTTACGCGTAATATGGCCTCTCTTACGGCAGGTGAAAATGGTAACACCCGAGTTGAGTTACCCGCTCCGATCCGCCAAGATCTGATTAATTTTGAAGGTAATGCTCAGGCCATTCGTTTGGTCCACTCGCTTTTAGGCCTCAACCTGACTTACTCTCAAGTGTCTGGAATTTTTAAATACACTCGTCGTGGCGATCAAATCTCACCCAAAAAACAACCTGAAAATAAGTCACTGCAAAATTATCATTACCTAATGAAAAAGGTAGGGTATTACTTAAGTGAGCACCGCTATGTTGAATCGATGAAATCGGTCTTATCGATGGCAGACCACTGTCGTTCTCCATTTTCATACATAATGGAAGCGGCTGATGATATTTCTTACGGTATTGCGGATATCGAAGATGCGGTAGAAAAAGGAATTTTGTCACTCGAACAACTTAAAGATGCGCTTGATTCTGAATTTCGATTATTAGCACAGCGCTATAACTTGCCCGATCCAAGTGTGATGCAAACCATTATCGATAAGGCGTACACCAGTGCGAATAAAAACCAGCACAGCCTCGACAGTTATTTTTTTGTCGCTTTGCGCGTTGAAATAAATACACATTTACCAAAACACGCTTGCGAACAGTTCATCCATAATATTGAAGCGGTATTTCATGGCAGCTTTAATCGCGCGCTAATTGAAGATCAAAGTTTCCAGCATGCCTTGGTTGAAACACTCAAAAATGTGTCTTTAAAATATGCCTTTTGCGATCCCGAAGTTGAAAAGAGTGAGCTACAAGGTTATCGAATTCTGACTGGGTTACTTGAAGCTTATAAGCCATTACTTGTACTGGATAAAGAGACCTTTACCAATATTGACGATGCGCCACTGTACGAGAGAAGGTTGTATAAAAAGTTGCCTAATAAGCACTTAAGAGCGTATAAAATCGCGATGCAAACTTTAGAACAAGAAAAAGGTAAATCGGTGGAGATCGCCTATTTACCTTACGACTTTAGTGATGAGGTTTGGGAGTTTTACTTCCGCGTTCGCCTGATCCAAGACTACATTAGCGGTATGACAGACCAATACGCCTACGATGAGTTTCGTGCATTGAATGTATTGGATTAATTTGAATACGCCGAAAATACGCTGATCCGTCCTTGAGCGCTTGAGAAAAGGCCATCCATGTCCTTTGACACTTTTCTCTGTACGCAATTTTGAACGATCATTAAATTTATGGAGTTGCTATAAGTTAGCGTGAATATATTCTGGTCTAATCGATCTGGACTGTAGTGATTAATGTAAATGTAACCCAAGTCACGTTACAAAAAAATCGCTAAGTGGATATTGCTTTGAGGTTATGGCTATTTTAGATTTGCCTTTGCGCTCGCTCTAACCATGCAAAAGCTTGTGATAGGCTAAAACATAAAATGAAGTAACACAGCGCTACCATGATCCAAACTTCAAAGATCATACCGCTTGAATTGGCAATTTCAGTGCCGACAAACGTCATTTCTTGAATCGAGATCAGAGAGATAATAGAAGAGTCTTTCACCAGCGAGATAAGTTGCCCTGCCAGTGGTGGCACAATCGCTTTTAATACTTGTGGCGCAATTATATAACGGTAACGATGCCAAGTAGATAAGCCTAATGTTTTGGCGGCTTCATGCTGACCTTGATCGATATTATCTAAACCAGAACGCACCACCTCACCAATATAAGCCGCTGAGATCATGCCAATACATAACACCCCAGAGGCGAGGTTTTCCCATAAATTGGCATCACCAAACAACCACCGCTGCAAGCCATTGATCTCGCCACTATGTTCGCGCAATATTCCTTCCAGCCCCAGCAATGGCACCAGTTGGTTGGCTATAAAAAAATAGAAAATAAAGATAAACACCAACGGCGGTATATTACGCACCAATTGGACGTAGCAATTTGCTAGCATCCGAATAATGAAATAAGACGAACGACGCCCCAAGCCTAGCAATACCCCAAACACTAATGCTAATAATGCCCCCCAAAAGGTCAAACGCAGCGTGGCAAATATCCCTTGGATAAAATACGACACACTGCCATCCGATTTCGGGGTAAACAATAAATTAAGCGCTTTATGCCAGTGCCAATGATACGACAACGAACCACTGTCTTTCAGGCATAGCCATAAAATAAAGCCACCGCTTAGCATCAATAAAAAGATATCTAAGCGGTTTAATTTACCTATTTTCGTTACTGAACTAATTTTCATTATTGGTTGGTATTCGAGACTTGCTTTTGCCAGTCAACACTCTTAAACCAGTAATTATAACGTTGCTCTAACCAACCGTCTTGTGTGCGAGCATCAATCCATTTATCAAAAAAGGCTTTTTTATCTTGCTCCCCTAAACGAACCGCAAATCCTTCATTACCAGTATATAAACGCTCTTGCAGCGGAATATACAGTTTTTTCGGGTATTTTAACGCTTCAAATTCTGGTTTTGGGGTTGAGGCAATCACCGCATCGGCATTACCATTTAACACTTCTTGGAAGGCTTGTGCTTCGTCATCAAATTGAAGGATTTTCGCTTTCGGGAAGTTTTCACGTAAAATAGTGATACCTAAAGCGCCACGACGAGCGGCGAACTTGATCTTGCGAGAGTTGAAGTCCTGTTTGCTAAAACCTTTGGTGGTATCAAGGTTGGCAGCAATTTGAATCCCAGAGTGAGAATAAGGCACGCTAAATAACACGCTTTTTGAACGCTCATCGGTAATGGTTAATCCACCAATCACCACATCGTATTTACCCGCCATTAGTGATGGAATAATGCCATCCCAAGAAGTAGGAATAAATTCGACTTTCCAGCCTGAATCTTGCGCAAGACGCTTAGCAACATCGACTTCAAACCCCACCAGCTCGCCTTGATCATCACGCATAGCCCACGGAACAAAAGTACTTAATCCTACTTTTAAAGTGCCACGTTGATTAATTTTATCTAAGTTTGGTGTATCACTTGCCCACGCACTTTGCGCGCCCCCCAAACCTAATCCCAATAGCGTTGTTAAACAGATTATCCATAAACGTTTCATTGTTGCTCCTAATGCCCTTTTCGGGTTCGTTGTTCTAGCCATGCTGCTAATCCAGACAAGCTTAAAGTAATCAATAAATAAATTGCCGCCACGGTAAACCAAATTTCAAATGGCATGGCGGTATCTGAGACGATATTACGCCCTTCAGTAGTAAGATCAAAAATCGCCATCACACTAACAATAGACGTATTTTTAACTAAAGAAATCGCTTCGTTGGTTAATGACGGTAAGGTTTTTTTGATCACTTGCGGCAAAATGATATAGCGATACGCATTAACACGAGACAAGCCTAAGGTTCGACAGGCTTCAAATTGCCCCTTATCGACCGCAAGTAACCCTGAGCGGATCACCTCGGCAGTGTAAGCGCCTTGAAATAACGCTAACGCCAAGACTGCCGTGCTGAATCGATCAATCCCTAAATACGGTCCAAACACAAAGTAGAGTAAGTAAATTTGTACTAATAATGGCGTATTACGGATCACTTCGATGTAAATAAAAGACAAAAATCGCCCGACTTTGGAATCAGACAAGCGCAATAACGCGGTACATAAAGCCAAGATTAAGGTCGCAATCCCACTGATAAGCGTGAGTTTTAATGTCACCAATAAGCCATCAATAAGCTCAGCACTATACCAACGACCATCTTCGAAAAAGAACAAGTAATCTGGTACCCGTTGCCATTGCCACTGATAATTCATCGCTTGCGCGCCAGTATGCAAAATCCAGCTCAGCCCCATCAGCAAAACCGCGATCTGCAATACTGCCGACAATAAAGGCTTAGCCATTTTAAGCATCAATGACATGTTAATAACTCAAAATCTGATTGAGGAAATTCTGGGTACGTTGATGCTTGGGCGCGGCAAAAAATTCGCTCGGCGCAGCAATCTCAACGATTTCACCTTGATCCATAAATACCACTCGGTCGGCGACTTTTTTAGCAAACCCCATTTCATGCGTCACGCACACCATGGTCATGCCTTCTTCGGCCAATTGTGACATCACATCCAACACTTCGCTGATCATTTCAGGGTCAAGCGCCGAAGTCGGTTCATCAAATAGCAATATCTCCGGCTGCATACACAGCGAGCGAGCAATGGCGACTCGTTGTTGTTGACCACCCGAAAGTTGCGCGGGGTATTTAGAGGCTTGCTCGGCAATATTAACTCGATCTAAATAATGCATCGCCCGTTCTACAGCTTTCGCTTTCGATAACTTAAGGGTTTTAATTGGTGATAACGTCAAATTTTCAATAATAGTGAGATGAGGAAACAGATGAAAATGCTGAAACACCATGCCAATTCGCCCCTGCCATTGTTGGCTAGGCGTAACGGTTTGACCAAATACCGATAGCGCACCAGATTGAATGGTTTCCAAGCTGTTAATACAGCGGATCAAGGTTGACTTCCCAGAACCTGAAGGACCACAAATCACCAGTTTTTCACCTTTACTGACTTGCAGATTGATATCCGTTAATGCCTGAAAATCACCATAGTATTTATTCACTTGATTAAATTCTATAACAGTATTTTGTTCCGATGCTTGGCTAGTCACGACATTCCTTGGCATTGATGCTTTTGTTTATCATAACATTAACTTGTTTTATCGATAAACACAGGTTTTGATTAAACTTTTCAACTCAAAACAATAACCACAACAAATACCGCCAGCCGAGTAATTCACAACAAAAATAACACAGAGTTAAATAATCAATTAATACGATATAAAGTTAATCTAGAGCAATAAAGATGACGCGAAATGTTAACGTCATGTTCTAAAATACATTCTTTTTGGTAATCTATTAGTAACGGATTGTAGTACTTTGCTAAGGATTAAGTTAGATCTATCCCATTAAGGTTCTAATCAATATCGCCATTCCGAAAAGACGTTTAAACCATCCGTGGGCACTTGGAAAAGAACATCCATGTTCTTTGACACTTTTTTCCATCGGCAATATGAATAGAACCGTTATTTTCTTGCAATGGTTTATTTTAATAAATGCTGCGCATGAAATATCAAATGCTCATCAATAAAACTCGAGATAAAAAAGTAACTGTGGTCGTAGCCAGAGTGCACCTTGATCTCAAATGGATAATTGACTTGATTGGCGGCATTTTCCAATAAGTGCGGCTTTAGTTGCTGCTCAAGGAAATTATCTGCCAGCCCTTGCGATACTTTAATTGGCGGTAAATGCGCGGTATCACCTTTGATTTTTTTCATCAGTTCAACCGCATCATATTTAACCCACAATGCTTGGTCATCGCCCAAATAAGCCGCTAACGCTTTATGACCCCACGGACAATTAAGCGGGCTAACTATCGGACTAAACGCTGAAATCGATTTAAACCTTGGCGCATTACGCAAACCAATCGTCAGTGCACCATGCCCGCCCATTGAGTGGCCCGAAATCGAACGTTTATCCGAAACCGGAAAATTGGCCTCAATCAAAGCAGGTAATTCGTAGGCAATATAATCGTACATCTGATAATGCTTATCCCACGGCGCTTGGGTGGCATTAAGATAAAATCCCGCCCCTTGGCCTAAATCGTAAGCTTCATCATCGGCAATGGTATCGCCGTTAACATCAACCCCACGCGGGCTGGTATCTGGCGTCACAATCGCAATACCTAACTCTGCCGCCATACGTTGCGCCCCCGCTTTTTGCACGAAGTTTTCATCGCTGCAGGTTAAGCCTGATAACCAATATAAAACAGGAACAGGATTATCGTCTGTCGCTTGAGGTGGCAAAAACACCGAAAAACGCATCGCACAATGGAGCACTTTTGATTGGTGCTCACATTGCTGCTGCACCCCACCAAAAGATTTATTTGAACTGAGTGATTCCATAACAACTCCAACCATTAATAGTGGATGACGGTTCGAATACTCTTACCTTCATGCATCAAATCAAACGCCGTATTGATCTCTTCCAAGCCCATGGTATGGGTAATGAAATCATTAAGTTTGAATTCACCTTGCATGTAACGCTCGACATAATCTGGCAACTGAGAGCGACCTTTTACGCCACCAAATGCTGAGCCTTTCCAAACTCGCCCGGTCACGAGCTGGAATGGACGGGTTGAGATCTCTTGCCCTGCGCCCGCAACGCCAATGATGATCGACTCACCCCAACCTTTATGACAACACTCAAGTGCGCTGCGCATTAAGTGAACATTACCGACACATTCAAATGAGTATTCCACCCCACCGTCCGTCATTTCCACAATCACTTCTTGGATCGGTTTATCGAAATCCTTCGGGTTAATGCAGTCGGTGGCACCAAGTTGTTTCGCCAGTTCAAATTTTGATTCATTAATATCAATCGCAATAATACGCCCAGCTTTTGCCATCGCAGAGCCAATCACTGCCGATAACCCAATCCCGCCAAGGCCAAAGATCGCCACAGTATCGCCCGGTTGAACGTTAGCGGTATTAGTGACAGCGCCCATACCCGTCGTAACGCCACAACCTAATAGACAGACTTCTTTTAAATCCGCAGCTGGGTTAATTTTAGCTAATGATACTTCAGGAAGTACCGTATATTCAGAAAACGTCGAGGTACCCATGTAATGGTAAATCGGCTCACCATTAATCGAGAAACGCGTGGTGCCATCTGGCATTAAGCCTTTCCCTTGAGTTTCACGCACTGATGAACAAAGGTTGGTTTTACCCGAGGTACAAAATTTGCACACGCCACATTCTGCGGTGTACAGTGGGATCACATGATCGCCCACTTGAACCGAAGTCACGCCCTCACCGATCGATTCCACAATACCGCCACCTTCATGACCAAGAATGG
The DNA here is from genome assembly GCF_009601765.2 of Vibrio algicola. Classification (NCBI taxonomy): domain Bacteria; kingdom Pseudomonadati; phylum Pseudomonadota; class Gammaproteobacteria; order Vibrionales; family Vibrionaceae; genus Vibrio; species Vibrio algicola. The sequence continues at coordinate 1,894,982 of NZ_CP045699.1, forward strand.
CAGGAAATACCCCTTCAGGATCATCACCAGATAATGTAAATGCATCGGTATGACAGACACCGGTAGCGATAATTTTAACTCGTACTTCACCCGCTTGCGGCGGCATGACATCTACCGTTTCCATCTTCAATGGCTCGCCCGCTTTCCACGCAACCGCAGCGCGTGATTTAATTACTTGTGCAGTCATGATATTTCCTTTAATGCAAAAAACTAATGAGGAGTGAAGAACGTTCACCCTTGTTCTAATTTGAGATCAGTATAGTTCAATCTTGGCGAATGATAATCCCGTCATTAGGTAAAACACTTTTACATATCGGTAATAATCATCATAATAAACCAAGTATTAATACAAATAGGTGATAACCATGAACTGGCAAGGTGTGTGTGAATTCGTTGCAGTCGCCGAAACCGGCAGCTTTACTCTGGCAGCAAAACAGTTAGCGATTTCGACCGCTCAAGTAAGTCGTCAGATCAATCAATTAGAAACTCGGTTAGGTACGCAACTGTTGTATCGTACCACCCGCCAAGTGAATCTCACCGACATTGGTAAAGAGTACTTCCAGCATTGTCGAGTGATCTTAGATGATCTTGCAGAAGCAGAACGCGCCGTCACCAATTTGCACCATACTCCGCAAGGACAATTGAAAATATCAGTGCCTATTGCTTACGGCGAAAGTCATGTCGCGCCCTTGATTAATGATTTCTGTTTACGGTATCCCGAACTCTCTCTTGAATTATGGCTGACCAATCAAATGGTTGATTTAACTGAAGAGAAAGTCGATATGGCGATTCGATTGGGCGCATTAGAAGATTCCAGCATGATGGCGAAAAAGCTAAGACAACGAACCCAATACTTATGCGCCGCACCCAGTTATATCCGCAAGCATGGCAGTCCAACCAACTTAATCGAACTCAAACAGCATAATTGTTTATTAGGCACATTAGATTACTGGCGTTTTCATTCCCGTAAATTAACGGTAACTGGTAGTTTGAAATGCAATAATGGTTATGGTTTGTTAGATGCGGCATTGAAAGGGATTGGGATTGTGCAATTACCTGATTACTACGTGGAAAGTTATCTGCAATCAGGGCAGCTAATATCATTACTGGAGCAGCACCAACCCAAAGATGACGGTGTATGGGCTATATACCCACACAACCGCCACGTTTCAACTAAAGTACGCTTATTGCTCGACTATTTAGATCAACATTTAGCTTAATGACGATTTTTATTCATCTCACTTAACGAGCTTTGTAGTTGATCAATCTTTTGATGCAAAGCTTGGATCTCACTCGATGTTGCGAAGGTATCGGCATCGGGATTTTGCTCTTCTCGCAACAGTTTATGCTCTTCTGACATCACCTCTAAAATGGTACCGACCATCATATTTAAGAAGATAAAGGCGGTTAAGAAAATAAAAGTTAGGTAGTAAATCCAACTTAATGAATACACTTCCATAGTTTCATACATCACATCGGTCCAATCTTCAAAAGTGGCCACTCGAAATAGCGTTAGCATCGAGATTGATACATCACTCCACAATGTTGGGTTAATATCCCCAAACAACATGCTGCCAATGGCGGCGTAAATATAGAAGATCACGAACATCAGTAAACCAATATAGCCCATTTGCGGGATCGCTTTGATTAACGCATTCACCAGCACCCGTAATTCCGGCACCATTGATACCAAACGCAGTACTCGGAAAATTCGTAATAAACGCGCCACAAACATGGTTGAGCCTGCCGCAGGGTATAAGCTCCCCAACACAATCACCAGATCAAAAACGTTCCAACCTTTTTTAAAGAAAGCACGAATACCATCGCTGGCGAAATAGCGGATAATCAACTCAACTAAGAAGAAAATCGTAATCGCAGTGTCCATGATATTGAGAGCGGAATTTATCGAGGGACGTAATTCATAAGTATGTGCGCCAACTGTTAGCGCGGAAATTAGAATCACGGCAATTACGAAAATTTGAAACGTCTTACTCTGATCTATTCGCTTGAACGCATTTTTTAAATGGCGAAATGTTGTAACCTGCTGCAATGGTGTCACCCTTAAATAGAAAATATCTCATTATTGATTTAGAGCAAAATAAGCCAATATCATATTCTTTTTATGGATACTGAGAAGGTGTTTGAAGTAACAGAGTATTACATTGGAGGGTTTGAATCGTTTCAGATAAAACAAAGAGCCACTGAACAATATCAGTAGCTCTTATCATTTCATTATTGAGGCTTTACAGGCCGATTATATTAAACTTATTCCCACTCAATCGTAGCTGGTGGCTTACCTGAGATGTCGTAAACCACACGCGAAATACCGTCGATTTCATTGATGATACGGTTTGATACTTTACCTAGGAAGTCATAAGGCAGGTGCGCCCAATGTGCGGTCATAAAGTCGATGGTTTCTACTGCGCGTAGCGACACAACCCAATCGTATTTACGGCCATCGCCCATTACGCCAACTGAACGTACTGGTAGGAATACCGTAAAGGCTTGCGAGACTTTGTTGTAAAGATCGGCAGCATGAAGCTCTTCAATGAAGATAGCATCGGCGCGACGCAGTAAGTCACAGTATTCTTTTTTCACTTCACCTAGTACGCGTACACCAAGACCAGGCCCAGGGAATGGGTGACGGTAAAGCATGTTATAAGGCAAACCTAACTCTAAGCCAATCTTACGCACTTCATCTTTAAACAATTCACGTAGCGGTTCAACCAAGCCCATTTCCATATCGTCTGGCAAACCGCCGACGTTATGGTGAGATTTGATCACATGCGCTTTACCGGTTTTCGATGCGGCCGATTCGATCACATCTGGGTAAATGGTACCTTGTGCTAACCATTTGGCATTTTTCAGTTTCTTCGATTCTTCATCAAAGATATCAACAAAGACATGACCAATAATTTTACGTTTTGCTTCCGGTTCTGCTTCGCCACCTAGTGCATCTAGGAAACGGTTTTCAGCGTCAACATGGATGATATTAAGACCAAAGTGATCGCCAAACATATCCATTACTTGCTCTGCTTCGTTTAAACGCAATAAACCGTTATCAACGAATACGCAGGTTAATTTGTCGCCAATAGCGCGATGCAGCAGCATAGCGACCACCGAAGAATCTACTCCGCCAGATAGGCCAAGGATCACTTCATCATCACCAATTTGATCTTTTAAGCGCGCGATGGAATCTTCAATGATAGAAGATGGTGTCCACAGTTTGCTACAACCACAAATGTTAAGTACAAAGTTCTCAAGCATGCGTAAGCCTTGACGAGTATGCGTCACTTCTGGGTGAAATTGCACGCCGTAGAAACGTTTCTCATCATTAGCCATCGCCGCGTATGGGCAAGTATCGGTTTGAGCAACTTTGGTGAAATCACTTGGGATCTCGACCACTTTATCACCGTGGCTCATCCAGACATCTAACAGAGGCTTACCATCTTCGGCAATGGCATCTTCGATGTTAGCGAACAAGGCGCAGTCTTCCATCATCTTAACTTGTGCGTAACCAAACTCACGCTCGTTAGAGCCGGCAACTTTACCACCAAGTTGCTCAGACATGGTTTGCATGCCGTAACAAATACCAAATACTGGCACACCAGCGTTAAATACATATTCCGGTGCGCGAGGAGAATTCTCAAGCGTCACACTCTCAGGACCACCAGAAAGAATGATGCCATCTGGATTGAATTCACGGATATCCGATTCTTCAACATCCCAACTCCACAGTTCACAATAAACACCGATCTCACGAATACGGCGAGCAATCAGTTGCGTGTATTGTGAGCCAAAATCTAAAATTAAAATGCGTTCAGCATGAATATTGGTTGTCATTCTTTTTCTCTAAAATCTAATTAAAGTGAAATTAATGGGTGCTTATCATCAAGTGACTCAAACACTCATCATTTAAAATTTTATGTAGCGCAACTTCATATTTCAAAGCAGAAAGTTCCAGTTAAGGTAAAGGTGCTAAATCTTATTAACCAATACAAATGACGATAGTCAATCAGCACCTTTACCGCTAAAACTGGGCGTTCTGCTCAGAAACCCAAATTAACCTAGACGGTAATTCGGTGCTTCTTTTGTGATCTGTACATCATGCACATGCGACTCTTGCATGCCCGCGCCAGAGATTCGAACAAACTCCGCTTTAGTGCGCATTTCTTCAATCGTCGCGCTACCCGTTAAGCCCATGCTTGAACGTAAACCGCCCATCTGCTGATGGATAATTTCTTTTAGGCGACCTTTATAAGCGGTACGGCCTTCAATACCTTCAGGCACGAGTTTGTCGGCAGCGTTATCAGATTGGAAGTAACGATCCGATGAGCCTTGTGACATCGCGCCAAGTGATCCCATACCACGGTACGATTTGTATGAACGACCTTGGTATAAAATGATTTCGCCTGGTGCTTCTTCTGTACCCGCAAACATAGAGCCAACCATCACACAAGATGCGCCAGCGGCAATGGCTTTACAGATATCGCCAGAAAAACGAATACCGCCATCGGCGATAACCGGAACACCAAATTCCGCTGCCGCTGCTGCTGCATCTGAAATAGCGGTGATTTGTGGTACCCCAACACCCGTTACGATGCGAGTAGTACAAATTGAACCAGGGCCGATACCGACTTTAACTGCATCTACGCCAGCATCAATCAATGCGCGAGCACCCGCAGCTGTTGCGACGTTGCCACCAATGATTTGAAGATCTGGGAAAAGTGCGCGAGTTTCTTTAATACGATCCAATACGCCTTGAGAGTGGCCGTGAGAAGAATCGATAAGTAGCACATCAACCCCCGCTTCGACTAACGCTTTTACGCGTTCTTCGTTGCCAGCACTTGCGCCAACTGCAGCACCAACACGCAAACGACCTTGCTCATCTTTACAAGCATTGGGTTTGTTTTCCGCTTTTTGGAAATCTTTTGCGGTGATCATGCCTGAAAGTTGGAAAGCGTCGTTAACGACTAATACTTTCTCAATACGGCGTTCTTGCATTAATTGTTGTACATCTTCAGGTGAAGCACCTTCTTTAACCGCAGCGAGGCGATCTTTTGGTGTCATCACTTGTTCAACCGTTTTGCTTAAATCGGTTACAAAGCGCACATCACGGCCGGTAATAATACCCACCAATTCATTATTTTGAGTCACGACAGGGAAGCCAGCAAAGCCATGCTTATCGGTTAATGCTTTTACATCAAGGATGGTTGCGGTTGGACGAATAGTCACAGGGTTGCTTACCACGCCCGCTTCGTAAATCTTCACTAAGCGAACTTCTTCGGCTTGCTGTTCAATTGACATATTCTTATGAATAAAGCCAATTCCGCCTTCTTGGGCAAGCGCAATCGCCAGACGAGCTTCTGTCACCGTATCCATCGCGGCAGAAATCATCGGAACATTAAGCGTGATTTTTTTAGTCAACTGAGTGCGAAGATCAGCTGTATTAGGAAGAACGGTGGAGTGTGCTGGGACTAATAAAACGTCGTCAAACGTTAGAGCTTCTTTAGCGATTCGTAACATTGCAATATCTCACATAAGAGTGTTAGAAGGATAAATCTCACTGTTGGAATTAAGCTAAAAAGCACTAAAACCACTAGCGATAAACGCATTTTGTCGTTTCGCATAACAAAATGAATTTGAGATTTGATATTGCAGCGGGATTATACGCCTCGCGCAATCGTTTGACTAGCCGTTTTCATGTGTTTTTTATCATAATTTAATGAATCCTGATCAAGACGTACCAAATATCGATAAATCATAGTAATAGCGTTACACCGCTAGATTTTTCTCACTTCAAGGCGAAGTCTACTCACAATTTAAACTCAGATCCGGCTATACTTAGCCCATTCTTTTTCGTTAGATTAGTGAGATTCACTGTGCCAATGCCCCCAAACTCTAACCCCAATATATTTACTGTTTCGCGTTTAAATGCCGAAGTGCGAATGTTGCTTGAAAATGAGATGGGGATTGTGTGGTTGGTGGGGGAACTATCCAACTTTTCCGCGCCGGTGTCGGGCCATTGGTATTTCTCATTAAAAGACGCTCGCGCCCAAGTCAAATGTGCGATGTTCAAAGGCAATAATCGCCGCGTTACGTTTAAGCCAATCAACGGCAATCAAGTGTTAGTGAAGGCAAGATTGTCACTGTACGAGCCACGCGGTGACTATCAATTAATTATTGAAAGCATGCAGCCAGAAGGCGACGGTCGCTTGCAACAAGAATTTGAACAGTTGAAAATGCGTTTAGCCGGTGAAGGTTTATTTGCGCAGCACTTAAAGCAACCGCTACCTGAAAATCCACAACGCATAGGCGTGATCACCTCCAAAACGGGTGCGGCTTTATATGACATTCTGGATGTATTAAAACGTCGTGATCCCAGCTTGCCGGTGATTGTCTACCCTACCGTAGTGCAAGGCAGCGAAGCAGCGTTTAAAATCGCGCAAGCCATTGGCCGCGCTAATAGCCGTAATGAATGTGATATTTTGATCGTCGGTCGCGGCGGCGGCTCATTAGAAGATCTATGGTGCTTTAACCATGAGATCGTGGCCCGCACCATTGCCGCCAGTCAGATCCCGATCGTCAGCGCGGTTGGACATGAAATTGATGTCACCATTGCCGATTTTGTGGCCGACATGCGCGCGCCAACGCCATCAGCGGCGGCCGAACTGGTTAGCCGTGATAACAGTCATAAGTACCAAACTTTGCATCATCACTATCAACGTTTAATCAATGCCAGTCGTTATTACTTAGCGCAACAAAAATCCCGCGTGGTTCAACTCAGTCATGCATTAGATAAGCGTCATCCTCGCTACCAATTAAATCACCAAGCGCAACAACTTGATGATTTAACTCAACGTTTTCAGCGTGCTATATATCACTATTTACGCAATAAAAATAATCAGGTAGAAAAGCTAACTCATCAATTAAATAGCAACTCACCGGTGAGAAAACTTAGTCATCAAAAAGATCAATTAACCCAAAAACGACTACGCTTAAATAAAGCGATTGAGAAGCAGTTAACCAATCATCGTTATCAATTTATTTTAAAAACTGAGAAATTAGAGACCATGAGCCCACTTTCAACGTTAAAGAGGGGTTATAGTATTGTAAAAGATGATAAAAATAAGGTGGTATCTCAGGCCTCTAGTTTGAAAAATGGACAAAGAATTGTCATTTCATTCGTTGACGGTGATGTATACTCTGTAGTTGAATAGATAAAAGTCCATTTGTATCGGATCTTAGTGATAGTCAAAGAGATCAACAACTGAATAAAATTATAAATATGACTAGAAAATCAAATGCAGCATCAGATAAATTATTCTCGGATAAATCCACCAGTATCTGGCCAACACTATGGCAAGATATTGTCGATTTAGTTGCCGAAATTTCGCATGCATCCGCAGCCTTAATTATGCGCAATAACACCACCAATATGGAAGTGTTAGTCAGCAGTCAAACCACGGATAACAATCCTTATAACGTTGGCGAAAGAAGCAGTCTCTGATGACTTGTACTGTTATAACGTAGTACAGAGTAATCAAGCATTAGAAGTCAATAACGCTTTAACCTCTGCAAAATGGGATAGCAACCCAGATATCAAATTAGGCATGGTGGCTTATTACGGCGTGCCTTTAAATCTGCCTAATGGCGAAAATTTTGGTACTTTTTGTATTCTTGACGATCATGAAAGAGAATTTGCCCAAAAAGTAAAAGATTTAATCGACCTGCTGCGTAAATCGATTGAGATCTCATTAAGCTTAGTGCATGAGTTTGAAGAAATTAGCCTTGAAAAAGACAAGCTGTCACTTGAAATCGAAGAGCTTGACCAATTTCATTCGCTCACCAACTTGCCAACTCAATTTAATGCTAACGAATACTATTCAAGTAAAGCACACGAAAATCTACTGATCTTATTTATTCGTAATGTTCAGGCTTATGAAATTCGCGATAACCTTGGCTTATTTGATGCTCAACGGTTTACCAAAGTATTTTATTCCAAAGTAAAGAGCATTCTACCTGAAGGTGCTGCGCTTTATTACATCAGCAATTCTGAGATGATCTTGGTGCATGATGTTGAGCAAGCTGAATTACTAGAAGTAACCGCACAAGATCTTGCTAACGCGGTGCAACAGGTTTTTGCTGAACCAATTCAGATGAATAATAAAAATATTATTCTGCCTACCGGAATTGGCTGTGCACTATCTTACAAAAATAAATTTTCCTTTGCTGAAGTATTGGATATGGCAACCGTAGCTTGTACTCAAGGTACTAAGTCAGGTAAACATTTCCATATTTTCAATCCTGAACAACAGAAAAAACATCGTCGTCATTATGAAATCACGCAGCAATTTGCTTATGCGTTCGAACATAATGAGTTTTATCTTAACTACCAGCCAATTATCTCAGGTAGCGACAATCAAGTAGTTGGTTGTGAGGCATTAGTTCGTTGGAAGAATGAAAAATTAGGCATGGTTTTTCCTGATGAGTTTATCCCTCTGTCGGAAAAATCAGGTGCTATTTTGCAACTTGGCGATTGGATATTAGATGAAGCATTAAGCAGTTTAAAGCGCTGGCAGCAAGAAGAAGATAACAAGAATTTCTATATCAGTATTAATATTTCCAGCAACCAATTAGCGCAAGAAGACTTCTCAGATCAGATCATTAAAAAGATCCGAGCATTTTGTGTTAATCCTACTTGTATTTTACTTGAGTTTACCGAAACCGCATTTTTAGGCCACGGGCCTTTAGTACTTAAACATTGTCAGAAATTAGCCGAGGCTGGTATCCGTATGGCGTTGGATGATTTTGGTACTGGTTTCCCATCACTCAGTCATTTACATGATTTCCCTATTAATGTGGTAAAAATTGATAAGAGCTTTATCTTAAATTTAGATAAATCTGAACGCTCAAATCAATTGGTCAAAGGTATTTTATCTTTAGGTAAATTACTCGATCTGACTATTGTGGCGGAAGGGGTCGAAAATCAAGACGTATGTGAGCAGCTGCAGCATCTGCGTTGTGATTATATGCAAGGTTATTATTGGAACCGCCCAATGCTACAACAAGACTTTGAAATTCAATACTTACCTTCGGTTAAACAAAACAACATAGAGAAATAGATTCAATGCTCGTCTAAACTCGCTTCAACGTTGAGCGAGTTTTGTCATTGCCGTTGATTTAGATTTAAGCTCGTTACACTGCGGGCAAAACAAGCTGCTTGAACCGCACGCATTTAAATAAGTAAGCTCACTGTCACAAGTTGGACAAATCGCGAGTTTTATAAAGCTAAGCTGACAATAATCACACTGATAAACAGGCTGATTTTTGTCAGTTTTTTTTTGCCATTGCATTAGGCTCTGGCATTGAGGGCAATCGGTAGACATAAGTTCCTTTTTAATCGGTACTGAGGGTTACTGCTATATTTTAGCGCTAACTTTACCCTTATACCAATACCAATACCATTCACTTTCTGATATAGCTATATACTTAAATGGCAAAAAATCAAAACTAATAGTTCGTGGGTGATATAGTATGATCTTTGATGATCTCCTGCTTTATCCATTTTGATCAGCGATCTACCCCATTAAGAATATTTATATCACCACAACCCGAAAGCATAAGTTACATATGCTGCATTTCAATTTAAATCGACATAATAATCTACTCAATCATTAATCAACGACCCGATCCGATATATTACGATCTGAGCTATGCAGATCAATAGACAAAAAAATACCACTGCAAGAGTGGTATTTTTGTTTTTATTTATTCAATTACACTATGTAATTATTGCTTCTTACGACCACGTTTAATCAAGCTAACCATACGTTTACGCTTTTGAGCTTCAGTAACACTGGCTTTATTCACATGACCTTCAAATGGGTTTTCACTGCTTTGGAATTGGATCCGGATCGGGGTACCCATGATCTCTAATGAACGACGGAAATAGTTCATTAAGTAACGTTTGTATGAATCTGGCAGTTCTTTTACCTGATTGCCATGCACCACAATAATTGGTGGGTTATAGCCACCCGCATGCGCATATTTCATCTTAACACGACGGCCACGTACCAATGGTGGTTGGTGATCGTCTTGTGCCATTTTCATAATACGAGTCAGAACAGAAGTACCAACACGCGTAGTGGCCGATTTATACGCTTCTTGCACCGATTCAAACAAGTGACCAACACCTGTACCATGCAAAGCTGAGATAAAGTGAATTCGTGCAAAATCAACAAAACCTAAACGGCGATCGAGTTCTTTCTTCACGTGTTCTTTAACGTCAGTGTCCAGTCCATCCCACTTATTAACCGCGATAACAATCGAGCGACCCGCATTCAGCGCAAAGCCTAATAAGCTTAGATCTTGATCCGAGATACTTTCACGCGCATCAATGATCAGCAATACCACGTTAGCATCTTCAATTGCTTTCAAGGTTTTTATCACTGAGAATTTTTCGACCACTTCATTAACACGCTTACGGCGACGAACACCCGCAGTATCAATTAAGACGTATTCACGCTCATCACGTTTCATCGGGATATAAATCGAATCACGCGTGGTGCCAGGCATATCGTAAACCACAACACGTTCTTCACCTAAAATACGATTAGTCAGGGTTGATTTACCGACATTTGGGCGACCGATAATAGCCAGTTTGATCGGTTGATCTTGCAGACGTTTAAATTCGGCTTCCGCTTCTTCTTCTGTGTATTCTAATTGCTCGTCTTCTGCGTCAACCTGACCGGTTAGGTCTTCGATTTCGGCTTGCAGTCTTGCTTCTTCTTCCGCTAATTGGTCAGAGAAAGGTTTTAAGGCTTTATCAATTAGGCTCATTACGCCGCGACCATGGGCTGCTGCAATTTGATAGATCTTATCCATACCTAATTGCCAGAATTCCGCACTAGCAGCGTCGGCGTCAACACCATCAACTTTGTTGACTACCAACATGGTTGGCTTCTCACGCATACGCAAGTGACGGGCAATTGCTTCATCTGAAACGGTTAATCCGGCACGGCCATCAACCATAAACAAAACCACGTCAGCCTCTTCAATTGCGGCTAATGACTGCTCTGCCATTTTGGTTTCAACACCATCTTCAGTGCCATCAATACCGCCAGTATCGATCACGATGAATTCATGCTCACCGGATTTCGCTTGACCGTATTTACGATCGCGGGTTAGGCCTGGAAAGTCAGCAACCAGTGCATCGCGTGTACGTGTAAGACGGTTAAATAACGTTGATTTACCAACGTTTGGGCGTCCAACCAAAGCCACTACAGGAATCATATATACCTCAACAAATCTTAAAATAACCAGAGTAGTTATAGGTAATGAATGTCATTATTACCATTACCTATAACTACTGATTTAAAAACAAAATGACGGAAAAATTTCCCTCATTAAGAATGAATAAAGGCCCCTGCAATAGGAGCCGTTTTTAGTTCTGATAAATCAGGGTGGCGGATTATATCACGATCCGTCGGGGATCTGCATTTTCTTTATTTCCCCTTCACGTGTTATGACTACAAAGCCATCGTCCAACGCGATTGGAGCAACCGCAATGCCATCATCATCATCGCCGATTAATTGTTGTGCCACAAATGCGCCTGTATCACGGTCAATCCAATGTAAGTAACCTTCGTTATCACCGACCACCAAATAATCACCAATCACCGTTGGATCTGATAGTTGACGATATTGAAGATCATTATTTTCCCACAACTTAGTACCACTACGGACATCAACGCCAATGAGATGATCTTTATCTGTTACCACGAACAGCTTGCTTCCATCGGTGGCTAAGTCAGTGGCGGAAGAATAAGTACGTTTCCACATTGGTGTACCGGAGCGTAAATCGACTGCTACTAATTGGCCATTAATTCCGACAGTATAAAGGTTTGCACCGATAATAAGTGGCGAAGCATCGACATCGACTAAGCGATCAATCTCGGTTGATCCTTTCGGTGTACCAATCGGCTGTTGCCACAATAATTGACCTTTTTGGATCAAAGCAGCAGCTAGGCGACCATTCGACATTCCCCAAAAAACACCACCAGAAACAGAGGCAGGGGAGCTATCACCACGTAAGGTTAAGTTCGGCACTTCATTACTAATATCCCACTCTTGTTCACCAGTATCTTGGTCTAGTGCAATTAATGAGCCTTTGGCGGTGTTGAGCATCACAAAATTTTGATCGGCAAGCGGCTTAGCGAGTACTTCACCTTCAATATCTTTTTGCCATACCAAGGAACCATCATCGACCGATAATGCGTATACTTGACCATTTTCAGAGCCAATAAATATTTTGTCGTACAATGCGGTAACACCACCAGATAAACGCGCCGGTTCATCTTTGCCTAAGTCTTTTTCCCACAGGGTTTTACCTGTTTTAGGGTCAAGCGCTTTAACATCACCGTCACGGCTGGCAACAAACACTTTATCGTATGCATAGGTTGGAGCAAGCTTAGAGAAATAATGCCCAACGCCATCATCGATAGACGCCGTCCATATTGTTTTCGGCGTAAATTGACTCTTCACCACAGGCAGTGGCGACATCACTATCGTATCTTCCTCACTCGAACACCCAAGTAACCCTAAGGTAATAAAAGTAAGCGCAAGACCACGTTTAAGCAATTTTTTCATTCAAGCATTCCCTACTTGGCAAGATCATCAATTTTCATTTGTAAAGCTTGGTTCTGGCTACCATCTTGCTGCGCTTGAATATACGCTTTTTGGGCTGCTTCTTTATCGCCTTTTAGCAAGTTAATATCACCTAGCAACTCTTGATTACGCGCTTTCCATGCTTCTGATTTCACAGTTGATACTTCTTTGATTGCAGCATCATATTGCGCTTGAGCCGCTAAGACACGAGCAATGCGGTAAGAAATGATTGGCAGTAACGTTTCATCTTTGGCATGCAACTTAGCCCATTTTAATTGGGTGAGTGCGTCATCCAATTTATTGGCGTCAATTTGAGCTTTGGCTAGCTGTAGAGAAGCTAAAACCGCATAAGAAGTTTTATCATTGGCGGTAATAAACTCTTGAGTGGTTTTCTCTGCTGATAAACCTTTTGCTTCAAGATTTGAAATCAATGCATTGTAACCATGAGAAGCAGCTTCTTGCTCAGCAGTAATGCCGTCTTGGTGATAACGCCACCCAATAATGCCACCGATACCGATAACTACACCAATGATCACCGCTTTACCGTTGGCTGCCCACCAATCTTTAATTGCTTCTACTTGTTGTTCTTCATCTGCGTCGTAGATACTCACGTGCTGTCCTCTGTTTAAATTCTAAAAATAATTAATTAAATAGCATTGGCTAAATAAGCGGCCAGTTCAGACTGAGCGAGCGTTTGTTGCTCACCACCGGTTAGATCTTTCACTACCACTGTTTTCTCTGCGACTTCATTCTCGCCCAGCACCAATGCAATTGAAGCACCGACTTTATCTGCACGTTTAAATTGTTTTTTAAAGTTGCCACCACCAAAATGCGTCATTAAGCGTAAGCCTGACACCTTTTCACGCAGTTCTTCTGCTAATTTCATGCCGTTGATCAATGTCCCTTCACCCGCAGTAACGAGGTAAACATCCACCGGTTTACGAACATCGTTCAGCTCTAAGGTTTCCATCATCAGAACTAAACGTTCCAGCCCCATAGCAAAACCAACCGCAGGCGCAGGTTTGCCACCAAGTTGCTCAACTAAACCGTCATAACGGCCACCAGCACAAACGGTACCTTGTGCGCCTAGGCTTTCGGTGATCCATTCAAAGACAGTTTTGTTATAATAATCAAGACCCCGTACTAAACGTTGGTTGACTTGATATTCAATTCCCGCCGCATCCAATAATTCACATAAACCAGCAAAGTGCTCACGCGAATCATCATCAAGATAATCGGCTAATTGCGGTGCATCACCTAAAATAGCTTGCACTGCCGGGTTTTTAGTATCGAGCACACGCAATGGATTGGTGTACATACGGCGCTTACAATCTTCATCTAATACGTCGATATGCTGCTCAAGAAACTCAATTAAAACAGTACGGTAATTAGCACGCGATTCTATCGAACCAATCGAATTTAATTCCAAACGAACATGCTTATCAATACCGAGTTCACGCCATAAACGCGCGGTCATCATGATAAGTTCTGCATCCACATCTGGACCATTTATACCAAATGTTTCGACACCAACTTGATGAAATTGACGGTAACGACCTTTTTGTGGGCGCTCATGGCGGAACATTGGTCCCATGTACCATAAACGTTGCTCTTGATTGTAGATCAAGCCATTTTCAATTCCAGCGCGCACACAACCAGCTGTGCCTTCTGGACGTAAAGTAAGACTATCTCCATTACGATCTTCAAAAGTGTACATTTCTTTTTCAACCACATCGGTCACTTCACCGATTGCGCGTTTGAATAAATTGGTCACTTCAACGATTGGCATGCGAATTTCGCTGTAACCATAAGAACTGACGACATTCTTAACTGCATCTTCCACTTTGTGCCACAAAGGAGATTGAGTCGGTAGGCAGTCGTTCATGCCTCGAATTGCTTGAATTGTTTTACTCACAGTTTCTACCATTCAATATTATCTAGGGGATGACTACTTATTAGCGTTATCCGGGTCAATGTTATCGATCGCAATGCGATTAGCGCTATCTAACATCGCGACTTTGGCGCGGATCTTAGCTTCAAGCTGTTCAATCACATTGTCGTTATCAAAACGTTCTTTTTGGCGTTTTCCATCTTCATAAAATGCACTTTTGTTACTACCGCCAGCAATACCCATATGGCTAGCTTCTGCTTCACCTGGGCCATTGACGACACAACCAATAATGGAAACATCCATTGGGGTGATTATATCTTCTAAACGCTCTTCTAATGCATTGACAGTAGCAATCACATCAAACTCTTGGCGAGAACACGTCGGGCAAGCGATAAAGTTGATTCCACGAGATCGAATACGTAGTGATTTTAAGATATCAAATCCGACTTTAATCTCTTCTACCGGATTGGCGGCTAGAGAAATACGTAAGGTATCACCAATGCCTTCGGATAATAACATGCCTAAACCAACCGCCGATTTTACCGAACCTGCACGTGCGCCACCAGCCTCGGTAATACCAAGATGCAAAGGTTGTGCGATTTGTTTGGCTAGTAAACGATAAGAGTCGACCGCGAGGAAAACATCGGACGCTTTCACGCTGACTTTGAATTGATCGAAGTTTAAGCGATCAAGGATATCAACATGGCGCATTGCCGATTCGACTAATGCTTGCGCCGTTGGCTCGCCATATTTCAATTGAATTTCTTTCTCAAGCGAACCGCCATTGACCCCAATACGGATCGGAATATTTTTATCACGGGCGCAATCAACCACCGAACGAATTCTGGCTTCATTACCAATATTGCCTGGATTAATACGTAAACAATCTACTCCGTATTCTGCCACTTTTAATGCAATACGGTAATCAAAGTGAATATCGGCAATTAACGGTACATTAACTTGTTGCTTGATCTGTTTAAACGCTTCGGCCGCATCCATAGTAGGCACAGAGACGCGAACCAAATCGGCACCGACATTTTCAAGTGCTTTAATTTGAGCGACCGTCGCCGCCACATCAGTGGTGCGGGTATTGGTCATGGATTGGACAGCAATCGGAGCACCGTCACCAATTGGAACGTTGCCAACATAAATACGGGTCGAAGCTCGACGTTTTATAGGGGATTCGTGATGCATAATTTATCTACAGTAATGTCAGTCTAGCGGCTTTCCCAGCAGTATAGCGAGAAAGGTCGACAGGTTCATCGGCTAATGTAATAGAAACCCCTTCCGGAGCACCTAATATTATAGAGTAAGGCGTTTTGCCAGTTAAAGTGATTGATTGACCGGATGTTTTCAGCCCTGTGGCTAAAATCGCACCGGTGCTATCTTTTACTTGGATCCAACAATCTTGTTTAAACGTCATCGCTAATGGCTTATTTGCCGTTTCATCATGCGATAGGTTTTTAATTTGAGTTTGTTCTGTGCTTACCGATTCTTTGGCATCTGATATTTGTGGAGCTTGCTCTGTGCCTACAGGGGTAGCCTCATGCTGACTGGCATTCTCACCAGTTGTCGTCGTTGTATCCGTCGGTTGCGGTGTTGTCGAGGTTTGGGCATCTTCACTTGCTGACACCGCTAACGTTGGCTCTTGTAATTGACCATCAGTTTGAGCGGTATTTTCTTGTGTCGATGGGTGTTCTAGCGCTAACTTAGCTTGTTCTGCCTGTTCATGCTGAATAGAAATGGCAGAAAGCGTATCTTGTTGATGATTTTGCCACCACCAGATAGACGAAATACCGAGAATAACTACCAAGATCCCCCAAGTGAGACGCATAATATGATTGTCATGTTTTTGCTTTTTAGTCTGTTGAGAAAAGCTTTGCATGCTGTGTTCTTTATGCTGGTGTTGCCCTTCACCTGAAAGTTCTAATGCCTTCAAGATATCTTTCTCATTGACTCCCACCACTTTGGCGTAAGATCGAAAATAGCCACGAATAAAAGTGGCTACTTGATGCGATTCAAACTCGTGACTTTCAATGCTTTCAATTACGGCTATTTTAAGTCGCAATCGTTTTGCAATATCTTGTTGAGTCAGTCCGAGCTCTTCACGTCGAAGGCGTAATATTTCACCCACAGATAACGTTTCCGTATCGAGTGACGTGTTGAGTTTATGTTGTGTTATTTCTTCTACTTCAATCTTATTTTCAGTACTCATTCTGCACGTACTTCTGATATTGGTCAGAGGTTGGATATTTAGCCTTTAATATGTTGCCATATTTAGACACCATTTCAGGGTTGTCTGCTTTATGTTCTAATTTTATGAGCAGCCCTAAACTGACGGGGTGATATCCATATCTCTTGTTAAATTTAAACAAACGGAGCCTTGCATCGGAAAATTCACCCTTTTCAATTTCCAATTCAGTTAAGTGTAACGCTGATTTTGCTCTGTCTGGATCATGGGCAAGCGCCCGAGAGAAGTAATTACTTGCCTTATCTTTATCACCGCTTTTTAATGCACAGAGTCCCGCGTTTTCATAACTGGCCGCAACCAGGTAATAATAAGGCTGTTCTATCGCGCGATTAAAGTATTCATCGGCTTTTTTGTAATCACCTTGGCGACATAAAAATGCACCATAGTTATTGAGTACATCACCATTTTTAGGTGAGCTCTTTAACGCTTTCTCGTAAGCATCTTCCGCTAATTCTGGTTCCCCAACTCTTTGGTAATAATACGCCAGTGAGTTTAACGCTCGATAATAGGTTGGGGCATATTGCACCGCCATTTCAAGGTTTTCCCTTGCTTTGACCATGTGGTTATCTTCTAAATACCCCAGTCCGAGCGAAATTCGACCTTCTGAGGCTTTAATATTGTCAAACTTCCCCATCTTGGGGTTATCTGTCACTGTAACACAACCGGTTAGGAAACTAACTACCGAAATAAAGACCAACTTCTTAATTGATAACATTGACACTCATCCTTTTTCAAAACAAGGGCCAATCTGTTATCTATCTTGCTATTATCAGATAGCTTTAATTGGGATTGGTTCCCCTTGTTGTTTCTGCTTTGTGCGTTTTGTTCGGTCGATCACATCGCCAACTAATTGCCCGCACGCTGCATCTATATCATCACCACGAGTTTTTCGAACCGTCACGGTGTAATCGTATTCCATTAATGTTTTCTGGAAGCGATCGATACGCGAGTTGCTTGGTTTTTTATATGGTGACCCAGGATAAGGGTTAAAGGGAATCAAATTAATTTTTGCAGGGGTATCTTTTAGTAACTCTGCGAGCTGTCTTGCATGTTGCATATCATCATTGACGTGATCGAGTAAAACATACTCAATGGTGACACGACCTCGGTTAGCATTTGATGAGGCAATATAGCGTTGAACTGAAGCTAAAAAGGCTTCGATATTCCAACGATCATTAATCGGCATGATTTGGCTACGCAATTCATCGGTTGGTGCATGCAATGAAATAGCAAGAGCAACATCGATGGTTCCGGTCATTTGATCCAGTCCTGATACCACGCCAGAAGTCGATACCGTAATACGACGCTTTGATAAACCAAAACCTAAATCATCAAGCATGATCTCAAGTGATGGGATCAAGTTTTTCATATTAAGTAGAGGCTCGCCCATACCCATCATCACGACATTGGTAATTGGACGGCGTCCTGTTTCTTTTTGTAAGCCAATTTCGCGTGCTGCGCGCCATACTTGACCGATAATTTCCGACACTTTCAAATTACGATTAAAGCCTTGCTGACCGGTTGAGCAAAATTTACACTCTAAAGCACAACCGACTTGAGATGAGACACACAACGTCGCGCGATCATCTTCTGGAATATAGACAGTTTCTACGTCTTGATCGCCAACACGCATCGCCCACTTGATGGTGCCATCTTTTGAGTGTAGCGCTTCTGATACATAAGGAGCGCGGATCTCACAGCGTTGCTCTAGCTTAGCGCGTAGCACTTTATTGATATTGTTCATTTGTGCGAAATCATCACAACCAAAGTGATAGATCCATTTCATGATCTGATCGGCGCGGAAGGCTTTTTCATTCAGCTCTTCGGCAAAATATTTGCGTAGACCTTTACGATCAAAATCCATAAGATTTACTTTTGTGATGGTCATGTTTTTCTCACTAATGGAACAATAAATTAGGGCGCGAATTGTACAGGCTTTAGCCATTAACAACAAGGCTTGTTGTACTCTTTGCTTGCAACTTAAACATTATGGTTTGCAACTTAAAAACGGTTGGTTTGCAACTTTAAAGCAGGTCGAGTACCGCTTAAAAAACAAAAAGAGACCCATTGGCCTCTTTAAGTATAGTGCATGTTTGAGTGACTACTTTGTGCGCGGGCAAATTTCAGCTTGCGGAAAAAAGAACTCAATTTCACGCGCCGCTGACTCCTGACTATCGGAACCATGCACCGAATTATAACGCATGCTAAGTGCATAATCAGCACGAATGGTGCCACAAGCCGCTTCTTCAGGATTAGTTTTTCCCATTAGTTCGCGGTAACGTATGATCGCATTTTCGCCTTCCAACACTTGAACCATAACCGGCCCTGATGTCATAAACTCTTTTAAACCATCAAAGAAGGGTTTACCTTCATGTTCAGCATAAAAACCGCTTGCTTGAGCATCGGTCAAATGCAGCATTTTAGCCGCCACAATCGACAGTCCCGCTTTTTCAAAACGATGATAAATCTCACCAATTAAATTGCGCTCGACCGCATCGGGCTTAATAATTGAAAACGTTCTTTCCGTAGCCATAATTTATGTCCTATTTAATTTATTATCGTTAAGAGAGGATCGCTCCTCTCCTTGTCAGAAAATTATTTCGCTTGTTCAATTAACAGCCCAGCTAAGGTTCTTACGCCCATACCGGTTGCGCCTGCCGACCATTTGTCACTGCTGGTTTTACGGTAAGTACCCGCGCAATCAAAGTGCAACCAGCCTTTTTTATAATCCTCAACAAAATACGACAAGAAAGCGGCTGCCGTACTAGCGCCTGGAGAATAACCTCCCGCTGAGATGTTAGACATATCGGCGAAATTAGACGGCAGCATCTTGCGGTGAAAGTCTTCCACCGGTAATTGCCATAGACCTTCTGATTCTACTTTGGCTTGTTTCAGTGCTTTTTGCGCCAATTTATCATCAAACGATAATAAAGCGTGATAGTCATTGCCAAGTGCATTTTTAGCTGCGCCGGTTAAGGTGGCGCAATCAATAATAAGCTTAGGGTTTTGCTCGCTGGCGTACATGAGACCATCGGCTAACACCAAGCGACCTTCGGCATCGGTATTCATCACTTCAACCGTCTTACCATTCTTATATGTGATCACATCACCCAGCTTTAACGCGCGACCAGAGATCATGTTTTCTGCGCAGCATAAGATCAGTTTGACACGCTTGTTTAAGCCGCGAGTAATCGCTAACGCTAAACCGCCCGCAATGGTGCCCGCTCCGCCCATATCGGCTTTCATTGAATCCATAAAGCCAGAGCCTTTGATGCTGTAACCACCGGAATCAAACGTGATCCCTTTACCGACTAAACAAGCAAACACTGGTGCGTTGTCATCACCGGTTGGGTTAAAGTCCAGTTGCAACATGGCAGAGGTGCGCTCAGAGCCACGACCTACAGCATAAATTCCATTCCAACCTTCGGTCAGCAGATCTTTATCTTTCACGATGCGGTAGCTTACACTGCCTTGTGGTGCAATAGACTTAATGAACTCGCCAGCCATGGTCGCCAATTGACGTGGCGCCACTTCTTCAGCGCTTTTATTGATAATATCGCGCACCCAATCGGTAGTTTTGATCCGCGCTTCAAGCTCGGTTTGTTGAGCAGCGTCTAATGCAGGCCAAGTAATTGGGTTACCTTGTTTCGATGAACGGTAACCTTGTACAAATGCCCAGATTTTCTCTAAATCCCAACCTTCACCGCTAAGTTCAATGTGCTTAAGACCTTGAGCGTCTAATTTACGTGCTGCACGCTGCACCGCATCGATATCGGTTGCAGAAGTTATGTGAATAACTGCGCCATTTTCATCAAAAGATAGCAGCGCTTTTTCACCCCATTGTGGCAAAGCGGCTTGTTGTGTAATTGAAACCAACATAGATGTAGACATTTCGACTCCTTTCTCACTTTAATGTGGCTTGAGTAGCCAAGAGAATTAATAGGTGAATGTAAAAAACTGAGAACTATCATAATGGATTTTTACTGATTTAACATGAAAACGGCAAGAGACTTGTGCACTAAATAGCATAAAAGCCTCCGAAGAGGCTTTAATTGGCGTAACAAGATATTGACTCATGCAATGATTGATTAAAGTGCCATCAAAATGGATTACCTTTCAACGACAACTGATCAATGACCAGCAAAATCAGCAATCAACGACAATCAACGACAATCAAAGTCATTGAAGTGACTATCCAGCGAATAAAACTTAAACTTCATCCAACCAGCACAATAAAATCGCTTCGAGAATTTTCTCATTTGACTTATTAGGCTGATCATCAAACTCTTCAAGTTCGGTGATCCATTGATGCATATCGGTAAAACGAACTGTGGTTGGATCTAAATCCGGAAACTTCTCATACAGTTCGATCGCGATATCTTGTGAATCAGACCATTTTAATCCCATAACCCTATCCTTTTGGTTTAATGTTTTTCTGATGCTAGGTTGATGGTGTAACGAGGGATCTCAACCACCAGATCTTGATCTTCGACTAATGCTTGGCAACCTAAACGAGACTCAGGCTCTAAACCCCATGCTTTATCTAGCATGTCGTCTTCAAGTTCTTCGCTTTCTTCTAATGAATCAAAACCTTCACGAATAATGATGTGACAAGTGGTACAGGCACAAGATTTTTCACACGCATGCTCAATACCAATTCCATTTTTTAACGCCACATCCAGTACTGACTCGCCTTTTTTCGCTTCTAATACCGCGCCTTCTGGGCATAATTCTTCATGTGGTAGTACAACAATCTTAGGCATAATCCATCCTACTCTAATTATTTAATTGGTATTTATTATTCAATTGGTGTTATAGGTTATCCACTGATTGGCCAGACAGCGCCGCTCGAATTGATACATCCATACGACGAGAAGCAAAATCTTGGCTCGCTTTATCGGTATCTTTAATGCCTTGTTCAATCGCATCGGCATCGGTGCCATTACGCAAACCAATCAACACTTTCAATGAGCCTTCAATCGCTTGATATTCTTCAACACTGAGTAATTGCTCGCCGTTTTCTTGTAATGCCACCAGCAAGCCTTCAATCACGCGGTCTGCTTCGACTTTTTGTTCCGCTAGCGCTCGAGTCTGCATATCTTGTTTAGCATGAGTCATTGATGCTTTAAGCATGTCGGCGATTTCATTGTCGCTTAAACCATACGATGGTTTAACTTGAATATCCGCTTGCACGCCGGTACTTTTTTCCATCGCGGTGACCGATAGTAAGCCATCGGCATCGACTTGATAAGTTACGCGAATATGCGCTGCGCCCGCTTTCATTGGCGGAATACCACGCAAAGTAAACTGCGCTAAAGAGCGACAATCCCCGACCATTTCACGTTCACCTTGAGCTACATGCACCAACATTGCGGTTTGACCGTCTTTAAAAGTGGTAAATTCTTGTGCTTTGGCAACGGGAATAGTGGTGTTACGTGGAATGATTTTCTCCACTAAACCTCCCATGGTTTCGATCCCAAGTGACAATGGGATCACATCCAGTAATAGCATGTCAGAATCGGGCTTATTACCGATTAAGATATCCGCTTGAATACCGGCGCCAATCGCGACCACTTCATCTGGATTAATGCTGGTTAATGGCGTTTGACCAAAGAAGTCACCGACCATATTCCGCACCAATAATGTGCGAGTCGAACCGCCGACCATCACCACTTCGGCAACTTCATCGACGCTAACTTCAGCATCTTTTAAAGCGCGGCGACATGATAAAAGTGTTTTTTTCACTAACGGTTGGATCAAGTGTTCAAATTGCTCACGAGTCAAGGTAATGAAAGTACCAAGCACATCAACTTGAACTTGGGCTTGTTGTGATAATTCAACTTTGGCTTGGGTCGCCGCATCCAGTAGAACTCGATGTTGCTCGGCGCTTAACTGCTGTTTAATATCAGCCTGTTGCTTGAAAAAATCGACAATAAGATCATCAAAATCATCACCACCAAGCGCAGAGTCACCACCTGTGGCTAGCACTTCAAATACGCCTTTAGATAAACGCAATAATGAAATATCAAAGGTACCACCGCCAAGATCGTAGACTGCAATGACACCTTCTTGACCTGAATCTAAACCATAAGCGATTGCCGCCGCTGTCGGCTCGTTGAGTAAGCGTAAAACTTTGAGACCCGCTAATTCAGCCGCATCTTTGGTACCGGCACGTTGGGCATCATCAAAATAAGCGGGAACAGTAATCACCACGCCTTCTAATTCATGAGCTAAGACTTTCTCTGCTCGCGCTGCTAATGACTTTAATATTTCACTCGAGATTTGGATAGGATTTACCTGACCAGTTGGTACTTCAATTAAAGGCAAGCCATTGTCGCTGGCTTTAAATTGGTAAGGTAAGGTGGTGTAGCGTGTTTGAATATCCGCCAAAGAACGACCGATTAAACGTTTTGCCGAGCTAATAGTATGAATAGGGTTGCTTTGCGCCAATGCTTTAGCCGCATGGCCCACTACAATATTTTGCTCACCGTAATTGACAACAGAAGGAAGAATGGTTTGCTGATTTTCATCGGCTAAAGGGGTGCAACTTCCACTGCGCACAGCGGCAACTAATGAATTGGTGGTACCGAGATCGATACCGACGGCAAATTTATGTTGATGAGGTGCAGCGCTTTGTCCTGGTTCGGCAATTTGAAGTAACATGGTATTACTCGGTCCTTTTATCTTGGCCTATTAACCCAGCAGTTTATCTTCTAACTGCTCAATTTCGAGGCGTAATTTATTGACAAACTTAAGTTTTCTTACGCTATCAGCCGCAACATTCCAATCTTGATTAATTAATTGTTGTTGTAATTGTTCGATTTGCTGCTGATACATGGCTTGAATTTTACTATCAAAATCAACTAATGCGCTATCAGGATCACGAGAATGCGAAATATCTTCAAGTGTTTCGCGTAATTCCATTTGCTCCATTAGAAAAGCGGGATCACTCATCGTTTGTTGTTCGCCACGAATATCTACGCCTTGTAAAGCGAGTATGTATTCGGCGCGATTTAAAGGGTGTTTTAAGGTTTGATAAGCATCATTTATTTCAGTTGCTTTTTGCACTGACATCAGACGATCGCGCTCTGAGGCAGACGCGAATTTATCAGGGTGGAATTGG
The DNA here is from genome assembly GCF_009601765.2 of Vibrio algicola. Taxonomy (NCBI): domain Bacteria; kingdom Pseudomonadati; phylum Pseudomonadota; class Gammaproteobacteria; order Vibrionales; family Vibrionaceae; genus Vibrio; species Vibrio algicola. The sequence goes on from NZ_CP045699.1 coordinate 1,918,916, forward strand.
CGTTGCAGATCTCTAAACTTATCCGATAGCTGATTTTTATCTAAATCGAACTGATTAGACAGGCCAAATAATTCAAAGTGATTCATAATGCGGCTTCTTTTGAACTGAGAGATAAAACCAAACCGCCGCTCGTTGTCATCATAAACTACCGGCTGTCATAATAAGATGAATAAAAACAGTTAAATGTTCAAGCTTTTAGATGTTAGAAGCTGCTAGACATTAAAGCTTTCGCCACAACCACACTCACCTTTTACATTCGGGTTATTAAACTTAAAGCCCTCATTTAAGCCTTCTTTGGCAAAATCGAGTTCAGTACCATCAAGATAAACTAAGCTTTTTGGATCAATAATGATTTTAACACCATCATGTTCAAATACTTGATCTTCTTCATTGAGTGCATCGACAAACTCAAGTACATACGCCATACCAGAACATCCCGTGGTTCTTACTCCTAAGCGTAAACCTAGACCTTTCCCGCGGTTTTCTAAAAATGTTCTTACGCGACCTGCTGCCGCATCTGTCATGGTAATGGCCATACTTCAACCTTGTGTAGTTTCAATCAATATAAGTAAAAATAAAACGAGTAAAGAATAAGGGAAGATAATCACCTTCCCTCACTAAACCAGTCTTACTGATGTTTCTTTTTGTAATCGGATACCGCTGCTTTGATCGCATCTTCTGCTAAAATTGAGCAGTGTACTTTCACTGGTGGTAGTGCCAATTCTTCAGCAATTTCAGAGTTTTTGATTGATGCTGCTTCATCTAAACTTTTACCTTTCACCCATTCAGTGACCAGTGAGCTTGATGCAATAGCAGAACCACAACCATAAGTTTTGAATTTCGCATCTTCGATAATGCCTTCTGGTGATACTTTAATTTGCAGTTTCATTACGTCACCACAAGCTGGAGCACCAACCATACCGCTACCGATAGATGGATCTTCTTTATCAAAAGAACCGACGTTACGTGGGTTCTCATAATGTTCAATTACTTTTTCGCTATACGCCATAATATTGTCCTCAAATCCTTGCTACTGAGGTTGGAATGATCGATACCATATCCAACCTAAGTCGATAATTAGTATTAGTGATGTGCCCACTCAACCGTGTTCAAATCAACCCCTTCCTTGTACATATCCCAAAGTGGTGACATATCACGGAGCTTTGTTACGGCAACAATGATCTGCTCAACCGCGTAATCAATTTCTTCTACGGTAGTGAAGCGACCAAATGAGAAACGAACTGAGCTATGCGCTAATTCATCTTCTAAACCAAGTGCACGTAAAACATACGATGGCTCTAGGCTAGCTGAAGTACAAGCAGAGCCCGATGATACTGCTAAGTCTTTTAATGCCATCAACAATGATTCACCTTCAACGAAAGCAAAGCTAATGTTGAGGTTGTTTGGTAAGCGCTGTTCTAAATCACCATTAATGGTTAACGCCTCCATGTCTTTCAAGCCATTAAGCAAACGGGTACGCAGCATTAATGCGTGATCGTAATCTTGTTGCATTTCTTGTTTAGCAATCGCAAAGGCTTCGCCCATACCCACGATTTGGTGAGTAGGAAGAGTGCCTGAACGGAAACCACGCTCATGACCACCACCGTGCATTTGCGCTTCAAGGCGAACGCGAGGCTTGCGGCTAACATATAATGCGCCAATGCCTTTCGGGCCATAAATTTTGTGTGCTGAGAATGAGATCAAATCCACTTTCAACTGCTGTACGTCGATGGGTAATTTACCCGCAGATTGTGCTGCATCCATGTGGAAGATGATTTTGCGTTCACGACACATGTCGCCAATCGCGTTAACATCTTGCACCACACCGATTTCATTATTCACATGCATGATAGACACTAATACCGTATCTTCACGCAGTGCCGCTTGCAGTTTTTTCAGATCAATTAAGCCATTGGTTTCAGGCTCAAGATACGTCACGTCAAAACCTTCACGCTCTAGTTGGCGGCATGGATCAAGCACGGCTTTGTGCTCGGTTTTGCAGGTAATGATGTGCTTGCCTTTCTTACCGTAAAAGTGCGCCGCACCTTTAATCGCTAAGTTGTCTGATTCAGTTGCGCCCGAGGTAAAGACAATTTCACGCGGGTCTGCATTGATAAGCTCGGCGATTTGGTCACGCGCATGATCGACAGCTTCTTCTGCTTGCCAACCAAAACGGTGCGAGCGAGAGGCTGGATTACCAAAATTGCCATCCATCGTCATACATTGAACCATTTTGTCGGCGACGCGAGGATCAACTGGACAAGTTGCTGAATAGTCAAAATAAATAGGCAGTTTCATTCTTTACTCCAATGTAAAAACGTATTGCTCACTTAGACGCGAGCATTCATACCGATAGTTTTAGATTTTGTCTGTTCTTTGGCATTAATATTCTTATTACCAAAGCCATTATTGACTACCAGCTCTATGTTTTGGCGTTCTGTAATATCTTGAATTTCATTATTCTTCATTAATTCGCCTAAGGTGATCCCATCAAGGAAGTCACTAATACGGGCACTTAAATCATGCCATAACGTATGAGTAAGACAGCGCACACCACCTTGGCAATCGCCCTTACCGTGACACTTAGTCGCATCGACCGATTCGTCAACCGCGGCAATCACTGCGCCAACCACAATATCGTCAGCATTGATCCCAAGTCGGTAACCGCCACCGGGGCCACGAACACTGGCTACTAATCCGGCTTTACGCAAGCGAGAGAATAGTTGCTCTAAATAAGATAATGAAATCCCTTGTCGCTCTGAAATATCAGCCAGCGGAACCGGTCCATCGCTAGAATGTAATGCTACATCCAGCATTGCCGTTACCGCATATCTTCCTTTTGATGTCAGTCTCATATTGCCTCGTACCCACAGTAAGCATGTGGATAATATAGTCACATACCCGAGCAAATCAGTCAACTATTTATTTGACTGATTTACTCAGGTATTGGCGCTATGATTTAATTAGATTTATCATCATTTGAGGTCGATTTTTCGATCGCGGTTAATACTCCTCGCAACATATTTAACTCTTGTTGCTCTAGGCGAGCACGGCTAAATAAGCGACGGAATTTATTCATTACTAAATTAGGCTTATCTTTAGATATAAACTGGGTGCTATACAACACTTTTTCAAGGTGCTGATAAAACATTTCTAATTCTTTATTACGCGGGTAGGCTTCTTGTTCTGATTGCGGGTAAGCCGACGTTTGCCAATCTAAAAATGCAACTCGAATTTCATAGCTGATGGTTTGCACCGCCATCGCAAGATTAAGCGAACTGTACTCAGGGTTAGCTGGAATACAAACATGGAAATGACACATTTGTAGCTCTTCATTGGTTAGCCCAGTACGTTCACGGCCAAACACAATCGCCACTTTGCCTTTTTGGCCTTCTTCGACAAATTTCTTACCACACTCTCGTGGTTCAAGCATTGGCCATTCCAGGGTGCGAGAACGGGCACTTGATCCTACCACCAGCACACAATCTTCGATCGCTTCTTCTAGTGTTTCTACCACTACGGCATTTTGAGCCACATCGGCGGCGCCAGAAGCCAGCGAACGGGTTTGTTCATCCACCTGGCATTGCGGCGCGACTAAAACCATTTCTGTTAGCCCCATGACTTTCATTGCACGAGCAGCTGAACCAATATTGCCTGGATGGGAAGTACCAACTAAAATGACTTTAACGTTCTCTAACATGACTCTATTCACCCTTTAAAATTTTGTGCAAATCATACCACACTCGGTCTGAAATATACTCGCTTGCATTACATTGTGATTGCTGAATCTAAGGATTCACTCTGGCAGCGCAAAAAATAGACACTTTCTATTTGGAAAAACTCTGGTATACTTCACGCCGCTTTTTCGTTCTTTAACATCCGTTGGGAAAATCTTATGCATCCTATGCTAAACATTGCGATTCGTGCTGCACGAATAGCTGGCAATCATATTGCTAAATCTGCAGAAAACACCGATAAAATTGAGGCGACTCAAAAAGGTCAACACGACTACGTCACCAATATCGATCAAGAAGCAGAGCAACTGATCATCGATACCATTAAAAAATCTTACCCAGATCATTGCATCGTGGGTGAAGAAACGGGTTCTATCGAAGGTAAAGACACTGATGTACAATGGATTATCGACCCACTGGATGGCACCAATAACTTTGTAAAAGGTTTACCACACTTTGCAGTTTCTATCGCAGTTCGTATGCGCGGCAGAACAGAAGTCGCTTGTGTTTACGATCCAATTCGTAATGAGCTATTCACAGCTCAACGTGGTTCTGGCGCACAATTAAACAACGCTCGTCTACGTATCAATCCAATTAAAGATTTAAATGGTGCTGTTCTTGCAACTGGTTTCCCGTTTAAACAAAAACAACACGCTGAAAGCTACATTAAAATCGTTGGCGCTCTATTTAATGAGTGTTCTGATTTCCGTCGTACAGGCTCTCCTGCTCTTGATTTATGTTACTTAGCCGCTGGCCGTGTTGACGGTTACTTCGAGCTAGGTCTTAAGCCTTGGAATATGGCTGCTGCTGAGTTGATCGCTCGCGAATCTGGCGCAATCTTAACTGATTTTGCTGGCGGCACTAACTACCTTGCAACGGGTAACATTGTTGCTTCAAGCCCACGCGGAGTGAAGAGCATTCTTAAGCACATCCGTGAACATGCTAACGAAGGCATGCAGAAGTAATCAACTTCTAAAATAAACATCATAACGCCGAGACTTCAATTAGAAGCCTCGGCGTTTTTTTATGCTTAATATCAGGTAATAATTAATATTTGATCTATTTGAATACGCCGAAAAGACACTGAGCCGTCCTTGGTCGCTTGAGAAAAGGCCATCCATGACCTTTGACACTTTTCTCTGTACTCAATTTTGAACGATCATTAAATTTATGGAATGGCTATAAAAAAGGCTTTGAGATCGCTCTCAAAGCCTTTTTTCATCAAGTCTCAATCTAGCTAAGTCAATGCTTAACGCATGATCTCATCTTGATCGGCACCTTCTTTCTCTATTTGCGTTGGCATTAAATGCTCACGCGTTAGACCCAGTTTCAATGCAAGAGACGAGGCAACATAGATAGAAGAGTAAGTACCAACGGTAATACCCAATAGTAACGCCAGTGCGAAACCATGAATATTAGCGCCGCCTTTAGTAAACAAGGCGATAACCACAAACAAAGTGGTACCAGAAGTAATTAAGGTACGGCTTAATGTTTGAGTGATGGAATGGTTCATGATGTCACCCGGAATACCATTTCGCATTTTACGGAAGTTTTCACGGATCCGGTCAAATACTACGATGGTATCATTGAGTGAGTAACCGACCACGGTCAGCAACGCTGCCACGATGGTTAAATCAATTTCAATTTGCAACGCTGAGAATATCCCTAACGTGATGGTGACATCGTGCGCCAATGCTAATACCGCACCCGCTGATAAACGCCATTCAAAACGCATAGAAACATACATCAAGATACAAAGTAATGAGATTAAAATCGCTAAACCACCCGCTTCTGCTAATTCACCACCGACATTAGGTCCTACGAATTCGATACGTTTTAATTCAACTTCATCACCGCTGCCTTTTTTAACAGAAGCAAGAACTTGATTACCAATCACTTCGCCTTTAGTACCTTCACGCGGACGTAAACGAACCATTACATCGTGCGCCGAACCAAAATTTTGCACCGTAGCATCGGCAAAACCATCATTGGTCAAAGCTTCACGAATTTTAGGTAAATCCGCTGGATGTTGGAAGGTCACTTCAATCAGAGTCCCGCCAGTAAAGTCTAAACCCCAGTTGAACCAATTAGTTGCAATCGAGTATAACGACGCGGCGATCATTAATCCTGAGAATGCAAAGGCAAACTTTGACCAACGCATAAAGTCGATCGCTTTGTTTGCTTTCAATATTTGAAACATAACTTTTCCTTAGATCGACAGTTTCTTAAGATTACGTTTACGTCCGTACAGTAAATTAACCACACAACGAGTGCCGATAATGGCAGTAAACATTGAAGTCAAAATACCAATCGATAGCGTAACCGCGAAACCTTTAATCGCACCGGTACCCACAGCAAACAAGATGATTGCTGTGATTAAGGTGGTGATATTGGCATCGGCAATGGTGCTGAATGCATTCGCGTAGCCTTGGTGAATCGCTTGTTGAGGACTGCGTCCTTCTTTTAGCTCTTCACGTATCCTCTCAAAGATCAGAACATTGGCATCAACCGCCATCCCCACCGTCAAGACAATACCTGCTATACCTGGCAAGGTCATAGTTGCTCCTGGGATTAATGACATAATACCAATGATAAGTACTAAGTTTGCCATCAATGCCATATTGGCAATCAGACCAAATGCGCGGTAGTAAAGCAGCGTAAATAGCATTACTGCAACCATACCCCAAACACACGCTTGAATACCCATATCGATATTCTGTTGACCCATAGATGGACCAATGGTGCGTTCTTCAACAATCGAGATTGGCGCAATCAAAGCACCAGCACGAAGTAGCAAGGCTAAATTATGCGCTTCTGCAGGTGAATCAATACCGGTAATACGGAAGCTTCGGCCTAACGCAGATTGAATCGTCGCTTGGTTGATCACTTCTTCATGTTTCGCTAATACCACTTTGCCTTCCGGCGTGCGGCGTCCGCTATCTTTATATTCGGTAAAGATGGTTGCCATCAACTTGCCAATATTCTTTTTAGAGAAGTCAGACATTTTACTGCCCCCTTCACTGTCTAAAGAAATATTCACTTGAGGACGACCATATTCATCGGCGCTTGAACTTGCATCAGTGATGCTTGAACCGCCAAGAATAACGCGTTTTTTCACTACGGCAGGGCGACCATTTTTGTCGAATTTAACTTCACTGCCTGGTGGCACACGACCTTCGGCTGCTGAGGCTAAATCGGCTTTGTCGTCCACTTCGCGGAACTCAAGTGTTGCGGTCGCGCCTAAAATTTCTTTAGCACGAGCGGTATCTTGCACACCTGGCAATTCCACCACGATGCGACTTGCACCTTGACGTTGAACTAATGGTTCAGCAACACCTAATTCATTTACACGGTTACGCAAGATAGTGATATTTTGCTCAACGGCGTAGTTACGAATTTCAGTCATACGCGCTTCGGTGAAGGTCGCGACTAACGCATTGTTGTCCCCTTCAGCAAATTGCATATCACGATGTTTTGTTGTTAATAATGTTTTGGCTTGATCGCGTTGTTCTTCATTACGTAGAACAATTTCAACGCCATCTTTAACAGCAGGACGAATAGCACGGTAACGAATGCGATCTTCACGTAATTCACTACGGAAAGATTCTTCTTGTTGCCCAACCAGTTTCTCCATTGCCGCGTCCATATCCACTTCCATTAAGAAGTGAACACCACCACGCAAATCAAGGCCGAGTTTCATTGGAGTCGCACCAATAGAATCAAGCCATCCCGGAGTTGCTGGTGCAAGGTTTAAAGCCACAATAAAATCTTTACCCATGGCTTGAGAGATCAAGTCACGAGCACTAATTTGAGTATCGGTACTTTTAAAACGGATCAAAACTGAGCCATTTTCTAGACCAATTGATTTGGTTTCGAGCTTATTTTCTTTTAATACGGTATTTAAAGAGTCTAGCGTTGACATGTCAACCGAGGCACCACGCGCCCCTGTGACTTGTACTGCAGGATCTTCACCGTAAATATTTGGAAGGGCATATAATGCACAAATGAGGATGGCAGCGACCACCATCAAATACTTCCATAACGGGTAACGGTTTAACACAGCAGGTATCCTTTAGCTGTTATAAAGAATAATCAATATCATAAAGCATCGATCAAGATAACCATTATTGTTGGTTATAATCATCGATGCTATAGAATGATCAATTAAAGAGACTTAAGCGTACCTTTAGGCAGTACCGCAGTAATGAAGTCTTTTTTAATCGTCACTTCATTGTTCTCGTTTAATGCTAATAGGATGTAGTCATTTTCATCAGAAACTTTTACGATTTTACCAATTAAACCACCATTGGTAAGCACTTCATCACCTTTAGACATTGATGCCATCAGTGTTTTATGGGCTTTCGCACGTTTTGCTTGTGGACGGTAAATCATAAAGTAGAAGATCACGGCAAACATGCCTAGCATGATAAACATTTCCATACCACCACCAGCTGGTGCTGCGCCGCCGGCTGCATGTGCTTGAGAAATAAATAAGCTCATTAAAATTTTCCTTCTTATAGATAGATATTAGATAATTGAATCAGTAATTGGGTTGCCCTAAGTGTTTTTCAATACAAAGGGCAAACTTAGTGACATTTAAAGTAACTAAGTGACTAAAAAAGCGAACAATCTCACTTATTTTTGATTTTCTCTTACTTCTTTTTGCATCGGTGGCACTTCACGATCACGTCGTGCATAAAATGCTTCCACAAATTCATCAAAACGGTTTTCATCAATCGCTAAGCGAATACTGGCCATTAAACGTTGATAATAACGCAGGTTGTGAATGGTATTTAAGCGAGCGCCTAAGATCTCATTACAACGATCGAGATGATGCAAATATGATTTAGAGTAATTCTTACAAGTGTAACAGTCACATTCTGGGTCAAGCGGCGAAGTGTCTGTTTTGTGGAATGCATTTCGGATTTTAACCACGCCACCTGTGACAAACAGATGCCCGTTACGCGCGTTACGAGTTGGCATTACACAATCAAACATATCAATACCGCGGCGTACACCTTCCACTAAATCTTCTGGTTTGCCAACTCCCATTAAGTAACGAGGTTTGTCTTGTGGAAGTTGTGGGCAAGTATGCTCCAGCATGTGGTGCATATCATCTTTCGGCTCACCAACCGCTAAACCACCGACGGCGTAACCATCAAAGCCAATATCGGTTAAGCCTTTAACAGATGCATCGCGTAAATCGCCATACACGCTACCTTGCACAATGCCAAATAAAGCATTCGGATTAGCTTGTTTATCGAAATGATCGCGGCTGCGTTGTGCCCAGCGCAATGACATTTCCATCGATTTTTTAGCTTCATCGTGAGTGGCTGGATATGGGGTACATTCATCGAAAATCATCACGATATCAGACCCTAAATCTTTTTGAATTTCCATCGACTTTTCAGCGTCCATGAAAATACGGTCACCATTTACAGGGTTACGAAAATGCACGCCCTCTTCGGTGATTTTGCGTGTTTTACCTAAGCTAAATACTTGGAAGCCGCCTGAATCGGTTAAGATCGGGCCTTGCCAATTCATAAAGTCATGCAAGTCGCCATGCAATTTCATGATTTCTTGACCAGGACGTAACCAAAGGTGAAAAGTATTACCCAGTAGGATTTCAGCGCCGGTATCTTTCACTTCTTCCGGTGTCATCCCTTTTACGGTGCCATAAGTGCCAACCGGCATAAAAGCAGGGGTTTCTACAGAGCCACGTTCAAACGTTAAACGTCCACGGCGGGCAACACCGTCTTTTTTAATTAGTTCGTATTTCACGAAACCTCCAAAATGTCGGAAAAACAGTCCAACGGATACTCATTACATGTTCATTTGTTTCGCCATTCAAGTGACGATTCAGCAAGAATTACGAATTTCGCTTAGTGACAAACATCGCATCACCATAACTGAAGAAGCGATATTGTTGTTGCACAGCATGCTGATAGGCGGCCATTACATTATCATAATTGGCAAAAGCACTAACGAGCATGATCAAAGTTGATTCAGGTAAATGAAAATTGGTGATTAAGACATCGACTAATTGATATTCATAACCTGGGAAAATAAAAATTTCGGTATCACCAAAAAATGGTACCAGCTCGGTGCCTTTTTGTTTGGCATCTTGAGCCGCGCTTTCAAGTGAGCGCACCGATGTAGTCCCGACTGCTATCACTCGTCCACCGCGCGCTTTAGTGGCGGCGATAGCATCAACCACCTCTTGCGGCACTTCAACGTATTCAGAATGCATGTGGTGATCGTTAATATCATCCACTCGCACCGGCTGGAATGTGCCAGCGCCAACATGCAAGGTGACATAAGCAAACTCCACCCCTTTGGCGGCAATTTTGTCTAAAAGTTGATTATCAAAATGCAAACCCGCAGTAGGAGCGGCGACCGCGCCAGGTTTTTTATTATAGACGGTTTGATAACGTTCTTTATCAGAGTCTTCATCGGGACGGTCAATATAAGGTGGCAGTGGCATGTGCCCCACCTCATTTAATACTTCCAACACCCCTTTATCACCATCAAAACGAATTTCGAATAAGGCATCATGACGGGCGATCATTTCAGCTTGGTATTGTTCATTCTCACCTAAAAAAAGGATATTACCCGGTTTAGGCGATTTAGACGCACGCACATGAGCAAGGATGGTTTTTTCATCCACCACGCGCTCAACTAACAACTCAAATTTACCACCAGATTGTTTACGACCGAACACTCGAGCCGGGATCACGCGCGTGTTGTTAAACACAATCAAATCACCTTCATTGACCAGATCCAGTACATCGGTAAATTGTCCATCGATCAGTTGCCCGCTATCACCATTTAATTGCAATAAACGACTAGCAGTACGTTGCGGCTGAGGATAACGAGCGATTAACTCATTCGGAAGGTCAAAATCAAAATCAGATACTTGCATGGTGATCACTTATGAAGGCAGTTTATTAAACAAACGAGGGGCTTAAAAATAAAGCGCTAGTATAGGCTTACCACCAGTAATATCAAGGTTTGTTCGGTGCTATCCTTTGAAAACAAGTCAGCATCTAACGATATAACATAAGGTTAAACACTCAATGTATTTACCTTTTATCATTTCAATATATTAATCCCAATAAAACCATAGCTTTTGAAAGGTTACTTTATACAAAAGGCCACCTTTCTCGCAGTTTTTGTTTAATGGTTCACTTATGATGAATTATCGACCGAAACAAAAGGAGTCTGGTATGTTTACTGTCGCCGATGTTATGACCGAAAAGCCTTATAATTTAAAGCGCTCGAACACATTACAAGATGCAAAAAACTTGATGAAAGAGCACGATATTAGGCACCTTCCTATTGTTGATAACGATATGCGCTTACTAGGCCTCATCACCCAAAGAGATATCCTTGCCGCGCAAGACTCAAATTTGAAAAAATCCACCGGACAGATTTCTTATACATTATCCACCCCTCTTGAGCGGATCATGAATAAAAAAGTCACTTCCATCAGTGCCACTGCAGGACTTAAAGAGTCCGCCCGTTATATGCAAACGCAAAAATACGGCTGTTTACCGGTCACGCTGAACCATAAATTAATTGGCATTATTCCGACACCGACTTTGTGACGGTGGCGATTCATTTGCTCGAAATCCAAGAAGACAGCATCTTAGAACCGATAGAAGAGTTTGACGATTTATAACGTCTTTTGATTACGGCCTTTATAATAAGCCTTCAACCACGGTTGCAAGTGCTTTAAAGGTTTCAATACGATTGGAACTCGGACGCCATACTAGGCCAATTTCACGGTAGGCACTGCGGCCCGGCGGCTCTATCACCACTAAATTTTGGTTGTTTAATAAACCATGCTCAATCGCCATTTGTGGAATGAAAGTGGTCCCTAAACCATTGGCGACCATTTGTACCAACGTGTGCAAACTGGTAGCTGAAAACGGGTTTATTTTTTCTCTTTTAGTAAGTTTACACGCTGAAACTGCGTGCTCGGTTAAGCAATGCTCATTTTCTAATAAGAATACCGATTCATCGGGCAAATCGTCATAACGAATAGGCGCTCTTATCACATCGGCTTGTTGGCGACTCATGATCATCCGAAACGGATCTTGCCCAACAATCTGACATTCCATTTCCGCAATATCGACCGGCATCGCCAGTATTAGCACATCCAACTCTCCATTACGCAGCGCTTTTAATAAGTTGGTGGTGGTATCTTCACGCAGCAACAAGGTGAGCTGTTGAAAACCTTGGTTGATCTCTTGAACTAAGTCTCCGAGTAAAAAAGGCGCGATGGTCGGAATACAACCGACTCTTAACTGCCCTTGCATATTGCCACTTTGGCACAGCGATCCAATTTCAAGTAAGTCTTGGCTTTTGGCGAGTAATTCACGCCCTTGGCGCACGACTTTTTCTCCCGCGAGAGTAAAAATCAACGGACTTTTTTTATCTTTTTTTTCAAACAAAGGGCAGCCAATTAATTCTTCAATATTTTGAATACCTTTACTTAAGGTTGATTGACTGACAAAGCAGCGTTCAGCCGCCTCACTAAAATGATGGGTCTCATGCAGAGTAATTAAATAATGTAATTGTTTTAAACTTGGCCATTTCGTCATAGTAAATTTCAATCATAATGAGGATAAGTTGAACGATGATCACAAATTTTTAATCATCGCTTTTTTCGATTAAGTTAATCGGTTTAATTCGCTTTTTTTCATACTACAACTTGTACTATAGTTTGTCTCGTTGAAACACATTCAAACACTGACGTTTAATGTGGATGTTTAAATTAAGCAAAATTTAGGAGCAATATAATGGTACTAGTAGGTCGTCAAGCCCCAGACTTTACAGCAGCAGCAGTTCTAGGTAACGGTGAGATTGTTGATGCATTCAACTTTGCAGATTTCACTAAAGGTAAAAAAGCGGTTGTGTTCTTCTACCCTCTAGATTTCACATTCGTTTGCCCATCTGAGCTGATTGCTTTTGATAAGCGTTTTGAAGATTTTAAAGCGAAAGGCGTTGAAGTGATCGGTGTTTCTATCGATTCACAATTCTCACATAACGCATGGCGTAAAACAGCTATCGCTGATGGCGGTATCGGTGAAGTAAAATACCCACTAGTTGCTGATGTTAAGCACGAAATCGTAAAAGCTTACGATGTTGAGCATCCAGAAGCTGGCGTGGCTTTCCGTGGTTCTTTCCTAATTGACGAAGACGGCACTGTACGTCACCAAGTTGTGAACGATCTTCCACTTGGCCGTAACATTGATGAAATGCTACGTATGGTTGATGCTCTAAACTTCCACCAGAAAAACGGTGAAGTTTGCCCAGCGCAATGGGAAGAAGGTAAAGCAGGCATGACGGGTTCTACCGAAGGTGTTGCTGCATACCTTTCTGAGCACTCAGAAGATCTAGGTAAAAAATAATTAAATCTAACGTTATTTAACCTAAGATTAATTTGATCCTAAACCTCGCCCAGTGCGAGGTTTTTTTTATCACACTTTTAACTCGCCCCTCTTTTCTCCGCTTTAATTGATTTATAATCCCCAACCTTGTTTCTTTGATTAAGTATTCCCATGACCATCCAACTTGAAGTTTGTATCGACAATATTGAATCTCTGCATAATGCCATTCAAGGCGGCGCCACTCGGATTGAATTGTGCTCTTCTCTGGCTTTAGGCGGCCTCACCCCAAGCGTTGGTTTTATGAAAGCCGCCGCTCAATTATCCAGCGTCCCCGTTTATGCCATGATAAGGCCACGCCAAGGAGACTTTCTATATAGCCAACAAGATCTTGAGATTATGCTTGATGATATTGCCAGCGCAAAGCAGGCGGGGCTTGATGGTGTGGTGTTTGGGGTTCTTACCGCGCAAGGCGATGTCGATATCGCAATAGCGCAACAATTAATGACCGCAGCCCAAGGTATGGGAACCACTTTCCATCGCGCCATCGATCAATGCCAAGATTATAAAGCGGCAATTGAAGCCATAGCAACATTAGGTTGTGAACGGATTTTAACGTCAGGATTGGCTGCCACTGCGCCACAAGGTATGGATGTGATTGCCGAGATGGTGAGATTAGCCAATGGCCGATTTTCAATTATGGCAGGCGCTGGGATGAACGCCGATAATGCAGCAAAAATGATTCAAGTAACCGGCATTAATGAAATACATCTTTCGGGTAAAACCACTCGTGCCAGTCACATGCAATTAATGGCAGACGCGGCCAAAATGGGCGCAGATAATGTCGATGACTTTGCGATTCCAGTCACCAGTTCACAAGCGATTAAAGCAGTCAAAAGCATAGTTAGTTAGGCTACCACCCAAAAGTATCACTCTATTCATATTGTTGATGGCGAAAAGTGTCAAAGAACATGGATGTTCTTTTCCAAGTGCCCATCGATGGTTTAAACGGCTTTTCGTCATTAACCATTATGGTTCGAGATTCATACTATCAATCCAAAAGAGACATCAGGTAGTGCGGATCATGTCTGACATCTTTACCTTCGACAAAATACACAATGTATTCGCAGATATTTTGACAACGATCCCCCACTCTTTGAATGGTATGGACACCTGACATAATTAACATCACTTTAGAAATTGATTCAGCATCTTGCTGCATAAATTCGATCAGTTGTTGGCGCAACATTTTATATTGCTGCTCGATATGTTGATCCATTTGATAAACTTGAGCAGCGGCTTTGATATCCATGCGCGCAAAGGCATCTAATACTTGGTGCAGCATATTAACCGCAATCCGGCCTAAGGCTTCTACTGCAATTAATAATTCCGATTGTTGGTGTGAAAACGCATCTTGCGCCACCCGAGCGATTCTTTTAGCCGCGTCACCTACTCGTTCTAAATCTGAAATGGTTTTAATAATGGCGAGCACCAAACGTAAATCACGCGCGGTTGGCTGACGTTTAGCGATGACTCGAGTGCAAGCCTCATCAATCGCCATTTCCATTTGATTCACTTTTTGATCGTCTTGATGGACTTTTTTTGCCAGTTGCATATCTTGCTTTAACAAAGCTTGTAGTGACAATGAGAACTGCTCTTCCACCAGCCCGCCCATTGCCAAAACGTGGGTTCGAAGGGATTCAAGCTCAAGATTAAATTGTTCTGATATATGACGCCCCAATTGCGTTTTCATCTTTTTGCCCTCAACCGTAGCGTCCGGTTATATAATCTTCTGTTTGCTTGTTTTTCGGCGAGGTAAACATCGAATCTGTATCGCCATATTCGACTAATTGCCCCATATGCACGAACGCGGTGTAATCACTCACTCGAGCGGCTTGTTGCATATTATGTGTCACCACCACCACGGTATAGTGTTGCTTTAATTCACTGATCAATTCTTCAATGGTTAAAGTGGAGAGTGGATCTAACGCCGAGGTGGGTTCGTCGAGCAATAGCACTTCCGGTTCAATGGCGATGGCTCTGGCGATCACTAAGCGTTGTTGTTGCCCGCCGGATAAACCAAAAGCATTATCATGCAGGCGATCTTTCACTTCAGTCCATAGCGCAGCCGCTCGTAATGAACGTTCGACGGAATCATCTAAAGTGCGTGAATCTTTTACGCCTTGCAACCGTAACCCATACACCACGTTTTCATAAATCGATTTCGGGAATGGATTCGGCCTTTGAAATACCATACCCACTCGGCGACGTAAACGAGCAACATCAACATTAGGTTGGTAAATATCTTGTCCATCTAACCACACACGACCTTCAACTCGGCAACCATCTACCAGATCATTCATCCGATTAATACAGCGCAATAAGGTCGATTTACCGCAACCAGACGGTCCAATAAATGACGTTACATGCCCTTTAGGGATCTTCATATTGATCGATTTTAACGCTTGGGTTTGCTGATAATACAGATCCAAGTTCTCAATACTGATCGCGGTTTGACTGTCGCTCAGTTGATTCACATCTAAAGGCTCGGCATAACCTAGCGCCGCGTGCATCGAAAACATGTTAATCACTTCCTAGAATTTTGAATTTTTCACGTAAGTTATTACGGATCATTATGGCGGTTATATTGAGCCCTATCACGACGGTAATCAATAAAAATGAAGTGGCATAAACTAAAGGTCTTGCGGCTTCAATATTCGGTGTTTGAAAACCAAGATCGTAAATATGAAATCCAAGATGCATAAATTTACGATCTAAGTGTAAATAAGGAAAGCTGCCATCGATCGGCAAACTTGGCGCGAGCTTCACTACCCCGACTAGCATTAATGGCGCGACCTCACCCGCAGCCCTTGCGACCGCTAAAATAAGACCGGTCATAATGGCAGGGCTCACCATAGGCAAAACGATCCGCCATAGGGTTTCAAACTTAGTCGCCCCCAGTGCATAAGAACCATTACGCAAAGAACTCGGTATCCGCGATAGCCCTTCTTCGGTTGCCACTATCACCACTGGCAGCGTCAAAATGGCCAATGTTAATGCCGACCATAATAAACCGGGGGTACCAAAGGTGGGAGTTGGCAGGCTAGCCGAATAAAACAAGCTATCTATGGTGCCACCTATGGTATAGACAAAAAATCCCAAACCAAACACGCCATAAACAATGGACGGAACACCCGCTAAGTTCACCACCGAGACGCGGATCAATTTGGTCATTAAAGTATTGGGGGCGTATTCGTGTAAGTACACCGCTGCGATCACCCCTAATGGCATCACCACAATCGACATAATAATCACCAATAATACCGTACCAAAAATAGCCGGAAAAACGCCACCTTCAGAATTGGCATCACGCGGACTATCGGTTAAAAATTTACCGACTTGAACAAACCAATGCTGCACCTTTTGCATGGGGCTCATGGCATTGGGATACCACATATCAAGCACCGACTCTAATGGCAAGTGATAAGTTTTCCCTTGCATGTCTTGTACGATGATTTGTTGATTGGTGAGCAGCGCTTGTCGCTCGACTATCGCTTGCTCTTGTTGGTTAAATTTCTGTTGTAGCTTTTTCTTCTCGGTGAGTAACGAAGTGTCTAACCCAGAGGGTGCTTGAGTGCGATCAGAGTGCGTTTTCTGTAACGATGACGATTTTAGTTTACGATTAATATTAGCAATATCTTGGCTTAATGAACTTAGTTTATCCGCTCGAATATCGGCAATTTCAGCACGAATTTGCTTGGCTTTTTCTATCCCAGTCTGAATGCGTTGCGGCAGGTCATCTTGCTTAATATCAGAGCCAATTTGATAACCGATCGGGGTGGCAAAAAAAGCGCCGTTACGGTTGCGTTCAAATACCGCTACATCGTGTGGTTGAGTTTGATGTTTTAACTCTAGTGTCAAAACAGAAATGAAATCTTTGGGATAAATCTCGCGATTAGCGACCTTAATTGATAAACGCTCAGCTTCACCTTTTGCCAACGTTTTAGCTGGCCACCGCTCGTGCGGAGAAAGCTTTGAAGAAACCTTATGGGAGGATGAGAGTTGATCTAACGATACCCAATCACGTTGATACACTTGTCCAATTAAGCGATTTCCTTGTGCGTCCTGCCATTGATAAACAGGCGTCGGCCAAAAATAGACCAGTCCTTTCCAACCAATCAATAACAATAATCCCAGTACTGAAATTAAACAGATACTCACCGCGCCAGCCGTCAGCCACACCCATGGGTTGCCAGCTTTTAGCCAACGCTTCGCTTGACCTAACATGTGATGCCTCGATAAAGAAAGGCATTATCAGCACCGTCATAAACCTTACATGGCACGATATTTCTCCCTTAATCGCAAGCGGATCACTTCCGCAATCGAGTTGACTACAAAGGTAAAGGCAAACAGTAAAAAGGCCGATAAAAACAGTAATCTGAAATGTGAACCACCCACTTGAGATTCCGACATTTCTATCGCGATATTAGCCGACAAAGTGCGCATTCCTTCTAATACGTTCCAATCCATGATTGGGGTATTTCCCGTTGCCATTAATACAATCATGGTTTCGCCCACCGCTCGCCCTAGCCCCATCATCACCGCAGAGAAAATCCCAGGGCTTGCGGTCACTAATACCACAGAGGTCAAACACTGCCAAGGTGTCGCCCCTAAAGCGCTAGCGCCGTCGGATAAATGCTTTGGCACCGAGAAAATCGCATCTTCTGCGATAGTGAAGATGGTCGGGATCACTGCGAACCCCATAGCAAAACCAACAATTAAGGCGTTACGTTGGTCGAAACCGATCCCGTACTGAATTAAAAATAAACGCACATCTCCGTCAAATAATGCCGATTCAATCGTATGGCCAAAATGTATCGCTAAGTAACTGTTGGCTAATAATATCGGGATCAGCACTAATGCTAACCAATCATTTCTTGAGGCTCTATTTTGGATTTTGGCCAATCCATGCCAAACCAGCGCTATGCCAATAATCACCACAGGCAAGGTGACAAATAACAATAAGACACTAAATAAATTCATCTCTACCCAAGGCGCCAGCCAAAGTCCAGCGATAAAACCGATAATGACGGTGGGTAAAGCCTCCATCAATTCGATGGTCGGTTTAACATATTGACGCATGGTTGGCGTCATAAAATAAGCGGTATAAATCGCGCCACAAATGGCAATCGGCACCGCAAACAACATCGCAAATAACGCCGCCTTTAAAGTACCAAAAGCGATCGGTGCCAAGCTAAACTTAGCTTCAAAATCATTACTGGCCGAGGTGGATTGCCACACATATTTAGGTTGGTCATAACCTTCATACCAGATCTTACTCCATAATGAAGATAGCGAAATTTCAGGATGGTAATTGCTGATTTCAAAGGTGCGTAAAGAAGAATCTGAAATAGTGGCAAGGTAGCGCTCATTGCGAGAAACCCCAGCCGCTTGTGGTACTTGGGCCAATAATGGTTCGGATAATACCTTTTTATTGGTGGTGGTATAAAAATTCTGAATTACCCCATCAGCTTGAAAGCTATAAAAGCCTTTACGAAAATAATCGGGCAACAATACACTTGGTACATTTCCTAACTGGAAATCTCGAATATGAGTAAGAGTGCGTTGCTGATCTTTTAATACATCAAACCATTGTGACACTTGACCGTTTTGGTAACTGATCAATAAGGATTTACCACCAGCGAGAAACGATAAATGCTTAGCGGGTGAGTTCGATGATGCAGAGAGATCAGCGCTCTCACGTAGGCTAAATTGATGCTCGTGACGTTTAAAAACAGAGAGTTGGGTATCGGAAAGAACATATAATGTCCGACCATCTGGGCTTAAGCGATAATCGTTTATCTTGGCACCAACCTCAGGGATAGAAAGCCGATAAGCCAGCCATTGCGCCTTCTCATCCGCTTCTGAATCCGCATCAAGCAGCGAGATTTTCTTATCAAAACCGATCGCTTGCCATTGATGTTGCTTATCTTGCCCAATAAATAACGCTTGATGCTGATTAATCGCAAAATCGAATGATACGATCGCTTGTTGCTGCTTCGACAAAGTGATCGGTTGAGGATGGAAGTAAGTTAACTTGGCCGCGACTTGATTGCCATTACGCTCATAATGAGTAGTAAAGCTGGGCTTAACCACCACCACTTGCCCTTGTCCATTGGCGTAACCATACCAACCACTTTCCGCCATCGTTGCTCGAAATGCAGTAGGATCGGCCAATATAGTTTGTTGTGATGATGGGAGAAGAGTTTGTGTTGAAACCCGTTTATTAGCCGGAGGAGTATTGCCTTGTGAATAGAATTGAAACTCACCATTGCGACGAAAAACAAAAGCACTACTGCCTTTATCATCAATTCCAATCGCGTTAGCTTGATGTTGTGAAGAATGGCTAACCTCAAAGGTGTTAACCAGTTTAAGACTAGCGGAGGAAAAAATAGGCAAAATCACCCAAATGAGATAAACAATCAGCAACACTAACGTTATTAATACACTGACTCCGCCAACCTTGATCAAACCACGAACGAGACGATCCATCGCCCAGCGTCGTTTATCTCGAGGTTTAAGTGAGTGAGCGATTTGAGTCATGTACGATCATTATCCTTATTGTGTTGTCTAGTTGAAGTTGCCGAAAAGATCCTGACTCAATTAAGGCGTTAATCCAACCTTTTTTAGTTGTTGTTCCGCTAACTGGGTTGATAACGAAACATAACCATCTTTCTCGACACTTTTCTGACCTTGCTGAGAAAAAATAAACTTTAAAAATTCAGCTTGATTATGCGGCAATGGTTTTAATGGGTTCTTATTCACATACAAATATAAGTAACGGGATAATGGATATTGACCCGATAGAATATTATTTCTCGTAGCCTCAATATAGTGATCACCCTGTATCGCGATCGGCATCAAACGCGCTTTAGACACTTGATAACTAATGCCTGAGTATCCAATACTATTGACCGAAGAAGCCACCGATTGCACCACCGCTGCCGAGCCAGGTTGCTCATTCACTTCTCGCTTAAAATCACCTCCGCACAAGGCATTTTGCTTAAAGTAGCCATAGGTGCCGGAAGCTGAATTTCGTCCAAATAACTGAAAGCCCAGTTTAGCCCAATCCGCTTGTACTCCCAACTGTTGCCAACTGTGTAATCTTTGAGTGGCACCACATTGTAGTGTGGATGAAAAAATCGCATCTATCTGCTCGAAATTCAACCCTTTGATCGGATTGTCTTGATGCACAAAAATGCCAATCGCATCAATCGCAATTTTTAAGCGTACTGGCGGATAGCCATATTGTTGTTCAAAGGATTCAACTTCTTTCACTTTCATCAGCCGACTCATTGGGCCGAGCTGAGAAGTCGCTTCAGTTAATGCGGTGGGTGCAGTCGATGATCCAGACGCTTGCACCTGCATATTGATATTAGGATAAATATGTTGGAAGTCTTCCGCCCACATACTCATTAATGTAGTTAAAGTATCAGAGCCTGCCGAAGTTAAGTTCCCCGCCACGCCAGACACTTTATGGTAGTCAGGCAAAGCATTTGTACCATTTGAATTTACATCACTTGAAGCTTGGCCAAGTGAACTAAATAATGCCACTAATGACACCCCATACTTAAGCCAACTCATTGTGCATCCTCATCTATTCGGCAAACAAGTTTAGCCGGTAAGACAAAAGAAAAACAACTGCCCACGCCGACTTCACTGGCGATCTCAAGATGCGACTCATGATGACTTAACGCATGCTTAGTGATCGCAAGACCTAAGCCACTACCACCGGTTTCACGAGAGCGCGCTTTATCGACCCGATAAAAACGTTCGGTTAAGCGGTGAATATGTTGCGCTTCAATCCCATCACCACTGTCTTTAACCGATAAACTCGCCCCTCCGTTGGCGGTTTCATGCCATGCCACCACCACATCGGCGCCAGCTGGGGTGTACTTAACCGCGTTATAAACCAGATTCGAAATCGCACTGCGCAGTTGATCGTGATCGCCATAAACATGCAGGGTTTTATCCACATCGAAAACCAATTTATGTTGATCATCGCCACTCAGTGCTTGAGCTTCTTTTTCCAATGCTTCCAACATTAATGGAATATTAGTCACATCCACTAATTGATTGGTGGTGGACGCTTCAATTTTAGACAGTGTCAGTAACTGCTCAACCAAAGCGTTCATACGAGATAACTGCTCAGTCATCACCCCATGCGCTTTGGGCCACATAGGTCCAACCAAAACATCGGGATCTTCGGTCATTTCTAAATAACCTTGCAGTACCGTCATTGGGGTTCTTAATTCATGCGATACATTGGCAAAGAAATTGCGACGCATACCTTCGAGTTGCTTCAATTGAGTCACATCGCGCACCACCATCAAGTGCTCACCTTGCGAGTAAGGCACAATACGCAACTCTAAAATATTTTCCGGCGTTAACGGAGAAAGCATCTCAAGCGGTTCAGAGAAATCATTTTTGGTGAGATATTTAATAAAATCAGGGGTGCGTAGCAAATTAGAGATAGGTTGACCAGAATCATCAGGCCAGCGAAAGCCTAATAAAGATTGCGCCAGTTTATTACACCAAACGATATTGCCTTCACGACGAAATACCACCACCGCGTCGGGCAAAGCTTCAGCGCCATGGCGAAAACGGCGGATCAAGCTACCCAGTTCTTTACGACGCTGGCGTTGCTTTTTCTGCAGTCGATAAATACCGTTAAATAAAGGCTCCCAACTATTCGTTCCCGCTGGAGGATTTAAGCGTTTTTCATCCCATAACCATTCTGATAAACGAATTTGATTATAGAATTGCCACACCAGTTGCATAGCGGTCGCAGCCAGCAATAGCCAGCTCATATAACCAAAAAACCAGCCAATCACAATCCAAGGAAGGTAAAAAAAAGCCAGCGACCAAGCGAGCTTTTTCCAGCTTAATTTTTCAACCATTCAAACACATGCTCCACTCATTAATATTATTAAGCTCGAGTAGAAAAACGGTAACCCGCTCCACGTACTGTTTGAACTAATTTATCGTGCCCAGCGCTTTCTAATGCTTTTCTTAAGCGGCGAATATGCACATCAACCGTGCGGTCCTCGACATAAACATTGGTGCCCCACACATTATTCAATAATTGCTCACGACTATAAACACGCTCTTGGTGAGTCATAAAAAAGTGCAGCATTTTAAATTCGGTCGGCCCCATATCGAGAGCTTCATTATTTGCCATCACACGATGTGAAACCGGATCGAGTTGTAAACCTTGCACATCAATTACCTCTTCCAAAGCGGTTGGCGTGACACGGCGGATCACCGCTTTTAAACGTGCGACTAATTCTTTAGGTGAAAATGGTTTGGTGATGTAATCATCAGCGCCGACCTCAAGCCCACGCACTTTATCTTCTTCTTCACCGCGAGCGGTTAACATCACCACGGGAATATGACGGGTTAATTCTTCACGTTTTAAATGCTTAATATAATTAATACCAGAACCGCCTGGTAGCATCCAATCTAGCAAGATCAAATCAGGATAGGGTTCACACAGTTTATTGATTGCTGAATCGTAATCTTCAGCTTCAATGGTTTGATAACCTTTTTGCTCTAACACAAAACAAATCATTTCCCTGATCGCCGCTTCATCTTCAACGACTAGAATTCTTCTCGACATGTTCGAAAGCCCTTTCGTGCCTAATAACCCCCATAATGAATTGGGGTTGAATATTGTATGTTCCTTATTATGTGTCTTAATTATGACAGTTTTGTGACTAAGGCAAAGTGATTTTCATACCAACGTCATGTTAATCGTGAAAAAGTGACATAAGACAAACGTTAAAAAATCTAATATCATAGCGACAAACTTACTCACAAAGAATGAGAATTATGTGGTTTAAAAATTGTTTAGTGTACCGCTTCAACCGTGATATCGATTTCAATCTCGATACCTTAGAGTCTCAACTGGCTGAATTCAAATTCTCTCCTTGTGGTAGCCAAGATAAACAAAAATTTGGCTGGACTAGCGTGATCAACCGCAACAGTGAAATGCTGACTCATGTGGCCGGTGAGCATATTCTGGTCAAAGCACAAAAAGAAGAAAAAATGCTACCGGCATCTGTGATCAATGATTCACTGCAAAACAAAATTGAAATGCTTGAACAACAAGAAAATCGCCCACTGAAAAAGAAAGAAAAAGACGATTTAAAAGAAGAAATTTTGATCGACTTATTGCCGCGCGCTTTTAGTCGTCATAATTTCACTTCCATTTTAATCATGCCCAAACTGGGTTTTGTGGTGGTTGATTCAGGCAGTTCAAAAAAAGCCGAAGATGCACTGGCGTTATTGCGTAAAACCATTGGCAGCTTACCTGTCGTGCCGGCGATTCCAGAACAAGCTATCGAACTTAGCTTAACCGAGTGGGTAAAATCAGGTGATTTACCACAAGGCTTCCAATTAATGGATGAAGCAGAGCTACAATCGGTATTGGAAGAAGGTGGGATCATCCGTTGTAAGAAACAAGATCTCAGCACTGATGAAATCCAAAACCACATTGCGGCCGACAAACTAGTTACGAAACTGGCACTCGATTGGCAAGAGCGGATTGAATTTGTTTTAGCCGACGATGCTAGTCTTAAACGTTTAAAATTCAGCGATGAATTAAAAGAGACCAATGAAGATATTCCACGCGAAGATGCTGCGCAACGTTTTGATGCTGATTTCGCCTTAATGTGTGGCGAATTTGAGCACTTTTTACCCTCTTTATTTGATGCTTTAGGTGGCTTACCCGAAGCAAAATAATTCGCTGTTTCTCACGCCAGATGATCAAAATAAATAAAGCTCAGCCTCTGAGCTTTATTATTTCTCCCTTTATAAAATATAAAACCTGACACTTTGTGTGCTTTCCTCGCTTTTTTGACTAAATTGACGTAATATTCGCCTCCCAAATTCATGCCATATGGTGGTATGAACCTGACCTGAAATCAGACCGAGAGAAATTATTATGTCGACATCGCAATCTATTGCCACACCAGAGCTATTATCTCCAGCCGGTAGCCTTAAAAATATGCGTTACGCTTTTGCTTATGGCGCGGACGCTGTTTATGCCGGACAACCACGTTATAGCCTTCGCGTTCGTAACAACGAATTCAATCACGAAAACCTACAAATCGGTATTAATGAAGCCCACGCTTTAGGTAAAAAACTGTACGTGGTATGCAATATTCAACCGCATAACTCAAAGTTAAAAACCTTTATCCGAGATCTTAAACCGGTAGTTGAAATGGGACCTGATGCATTGATCATGTCAGATCCTGGTTTAATCATGATGGTGCGTGAAGCTTTTCCTGATATGGCGATTCACTTATCAGTCCAAGCTAATGCGGTAAACTGGGCGACGGTGAAATTTTGGGCGACTCAAGGTGTCGAGCGTGTGATTTTATCTCGTGAGTTGTCACTGGAAGAAATTGAAGAGATCCGCGAAAACTGCCCAGAAACCGAACTTGAAATTTTCGTTCATGGCGCACTTTGCATGGCTTACTCGGGTCGTTGTTTATTATCTGGCTACATGAATAAACGCGATCCAAACCAAGGTACTTGTACCAATGCTTGTCGTTGGGAATACAGTGTCGAAAAAGGTAAAGAAGACGAGAGTGGACAGATCGTTTCGGCCAATACTGAGCAAAACGGCCAAGTCGAACAATTTGATCCTCAATCGGCACAAGCTATCGAAATTCAAAATGAGCGTCCAGACAACACTTTAGGTTTGGGTAAGCCAAGCGATGAAGTGGTGCTATTATCAGAAGCGCATCGCCCTGAAGAAAAAATGGCTGCGTTTGAAGACGAACATGGTACTTACATCATGAACTCAAAAGATCTACGTGCCATTCAACATGTTGAACGCTTAACCCAAATGGGTGTGCATTCACTTAAAATTGAAGGCCGTACTAAGTCTTTCTATTATTGTGCTCGTACTGCTCAAGTGTACCGTAAAGCCATTGATGATGCGGTAGCAGGTCGTCCATTCGATGATAGCTTAATGGGTACATTAGAAAGCCTTGCACACCGTGGTTACACTGAAGGCTTCTTACGTCGTCATACTCACGATGCTTACCAAAATTACGATTACGGCTACTCAGTATCGGATTCTCAACAGTTTGTGGGTGAGTTTACCGGTAACACTCGCGTATCAGAAAAACACGGTCACTTAGCCGAAGTAGAAGTGAAAAATAAATTCATGACTGGCGACAGTATTGAACTGATGACACCTGAAGGCAATATTATCTTCACTTTAGAAGCGATGGAAAACCGTAAATTCCAAGAAATTGATGACGCGAAAGGTAATGGTCACTTTGTGTTTATTCCGGTTCCTGCTGATCTCGATTTACGCTTTGGATTATTGATGCGTAACCTTAAAGCTGGTCAAGATACACGCAATCCTAATCAAACTATTGCGGCGACATCAACGGCTGACTCTGCCAAATAAGAAGCGAATAATATGGCCTTATTAATTACAGATAAATGCATTAATTGCGATATGTGCGATCCTGAATGCCCAAATGGTGCAATCACTATGGGTGACAGTATTTACGAAATCGATCCTAATTTATGCACCGAATGTAAAGGACATTACGATAAACCCACTTGCCAGTCAGTCTGCCCGATCACCAATTGTATTATTGTCGATCCTCAGCATGTTGAAACGGAAGATGAGTTATTAGAAAAATTTGTCATGATCCAAGGAATGGCTTAATACGCTCTAAACAGCTAACGAGTATTGATCATAACCAATACTCGTTAGCAACAAAAAGGCCGATCTGATTGATTTCAGATCGGCCTTTTTAGATTCTCGACAATAGAAAATAGCCAATTATTTCGTCGCTAATCCCTTTGAATTCAAATAATCCTTAATAAATGGACGTGACTCTTTACCTAACCGTTCAGCTATATGATCCGACCATGAACCTGACTTTTGGTTACTAACGCGAGTCTGATAATAATGCGCCGTTTGTTGGTCATATTCAGTAATATCATCGGTCGATAATGCTTGATAGCTATCTTGATGAATCATCACTTTTTGCGGTAAACGTGGTTTGATTTGTGGTTCTTGATCTGGGTGCCCAAGGCACATACCAAACATCATGGCGCAATATTTAGGTAAACCTAGTAGTTCGTCCACCTCTTTGGGTGAATTACGCAATCCACCAATATAAACTCCCCCCAAACCTAAAGACTCAGCGGCTAGTAAGGTATTTTGCGCCATGATCCCAGCATCAATGGCACCGATTAAAGTCAGTTCGGTAAATTCGGGTTGAACTTGATTGGATAATTGATAATGGCGTTGATAATCAATACAAAACACCAAGAATTCTGCTGCCGTTTCAACATAGTTTTGACCGCCAGCAAACGCTGCTAGTGCTTTACGCTTTACAGGATCTGTAACTCGTATAATGGACGTCGTTTGTAGAAAACTGGATGAGGACGCTGAAATACCGGCGGCTAAAATAGTCTCTAATTGTTCGGTGGTTATAGTTTCTGGAGTAAATGCACGAATCGAGCGGTGTGCCATCATCGTATCAATAACGGTATTCATAATCTTTCCTTAAGCAGAGCTTTAATTCCAGATCAGAATACCATATTTTATTCAAACGTAAAAAAGCCCGACTCTTTCGAATCAGGCTTTCATAAATAGTGGCGGAGTGGACGGGACTCGAACCCGCGACCCCCGGCGTGACAGGCCGGTATTCTAACCAACTGAACTACCACTCCGCAGTGTCTATTCAGTATACTAAATCAAAGCCTGGCGATGTCCTACTCTCACATGGGGAAACCCCACACTACCATCGGCGCTATTGCGTTTCACTTCTGAGTTCGGCATGGAATCAGGTGGGTCCACAATGCTATGGTCGCCAAGCATATTCTTTGTTAAGACGATTTCGTCTTAACTAATTCGGAAAGCTGCTTTGCTAATTCGTTCTCACACAAATTCAAGTATCTATCTGTATCTTCTATTAAATCCAACAACAAAACCCTTTAGGTGTTGTATGGTTAAGCCTCACGGGCAATTAGTACAGGTTAGCTCAATGCCTCGCAGCACTTACACACCCTGCCTATCAACGTTCTAGTCTCGAACAACCCTTTAGGACGCTTAAAGCGCCAGGGAAGACTCATCTCAGGGCTCGCTTCGTGCTTAGATGCTTTCAGCACTTATCGATTCCGAACTTAGCTACCGGGCAATGCCATTGGCATGACAACCCGAACACCAGTGGTTCGTCCACTCCGGTCCTCTCGTACTAGGAGCAGCCCCCTTCAATCTTCCAACGCCCACGGCAGATAGGGACCGAACTGTCTCACGACGTTCTAAACCCAGCTCGCGTACCACTTTAAATGGCGAACAGCCATACCCTTGGGACCGACTTCAGCCCCAGGATGTGATGAGCCGACATCGAGGTGCCAAACACCGCCGTCGATATGAACTCTTGGGCGGTATCAGCCTGTTATCCCCGGAGTACCTTTTATCCGTTGAGCGATGGCCCTTCCATTCAGAACCACCGGATCACTATGACCTGCTTTCGCACCTGCTCGAATTGTCATTCTCGCAGTCAAGCGGGCTTATGCCATTGCACTAACCACACGATGTCCAACCGTGTTTAGCCCACCTTCGTGCTCCTCCGTTACTCTTTGGGAGGAGACCGCCCCAGTCAAACTACCCACCAGGCACTGTCCACAATCCCGATTAGGGACCTATGTTAGAACATCAAAACTACAAGGGTGGTATTTCAAGGACGACTCCACATCATCTAGCGACAATGCTTCAAAGTCTCCCACCTATCCTACACATGTAGGTTCAATGTTCAGTGCCAAGCTGTAGTAAAGGTTCACGGGGTCTTTCCGTCTAGCCGCGGGTACACTGCATCTTCACAGCGATTTCAATTTCACTGAGTCTCGGGTGGAGACAGCGTGGCCATCATTACGCCATTCGTGCAGGTCGGAACTTACCCGACAAGGAATTTCGCTACCTTAGGACCGTTATAGTTACGGCCGCCGTTTACCGGGGCTTCGATCAAGAGCTTCGACCGAAGTCTAACCCCATCAATTAACCTTCCGGCACCGGGCAGGCGTCACACCGTATACGTCATCTTACGATTTTGCACAGTGCTGTGTTTTTAATAAACAGTTGCAGCCACCTGGTATCTGCGACTCCCGTCAGCTTAGAGAGCAAGTCTCATCACCAACAGGAGCGTACCTTCTCCCGAAGTTACGGTACCATTTTGCCTAGTTCCTTCACCCGAGTTCTCTCAAGCGCCTTGGTATTCTCTACCCGACCACCTGTGTCGGTTTGGGGTACGATTTCTTATAAACTGAAGCTTAGAGGCTTTTCCTGGAAGTATGGCATCAATGACTTCATCACCGTAGTGACTCGACATCGTGTCTCAGCCTAACAATTTCCCGGATTTACCTAAGAAATTAGCCTACGCACTTGAACCTGGACAACCATCGCCAGGCCCACCTAGCCTTCTCCGTCCCCCCATCGCATTTATAAGAAGTACGGGAATATTAACCCGTTTCCCATCGACTACGCTTTTCAGCCTCGCCTTAGGGGTCGACTTACCCTGCCCCGATTAACGTTGGACAGGAACCCTTGGTCTTCCGGCGAGGGAGTTTTTCACTCCCTTTATCGTTACTCATGTCAGCATTCGCACTTCTGATACCTCCAGCAAACTTCTCAGTTCACCTTCAACGGCTTACAGAACGCTCCCCTACCCAGCATAATAAATTATGCTGCCGCAGCTTCGGTGTATAGCTTAGCCCCGTTACATCTTCCGCGCAGGCCGACTCGACCAGTGAGCTATTACGCTTTCTTTAAATGATGGCTGCTTCTAAGCCAACATCCTGGCTGTCTGAGCCTTCCCACATCGTTTCCCACTTAGCTATACTTTGGGACCTTAGCTGGCGGTCTGGGTTGTTTCCCTCTCCACGACGGACGTTAGCACCCGCCGTGTGTCTCCCGGATATTACTTACTGGTATTCGGAGTTTGCAAAGGGTTGGTAAGTCGGGATGACCCCCTAGCCTTAACAGTGCTCTACCCCCAGTAGTATTCGTCCGAGGCGCTACCTAAATAGCTTTCGGGGAGAACCAGCTATCTCCAGGTTTGATTGGCCTTTCACCCCTAGCCACAAGTCATCCGCTAATTTTTCAACATTAGTCGGTTCGGTCCTCCAATTGATGTTACTCAATCTTCAACCTGCCCATGGCTAGATCACCTGGTTTCGGGTCTAATCCTAGCAACTATTCGCCCAGTTAAGACTCGGTTTCCCTACGGCTCCCCTAAACGGTTAACCTTGCTACTAAAATTAAGTCGCTGACCCATTATACAAAAGGTACGCAGTCACACCACGAAGGTGCTCCTACTGCTTGTACGTACACGGTTTCAGGTTCTATTTCACTCCCCTCACAGGGGTTCTTTTCGCCTTTCCCTCACGGTACTGGTTCACTATCGGTCAGTCAGGAGTATTTAGCCTTGGAGGATGGTCCCCCCATATTCAAACAGGATATCACGTGTCCCGCCTTACTCGTTTTCACTTAGTATGATGTGTCGGTTACGGGGCTATCACCCTGTATCGCGGCACTTTCCAGAGCCTTCACCTGCATCATATAAAGCTTAAGGGCTAATCCAATTTCGCTCGCCGCTACTTTCGGAATCTCGGTTGATTTCTCTTCCTCCGGGTACTTAGATGTTTCAGTTCCCCGGGTTCGCTTTATTAACCTATGTATTCAGTTAATAATACGTGCTTATGCACGTGGGTTTCCCCATTCGGAAATCGTAGACTCAAGTGGCTTTTACTGCCTTATCTACGCTTATCGCAAGTTAATACGTCCTTCATCGCCTCTGACTGCCTAGGCATCCACCGTGTACGCTTATTCACTTAACCATACAACCCAAAAGGGTCTTATGTATGTTCAACTAAATAAGGTTTAGTTTTTTGTTTATTCAAGAGGGTAATCTTGAATAAACGATTTGCCGGACTCAATAGAACAAACCATAAATGGTTTGTAGAATACAAGACACTTGAATGTGTGTTGTTACTCATCACTTGCAAGCAAGCAATAAGATTTGAGAACTTTTATTTTGAATAACTTAATTGTTACAGCCTGAGCTGTTTTATTTTACTTTTTCAAAAGTAAAAACCAATTAAGCTATTCAGTCAGCTTTCCAAATTGTTAAAGAGCAAAGAGTTATTGTTTTTACAAACGTAACACTTTTTAAAGGCTTTCAGAGACAAAAAATCCCATTCAATAAAAATTGAATGCGAAACATCGTAAAAACACTTAAAGAGTGGTGGGCGATACCGGGCTCGAACCAGTGACCCCCTGCTTGTAAGGCAGGTGCTCTCCCAACTGAGCTAATCGCCCTTATATTTTAATTCCCAAGGAAGGAATGGTGGAGCTATGCGGGATCGAACCGCAGACCTCCTGCGTGCAAGGCAGGCGCTCTCCCAGCTGAGCTATAGCCCCAAATTTATTTTCTTACCAAAAGTAAGCATTTTCATGGGAGAAAATGGTGGGTCGTGCAGGATTCGAACCTGCGACCAATTGATTAAAAGTCAACTGCTCTACCAGCTGAGCTAACGACCCATTTTACTACTCTCTTAATCAAAAGGAGAGAAGTGGTATCCCGTAGGGGAGTCGAACCCCTGTTACCGCCGTGAAAGGGCGGTGTCCTAGGCCTCTAGACGAACGGGACACAGGATTTTTATTCATTTCTGAATAAAATGCGAAAGCATATGGGATGCTTTCAAACTCTTTTCTTTTCTAAACCTAATCAATCTGTGTGGGTACTCATCAAAAATAATCTTTTCGTAAGGAGGTGATCCAGCCCCAGGTTCCCCTAGGGCTACCTTGTTACGACTTCACCCCAGTCATGAACCACAAAGTGGTAAGCGTCCTCCCCGAAAGGTTAAACTACCTACTTCTTTTGCAGCCCACTCCCATGGTGTGACGGGCGGTGTGTACAAGGCCCGGGAACGTATTCACCGTGGCATTCTGATCCACGATTACTAGCGATTCCGACTTCATGGAGTCGAGTTGCAGACTCCAATCCGGACTACGACGCACTTTTTGGGATTCGCTCACTATCGCTAGCTTGCTGCCCTCTGTATGCGCCATTGTAGCACGTGTGTAGCCCTACTCGTAAGGGCCATGATGACTTGACGTCGTCCCCACCTTCCTCCGGTTTATCACCGGCAGTCTCCCTGGAGTTCCCGACATTACTCGCTGGCAAACAAGGATAAGGGTTGCGCTCGTTGCGGGACTTAACCCAACATTTCACAACACGAGCTGACGACAGCCATGCAGCACCTGTCTTACAGTTCCCGAAGGCACATCAGCGTCTCCGCCGACTTCTGTAGATGTCAAGAGTAGGTAAGGTTCTTCGCGTTGCATCGAATTAAACCACATGCTCCACCGCTTGTGCGGGCCCCCGTCAATTCATTTGAGTTTTAATCTTGCGACCGTACTCCCCAGGCGGTCTACTTAACGCGTTAGCTCCGAAAGCCACGGCTCAAGGCCACAACCTCCAAGTAGACATCGTTTACGGCGTGGACTACCGGGGTATCTAATCCCGTTTGCTCCCCACGCTTTCGCATCTGAGTGTCAGTATCTGTCCAGGGGGCCGCCTTCGCCACTGGTATTCCTTCAGATCTCTACGCATTTCACCGCTACACCTGAAATTCTACCCCCCTCTACAGTACTCTAGTTTGCCAGTTTCAAATGACCTTCCGAGGTTGAGCCCCGGGCTTTCACATCTGACTTAACAAACCACCTGCATGCGCTTTACGCCCAGTAATTCCGATTAACGCTCGCACCCTCCGTATTACCGCGGCTGCTGGCACGGAGTTAGCCGGTGCTTCTTCTGTTGCTAACGTCAAGCTACGCAGCTATTAACTACGCAACCTTCCTCACAACTGAAAGTACTTTACAACCCGAAGGCCTTCTTCATACACGCGGCATGGCTGCATCAGGCTTTCGCCCATTGTGCAATATTCCCCACTGCTGCCTCCCGTAGGAGTCTGGGCCGTGTCTCAGTCCCAGTGTGGCTGATCATCCTCTCAGACCAGCTAGGGATCGTCGCCTTGGTGAGCCATTACCTCACCAACTAGCTAATCCCACATAGGCGTATCCTAACGCGCGAGGCCCGAAGGTCCCCCGCTTTGCTCCGAAAAGATTATGCGGTATTAACAGTCGTTTCCAACTGGTATCCCCCACATCAGGGCAACTTCCTATGCATTACTCACCCGTCCGCCGCTCGTCAGCAGATAGCAAGCTATCTCTGTTACCGCTCGACTTGCATGTGTTAGGCCTGCCGCCAGCGTTCAATCTGAGCCATGATCAAACTCTTCAATTTAAGATTTTGATTCCCTTAATTAAAAGGGAGTGACTCAACGAATACTGACTTCAAAACTAATCTTTACCCGAAGATAAAGTGTAATTTTAAAGCTATTACCATTCCAACAGAATGGTAATGAATTGACTGTGCCGAACAATAAATTGTTCAATTTGGTCACTCAGTTCATTGAAATCATTTTTGCTTCCTAAGAAGCTTTATTGATTATCATCAACGAGTGCCCACACAGATTGATAGGTTTAAATTGTTAAAGAGCAACTGTTCGTGCGACTTGCGTCTCGTCGAACAGGGCGGCCATTTTAACGATTTGATTGAGCGTGTCAAACACTTTCTACAATCTTTTTTCGTTAACCTTTTTGAGAAGGTTATGACCTCTGACTCGTTGCTGCCGTTAGGCTGTGTGCTCCGTGTCAGTGAGGTCGCATTATAGAGATCAACTTCATATTGGCAAGCACTTTCTTTCAATAAATTCAAAAATAAAGCTTAGATGTTCATATTACGTTCAAATGCGTATTTATACCTTTTTACTCTCACTTTAAGCACGGGTTACCCACAGAAAACATGATTTAGACCATCATTTTTAAATTAATCCCCCCTCATCGTTTCACTTTAGTTCCAATAAGAAAGTAAATTAAACAACCCTCTCCTCCTATTTCTGTCGATAAGAGGAGGAAGGTTATTTTCAATTTAAGGGTGCTGAAGAGTGTTCTCTTTCATTGCTGCGCGACAATTTCTTCATCTATGGCGTTGAGGTTCACGTCTCGACCAGTGATTAGCTCCCCCGACAAAATAGCTTTCGCTAATGGATTTTCAACCATTTGTTGAATTGCACGTTTCAACGGCCTTGCCCCATAGACAGGGTCAAACCCTACTTGAGCGATCAGCGCCAAAGCATCATCGCTGACTTTTAAGTGATATTCCTTCTCGGCCATACGTTGACTTAAACGCTGTAGCTGAATAGAAGCAATCGACTTAATCTGCTCCCGACCTAATGGATGGAATACCACACTTTCATCAACCCGATTTAAAAACTCCGGACGGAAATGTTGCATGACTACTTCCATCACTTCCGCTTTCATCGAATCATAATCCGAACTCGCGGCTTTTTCCTGGATCCGGTCTGACCCTAAGTTAGACGTCATGATCACTACGGTGTTTTTAAAATCAACCGTTCGTCCTTGCCCGTCAGTTAAGCGGCCATCATCTAATACCTGCAATAGTATATTGAACACATCTGGGTGCGCCTTTTCGACTTCATCTAATAAAATCACTGAATAAGGTTTACGGCGTACAGCTTCTGTTAAATACCCCCCCTCTTCATAACCGACATAACCCGGAGGCGCGCCGACTAAACGTGACACTGAATGTTTTTCCATAAACTCAGACATATCGATCCGCACCATGGCATCTTCGGTATCAAACATGAAATGAGCTAATGTTTTACATAATTCCGTTTTACCCACTCCGGTTGGGCCTAAAAATAAGAACGACCCAATCGGCTTATTCGGATCAGATAATCCAGCCCGACTACGGCGAATCGCATTTGAAACCACTTCGACCGCTTCTTTTTGACCAATAACTCGTTGATGTAATACGGTTTCCATCGAAAGCAATTTGGCTTTTTCCGCTTCTAGCATTTTCGATACTGGAATACCGGTTTGTTTCGACAGTACTTCAGCAATTTCTGCATCGGTGACACGATTTTTAAGCAATGTCATTTCAATGGTTTCTGCTTGCGAGGCGACTTCCAATTGTTTTTCAAGTTCAGGGATCTTGCCATATTGTAATTCTGACATACGCTGTAAATCACCAGCACGGCGTGCCACATCCATATCTAAGCGAGCTTGTTCCAATTCCGTTTTAATATGTTGAGTACCGGACAGTGCCGCTTTTTCAGTTTTCCACACTTCTTCTAACTCAGAATACTCGCGTTCCTTTTCTTCTAATTCTTGATTTAAGATTTCTAAGCGCTTAGCACTAGCGTTATCATCTTCATTCAATAATGCTTGTTGCTCGATTTTTAATTGAATAATGCGACGATCTAATCGATCCATTGATTCTGGTTTTGAGTCAATTTGAATACGAATACTTGACGCTGCCTCATCGATTAAATCAATCGCTTTGTCTGGCAGTTGACGATCCGACACATATCGATGCGATAACGTCGCGGCTGCAACAATTGCAGGATCGGTAATTTCAACATGATGATGCAGTTCATAACGCTCTTTTAAACCACGCAAAATCGCAATCGTATCTTCAACACTTGGTTCATCCACCAGCACTTTTTGGAATCGGCGCTCTAACGCGGGATCTTTTTCAACATATTGACGATATTCGTCCAACGTCGTGGCACCAACACAGTGTAATTCGCCACGAGCCAAAGCAGGTTTGAGCATGTTACCGGCATCCATAGACCCTTCGCCTTTACCCGCTCCGACCATAGTATGCAATTCATCAATAAATAAAATGATATTCCCATCTTCTTGCGCCAGTTCATTCAAGACGGCCTTTAAGCGCTCTTCAAATTCACCGCGATACTTCGCACCTGCAATTAATGCTCCCATATCAAGTGATAACACTCGGCGACCACGCAAACCTTCAGGTACTTCGTTGTTGACAATTCTCAACGCCAACCCTTCAACAATCGCGGTTTTACCTACGCCGGGTTGACCAATTAATACTGGGTTATTTTTAGTCCGGCGTTGCAATACTTGAATGGTGCGACGAATTTCATCATCACGGCCAATCACAGGATCAAGTTTGCCTTGCTCTGCGCGTTCAGTGAGATCGATAGTGTATTTTTCTAGTGCTTGACGTTTTTCTTCCGCATTAGGGTCATCCACATTTTGACCACCACGGATCTCATCAATCGCTTTATTGACTTTATCTTTGGTTAAAGAGAACTCTTTGAACAACTGACCTAATGCCCCTTTATCCTCAATCGCAGCTAATAAAAACAATTCGGCTGAGATATAAGTATCTTTACGCTTTTGCGCATACTGATCGCAAAGGTTGAGCAAGTTGGTGGTACTTTTCGATAACTGTACATCCCCGGCAATACCGGTCACTTTTGGCAACTTATCTAATGCTTGAGATAATTTAGAACGTAATTGAGTCGCATTGACCCCCAGCATGGTGAAAAGTGGTCGAATTGCACTGCTGTCTTGATCCAATAATGCCTGCATCAGATGTACAGGTTCAATAAATTGATTATCACGGCCTAACGCTAAAGATTGTGCGTCAGAAACGGCAAGTTGAAATTTACTGGTGAATTTATCGAAACGCATAATATGACTCCTAGTTTCTCAGGTGAGAGACGTTTATCTATGTTTAATAGATGGATGCATATTGAACAGTTTTCAAGAGAGGAATTTAGAATTTATTACTAGTACCGGAAGGGATATGAAAGAAAGAAGAAAATAGAATTATTCAATCCAAATAAAAGAAGCTTGTCTGCCCGTCACGCCATCGCGGCGATAAGAATAGAAAGTATCGTGCTCGGAAACAGTACAGCGATTACTGTAATACACTTGTGTGACGCCAATTCGGTTAAGACGTTGTGTGGCAAG
Organism: Vibrio algicola; assembly: GCF_009601765.2. Lineage (NCBI taxonomy): Bacteria > Pseudomonadati > Pseudomonadota > Gammaproteobacteria > Vibrionales > Vibrionaceae > Vibrio > Vibrio algicola. Next base: position 1,955,017 of record NZ_CP045699.1, read on the forward strand.
TTTATTCATATCAGCCAGATATTTTTTAGCTGAAGTTTCTGACGCTACTTTTGATGAGAGCAAGTTAAATCCATCTTTAGCATCTGGATCAACCGCCACAAATATATCCACTACATCTTGTCCAACTTCAAATACACTGGCGCCAATAGCAGGGCCAAGCCAAGCCATTACCGTTTCAGGGTGTTCGAACTTTTTGACTGCCTGCTCAATAATACCATCGGCTAAACCGCGCCAACCTGCATGCACGGCGGCCACTTGGGTACCTTCAATATTAGTGAGCAACACTGGCAAACAATCTGCCGTCATCGCGCTACATACAACCCCTTTCTGCTGAGTAGTACAAGCATCTGCATCCAATACTGTTGCGGTTGGTTGATTCACTTCAACGACATGGGTTGAATGCGTTTGATTTAACCACACAGGCGGATTGGGCATCTGCATCGCTTGAGTGAGTAGCTTGCGATTTTGCCTAACCCGTTTTGCATCATCCCCAACATGCGCACCAAGATTTAATCCTTGGTACACACCTTTTGACACCCCATCAATACGGGTAGAGCTTATTGCTTTAACCTGTTTTGGTGCTGGCCAGTTGGGAATAATTACATCCATGACTTATATTGGCTCGTCTTCAACGTTGTCTTTGGCATCTTGACGCAGCGCTTCTGCCATAATGAGAATGTCATCTGGCACTGGGGCGTGAAACTTCATTTCTTCACCACTGACTGGGTGAACAAATTTAAGCATCACCGCATGCAATGCTTGGCGATCAAAGCTGCGGATCATTTGCGTAAGTTCAGCCGAAGCACCACGAGGGATCCGTGCGCGACCACCATAAGCAATATCACCTAATAATGGATGCTGAATGTAAGACATGTGCACACGGATCTGGTGAGTACGACCCGTTTCAAGGCGTAAACGAATACGCGTATGTTCACGGAAGTGCTCTGCCACACGGTAGTGAGTCACCGCATCTTTACCGGTTTCAGTTACCGCCATCAACGTTCGTTTATTCGCATGACGACCAATTGGCTTTTCAATCCGGCCACCGGCAGTCATGGTGCCAATAATAATCGCTTCATATTCACGAGTAATATTGCGTTTTTGCAGTGCTCGAACCAAACGAGTTTGGGCTGGGACCGTTTTAGCCACCACCATCAAACCTGTGGTGTCTTTATCCAAACGGTGAACAATACCAGCGCGAGGTACTTTGGCAATATCGGGGTAATGATGCAATAGTGCATTTAATACCGTGCCATCTGGGGTACCCGCTCCTGGGTGAACCACAAAATCGCGCGGTTTATTGATCACCAAAATATCGTCATCTTCATAAACGATATCAAGTGGAAGGTCTTGCGCGATCCAACGCTCTTCATCTTCAAGTTCAGCTTGGAGAATGATCTCTTCGCCTCCCATCATACGAATTCGAGGTTTGGTCACGACTTCTCCATCAACTTGAACATTGCCCGCAAGCAACCATTCTTTCAATCGAGAACGTGAAAAATCTGTGAACAATTCGGCCATCGCTTGGTCTAAACGTTGTCCTAATTGCGAGTCTTTTACTGTATCTGTGCGTATTATCTGCTGGGTCATATCGAACTTTTTAAAAAACCATGAGACTATTATCCAACATTATGGATAAAATAGAGTTATTCGTCATTGTATCTGTTAAGTTGTCAGAAGTAACGGACGCGACAAAATTTAATTAAAGAATATCCAAATCAAGGGAATTACTCTTCACAATGAAACGCCAATATATTATAGGTCTAATGACCGTCATTTTGCTTGCAGGATGCGCAGATAAAAAAGATGCAGTGCCCGATATCCCGCCATCTGATCTCTATTCTCAAGCGCATATGGAATTGCAAACCGGTGACTGGGCTAGTTCCATCAAGAAGTTAGAAGCACTCGATTCACGCTATCCTTTTGGTCCCTATTCCGATCAAGTGCAACTTGATCTCATCTATGCCTACTATAAAAATGGCGATTATGCATTAACCTCTGCCACCATTGCGCGCTTTACTCGTTTAAACCCGGCACATGCTCGTACTGACTGGGTGTTATATATGAGTGGCCTAACTAATATGGCGCAAGATTCTAATTTTATGCATACTCTATTTGGTATTGACCGCTCCGATCGTGATCCTGAACCAGTAAAAGCTGCGTTTGTTGATTTTAAACGTTTACTTGAACGCTACCCGAATAGTGATTATGCCGCCGATGCTCGTATTCGTTTATTAGCACTAAAAAATCGTTTAGCTGAATATGATTTAGCGTCTGCCGATTTCTACCTGCGTCGAGAAGCTTACATTGCAGCCATCAACCGCTGTCAAGAAATCCAAAAAACCTACCCAGATACTAAAGCGGCACATGATTCATTAAAAATACAACTCAAAGCTTACAAAGCGATTAACCTTGAGGATGGTGTCAACAAGACCCAGGAACTCATCACATTAAATAAAGAAAAATAATATTAGCTTAGCTTGTGTTTAAAAACAGTCGTCGATGAAAAAAAGCAGTTGAATTCAAATTCAGCTGCTTTTTTGTGCTAATTACCTCATTAATTTTGTTCAGGATCACATTTCATTCTTTGCTTAGCAATCTCACCCCAAAAAGCGATCTTTATCACAATATTATTTCTTCCAAAGGGTATCCTGAAGTTAACGAGTTAGGTCACACGAGGAAAAATATTTATGCAAATGAACGTTATTGGAAAAAATATCGAAGTTACTTCTTCTATTCGTGATCACATTGAGGCTAAATTTAAAAAGCTTGAAAAATGGCAAATCGAGCTGCTTAGTTGCCATGCAACCATCAGCACTGAACCTGCTAATCAAACCAAAATAGAAGCTAAAATAACCGTACCGAAAGGACAATTGGTTGCCTCAGCCAGTGATGAAGATCTGTATAAAGCAATCAATGAAGTAGAACAAAAACTTGGTCGCCAGCTGAATAAACTCAGCCACAAGCCAGAAGCAAAACGTAACCAAGTCCTCCGAGGGGAAGAAGAATTAGAACAAGAGGAAGCTGAAGCATAAGCCTCACTAGAATCACATTCTTATCGTTTAGCGCCTACCTTGGCGCTATTTTTTTGCTTGACGCTTTTATAGCCTGTGCCTTATGGTGTAATCACTCTTTATTCATAACGTTACTAATCTTATGAACCCATATATGCTGTTCTTTTTTGGCTTCTTTTTTCGCGGTTAACCTGCGAGGCTAATGTCGTTTTAAAAACAAACCAAAAACGAGCAGAAAGCCTCCCACCACTGGGGGGCTTTTTTATAGGAAAAATCATGACACAAGCTAAATACTCTCTCGACCACATTCGTCTTAGACTCAATCAACTAGACGATCAATTACTTAATATTTTATCCGAACGTCGCGCATTAAGTATTGAAGTGGCAAAAAGCAAAGTTGAAACGGCCAAGCCTGTTCGTGATGCCGCTCGCGAACAAGAACTATTGGTTAAGCTCATCAATAACGGTAAAGAAAAGTATCAACTCGATGCCAATTACATCACCAAGTTATTCCATACCATTATTGAAGACTCGGTACTATTACAACAATCCTATTTACAGAACTTAGTCAATCCCCAAGACAGTCGTCAGCCTTTAGTTCGCGTCGCTTTTCTTGGTTCAAAAGGATCCTACTCTCACCTTGCTAGCCGTGAATACTTTAGCCGTAAAAATAATGAGTTAATTGAACTAAACTGTCATCACTTTAAAGATATCGCCACCACCGTTGAAACCGGTCATGCCGATTTTGGTGTACTGCCAATTGAAAATACCAGTTCTGGCTCAATTAACGAAGTGTATGATTTACTGCAAAATACCACCCTTTATATTGTTGGTGAGATGACTCTGCCGATTGAGCACTGCCTGTTAGCACAACAAGATATTCGCATCGAAGACATTAAGACCTTATATTCTCATCCACAACCACACCAGCAATGCAGTGAGTTCTTGAGCCACCTTGATGGTGTGACATTAGAATCTTGCGCCAGCACAGCCGATGCGATGAAAAAAGTCAAAGCGCTTAACCGCAATGATGTGGCAGCAATTGGTAACTCAAGCAGCGGTAAACTGTACGGCTTACAAAAAATCCAAGGCAACATTGCCAACCAAACCGAGAACCATACTCGCTTTATTGTGGTGGCGCGTAAGTCGGTTGAAGTCTCACCGCAAATCCCAGCCAAAACAACCATTATCATGTCGACCTCCCATCAAGCCGGTTCACTGGTTGAAACCTTACTGGTATTGCAACGCTACGGGATCAATATGACGAAGTTGGAATCGCGCCCAATCATGGGGAATCCATGGGAAGAAATGTTCTATGTTGATCTGGAAGCCCATTTAGATTCTCAGCCAATGCAACAAGCTCTGGCGGAGCTAACCAAAATCACTCGTCATTTAAAAGTACTTGGCTGCTATCCGATTGAAAATGTAAAACCAACATCTATCGATTTAGAGGTTTAATATGATCCAATCGCGCGTTGTTAAAGTAGTGATTGCGTCACTCAACCCCGCAAAAATAAAAGCGGTTGAAAGTGCCTTTCATGATAGCTTTCCACAACATACCTTTCATTTTGAAGGGGTATCAGTGTCAAGCGAAGTCCCCGATCAACCGATGAGTGATCAAGCCACCAAACAAGGCGCACTCAATCGAGTTAAAAACGCTAAGCAAGCGATCGTCGATGCTGATTTTTATGTTGGGCTTGAAGCCGGAATTGAAGATAACTTTACTTTTGCATGGATGGTGATTGAAGATAATTTAGTTAAACGCGGCGAATCTCGCTCAGCTTGTTTAATGTTACCACCGGAAGTATTAGTGAAGGTAAGCCAAGGCAAAGAATTAGGCGATGTGATGGATGAGGTATTTGCTACCGAAAACATCAAACAAAAAGGAGGCGCAATTGGCCTCCTTACTCACCATCAATTAACGCGCAGTTCGGTGTATCATCAAGCGTTAATTCTAGCTCTGATCCCGTTCGTCAATCCTAGCCATTTTTAACCCTTTAGTGAAGCCCCATTACGCTTTAACATCGGCAGCAGCTTGCAATAATTGTTGTAACTGCTGTTTTTGTTCGGGGCTACTGTGTTTCAACTCAGTCGAACCTCGCGTTATAGTCGCAATCCCCACCTTAAGCATTTGACTAATTTGCCGTTGCGAACGCTCACCTTTCATTAGCTCGTGTAAGATATTCATTCGAGCCAGCAGCGCCTCACGCTCATCAAAGGTCAATAAAGCGGACAACAAAAAATCCAATTGATCATTCTTAGTTGCCAATTGTAATGCTGTTAATACATCTTGCCAGTGTTCAAATTCAGCTTTATTCATTTCATCATTGACCAGTGGATCATTTGATAACCCCATGATTAGTATTTTCCTTTTAGTTCACTTGGGGTTAAGAAAGCCCCATCTTGAGCAAGCAGATTACGATAGTAAGTTTCAAACATTAAAATATTTTGCACATAACCGCGCGTTTCTTTAAAAGGAATCGCTTCAATAAAGGAATAGGCATCTACTTTTCCACCAGTACGTTGACGCCATTGTTTAACTCTATTTGGGCCAGCATTATAAGCAGCAAAAGCGAAAATTCTATTGTTATCATAATCTTTCAACAGATCACTTAAGTAATAACTGCCAATCTCAATATTTTTATCAACGTTATATAAATCGTCTGCATTATTATATTTAAGATCATGAATATCAACCACATGCTGAGCCGTAGTTGGCATTATTTGCATTAAACCGCGAGCACCAACCGGGGAACGAGCATTCACATCCAAAGCACTTTCTTGGCGAGACAACGACATGAGAGTGATCAATGGGACATTATTTTGTTTCGCGAAATGCTCAAACCACCAACGATGAGTGATGGGAAAACGTAAACTGGTGTAGCTCCACATTTTAGCTTCAATGGTGGCAACAATAGTAAAGTTATGCCAATGCTTATGTGAGGCATACTCAACCAGTGCCATCTTCTGACTTTGAGTGCTGTGCCATAACAACCAACGCCATTCACGTTTAGCCGCATCAATTTTATCAACTGCAATCATTTCTTCAATTCGAGCCAGTGCCACCTTCTTACTTGAGATATCCACTTGCTTACCGGTTAATATCTGACTTTGATAACGGATTGGCTCACCCAAAAGATTCGCTGCCGCCACACTGTAAAAATCGCGCTGGCCTAAAATTTTCGTTAATCGTTGTTTCGCTTGTTTGTCTTTACCTTGTGCAAATTCAACTCGGCCAAGCCAATATTGCCAACGGGTGGTGCTCTGCATTTTTTGTGGCAGCAATCCCACCCAATAACTCACACCTTGCCAATCATTATGCTGCACAGCTAATCTGGCTCGACGCTCTATCATTGCCACTGAACCGCCTTGCTTAATTTGCGCATCACGCCAAGCGGCTAATTTATCCGAATCAGTGTTCACTAACCATGATGTGGCGTAGTTAGCTAAATAGGTTTGGGTGCTTTGTGGCAATTTTTGCGCTTTCATCACCGCATCAAAATTTTCTACTGCTGACTTAGTATCTTGCCTAATCCATTGTTTAAACGCGATATCCGTTAACGATTGATTAAACTTAGTGACCGGGTTTGATTGACTAAAGCTCAGCACATCTTGTGGCTTTTTAAACAGAGCTTGCAGATTTTTAGATTGCTCTTTAGCGGCGTCGCTAACCAACATTTTATCCAGATAGCTAAACAGCCCAGAGCGACGCGCTTTTGACATCAGCACCATACGATCAATGATCATATCATCGGTGCGATGACCGGCTTTAGCCCAATGATCAAATAAATCATCACAAGCAGAAGATACACTCCCCGCGGTTAACCATAAGCTTTGTGCACCTTTATACGCTTGAGTTTTGTAGTTAGTTTCCCACTTAGCGGTGTAATAGTAACAACGAAAACGTTGATCATTGGGGGGCTCTTTTTGATATTCACTTAAAGTTTTCCAACGCTTATTTTTCGCCAATCCGGTTAAATATGCCGCCTTGATGCTGCTTGAGAATGGGAAGTCTTTATGAAGCAAGGTAAAATTGTCCACTTCTTGAGGCGCTCGCTCACCAATATCAATCAAAAAAGCACGATAATCGACATAAGGAGTCAAAGCGTAATCAGAAATTTGTGGGCGAAGATCAATATATTGAGCGATCTTTTTAAGATCGAGTAAATCTTGCGCTTGCTGGTACAGCTCTCGTTGCTTTTCTAAATGAGTCAATGCCTTAGTCGGTTTTGCAATCACTGTTTTTTTTGTCAAACTATTGGCAATAACAGGCTTTGCGAGAAAGTACGTACCTAAAAGAACGCAACCAGTTAGGACAATAATACGAGCTATGTTTTTCTTTGAATGCGGCATGAATACAAACATTTCCTTATTTAAGGTATTTGCGAGAGAGTAAATCCAGATTATCGAGTTAAAATGCTAAGGCTTTCATTTACTCGATGGTATGACATTCATCATATCTTTGTTTCTTATCCCTAGTGTGAATCTTATGTGAGAAAGAGTAAACTAAGCTTTTCAATTTATTCTCCAGAATAGGATCGATACAGCAATGGCTGAATACGTTTATACCATGTCTCGCGTGAGCAAAATTGTGCCACCGAAACGTCAAATACTAAAAGACATCTCACTAAGCTTTTTTCCAGGTGCCAAAATTGGTGTTCTTGGTCTAAATGGTTCAGGTAAATCGACTTTATTGCGCATTATGGCCGGTATCGATCAAGATATTGATGGCGAAGCGCGCGCGCAAGTAGACCTTAAAGTGGGTTACTTACCACAAGAGCCCGTTCTAGATGAATCAAAAACCGTACGTGAAATTGTTGAAGAAGCGGTGGGCGATGTAGCCGACGCGCTCAAGCGAATTGATGCGGTTTATGCCGCCTACGCTGAACCTGATGCCGATTTCGACGCATTGGCGAAAGAACAAGGTGAATTAGAAGCCTTAATCCAAGCTAAAGATGGTCATAATCTAGAGAACTCGTTGGAGCGCGCTGCCGATGCATTGCGCCTACCGGAGTGGGATGCCAAGATTGAATTCTTATCTGGTGGTGAGCGTCGCCGCGTGGCAATTTGTCGTCTGCTGCTTGAAAAGCCGGACATGCTATTACTCGATGAACCCACCAACCACTTGGATGCAGAATCCGTTGCATGGCTTGAGCACTTCCTCGTTGATTACAGCGGCACTGTGGTTGCGATCACCCATGACCGTTACTTCCTCGACAACGCTGCTGGTTGGATCTTAGAGCTTGACCGTGGTGAAGGTATTCCATGGGAAGGCAACTACACCTCATGGCTAGAGCAAAAAGATGCTCGTCTGGCGCAAGAATCATCAACTGAAAATGCCCGTAAGAAAACCATCGCAAAAGAATTAGAATGGGTTCGTCAAAATCCAAAAGGTCGCCAAGCGAAATCAAAAGCGCGTATGGCTCGATTTGAAGAATTGAACACCAGTGATCACCAAAAACGTAACGAAACCAATGAGCTGTTTATTCCGCCAGGTGAGCGTTTAGGGGACAAAGTTCTTGATGTTAAGAACCTGACCAAATCGTTTGGTGATCGGGTACTAATTGATGATCTTTCTTTTAGCATGCCTAAAGGGGCGATCGTCGGTATCGTCGGGGCAAACGGCGCGGGTAAATCAACCCTATTTAAGATCCTCAGCGGCGCAGAACAAGCCGATTCTGGTAGTGTTGAATTAGGTGCAACCGTAAAATTAGCGTCAGTTGATCAGTTCCGCGACAGCATGAATGATAACAACAGCGTATTCCAAGAGATCTCAGAAGGTGCTGACATCATCAAGATCAACAACTTTGAAATTCCAGCGCGTGCTTATTGCTCTCGCTTTAACTTCAAAGGTAACGATCAGCAAAAACGCATCGGTGATCTATCTGGTGGTGAGCGTAACCGTGTTCACTTAGCTAAACTGCTAAAAGCAGGCGGTAACGTATTGCTGCTCGATGAACCGACCAATGACTTGGATGTTGAAACTCTTCGAGCACTAGAAGAAGCATTACTGGAATTCCCAGGTTGCGCTATGGTTATCTCGCATGACCGTTGGTTCCTTGACCGCATTGCAACTCATATCTTAGATTACCGCGATGAAGGTCAAGTGAACTTCTTTGAAGGTAACTACACCGAATACAGCGATTGGTTAAAGCAAACTATTGGCGCAGCGGCAGCAGAACCACACCGCATCAAGTACAAGCGTATGACCAAGTAATAACCGTATAAATCGCAGCTAATGTTCAACCATAGTTGCGAATACATCAAAGCCACTTTCATTAATTGAAAGTGGCTTTTTTCATGTCTCAATCGAAATAATGCGAACAGCGCTGTAAAATTTCAAACAGTTAACCTAACAAACTTTAGCTGTTAAGTGAATTCAGGTAGACCTAACTAAACCCAGACAATTTCTTATCCATGTGAATAAATTTCTATGCAGCTTGGCTTAATGGAACTTACTCTTCCACTTAATAATAAAAACCGTACTATCGCCATCAATCCTATACTAGGAATGAGTGCCATATTACTGATTTTCGGTTGTGTTTTCTTTAGTCTAAGTAGCTTGATAGGCTCTTTTTTCACAAGCCTCCCCCCTAAAACGGCAGGGATCACAATTAATTATCTACACCAAAAATCTCAACAATATAAAGATCTCTATAACGATCAATTGTTAATTAATCAAAATCTACAAAGCGATCTCGCCTTATTAGATGAAGAATCACCTCAACTCGATGACGAAGAAGGCGTTGAGATTGTTGTCACCAATACCAACCAAGCGATCAGTTCATTATTGCTATCTTTCAGTCAGTCGAATCCCGACGACACCATTCCTGATCTCAGCCCAGCAGTAAAAGCAACTTTATTTAGAATGATACCCAATGATTCGCCCATGAGTTATACCCGTGTCTCATCCCCTTATGGCACCAGAGTCCACCCCATTACTGGTAAATCCAAACGCCATTTAGGTATAGATCTAACCTGCCCGTCAGGTGGTAGCATTTACTCAACTGCCGATGGTGTGGTAGAACTCACCCGTCCAAGTAATCAAGGTTATGGCAATTTAATTAAAATTCGCCATGGTTTTGGATTTATATCGATGTATGCCCACTTACATCGTTTTTTAGTTAAGACCGGTCAGTTTGTAGAAAAAGGGGATCCTATTGCCTTATGCGGTAGCACCGGCCTTTCAACTGGCCCTCACCTGCATTATGAAATCCGCTTTTTAGGGCAAACCCTCGATCCTAAAGATTTTATGCAATGGCAACCGGAAAATTTTGACCGCCTATTTAAGCAGCAAAAAATTGTTCATTGGGCCGCGTTGGTTAAAAACATCAATGGCTTAGTGCAACTGCAAAGTTTGCTCGAAAGAACCACTAAACACCGAACAATTAATAAAAAATCGGTGGAAAAATCCACATCAAAAACCAAACCGCCAACATTGCATCGTCAAAAGGAATTACAAGACTTTGGAATTGATGAATCAGGTTGGGAGAACGTAACCAGCAACAAACATAATACGGATAATTTGACCGCGGTGAGGTGATTGGTATTATCTAATATTGCCAATAAATTTAACATTCATACAAGGTTATAAGTTTTCAATTACGATAAAAATAAAAGGACTTAATTATTATGAATATCAAACTTATTATTAGCATGATACCAATAATGACAATACTAGGTTGCAGTTCACCACAAGTTATCGAACCACAACCTTTTAGCTCTGAGAATAGTTATGCATACAACATAGCAAATCAAACAGCATTAACTAAGCCCTATTCGTTTGGTATAAAAACGTATGATTCGCCATTAAAAGATTTCACATTGGAAGAGAAAGAGGCTGCAAATCAAGTTTTCAATAAAAAAAGCAATGCAGGGTCGATGTTAAGTCTGTCATTAATTACCGCACTATCGGGTAATCCCATGTTGGCACTTGGAGGTGCAGGAACAAGTGGATTACTGGCTATGACTAATTCACAGCATATAGCCTCGAAACCCACATGGATAATATCCGTTAAAAAATCAGACTTTGGTTCAAAACTTGAAGCTCAAAAATTCATTATAAACAACATTAAAACAGCAACAATAAATGAGCTTGAAAAGTACGGTGAAGTTAAACAAGAACAGGCGTTTAAAAACCACCCAAATTGGGAAACATTTGTAGTTAAAATTGACGGTCAGTGGATAAGAAGTGGGTTAAATATTCAATCTGAATCGGTTTCCACTGACTTACTAACAGAGCGTAAAGTTCTACGCGATGGGAAGATGGTTGACGCATACACCTATGGATATGGTGCTGAAATTTCCAATTTGAATACCACTTTAGTAACAGTGCCGTTACCCATTTTAATTGCCCGAAAAATGGGAGAAGAACAAGATTTCGATCAAATAATTAATAGCATTACCACTAAGTTGCCTAAAGGATTTTACCTATACTACATTCCATTCCCAACAGTAAAACAAGGTGATCAATATTACATTAATACATTAAACCCATTACCAACAATATACACGCAAGGCAAAAAATACGAATTTCTTAAACCAACACCATAAGAAAGTATCATCGGGTATCCACTATTTTTAATTTGGATTCACTCCTTTGAAATTGATGAGTAAAAGAAACCCAAACTAAAAGTTAAACAAAAAAATGCCCAACTTGAATCGTTCAAGTTGGGCATTTTTATAATTTTTCTGACATTCTACAAACCGTCACTTACCTCGATGGATCGCGTCATTGGCTTGTTTGAGTAGGTTTTGGCTCTCGTTCATAAATTGTTGAGAATAATCACCATACCATTCCGATACGCCTTCAAACTGCTTAACAAACTCGGCTTTATCGTGGTTATCTAAAATCTTAATTGCTTCACCAAAACGATGGTGGAAGCGTTTAATCATGTCGATATTGTGTTGCGATGCCATGATGATATCGCCATAGAGATTTGGATCTTGAGCAAATAAGCGCCCCACCATCGCCAGCTCTAAGCGATAAATCGGTGAACTCAATTGGACCAAGGTATCTAAGTTTGGGTTCTCTTGCGCCAAATGCAGACCATAAGCAAACGAAGTAAAGTGACGCAGCGCTTGGATCAGCGTCATACCGTTATCGTGCTCTTTAGCATCAATCGCGCAAATGCTTGCTCCCCAAATTTCGAACTGCTTGAGTAACCATTGGTAGGTTTCGGGGGCGCGTCCGTCGCTGCAAATAATCACCTGTTTTGCCATGCTTGGAATATCAGGGCCAAACATTGGGTGCAAGCCAACAACAGGGCCAGCGTGCACTTCAAGCATTGCCGCTAACGGCTCGGCTTTGATGGAAGTTAAATCACATAAAATACAATCATCAGGCAATTTAGGCAGCTTTTGGATCACGCCATCAGTTAAATGAATAGGAACACTCACCACCACCATGCCAGCATCTTTCACTAAGCTTTCGGCATTATCCCAATCCTGACTACCCAAGATTTTCACTTGGTAGCCAGAGAGTTCAAACATCCGCTTGAATACGCCACCTAACTGACCATGACCACCAACAATCACAATCGGACGTAATTCTGGATTCAAACATTTAAAGCCCGAATCTTTTTCGCTGGCATAAGACTCACGCATAGTACGGCGCAAAATATCTTCGATTAATTGCGGTGGCACCCCTCGTTTTTCTGCTTCTTCGCGCCGAGAAGCCAACATTGCCGCTTCTCGGTCTGGGGCGTAAATCGGTAAGCCGTGAATACTTTTTACTTCGCCAACTTTTTCCACCAGCGACAAACGCTGCGCTAAAAGATCCACAATTTGTTTGTCTACTGCGTCAATTTGATCGCGCAGTTCATTTAATTCAACAGCCATGATTTTTTCCTAATTCCACCAATACTAACGTCCTTGATAACCGCCTATTTTATCCTTTTAAACGGTCTTCTAAAAAGGGTACCAATTCTTGATGAGCATGGCGCAATAAGATTTCAGTCGAATCCCAATTAATACACGCATCTGTGATCGATACGCCATACTGCATCTCAGAAAGCGCAATATCCGACCCTTGATTACCTTCATTAATGTGGCTTTCAATCATTAAACCAATAATAGACTTATTGCCTTCGCGAATTTGATGGATAACATCTTCTGCCACCAATGGCTGACGACGGTAATCTTTGCGTGAATTGGCATGGCTACAATCGACCATTAATGACGCATCTAAGCCGTGTTTCGCCATTTCGGTTTCACATTCATTAACCGACACTGAATCGTAGTTGGTTTGCTTACCGCCTCGTAAAATCACATGACCATTTGGGTTACCTTGAGTGGTTAACAGTGCGACTTGGCCGTTGCTGTCTATTCCCATAAAGCGGTGACTCGATGATGCGGCTTGCATTGCATTAATAGCGGTGCCTAAACTGCCATCGGTACCATTTTTAAAGCCAACCGGAACCGATAATCCACTCGCCATTTCACGGTGAGTTTGAGATTCGGTGGTACGCGCACCAATCGCCGCCCAACTAAAAGTATCACCAATGTATTGCGGGCTAATAGGATCGAGCGCTTCGGTTGCTAATGGGATTTCCATTTCAGCTAAATCAACTAATAATTGACGCGCCATGTGCAGACCATGTTCGACATCAAATGAGTTATCAAGATGTGGATCGTTGATCAGCCCTTTCCAACCAACGGTAGTACGAGGTTTTTCAAAGTACACCCGCATCACAATGTACAATTGATCATTTAAGGTATTGGATAACGCTTTTAAACGTTTGGCGTATTCTTTGGCGGCATCAATATCGTGGATCGAGCAAGGGCCACATACGACCAATAAGCGGTGATCTTGTTTATGGATGATATTAGAAATGGTTTGACGTGACTCTTGAATAAAATGACGAGCCTTGTCACTTAGTGGGATTTTTTGCTTTAATTCATTGGGAGTAATGATAATCTGTTCATCACTAATATTGATATTGCTTAATTCACTTTTATGCATGGTCATCCCTGTAAACTTTATAATACATTTAATTGAATAGCGACATGGCGCTGTATGGAACTAAATTAACACGCTATTTTTTATTTTCAAACCAATCAATAGTTAAAAACATCCGTAAGAATTAATATACACGTGTAAAAATATAATTACACCACTATTCTGCATTCTTTATTCTCTTAACTCAAAGCGCAAACTATGGATCTTATTCTTTCGCTGCTACAACAAATGTGTGTCTACTTAGTCTTGGCGTATATGCTGAGCAAAACACCCATTTTTTTGCCGCTACTCAATGTCTCATCGCGTCTTTCTCATAAATTCAGTTGTTATGTCTTATTCTCATTATTTTGCATTATGGGGACCTATTTTGGTTTGAGTTTTAACGATGCCATTGCCAATACTCGTGCCATTGGTGCGGTCATGGGCGGGTTATTTGGTGGGCCAATTGTCGGCTTTGCTGTCGGATTTACTGGCGGTATGCATCGCTATAGCCTAGGGGGCTTTACCGATGTCGCTTGTGCGATTTCCACCACCACAGAAGGATTAATTGGCGGCTTGTTACATCTGTATTTAGTGAGAAAAGGCAAAGCGGATCAACTGTTCAACCCTATCGTGGTCTTGTTGGTTGCTTTTGTGGCGGAAGTCAGCCAAATGTTAATCATTGTTGCGGTGGCGAAACCCTTCGATCAGGCTCTATCTTTAGTTTCCAATATTGCCGCACCAATGATCATCGCCAACAGTGTTGGTGCCGCGTTGTTTGTCAGTATTTTGCAAGATAGAAAAACCATTTATGAAAAATACTCTGCCACTTTTTCACGTCGCGCTTTAACCATTGCTGAGCGAACGGTTGGGATCTGGAATTCAGGGTTTAATGCCAATAACGCCGAACAAGTGGCTCGTATTATTTATCAAGAAACACGTGTCGGCGCGGTTGCGATCACCGATAAAGAAAAAATCTTAGCCTTTATTGGCATTGGCGATAATCATCATCAACCCAACACCCCTATTTCCTCTGATTGCACTTTACAAGCGATGCAAGAAAATCGAGTCATTGTTTTAGATGGTAGGGAAAGCCCCTATCAGTGTTCGATCTCCGCTGACTGTAAATTAGGTTCGGTATTGGTGATCCCACTGCGCGCCGGCAAAGAAGTGGTGGGAACGATTAAACTGTATGAGCCAAAACGTAAACTGTTGTCTAATATTAATCGTTCGATGGGAGAAGGGATCGCGCAACTGCTTTCTAGCCAAATTCTTTATGGTGATTTTCAGCAGCAACAAACGCTGCTCACTCAAGCCGAGATTAAATTATTACACGCTCAAGTTAACCCACATTTTTTATTTAATGCTCTCAATACCATTAATGCGGTGATCCGCCGCGATCCCGATAAAGCGCGTGAACTGATCCAGCACCTTTCCCACTTTTTTAGAAGTAACTTAAAACAGAATATCGAAACCGTGACCTTTAAAGATGAACTGGCGCATGTCAACGCCTACCTTACTATTGAAAAAGCGCGCTTTACCGATAGGCTTGAAGTAGAGATTGATATTGCCGAGGCATTATTAGATAAATCGCTGCCAAGCTTCACCTTACAACCTTTGGTGGAAAATGCGATCAAGCATGGCGTCGGCAATCTATTACAAGGTGGACGAGTGCGTATTTATAGTCAGCAAAATGCGTTAGGCTATTTAATCGTAGTCGAAGATAATGCTGGCAGTTTTATCGCACCACCTCGCGAGCATCAAGGCTTAGGAATGGATATTGTGAATAAGCGTTTAAACAACTTTTTTGGCCCTAACGGTGAACTCCAGATCGAGTGTCAAAAAGACCAATTCACTCGCATGAGCTTTTTGATCCCAACGAGCATGATCGGCAAACAATAAGGATAATTATGTTAACCGCGATAGTCATTGATGATGAGCAATTTGCACGTGAAGAGATGAGTGAATTACTGCAAGAAAGCGGTGCGGTTGAAGTGATCGCGCAAGCTAGCAACGCGATTGAAGGACTAAAGCTCATCAACAACTTAAAACCGGAAGCGGTGTTTGTGGATATTCAAATGCCACAAGTTAATGGCATCGAGTTATTAGCGATGATGGATCCCGATACCATGCCGCAAGTTATTTTTGTTACTGCATTTGATCAATATGCCATTCAAGCATTTGAAGATAACGCATTCGACTACTTGCTTAAACCGGTTGATCCAAAGCGTTTAGATAAAACCATTCAGCGATTACTTAAAGCCAAGCAAAACCAAGAAGCGATCCATACTCAAGCTCAAATCGAAGCGCTCACGCCCAAAAAATTACAGCAAGTGCCTTGCATGGGGCACAACCGCATTATGATCATTCCACTGCACGATATTGAAACCGCTTTTAGTGATCTTTCTGGGGTGCATATTCAAACCGCGCAGCAAACCGCCAGTAGCCAACTGACCTTAAAAACCTTAGAAGAAAAAACCGAATTATTACGCTGTCATCGCCAATACTTAGTCAATACTCAAGCCATTCGTGAGATCCGCTTACTCGACAATGGATTGGCTGAAGTGATCACCCATAGTGGTAATATCACCCCAGTCAGTCGCCGTTACTTAAAGCCGTTAAAGGAAATTCTTGGCATATTATGAGTTTTTATCGGTATCGCCATTATCTGTATCGCCATAAGGATATTTAGTGTGGCCAAATCGGATCGCCAAGATCGCAATAGTAATGATCAAGATCGCCCCAGATAAGCCCAACATTCGATAGGTATCCAAGTTTTTCATATCTAAAATCATATAACGAGCCAGCGCCACGATCACAATATAAAGTGGCATCCTAACCGGTAATCGCCCCGATTTTAAATACAAGCCCACCATCGCCAATACTTCTAAATAGATAAAAAGTAGAAGTAAATCCGTTAGACCTACATGCATATTGGTAAACACTAGCCAAATCTCAATCCCCATCGCGATCACCGTTAATAAGGCAATCGCAAATAGCCCTAGATCCTCGACAAAAGAGATCGCCTGATAACCTTTTCCTTTAATTCGGTTCATATTTCCATTTCCCTTAAACCTGATCCAATTCAATAATCACTCTTTAATCAAACTCACCACAGTCCAATCCGCATCCGTAGTATGCGTACTGTCCTTCGACAAAATATGAATATTGCCTTTTGGATCGATGGTAAATAATGATAAACGATGTCCGTCGGCGTATTTCATCACATAATCTTGCCAAGTAAATTCGGCGCTGAGCTTAGTGTGTTTTACTTCTGCGCCTTGATTTAACAAGCTGGCGAGTTTTTTATAACTGACCTCATCACCAAATAGTGTTCTACCATTGTTTTGTTCCACTACATTATGCTTTTCGTGCTGATTGGTATCTTTGACTTTACCATTTAAAAAGAATACCCGCCTTTCGCCAAAGTCACTCATAAAGTGTTTGGCGACCACAATATTGAAGTGTTTATCCGGTGATACCGCCACCACATTACCAATGCCAATGAGATCTAAATACTCTTCCGCATGGCTTGAGGTTGGGTTGCCGTAATAGGTTTCTAGCCCCAACATACGGGCTTTGCGAATATAGTCCCAGTTAGAATCAGTGACTACCACTCGGTCGCCATATTTCTTTAATGCTAGCGCTAAGCTTCGACCGATATCATTGGCCCCCACAATCAAATAGCCTCTTGGTGATGGCTCGGCGACGTTTAATAAATTGGCTAAGGGGCGCGCAGTGAAACTCTGTAATACCACCGTTCCGACGATCACCATAAAAGTGAGTGGTACTAATAGATTCGCGCCTTCTACGCCGGCATCCACCAGCTTAATGGCAAATAAAGATGAAATGGAAGCGGCGACGATCCCACGCGGCGCAACCCAAGCAACAAAGAATTTTTCTTTAAATTTAAGACTGCTGCCAATAGTTGCCACAAAAATAGCAATCGGTCGTGAGAGCAATTGGATCGCGGCAAACAAAATAGCGGAGCCCACACCAAGCGCGGCAAAATCACTCAACTCCATGCGGGCCGATAACATTAAGAACAAACCGGAAATCAATAAGATAGTGAGGTTTTCTTTAAAATGCAGGATGTTTTGAATATTGACGCCTTTGGCATTGGCGAGCCACATTCCCATCACGGTGACCGCCAGTAAACCAGACTCTGACTCCAAACTATTTGAAATCGAAAACACACCTAACACTAAGGTTAATACCGCAAAAGGTTGCAGATATTCTGGCAATAATCGACGACGTAGTAATTGCGCTAAGATCGTGCCTGCCACCACACCAAATACAATCCCAATCAGTAAGATTAAGCCAAAGACTTCAAGGCTATGTACCTTGCTGCTTGAGACAATAAATTCATACACGATCACAATAAACAACGCGCCGATAGGATCAATTAAGATCCCTTCCCAGCGCAGAATATTGGCAAGCTTGGCTTGAGGTCGAACGGTACGCAGTAATGGCACCACCACAGTAGGTCCGGTGACCACAGTTAAACTACCGAACAACAACGCCAATGGCCAACTAAAATCGAGGATGTAAAAGGTAAATACACTGGTTAATCCCCAAGAGATCAACGCGCCGATGGTGACAATATTAATCACGGTGCGGTTCACCTCGCGGATCTCTTTTAAATTTAAGGTCAGGCTGCCTTCAAATAAGATCACCGCCACCGCGAGGGAGATTAACGGAAATAACAAATCGCCAAACATTTCATTGGGGGTAAAAAGGTGCGTAATAGGACCAATGATAAATCCAGCGATCAATAAGAACAAAATGGCGGGCAGCTTTAAACGCCAAGCCAGCCACTGGCAACCTAAACCGACTAAACCAACCGCAGCCAGCATTAATCCTATTTGTTCTTCATGCATAAAAATCCCTTTACGCTAATTTATGTTCTATACCCAAAGTAATTGAAGTTGCAGTGAGGCGGCAAGTAAACGAAGCCCCATGAGCTTAGCTTGCCTAAGTAATTGGGGTGAGTTAGCGCAGCCAACAAAGCTGTAGCTTCAAGTAAGACGGGTATATTTAGTTGGAGCCATCTAACTTACTGTCATTCCAACCACGTTGCCATTCCATTCTGAATTTTTGCGCATCCGGCGTGCCTTCACATACGCCTTCATAATAATTGCCAGAGATACCAATTTGATAAGCGTGTTTCGGATTGCAGTATTCTTTATTCCCTTCTAAATAACCGTCGGCGTAATCATTGATATTAACGTAACCTAATTTTTTCAACTGACTTGTGGTTCGATTTTGTTTGCCCTTAATGCCATCGGAGTAGCCTACGGATGTCCAATCTCCTGCCTTAGCGTAATCTTCTACCGTGCTATTAACACAAGCCGCTAACAACAAAGTGGAGCAACTGATCAGTAACCCTTTTGCTAGTGATGAATAACCGCTTTTATGAACGCTCATAATATTCCTTATTGATATGATTTGAGTGTGACTTTTTTATCTCTAAGCCACCAACACGCTTGTGTACTTCGATGTTGAATCTAGCAACTATTACACAGGTCACATTTAAAACAAATGAAATCAAGCACATTTATTAACATAAAAGCCACTTAATTTGTTTTTATGACCACTTAATCCACTATTTAACCACTAAGCAAAAGTTATGAGATTGTTATCAAATAGCCATTTACTATATATCCTGAATTTTCAAACTATTTGAATAAGGCAATAACTATGATGATGTTCCTTTTTTGTGTAGCGGCGCTGATCGCGGGCTACTTTATCTATGGCGCTTTCGTTGAGAGAGTCTTTGGCATTAATGAAAAACGCACCACGCCGGCTTTCTCAAAGCAAGACGGGGTCGATTATGTGCCAATGTCGAACAAAAAAGTTTATTTAGTTCAGCTACTCAATATTGCAGGGGTCGGTCCAATTTTTGGCCCAATCATGGGTGCCCTTTACGGCCCTGCCGCGATGTTATGGATTGTACTGGGTTGTATCTTTGCAGGTGCGGTACATGACTACTTCTCTGGAATGTTGTCGGTGCGTAATGGTGGCGCTTCGGTTCCAAGCTTAACTGGCCGTTACTTAGGTAAAAATGCCAAGCACTTTATGAATATTTTTGCTTTAGTGTTGTTGCTGTTGGTTGGGGTGGTTTTTGTCTCCGCTCCGGCAGGTATGATCACCAACCTTGTCAATGAGCAAACCAATACTACGGTTTCTATGGGAATGATGGTCGCGATTATCTTCACTTATTATGTGATTGCTACCATAGTTCCAGTCGATAAAATCATCGGTCGTTTTTATCCATTCTTTGGCGCTCTGCTGATCTTCATGTCGGTTGGCCTTATCGCGGCGATTGCGTTTTCTAGCGAACATTCAATTTTAGCCGGATACAAGTTCAGCGATATGTTCACCAATATGAACCCAAATGATCTACCGCTTTGGCCTGCACTCTTTATTACCATTGCTTGTGGTGCGATTTCTGGCTTCCATGCCACTCAATCTCCATTAATGGCTCGCTGTTTAGAGAATGAAAAAAATGGCCGCTTTGTGTTCTTTGGCGCCATGATTGGTGAAGGTGTGATTGCCTTAATTTGGTGTGCAGTAGCCCTATCTTTCTTTGGCTCTATGGATGCATTACAAGCAGCAGTTGCCAACGGCGGCCCTGGTAATGTGGTTTACAGTGCCTCATTTGGTTTACTTGGCGTATTTGGTGGTATCTTAGCCTTCTTAGGTGTGGTCATCTTGCCGATTACTTCCGGTGATACAGCTTTCCGTTCAAGTCGTCTGATTTTAGCTGAATACTTCAACATGGAACAAAAAACCTTAAAGAATCGTTTATTGATGGCGATGCCGTTATTTATTCTCGGCGGCATTTTAACTCAAGTTGATTTTGGTATTATCTGGCGCTACTTCGGTTTTGCTAACCAAACTACCGCAGTGATGATGTTGTGGACCGCATCGGCTTACCTACTACGCTTTAATAAATTCCACTGGATCACAACCGTTCCTGCGATGTTTATGACCGCAGTGTGTATCACTTTCATCTTAAATAACCACACGTTAGGCTTTGGTATGGGAATGCAAATTTCAACTATCGTCGGCATTGTGGCGAGCTTATTAATTACTGGCTACGTCATTAAAATCTCGAAAGGTAAAGGTGACCCAGAGTTTGATCAAGCAGAAGAAGACAAGCTGATCGATTACACTGAATCTCGTGATTAATAGCTAAGTTGCTAAAAACACAAAGGCCGATAGTTGAAAAACTATCGGCCTTTTTTGTATTGAAGAACGGGTGGTAAGGTATTTGTAGTTAATAAGCCATCAATAACACAACTCGTTTTTGGACAATTCCTTGTCAGTGGCTTTCCTAAATTAGCATCTCACGGATAATTTCAGGTATTGCAAACCTTCAATCAAGTGGCCCAATTCACTCAGCCACTACAAGACTTTCATCTAGCGACCTTTCTAATTTTTTTCGAGCTACGAGTAACGTTTTCCGAGACCCGCTACTCTACATTTTTAATTTGCAGCTCTCTTGGCACTTCAAAGAACATATTCTCTTCTCGCCCTAACACTTCTTCAACATCGGTTGCGCCCAGCTCTTGAATGCGTGCAATGATTTGATCGACTAACTCTTCTGGCGCGGAGGCTCCAGCGGTGACGCCAATTTTGTGTTTGCCGTCAAACCAAGTTGCATCAATATCTTCTGGGCAATCAATTAAGTAACCTTGAGTACCAAGCTTTTCAGCTAATTCTTTTAAACGGGTAGAGTTCGAGGAATTTCTAGAGCCTACCACCACCATAATATCGACACTACTGGCTAGAATACGCACTGCATCTTGACGGTTTTGAGTCGCGTAGCAAATATCATCTTTACGTGGCCCTTGGATATCAGGGAATACTTCACGCAATGTATTGATCACATCCGAAGTTTCATCCACCGACAAAGTGGTTTGGCTAACATAATGTAGATTAGTGGGATCTTTTACCGTTAATTTGGCAACATCTTCAGGGCGTTCAACCAGATACATACCACCAACGTCACTGGCATATTGCCCCATAGTGCCTTCCACTTCAGGATGACCCGCATGACCAATAAGTACCACTTCCATATTCTTACGACTGGCACGAGCGACTTCCATGTGCACTTTCGTTACCAAAGGGCAAGTGGCATCAAATACGGTTAATTGACGCTCTTTTGCCTCACTACGCACCGCTTGAGAGACACCATGCGCCGAAAAAATAACAATGTTGTCATCTGGTACTTCAGATAGCTCTTCAACAAATACGGCGCCGCGCGCTTTTAAGCCTTCAACCACAAAACGGTTATGCACCACTTCATGGCGAACATAAATCGGTGGTTGATACATTTCTAAGGCACGTTCGACGATACTGATCGCACGATCAACACCAGCACAAAAACCACGCGGGTTTGCTAATAAAATTTTCATTTTTTGAGTCATGTCCTGAGCTATCTCTTGTGCGTCAATAATAGCGCTATTCTACCTATAACGAACTCACTGACAACCTCTAGATGAGATGTAATATCAATTCCAATATCGCCTGGCGTCTAAAATCAAATAGTGATTATTCGACGTTTAAAATTTCCACATCAAAAATAACATCTTGGCCTGAAAGTGGGTGATTAAAATCGACCGTCACTGAGTCACCGCTCATTTGAGAGATAATGCCTGGGATTTCACGACCATCTGGTCCGGTAAACGCCATAATCGTTCCAATTTCAAGATCTTGGCCATTAAAGCGAGTGCGATCCATATGTTGGATAAAATCTGGATTCGGCAAACCAAACGCATCCTTGGCTGCCAATTCAATCGCTTTTTTATCGCCAGTGGTTAAATCAATAAGGCAGTGCTCAAAGTTCTCACTTAAGCTGCCATCTCCCATCACAAACTTAGCTGGCTTGCCTTGATTGTGGGTACTATCAGCAACGGAACCATCTTTAAGCTTGATGGTAAAATGCAAGGTAACTTGGCTAGTATTGGTTATGTTCGACACAAAAATATCCTTATTTATATAGGGTTTAAAATTGAGATCCTATGTGATTAGGGTGAGAGAGTAATCAAAGACTAAATGGCATTGGTATAACCCAACCGCAACCGAAATCTCAATCTCAACTATCTAGAATGAGTATATAAAAAAGCGCCGCACGATAAACGTGCGGCGCTAATAAACTGAGGCTTAGATTACGAATTAATCTTGCGACTGCTCTTTTTTTGTACGAAAACCGTCCAGTACAATCATAACCGCGCCAATACAAATCGCTGAGTCGGCTAAGTTAAAGGCAGGCCAATGGTAGTTACCCCAGAAAAAATCGAGGTAATCGACCACGAAACCATGCACTAAACGATCAAATACGTTACCGAGCGCGCCACCAATCACCATGGCATAAGCGGGATTATTCCAACGCTCTGTCGCCGGTAGTTTACGCATCCAGAAGATCAGCATCGCGGTAACCGCAAATGCAATCGCACTAAAGAACCAACGTTGCCAACCCGGTTGATCGCTTAAAAAACTAAACGCTGCACCAAGGTTGTGAACATACAGTAGGTTAAAGAAAGGCAAAATCTCAATCCGATTTACCCAGCCGTAACCCATGTTGTTCATCACTAATAATTTAATGCCAATATCAGCAAAAAATACCAGCGCCGCTAGCCAAAGCCAGCGTACGCCTGATTGTTTAAGTGTTAACGATTGAGTCGTCATTAGGCAAACTTACGCGCTTCGCCGTCACCGTCAACGTTAGTCACACAACGACCACACACAGTTTCGTGTCCTGCGATAGTGCCAACATCGGCCACATGGTGCCAACAACGATCACATTTTTCAGCTTCTGAAGCCGTCACTTCAACAAATAAACCTTCAACTTCAGTTGCTTGGGCAGCATCGGTTTTAGCGCTTAATGGTTGAACTTGTGCTTTAGAGGTTAATAGCACAAAGCGAAGTTCATCTTCAAGTTTGTTCAGGTTAGCTGCTAATGCGTCATCGGCGTATAACACAACTTCCGCTTGTAGCGAACCACCAATGGTTTTGTCTTTACGCGCAGTTTCGAGCAATTTGTTCACGCCAGCACGAACCGATTGGATTTGAGCCCAGAAATCGTTGTTTAGTGCTTCGCCTTGTTCTAGACCAAATAAACCGTCGAACCAGTCACCGGTGAACACGAAAGTATCACGCGCTTCGCCATTGGCTTGATTGGTTGGCATTTCGTTCCAGATTTCATCTGCCGTGAACGACATGATAGGAGCCATCCAACGCACTAATGCTTCTACAATGTAGTACAGAGCGGTTTGACAACTACGTTGAGCATGACCGCCCAATTTGGCTGTGTACTGGCGATCTTTAATCACATCTAAGT
Organism: Vibrio algicola; assembly: GCF_009601765.2. Classification (NCBI taxonomy): domain Bacteria; kingdom Pseudomonadati; phylum Pseudomonadota; class Gammaproteobacteria; order Vibrionales; family Vibrionaceae; genus Vibrio; species Vibrio algicola. The sequence goes on from NZ_CP045699.1 coordinate 1,979,318, forward strand.
AGAACGAACCCATTTCAATTGAGCAGAACTGCATCAAACGCTGAGTTACGCCATGGGTGTTGTACTCTTCATAAGCTTTTACGATTTCAGTTTGCGCCGCTTGTGCACGACCCACAGCCCAGCGATCGAGTGCAACCATATCTTGTGGCGCAACCATATCGGTAGCAGGGTTGAAACCTTTCAAGTTAGCGAGGAAGAAACGCGCAGTATTACGAATACGACGGTAAGAATCGGCGCTGCGTTTTAGAATTTCATCCGACACTGCCACTTCGCCAGTGTAATCGGTAGAAGCAACCCATAAACGCAAAATATCCGCGCCAAGTTTGTTGGTCACATCTTTTGGTGAAACCACGTTACCGATAGATTTAGACATCTTACGGCCGTTAGCATCCACCACAAAACCGTGAGTTAATACTTGTTTGTAAGGGGGCTTTATCTTTCATTGCCACAGAGGTGATCAATGAGGATTGGAACCAACCACGGTGTTGATCCGAACCTTCAAGGTACAGATCAGCGCTGTTGCCATTGAATTCGCCGCGACTATCTACTACTGAATAGTGAGTCGTGCCTGAATCAAACCATACATCTAAAGTATCGAGTACTTTTTCGTAATTGGCGGCATCGGCTGCGCCCATTAAGTCAGCAGGATCAAGATCCCACCATGCTTGAATGCCTTTTTCTTCAACCAGTTTTGCCACTTTTTCGATCAGTGCTGGAGAGTCTGGGTGCAATTCTGCGGTTTCTTTATGTACGAATAATGCGATTGGTACGCCCCCAAGTACGTTGACGTGAGATACACCATTCTGGGCGACCTTCGATCATACCTTCAATGCGGCTTTGACCCCATTCTGGCATCCATTCAACGTTTTTGATTTCGCTTAATGCTTTCGCACGTAGACCGGCTTGATCCATCGAGATAAACCATTGTGGCGTGGCGCGGAAGATGATCGGAGTCTTATGACGCCAGCAATGTGGGTAGCTATGCTCAAAAGAGTGATGATGCAGCAATGCACCTTTTTGTTGTAACACTTCTAATACCGAAGCATTGGCTTTGAATACGTGTTGACCAGCAAATAGCTCGGTATCGGGTAGATACACACCATTTGACCCTACAGGGTTCGCCACTTCAAGATCGTAACGCTTACCGACCACGAAATCTTCTTGACCGTGGCCCGGAGCGGTATGAACCACACCAGTACCGGATTCAGTGGTCACGTGCTCACCTAAAATAGCCGGTACGGTGAAATCGTAGAATGGGTGATTAAACTGACATAGCTCTAGAGCTGCGCCAGTCGTAAAGCCTAAGTTATGGTAGTGCTCAACATTCACGCTATCCATTACCGCTGTCGCCAACTCAGAAGCCACGATAATACGCTCTGCTGGTTGATCGCCATTGGCTTCAATTTGGATTAATACGTATTCAAGATCATCACGCAAACAAACCGCGCGGTTAGCCGGCATGGTCCATGGTGTGGTGGTCCAGATAACAACCGACACATCACCTTGACCTTGATGACCTTCTTTACAATCAAATTTTGCCAGTGTCGCCGCTTCATCTGTCGCTTTAAAACGCACATAGATAGAAGGCGATACTTTATCTTTATATTCTACTTCCGCTTCGGCTAATGCAGAACCACAGTCAGTACACCAGTGAACAGGTTTAAAACCTTTTAGCAAGTGACCTTGATCGGCAATTTTACCTAATGAGCGGATAATGTTGGCCTCGGTGCCAAAATCCATGGTGCGGTAAGGTTTGTCCCACTCGCCCATAATGCCTAAACGCTTAAAGCTTTCTTTTTGGCCTTCAACTTGACCTGCTGCGTATTTACGACATTCTTCACGAAATTCAGCCGCCGTGATCTTTTGACCTGGCTTGCCTTTTTTCTTCTCTACCATTAATTCAATTGGTAGACCGTGGCAATCCCAACCTGGAACGTACGGAGCATCAAAGCCAGATAGCGTCTTTGATTTAATAATAATGTCTTTAAGAATTTTATTTAAAGCGTGACCAATATGAATATCACCGTTGGCATAAGGAGGGCCATCGTGTAATACAAACGATTTTTTACCTTTCTTTGCTGCGCGGATTGCGCCGTAAAGATCTTCTTGGTACCAACGCTTAAGCATTTCTGGCTCACGATTGGCCAGATTTCCACGCATTGGAAACCCTGTGTCAGGTAGATTCAGAGTATCTTTATAATCAGTCATCGATTCTTAATTCCGTTACATTGGGCGACATTAATGAGAAGTTTAATTTCTGGGCTGTTCGCGTTAGCAACCAGGCTCGGAAAGTATATTATGTTCAAGCAACCACACCCTTGCGGCTTGAGCATCTAAGTCTATTTGTTGTTTCAGTAGCTCGAAATTATCGAACTTTTTTTCATCTCGAAGTTTATGCAACAGCACCACTTCGAGTTGTTTACCATAAATATTTTGTTGGAAATCAAATAAATGCACTTCCAATTGTTGGCGAACCCCATTGACCGTTGGGCGGTTACCGATATTCGCAACCCCACCGACAACCTGTTGATTACCATCAATAATCTTCACTACATACACACCAGAAACCGGTGATACGTTGCGCTTTAATGCAATGTTCGCGGTTGGGAAACCAATGGTACGACCCAGTTTACGACCATGAGCCACTCGTCCGTTTATGCTGTAATCACGCCCTAACATGGCGGCAGCTTCTGGTAAGTGATCTTGCGCCAGTGCTTTTCTTATTGCTGTACTGCTGACTCGAATAGAATCTGGCTGAGCATTGTGTTTTGGCGTATGCATGCAAAAACTGTCGGTGCTCACCACTTCAAAGCCGTATTGTTGTCCGGCCAATTTTAAATCATCAAACGAGCCTTGACGATTTTTACCAAAGCGAAAATCATCCCCAACCACTAAATATTTGACGCCTAAATTAGCAATCAATAAATCTCGAATAAAAGCATCGGGAGTTAAGTTAGCAAAGCTTTGATTAAAATTAACACACAGTAGTCGGTCAATGTTGCATTTGGCCAATTTAACAAACTTATCTCGCAGCCGAGTTAACCGCGCAGGCGCTGATTGCTTAGCAAAAAACTCCATCGGTTGAGGCTCAAATGTCATCACAACCGCAGGTAAATCTAATACTTCAGCATGTTGACACAATCGTCTTAGCACTTGCTGGTGGCCTAAATGCACCCCATCAAAGTTACCAATACTGAGCACGCACCCTTTATGATGCGATTTGATATTGTGAATGCCGCGGATTAATTCCATATTAAGGTTCTTATTACCAGGGTTTTATTGTGCGTTAAACTGGCGAATTATACACATAAACCCCCTACCAATGCGAGCATCCTAGCGGCAGTTTATGTGTATCATGGCGGATTAATGGCCTTTTAGATCTTTCACCCGAATGCCAAACGTTAAGATTGAGACGATATACCCCACCGCCCCCAAACCAATTAAGCCAATTAACCAGTAAGCACGGGTCGAAATATGCCAAGTTAACCACACACTCATATCCGCTAATTGCCAATCCAATAACGCGGCCATCACGCCACCTGCAATCACCACTTTCAAGGCAAAAATCAAGGTTTCACGCGATAAACGATACACTCCTGCAATGTGCAAACCACGATACAGCAACACCATATTGACCAAGGCCGAAAGCGAAGTCGCCATCGCTAGACCAACATAACCAAAGAAATAAGCAAAAATCGCATTAAAGACCATATTGGTCAGCATTGCGATAATGCCGTAGCGCACAGGGGTTTTGGTGTCTTGTCTTGAGTAATAACCCGGCGCTAATACTTTGATCAACATGAAATTTAACAAGCCGGAGGCATAAGCAAACAACGATAATGACGCATTGTGTACATCGCTTGGCATAAATTCACCACGCATAAACAAGACCATTAGCATAGGTTTAGCTAATACGATCAAACCCACCATCGCTGGTACGCCCAGTAAGATCACCATGCGTACTCCCCAATCCATAGTATCGGAGAAACCTTTTGATTCAGCATCGACATGCTTACGCGACAAGGCTGGCAAGATCACGGTCGCAATCGCAATCCCAAACAAGCCTAACGGAAACTCTAATAAGCGATCTGAGTAATACAGCCAACTGATCGAGCCGGTCATTAGGAAACTCGCCACCATGGTATCAAACAATAAGTTAATTTGACTGACAGACACACCAAACAAAGCAGGGATCATCAAGGTGCGAATTTTTTTCACCCCCGGATCATTCCAACCCCATTGTGGTTTTACCAATAAGCCTTCGCGGTACATAAACGGGATTTGGAAGCCAAATTGCACTAAGCCCCCTAAAAAGACCCCAATTGCTAAGCCGACTTCCGGTTGTTGCATGTGCGGAGCAATAAAAATCGCCGCAATAATCATCATCACATTAAGAAAAACGGGGGTGAAAGATGAAACGGCAAATTTTCCTATGGTATTAAGCACCGCGCCCGACAGCGCCACAAAGGTGATAAACCATAAATAAGGAAAGGTAATTTTGAGTAGGAAGCTTGCTAGCTCAAATTTATGCGCATTCGGACCGCCATGTAACCAGTCCATAAACCAACCCGCACCAAAAATAGCCGTCACCACTCCAGAGCCTACCACCCCACAAATAGTCACTATGGTCACTAACACCCCTAGAGTACCGGAGGCTTTAGCGATCAGATCGCGGGTTTTATCTTTGTCTCCTGCCGCGTGATATTCGGTTAAGACTGGTACAAAAGCTTGCGAGAATGCCCCTTCGGCAAATAAGCGACGTAAAAAGTTGGGAATTCGGTTGGCAAAGAAAAAGACATCCGCTGCTGCCCCCGCCCCCATCAAATTAGCCACCACAACATCACGGACTAGGCCTAATATCCTAGAAACAAAGGTCATTGCGCTTACAATAAGCCCAGATTTAAGCAGTTTTCTACTCACACGTGCCTCAAATATAAAGAGTGGGTACAACAAAAATAAGCAATCTTTCGCTCACAGGATTAAAATTAAAAACAAAGCAAAAGAGTTACTCATGTGATGAGATAATTAATAGCATTGGAAAACAAATGCTGATAGAATCCACGCCATCTTAACCGCGTAGACCTCACTTCTCCAAAGTTTTCTTTGGAAAAGCTTGGTTTTCGTACAAATCTGTTGACAACCACGTAGGAAAGAGGCATAGTCCTCGCCCTTAAATTGTCACCGAACTAAAGTTTTGGGAGTTAGACCCTTGGCAAACACTAAATCTGCTAAGAAGCGCGCGATCCAAGCTGAGAAACGTCGCCAGCACAATGCTAGCCGTCGCTCAATGATGCGCACTTACATGAAAAAAACTATTGCCGCTATTGAAGCTGGTAATAAAGAAGCGGCTACTGCTGCTCTAGTTGAAGTTACACCTCTTCTAGATCGCATGGCGACTAAAGGCCTTATTCATAAGAATAAAGCTGCTCGTCACAAGTCTCGCTTCACTGCAGCAATCAAAGCACTTTAATTTTATATTAAACGCTTAATTGCACAAAAACCGGCCTCGGCCGGTTTTTTTATATCTAAAATTTGTCACTCACAACGTCTAATACCCATTCTATAAATTTAATATTTGTCACTCACAGCCCCTAATACCAATTCCATAAATTTAATGATCGTTCAAAATTGAGTACAGAGAAAAGTGTCAAAGGATATGGATGGTCTTTCTCAAGCACCAAGGACGGATCAGCGTCTTTTCGGCGTATTCAAATTGATCAAATATTAAATGGAATGGGGATAATTCTTTAATCACAATACAGCTTATGCAACTGCTGTATCATGGCTTTCACTTCGGTACTATGTAGCGAGTAATACACCGTCTGAGACTGCTTACGGGTTGTGACTAGCCCATCACGGCGCAACCATGCCAAATGCTGCGATAACGCCGATTGGCTTAATGCTAACAATTCCCCCAACTGGCCGACCGATAACTCTTGATCGTGCAAAATACACAGGATTTGCAATCGGCTCTCATTGGCCATGGCTTTAAGAAGTACCACCGCTTGCGCTACGTTGCCTTCCATTTTGACTAAATCCATCTTACTGCCTCATAAACTGGAACATTCTTCATCATCAATACTTGAATCTGCATTAATGAAATAGATTACTAAAGTCAGCCTCACACACACTCTTAACTGCCGGATGCTGGATCATACGTTCTGCAAAAATAACGTAGTATTCTTCTTTTAATCCTTCAATTTCACTCACCAAATGAATAGGTACTTCATCTTTCACTTCATTAAAATAAATCGACGGCGCTAAGAAAATGGCATCTTTGTGGTAACGAGCGAATACTTTCATTAATGCGGCATCATCAAACTCACCTAAAATATCAGGCGTGATCGCTAGGCTTTCAAACCAATGCAAAATATTACGCCCCATTGCGGTTCGACGACCAGGCATTAATAATTTTTTATCTTGTAAAATAGCAGGAAAACTTTTGGCATCGATCGGGCTAGAAGAAAAGAAGCTCATATTACATTCGCCCAGTTTTTTGCTAAATAATCCTGGGCTTTGACTCGAATCGACCGGACAATCTGAGAGGATCATATCCAACTTATGCTGCGAGAGTTGTTCTAGCAATAGTTCATGGGTCGATTCAAAACAGCGTAAATGAATACTGTTATCTTCCGGTACAGTGGTCATGAGTATTTTGCTCACCAAGCGCTTAGATAACGCATCCGCCACGCCAACATCAAACAAAACATTCTTTCGCTGGCTGTAATTGACGATATCCAGCATCTCATAACTCAGGCCAAACATTTTATCGGCATAGCGAAACACCATTTGCCCTAGTTCCGTTGGCTCCACGCTACGACCACTGCGCTTTAAGAGTTTGCCATCCATACGCTCTTCAAAGGATTTGATCTGCCCTGTCACTGTTTGAGGGGTTAAGAATAATGCCTCTGCCGCCTTAACCACCGAACCTTGCTTGCATACCATCCAAAAATAATACAGATGGTTATAATTTAAATGCGACATCCTTAACCTCGAAAAAAGCATTACATAGCCTGTAATAGTAAAGTTTTTCCGATCTTTTTACGAGTAACAAAAAAGCCCCTACTCACACTATCTAAACAGCGAGATAGCGGAGTAAGGGCTCATCATGTTGATGAATACCGTGACTAAAACGAATTCAAATTACACTGAAAACGGGTATTTAATCCCTTCGTGGCATTGGTAATCACGCACTTCAAAATCATCAAGCGTTACCCAAGTTTCTAAATCTTCTAATGATTTAATTTTTGGATTGATATGAAAAGTAGCCGCGTCAAAGGGTTGACGTTTTAATTGGATATCCCGCATGGGCGCCAGTTGGTCTTCATAAATATGACCGTTAACGATCTTATGGTAAGCCACACCCGCTTTGTTGCCAGTGATTTGCGCCATAATAGCAAGGAATACATACACCTGAACCATATTGAAATTTAGCCCTAACGGTACATCACACGAACGCTGAGTGCTATTTAGGTATAAGGTATCACCCAATAAAGAAAAATGATGACTGTACATACAAGGACGTAAGCAACCCATGTGAAATTCACCAGGGTTGTAGAAATTTAAGATTTCCCCTCTGTCATCCACACCACGGCTTAAATCATCAACAATTTTACGCAGTTGATCGACACTGCTGCCATCGGGTTTAGCCCATGCTCGACCTTGAACGCCGTAGACGCGCCCCATATCATCCTCGCCTTTACGATAAGGATTATTAAGCCAAGCTTGGTTTAAGTTTGAGTTGGCATCCCATGTTTTGGTGCCTAACTTGCGAAAATCTTCGGCGTTATCGTAACCTCGGATATAGCCCAGTAATTCCGCCACTGCCGACTTCCAAAAACTTTTACGGGTGGTGACTAACGGAAAAGCATTATTACCCACATCGTAAGTTAAATCAGCATTGATAATGGTTAAGCAACGTTTACCAGTGCGTTCGTTTTCAACCCAGTGGCCTTGCTCAATAATTCGGTGGCATAAATCTAAATATTGTTTCACCGCTTATTTTCCTTTTACTGATTTTTTATTCGAGCTTTGTGTACCAGCGACTGCTTGAGGTTTTTGAGTTTTGTAAGACCAAATCATGATCAGCGCGCCAATAATAATCATTGGCGTGGATAGGATTTGTCCCATAGAGATCACCCCATCAAATAAGCCTAGCTGAGCATCCGGTTGACGTACAAATTCAACACTAAAGCGGAATACACCATAACCAATCAAGAATAAACCCGATACCGCACCAGCAGGACGAGGCTTACGAATAAACCAGTTTAAAATAAAGAACAGCACCACACCTTCTAACAAAAATTCATATAATTGTGATGGGTGACGTGGGTAAGGACCACCACTTGGGAAAATCATCGCCCAAGGCACATCGGTGACGCGCCCCCATAATTCGCCATTAATAAAGTTACCAATACGACCGGCGCCTAAGCCAAACGGTACCAATGGGGCAATAAAGTCAGCAACACCAAAGAAGGTACGTTTGTTTTTGCGCGCATACCACCACATTGCGGTGATAACGCCCATCAAACCACCATGGAATGACATGCCGCCAGTCCACACTTTGAAGATGTACAGTGGGTCGGCCATCCAGTAATCAAAGCCATAAAATAGGACATAGCCAATACGACCGCCCAATACAACCCCAAGAAAACCGGCAAATAATAAGTCCGATACTTGCTCACGAGTCCAAGTACTGCCTGGTTTATCAGCGCGGCGATTGGCAACATACATCGCGAATGCAAAGCCAAGTAAGTACATCAAGCCATACCAACGCACCCCAATCGGGCCGATAGAAAAAATAACGGGGTCTATATGGGGAAAGACAAAAAATCCCTGACTCATAACGGTCTCTCTGTAAAAATTGAAAATAGTCAATAATGTCTGACAAGCTAAGGTTCAAATAGTGCCATAGCATAACAAACAGATAATGAGGCGTATCATAGAGGAATAGTAATTTTAATCATAGTCAGGCTGGACAATATTGAGCATAGAAAAAGTGCCATACCAATCGAAGTAATAGCAATGCCATAATTTAATGCTCGAACAAAATTGAGTACAGAGAAAAGTGTCAAAGGCCATGGATGGCCTTTTCTCAAGCAATCAAGGACGGATCAGCGTCTTTTCGGCGTATTCAAATTGATCAAATATTAAATGGCATTGAAATTCGCTTCTATTTTTTACCGGCGCGGATAAAGCCTGCTAAGCCTTTTTGCTCAAGATAAGAAAAAACGGTGTGATAAATTTGATCAGCATAAGGCTTAGCTAAAGCATCCTGGCTTAATTGTGCTAACTCTTTGGCACTGACCTTTCTTAAAATATATTTAATTTTGGCTACGTTCGAGGTATTCATACTTAACGAACGGTAACCTAAGCCAATTAAGAGCAGTGCCCCAATCGGATCGCCGGCCAGTTCGCCACAAATACACACAGGTAACTTGTGTTGCTGACAGGTCTCAAAAATATGTTTTAGCGCCATCATCACCGCAGGATGCACATGTTCATACAGATCGGAAACACGGGAGTTATTACGATCGACCGCCAATAAATATTGGGTTAAGTCATTGGTGCCAACCGAAACAAAATCGACTTTATCTGCCACCAAGGGCAATAAATACAATATTGATGGTACCTCAAGCATAATACCGAGTTGAGGTCGTTCTAGCTCAGGAATGGTCTTTAATACTTCTTGATAAGCACGCTCAAGCAAGGCTTTCGATTCATCGATCTCTTGGCTACTGGAGATCATTGGCAACATAATATTCAAATTGCCGATCCCTGCACTGGCTTTTAACATTGCGCGTAATTGGATCAAGAAAATATCAGTGTGATCTAAGGTAAAACGAATACCACGCCAACCAAGGAAAGGGTTATCCTCTTCGATTGGAAAATACGGTAGGGCTTTATCGCCACCAATATCTAAGGTGCGCATCACCACTCGTTTGTCCGGATAGGAGGATAAAATCAGGCGATAATTTTGAGTTTGTTCTTCCTCTGACGGAAAGCCATGCTGCATTAAAAACGCAATCTCTGTGCGGTATAAACCCACCCCATCGACACCTTGGTTGATGGCAATATTGGTATCAGCGCTCAGGCCGGCATTAAGCATTAACTCCACTCGCTGGCCATCTTGCGTGTAGGCCGGCTTAGATAATTCTTGCTCAACCAACTGCGATAATTCTTGCTCTTCATGCGACAGCGAGCGGTATTCTTTGAGTAATTGCTTGGTCGGCTCAATAAAGATATCACCGCTATAACCATCAATAATGCCCAACTTACCGCGTAATATTTCCGGTTTTAGTTGCGCCCCCATAATGGCGGGGATCCCCAAAGCGCGCGCCAAAATAGCCGCATGGGAGTTTGCAGCCCCTTCAAGCGACACTACGGCTAATAACTTATCTCTTGGAATACCAGCAAGAATAGAAGCGGTTAACTCACGCACCACTAAGATCACCGGATCTTTAAATCCAGACTCGCGCTTATCATGATTATGCAAAAAGAATAATAACCGATGGCCTAATTCTTTAATATCATTCGCCCGCTCTCGCAGATATGGATCCGACATTGTCGCAAAGCGTTTAGCATACAGTTCAATGACCTGCCTTAATGCCCAATCGGCCCGATCGCCTTGCTCAATTTGACGATTAAGATCCGCTTTCAACATAGGATCGTGCAATAAGTGAATATATAACTCGAAGATCGCTAAGGTATCTTTATTCAGTTCACTATCAAAACGTTTACGCATACGGCGGAAATCGGCAATCGCCTGCTCAACCGCTAAGGCTAACCACTCTTGATCGTATTCGATATCTAAACTGGAAGCCGGTGCCACTTTACTAAGATCTGGATGAGTATCGTCCCACCACATTTTACCAATTGCGATACCGCGTGAAGCGGCCAGCCCTTTAAACGAGCGAACTTGACGACCTTTTAATGTCCACACCCCTTGCGCTTGACTATGCGCAATAATAACCGCTAATTGAGTGGCTAAGGTGACTAGAAAGGATTCTTCGATTTCACTGAATTGACGCGGCGATCGCTGCTGGATCACCAACACGCCAAACACTTGACGGCGATGAATGATGGGAGTGCCTAAAAAGGATTGGTAAACATTTTCGCCAAGCTTAGGAAAATATTTAAAATCAGGATGTTGCTGTGCTTGTGCTAAGTTTAATGGCTCTGCACTGCGCCGTACCAACCCAACCAGACCTTGTTCAAAAGGAATATGAACCGATTGACCTGAGAACTTTAAACCTTGTGTGGCGATTAATTCCAACCGATGACGATCGTTATTGGCAAGGTAAACCGTACAGCATTCCGTCTGCATTGCTTTACAGGTTTCTTGCACCAAAATAGTTAAGGCTTGGTGTACGTTTTCGGCCTTAGAAACTTGTTCAACGATGTCCCTCAGTTGAATCAACATACAGGGTACTTCCCTCCTAGAATGATACCTGCTATTCCATTATGAAAAATCAGCACTACTTTAATCGGTGAAAATTAAAATAGGGCTGGTTCTATTACACTGCTCATTGCGCTCTGCTATCGGCTAATTATCGGCGTGTTTTACGCTTAGCTTTATAGCTTGGTTCACGAAACGGCATCGCTAATGCGGCAAATTCTTTCATCGCGCGTCGGTAAACATCTCGTTTAAAAGAAACAACTTGCCTGACTGGATACCAGAAACTCACCCAGCGCCAACCATCAAACTCAGGGGTCGTCCCGCGATTCATGTTGATATTTGCTTCATCACATTCAAGTCGCAGTAAAAACCATTTCTGTTTTTGTCCGATACAAACCGGTTTTGAATCCCAACGGACCAGTCGCTTGGGTAATTTATACCTTAACCAATGACGACTCACTCCAATCAGTTTCACATCTTGTTTAGTCAAACCCACTTCTTCGTACAGTTCTCGATAAAGGGCTTGCTCCGGCGTTTCACCGTCATCAATACCACCTTGAGGAAACTGCCAAGAATGTTGTCCGTATCGTTTTGCCCAGAATACCTGACCATGGTTGTTACATATTACAATCCCCACATTTAAGCGGTAACCATCGCCATCTATCACGGCTAACCTCTAATATAAATCTCTGTTACCAGTGATTTTTTCACATATCCACAAAAGGGGCAAATTTCAAGTGCATAATCTGGTGTTTTTTATTACCTAGCGCCCACTTTTGGGATAAAGTTCGTTTAAAAACAAGTTATCAACACTGAAATGCTGGTCACTTGGCATTTATTCACTTTTTCTGTGAATAAATGTGTGAAGAAAGTGACATTAGCAATTTTAATCACATAACGAGTCGAACAAACCCTAAGCAACATTAATTTTAATATCTTCATTTATACTTATTAAACATCGACTTACACCAACACCCAAAGGGAAAATCTTACCCAAGGATCTGCAGGATCTTTTTTAATCACAGATCGGTCAAAGATCCATCACGTTATGGATTATCCACATTTAATCTCGCTTTTCGGCTGATTTTCCAACAACCCTTGAATTATTATTGGTTTAAATGTAAATAACTCGATCTAAAAACGTCACATCAGTGTCAATGGTTAAGTTACTTGTGGATAACTTTTAATTTCATTTTTCAATCCTCTCGCGCCAGATCCCGCTCTTATTTTGTTATAGTGTGGCCTCATGATGCCTAACTCAGACTATCGACCATGCCTTTAGCACCAAAAACCGAGCAAGAACTATTACAACGGGCGCAACAGCTGGCTGGCCAAACATTTTACCAGCTCGCCCAACAAGCCAATATTGCGATCCCCGATGATCTTACCCGTGAAAAAGGCTGGGTCGGACAATTATTGGAATGGCATTTAGGTGCAGAAGCCGGCAGTAAACCCCAACCCGATTTTGAACATTTAGGCATTGAATTAAAAAGCTTACCGATTGGTTATAATGGCAAACCACTAGAAACAACCTTTGTTTGCGTGGCGCCATTAACTGGCGTGCAAGGCTTAACTTGGCAAGCTTCACACGTTAAGCATAAACTCGCCAAAGTATTATGGATCCCAGTGGAAGGTGAGCGCGAGATCCCATTAGCCGAGCGGCGGGTTGGTCTGCCGCTGCTTTGGTCACCGAATCAAGAGGAGCAACAGCAATTACAACAAGATTGGGAAGAGCTGATGGAATTTATTGTGTTAGGACGAGTGGAAGAAATCACCGCCAAACATGGAGAAGTGATGCAACTAAGACCAAAAGCGGCCAACAGTAAAGTGGTCACCGAGGCTTATAGCGCATCCGGTCAACCGTTTAAAACCTTGCCGCGCGGCTTTTATTTACGCACCCAATTTACCGCCAATATTTTAGCTCGCCACCTCAATCTCCCCAACAATTAAGAACAGAGATCTTTTGCTCGTCAAACAGATTAAGATCCGGCTGATCTTAGCTGGCTAAATGCAATTCAATATCTTGAAATGTCACTGCGTAGTCATCATGGCCGAATTCATCGTAAGCATTATGCAAACGCAAATAAGCCGAAGATAAGCCTAACTTTTTCAACTCTGATTTCACCTGCTCTAAAGAAGAAAAATACAGCAGTTGATCTTTCATTAAGATCGGCTCTAACTGATGCTTATACTCCACAGCTAAAGAGTAATGCGCAAGATCAGCGCAACTGACCACAAAGACTTTTGGTGGCCCGCAATCTGTGCTTTTACTGGCTTGCAGCCAATGATCTAATTGTTGTTTTTTCATATTACTCCCCCAACATCCTTCTTTAATCTTAGTCGATCCTTAAGCGGCTGCAAGATCTTGAATTAATCACCCAAAATTGGCTCGGCAGAATTTACTCACCACAATTTTTTGTTATATATTGGTTTTCATATTAAGAATGAAAATCAAGGACGTTAGATGAAATATCATAAGATCCCGCATTCAAACCTAGAAGTGAGCAAAATCGCATTAGGCACCATGACCTTTGGTGAGCAAAACAGTCAAGCGGATGCATTCTCGCAATTGGATTATGCTATTGAGCGTGGCGTTAATTTTATAGATACAGCCGAAATGTACCCAGTGCCACCCAAGGCAGAAACCCAAGGTTCAACCGAGGCTTATATTGGAAACTGGTTAGAGAAAAGCGGCAAACGCGAGAAAATCGTACTAGCAAGTAAAGTAGCCGGCCCCGGTCGCATGTCGCATATTCGTGACAATATGAGCCTTGATCGCCGTAATATTCATTTAGCGATGGATAGCAGCCTACAACGCTTGAAAACCGATTATGTCGATCTTTATCAGCTCCATTGGCCACAACGTAATACCAATTGCTTTGGTCAACTCAATTACCCCCACTTAGATGAACAACAAGAAGTGACCTTAATTGAAACCTTAGAAGCACTGGCTGAATTAATTAAAGCTGGGAAAACTCGCTATATCGGCGTGTCGAATGAAACCCCATGGGGCGTAATGACCTTGCTTCGCTTAGCGGAAAAACATGACTTGCCACGAATTGTGTCGATTCAAAATCCTTATAACTTACTCAACCGCAGTTTTGAGGTGGGTTTGTCTGAAATCAGTCATCATGAAGGGATCGAGTTACTGGCTTATTCTCCACTGGCGTTTGGGGTACTCAGCGGTAAATATTTAAATGGTCAACGTCCAACGGGAGCCCGTTGCAGTTTGTTCTCACGTTTTGTGCGTTATATGACACCACAAGGAGAAGCTGCGACTCAAGCCTATATCGATGTCGCCAATAAACATAATATCGATCCGGTACAAATGGCATTAGCTTTTGTCAATCAGCGCCCTTTTGTTGCATCCAATATTATTGGCGCTACCAGCATCAACCAATTAGAAGCCAATATTAACAGTATTGAGAGTGAGCTCGGTGACGAATTATTGCAGGATATTTTGCAAGTCGGTATTCAATTCTCAAATCCTTGCCCTTAAAGAAAACATTTATCATTAAAGAATAAAAGGTAGCCCAAAATATTGGTCTACCTTTTTATTCACCCCAGAATTAAGACTTAAGCCAAACTTTTATTTTCAACTGCCACATTATGTTTTCCGAGTAATCGGTACATGGTGGCTCTTGATACGCCTAATTCTTTAGCCGCAGGTGATATTTGGCCGTTATGACTCTCCAATACATAAATCAAAGCATTACGTTCCGAATCTTCTCGAATCGTACGCAAATTACGTTTTTTGGTTAATCGGCTTGGAAGATCCAAATGATGCACATCTAAGATTGTCCCTTCCGACATTAATACTGCTCGCTTGATTTGATTACTTAATTCACGCACATTACCAGGCCAATGATATTGGGTCAGTTGTTTGACCGCGTTATTTGATAATGTCCTTGCTTGGGAATTATATTCACGACTATTTTGTTGCAGATAATATTGCGCGAGTAAATTGATATCGGTGCAACGTTCTTTTAGCGGTGGAACATAAATTTTTAATACATTAAGGCTGAAAAATAATTCAGACAAAAAAGTATTCTCACGCACGCACTGTTCGATATCATTATGGGTTGTGGCGAGAATACGCACATCATTTGACTCTATCGTTTGCGAGGACCCTAAATGATTAGCACTGAGCAAGCTATGCAGGTGTTTTTGTTGAGACAAAGGTAATGCGGTGACATTTTTAAAAATCAAGGTGCCGCCTTTTGCCTTCTCGATCTCACAATCAATATAGCCAGTAGTGTGGGTTCTATTGTGACCGAAGACCTCTTGTTCCAGCCGTTGCTCGGGTAAAGCACTACAGTTAACCACCACCACCGGACCTTTATTGCGTGAAGAATATTGGTGGATATATTGCGCAACTATTGTTTTACCTGAACCTTGCTCGCCAGAAATAATAATGCACGCATCAGTCACCGCAATACGTTTAATTTGCTCACGCAGTCGCTTCATCGGTAATGAGTCACCAATTAAACTAACTTGCTGATCTAATGGATTATCTGGCCATACTTTTTGCTCTAATTTAAGCATCCCTAATTGATGGCCGATACAATTAAGTAATCGTTTTTCAGGCATTGGTGAAGTGAAAAAGTCGATACAATAATTGACAATAAATTGGCGAACAGGATCTGAATTTAATTGGCTCTCTTTAATATAGGCAATCCAACGCACTTGTTTATTGGTGCTAACCAAGCAAGAAATGGCATTTAAACTTAAATTTTCTTGGCACAAATCAATAATGCCAATGCATGGGCCAAGTTGCTCTAATTGTTGTTGTGCCAATCTTAGATCATCACATCGATGGCACATCCAGCCAGTTTGTTGAATTGAATCAAACCAAGTTTCAGCTGAGCCTCCAATTGTGATTAAAGATCCAGGCATAATACCTATTTTAAACTGGCGTTCCATAATACTTTTTTTTCATCCTTGAACGGGTACTGATACCAATCGTAGTATTACCTAATTTATCAGTAGCATTTTATGCTGTTATAAAAGCCATCACTATATCGTTAAATAAAAGTTTGTTTGTATCATTAATGAGACAAGTTAAAATTTAATCGCATTTCTGCCATCGAATTAACATTATTCTGATAATAGAATGTATCCGTTATTGCTGAGATCTAAAAAACCCGCCATAGAGACGGGTTTTATTTATTAAATAACAATTATGTAAATAAGGACGAAGTCCGTAATTTACTTTATTGTTGTGGACGCATCGCAGGGAATAGAATAACGTCGCGAATTGTATGCGTATTGGTAAATAGCATTGCTAAACGATCAATACCAATACCTTGTCCTGCTGTTGGTGGTAAACCGTGCTCTAGCGCATTGATGTAATCGGCATCGTAGAACATGGCTTCATCATCACCAGCATCTTTCGCATCCACTTGCGCTTTAAAGCGGGCATCTTGATCTTCTGCATCATTAAGCTCAGAGAAACCATTAGCCACTTCACGACCACCAATAAAGAATTCAAAACGATCGGTAAAGAATGGGTTTGAATCGCTGCGACGAGCAAGAGGCGAGATATCCGCTGGGTAGCCCGTAATGAAAGTCGGTTGGATTAACTGAGGTTCAGCTGTCTCACCAAAGATCTCTTCAAGCAGTTGGCCGCAAGTCCAGAAAGTTTCTACTTCAACATGCACAGATTTCGCGATCTTAACCATAAAGTCACGATCTTTTACCGTTTCTTCATTTAAGTTGGCAATATCAGCGTGATCAGGGTTGTAATGTTTGATCGCATCGATCATGGTCATGCGGGCATATTTGCCACCGAACTCAACACGCTCTTCACCGTAAGGCATTGAGGTATCGCCCAGAACTTCAACCGCCACTGTGCTCAACATTTCTTCGGTAAGATCGATTAGATCGTTATAATCAGCGTACGCCATGTAGAATTCCATCATGGTGAATTCTGGATTATGACGTGGCGATAAACCTTCGTTACGGAAGTTACGGTTGATTTCAAATACACGATCAAAACCGCCTACCACTAAACGCTTCAAGTAAAGCTCAGGAGCAACGCGTAAGTACATATCAATATCAAGCGCATTATGATGAGTGATAAATGGACGCGCAGTTGCACCACCAGGGATCACATGCATCATTGGGGTTTCCACTTCTAAGAACGCTTTCTTAGACATGAAGTTACGGATCGCCATTACTAATTTAGAGCGAATGATAAACGCATTACGCGAATCTTCGTTTACGATCAAATCAACATAACGTTGACGGTAACGCATTTCTTGGTCAGTTAAACCGTGGAATTTTTCTGGCAGTGGACGCAGTGCTTTCGTCAGCAATTCGTAGCTTTCCATATTAACGTAAAGATCACCTTTGCCTGATTTATGCAACGTGCCTTTTACGCCAATGATGTCGCCGATATCAAGACCTTGGTATTTTTCTTTAAGATCTTTTTGCACGTCTTTAGCAGCGTACGCTTGAATGCGGCCAGACACTTCTTGGATCACAAGGAAAGGACCACGTTTTGCCATTACACGACCGGCGATGGCTGCAATGTAATTAAGCTCAACCAATTCTTCTTTGGTTTTTTCGCCAAATTCAGCTTGTAAATCTGCCGCTAGATTTTCACGACGGAAATCATTTGGGTGACCATTGGCTTTACAAGCTTTGCGGATGTGGTCAAGTTTACTACGACGCTCTGCGATCAGTTTATTTTCTTCTGCTACATCAATTTGGTCTTGGCTAGTTGATTCAGTCATCAGGTGCCCTTAATTAATAAAATTAGTACGCTCTATCTGAGCATTATTCTGTGGTGCCGCAAGTTGTTTAACCAGTTATAAACCTGACTTTAAACTTGCTTCAATAAATTTGTCTAAATCGCCATCTAATACTGCTTGAGTATTACGATTTTCGATCCCAGTGCGTAAATCTTTAATGCGTGAATCATCTAATACATAAGAGCGGATCTGGCTGCCCCAACCGATATCAGATTTAGAATCCTCGCTGGCTTGCTTCTCTGCATTTTGTTTTTGTAATTCATACTCAAACAATTTAGCGCGCATTTGTTTCATTGCCTGATCTTTGTTCTTATGCTGAGAACGATCGTTTTGACATTGAACCACAAGGTTAGTTGGAACGTGGGTAATACGAACCGCAGATTCTGTGGTGTTAACGTGCTGACCACCCGCGCCGGAAGCACGGTAAACGTCAATACGCAGATCGGATGGATTAATGTCGATCTCAATGTTGTCATCAATTTCTGGATAGATAAATGCAGAAGCAAATGAAGTATGACGACGGCCACCAGAATCAAACGGCGACTTACGCACTAAGCGATGCACGCCAGTTTCAGTACGCAACCAACCATAAGCATATTCACCTGAAATACGAACGGTTGCACCTTTTAGGCCTGCTACATCACCATCTGATACTTCAATAATTTCGGTTTTGAAACCTTTGGATTCAGCCCAACGTAAATACATACGCAGCATCATTGAAGTCCAATCTTGCGCCTCGGTACCGCCAGATCCTGATTGCAGATCGATATAACAATCTGATGGATCGTGATCGCCGGAAAACATACGGCGAAACTCTAGCTTTTCTAGCTTAGTTTCAAGCTCGCTCAACTCTGGTTCAATTTCATCGAAGGTTTCTTGATCGTCTTCTTCAACCGCCAGTTCGAGTAAACCCTCAACGTCCTCACCACCTTGATCGAGTAGATCTATGGTTTCGACGACCGCTTCTAGTGCGGCACGCTCTTTACCAAGCGCTTGTGCTCGTTGTGGTTCATTCCAAACATCGGGTTGTTCAAGTTCTGCGTTGACTTCTTCTAGACGCTCTTTCTTAGCATCATAGTCAAAGGTACCCCCTCAAAACGTGTGTGCGCTCGGCAACGTCTTGAAGGCGGTTTTTGATAGGATTGATTTCAAACATTTGGGCTCATCGCTAAAATTAGAAAATTGGGATTATCTTTAAGATCGAGATAACCGCGCAATTCTACCTAATATCACTTGAACTTTACAGGTATTTTGTTAAGCACTATCGATGCCAAACTGGCTCTTATTTGGCTTCTAAATGATCGACCATTAATTGCAGCGATTGATTGCCGCGAAATTCATTGATATCAAGCTTGTAGGCTAAATGTACCGTTTTAACCGAAGCATCTGGCCAACGGCGTAAATCAACATTAAACGCAATCGCATCGATCATGATGCTGGTACTGCGCCCTTTGCCCAGTGGTTGCAATGTCTCTGGATCTAAAAATATCGGCTCAACCATCATCTTTAAATGCTTTTCGCCCACCAGTTTTTGATTGAGTAATTTAAACTCGCCATCAAATATCGGCTCTGGAAAGGCTTGTCCCCACGGTCCACCAGCACGCAAAATTTCGGCGGTGTCCATTGAGAACTCTTCAGGCTGTAATTCACCATCGGATAAAATCACCCCTTTAAGCGCCGACTCATCTAATTCAGCTCGTACCGCTTGATCAAATAATTGACTAAAATGCGCATATTGATCGCGTTTAATAGTAAGGCCTGCCGCCATCGCATGACCACCAAATTTAAGGATCACGCCTGGGTTTTGGGTATCAATCCGATCCAGTACATCACGCATGTGTAATCCGGAAATCGAGCGACAAGACCCTTTAATTAGCGCCCGACCTTGGTTATCTTCGCCACCATCAGCAAAGGCGATCACTGGGCGATAAAATTCATCTTTGATCCGCGAAGCTAAAATACCAATCACGCCTTGATGCCAATCGGCTTGATATAGCGTTACGCCATACGGCAATTGACTATCTTTGGCTAAGCAATCTTTACCATTTAACAAACGTTCACAAAAAGCCATCGCTTCTTGTTTCATGCTTTGCTCGATTTCACGTCGCATTTGATTTAAGCCGTCCAATTCACTTGCCATTTGTCTGGCGGCATGAATGTTATTGCTTAGTAGTAATTCTACGCCATACGACATATCTTCTAATCGACCGGCCGCATTAAGCCTTGGGCCTAATGCAAAACCAAAATCTGACGCGACTAATTTTTTCGCATCGCGTTTCGAGACTTCAATTAACGCTTGAATTCCTGGCCGACCTTTACCGGCGCGAATACGTTGCAAACCTTGATGCACTAAAATGCGATTATTTTCATCCAGCGCCACCACATCGGCCACCGTACCAAGCGCTACCAGATCAAGCAGTTCAGCTAGATTGGGTTGAGGGATATTTTGCTCGACAAACCAATTGAGTTCACGCATGTGCGCGCGCAGGGCTAACATTAAATAAAACGCCACCCCGACCCCTGCCAACGCTTTTGAGGGAAACTGACATTGTTGCAAATTAGGATTGACCATCGCATCGGCGATCGGCAGTTCATGGCCAGGCAGGTGGTGATCGGTCACTATTACCATTAAACCTTTTTGCTTAGCATAAGCGACACCATCAATCGATGACACGCCGTTATCGACCGTCATGATCACTTGTGCACCAAGTTCAATCGCTTGATCAACCACTTCAGGGCTTAAGCCATAGCCATCTTCAAATCGGTTTGGCACTAAGTAATCAACATTGTTGCTGCCTAGCATACGGATCGCCAATACCGATAACGCCGAACTGGTGGCGCCATCAGCATCAAAATCCCCTACCACAATAATGCGTTGCTGGGTTTTAATTGCTTCAAACAGCAACTCAACCGCCAAGCTAATACCGTGCAATGATTGATAAGAATGCAGTCCTTTTGCGCCTTTTTCTAATTGCTTTTCATCACTAATATTACGATTGAGATACAAGCGACGCAGCAAAGCGGGAATCGTCTCTGGTAGGAGTGAAAGGTCTACATCTGGGCGGCGAACAATGGCGGTCATAAGTAATCGGCTTCTTTATTGGCGATTGATTTAACGATAGATTTATTAATCATGGCTCAAAAATGAAAAACCGCTCAGGCTAAAGAGCGGATCAAATGATAATGGATCACATATAAAGCATCCAGATCGGGATAAATATCGCGGATCACATTTTTAAGCTCAGTCAGAGTCATGTTTTCTTGCTGTGCGTGAAACTCACTCAAGTCACAAAATTGAATCGCTTCAACCGAATCAATCTGTAACTGACAAAACTCCCGACCTTGCTCTAGTGTCGATACCGTCACAATGCTCTCAGGAACATAATAGCTTTCGGCTTTATCACGAATAGTAATGGTTTTCTTACCCGCTAAAATATCGGCTTCAAAGCGGGCAAAAAACGTCATGGTAGTCGGAATGATAGGAGCAGACTTAGCCATTATTTCATTGACTCTAATGCTTGAATCAATTGGCTTGGCGGTAAGTAACCACCCACTAACTGACCATTCGGTAACAAAATGGCTGGGGTTCCGGTAATACCAACTAACGCTCCAAAGGCGTATTGCTTGGCGATCATATCTTGGCACTGAGTTAAATGTTTACTGTCAAAATCAAAGTTGCGATTAAGTTTCACCGCATCCAATGCCGCTTTTCGATCATCGGCGCACCATACTTTGGCCATTGAATTTGCCACTTCACTGCGTGGACCTTGGCGCGGATATGCCATATAACGCACCGTAATGCCTAAATCATTATACGCTTGCATATCTTTATGCAGCTTCACACAATAGCCGCAAGTGATATCGGTAAATACCGTCACCACATATTTCTCATTTTTAGCTTTATAGACAATCATGTCGCCTGCAAATTTCTCGAGCATTTTGGCGTATTTCTTTGCCATTAAATCGGTGAAATTACCGTCTTTATCTAATCCGTACATTTTACCTTGCAAAAAGTGATCACCATTAGCCGTGACATAGAAGATCCCTTGCTCTGTGGTCACTTCCGCTAACCCAGTAATTGGTGATGCTTGAATTGAAGTAGGCACTAAACCTAACTTACCAAAACGAGAGGCAATTTCTTGTTTATCGATATGAGTTCCAGCGGTCTGGTTATCAGTGACGTGACTGTCAGAAACGGGAGCATCAGCCGCTTGCGCCGTTAACGCTAAGCAAGAAAGAAGAACAATAAAACCGTTACGCATAAATGCTAAATAACGCATGATTCACCTTAAAAATTGAAATAAAAATAAAAGTGGCTATAAATAACAACAGTATCACGCTCGTGGGTGATGTTGTTGATGAATTTGTTTTAATCGCTCGGTTGCGACATGAGTATAAATTTGTGTGGTGGATAAGTCACTATGACCGAGTAGCATTTGTACTACTCTGAGATCCGCACCATGATTTAGTAAATGTGTGGCAAAAGCATGACGCAAAACATGGGGAGATAAGGTTTCGGTATCAATGCCAGCATGCACCGCATAAAACTTGATCCGATGCCAAAAAGTTTGTCTGGTCATCTGGCGAGCACGCTTACTGGGAAACACCACATCGGAACTGGTTTCGCCTAATAATGCAGGGCGACCTTGTTCGAGAAAGGTTTCAATCCACTCAATCGCGTTCTCACCCATTGGCACTAAACGCTCTTTGCCGCCTTTACCAATCACCCGCACCACGCCCTGACGCAAGCTCATGTTTTCCATCGTCAAGCTTATCAACTCAGTAACACGTAAACCGGTAGCATAAAGTAACTCCAGCATCGCTTTATCACGCAGCTCAATCGGGTCTTCCACAATTGGCGCCATCAATAGATCATCAATTTGTTGCTCGGAGAGATCTTTAGGCAGACGCTTAGGCAGTTTAGGCATCAAGAGCAAGGCACTTGGATCATCGGCGCGAATTTTTTCACGGGTTAAATATTGAAAGAAACGACGGATCGCCGACAACATACGAGCACGAGTGGTTTGTTTGTAGTCTTTTTCAACCAGCCATGCTTGATAATCCTGCAAATCAGCATGCTGAATCGAGTTCCACGTTAATGATAACGGCATCATCCAACCGATTAAACGATCAAGGTCATGGCGATAGGATTGTAAGGTATTTTCCGACAGCCCACGCTCTAGCCAAATAGCATCAATAAAGCTCTCAACGACGATTAACTCCGCTTGTTTGGGCTCCATTTACAACCTCATCAATAACATTATTTTAATGCTAGCGAGAGTACGGCAGCCGATTGCGAATTACCACCCTTTTTGCTTCGATGTTTGTTAGAATAGCAGTCAATTTTATTCCTCACTTGCAAAGATACCATTATGAAAATTGGTCTATTTTACGGCTCCAGCACTTGCTACACCGAAATGGTGTCAGAAAAAATTCGCGCCATTATTGGTGAAGAGTTGGTGGATATCTACAATATCAAAGATACGCCAGTCTCGACCTTGCAAGATTACGAACTGCTTATTCTGGGGATTTCCACTTGGGATTTTGGCGAAATTCAAGAAGACTGGAGCGCGGTGTGGGACCAACTTGATGGCCTAACCCTCAAAGATAAACAGGTCGCGTTATTTGGACTCGGCGATCAAGAAGGTTATGGCGAATGGTTCTTAGATGCGATGGGTTTATTGCATGATGAATTACAAGCCACAGGGTGCCAATTTTTAGGTTACTGGCCTAATCAAGGCTATCAATTTGAGCAATCGAAAGCCCTGACCGAAGACAAAAAATTCTTTGTCGGTTTAGCGCTAGATGAAGACTCTCAGTATGAACAAACTGATGAACGGATTGCCACTTGGTGTGAACAGATCTTAGTTGAGTACTACGATAGTTTGTAAATGTTGCACATTGTCTTCGCTTAATGACAGCTTAATATCAATTCTATTTAATATTTGATCAATTTGAATACGCCGAAAAGACGCTGATCCGTCCTTGGTCGCTTGAGAAAAGGCCATCCATGGCCTTTGACACTTTTCTCTGTACTCAATTTTGAACGATCATTCAATTTATGAAATTGGTATAACACCCTGTTATCGCTATGATTGATTGCAAAAACACACACCTCTCTCGTCATCCCGTACATGAGCCTAAGCGAAGAAGATACGGGAGCTCGCTTTTATCTTATCGATTATAAAATAAAAAAGGCCGAGTCATCGGTAAGATAGCTCAGCCTTTATTGTTTTTATCCGTTCATTGCCAAGCTAATTACAACGCTTCAAACTCAACGTTATTGTCTGCTTGGTTTGACAATTCAGTCTCGCCTTGATCTACCTTTTTCGGCACTATTAGCATAAACATGATTGCCGCCAACGTTGGTAACATCCATGCCATACCATAATCGAATAATGGTAAGAAGTTCAGTGCCGACACATCAATATTAACCGCTTTAGCAGCATCGATTAACGCAAACAGCAGCGAAATCAACACCACGCTACGATACGCCAATGCACGGTTTGGTAAACGAGAACGCACCAAGGTCAAAAATACAATCGCAATCGCAACCGGATACAAGGCAAACAAGACCGGCACAAATAGCGCGATTAATTGTGTCAGTCCAACATTCGCCACAAGCGCACAAGCAGAACCAATTACCACAACCCAAACTTTATAACTGATTGGCGTTAATGAACTAAAGTAATCCGAACAAGCCGAAATCAAACCTATCGATGTGGTTAAACATGCCAATAATACAATGGTGCTCAACACTAACTGACCTTCAGTGCCAAATAACGCTTGTACATAAACACTTAAGATTGCACCGCCATTATCCAAACCAGAAGCAATCGAATTACTGGTCGCGCCTAAGTAAAATAATGAGATGTACACTAATGCTAAACCTGCCGCCGCAATAAAGGCAGCATAGATAACGTATTTCGTTACCGCCGCTTTTTGAGTGATTTTTTTGCTGCGCAGCGCTTCAATGATCAAGGTACCAAACATCAAAGAGGCAAAAGTATCCATGGTGTTGTAACCATCAAGGAAACCAGTACTAAAGGGTTGCTGAATGTAGCTGGCTTGGGCGGCTAAAATATCCCCTTGCGGGTTTAAAAACACCATCACAGATAACACGGCTAAACCAATAAATAATACTGGCGTCAGCACTTTACCTATCACATCAAGTAATCGCCCTTGTGACCAAGCAAAAAACATCGCAACCACAAAAAACAGAACTGAAAAGAGCGTTAATTGTGTTTGTGACGGGACATCTAAAAAGGGTTTAATGCCCATTTCATACGCTACTAAGCCTGTACGAGGCGCAGCAAACGCAGGACCAATAATAATAAAGAACAACACCGCGATAATAGTTGCGGTTTTCTTTGGTAGATCTTGAGTCAGTTTATCCCAACCACCACCGACCAAGGCAATTGCAATAATACCCAGTAGAGGGAGGCCAACCGCCGTGATCAAAAAACCCACCATGGTCGGAATAACGTGATCGCCCGCCAGTTGACCTGCAAGCGGTGGGAAGATAATGTTGCCAGCGCCAAGAAAGAAGGCAAACAACATAAAGCCTAAGGCAATAACATCCGTTATTTTTAACTTCTGGTTCAAAATAACCCCTTAATAAAATAATAGTACATCTAAGATTCGATTCAGTAGAACAACCCAATCAACTGCATAATGATAAGATAATGACCAAAAGGTACAAGATGCGCAATAGATCCAACAAAAACACCATAATATAACAAGTTATTAACCACAAACCAGTTCGTTAAACTGGCTAATTAGTAAATTGGCAGCGTTTAATGCTTAACAATAAGTAAACAAATACATAACCGTAGCAAAACAAAAGACCAATTAATGAGTAATCAATAGCATTTACAGCTAGTTTTAGTGGAAGTATTAACACCATGAATAAGACGAAAGATTTTAGCTTTAAGCAATTTTCAATTTGCGGTGGCCAATCTGGAATGGCAGTCAGTACCGATGGGGTTTTGCTCGGTGCGTGGATCCAATTACATGATAAACATAAGATTTTAGATATTGGCACCGGCACCGGTTTACTCGCCTTGATGTGTGCCCAACGCAGTGACAAAAGCCAAATCACCGCCGTTGATATTGACGAGGGGGCCGTGTGCGCTGCGCGCTATAATGCCGAGCAAAGCCCTTGGCATCAGCGACTTAAAGTGCAGCAAACGGATATTACCCACGCCGATTTAAAGCAACAATTTGACCGTATCATTTGTAATCCGCCCTATTTCACCAGCGGAGAGGCCACTCAACATCAGGCTCGCGCGCAAGCTCGTCATACTCTCACCTTGTCTCATCACGCATTATTAACGGCTTGCAAAACATGGTTAACTTGCGAAGGTCGCGCCAGTTTTATCTTACCTAAAGTCGAAGGGCTCGCTTTTATTGGATTAGCTCAATCGCAAGGTTGGTATTTAAGCCGGTTATGCTTGGTTCATACCACGCTAAAAAAAACCAGTTATCGTGTATTATTCGAATTAAGCCTTAGCCCCAGTGAGACTCAACAAAGCGAATTAACTATTCATCAAGACAGTGGTTACAGTGAAGCGTTTATTGATCTCACTAAAGCCTTTTACTTAAAGATGTAATTTTTAAGACTTTGGGTGTATAATGCGCGACCGTTTTACCATCCCTATTTATTGCGAGTGGTAACATCCATAACCACAAGCTTGCTGGAGAATATACGTGATCAGAACTTTTGCTGAACTCGAACTAGACCAAAACCTTATTTCTGCTATTGAAGATATGGGTTTTGAACGTCCAACTCAAATTCAATCTGAAGCTATTCCGCAAGCACTTGATGGCAAAGATATTCTTGCCTCTGCGCCAACCGGTACCGGTAAAACAGCTGCCTTTGCACTGCCTGCGCTGCAATACTTGCAAGACTTTCCGCGCAAACGTGCAGGCCCCGCTCGTATCTTGATCTTAACCCCAACTCGCGAACTGGCGATGCAGGTTGCCGATCAAACTCGCACACTGGCAAAAAATACTAATTTGAATGTCTTCACCATTACTGGTGGTGTGATGTACGAAGAGCACGCCGATATTTTGGCGACCACACAAGATATCGTGGTAGCAACTCCGGGTCGCTTAATGGAGTACATTGAATCTGAGCGCTTTGATTGCCGTGCGATTGAATGGCTAATTTTAGATGAAGCCGATCGCATGCTGGATATGGGCTTTGGTCCTGTGGTTGACCGTCTATCGGCTGAATGTCGCTGGCGTAAACAAACCTTACTTTTCTCTGCGACTTTAGAAGGCCGTGGGGTGGAAGGTTTTACTGAAGACCTACTTAAAAACCCAGTAAAACTAGAAGCGGATCCTTCTCGTCGTGAGCGCAAGAAGATCACTCAATGGTATCACCGTGCAGATTCACCTCAGCACAAGTTCTCGATGTTAAAGCACATTTTAACCGAGCAAGCTGAACGCACCATTATTTTTGTGAAAACTCGTGAACGTCTTGCTTCATTGCGCCTGCAATTAGAAAGCGCGCAAATTGTCTGTTCATGGATCCAAGGTGAAATGCCACAAGATCGTCGTAACAATGCGATTTCTCGTTTCCGTGATGGTGAAGTCAATGTCCTTATAGCTACCGATGTTGCCGCGCGTGGTATCGATTTACCCGACGTCAGCCATGTGATCAACTACGACATGCCGCGCAGCGCCGATGTCTATTTACACCGTATTGGCCGTACAGCTCGTGCTGGTAAAAAAGGTAATGCTCTTTCTATTGTTGAAGCCCACGACCAAGAAATGATTGAACGTGTGATGCGCTACATTCAAGAAGAAATCAAAGAACGCTACATTAAAGAGATGCGCCCTGAGCACAAAAAACCGGCGCTGAAGAAGAAAAATAAAAAGAAAGTTAAAGCGGCTGCGGCAGCTAAGAAAAAGACCGCCGTGAAGAAGAAAAAGAAATAGTCCGCTGATCTCAGTTCAGTAGCACTAAAGACAAATCTAAACAGGGAGCATTCATTTGCTCCCTTTTTTTATGGCCATTGATTCGTTGGAATAGCACGCTTAATCGAACAGCTTGTGCTACTTCTGCTCTTCGCGCTTAAACACCAATTCGGTCGCGCTCGATTCAGCCTCAACAAAATAATAACCTGCGACATCAAATTCTTTTAGATCCGCTAATGATGAAACCTTATTCTCGATGATATAACGCGCCATCATGCCGCGGGCTTTTTTGGCATAAAAGCTGATCACTTTATAAGTGCCATTTTTGCAATCTTTAAACACCGGCGTAATGATCTGGCCTGTCACTTTCTTTGGTTTCACGGCTTTAAAGTATTCATTCGAAGCAAGATTAATTAGAAAATCATCCCCTTGTGCCTGTAGCGCTTGATTAACCGCCTCGGTAATAATGTCGCCCCAGAATTGATACAAGTTAGTACCACGTTCATTAGCCAGGCGAGTGCCCATTTCCAAACGATACGGTTGCATCAGATCTAACGGCTTTAATAAACCATACAAACCGGAAAGCATTCGCAGGTGCGATTGAGCATAGTCAAGCTCAGCATCGGATAAGCTGGTCGCATCCAACCCCGTATAAACATCGCCTTTAAAAGCAAAAATGGCTTGGCGAGCATTATCAAAATCAAAGTGGTCGCTCCACTGCTCAAAGCGCGCCACATTCAAACCAGCAATTTTATCACTAACTTTCATTAAGCCAGAAATGTCTTGTGGTGAAAGCTTGCGACACACATCGATCAGTTGTGCAGAGTGTGAAATAAACTCTGGCTGGGTATGCTTACGCGTGGATAAAGGTGAGTCGTAATCTAACGTCTTTGCCGGGGAAACCAAGATCAACATAATTTGTCCGTCCTTTGATATCAATCCAAGGGGTTTTATACTCTGCCAATATTGAGCATAGAGAAAAGAGTCAAAGGCCATGGACGGTCTTTTTCAAGTGTCCAAGGGTAGAGTCGCGTCTTTTCGGCATGTTCAAATGGACCAAAGATCCCATCGAATGACTATAATTATTCATTCTCAAATTCAATGGTTATCAATATAACAAAAAAAACCGCACATCACTGTACGGTTTTCTCTATTAGTCTCATCTGCGTGGGTTATTACAACTTAGCGGATTCTTTTTTCTTTTCTGTACCCCAAACACCTGGTTCGATTTGTGATTTCAATTCAGGGAAATCATTGGCATCGAACGTCGGTAATTTACCTTCATCCAGTTGTTTGTTGTAATCTTTTGCCAGTTTAATCACGATACCCGATAGCAAAATAATCGCCACCAAGTTAACAATCGCCATTAAACCCATTGATGCATCGGCCAATGCCCAGATGGTTGGCGCATCTTTTACCACACCGAACATTACCATCCCTAACACCATCACACGGAAGATATTTTTTGCATGCTGTGATTTTTTGAAGATAAAGACAATGTTACCTTCAGCATAAGAATAGTTAGCAATAATTGAAGTAAATGCGAAGAAGAAAATCGCAATCGCCACAAAGGTTTTACCCCATTCGCCAACTTGAGAGCTCAATGCATTCTGAGTTAATACGATGCCATCCATTTGCATACCAGGAACATATTCACCCGATAACAAAATGATAGACACGGTAGCAGTACAAATAACAATAGTATCAACAAATACACCTAGCATTTGCACATAACCTTGCGATGCTGGGTGTGGAGGGTATGGCGTAGCGGCGGCGGCAGCATTAGGCGCAGAACCCATACCCGCTTCGTTGGAGAACAAACCACGAGCAACACCGGTTTTAATTGCGTTCATAACCGCATAACCAACACCACCTGCGGCGGCTTCTTGCAGACCGAAAGCACTCTTAAAGATAAGCTCAAATGCGGCAGGCACTTTATCAAGATTCATGATAATAACGAATACAGCGAGCACTAAGTAGAAAATCGCCATAATCGGCACTAACAGTTCGGCAGTTCGTGCAATTTTACGGATACCACCAAAGATAACAAAACCAGACAGCAGCACTAATACAACACCAACCATGGTTTTATCCCAATGGAAAGCAGTATGCATAGCCGCAGCAATCGAGTTAGATTGCACCGCATTAAATACCAAACCAAAAGCAATGATCAAAAAGACAGAGAATAAAGTCCCCATCCAACGCATGCCTAGGCCTTTTTCCATATAATAAGCTGGACCACCACGGTAAACACCATCTTCACCGGGGGTTTTATAAAGCTGAGCTAAAGTACTTTCTGCGAATGCCGTTGCCATACCGACCATGGCAATCAACCACATCCAGAAAATAGCACCGGGACCACCCACCATAAGCGCGACTGCCACACCGGCCATATTACCGGTACCGACACGCGCGGCTAAGCTAGTACAAAAAGCTTGAAAGGAAGATATACCATCTTTGTCGGCTTTACGGCTATGCTTTAAAACCGAAAACATGTGGCCGAAGTGGCGAAATTGAATAAAGCCAAGACGAACAGTGAAGAACACCCCCACCCCAACCAATAAATACACTAAGATCGATCCCCAAAGAAGACCGTTTACTAACCCAAGTAGATCCGTCACGTAAACCTCACATAAATTTATGACAACATTCACCCCCACCACTCATTGGTAGGTTCCTTCTGTCTTACCTTTTATCTTTATAATCTTGTCATAATCACAAAAGGTAAAACCCTGACACCAAACTTTCCCTCGATGCCGACACTCAAACGCTCATCAGTCTATATCAATATAAGATCGGCAGAGAAATATAATGACCAGCAGGATAATGCAGGGCTAAGCGTCAAAAATCAATATGAATCTAATTTCATAACTATGCGTTATTTTGCTATCGAAACCTAAGTATTCAATATATTTAGTCGGTAAATAATCATAAAAATGGCATTAAACCCTAATCTTTAGAGATGTGTTATCTGTTGCTATTCAAATATAACAATCTGACTTCGACCTAAAAAACCACCAATGAAACAAGGCCTTTTTAACTTTGCATAAATTACTTCGAACCATGTCATCAACAGAACCACCTAACAAAAAATCACTATTCCTTCCAATTGATATTGGTAACGAAATATTAACAATTATCAGGGTTATTAATGAGATT
This sequence comes from Vibrio algicola, assembly GCF_009601765.2. Classification (NCBI taxonomy): domain Bacteria; kingdom Pseudomonadati; phylum Pseudomonadota; class Gammaproteobacteria; order Vibrionales; family Vibrionaceae; genus Vibrio; species Vibrio algicola. The sequence goes on from NZ_CP045699.1 coordinate 2,010,554, forward strand.
TAATTTTACATAAACACAACCAAGTGGTCACTTTTTAACCTCACCTTCAAAAAGTTTGATAGTCTTTGCAGAATGACATGAAAATTTCATTATTTAGAAACAAATGAGAAATAGTTCAAAGTTAAGCTTTTCAAAAGTGTGGTATCTATAACTCTCCAAATAAGCATTAGGTTTAAGGTGTTTGTCTGGGATAAATTTATTCTTGAGTCACACTATTCTTGGATAATCTATAGTAGAGAGGGATCATATTATGGAAGGTTTTCAACTCGATAGCATCATGGATATGGAAACGGATCAGTACCGCTCGACCAGAGTAAAAGCAGGCAAACGTAAATGGAGAGAAATTGAAGCGATTCTAGACCGAAGACAACTCCAAAAGGAATTAATGGAATTGGATTACAGTGGTGAGTACAAGCTCGACGATATTCAAATTTAACCATAACTGAAACATCAATAATTTGGTTATACCGTTTCATGTTTATCATCAAAAATAGGCGCTAATAGCGCCTATTTTCAATCTTGAGTTCACCATTTTTAACGGTTATATCAACGCCACTAATTTGGCATAATCTTGCTCGATATCAGCACCAAATAGCGGATCTTTATCCGCTTCGCCCCATAGAGATTCAACCTGTTGCCAGTCTTGGTCAGTAAACATCTTCTTCAATTGCGGCAGTATTTCTCGCTCTTCAAAATCAAGATGTTTCTTTTGTTGATGAATAAAATTGGCTAATGCTTGGTAAAAAACATCATGTGGCACCACCGCATCTTGATTAACCATTTCAACCAGTTCGGCAAACTCTTGGCTCACCTGCGCTAACTCATGATGCGCTTGTTCAAGATTGGCGATTTGTTCATCATTGCCATAATGCTCTAAATAATAATGATAAATAATGTCTTCTTTAGGGTGATGAGTTTGTTCTGAATGCTGTTGCAGATAATGGATTACTTCTGCTATCACATTATAATCAATACTTTTTTCAGCCTTTAAATCGGCTAAAAGCTTATCTAACACCACCAACAATCGCACCATATAGCTGTGTTCTCGACTAATAATTTCGCCTAACATAACTGTCTCCTTGTGCAGTTTCGCTGCTTTAATTATAGCGCGATTTCGATAGTCCCTCTTATTCTCGATCAATAAAGCAACAAAATGAGAACAAAAAAATCACCAGTCATTTTAATCTATGATCATCAAAGTGGTGGCAAAAGCCAATCAATCGGGGTCATTGCTTGCTGCTCTAATAGCTGATTACTGCGCGAGAAATGCTCACAGCCAAAGAAACCACGATGAGCAGACAAAGGAGAAGGATGTGGCGCAGTGAGTACAAAGTGTTTGTCACTGTCGATTTTCGCACCTTTCTTTTGCGCATGAGCCCCCCACAATAAAAAGATCACACCCGTTTTATGCTGATTGATCTGATCAATAATGTGATCGGTAAAGGTCTCCCAGCCTGATTTAGCATGAGAATGTGCTTTGCCTTGTTCCACAGTTAACACAGTATTAAGCAATAACACCCCTTGTTTAGCCCAGCTTTCCAAATAACCATGCGAAGGCGTGGTGAAATCTTTAATATCCAAAGCAAGTTCTTTATAAATATTGGCCAACGACGGTGGCACTTTCACATTGGGCAATACAGAAAAAGCCAAACCATGAGCTTGATTCGGTCCATGATAGGGATCTTGCCCTAGCACCACTATTTTCACTTGCTCAAATGGCGTGTAATCAAATGCGCTAAAAACCTGCTCTTGAGGAGGGAAGATCTCAATCTCAGGATCAGAACGTTGCGATTCAACAAATGCCATCAATTGCTGAAAATATGGCAGTTGTTGCTGCTGTTTGATTATTGTTGCCCAATCCATCTCATTGCCTCTTGTCACTCAAATTTGTCAGTATTGGGTTTATTTTACCTCTAACTTACCTCTGCTGACATAAAAAATTCATTTAAAATCGTCGTAAAATTACGACAAAATGAGCTATCAAATATATTTTAAAGCTTAAAAATAAGTTACAAAGCCACGTTTATTAAGGTTTTCTTGATTTACAGCAACAAAAACCACCAATAATGGAAAATAAAATTGGTAGTTTTTTGACTTAAATCAATATGAATTTTATGGTTATTGCGTATATAATAGCGACATTGAGACAAACGACGCTTTCCCATAAGAAAGTGAGCACATATTAATCCCACATTGTGTGGCAAAGGAGATGGACATGATCCAAGGTATCCAAATTACTAAAGCAGCAAATGACGAATTATTAAATTCAATCTGGCTTTTAGACAACGAGAAAAACGAAGCTCGTTGTGTTGCTGCAGACGCTGGCTTTGAAGCTGATCAAGTTGTTGCTACTGACGCACTAGGGGAAATCGAATTCCGTGAAGTTGCAATCGAAACTGCACCACGCGTAGAAGGTGGTCAACACCTAAACGTAAACGTGCTTTCTCGTGAAACTCTACAGGATGCCGTTGCTCACCCAGAGAACTACCCACAGCTAACTATCCGTGTTTCGGGTTACGCTGTACGTTTCAACTCTCTAACTGCTGAGCAACAACGTGACGTTATCGCACGTACATTTACAGAAACTATGTAAATGACAGCTTCCGAATAACCTTGTTTGTTATTCGGATTGGCAAGCAAATAAAAAGCTCAAAAGTGGCGATCACTCTTGAGCTTTTTTGTGTCTTTTTTCTGCTTAGAAGCCAAAAAAACGTAAGTTCATATCTGTGCCCTGTACCCCCTGTGCTAAGGCAATAGATAGTCAATAGATAGGCAGTCCCGCTTTTAAAGCATACTGGTTAAGAGCGACTTATTATTACCCTTGCACACTTCTTAATACCACTTTAAGTAAATCAAAGTCTGCCGCCAGGTCTTGTGAGAGTAATTCCATCGCACCATGTTTAGCTAAAGGCGCAGGCACATCGATATCCGAGCCTAAAATCTCATCCACCACTTCTTTAAACTTAGCCGGATGCGCGGTACATAAGAACAACCCAGTTTCACCTGCTTGAAGTTGTTCAGTCAATACTCGATACGCGATCGCACCGTGCGGTTCACATAAGTAGCCCAGTTGATTAAGGTCTACCACAGATTCAGCGCTTTGTTGATCGGTTACCATCCCTTTACCTAAGGTATCTAAACCCCAACCTTTAATCCGGCACAGTTCTTCAATTCGTGGCCAATTGTTTGGTTGACTGACATCCATCGCATTCGAGGTGGTGGCAACGGTTGGTTTAGGATCCCACTTACCGGTTTCAAGGTAGCGCGGTACGGTGTCATTAGCATTGGTGGCGGCGATAAAGCGTTTAATCGGTAAACCTAATGCTTTCGCCAGTAAGCCGGCCGTTAAGTTACCAAAATTACCACTTGGCACTGAAATCACTAGGTTTTCACGTTCCGCTTTGCTCATTTGAGACGCGGCTTCAAAGTAGTAACAGATCTGTGCCATCAAGCGACTAATGTTAATTGAGTTCGCCGAGTTCAAACCAATTTCTTCACGTAACGCTTGATCATCAAACGCTTGTTTCACTAACGCTTGGCAGGCATCAAAATCGCCATCAATCGCCACGGTATGAATATTCCCGCCCAGCGTACAAAATAGTTTTTCTTGCAGTGGGCTGATCTTACCTTTCGGATATAAGATCACCACATTAATGTTTTCCATACCATAAAACGCATGCGCCACCGCCGCGCCAGTATCACCCGATGTGGCGGTTAAAATCGTGATTTTTTGATTTTTATCAGCAGTGACGGCAGCCAGTGATTGCGCCATAAAACGACCACCAAAATCTTTAAACGCCAACGTCGGGCCATGGAATAGCTCCAACGCATAGACGCCATCTTTAACCGATTTAATCGGTGCTGGGAATTGGAATGCCGCATCCACCAATTGAGCCACTTGCTCACTTGATAACTCATCACCAATTAATGCCGATAAAATCTTACTGCTACGCGAAATAAAATCTTCTGCTAGCAGCGCATCGATATCATCAAATTGTGGGATATCGGCAGGAAAAAACAACCCTTGGTTACGACCTAATCCTTGGCGTACCGCTTGGCCGAAAGAGACTTGCTCATCATTTTCTTTGATATTGTACAGCTTCATAATTCACTTCCTGTTACGCTCGAACCATCCTTGTCTAAGCGACAAATATGCACGAAACCTTCTTGGTTTTGTAGGTAATTTTCTTCTAACCAGTGAGCCACACGCTCTGCCACATCTTTTTTCGAACAAATGGTAAAGATAGTTGGCCCTGAACCTGAAATGCCACATGCTAACGCACCGGCCGACATCGCATATTGTCGCGCATTAGCAAAGCCTGGTAATAGCTTCTCACGATACGGTTCGGCGATCACGTCTTTGATAAGTTTGGCAGCCAGTTCAGGTTGCGCCGAATGACAAGCGTGAATAAAACCGCCCAAATGCCGACCATGAGCAATAATATCTTGGCGGCGATATTGCGACGGTAAAATAGATCGCGCTTCAGCGGTCGAAACTTTAATCCCCGGATACGCCATCACCCAATACCAGTCATCAAAACACGGTACTTGCTGACTAATAGTGCCTAATTCTTCTAGCATCAATTGTAAGCCGCCTAAATAGCATGGCGCCACATTATCATAGTGAACACCACCTGAGATCTGGCCTTCCATTTCGCCCATTAACGCCAGTAACTCCATCTCATTAAGAGGCTGGTGATGGAAACGGTTTAACGCATCAAGCGCCGCTACAATCGAACAAGCACTTGATCCCAACCCCGAACCAATCGGCATGTTTTTTTCAAGCGTCATGGCTAACGGTTGCAAATCAATGCCTTTTTTCTCAAGCTCGCGCGCAAACACACGCCAGCAATCATAAACGATATTTTCTTTCGGATTGGTGGGCAGTTTACTCACAAAACTACCGGCGGTTTTTAACTCAAAAGGCGAGTTGCCAGATTCAACTAATACGCGGTCACCTAACAAGGTGCCATCAATCGGTGACACTGCCGCGCCCAAAACATCAAAGCCGACACTCACATTACCAATTGAAGCGGGGGCATACACCACTACACTTTCATTTTTTAATGTCATGATCAGACTCCTAATTTCCAGCCAAGGGTGCGCATAACATCCGAGAACACTCCCGCTGCGGTCACTTGAGTACCCGCGCCGTAACCTCGCAACACCAATGGGATCGGTTGGTAATAGCGGCTATAGAAAGCCAGCGCATTCTCACCATCTTTAATTTTGTACATAGGGTCATCATCGTCAACCGCGATCATTTTTACTCGGCATACACCACCATCAATGCTGCCAACATAACGCAATACTTTGCCTTCGGCTGCCGCTTTGGCCGATAACTCAATAAAGTAACCATCAGCTTGTGGCAAACGCGCCATAAATTCATCAATGCTGCCTGAATCATCAAATCCCGGTGGTAATGCTTGCTCAACAATGACATCGTCTAACTCAAGTTCCATTCCAGCTTCACGGGCAAGAATAAGCAGTTTACGCGCCACATCCATTCCCGATAAATCATCCCGTGGATCGGGTTCAGTAAAGCCATTATCATTAGCAATATTAGTCGCTTGACTTAAAGTCATGCCCTCATCCAGCTTGCCGAAGATATAGGATAACGAACCGGATAAAATGCCATTAAACTTCTCGAGCTCATCACCGGCTGAAATCAAATTCTGCAAGTTTTCAATCACCGGAAGACCTGCGCCAACCGTGGTTTCATACATGAGTTTACGACGAGTACTGCGCGCAGTTTCACGTAATTGATGGTAGTAACTCATGCTAGCGGTATTGGCTTTCTTATTCGGGGTGACCACATGGAAACCGGCGGCAAGAAAGTCAATATATTGATTGGCAATAGATTCGCTTGAGGTACAGTCCACCAGCACAGGGTTGATAATATGATTACGTTGCACTAATGCGATCATGCGAGCAAGACTAAACTCTTCCGTCGCGTGCCCCATACGCTCACGCCAATCATCAAGAGGCAAGCCTTCACTATCTAGCAATAAACCTTTTGAATTTGCCAGACCACACACTCGGATCACAATACCTTTTTCAGCTAGTTTGGCTTGTTGACGTTGGAATTGATCGACAAGTTCGCCGCCGACACCACCAAGACCGACCACAAACACATCTAAGAAATGCTTAGAATTAAACAGATTTTCATGGCACGCTTTCACCGCCACTGCGATGCGATCTTCTGGGATCACCGCTGAAATCGCGCGCTCAGATGAGCCTTGCGCAATCGCCACCACATTGACATTCACTTCAGCTAACGAGGCAAAGAACTGTGATGCCACGCCACGCGCGGTGCGCATTTTGTCACCCACTAAGGTCACAATTGCCACATCATCGGTAAATTCAATAGGATCCAGCAGATGATCTTTTAACTCAAGCTCAAAGGCTGCCTGTAAGGATTGCTCCGCTTTGAGTTTATCGGCGGCTTCAATACAAAAGCTGATGCTGTACTCAGAAGACGATTGAGTAATAAGGACAATTGACACACCCGAAATCGACATCGCGCCAAATACTCGGCTCGCCATGCCTACCATGCCCTTCATGCCAGGACCTGACACATTAACCATGGTTAGATTACTTAACGTGGTGATGCCTTTTATTGCTAAGTTATCTTCACCGGTGTCTTGACCGATTAAAGTACCCGCGCCTTGAGGATTAAAGCTATTTTTGATTAAGCATGGAATTTGAAATTGTGCGATAGGGGCAATGGTTTTCGGATGCAGTACCGAAGCGCCAAAGTAAGACAGCTCCATCGCTTCTTGATAACTCAGCGATTTCAATAAACGTGCATCTTCAACTAAGCGTGGATCGCAATTATAAACGCCATCGACATCGGTCCATATTTCACAATAATCGGCGCGCAAACAAGCCGCAAGAACTGCCGCAGAATAATCCGAGCCATTACGCCCTAGGGTAACCAGTTCACCTTGAGCATTACCAGCAGTAAAGCCTGGCATAATATTGATATGACCTTGAGGTAACGGGTTATGTTGGAAATTCACCGTTGACGCATCAACATCAACCATAGCTTCAAGGTGATCGCCTTTGGCCAATAAGTAGGCCACCGGATCAATAAGACTGGCAGATTTACCTTTAGCTTCAATAACCGCTTGCATCAGTTTGATCGAAATCCTTTCGCCTTTACTGATGATTCGCGCGTTAACATGATTGGGGCACATACCAAGTAAGCTAATACCATGCACATACTGGCGCAGCTGCAACATTGAGGTTTTAACTTGAGCATCGAAATTTTTATTTTCTAGGTTGCCTATTTCCGCTTTAATCGCTTTAAACAAATCATAAAATGACTGCTCTAGCTCATCTATTTGTAATTCAGCCTCACCGTTTTTTAATGTCGCTTCAATGACTGCAACTAACTTATTGGTTGTTTTTCCTGGAGCTGACAATACAACTGCCACTTCTTCCTGTTGGGCATTATTAATAATAATGTCCGCGGCTCGTAAAAATCGATCCGCATCGGCCAATGATGAGCCGCCAAATTTTAATACTCGCATCCCTTCCTCCGGTATTCCTTAGTTTTAATCTCGCATAAAAAAGGCCCGTATCTGGTGAGAGATACAGGCCTTTTTTTGAAAACTTTCGCTTACCAGCCTGCTCCAACATTTATAGTGTCGGTAATAATAATGGTGGTGCTGGTCATCATCATAGCGCTAGTCGAAAACATATAAAAAATCTACTTAACTTAAGAACTGATACTAGAAATACCGATTTAAGCTCGATGAGTCAATCAAAACTTCATTTTATTAGCATTAAACTCGAATCCCCCCAAAAACACACACATTACAATTGGCTAATTAATCATTAAAAACCCACAGGTAAAACCTAATGATAAATAATAATTAGTGATTAATTTTGCATAATTCATCTAAATAAGTTGATATGAGTAAATGTAATAAAATGTGGTAAAATGTGGTAATTTTACTTATTTAACATCGTTCAAATTCACTTATCTTGCTTGTATTCAGTATTAAGTTACCTTGTCTAGCTTGATTCCATTGATGCAAATCAACAAAGTTAATATTAGTTAACAATCGGATATTGTTAGCAGCCTGTTAAGACTGTAAACTCTCTTTCATCAGTCGACATTCCAAATGATAGAATGTTGGTTTGGTCTATTTGGTACAAGTATTGATATTAAAGGTAATTCATAATTGGTTGCTTTATATAACAATGACTTAACCAACTCATAATCAAGCTAACAAAATGTTATTTTTTAAACTAAAATTACTTATATTATTCACGATTTAGGTACTCCTATGCATACCCCACAAATTCTTATCGTTGAAGATGAGCAAGTCACACGCAATACGCTCAAGACTATTTTTGAAGCAGAAGGATATACTGTCTTTGAAGCCATCAATGGTGACAACATGCACCAAATCCTAACGGATAATCAAATTAACCTGGTCATCATGGACATTAACTTACCAGGTAAAAATGGCTTATTACTCGCTCGTGAATTGCGAGAGCAAGCAAACGTTGCTCTTATGTTCTTAACCGGTCGCGACAATGAAGTCGACAAGATCCTTGGTCTTGAGATCGGCGCTGATGATTACATCACTAAACCGTTTAACCCTCGTGAACTGACTATTCGTGCGCGTAACTTGCTACAACGCTCAATGAATCAAGGTGAAGCTCAAGAAGAAAAACGCAGTGTCGAAAAATATGAATTTAACGATTGGACGCTCGATATTAATAGCCGTTCTTTGGTTAACCCAGCAGGTGAAAGCTACAAGTTACCTCGCTCTGAGTTTCGCGCCCTACTTCACTTTTGTGAAAACCCAGGCAAAATCCAAACTCGTGCAGACTTACTGAAGAAAATGACCGGTCGTGAGCTTAAACCACATGATCGTACTGTAGATGTTACAATTCGTCGCATCCGCAAGCATTTTGAATCGGTAGCAGATACCCCAGAAATCATTGCGACCATTCACGGCGAAGGCTACCGCTTTTGTGGTGAGTTAGCAGAGTAACTAAATTAACTTGTATTGCTAAGTTAAGCGTTAATAACCGGCTTAACTTTATTCAATATTAAGAATGATTTATTTATCGCCTCAAATAAAAAACCTCGCATTATTACAATGCGAGGTTTTTTTATATTCAAGACTCATTTAATATTAATGAGAGTAACTCGATCATCAGGTCACTGGAAAATCACCGGTAGTGACTGTCATCGGAATAAGTCTCTAATCCCCTTCCTAGTATGATTTAGCTAAATGCTGCTTCAGTTGTTCAATATCGGCTTGATAATTTTGTTTGATTGCATCAATCCACGACACCACACTTTGCTGCCAATCTTCTCGTTCGGGAGATTGCGCTTTTTGAGCCAATTGCTGCAAGCGTTTTAATCCAACCGATCCTGCTGCGCCTTTGATTTTATGCGCTTCTGATTCCATATTATGCTTATCCCAACGCTCGATATAACCATCAAGATCGGCTAGGTATTCAGGCAGTGCTTGGGCAAACATATCCAAGCCCTCCAGCATAGGTTTGACCCCAACAATCTCGATATAAGATTCTAGCATTTCAATATCAAACAACTCAGACGATAAGTCACCCACAATCGGAGCTTCTGCTACTATCATGGAGTCCACAGGGTCAGATATAGTGAGCTCAGTTTCAAAGCTAGTTGCCACTGATTTATTCTCTTTCAGATGATGTTCAATACAGTCTTCGATAACTCGATAAATGGCTTTGACGGATAATGGCTTGCTGATCGCATCATCCATACCATTGGCTAAGTATTCACTTTTATCTGTCATCGAATTAGCGGTTAATGCCACTAATGGCGGCAAGTGTGCATAACGCTGACGCAGGATTTGCGCAATATCAAAACCGGTCATATCCGGCAATTGAATATCCAATAATACCAAATCAAAATTTTCTGGATTAAAGCGTTGTAGAGCCTCTTCTCCGCTCATTGCTACTTCAACTGTATGACCTAAGTTTTCTAGCACTGATCGGGCGACGGTCACGTTGAGTTCGATGTCTTCCACCATAAAAATACGCAAACTCGACTGTGATTGATAATGGCTAGATGGCATCGCGGCCACTTGAGCGACAGGCACACGAATCGAGACATTAAAGGTACTACCAAAGCCCAGTTCACTCGATACCGAGATCTCGCCATCCATGCGATGAATGATCTCTTGCGACACCGCTAAACCAATACCGGTTCCGACCGCGTGTAAGTTATCTTTGCCCGATTTCACTTGATAATACATGCCAAAAATACTGTCAATTTCAGATTCTGGGATCCCAATGCCAGTATCTTCAATTTCAAATTCAATATTGGCATATTGCTCATCATAGTCGGCGCTAATATTAACCGTTACCCCACCTTCTTTAGTGAACTTCATCGCGTTGCTGACTAAGTTCCACAATACTTGGCGCAGACGTGAGGCATCAATACTGACCCCGCTCGGCAGTGAGGTCAGGCGCTCCATATCAAAGCGCAAGCCTTTTTGCTCTGCCATAAGATGAGAAATAGTTTCAATATCGGTGATAAAACTCGGAAAGTCGGTATCCACCGGCAGCAGTTCTAATTCACTACGATCTAACTTATCTAAATCAATAACATCATTAAAAATATGGCCTAAAGTAATGGCACTGACATTAATGGTTTGCATATATTGATGCTGCTCAGTATCCAGCTTGGAATCTAACAAAATACGACTTAACCCTACAATACCATTTAGCGGAGTTCTTAGCTCATGACTAATGGTGGAGATAAATTTGGTTTTATCTTGGCTGGCTTTGACTAACGCATCTTGGTATTGCTGACGCTCAGTAATATCACGTCCAAAGCCGACCAAGCCTAATAACTCGCCACTTTTGCTGTAAAATGGCAATTTACGAAATTCAAAACAAGCCTTTTTACCATCGGGATAACTAAGCCAGATCTCATAAGTCAGCTCTTTATTGTCGGCAAATACTTTGGCATCGGTGGCTTCAACTTGTTGGCGAGTAGTTTGATCGGAATACACATCATAAATAGATAAACCGACTAATTGATTCAAGGTTAAACCGACTAAATCTTCAAACGCTTTATTGCAGCCCGAAAACTCACCATGGGTATTACGGTAGTAAATTAAATCGGGAGAAGCATCGATAAATGAACGTAATAGCGCGGTTCGTTCCGCTAATTCTACTTGGGTTTTTTCCCGTTCAAACACTTCGTTTTCGAGATCTTGCATCGCTTCTTCACGCGCTTCTTCGGCTTTTTCTCTCTCTTCTATTTGTTGATTCAGCTCTTCAATATTTTGCTGGAGCTTTAAATGCAACTCAACATCGCGTGCGCGCATCTGTTTTAGCTTTTCAACTAATTGGCTTAACCGTTGGCGAGAGTCTTCTAATTGCTCCACCACCACGGTCATAAAATACACTGCCCATGGTGTCACTAATAAGCCAAAAAAAACTGAGCGTATAATTACCACATTTTCAATATCACCGCGTAATACCAAACTGACACAAGCTTGGATCAATACCGAAAATGAGACTAGCGCCGCCGCCAACAACATGGAAAATTTAACCAAACCAAGCTTAACCAATAAGTCGACATAATATTGAGCGAGGTTTTTAATTGGACTCATCGACGCCTCCCCTACGTGAAGCATGTATGGTTGGGGTGTAATCATCATTGAGTAATTGCACTTGAGTTTGCATCCGGCCTTTTTCTTTAGCTTGAGCTAGGGCATCTTCCGCCAGAGCGATAAATTCACTTTCTAGCATACTGCGCCTTGGGATCAAGGATGATACACCTAGACTAACGGTTAATTTATCTGAAATCGGTGATTTCGCATGCTCAATATTAAGATCCGCAATCACTTGATGGATTTTGTCAGCAATATGTAAACAGCCTGGCATTTTGGTTTCGGGGAGTAAGAACACAAACTGGCCATCGAGATAACGGGCGACTAAATCCGCACCACGTAATGGTACAGATTTTAGTGCTTGAGCGACTTTAGTTAAGGTGATATCGCCTTGCTCTCTACCATATAATTGGTTGTATTTTTTAAAGTAATCGATATCACAGATAATAATGGTAAACGGACTGCTTTGACGTAAGTGCAATGCCCAAATCGCTTTTAACTCCACTTCAAAGCGACGACGGTTAGCCACTTTAGTTAGCTCATCGAAAAAGCTTAACTGCTCCAGTTCCGCATTGGCTTGCGCAAGTTGTTGCTCTGCATGCATACGAGCGGTAATATCACGCGCCATCAATAAACAACCAGTGGTATTAGAGAGTGGATCGGTATACGGCGCTTTGACGATGTCATACCAATTTAATTCTCCCGCTGTATTTTCAGTGGTATCAACAAAACGTATGGTTTTCCCTTCTTTTAAAACCTCCAAATCCGACTGTTTAAAACGTTCGACTAATTCGATTGGCAATAAATTCTCTAAACGCTGACCGATCAGCATGTCGGGATTGGCTATCCCTAAAGAGTCGGCATACGGTTGATTACATGCCTCATGAACTCGATTTTGGTTGAAGATAGCGATCGGATCTGGAGAAGCATTCATCAATGATTGCAACATAGTGTCACGCTGAGCAAGTTCAATTTCCATATTTTGACGACGTTCCATTTCATAAAGAAAAGATTGTTCGGTGTTATACCACTCGGTCACATCGTGAGTAATGCCAATGGTTCCAATAGGTATCCCTGCATCTCCCATCAAAGCGCTAATATGGGTTTCAAGTAAACAACTTTCACCGGTTGGTAACGTGGTCCAACGTTTAACAGTGGCGCGCGAAGTTTGATCATCCCAACTTAATTTGGCACAACTTTCTGCTTCTCGCTCGAGCCAAAAACGGTCATACGCTCGATTGGTGCCTGATACTTGACCATTTGCATCTTTAAAAAACACCAGTTCCGATATCGAATCTAGCGCAAACTTAGCTAAATAATCTTTGATATATCCTTCCGAAGAGGGCGCTATATTATTGCTTACAGGTAGCGCATGATTGACAGCGGCGAGTTCATTCATTTTTCACCCATTTAAATTACATTAAATACTTTATTAAAATTGCCACCTACATAATACAAGGAAATCTACCATAAAGAGGTATTTATTCTTATCTACCTTCACATATTCGCAAGCCAATATTCACTCCCTTCTAATGTGGGCATATATCTAGAACTCTTGTTCTTAATCCACCAATCAAAACTAAGTGTTTGATCACATCATATCGAGACTAAACACAAAGATTAACGCTTAAATTTATGCGTATCACATAACAAAAAAGCAAGTTATCAACAAACCAATAATGGCAATATAAATTCAACTAATTGGCATAAAAAATCATTAATCCACGCTTTTAAGTATTTAATATTCAACAAATGTCAAAAAAATGTATCTATCGAGTAAAGTTTCGTTGGAATTACATAGTACAAAAATGTAGGATGTTTATACGAAACTGCTTTTTTCGTGATAATTATCACGCTAAAAGGAAAATATAAATCGCTAGATTTCGCCATATTGGCAATAGAAATCCCTGTCGATTTACTAAAATAGCAAACGAAACACCTATGGAATCATTTTTTTCGCACATATTTTTCTGCGAATAATGGAAAGGAATCGGGTTGATTTCCCAAGTTTGAGTGAGATCAGCAAAAGATTATAAATATATAAAGGACAAGTAGTACTAGTTGTGGGGCATGATGCCCAGCCTAGTTCTGCCATTAACTTGGAAGGATGTATCTATGGTAAGTAGAGAGCAAAGTACACAGGGATTGTACACTCCGGAATTGGAGCATGACGCCTGTGGAATCGGTTTTGTTGCCCACTTAAAAAACCGAAAATCTCATGCCGTGGTCACACAAGCCCTCGATATGTTGGCTCGTATGGAACACCGTGGAGGTCAAGGCTGCGACCCATGCAGTGGTGATGGCGCGGGTATTTTACTGCAAAAACCGCATGAATTTTTATTAGAAGAAACTGTTAAGCTCGGCATTCGCCTACCGTCATTTGAAAAATATGGCGTCGGTGTGGTTCTATTTCCTAAAGATGAATACAAGCGTCAACAGTGTCGCGATATTCTAGAGCGCAATGCGGCTCGTCTTGATCTCGAAATTATTGGCTACCGTGTATTGCCGGTTGATAATTCCATGATCGGTGAAGATCCCCTCAGCACCGAACCTCAATTTGAACATGTGTTTATTTCAGGTGGCCCGAGTACCACTCCTGCAGAACTGGAACGTAAACTTTATGTTCTGCGTAACTACACCGTTCGAGTATGTTTAGAGTCAGTTTCTAATATTGGTGATGATTTTTATATTAACTCAATGTCTTACAAGACTTTGGTTTATAAAGGGCAATTAACCACAGATCAAGTTCCTCAGTATTTCTTAGACTTACAAAACCCAAGCATGGTCACTGCACTGGCTTTGGTTCACTCTCGCTTTTCTACCAATACTTTCCCAAGATGGCGCTTAGCGCAACCATTCCGTTATATTGCACATAATGGTGAGATTAACACCGTGCGCGGTAACTTAAACTGGATGAAAGCACGCGAAGCTATTTTAGAATCCGACCTATTCACTCAAGCTGAAATCGACATGCTATTGCCGATTTGTTCAGAAAACAGTTCTGATTCCTCTAACTTTGATATGGCACTAGAACTGCTGGTTCTTTCTGGCCGTACTTTGCCACATGCGTTAATGATGCTGATCCCTGAAGCATGGCAAGAAAACAAAAACATGGACCCAGCTCGTCGTGCTTTCTATCAGTACCACGCCAATATTATGGAACCATGGGATGGCCCGGCATCAGTCTGTTTCACCGATGGTGTTCAAGTCGGTGCTACATTAGACCGTAATGGTCTACGTCCGTCTCGCTATACTGTGACCAAAGATGACTTCTTGGTTATGGCATCTGAATCTGGCGCAGTTGAAATTGCCCCAGAGAACATCGAATATCGTGGCCGCTTACAACCAGGGCGTATTTTTGTCGCTGACCTTGAGCAAGGCCGCATCATTTCTGATGAAGAAGTGAAAGATGGCATTGCCAATTCAAAACCTTATGAACAATGGGTCAACGATAATCTGTTAATCCTTAAACGCTTACCTGAAGCCGATAATATGCACCATCAGCCGTCAACCGCACGTTTACTGCAACATCAACAAGCGTTTGGTATTACTTCTGAAGAAGTGAAAGATATCATTCAAGTGTTGGCTGAAACCGGTTATGAGCCATTAATGTCGATGGGTGCTGACTGGCCGCTGGCAATTTTATCGCATCAATCACAACATCTGTCTCATTACTTTAAACAGCTTTTTGCTCAGGTAACTAACCCACCGATCGATCCGATCCGTGAGCGTATGGTGATGTCACTCAATACCTATTTAGGTCGTGATCATAACCTGCTAACCGAAACGCCAGAGCATTGCCAAAAAGTAGAGTTAGAATCGCCAGTATTATCCAATGCCGAATTGGAAAAATTACGCGCGATTGATAACGAGCACTTACAAGCAAAAACACTGGATATCGTCTTCCGTGCTACCGAAGAAAAAGGCAAGTTAGAGCGCGCACTAAAACGAATCTCTCAGTACGCTGAAGATGCTGTGGTCGATGGTTACTCTATCATTCTACTGACTGACCGCGCGGCCAACTCCAACCATGCTGCGATTCCAGCCATGCTGGCAGTGGGCGCAGTTCATCACCACTTGATCCGCAAAGGTCTACGCGCTAAATGTGACATCGTGGTTGAAACCGGTGATGCACGTGAAACTCACCACTTTGCGACCTTAATTGGTTATGGCGCTAATGCGGTTAACCCATACCTAGTAATGGAAACCATTGTTGATCTTCAGAAGAAGAAAAAGCTGGATCCTGAAACGCCATCGGATGATCTTTTCAATAACTACCGTAAAGGCATTAACGCCGGTCTATTGAAGATCTTCTCTAAGATGGGGATTTCAACGCTACAGTCTTATCATGGCGCGCAAATCTTTGAAGCGCTTGGTATCAACAAATCTGTGGTAGATAAATACTTCACCGGTACTGTCTCGCGCATTCAAGGTTTAACCATTGATGATATCGCACGAGAAGTTTTGGTTCGTCACCGTGTTGGTTACCCGACTCGTGAAGTGCCATTGCAAATGCTGGATGTAGGCGGCGTTTATCAGTGGAAACAACGTGGTGAAAAACACTTGTTTAACCCTGAAACCATTGCTTTATTGCAACAATCAACCCGTAATAAAGATTACAGTCAGTTTAAGCAATACACGAAAACCGTTGACGACCAAGGTGATAATGCAGCGACACTACGCAGCCAATTAGATTTCATTAAAAACCCAGCCGGTTCGATTCCTTTAGCGGAAGTAGAACCGATTGAAAGCATCTTAAAACGCTTTGCCACTGGCGCAATGAGCTTTGGTTCGATTTCGTACGAAGCACACTCAACTCTTGCGGTTGCGATGAACCGTATTGGCGCAAAATCTAACTCAGGCGAAGGTGGTGAAGACCCTATTCGTTTTGAGAAAAAAGACAACGGCGATTGGGAGCGCTCGGCAATTAAACAAGTGGCTTCGGGTCGTTTCGGTGTCACCTCTTACTACCTCACCAACGCAGCCGAGCTACAGATCAAAATGGCACAAGGCGCGAAACCGGGTGAAGGTGGTCAATTGCCAGGTGACAAAGTCGATGATTGGATTGGTGCAACCCGTCACTCCACCCCAGGTGTTGGTCTAATTTCACCGCCACCGCATCACGATATTTATTCAATCGAAGATTTAGCCCAGCTGATTTATGATTTGAAAAATGCCAACCGTGATAGCCGCGTTAACGTTAAGTTAGTGTCGGAAGCAGGTGTCGGGACCATTGCCTCAGGCGTTGCAAAAGCCAAAGCAGATGTGGTACTTATCGCCGGTTTTGATGGCGGTACAGGCGCATCACCAATGTCTTCTATTCGTCATACCGGTTTGCCGTGGGAGCTAGGCCTAGCCGAAACCCACCAAACTCTACTGAAAAACGGCTTGCGTAACCGCATCGTGGTTCAGTCTGACGGCCAAATGAAAACGCCGCGCGATTTAGCCATGGCAACATTACTTGGCGCAGAAGAATGGGGTGTAGCAACCGCAGCGCTCGTCGTTGAAGGTTGTATCATGATGCGTAAGTGTCATAAAAACACCTGCCCTGTTGGTATCGCAACTCAAAATAAATCATTGCGTGAACGCTTTGATGGCCGTGTAGAAGATGTGGTCACTTTCTTCCAATACTTGGCGGAAGGTCTACGAGAAATCATGGCTGAGCTTGGTTTCCGCACTATTCAAGAAATGGTCGGTCAATCTCACAAGCTAAAAGTGCGTGATGATATCCAACATTGGAAATACAAAAATCTCGATTTAAGCCCTGTTCTGTTTATTGAGAAACCGCGTGCTGAAGATGGTATTTACAATCAGAAGCAACAAAATCATGGCCTTGAAGCGGTGCTTGATCGCAAGTTAATTGAAGCGGCGCAACCGGCTTTAACTAAAGGTGAAGCGGTAGAGGCTGAGTTCCCTATCATTAACACCGACCGTAGTACTGGTACTATGCTATCGAATGAAATATCGAAAGTGTATAAAGATCAGGGCTTACCACAACCTATGAACGTTAAGTTCAAAGGCTCTGCTGGTCAATCTTTTGGCGCATTCTTAGCTAAAGGCGTCAAGTTTGAAGTCGAAGGCGATGCCAACGATTACTGGGGTAAAGGCTTATCTGGCGGTACTATCGTACTCTACCCAGATACAAAATCGACCATAGTAGCACAAGATAATATTGTGGTCGGTAACGTATGTTTCTACGGCGCCACCTCTGGTCAATCTTTCATTCGCGGCATGGCTGGCGAGCGCTTCTGTGTTCGTAACTCTGGCGCGCATGTGGTAGTTGAAGGCATTGGTGACCACGGTTGTGAATACATGACCGGCGGAAGTGCCATTATCCTCGGTTCTACCGGACGTAACTTTGCTGCCGGCATGAGTGGCGGTGTCGCTTATGTTTGGGACAAAGATGGTGATTTCGAAACCAAACTCAACGCTGAACTGGTCGATCTGGATCCACTAGAAGCAGAAGATAAAGCCTTGCTACGCGATATGCTCACCAAGCATGTTGACTACACCGGAAGTAGTGTAGCAGAAGGTTTCCTTAATGATTTTGACGCCAATTTAGCGCAGATGGTGAAAGTAATGCCACGCGATTATAAAGCGGTCATGTTAAAACGTAAGGCAGCGGTTAAAAACACGGAACAGTTGGAGGCAGTATAAAATGGGTAAGCCTACTGGATTTTTAGAGCACGGTCGTGAACTACCTAAAAAGGTCGATCCGAGTGTTCGTATACAAGACAATAAAGAATTCGTACTCGACCAAGAGTTTGGTGAAAAAATTAACACTCAAGCGTCTCGTTGTATGGATTGTGGGGTGCCGTTTTGTCATAGCGGTTGCCCTATCGGCAATATCATTCCTGAATTTAACGATGCGGTTTATCGTGATAGTTGGGAAGAAGCATGGAATATCTTAAGCAGCACCAATAACTTCCCGGAGTTTACCGGTCGCGTCTGCCCTGCACCTTGTGAAACCGCTTGTGTGCTTGGGATTAACCAAGATCCAATCACGATTTGTAATATCGAGAAAAACATCGTTGAGCGCGCTTACCAAGAAGGCTATGCCAAGCCGCGTAAACCACGTTCACGTACCGGAAAAACCATTGCGATTGTCGGCTCTGGCCCTGCAGGACTGGCGGCAGCTGAGCAATTAAATGCGGCGGGTCACTCGGTTACCGTTTATGAACGTGACGAGAAAATCGGCGGCCTACTGCGCTTTGGTATTCCTGACTTCAAACTCAGCATGGACGTTATCGATCGTAAAATCGATTTGATGCGTGAAGCTGGGGTTAAGTTTGAAGTCAATGCGCATATCGGTGTCGATATTAACGCTCAGCAACTGCGTCAAGATTTTGATGTGCTCTTGCTCACAGGTGGCTCAACCGTTCCGCGTGATCTTCCGATCCCTGGACGTGAGTTTAAAGGGGTGCATTTTGCCATGGAATTCCTTGGCCAAAATAACCGCCGTGCCAATAATATGGATCTTAAAACGGAAGAAATTCACGCCAAAGATGCTCATGTGGTGGTGATTGGTGGTGGTGATACGGGCTCTGACTGTGTGGGGACTTCCAACCGTCATGGTGCAACCAGCATTACGCAAGTTGAGATCATGCCAATTCCACCAGGTGAGCGCCCAGCTAACCAACCTTGGCCACAATATCCAATGATCATGAAAACCACCTCTTCACATGAAGAAGGTTGTGAGCGTCATTGGAATATTCTGACCAAAGAGTTTATTGGTGATGAGCAAGGTAATGTGACCGGTTTACGTATCGCCGATATCGTATGGCAAGATGCGAAACCCGGTGAGCGCCCAGGCTTTGATGAAGTAGCAGGCTCTGAGCGAGTGATCCCATGTACCAAAGCTTTCTTGGCAATGGGCTTTCTACACCCAGAACCAACAGGCGTACTAGCACAGCTTGATATTAAATTGGATGATCGCGGTAATGTGGCCAGCCAAGATTATCAAACCAACCAAAAAGGTGTGTTTGCTGCCGGTGATATGCGTACTGGACAATCTTTAGTGGTGCGTTGTATCAACGAAGGTCGTGAGTGTTCTCGCGCTATCGACAGTTACTTAATGGGCAGTTCAAACCTTGAAGCTCGCGCCGATTCATTAATGAAATCTGCATAAGCTCATTGAATCTGAGTCACGCTTTAAGCCCTACATAGTTCACTGTGTAGGGCTTTATTTTTACGCTTTAAAAGGTAAATTTAGTCTAATACTATCAATCCATATTGGTTAGATTTTTAGATATAAATAATTCGATTAACATCACTATTTTCTTAGGGTTTATATGCAAAAATTCATCTCATTCGCTATGGTTATACTATTAACCAGTTGCAGCAGCCAGAGTAAAAGTATGGAATCTAATCAAACATCACCTCATGCGCCAATGCTATGCAGTTCAAAACCCAACTGTGTATCCACTCAAGAAACGCGCAAAGATTATCAAGTTGCGCCGTTTGTTTTGACTTCCAGCGATATTAGTCTAAGCCAAATCGAAACGGTGGCATTAAGCTTTCCTCGCACTGAAACGATAGAAAAAAACGATGATTATCTGCATTTAACTTTTACCAGTTTAGTGTTGCGCTTTACCGATGATGTAGAGATCGTTAAAGAGGGTATCCATTTACACATTCGCTCTAAGTCTCGTGTCGGCCATTCAGATTTTGGCGTCAATCGTGAGCGCCTACAAAAACTGCGCACCAAGTTACTCGAACAAAATCTTATCCAGCCTTAACCCTCGCATTTAATATGATACAATCGCGCCATTATTGACCTAGATTGAAGCAGAGAACATTATGAAAGTTGGCATTATTGGCGCAATGGAACAAGAAGTTGCGATCCTAAAAGACGCATTAAGCAATAGCGAATCACAAACCAAAGGTGGCTGTACTTTTTACACCGGTAGCATCAATGGTGTCGATGTTGTGTTGCTGCAATCAGGAATAGGTAAAGTGGCAGCCAGTGTTGGTACTGCGCTACTAATTGAATGCTTCCAACCGGATGTGGTGATTAATACCGGTTCTGCTGGTGGTTTTGATTCAAGCTTAAATCTTGGTGATGTGGTGATTTCGTCTGAAGTTCGTCATCACGATGCTGATGTTACCGCTTTTGGTTATGAAATTGGTCAAATGGCGCAACAACCTGCCGCTTTTATTGCCGATGAAAAACTGATCCAACTGACCGAACAAGCACTGGCAACCATGAACGATACTTACGCAGTTCGCGGTCTTATTTGTACTGGTGATGTATTTGTCTGTACCCCTGAAAAACAAGCCTTTATTCGTCAACACTTCCCAACTGCGGTTGCGGTTGAAATGGAAGCGGCAGCGATTGCTCAAACCTGTCATCAATTTGCCAAGCCATTTGTGGTCGTGCGTGCAATCTCAGATGTAGCCGATAAAGAATCACCAATGAGCTTTGATGAATTTTTACCATTAGCGGCCAAGAGTTCTTCGGCGATGGTGATGGCAATGTTGACGCTTATTAAAGCTTAATATTTATCCTATTCACGCGATAAGCTAAGCTATCAATTTGAACATATCGAAAAGACGCGGCCCCATCTATGGGTGCTTGAAAAAGACCACCTATAGTCTTTAACACTTTCTCTATGCTCAATATTGATAGCTGATGCGGCAATATTGTTCGTGAAAAAGGCTTTTACAGAAATTTCATCACTGACACGCAATGGATCCTGACATGTCGGCACTACGCTCTTTTTACCTCTTTCTTATTCTGCTATTGATCTCAGCAAGCTGTATCGCAAATAGCAGTACGGCAAATAGCAGTATCGCTAATACGCCTGCACACCCAGTAGCGAAAAGAGTGATCACGCTAACCCCTCATGCCACCGAGTTGGCATTTTCTGCCGGTTTAGGCGATAGCTTAGTTGGTGTCAGTGAAAGCAGCGATTACCCTCCTCAAGCATTAAAACTGGAAAGAGTATCTAATTATCAAGGCATTAAATTAGAGCGTATTATTGCGCTTAAGCCTGATTTAGTCATCGCTTGGTCGAAAAACTCTAGCCCACGCGAAGTTGAAAAACTCAAACAATTTGGTATTCCGGTTTACTACTCCTCCATCAATACCCTTGATGATATTGCCGATAGCTTAGAAGATCTCAGCCGATGGGCACCTGATCCCACTATTGGCCAGCAACAGGCGCAGCTTTTTCGCCAGCAACTCACCGCAATTAGAACCGAAAACAAAAATAAAGCGCGAGTAAATTACTTCTTCCAAATGGGTGACTCAACGATCATCACCATGTCCGATCCTTACTGGCCGAGCGCTATTTTTGATATTTGCCATGGTCACAATATCTTTGCCAACAGTTCCGCCCCCTATCCTCAAGTGGGTCGTGAACAAGTGATCAATGCCAAACCACAGGTTATTTTCACCTCTAATCAACAAAACATTACGACCAAATTGTGGCAAGACTGGCCGCAAATCCCCGCCGTTAAGCATCAGTTTATTTGGACATTAAACCCCGATTGGTTAAATCGCCCTACTATGCGTAGCTTGAAAGCAATTAAGCAAGTGTGTGATGATTTTGATCAAGCTCGCCACTCGAATAAGGTTTTGCATTAAGGCCGAACCACAGTAGAATCTGCCGCAATATTGTTAACCCAATCGCAGACCTTATTACCATGGATATATCTTTACTTTATTTTTTCGATTTATTTGGCACCGCCATTTTTGCCATTTCCGGCGTATTACTCGCTGGACGATTAAAAATGGACCCTTTTGGAGTGGTGGTATTAGCAGCAGTAACCGCCATTGGTGGTGGTTCGATCCGCGATATGATGCTGGGTGCGACACCGATTTTTTGGATCATTGATAATAATTACTTGTGGGTTATCTTACTTACCTGTTTAACCACTCTCATTTTGGTAAGACGCCCAACAAAACTGCCTTGGTATATACTTCCCGTTTGTGACGCCATTGGTCTGGCGGTGTTTGTCGGCATTGGGGTGGAGAAGTCATTACGCTTGCAAGATTCAATGATGATCGCGGTTTTAATGGGGGTATTAACCGGTTGTGGTGGTGGGATCATTCGCGATATTTTAGCACGTGAAATTCCAATGGTATTGCGTAGCGAGATCTATGCGGTGGCCTGTATTGCCGGCGGTATTGTTCATACCAGTGCGCTGTATTTTGGCATTGATAGTTCACCAGCCTTTTTACTTGGCGTGGTGGTAACACTAAGCATTCGTTTAGCGGCCATTCGTTGGCATTTATCGTTGCCGACTTTTCAGCTAAAAGGTTAGTGATAGGCTCAAGTCTCTAACATAATTAAATAAAGCAAAAAGCGAGATCCCAGATAATTCGTGCCTCATTTCTGGGATGACGAGCAAAAAGTTCGTCATTCCATGCGTGAGCCTAGGCGAATAGACAGGGAATCTCGCTTTTATTGATAACAAGCATAACGAGTCGCTAGAATTTAGTCGCTCGTTAACTTATTCAATTACTTAATCGTAATACGGGCAAACTTACGCTTACCCACTTGGTATACCGCCGTACCAACTTCCGGTACCAGCTTAGTATCTTCAATCTTATTACCATCTAATTTTGCTGCGCCTTGACGGATCATACGCATTGCATCTGAAGTAGAACCCACTAGGCTCGCTTCTTTTAATAAGTTGGCAATGGCAATACCGGCTTCAAATTCAAATTCTGGCATTTCGTCAGGCATCGCACCTTTTTGGAAACGGTTAATGAATTCTTGCTCAGCGGCATCAGCGTCGGCTTGAGTATGGAAACGTGCAATGATTTCTTTGGCTAAAAGAATCTTAACATCGCGTGGGTTTTTACCCGCTTCAACATCAGCTTTAAATTGGGCGATTTCGTCTAATGGACGGAATGAAAGCAACTCGTAGTAGCTCCACATCAACACATCAGAGATCGACATGATCTTACCAAACATCTCACTTGGCGCTTCACTAACACCAATGTAGTTATGAGAAGATTTAGACATTTTCTTCTCACCGTCTAAACCCACCAGCAAAGGCATCATTAGTACAACTTGAGGTTTTTGTCCGTGCGCTTTTTGCAATTCACGGCCCATTAGCAAGTTGAATTTTTGATCCGCCCCGCCTAGTTCCACATCGGTTTCCATCGCAACTGAATCGTAGCCTTGCAATAAAGGATACATAAATTCGTGGATAGCAATAGGTTGATTGCCAGCATAACGCTTTTTAAAGTCATCACGCTCAAGCATGCGAGCCACGGTTTGGTTCGATGCTAAACGGATCATACCGGCTGCGCCTAATTCATTTAGCCATTCAGAATTAAATTGAATTTTGGTTTTGGCTGGATCAAGAATTTTAAACACTTGTTGCTTGTACGTTTCCGCATTGGCCAGCACATCTTCACGCGTCAGGGGTGGACGAGTGGTATTTTTGCCACTTGGATCGCCAACCATACCGGTAAAGTCACCAATCAAAAACGTCACATCATGACCCAATTCTTGGAATGCGCGTAATTTGTTAAGGATAACCGTATGACCTAAATGGATATCAGGTGCGGTTGGATCGGCGCCTAATTTAATACGTAAAGGGCGGTTAAGTTTTAATTTCTCAATCAATTCAGCTTCAGGGATCAATTCTTCGACACCGCGCTTAATCTCAGCCAGTGCTGCTTCAATACTCGCCATTTAGATTTACTCCGAAAATTAGGCATAAAAAGTGTATCAAGACATGATACTCAATAGCGCCCTTTTTGGAAACCAGTTAGACTGACTCATCTTATTTTTATCACTATATTTATATCAATCTCAATGAACATACGCACCCAATCATCCCGACTGCCAAAGTTACATAAAATCTTGATCGCCTCTATTGTGGTGTTCATTACTCTGGCGGTATTGATTTTACCGGATATGGACGATCTCACTCAGCATCAACCCAAGTTTAAAATCGGGAAATCTTACCCGCTAGAGATCCCAACCGAAGCATTAAGCTCCAATCCTATCGAAAAGAATTGGCTCCATTGGCAACCTTATACGGTGCAATCGGGCGAAAGTGCTTCGCTATTATTTAGTCGTATTGGGCTTTCTGCCAAATTGCTGCATCAATTAATTAGCAGCAATAATGATATTGAAAAACAACTGTCGCGCCTACGTCCAGGCGATACGCTTAATTTTGGGTTTGATAAAAGTAACCAACTCGTTGAATTAGTGCGACCACTCTCCGCTCATCAATCTTTTCGGGTTTATAAACAAGGCGATACTTTTACCTCAAAAGTTGAAACAAAAGAGATTGATGCCCAATACAATTACACCGAAGCCACCATCAGTTCTAACTTTTGGAATGCCGCCGTAAGCTCAGGGTTATCAGCCAATCAAATTATGGCATTAGCTGGTATTTTTGGTTGGGATATTGATTTTGCATTAGATTTACGCGCCGGCGATCACTTTGAAGTACTGTATGAAGATCGTTTTGTCGAAGGACGTAATATCGGTCAAGGTAACATTATTGCGGCAGTGTTCACTAACCAAGGATCAAGCTTTAAAGCCATTTATAATCCTGAAGATGGTAATTACTATGATGATCAAGGTCGTGCGATGAAAAAAGCCTTTTTACGCTCACCGATTGATTTTCGTCGTGTCACCTCAAATTTCAACCCTACTCGTCGTCATCCAGTAACCGGACAGGTCGTCGCGCACCGTGGCACCGATTATGCTGCACCCGTCGGCACGCCAATTTGGGCGGCTGGTGATGGCATTGTGGCAAAATCAGGCTATAACCAATTTAACGGTAACTATGTGTTTATTCGTCATAGTAATACTTACATTACCAAGTATTTACACATGAAGAAGCGTTCGGTAAAAACCGGCCAACGAGTTAAACAAGGTGATACGGTCGGCACACTAGGCGGCACAGGGCGAGTGACAGGCCCTCATCTGCATTATGAATTCTTAGTTCATGGGGTACATAAAAACCCAAGAACAGTCAATTTACCGCAATCTAAATCATTGATAGGTAAAAAGAAAAATGACTTTATCAAACTGGCGAAACAAAATTTAGATCAGCTCAAGCGCTATAACCATTTGTTGATCGCAAAAGAGTAAAAAAAATGCCTATCTCAATAAGATAGGCATTTTTAATCGATTTAATTAACGTTACACAAATTTCAGTCATTTTATGACCGTTCAAAATTGGATACAGAGAAAAGTGCAAAAGGCCATGAATGGCCTTTTCTCAAGCGCCTAGGACGGGACAGCGTCTTTTCGGCGTATTCAACTTGAAATGGCGTCGGCATTACACGCTAAACGACGCACCACAGCCACAAGTTGTGGTGGCATTAGGGTTATTGACGAAGAAACGAGATCCTTCAAGGCCCTCGGTGTAATCAACTACACCACCCAGCAAATATTGTAAGCTCATAGGATCAACCACTAAGGTCACACCTTGTTTGATAATAGTGGTATCGCCTTCGTTTACCTTCTCATCAAAAGTAAAGCCGTATTGAAAACCACTGCAACCACCGCCGGTGATATAAACACGTAGTTTTAATTCTGGATTTTCTTCTTCCTCAATCAAGATTTTTACTCGCGCCGCAGCGGTTTCAGAAAAAGATAAAGGTAGTTGCTCATCGCTCATGACAGCCTCTCACATTAGCGTAAATACCAAACCCATTCATTTAATCAGGCTTAGCGTAAGATACAACTGCATTAAGAATGTCTTACCATCTATGTTATGCAATCAAACTTGAATTATAGTGATTATCTAATACCTGACCTTATCGTTCAAGTATTGATCTTGTTTTGACAAAATAAAGTGCCTCTGATTTAACACCATTGGCGCGGCTTTAACAAATTTTAACGTCTAAATCAGTGCAATATCTACCATCTTAGTTATACAATGCTCAGGTATTCCAGTCATGCCTAAATCAACAAGCATGCTAAATGAATAGCGGTGTTGTACTTTCCGCATAAGACTTCTGGCTGCGACAAGAAGCGCGTAGCGACTAAGAGAAAAATAAAGGAAACCCCATGAGCAAATCTTCTGAACTGTACCAACAAGCACAGCAGACTATTCCCGGTGGTGTCAATTCACCTGTACGTGCATTTAATGGTGTCGGTGGCACCCCTCTTTTCATCAAACGTGCAGATGGTCCATTAATCTTTGATGCCGATGGTAAAGCTTATATTGATTATGTGGGTTCTTGGGGACCAATGATTTTAGGCCATAACAATACTGCAGTTCGTAACGCGGTGATTAAAGCGGCAGAACGAGGTCTTAGTTTTGGCGCGCCAACTCAATCTGAAATCAAAATGGCTGAAAAAGTCTCTGAGTTAGTGCCATCAATGGAACAACTGCGCATGGTGAATTCAGGCACTGAAGCGACCATGAGTGCCATTCGTTTAGCGCGTGGTTTTACCGGTCGCGATAAGATCCTTAAATTTGAAGGTTGTTACCACGGCCACGCTGATAGCTTATTAGTTAAAGCCGGTTCTGGTGCATTAACCTTAGGCCAACCAAGCTCTCCTGGCGTACCCGCTGATTTTGCTAAATACACATTAACCGCCACCTTTAATGATTTAACCTCAGTGCAAGAGTTGTTTGATGCTAACCAAGGTGAGATTGCTTGTATTATTGTGGAGCCTGTAGCGGGCAACATGAACTGCATTCCTCCGGTTGAAGGTTTTCTTGAAGGCTTACGTGAGATTTGTGATGCATCCGGCGCATTGCTGATTTTTGATGAAGTGATGACAGGTTTTCGGGTGGCCCAAGGCGGCGCACAAGCGTACTACGACATCAAGCCAGACTTAACCACACTGGGTAAGGTGATTGGTGGCGGCATGCCAGTCGGCGCATTTGGTGGTCGTCGCGATGTAATGCAATTTGTTGCCCCTACCGGTCCGGTTTACCAAGCAGGTACACTCTCTGGTAACCCTATCGCGATGGCGGCAGGTCTAGCTTGTTTGAACGAATTAGAAGGTGAAGAAAACGAAGCGCGCCTAGCTAAACACACTAAACTATTGGCTAAAGGGCTAAAAAAATCCGCTGCAGAGCACGGCATTCCAATGGCGATTAACTATGTGGGTGGTATGTTCGGTTTCTTCTTTACTGAGCAAAAAACCGTTACTTGCTATGAAGACGTGACTAAATGTGACACAGAACGCTTTAAGCGCTTCTTCCACTTAATGCTTGAGCATGGTGTTAACTTAGCACCATCAGCATTTGAGGCCAGCTTTATGTCACTTGCTCACTCACCTCGTGAGATAGAAGCAACCCTTGAAGCCGCTGATCGTTGTTTTGCAATCATGGCCACAGAGTCTAAATAATATTTTAGAGGGAATTATTTACCCCCAACATCACTCAGCCCCATGAGCCTTCTTTTATAAACAGAAGGCTCATCTAAGTGATTGGGGTGAGTGAACGTAGCCAACAAAGCTGTAGCTTCAAGTACGAAGATGCTATTTATACCCAAAGTAATTGAGGTTACAGTGAGGCGGCAAGATCGCTTAGCCCCATGAGTTTAGCTTGCCTAAATGATTGGGGTGAGTGAACGTAGCCAACAAAGCTGTAGCTTCAAGTACGAAGGGTATAATTATTGCCAATTAATAATCACGAGCAATACCACAACCGCAACTAAAACACTGAACCATGGAATAGGCTTTCTGCGCTTGTTACTCGCACAACCTTCTTTTTTACCACAACATGCCATATTGCCTCCAAATGCGATTAAACATTAATTGATAACGATTAGCTTTACCGTCATTATATACGCTTATATTCTACTCATTTCAAGAAGCCATAGCTTCAATATGACCTTAACAAGGACGACACATGACTAACAGGTTTCGAATGGGCCCCACACATTGGGTATTAATTGTGGCATTACTGTTTGCTGCCTATGCTTGTTTTTTATTGATATCCCCTTATCTCAACTCAATTGTGATGGCATTTATCATTTCACTGCTTATTTACCCATTACATGAGAAGCTTGAAAACCGTTGGTCAAGTTGCCCTAATAGCATTGCTTTTATCTCTTGTTTACTGCTCACTTTTATTATTGTTATTCCATTATTAGCCGTATTCGCCGCCATTATTCAGCAAGGAGCGCACTTCTCCCAAACCGTTTATGCCTGGGCCAGTGATGGCGGTATTCAAGAGCTACTTAGCCATCCTTATATTGCTAAAGCACTGCACATTGCCAATCAATACTTACCGTTCGATAACCTCGACCCACAACAAATAGCCCAACGAGCAGCACGCTTTATCTCGCAATTTGGATCAGTTTTGGTCTCATTTAGTGCCAAAATTTTAGGCGATGCGACTGGATTTCTCGCTAATTTCTTTTTAATGTTATTTGTGTTGTTCTTCTTGTTACGCGACCGCGATAAGCTGGTTAATGGCATGCGTCATATCCTACCGCTCTCTCGTAGCCAAGAAGACCGCTTACTCACTGAAGTTGAGCAGGTATCTAAATCAGCAGTGCTTGGTTCCTTTTTAACCGCGATTGCTCAAGCGATTGCTGGTGGTTTTTCCTTGTGGTTGGTTGGGTTACCCGGATTGTTCTGGGGAACCATGATTGGTGCAGCTTCGTTTATTCCAGTGGTAGGAACCGCATTAATTTGGGTACCCGCTGCGGCGTACTTATTCTTAACTGGTGATATTGGTTGGGGGATTTTCTTGGTTATATGGGGGGTCACCATCATTGGATCAATTGATAACATCATTCGTCCTCTGCTAATGCAAGGCAGCGCAGGCATGGATACTTTATTGATCTTCTTCTCTTTATTAGGCGGTATTCAATTATTCGGTTTAATCGGTTTAATTTATGGCCCATTGATTTTTGCTATCACTATGGTGCTATTTAAAATGTATGAAGAAGAATTCAAACATTTCCTCAATATGCAAGATAATAACTAAATATTACCCGATTGACGTATTGTAACCGCCTAATAAATCGCGGCTGCAATACGTCACTACTTCAACCACTTGCCGGTTAAATCCGCTGGTAACTCGTAAGATGATTGGTATCAAGGCCATATTATGCGAAAATCTGCTCATTGTTCACTGAGAGTTTCCCATCCATGTCTAGCTATACCGCTCCAAGTCAAATCGCTCAACGTAACATTGAGTACTTTTCAGATAAACGCGTCTTAATCGCCGGTGAAGCCGAAGATCTGTTTTGTCTTGAATTAGCCAAACACTGTCAGTCGGTAGCCGTTTTTACCACTCACTATGGCTATCATCAGCAATTTAAGCAGCATGAGCAGATTCAATCCTATTTTGGCGCGCACCTGACCGACACTATCGATGCGGATATGTTGCTGCTATATTGGCCAAAAGCTAAGGCAGAGGCCCAATATTTACTCGCTATGTTGATGGCAAAAATAGGGCCGAATACTGAAATCTGCGTAGTGGGCGAAAACCGCTCAGGAGTAAAGAGTATTGAGAAAATGTTTACTCAATATGGCACGGTTAAGAAATACGATTCCGCTCGTCGTTGTTCTTTTTATTGGGGTCAATCTCATACCCAAGCGCCTGCTTTTGATTTAAATGAATGGTATAAAACTTACCCGCTAACCATTGGTAATGACACTCTGCAAATAAAAAGTCTGCCTGGGGTATTTAGTCATGGCGAATTTGATAAAGGTACCGAGCTACTGCTTGAAACCCTACCAAGGCTGAAAGGAAAAGTGCTTGATTTTGGTTGTGGCGCTGGCGTGATTGGCTGTGTGCTTGCCACTCGTTACCCTAAGGCCAACGTAGCGATGTGTGATATCAGCGCTCTTGCGATTGAATCAAGCAAAGCAACTTTAGCCATTAATGGTTTAGACGGTGAGGTTTTTGCCTCAGATATTTATTCCGATGTGGGTAAAAGTTATGATTTTTTAATCAGTAATCCACCGTTTCATTCTGGTTTAGATACCCAATACAGCGCGGCTGAAACCTTGTTATCGCAAGCACCACAGCATCTCTCTGCCCGAGGGCAAATGTTTATCGTCGCCAATAGTTTTTTAAAATACCAACCGATCATTGAGCAAGCATTTGGTCATTGTATTGTGGCGGCTAAAAATACTAAATTTGCTATTTACCACGCCAATAAAACTCAGCACTAATCTTTGTGGATCTTGAATTTTTTCTATTTTCAAGATCCATTATTTCCTGCCAATATTGCCCTTATCAATCTGCGATCTCGTTTACTTTATTCCCTCTGCCAAGATTTATTCACAAAACAGATGGGTTAGGATTTTTAATATAAGCAACGATATATTGAAACTTTAAAACTCACAATACTGGTTCTCGATCACCTTTTTTTATATCAAAAATAAAGTTATCTTCCCTATCGACAAATAACGTAGTAAAAAGGCTTTGCTTAATCGTTTGCCTAAAAAGTTAAAAGATGAGTACTTTCTTCATTTCGGCCACCCTTTATTTCAATAGCAAGTAGTCACTTATGTTTAAATCAAAAAAATCCAATAAATTCCAAAAGCTTCAGCACACCTTGATGGTCGCGTTTCTGGTGCTAAGTATTACGCCTTTTACTATTATTGCGGTTTTTTTCTTACACTCTCACACCCAAGATTTGCAAGAACAAAGTACCTCTTATTTGCTCTCCGTTCGTGATACTAAAAAGCAACAGGTTAATAGTTATCTCAAAGCGAAAGAATCGGAAGTGATGGGGGTGGTTCGCTCTGAATTAGCCTATTCAAGTGGCGGACGTTTTTATGGCTTAATCAACGGTTTCACCATGCTCGGTGACAATATAGAGCAAGCTAGAAAAAATGCTCAACAACGTTATATTTTAGGTTCAGGCAATAAAATCAAAACTGCGGTCCTCCCAGAGTCGCCTAATTTTATCGGCAGCGAGCGCTATCGTCTGCTGCATAAACGCTACCATTGGGCATTTGTCGAACTGCTTAAACGCTCTGATTTCAGCGATATATTATTAGTTGATCGCAATGGTAACGTAGCTTACTCAGTCAAAAAAGACGCGGATTATGGCACCAACTTATTAAGCGGCCCTTATCAAAAAACTCCGCTCGGCCAAACTTTCGCTAAGTTAAGAAATACCGTCAAAGCCTCACGTAAAAATAATGAAGATTACACCCCCGTTATTTTCTCTGATTTTAATAAAGACAAATCCAAGCAAACTTTGTGGTTAGGGGCGCCTATCATTCAGCAAGGGTACTTACACAGTTATGCAATGTTTAAACTGCCCAATACCGCTTTATCAAATATGATCAACGCGCATAGTA
This sequence comes from Vibrio algicola, assembly GCF_009601765.2. Taxonomy (NCBI): domain Bacteria; kingdom Pseudomonadati; phylum Pseudomonadota; class Gammaproteobacteria; order Vibrionales; family Vibrionaceae; genus Vibrio; species Vibrio algicola. The sequence continues at coordinate 2,042,403 of NZ_CP045699.1, forward strand.
AAAAAGAATCGTTAACCAAATTATTAGTCGGCCAGCATAAACATTCAAAAGTACTCGATTTATCTCAAAAAAGTATCGATGCCAGTAGCTTGGTTATCGATAAAGCATTAGCCGGTCATTCTGCGGTTGAATCATTTACCGATACCAATGGTGAAAAACTTCTAGCCGCTTACACCCCTATTCATATAAAAGATAAAACTTGGGCGCTAGTAGTTCAATTACCTGAAAAACAAGCTTATGCCCGAGTTCACCAATTAAAAAATATCTTCGCAATTGTGATGGTAATAGGCATTATTTTAGTGGTGGTGTGCTCTCATTATTTATCTAACTTTATTACCGCACCATTATTAAAACTTGCGTGGGCAGCAGAGCGAGTGTCCGCCGGCGATCTCGATCAAGAGCTTGAAGTATTAAAACGCAAAGATGAAATTGGCCGCTTATCGGTTAGTTTTATCCGTATGCAACGCTCGATCAGAGAAAAGATCTTATTGATCGGCGATCAAAATAAAATTCTCGAAAATAATATTCAAACCATCAAGCAAAAAAATGATGATTTGGAACTGGCCAATAAGCTGAAAGATGAGTTTTTGGCCACGACTTCTCATGAATTAAGAACCCCATTGCACGGTATGGTCGGCATTGCGGAATCGTTGATCTCTGGTGCGAATGGCCCATTGCCAGCCAATCAAAGGCATCAACTCGATATTATCATTAATAGCGGTCAACGCCTAACCACTTTGGTCGATGACCTACTCGACTACCATAAAATGCGTTATGGCAATTTAGACATTCAAACCACTACAGTGGACGTTGCGTCGGCCACTCGCTTAGTATTGGAATTATCTCAACATCTACTTGGCAGTAAACCGATCCGCATTATTAACCAAATTCCATTAGAGCTGCCGTTAATCGCCGCCGATGCTCAACGCTTAGAGCAAGTGCTGTATAACTTAATTGGTAATGCGATCAAATACACCAGTGAAGGCAAGATCATTATCTCGGCCACGGTGCTAGATAATAATATTCGCATGCAAGTGGTGGATACCGGCCAAGGGATCCCCGCCGATCAACTTGACCACATCTTCGAGCCGCTTATCCAAGCTGGACAAGATTCGAGTCGTTATCGTCAAGGGGCAGGTTTAGGCTTGTCAATTAGTCGCCAATTAATTGAACTGATGGGGGGATCGCTGTATGTCAGTAGTCAGCCGCTGGTCGGCACCACGTTTAGCTTCTCATTACCAATAGCCAGTGAGCAACAAATCGCTGAGCATAAATACCAAGCGCCAAATGAGCATTTTCAAGCTCCAGAAAGTAATGCCCCGCTCACTGATCTTGATTCCTCATCATTGCCAGTAAATAGCGATGGTCCATTATTGGTGGTAGCTGATGATGAACCGGTGAACTTACGCATTTTAGACAGTTTCTTACGTTTAGAAGGCTACCGAGTGAAAACCGCAGCCGATGGTTTAAGTGCGCTGCAATTAATTGAGAAAGAGAAACCAGAATTAGCCTTACTGGATGTAATGATGCCAGGCATGAGTGGTTATGAAGCCTGTGAAGAAATCCGCCAACAATATGATCATGGTGAACTGCCGGTTATCTTACTGACAGCACTAAGCCAAAGCAAAGATCGGGTACGAGGCTTTGAAGCGGGGGCGAACGACTACTTAACTAAACCATTTAATAAACAAGAACTGGCGGCGCGGATTAAAGCTCACTTAACCGCCAGTAAGGCCGAACAACGCCGGATAGAAAATAGCAAATTACAACAAGAGCTACGCATTAGAGAACAAGTTGAAGCCAGCCTACTGGAAACTCAAGGTCGCTTATTAGAGCAATTAGAGTCGGCGCCAGAAGCGATTGTTTGCGTGCGTGAAGATGGTCGAATTCGTTTTGCCAATGATTCGGCGGCTAAATTATTTAAGCGCAGCCCCGAGCAACTCAAGCGCTCTACCGCCGATGAGATTATCGCACCGAAATACCTGAATTTAACCCAAGAGCATTTTTGTGGCGATGCGGATATTTTCATTGAAGATAAGCGAGTGCACATCCAAAGTGACGTGTTAACGCTACCGCAAGCTTCAGGCCTACAATCTATGTATATCTTTAATATTGGCGGCGGCGTTAATGCGCAGCGAATTGATAACTTAGAAACCGCCATCGAAGCACTGTCGAGTTATGCGTTTGAAGGCGATAAAAACAAACTACAGCAACTTAAAGAGCTGGGCGGTGAATTTACTCGCTTAGCCGATAAAGTGTCGCATAAGAGCGAAGATAAACAGCAAATTATGCGTGATATTTTAGTCGATACAATGACTACCGCGCTCGATTATTGGGAATCGGCAACGGGCCAAACTAAATACACCTTAGCCGAGGAAAGTGGCTTGTGGCGCGTCTATCTCGACCGTAGCACCCTACAAACCCGCACCTTAGATAAATATCTACGGATTGAAACCCTGCCTAAAACACCACGTTGGCGCACCGTACTCAATACCATTGATTACATCCTAGAACACAGCAACGCCAATACCCCACAGCGCCAGCATTTGATTGAGTGTCGTGAAAAGCTGCAACTATTGTTGGTGAGTTAAACTATATTGATGAGTTCAGCAATCTTGCTAAGTTAAAGCAGCATTGGAGAGTTCAGCTATGTTGGTGAGTGAGAGCAATATGGGTAAGTTAGAACCATGTTGATGAGTTAAGTAAGATAGCGATTGTTAATAATAATCACGCCGTTAAGATCTGAGCATCTTAACGGCATTTTTTTGTTCACTGCAGGAAGCAATACCAATTCCATTTAATATTTGATCAGTTTGAATACACCAAAAAGACGCGGATCTGTCCTTGGCCGCTTGAGAAAAGGTCATCATGGCCTTTGACACACTTCTCTGCACTCAATGTTGAACGATCATGACATTGATGGAATGGGTATAACTTCGATAACCCTGCTTTGCTGCGGCCTTTTTGCCACCTTTTTTGGCGGTTGAAAAAAGGTGGGGCGCCTAAGGCTGTACGATCAACTCACCATTATAGCCAAGATAAGCACCACACTAACAAGCTAACAAAACCGCACCAATACTTATTTTACACTAATAAATAACAGCCAGTACCGACTGATAAACAGTAACAAAAAAGCACTAATTTGGATTTTTGTTGACCCCAAAAGCGTAACTTTTGTAGGTAATGCGAAGTCAGTCACAACAAATTGGCAATACTATTTTTCAGTAAAAAAGTAAGCTCACTCACTGTAAGTGATCCAGATCGCAAGATCAAAAGCAATAACAAATACCACCTTATTTAAAAGCACTTAAACGTAGTGATTACTTACTTATACTGACCAAATAAACGTAATCGTGATATGAATCACATTTCAAACTGCGCAATAAAACGACAAATTTAATTTTATTTTTACGTTATTAACGTCACAAGCCATAACTTTGACGTTTTTAACGGGAATACAAATTGACGATTTCAACGATAAGGTGTTTTCTGTACTGGCAAAGGGCCTACAGGCCACTCTGGAATGATTAGTGAATGTTTGAACATCACATCCACAATAGAAGATTATTCAGGGGTAGGTCTTAAGCGAGTGTTTATCAATTGATGACATTCCTTTTAATAAGCTAAATCAAAAGCAAAAGTAAGGAACAGCTATGCTTAACAAAATAAAAAAAACAGCAATCGCTGCAGCAGTTATCTCTGTTGCCGCTACTGGTTTCTCTACAGTAGCAACAGCTGCAGAGCGCAGTGAATTGACTATCGTACCGGATTTCTACCCTACATTTGTACGTAACTTTAACCCGTACTTAGGTGCTACTAACTTAAAAACAACGACGGATTTCATTTACGAGCCACTAGTTATCTTTAACGAAATGCACGGCAATACGCCAGTGATGCGTCTTGCAAAAGATTTCAAAATGTCTGATGACCTAATGACGGTAACTTTTGATATCCGTAAAGGTGTTAAATGGTCTGATGGTAAGCCGTTCACAGCACACGATGTGCTTTACTCGTTTAACCTTGTGAAAAAATTCCCAGCACTTGACCAATCTGGTATTAACAAGCAACTTAAAAGCGTTGAGATCAAAGGCGACTACCAAATTATCTTCCACCTAAACGAAGCTAATTCAAATGTCCCTTACGAGATTGCCAAAGTGCCTGTTGTTGCAGAGCACATCTGGAAAGACGTAAAAGATCCAACCACTTTCACCAATGAAAACCCTGTAGGTACTGGTCCATTTACTGAGATCGACACCTTTACACCACAACTTTACATTCAGTGTGAAAACCCAAATTACTGGGATGCGAAAGACCTAAATGTTGATTGTTTACGCGTGCCACAAATCGCCAACAATGACCAACTATTAAGTAAGATCATTAACTCTGAGTTAGATTGGACGTCTTCGTTCGTACCAGACATTGATAAAACCTACGCATCTGTCAGCAAGGATCACCATTACTGGTACCCTGCAGCAGGTACACAAGGCTTTATGGTGAACTTTGCTGAAAAAGATCCAGCTAAGAAAGAAGCATTGACTAACGTTGACTTCCGTCGCGCATTCTCAATGGCTCTTGACCGTCAAACTATCATTGATATCGCATTCTACGGCGGCGGTACAGTCAATGACTTCGCATCGGGCCTAGGCTACGCATTCGAAGCATGGTCTGACGAAAAAGTTCACAATAAATACAAAGGCTACAACACTTACAACGTTGACGGCGCGAAGAAGCTGCTTGCTAAAGCGGGCTTTAAAGACGTAAACAACGATGGATTTGTTGATACTCCATCTGGTAAGCCATTTGAGTTATTGATTCAATCACCAAACGGTTGGACTGACTTTAACAACACAGTACAGCTTGCGGTTGAGCAGCTGGAAGAAGTAGGCATTAAAGCCAAAGCACGTACCCCTGAGTTTGCGGTTTACAACCAAGCAATGCTTGATGCGAACTACGATGTTGCGTTCACTAACTACTTCCACGGTGCGGATCCATACACTTACTGGAACTCGGCTTACAACTCAGCGTTGCAAAGCGGTCAGGGTATGCCTCGTTTCGCGATGCATTTCTTCAAAAATGATAAGTTAGATTCATTGCTAAACAGCTTCTACAAAACGGCTGACAAGCAAGAGCAAATGAACATTGCTCACCAAATCCAACAAATCATTGCTGAAAACCAAGTAACGATTCCTGTTATGTCTGGCGCGCAATTCTTCCAGTACAACACGAAGCGCTTCACTGGTTGGTGGAATGAGAAAAATCCAAAGGGCCGTCCAAGCATCTGGGCTGGTATTCCTGAGCGTCTATTGCAAGTACTGGACCTAAAACCAGTTAAATAAGCAAGTCGTTCACTCGTGCGGCGCATGCCTAATGCGCCGCCATTTAAATCTCCCTCCTACTGATAAAAGTATGGCGCTCGTCGTCAGGGGATTTCTTTGTCTGAAATAGGCGTCCTGAAACCAGAGTCAGGCCAAAAAATCTGGGATAGTTAAGGTGTAAGTTATGGGATTTTTCTTAAGACGTTTAGGTTTTTATTTTATCGCTTTAGTCGTCGCTGCAACGATTAACTTTGCGATTCCGCGTGCCATGCCTGGTGACCCAGTTACCATGATGTTTGCTCACGCTACTGTGCAGGTTACTCCAGAACGTATCGCGGCAATGAAAGAGCTATTAGGCTTTGTCGACGGTAATATTTTTATACAATATTTTGCCTACATTAAAAACATTTTCCAATGGAATTTGGGCACCTCAATTCAGTTCTTTCCATTACCAGTGTCTGACTTATTAGGTCGTGCATTTGGATGGTCATTATTTTTAGCCGGTACTGCGGTTGCTTTCTCTTTTTCTTTAGGTTCCATTCTTGGCATTTTCGCTGCATGGAAACGTGGCAGCAAATTCGACACTTTTATTTCGCCAGGAATGTTAGTGGTGCAAGCGGTACCACAAGTGGTTATTGCGATGTTAGCCATGTTTACCTTTGCGGTTGGCTTGCGTTGGTTCCCAACCGGTTACGCTTACACCGCAGGTAACCTACCTGATTGGACTAGCTGGACATTTATTAAAGATGTCGCCTATCACGCCGTTCTACCTTTGTTCTGTGCCTCTGTGGTTCAGATTGGTGGCTTCTTAATTAACATGCGTAACAACATGATTAACTTGTTAGGTGAAGATTACATCACCATGGCAAAGGGGAAGGGCTTAAGCGAAAACCGAGTGGTGTTTAACTACGCGGCACGTAACGCCATGCTACCAAGTGTGACCGCGCTGTCGATGTCGTTAGGTATGGCAATTGGTGGTCAGTTGATTGTTGAAATCATCTTTAACTACCCAGGCCTAGGTTCGGTGTTATTTAACGCCATCAACTCTCGTGACTATCAAGTTCTCCAAGGTCAACTGCTTATCATGACCTTATTTATGCTGTTCTTTAACTTACTGGCCGACATGTTGTATGTCGTACTTGACCCTCGCCTACGTAAGGGAGGCAAATAATCATGAAAGGTTTCCTTAAATTAATAGTCGGTAATCCTAAAGCTTTAACCGGCATGATTATCTTAATGTTATTCATTTTTATCGCAGTATTTGCTCCGTTTATCACTAAACATGCACCCGATAAACGTACCGGTAATCCACATGAATACCCAAGTGCTATCGTAAAAATGGCACAAAGCACGCCAGACGGATGGGTCGCAACCAATCTTGCTAACGACCGCCGCACTATGGCGATGTCGAAAAAAGCCGATCACACACTGGGTACCACTCGTATGGGGCGTGATGTTTGGTCTCAACTTGCTTACGGTGCTCGTGTATCGCTAGGTGTGGGTTTTGGTGCTGGTATTGTGGTGTGTTTCTTAGCCACAGTGATTGGTGTTTCGGCTGGCTACTTTGGTGGCAAAACCGATGATGTACTCACCGCCGCCATGAATATTATGTTGGTAATACCGCAGTACCCACTACTGTTTGTTCTGGCTGCCTTTATTGGTGAGGCAGGGCCATTAACCATCGCCTTGATAATAGGTTGTACCTCCTGGGCATGGGGCGCTCGTGTGGTACGTTCACAAACTTTAGCTCTACGTGAAAAAGAGTTCGTCAAAGCAGCAGAAGTATTGGGTGAATCTTCATTCCGCATTATTTTTGTTGAAATTCTGCCAAACCTTATCTCGATTGTAGGCGCAAGTTTCATCGGTTCTGTGATGTATGCCATCATGATGGAAGCGACTATTTCGTTCCTAGGTCTTGGCGACCCAAGCACCATCAGCTGGGGCATCATGTTATACAACGTACAAACCTCATCCGCCATCTTGGTTGGCGCATGGTGGGAACTGATTGCACCATGTATGGCATTGACTGTATTGGCTGTTGGTCTCGCACTGCTTAACTTCGCAGTTGATGAAGTTGCTAACCCGCAATTACGTTCACATAAAGGCATGAAGCGTTGGAAGAAGATTGCCGAGCAAGACGTAAAAGAACGGACACCAGAAATGCCTCCTCAAAATGCACTTTGGAGCGGAGATAAATAATATGACAGATATCAATAAAAATGAGCCGCTCATCTCAGTTCGTAACTTATGTGTTGATTACATCACTGACGCGGGCGATGTCCGCGCGGTGAACAATGTAAGTTTTGACCTAGCGCCAGGCGAAGTATTTGGTCTGGCCGGTGAGTCTGGTTGTGGTAAATCAACCGTCGCATTCTCGCTAATGCGTCTGCATAAGCCGCCAGCCTTTATTACCGGCGGTGAAGTGATTTTTAACGGTGAAGATATTTTGAAGTACAGCGAAGACCGTATGCAGTCTTTCCGCTGGAGCCAAATGTCGATGGTATTTCAAAGTGCCATGAACGCCTTGAACCCAGTATTACCTCTAGAAGAGCAATTTTGTGATGTGATCATGCGTCATACCAATATGACTCGTGATCAAGCGGTGATTCGCGCTCAAGGTCTATTGGAAATCGTGGATATTCACCCCGATCGCTTAAACGATTACCCGCACCAGTTCTCTGGTGGTATGCGTCAACGTTTAGTTATTGCAATTGCGTTAGCGCTTAATCCTAAAATGATCATTATGGATGAGCCAACCACCGCACTCGATGTAGTGGTACAACGTGAAATTCTGCAAAAGATTTATGCGCTAAAAGAAGAGTTTGGTTTCTCAATTTTATTCATTACCCATGATTTGTCACTGATGGTCGAGTTCTCTGACCGCATCGGCATCATGTACTCAGGTGAATTAATTGAAGTCGCACCTTCAAAAGAAATTTTAGAGTCGCCTTACCATCCGTACACCAAAGGGCTGGGGTCTTCTTTCCCACCGTTAACTGGGCCAAAAACCAAGCTAACGGGTATTCCGGGTAACCCTTTGAACTTGCTAGACATCCCACAAGGCTGTCGTTTCCAAGCTCGTTGTGAACGTGTTCATGACACTTGTCGCCAAGTTCCAACCCAATTGCGTCAAATTGAGCCGGGTCGATTGTCTAACTGTCATTTATATGGCGAGCCAATTTCAGTCGCGACAGTATAGCGAACCAACGCATAGAAAAAACGGCGATAACAGCCAGTTAACAAAGAATTAGCGTAAAGCTGGAGACAATTATGAGCTCATCAGAAGTATATGGAAAATTGTTGATTGAAGGGAAGAATCTGATTAAAGATTTCCCGCTTAACAGCAATTCAATGAAGCAAACCAAAATGCGCGCTATCAATGACGTGTCATTTAAGATGTACAAAAGCCGTGGTCTTGCTGTGGTCGGTGAATCGGGTTCAGGTAAATCGACCACCGCCAAAATGATCGCCAAAATGTACGCTCCAAGCGGTGGCCACATTGAGTACAAAGGTCGTGATATTCAAGAGATCAAAAAGAAACACGATCTAATGCAATATCGTGAAGGGGTGCAAATGGTATGGCAAGACCCGTTTGGGTCGTTAAATCCAACCCATAACATTTTTCACCACATTGCTCGCCCTTTGATCATTCATAACAAAGTAAAAAGCAGCAATAAAAAAGAGCTACAAGAGCGTGTTTATGAACTGCTTGAGCAAGTGGGCCTAAACCCAGCCAAAGAAACCTCAGTGAAATTCCCGCATCAGTTATCTGGCGGTCAACGTCAACGTGTCAACTTGGCGCGTAACATTGCAGTCGGCGCTGAAGTGGTACTTGCCGATGAACCAACATCAATGTTGGATGTTTCGATTCGCGCCGGTGTTTTGAACCTAATGGAAGAGATGAAGTTTGAAAAGAAAATGTCTCTACTTTATATCACCCATGATATCGCTACCGCTCGTTATATTGCTGAAGACCTTTCAGTCATGTACGTCGGACACATGGTGGAATGGGGCGACACCGATGAGATCATTCATGATCCTCAGCACCCATACACTCAATTATTGGTATCAGCGGTTCCGGATCCTAAGAAATCGATCCACGAAAAGCTAAAAGGCAATAAAGGTGATATTCCACTTTGGACGCCAGAGTCTGTCGGTTGTCCATTTGCCGGTCGTTGTCTGCATGTGTCAGATAAGTGCCGCGAAAAAATGCCGGAAGTAACGCAACTTTCGACTAACCATTTTGTTCGCTGTTACTTATTTGAAAAATAAACACGCATTACCTAAGAACATTGAAGCGGCAAGCTTGTCGCTTCAAGTTACAACAGATTGGCTCTGACTCTTAATCGGTGTCAGAGCCTATTTTAAAAGAGGCTAGGAGCATTCGATGCAAATTTTTACTAACCATATTGGTTACCCTTGCTTTAGTAGCAAAAATGCTGTGGTACTTGCCTCAACACTGGACCAACATCTGACCGCTAAATTGGTCGATGCGAATACTCATCAAGTGGTGAAAAATCTCCTCATCTCTGGCAAAAAATCAGTCGATAACTGGCATTTTGGCGACTTCTATCAAATCGACTTTTCAGACTTCACCCAAGCCGGCCACTATTACCTTGCGATTGGCAGCGATCATTCTCATGCTTTTGAGATCGGTCAAAATGTGCTAATGAAGCGCACTTTTTCCGATTGTTTGCACTATTTAAAATCTCAACGTTGTGGCGGGATCTTCGATCAACGCGACCGCAAAACCCCTGTTCTTAATAGTGAAAATACCGTCGATGTGCATGGCGGTTGGTATGATGCCTCTGGGGATGTGAGTAAATACCTCAGTCACCTTTCTTATGCCAATTTCCTCAACCCACAACAAATTCCAATGGTTGTGTGGAATATGTTGAAAGGTTTAGAACTGACAGCCGAGATGAACAGTTTTGCCCGTTTTTCGACGGTTCGATTAACCGAAGAAGCCTTATTTGGCGCTGACTTTTTAGTGCGTATGTTGTCACCTGAAGGCTATTTCTACACCACTGTTTTTGATAAGTGGAGTAAAGATATTAATCAGCGCGAGATCTGCGCTTATGAAACTCAAGATGGGCATAAAGGCGAAGATTATCAAGCTGGATTTCGTCAAGGTGGCGGCATTGCCATCGCCGCCCTCGCCCGCGCTTCTCGCTTAGAAGAACACGGTGAATTTAATTCAAATCAATATTTAGAAGCGGCGATCAAGGCTTATCAACATTTGGTTGAGCACAATACTCAATACCTCAATGACAGCACTGAAAACATCATTGATGAATACTGCGCGTTATTAGCGGCAGTCGAACTTTTCCACTGCACTCAAGAACAAGAATTTGCCAATCAAGCACAGATCTGGGCACAACGTTTAGCTCAACGCCAAATGAGTGATGAGAATATGACTCACTTTTGGTCGGCTAATGATGATGGTTCTCGTCCTTATTTCCATGCCGCAGAAGCCGGTTTGCCCGTGATCGCACTATGTGAATATTTAGCAATTGAAACCGACCCTAATGCCAAACAAGTTACGCGACAAGTGATTGAAAATGCGCTTCGTTTTGAATTAATCATCACAGGTAAAGTCAACAACCCATTTGGTTACCCGCGTCAATACGTTAAAGGGGTCGATGAAGCCAAACGAGAAGCCTTTTTTGTCGCTCACAACAATGAGTCTGGTTACTGGTGGCAAGGTGAAAATGCCCGTTTAGCCTCGTTATCCTGCATGGCCAATATTGCGCAAACTCACCTACAAGATGCCGCCCTTATCTGCGATTTACAGCGTTTTTCACAATCGGCGTTAGATTGGATTGTCGGCTTGAATCCGTATGACATGTGCATGCTCGATGGCCATGGTCACAACAACCCAGACTATCTACCCGAGCTTGGCTTTTTTAATGCTAAAGGCGGCGTATGTAATGGCGTGACGGCCGGCTTTGAAGATGAGCAAGATATTGCGTTTAATCCCGATGGGCAAAAAGATGACATGCTGCAAAACTGGCGTTGGGGTGAGCAATGGATCCCACATGGTGGTTGGTATTTATTGGCAATCATTGCCCAACAACATCATCTTGATTACGCCATGAAGGAGTCATTATGAACTCATATTATTTAGTCGGTATTGATGGTGGCGGAACCTCTTGCCGTGCTCGTTTAACCGATCCGCAAGGCAACATTTTAGGCGAAGGAAAAAGCGGCAGCGCCAATATTTTATTAGGCGTGGAAGTCGCAATGGCTTCAATTATTCATGCCGTAAGAAAAGCCGCTAAACAAGCCGGTCTCAGCGAAGCCGATTTTCATTCGATGCACTTAGGCTTGGCATTAGCGGCAGCGGAACAAAGAAAAACGTGGCAAGGCTTTATGCAACTGGATCACCCTTTTGCCAGCATCGTATTAAATACCGATGCTTATGGCGCGTGTTTGGGCGCACACAATGGTCAAGATGGCGCAATCATGATCGCAGGAACAGGATCGTGCGGGCTATTGATCAAACAAGGTCAGCAACATGTGGTTGGTGGTCGTGAATTCCCGATTTCCGATCAAGGCAGTGGCGCGATCATGGGTTTGCATTTAATCCAATACACTTTACTCGCTCAAGATGGCATCAAACCCCATTCCGATATTACGCAAATTGTGATGCAGCATTTTAATCAAGATGTTGATGCCATTGTTGAATGGTCGAAAAGAGCGCGCCCTTGTGATTACGGCCAATTTTCGCCACAAATATTTCAATGTGCCGCCAATGGGGATGAGGTTGCCAACAATCTTTTACAACAAACTGCGGCCGATCTTGATATGTATCTAGAGGCACTTCATCAACGAGGCGCTAGCAAGATTGCCTTAATGGGTGGCATTGGGGTGCGTATCGGGCCTTGGCTCAAACCGCAAAGCCAGCAATGGTTAGTCAAGCCGCAAAAAGATGCCATTGATGGTGGGCTAATGATGGCCAGTAAACCAGAGCACAATTTATTTTAAGGTCTTTGTTTTAAGGACATTGCTTTAAAACCGTTATTTACAATGCTTATTGAAAAGCACTTGCTTTAAAGCGTTGATTTTTACGCGATGGCGAATATAACTAAAAATAACACCGCAAAAGGTGGGAATATGAATTACCGAATTGATCTTGCTGTTATCGAACAACAAACCAACTACTCTCGTTTTGGTTTAACGCTGCATAATCTAAGTGATCATGATCTACATGATTGGAGTATTCATGTCAGTTTTCGACGCTATATTCAGCCACAAACGTTAACTCAAGGTCAGATTAAGCAAGTGGGAGGTTATTGTGTTTTTACCCCACCACAAGGCGTAACCTTACAAGCTAATAATTCGTATTATGTTGAATTTGGTACCAATACTGCGCCTTTCCAATTACTTGATGACGGGTTTGATGATGCCTTTATTCAAATGGTCAAAGATGGCATCACCCAAACACTTAATGTGGTGGTCACCCCGATCGCCCTTTCATCCAGTCCAAAGAGACGCATTTCGCTTCCTGTGGTTACTGCCAACTTAAATGGCGTGATCCCAGCCCCTCAGTTTATTGAAGCGCAAACCGGATACTTTAATTTAGAAACGCCAATCACCTTTCAAGCACACAGCAGTTACGCTCAGTCCGCTTTGGTATGGCTCGCCGATGAACTCAGCCAAGTTACTGACTTTCCGATAAAAAAAAGCAGCCAAGGCAACGTCTGTTTTGTGACTACGCCAACCCTTGCCGAAGGTGAATACAAATTAGAAATTCAAGCTCAGCAAATATTACTTGAAGCCAACTCAAGCAGTGGTTTTATGTATGCTGCCACCAGCTTACTGCAATTGATCAGCAACCAATTTGATGCCAACAGCCAGCAATTGCCTTGCACTTTAATTCAAGATAAACCGCGCTTTGAGCACCGAGGCATGATGCTCGACTGTGCTCGTCATTTCCACACCGTCGAGCAAGTTAAGCGCTTGATCAATCAATTGGCCAAATACAAGTTTAACGCCTTTCATTGGCACTTAACCGATGATGAAGGTTGGCGAGTGGAGATCAAAGCGTTGCCACAGCTCACCGACATTGGGGCATGGCGCGGACTAAAAACGCCAATCGAGCCGCAGTATTCTCACTTAAGCGAGACCTATGGCGGCTTTTACAGCCAAGACCAAATCCGCGAGGTTATCCGTTATGCCGCTGAGCGCAATATCACAGTGATCCCTGAGATCGACATTCCAGGTCACTGCCGCGCCGCGATTAAATCATTGCCGCATTTATTAGTTGATGCCGAAGATCAATCGCAATATCGCAGCATTCAATACTACACCGATAACGTGTTATCCCCTGCCCTACAAGGCACCTACACCTTTATCGACACCGTATTAGAAGAGATCGCCGATTTATTCCCATCGCCTTTGGTTCACATTGGTGGCGATGAAGTACCAGAAGGGGTATGGACTCAAAGCCCGAAATGCCAAGCGTTAATGGCTTCGCAAGGCTATACCGACCCTAAAGAGTTGCAAGGACACTTATTACGCCACGCGGAAAATAAACTCAAATCACTAGGCAAGCGCATGCTCGGTTGGGAAGAAGTTCAGCATGGCGATAAAGTTAGCAAAGACACCATTATTTGCTCTTGGTTAAGTGAAGACGCCGGTTTGCATTGTGCCAGCAATGGCTTCGATGTCATTTTGCAACCCGCGCAATTTACCTACCTCGACATCGTACAAGACCATGGCGCAGAAGAAATGGGCGTCGATTGGGCTGGGGTGACACCGCTTGAGAAATCATACAGCTATGAGCCTTTATCTCAGCTAGACAGTCATGACCCTGTCCGCCAACACATTTTCGGTATTCAATGCGGTTTATGGTGCGAGATCATCGACACCCCAGAGCGCATGGAGTACATGCTTTTCCCACGACTTCTGGCCATAGCGGAAGCGTGTTGGACCGAAAAACAAAACCGTAATTGGCAAGACTTTTTAGCGCGTTTACATGGCCATACACCAACGTTATCGCGCCAAGGGGTAAAATTTAAATCACTAAACTGATCAGCTGTTTATCCCCTAGGTAATACGGGGGATATTTTTAATTTTAAGTAAGAATTTTGATTAAGGAAGAGAAAATGAAATACGGCTTTTTCGACAATGACAATCGTGAATATGTCATCACTCGTCCAGACGTGCCTGCACCATGGACCAATTATTTAGGCACAGAAAAGTTCTGTACGGTTATTTCTCACAATGCAGGTGGTTACTCTTTCTATAACTCACCAGAGCATAATCGTGTCACTAAGTTTCGCCCTAACGCGTCATTTGATCGCCCTGGACATTATGTCTATTTACGCGATGATGAAACCGGAGATTACTGGTCAATCTCATGGCAGCCAGTAGCAAAAAGCCTCGATGAAGCAAGCTACGAAGTGCGTCACGGCTTGTCTTACTCTAAATTTAAGTGTGAGTACAACGGCATCACCGCCACTAAAACCTTGTTTGTACCAAAAGGTGAAGACGCAGAAGTGTGGGATGTGGTGATCAAAAACACCAGCGACAAACCACGCACCATCAGTACGTTCTCGTTTGTTGAATTCTCCTTTAGCCACATTCAATCCGACAACCAAAACCATCAAATGTCATTGTACTCAGCCGGTACTGAATACAAAGACGGCGTGTTGGAATATGACCTTTATTACAACACCAATGAGCAGGAAGGTTTTTACTACCTCGCTTCTACGTTCGACCCAGATTCATACGATGGTCAACGTGATAATTTCTTAGGTTTATACCGCGATGAAGCCAACCCAATCGCGGTAGAACAAGGCAAGTGTTCAAATTCAGCCCAAACCTGTTACAACCATTGTGGCTCGTTGCATAAGCAATTTGTTATCCAACCGGATGAAGAAGTTCGCTTTGCGTATATCTTAGGTATTGGTAAAGGTAACGGCGAGAAATTGCGTACTAAATACCAAGATCTGGCAAATGTCGATGCGGCTTTCGCTGGCATTAAAGCCCACTGGGATGAGCGTTGTAACAAGTTCCAAGTGAAATCGCCAAACCAAGGCTTAGATACCATGATCAACACTTGGACTCTATACCAAGCAGAAACTTGTGTGGTGTGGTCGCGTTTTGCTTCCTTTATCGAAGTCGGTGGTCGTACTGGTCTGGGTTACCGTGATACCGCCCAAGATGCAATTTCAGTTCCGCATTCCAATCCTGAAATGACTCGTAAGCGTTTGGTTGACTTACTGCGCGGCCAAGTGAAAGCTGGTTATGGTCTGCACTTATTTGATCCTGATTGGTTTGATCCGGAAAAAGCTGATGTTAAACCGTCTAAATCTCCAACTGTGGTTCCGACCCCAAGTGATGAAGATAAGATCCACGGCATTGAAGATACTTGTTCAGATGATCATTTATGGATCGTCCCAACCATCTGTAAATATGTGATGGAAACCGGCGAAGAGTCATTCTTTGATGAGCAAATTCCTTACGCGGATGGTGGCAACGCTAGCGTTTACGATCACATGAAAGCGGCGCTGGATTTCTCGGCTCAATATGTCGGCAACACCGGTATTTGTAAAGGCCTACGCGCCGATTGGAACGACTGCTTAAACTTAGGTGGCGGCGAGTCTTCTATGGTGTCTTTCCTGCATTACTGGGCGCTACAAGAATTCATCGACCTCGCTAAATACCTAGGCAAAAACGACGATGTCGATACTTACACCACCATGGCAGAAGGCGTACGCCAAGCATGTGAAACTCACCTGTGGGATGACGAAGGTGGTTGGTACATTCGCGGCCTAACCAAAGATGGCGACAAAATCGGCACGGCGCAACAAACCGAAGGTCGTATTCACTTAGAGTCAAACACGCTCGCTGTCTTGTCGGGCGCCGTATCGCAAGAACGTGGCGAGCGTGCGATGGATTCGGTCGATGAGCACTTATACTCTCCTTACGGCTTGCACTTAAACTCTCCGTCTTTCTCTACTCCAAATGATGACATTGGTTTTGTCACTCGTGTGTATCAGGGCGTAAAAGAAAACGGCGCGATCTTCTCTCATCCAAACCCTTGGGCATGGGTAGCAGAAGCCAAATTAGGCCGTGGCGATAAAGCGATGAAGTTCTACGACGCGCTTAATCCTTACAACCAAAATGAAATGATCGAAAAACGCATTGCTGAACCGTATTCATACGTTCAATTCGTGATGGGACGCGATCATCAAGATCATGGCCGAGCAAACCACCCGTGGTTAACCGGTACTTCTGGCTGGGCTTACTTTGCGGTAACCAACTTTATCTTAGGCGTGAGCTTAGGTTTTGAAGGCTTAAACATTGACCCATGTATTCCAACCGATTGGCCTGGATTTGAAGTGACTCGTCAATGGCGTGGTGCGACTTTCAACATCACAGTACAAAACCCAGATAATGTCAGCAAAGGGGTGAAATCCATCACTTTGAATGGCGTAGCAATCGAAGGCGCGATCCCAACTCAAGCGGATGGCAGCGTGCATGACGTTGTGGTGGTAATGGGCTAGAGCTAAAAAACATCGTCATCCCGATCATTAGCATTTTTGGGATGACGCTGAACAATTACATTTTAAGGATATCGTTATGATCAAATTTGGAACTGGCGGCTGGCGCTCATTTATTGGGGAAGAATTTACCCAAGCCAATGTTCGCCTCGTCGCTCAAGCTGTTGCCAACATCATGATCAATGAAAATGCGGTCGATAAAGGCTTTGTTATTGGCTATGACCGCCGCTTTTTATCCGATAAAGCTGCAACATGGTTCGCCGAAGTATTAGCCGCTAATGGCATTACGGTGAGCTTTATTAATCGCTTTGTCCCAACCCCGATTGTGATGTTTCAATGCAACAAAATGGGCTGTATTTATTCAGCTTGTATTACCGCGTCCCATAACCCAGCCGACTATAACGGCATTAAAGTGTTTATCGAAGGCGGGCGTGATGCCGATGAAATCATCACCGAAAAAATTGAAACTCAAATTGCTGGCTTAACCGCAAGCGATGTCAAACGGGTCGAATTTGAAGACGCGATCGGAACAGGCAAAGTGGTCATCATTAATCCAATGAACGATTTTGTTGATTCAGTGATCAACTTTATTGATATTGAAGCGATTAAAAAAGCCAACTTACGCGTACTGATTGATCCTATGTTTGGGGTGGCGAAAAATGCGCTGCAAACGGTATTGATCAATGGTCGTTGTGATGTGGATGTGATCAACGATGGCGAAAACCCTTCTTTCGGCGGTTTAATGCCATCACCCAATGCTGCAACCTTATACCGTTTAAAGCACTTAGTGGCAGCGGAAGGTTATGACATTGGTATTGGTACCGATGGCGATGCGGATCGCTTAGGCATCATCGATGAGAAAGGCAACTTTATCCACCCAAATGAAGTGCTAATGCTGCTGTATTACTACTTACTTGAGTACAAAGGCTGGAAAGGCTCGGTAGTACGGAACATTGCTACCACCCACCTGTTGGATAAAATCGCAGCCGATCATGGCGAAAAGAGCTTTGAGGTTCCAGTAGGCTTTAAGCACATCAGTAGCCAAATGGAAGCCGACGATTCACTGATTGGTGGTGAAAGCTCGGGCGGCTTAACCATTCGCGGCCACATTAAAGGCAAAGATGGCGTATTTGCCTCTAGCTTATTGGTCGAGCTTATCAGTGTAACTGGCAAGAAGTTATCTGAGATGCTGGATGAGATTTACGCTCGTTATGGTTATGCCTACACAGCGGAAGGCGATTGCACCTTTAAGCCTGCGCAAAAAGACACGTTATACAACAAAATTTATGTGGAAAAAATTCTACCTGAATTTGAATATGAAGTAGAGAAAGTCAGTTATGAAGATGGCGCTAAAGTCTACTTCAAAAATGGCGGCTGGGTCATTGCCCGCTTCTCTGGCACTGAACCACTACTGCGTATTTTCTCGGAAATGGAAGACAAGCCAACCGCAGAAAAAATCGTCGCCCAGATGAAAGCATTTTTAGCGCTATAAAATAGCCAGCAAACTTACTTCTAAAAAAGATCACAGTGAAAGCTGCGATCTCTTTTTTTTGTTTTAACTAACAGAAAGCGAGTTTACCCCCATTTTAACAATTTACTTACCGATCAAAATTGAATACAGATAGAAGTGTAAAAGGCAATGGACGGCCTTTTCTCAAGCGACCAAGGATGGGACCGCATTTTTTCAGCGTATTAAAATTAATTAGGATTGGGATAATTCCGCCTAAATTTTGCTTGGTTGGGCGCTGGTTTTTTTGTGTAAATCGTCATGGATGACGATTAGGCTTCTTGAGGGCATGGATGTCCTCTTGAAGCCGTTAACAAAAAGACCAAGTCCATCCAAGATAACAAAATTTTTAGCGGCGGCCTTTTTGCCACCTTTTTTGGCTGTTGAAAAAAGGTTGGTCGCCGAAGGCTAGCCGATGAACAAACAAAGTGAGGTTAAATGTAATAAGAAGATGACTCCGAAACGAGTATTATCAATACAACAACCCTCCCTTAGCGGTGAGCTCGACACTAAACATCAATATATTGGCTAAAGGAAGGGAATAAGGCATTAGAATAACTAATCCATTACCTCGATTTTGATCTTGCAAACTTAGTCACATTTAGATTGCCGAAATTGTGTATTAACACTACTATTCTCGCCATCAATAAGGTCACTTTTCAACCGGCTTTATTTCACCCTATTTTGCTTAAATTATTGTTATTAACCCAGGAGAGATTGCATGTCTGCGCCGCTTAGTTTTATCAAACTAACCTTTTTGATCGCCATTTTAGCGGCGGTCGGACAAATGACGCAAACCATGTATGTCCCATCAATGGGCTATATGGCGCATGAATTCCATGTATCGGCAGCCTCAATGCAAGCGGTTATGGCGTGTTACTTGATCCCTTATGGCTTATCACAATTTATCTACGGCCCATTATCTGATCGCTTTGGTCGTCGCCCGATTATTTTAGTCGGCCTGAGCATTTATATTACCGGCTCAGTTATTGCCCTTTTTTCGCATAACTTTAGTTTATTTCTAGTTGGCAGCTTTATCCAAGGCATGGGAATTGGTTGTGGCGGCGCAATGGCTCGCACCTTAACCCGTGATTGTTTTTCTGGTGCGCAACTGCATAAGGTTAACAGCTTAATTAGCATGTGTTTAATGTTCTCGCCTTTAGTTGCGCCTTTATTAGGTGGCTACTTAACCGAAGCGTTTAACTGGCGTGGTAGTTACTTATTCTTAGCTCTATTTAGTATTGGCGTGACTATCATCATGTTTACTCACATGAAAGAAACGCTACCAAAAGAATCTCGTCGTTATGATTCGGTTAGCACAAGCTATCGTTATGTGCTCAGTAGTCGTCAGTTTCAAGGTTACCTGTTATGTTTAGTCGCAACCTTTGCTGGTGTAGCATTATTTGAAGCGGCGGCGGGCGTACTATTAGCGGGCAAATTGAAACTTGCCGCCACCACAGTGAGTTTATTATTTATTGTGCCGATCCCTGGTTATTTATTAGGCGCGGCAATGTCGAGTTGGGTTGCCTCTCGTCATTCAGAAAAACGAGCGCTTAATTTTGGCTTAGTCGCCATTGCGATTGGTTCTTTGGTGATCTTTATTCCAGGCGTATTTGGTTACACCAATGCATTAACGCTAGTTGGCGGCGCAACCATTTATTTCTTAGGCGCTGGGGTGTTATTCCCGGCGGCGACCACTGGTGCTATCTCTCCATTTCCACATCACGCGGGTACTGCTGGTGCGATATTAGGCGGTTTTCAAAATTTTGGCGCGGGGCTTGCCACATTGGTTGCCGCGATGATCCCGGCGCAAAATCAACTGCCATTAGGGGCATTGATGTTAACCATGTCTTTATTAGCTGTGATTGGTTTGCATCGAGTCAACAAAACCCCAATCTCACCCGATTCTTTGGGATCTGCGGTTTAATCGTGATTTGAGTATATCCATTCAAACAACAAAGCCGCACTCGAGCAATCGAGTGTGGCTTTGTTATGTCAATTCCAACAATTTAATCAGCGACCAAGGATGGAGCCGCGTCTTTTCGGCGTATTCAAATTGATCAAAAATTAAATGGAATGGGTATTATTTATCGCCCAAAATTCAAATCTACTTTAAAGCCGGCGCTGCAAACTCGATCCCCGCCCAACCATGTGTGATGAAATTACGAATATTTTGATGATCTTCATTTTCTGGATGTTCCAATACATCTTGACGATAAAACTTGCCAAAACATGCCAAGGTTTGCGCTTCAGTCAGGTTATGCATTTGCGCAAAAGCAAAGATCTTGCAAGAGCCATTATTCTGCCCCGCATCATTCTCCACTTCACCATTTTTAAATGCCGTTGGCGTAAAGGTAAAGTTTCCATCAATCACACTAATGGTCTGTTCAAATTCAACCGATAAAGGTTCGGTCGTTACTTGGTGTACAAATTCGGTTAATTCCATCTACTGCATTCCTTTTATAAGCATTGAATTAATATCTCAAGCTTAACATTAGATAAAACAGAGTTCGAGAAATCACTGTAACTCATCATTTCAAATAAAGAACTAGCCAAACACCACTGCGGAGCTAGTATCAACCGCCACACTGACACTTTGGCCAACATCGAGTAGTTGATTGGCTTGAGCGAGTAATTTCACCCCTTGCACATCGATCATATAGCGGCAATGATCACCCATAAATTGTTGCTCAATCACTTGAATATCCCCCTCGGCATCAGCGTGGATCATCACTTGTTGTGGGCGCAATAAAATCTCACAGGCCTGTCCTTCTCGCACATTAGAACCCATAACTTCAAGTATGCCTAATACGCTATCAAAACGGTTTTCGACTCCTTTGATTGCGGGTAAATAAGCACCGCCACCTAAGAAATTAGCCACAAACTGACTCGACGGTTGGTAGTAAAGCTGCGCCGCGCTACCAAATTGCTCGATCACGCCGTGATTCATGACCGCCATTTTATCGGAAAAGGCAAACGCCTCTTCACGACTGTGAGTCACAAAAATTGCGGTCACGCCCTGCTTCTTAAAAATCGAGCGAATATCACGAATAAGATCATGGCGAACTTGAGTATCGATATTGGAGAACGGCTCATCCAATAATAATAAATCCGGTTTATAAGCCAGCGAGCGAGCGATGGCGACACGTTGTTGCTGTCCACCGGATAATTGATGCGGATAGCGATCATTTAAACCGGATAAATGCACCAATTCGAGCATGCTTTCTACCACCTCAGCTTGCTCTATTTTATTCAAATCGGTTAAGCCAAACGCCACATTTTCACTCACGGTTAAATGTGGAAACAGCGCATAGTCTTGGAAGATCAAGCCGATATTACGAGACTCTGGCGGCAACCAAGTGTCACCATTGTCGATCACGGTATTGGCCAAGGTCATGTTGCCTTTTGATAATGGCAGCAATCCGGCAATCGCTTTTAGTAGCGTGGTTTTGCCACAACCGCTAGCACCAAGGAGACAGACGATCTCGCCTTTTTCTACCGTTAAGTTGAGATCTTCAAGTACCGCTTGAGTACTTGATTGATCATCGTAACAGCAAGTAAGATTGCGAATGGTTAATGCCGCTTGAGAGGCTGTGTGTTGGTTTTGGTTTGAGTATTGAGCATTACCTGACATTATTAATGCGCCTTTTCCAATGAACGGTTAACTAAGATTAACGGGATCAATCCCACTAAGATCAATAAAATAGCAGGCAGTGCCGCCATTTCTAATTGCTCATCAGAAGCAAAGTTATAAACATAAGTGGCTAAAGTTTCAAAATTAAAAGGCCGTAACAGCAAAGAGGCGTTGAGCTCTTTCATCGACTCAATAAATACCAGTAAACCGGCGATCAGTGCGCCGCGCGACACCAACGGCAGATGAACTCGGCGTAACATTTGATTGGTGTTGCATCCCATAGTGCGCGCCGCCATATCCAAGCTTGGTGATACTTTGCTTAATCCGCTTTCAATACTGCCAATCGCCACCGCCGAAAAACGCACGGTTAATGCAAATACTAACGCGAACATAGTGCCGGAGAAAATCAAGCCAGGTCGTCTCCAGTCCATCAATTTTGCAATATCATTCACGCTATGATCTAAGGTTAATACTGCCACCATAATACCAATCGCCAGCACCGTGCCCGGAACCGCATAACCCAGTGAGGCTAATCGCATCGGCAAAGCGCTGTTATTCGAATCATTGGATAAGCGGCGATAAAAATTAACCACCAAAGCTACGCACACAGCGGTTATCGCAACGCTAAAGGAAACATATAAGCTATTGATGGCGTAAGTGGTGAATTCAGTGGACCAACTGCGACTAAAATAGCGTTTGGCATAATCGCCTAATTGAATGATCGGAAATAAGAAACCTGCACACACTAACCCCCAGCACCAAAATGAAACCAGCCATTTTTTGCCTCCAGTTAATGTATAACGATTATCTTCATGGCTAGAAAATTGAGTTTGAAAACGTTTTTGCTTGCGACGACTGTAACGCTCTAGGCTTAATAGCAACACCACCACCAACAACATAATGGCGGAGATTTTGGCGGCTGCCGTCAAGTTAGAATAACCGAGCCAAGTATCATAAACGGCGGTGGTTAAGGTGCGCACCGCAAAGTAATTCATGGTTCCATAATCGCCCAGCGCTTCCATCGCCACTAAAGATAAACCAACCGCAATCGCTGGGCGAGCAAGAGGTAATGAGACTCGACGGAAACTTTGCCAAGGGGTACATTTTAACAGGCGAGCAGAATGAAGCAGCGATGAACTTTGTTCCATAAACGCCGCGCGAGCCAATAGGTAAACATAAGGATAAAGCACTAAAGCTAAAATGGTGATCGCGCCAGCAAGCGTGCGTAAATCGGGGAACCAATAAGCGCGAACCTGCCAACCGGTCAGATCTCGTAATAGAATTTGTATCGGCCCTGCCACATCAAACCAATCGGTATAAATATAACCCACGATGTAACCTGGCATCGCCAACGGTAATACTAATGCCCATTGCAGCACCTTTTCACCTGGTACTTTGCACATCGCCATAAACCAAGCGGCAGGCACGCCAAATATTGCACTCAGCAACATAGTGCCAGCCACTAAAACCACGGTATTATAAGTGTAGGTCGGCAGAACAGTGGCAAATAGATGAGCAAACAAATCGTCGGTTTTGCCCAGCGAAGTATTAAATAGCGCGGTATAGAAGATCGCCAGGATCGGCAAAACCAGCAGCAAGGTTAAGCCCCAACTGCTGGTTTTCCATAATAAAAATCGTTCTTTCATTCCCTACCACTCAAAGGTCGAAAGTCAATAGGATCCCGATGTCATTACAAGCTGCAGCTTGGCTAACCATTTAATGGTTTACGTCCACTGCAACTCGAGTTCAAGGGGGCAATCACTGATTAAAGATCAAACTTCACTTCATCAAGCAGTTTAATTGCCGCGGCATGATGCGCTGCAATCTCATCGAGAGATAAAGTATCGGCTTTATAATCCCCCCATGACGCCACTAAATCTGAACGTTTCACGCCCGATTTTACTGGTGATTCAAAGTTGTCTTGTGCATACATACCTTGCGCCACATCACCCGACAAAAACTCCATTAACTTAACGGCATTGTCTTTATTGGGTGCGTATTTCGCCATCGCCATACCACTGATATTCACATGAGTACCTTTGGCTTCTTGACCTGGGAAGTTGATGTAAACTGCATCAGCCCAAGCTTTTTGATCTTTATCGTTCAGCATTTTACCTAGGTAGTAACTGTTGCCGAGAGACACATCACATAGACCTTCTTTGATCGCTTGAACTTGAGCACGATCGCTACCTTGGGGCTTACGAGCAAGGTTAGATTTCACACCTTCTAACCAAGTTTTGGTTTCCGCTTCACCATAATGAGCAATCATGGCGGAAACAAGTGAAACATTGTAAGGATGTTTACCAGAACGAGTACAAATCTTGCCTTTAAATTCAGGCTTAGCTAGATCCAAATAATCAAATGAAGCCGGTAGTTTACCAATGCGATCTTTTGATGAATAAACCGCGCGAGCACGAGTGGTTACGCCAAACCATTCGCCTTCTTTATCACGGTATTGAGATGGGATATTGGTATTAATGATCTTGCTATCCACCGGTTGCACTACATCCATTTTAGTTAATTCAGCCAGACGACTAATATCAACGGTAAGCACGACATCTGCGGGGCTGTATTCACCTTCTTGCTTAAGTTTTTCCGCTAAACCTTCTTTGGCAAACTTAACATTCACTTTAATGCCGGTTTCTTTGGTGAATTCCTTCAGCATTGGTTCAACAAGAAATGGCTGACGATAAGAGTAAACATTTACTTCGTCTGCCGCCATAACACTGGGTGAGAACGCACTGACCGCAATGGCAGAAGCAAGAAACAGCTTTTTCATATTCAATCCTTTAATAAGTTAAACGCAAGTGATAATAGTTATCAATGCGATTATTGTATAGAGTTTGTTAAATAACTCAATATCTCAGGATAGATAAATGTCAAAAAGCCCCACTCAAACGAGCAGGGCTTTGTAATTAAATGTAAATATCTTTCATCCTTGGCGCTACAGAGTTGTTGGCTACGTTTATTCACCCTAATCACATAGTTGACATAGTGACCAACAAAGCTGCGGCTTCAATTACGACGAGTATTACTTATTTAGATGAAGAAAACTCAGGGTAAGCCACGACACCACAATCGTGAATGTCCATACCTTCAACTTCTTCTTCTTCTGATACTCGGATACCCATTGTTGCTTTGATGATACCCCAAACCACAAGGCTAGCACCAAATACCCAAGCAAAGATAACCACTGCGCCGAACAACTGAGCGCCAAAGCTTGCATCAGCGTTACTGATTGGCACAACCATTAGGCCGAAGACACCACAGACACCGTGTACCGATAGTGCACCTACTGGATCATCAATCTTCACTTTATCAAACGCTAGAATACTAAATACCACTAAGATACCCGCGACACCACCAACCAGAACGGCAGCGACTGGTGATGGTGAAAGAGGGTCGGCAGTAATAGCGACTAAGCCAGCTAATGCACCGTTAAGAATCATCGAAAGGTCCGCTTTACCCCAGATTGATTTAACTACAATCAGCGCAGCAATCGCACCAGCTGCTGCAGCCGCATTGGTGTTTAAGAAAATTTGACCTACCGCAGTGGCATTTTCAAAGTTAGAAAGCGCAAGTTGCGAGCCACCGTTAAAACCAAACCAACCCATCCATAAGATAAACGTACCTAATGTTGCAAGCGGCATGCTTGAACCTGGAATTGGATGAATGTCGCCATTTTTACCGTATTTGCCTTTACGAGCACCAAGTAGTAACACACCTGCTAGTGCAGCAGCCGCGCCGGCTAAGTGAACAATACCAGAACCCGCAAAGTCACTAAATCCTGCTTCTGCTAGGAAACCACCACCCCATGTCCAGTAACCTTCCATTGGGTAAATAAAGCCAGTAAGAACCACCGCAAAGACTAAGAAAGAGAAAAGTTTCATACGCTCAGCAACCGCACCAGAGACCACCGACATTGCGGTAGCAACAAACACAACTTGGAAGAAGAAATCCGATCCGAGTGAATGGTCTGCACCTTCTGCTTGAGTACCAATTAATGCGCCAATAGAAGGAATAAAGCCGCCTTCATCATTGCCGACGTACATTATGTTGTAACCCACTAATAGGAATACCGTACAAGCAATAGCATAAAGCACAAAGTTTTTAGTTAAGATTTCGGTGGTATTTTTAGAGCGAACCAACCCCGCTTCTAACATGGCAAAACCGGCTGCCATCCACATCACCAACGCCCCTGAAATAAGGAAGAAAAAGGTATCGAGTGCGTATCGTAGTTCTACTACTGTGGTTGAAAGTTCCATTTTAAATTCTCCAATCGTTCTATTTTAAGCTAGCAATTTATACTCAAGTCATTGATGTTTGTAGCGAGCGTTTCAATAAAGCTACAACGTCAAGCAAGACGAGTAACAAGGCTTATAGTGCTTCATCATCCGTCTCACCAGTACGAATACGTACCGCATGAGTTAGGTCGTAAACAAAGATTTTACCGTCACCAATTTTTCCGGTTTGCGCCGCTTTAGTGATGGCTTCAATCACGCGATCCACATTGTCTGCTTGGGTTGCGATTTCGATTTTCACTTTAGGTAGGAAGTCCACTTGGTATTCCGCACCACGATATAATTCAGTGTGGCCTTTTTGACGCCCGAAACCTTTCACTTCAGACACTGTCATGCCTTCAATACCCACATCGGCTAGCGCTTCACGGACATCGTCTAATTTAAATGGTTTGATAATTGCGTTAATCTGTTTCATTGCATTCCCTCGTCATGTTCTGCATTTACACCCATCTTAATCTGGGTATAGGCTGTTAATGCTTAAAACATAATCAAGTTACATGCCAACTTTTTAAGTCACTGTTAAATAAGAAAATGATAGCGCAGAGGGAGAAGTACTCAATAATGAATGCACCATGATAGTGCGAGCGCCTCACGATCGGAGGCAAGATAGGAAAAGAGGGTTTATTAATTTAGTGGTTTATTAGCTTACAAATGCACGCCAAGATTGCAAAACTTGTTCAAAATCTTCAATACCGCACCAAGAAACACTTTCTTCATCGTAAGCCGAAAGTGAATCATCGAACTCTTCTTCTTCATCAGAGTCCATATTTAACAAATGGTTAGCACTGATATGAATTTCATTTTGTTCAATCGATAGCGTCCAATCCTTGCCTAATTGTCGCCATTCTTGATTGATGTTTTTTTGTGCACCAAGTTGTTGCACGATAGCATCGAGTTTATCGACATCGGTGCCGATCTCTTCAATTAACCAATGTCCAATGGCTTCGTGCCCAGATGAAAACACCACCCGATAACTGCCGTCTAAGGTATTTTTCTTAAATTCGAAATCCAAAATTGCCTCTACTAATCAAATGGGTTATTAGCAGATATACCCTCAACAACTTGGATATAACCACAATAATCATGCGCCTTATCACATAAATATGTAATGCTTTGCTTCAAAATGCAATTTTTAAAGTCCAATAATGGTGGAATATGTCTTTTTTCAAATTAAAAGCTAGCCTGATCACGGGTATATTAGCGCTATCCGCGATGCAACCTTCTTTTGCCAGTACCGAAGTACACCCAAGCTTTGATATTCATAGTTACACTCAACAAGCACAAAGCAATTACCCCGATCTCAACTGGGTCAGTGTTACCGATATCAAACAAAGCCTACCCAATCATCCGATTAATATTGGCCTAGATATCGACGATACCATGTTATTTTCTTCGCCAGTTTTCTATTACGGCCAACAAAAATACTCACCAGGTAGCAATGATTATTTAAACAATCAAGATTTTTGGAATGAAGCCAGTACTGGGCTGGATCGTTTTTCTATTCCGAAAAAAAGCGCGGTTGCTTTAGTGACGATGCACTTACAACATGGTGATACAGTCTATTTTGTGACTGGCAGAAACGCAGTCACTAAAGGACATGAAACCGTCACCGACACCATTCGTTCTATTTTCCCTAAACAATATAGAGCGCAGATCCAACCGGTGATCTTTGCGAACGGACTCGAAAAAGAGACCCAACTGAAACAAGCTAAAATCCAATTATTTTATGGTGATGCGGATCAAGACATCACTTCCGCGCAACATATTGGAATTGAAGGGATCCGCTTCTTAAGAGGCGCACAAACCACCAACATCCCGATGCCACATGCGGGAAAATTTGGTGAAAAAGTGCTAGAAAACTCAAACTACTAACCTTACCTACCCCGATAAAAAAGGCAGTGAGCCCGACGACTTCACTGCCTTTGTTCACTATCATCAATAAATTAACTCATCTACTTACAATGAAATTTGATCGGAAATGTACTTTCCTAACACAACTATTGTTAATAAAAAAACTAAAGTTTGATCATTTTATAAGTTCACATCGAGTGATAAATCTATTGATATAACAATAAAGATTGATCTATTTGTGTTTTCGCGAACCATAATGGAATCTAACAAAGAGTGTCACTTAAAGACATTGACAACGAGCCACATTGAAGCTTTTAACGCAGAATTAACTCATTTCATACAATAATTTACAAGGGTAATAATGATAGCTAGCTGCAGATTACTCAGTATCAGTTACAACCTCTGAAGTGGCATAGTTAATTTGGCCACTACAACGCTATGCCATTTATGTATATTGGTTCCAAACGGCTAAGCTAAGCAACTTCAATATGTCCAATAATCCCCTCACGAATTAAGATATACTCTATGCCTAAAAATCGAACAGATTCACTTGCCTTATTCAAGGCAGAAAAATCAAACTCAATACACATTAGCCCCGCTTTTATCTCTTCAACGGCTGTAATTTCCCAGTAAAGCTTTTGATATAAACCATGATGCGCCCTTTGCATCACATAATATTTTTAGCACCAATAAAGTAATCCAAATTGTGCGTGCAAAACGTTGAATGATCGTCAAATAGCTCTTCAATTCTTGCAAAATCACTCGCATTAGATAGCTCAAAATAGTACTTTTTCCTATTTTGCTGATTCCGTTCTGGCGGGGAAATGGCCGATCGGAATGCTCCGAAATATGCAGGGTGAGATGGTGTCCATACCATTGCTTACGATGATTTCCTTAACGAGCTCTGCTTTACGCTTTGAATTGATATCTACAGGCTACTTTTAAACCTAATGATGGAAAGCCTTTAGCTTTACTCATCATTGTTAAGCGCTAGGAATTTTCTCTATTAAGATATTCTAACCACTGTGCAAAGTACTTTTCTTTACCTAGCTGGTTTGGCTGATAGTACACTTGACCAACCAGTTCATCAGGAAGATGCTGCTGATCAACAAAATGATTTGGGTAATGATGGGCATTTTTGTAGCCCTTACCATTGCCAGTTTTTTCCGTATGACTGTTTAGGAAATCACGGATATGCAATGGTATCTCTTTGACATTTTTACTGTGGATGTCTGCTTTTACTCATTGCACTGCTTTAAATACTGAGTTGCTTTTAGGCACGCTTGTCACATAAATTGTTGCTTCAGCTAAGGCGTAAATACACTCTGGCATTCCAACAAAATCTACTATTTGAGCAGCATGTGAAGCTATCACTAACGCTTGTGGATCGGCCATTCCAACTTCCTCGCTAGCGCAGACGATCAATCGGCGAGCAATATACTTCGGGTCTTCAGCTGCTTCAAGCATTTGCACCATGTAGTAAAGTGCCGCGTCAACATCGCTACCTCTGACACTAAGAATATAAGCACTGATGGTATCGTAATGATTGTCGCCATCTTTATCGTACTTTAATGCTTTTTGTTGAATACTCTCTTCTGCAATCTCAAGAGTAATATTGATGCTCCCGTCGGTTTTGTCTGTCGTTAAATAGGCCAGTTCAAGCGCATTGAGAGCATTACGGGCATCGCCATTAGCCGCATGAGCAAAGTGCTTGAGGGCGTCATCGGTGAGTTTGATTGGCTGGCTTTTCAACTAACTATCTTGTTCAAGGGCACGCAGTAATAGTGTCCGGATATGATAATCATTGATTGAATTGAGCTTAAAAACACGTGAACGGGAGATAAGCGCATCGTTGATTTCATAGTACGGATTCTGTGTCGTTGCACCAATAAGGACGATGATACCTTGCTCAACATGCGGTAGTAATGTGTCTTGCTGAGCTTTATTGAACCGATGTATTTCATCAATAAACAGAATCGTTTTTTGACCATGCATCATCAGCCTATCTTTGGCTGAGCGCACCACACGGGCTATTTCGCTTTTGCCTGATTCAGTGGCGTTTAGCTCTTCAAAGTGCGCTTTGGTGACATTAGCAATCACATGAGCAAGGGTCGTTTTTCCTGTCCCTGGCGGCCCCCATAGAATCGTCGACCCCAGTTTGTCAGCTTGTACCGCTCGATAGAGTAACTTGCCTTTTGCAAGGATATGCTCTTGACCAATAATATTTTCAAGCTGTTGAGGCCTCATCCGCTCTGTCAGTGGCTTACTGAAATCAGATACTGCAAATAAGTCCATAACTTTCCTTTAGCGAGTCTTTTACTTGTTTCGCCATCACTTTCCAAGTGGGTAATATTTAATCCCAATAAGGTGGCGTACCGTAGTATTCTGAAAAATAATCAACAAACGCGCGAACTTTAGGCGCAAGCAATCTTGAACTTGGGTAAACCGCCCAAATTGCCGAGTGGTCAATCAAGTCATAATCTTCAAGCACTTGAACAAGGGTACCATCACGTAAGTGTTGATAGGCAATCCAAGTGGCGCACATGGCAATTCCCAAGCCATCAACAGCAGCATCTCGCACCGCTTCACCGTGATCGACTTTAATTTTGCCTTTTACTTTAATATGTTGAACACCTTCAAGGGTACTAAATACCCAAGAATCAAGGCCTGCTTGGTTAATACATGCGTGTTTTTTTAGCTCCGATGGATGGTTCGGCATGCCGTGTGCGGCAATGTAGTCTGCTGACGCCACCATAATACGTTTATCGGTCGCCAGTTTTTTTGCAATGAGTGTTGAATCTTTTAACTCAGCATTGCGAATCGCAACATCAAAGCCCCCCTCGACCAAATCCACCATAGAGTCGGTTAATCGAATATCAACGTAAAGATCAGGGTATTGGGCGAGAAAACCTTTTAATGCGGGCATTAGGTGCATGCGACCAAACGAGGCGGGAGCGGTAATGCGTAATGTCCCTTTTGGGCACGCTTTTCCAGTCCCCACGGTTGCTTGAGCAGCATCGACACTGCTGATTATTTCTTCAGCATAGGGGAGCAGCGTTTCGCCTTCCTCTGTAAGTGATACTTTTCGTGTCGTGCGATGAATCAGCCTTGCACCAATGCTTTCTTCAAGCTTATTGATATGCATACTAGCTACCGGAGCAGACAAGCCTAACTCTTTACCCGCCTGACTGATGTTGTGTGTCGTCGCAATACGTACAAATAGTCGAAGGTGTTCGATATTCATCAACAAGCGTCCTTATGCTTCAATCGATTGTGCTGTTGAAGTTGGTGTTATGATGGTTTTACTAAGCTTGAACCAAGCATAAGCGCCAGCCAGAGTATTGGCAATAGATGCTGAATAAATCACATTGATGATATCGCCTGTTGAAGCCCCAAACCAAACTGCGGGTACATAGAACACAAATAATCTTGCCATAGAGACTCTTAATGCGGTTTTGGGTTTACCAAGCGTGTTAAATATCGAGACGACAAGCATACATAAACCAAGTGGTGCATAACTAAATGGGATGATCCACATAGCATGGGTAAACCAGTTCTGAATCACAGTCTCATTGCTTAGCAGCGGTATAATCCACGAAGCGTTCAGTGCTAGCACTAGCGCCATAACAAGATTGAATAAGACGAGAAGTTTGCTTGCACAGACGAGTAAATCACTAATCTCATGCTCTTTTTTCTCGCCAAAGTAACGACCAATCATGGGTGGGACAGACATAGTTAACGCCAAGGTAAACACCAATAAAAAGCTTTCCAATCGTGCTAATAAGCTCCAAAACGCTATGGAGCTGGTACTGATGCGTGCAATGAATACCATACTAATAAAGGCGCTCACTGACGGTAACAGCTGGTTGGCAATGGTCGCTGAGCTTAGTCGGGCTAATTTGACTAAACATTGACGCGCTTTAAAGCAAACAGATAGAGAGCTTAGCCAGCCGTTACGAGTAGCTTTGAACAACATATAAACTGCACAAAAGACATAGCCAATCGTTGAAGCAACGGCCGCACCAATAATCCCCATGTCGAGCACAAAAATAAGAACCGGATCTAGAACAAGGTTGATGATGCTGGCGAGCAAAAACATCCGTCCAGCCGTTTTGGTGTCTTCGTTGGCACGGTAAATACACGTTAATAGATAGAGAGCTGCGACCGCGACTGCACTTAATAACCAAAATGGCCAATAGGCATAGAAAATGGCTGCAAGTACCCCTAATTGTTCAGTGGTCGTATCTGGTGACGCAAAGGTATTGAATATGGGGGTTTTAAATAGCCATAAGCCCAAACAGATAAGTGAGATAAAAATTGTACCAAGCAACACTGTGATAGTGGCGGTAGCGTTTGATCGCATCGTATCTTGTGCGCCACACGCGTGAGAGATAATCGAGGTTGCCGCGACACCAATACCAACCTGCACACCAATAATAGCGGCTTGAAAAGGTAAGGTCATGCCATGTACAGCAAGCTCATCGAGCCCTAGCATCCCAATAAAAATAGAATCCACCAGTTGAACGAGCATAATAGCGAACATACCAATGGTTAGTGGCAACGTTCGTTCAATAATGAGTTTTAGTGTAGGTGAGACCACAGACATTAATACCTCAGCACAATTATCTTAAGGGAAATAGATCAACAAAAAGGCCCGCTTAAAGCGGGCCCTAGGGGAGAGTCGTATTAAAATTAGATGCTAACGACGACTTTACCTATTGCCTGACCGCTAGCGAGTCGGTCATGAGCTTTACCCGCATCAGCAAGGGCGAACTCTTTTGCATCTAGAACAGGTTGCAATTCACCAGCTTCAACAATTTTTGCCATCGCTTTTAGAATCTTACCGTGCTCTGCTCGGCCAACGTTGTAAATCATCGGCAATAGCATAAACACAACGTGAAGTGATAAACCTTTCATGTGCAACATGGTTAAGTCCTGTTCGTGCATTGAAAGTGTTGTGGCAATTTGACCATTGAGTTTTGCAGCTTCGATTGAATTGTTTAGGTTTGTACCACCAACAGAATCAAAAATGACATCAAAACCTGCACCTGACGTGTATTTTTCAACATAGTCAGCAACAGATTCAGATTTAAAATCAATCGCAGTTGCGCCGAGTTTGCTGATTAAGTCAGTTTGTTCACCTGCAGCGCCGGTTGCGAATACCTCTGAACCAAAATGGCGAGCCAGTTGTATAGCAACATGCCCGACACCGCCAGCACCGCCGTGCACGAGTACTTTTTGACCAGCAGTAATACCAGCGCGCACTAAACCTTCATAAGCGGTAATACCGACTAAAGGCAGAGCAGCCGCTTCTCGCATAGAAATATTATCGGGCTTATGTGCGATTAAGTTAATATCAGCCAGCATGTACTCAGCCAATGAGCCTTGTAAATCACCAAGTCCACCTGCACAACCATACACTTCATCGCCTACAGTATAATCAGTCACACCCTCACCAACAGCGTCAACGATACCTGCGAAATCCATACCCAAAATGCCTGGCAATTGTGGGTGGAATGGCAAAGCTTCTCCCATGTCACGGATCATCATATCAATAGTGTTGACGCTTGATGCAGCGACTTTAACAACAACATGACCTGCCTTTACTTCGGGCTTGGAAAGTTCTACTGTTTTAAATACGTCTGTCTTGCCAAATGTACCAATTACTGTCGCTTTCATGGGGTGTAACCTCTCTCGCGTTTCGTTATGGGTTCAGTATATTCATTGGCTAAAATTTGATAATAGGTCTTAATCTACAATCAGTATTAATTTTTTATTAATAATATTTAAGTCCATTTGTCTAGTATGATTAACAATCAATCAACGTGGCACAAGCGGAGCAAACGAATGAAGAAAGTAATTTTAGTGACAGGTTCAACCGATGGTATTGGTTTTGAAACCGCAAAAAAATTCGTAGAAGAAGGGCATCATGTCTTAGTCCATGGCCGAAACCCTCAAAAGCTGGAAAAAGTAAAAGAAACCCTAACTACGCTTTCTTCTAAAGCCATTGTTGAAGGTTATGCTGCTGACTTATCAAGCCTTGCTGACGTGGAAGCGTTTGCAGCTGCAGTAAAAAAAGATCACGAGCGTTTGGATGTGCTTATTAACAATGCAGGTGTCTATATCGTCCCAACGGTGACCACTAAAGATAACCTCGATGTTCGATTTGTTGTTAATACCATTGCGCCGTATTTATTGACCAAGAGTTTGCTAAGTCTGTTCGATACCACTGGTCGAATCGTTAATCTATCATCCAGAGCGCAAGCCCCTGTTAACCTCAATGCTTTAGTTAGCTCTGATGCTCAAATGGATGATGGCTCTGCGTATGCGCAAACCAAATTGGCCATTACCATGTGGTCGGTTTACCTTGCAGAGCAGCTAAAAGGCAAAGGCCCGTCGGTCGTTGCGGTGAATCCTGCTTCATTTCTTGGTAGTAAACTCGTAAAAGAAGCGTATGGCATGCAAGGTAATGATCTCGGTATTGGTGCCGACATTCTGCACAGAGCCGCACTGTCGGAAGAGTTTGCGGATGCAACGGGTAAATACTTTGATAATGACGATGGTCGATTCACCACACCTCACTCAGATGCAATGAATAAAGCGAAAAATGAAAAAGTAGTCGCAGTGATTGATAGCGTGTTGGCAGAAAAGCTGACGAGTTAATCGTCAAGCACTGCTTAGTTGAACTGTTAAAGAGCTTGGGTACATCCACGCTCTTTTTTTACTTATATTATTAATGAAATATTAATACTGATTTGATTTTAATCGCTATTATCAACCAAAAGATTAATAGGTAAGCTTGCCAACGTCGAAATTTGCAGAGCTGAGGAGCTTAACATGCATTACGAAGGTAAAGTTTATCGCCCTTGGATGGAAGCAGACAGTGTGCTGATCCAGACCACATTAGGTTGCAGCAATAACCAATGTACTTTTTGTACTATGTTCGATGATAAGCGATTTAAAGTTCGTGAATTAGAAGACATTTACAAAGACATTTCTGAGGTTCGTGCTACCCATCGTAAGGTTGAATCAATCTTTTTGATTGATGGAAATGTTATGGCGATGCGAACCGAAAAGCTGCTGACCATTCTTGACCGAATCAAGGTGACATTTCCTGAATTAAAACATCTTGCACTGTACTCTGGCTTTAATGATTTTCGCCGTAAAAGTATCTCTGAGCTGAAAGAACTTCGATCGGCAGGGTTAACCACGGCATATTCTGGCCTTGAATCTGGTGATCCGATTATCTTAGAACGCATTAAAAAAGGGATGACCCGCGAGCATGCTATTCAAGGTATGGAGATGGCTCGTGAGGCTGATATTCAGGTTCTCGCTTCATTTATCTTTGGTTTAGGCGGTCGTGAGCGTTCAAAAGAGCACGCAGAGAACACTACCAGTCTGCTTAATATCATGCGTCCTGATGCGATTGCACCAATGGCTTTGGCAATACAGCCAGGAAGCGAGCTAGAGCGCGAAGTGGCACGCGGTGAATTTATTTTACCAACGCCACTGCAAATACTCGAAGAAGAAAAGTACTTACTTGAAAACATGGATGACTTCCTCAGTTTCTACTGGGGTGACCACGGTAATAACATTGCCTCTATGCGAGGTGTGTGGCCAGAGGTTCGTCAACCATTTATAGAAAACATTAATAAACACATTAACCACAATCCAATGGCGAAAAAAAACGTCATTGAGACGTATGCTTGGTAGTTTTATATAATCTCAAGTTAATACAGATGGTTAAGATGATTATGTCGCGTTAGAGCAACAGTTCTCTAACGCGGTAGCGTAAAAGTCAGGATAAACAATTTAATTTTTGTTAATTCTAACTGTATAGATTCACTCAATTTAGAACAAGCAAAAACAAAAAAAGGATGGCTCAAATGAAAATAAACTCGATATAAGGTTATGCTTGTAACAGATTAGAACATTAATAATAAGAGAGGGTCGCATGAAAGAGTTATTCCTAGCAAATGAACCCTACATTGCCCATGTGACACTACACTATCGCTAACTAAGAGTTCAACATCTTCACACTTCCATTCAGTAAACGGAATTTCTAGTGATGCTTTTAAATACTGATTGGCAATGCCATAGCGAAATACTCCGATATGAGTACCTTCCTCTAATTGGTATTTGTCATCCAATTTTGCACAATATCGAGCAACAAAAGCTTTGGGTTGCTTCGTAAGTCTACCTACAAGATCTATAACATCTTGTTTAGAAAATGGGCATTCGGCTTCGATGTCTATGTCAATGAGTGGCTTTAACCACTTCAAGTTCATTTCTAGCTCGTTTGAGACTTCTTGATCTGTGAAAATGGGGCAAAGAACTTGTAGGCCTTCCCAGTATAATTTTTCTATTTGAAGCTTTTCGACAACGCGTTTTTCATCAAGCTTTAGGGCGGGTTTTACGGGGATCGCTAACTGGGAACCATCGGAAAAATCGATGAGTAAGTCCGTTGTCACTATTTTAAGCTCGCCCTTTTCTTGCGGGTGACGAATACCAAGTTGTCGGCAAATAATTAAAGAATCAACAAGAGGAATTGGAAACTGCTCTCGAATGTCCACGACCTCGTTGCACCAATCGAACACCAAAAATGCCGCAAGCTCATTTCCAGAGAAGAAGTGATGTATGCGGCCAACTGTGGAGCTTTTAACTCGAACGCTTTCGCCAGAGCTACTGAACTCTCCCACTTTAATAAAGGGAACGTAATCTTTTCCCGCCCCTTCGCCTCGTTTTTCATCTAAACGCTTTGGGTCTTTCTTATTAAGTGGCTTATCTGCATCTGACATAAAAAAACCCCCGACTAAGCTAAACTTAGCAGGAGGTTAAAAAACGATCAATCTTTATTGTATATGATCAGACTTTATTGTAACTGATCAAACTTTATTGTCCTCCGACAAAATTAACCATTTGATTTAAAGGAATTATTCTACCGTTACAGCCTTGGCTAAATTACGAGGTTGATCGACATCAGTGCCTTTAATTAACGCGACATGATACGACAGCAACTGCATTGGAATGGTATAGTAAATCGGCGCGGTAATGTCACTGACGTGTGGCAGGTTGATGATCTTCATGCTTTCATCGGCTTCAAAACCGGCGGCGGCATCCGCGAAAACATATAACAGACCACCACGGGCGCGGACTTCTTCCACATTCGATTTCAATTTTTCGAGCAATTCATTATTCGGCGCGACCACCACCACTGGCATATCCGCATCAATTAACGCTAATGGGCCATGTTTCAGTTCGCCAGCCGCATAAGATTCTGCGTGAATATAAGAAATTTCTTTTAGCTTTAACGATGCTTCTACCGCAATTGGGTAAAACTCACCACGACCTAAAAATAAGGTGTGTTGTTTGTCGGCAAAATCTTCGGCTAACGCTTCAATCTCTTTGTCGTACGCTAATGCGGCTTCTATTTGATTCGGCAGAGCATGCAATGCTTCCACAATTTCCGCTTCTTTTACGCTATCAATGCGTTGTTGCTCTTTACCCATAGCAGTGACTAGCATCAGTAAGGCTGCCAGTTGAGTGGTGAATGCTTTGGTTGATGCCACCCCAATTTCAGTTCCTGCGCGAGTCATAAAAGCCAAGTCCGATTCACGAACCAAGGATGAACCGGCAACGTTACAAATAGACATTGCCGACATATAACCTTTTTGTTTGGCTAAACGTAGCGCAGCTAAGGTATCGGCGGTTTCACCCGATTGCGATAAGGTAATTAATAAGCTGTTTGGACGAGTCACAAACTTGCGGTAACGGAACTCAGAAGCAATTTCAACATCGCAACTCACACCGGCCAATGATTCAAACCAGTAACGTGCGGTCATACCTGCATTGTAAGAAGTACCACAAGCAATGATTTGAACATGCTCTACTTTCGATAAAATCTCGGCAGCGTTCACACCAATGCTTTCCGTGATCACACTATCTTTGGTTAAACGCGCTTCCATGGTATTAATTAATGCGGTTGGCTGCTCGAAGATTTCTTTTTGCATAAAGTGACGATATTGACCTTTATCACCCGCATCATGCTCGGCGTTTGATTCGGTGATATCACGCTTAATTTGCTCACCGTTGGCGGAAAATACACTGACCTCACGACGCGTTACTTCGGCTACATCGCCTTCTTCTAGATACATAAAGCGGCGAGTAACGCTTAATAATGCTAATTGATCAGAGGCGATAAAATTCTCACCAACACCAAAACCAATCACTATAGGGCTGCCAGAACGTGCCACTACCACACGGCTTGGATCTTTGCGATCAAACACCACGGTGCCGTATGCGCCATCCAGTTGTTTAACTGCTTTTTGTAGCGCTTCAACTAAGGTTTCTGAAGTGCGACGTTCCCACTCAACTAAGTGCGCGATAACTTCGGTATCGGTTTGAGACTCGAAAATATAACCACGCTCACGCAAAATGGCTCGCAATGATTCATGGTTTTCAATAATGCCGTTATGCACCACAGAAATATCCGCAGAAACATGGGGATGAGCATTAACTTCTGAAGGCTCACCGTGAGTTGCCCAGCGTGTGTGCGCGATCCCCGTTCCGCCAGATACATGAGTCGCTTCTACCGCATCGGCTAACTCTTGCACTTTGCCTAAACGGCGTACACGAGTCATATTTGAATCGGCATCCACCACTGCCACACCAGCAGAGTCATAACCGCGATATTCTAAACGACGTAGACCTTCAACTAAAATTTCAGCTACATCACGCTGCGCGACTGCGCCAACAATTCCACACATAATATAAGTATCCTGTTTATTCTTCATATCCGCAGCAAGCAAAGGCGGTAAAGATAAGTGTTAAAAATAGATTTATTACCATTCAGGTAACGAGATGCTGAATCAATATTGAATATAGAGAAAAGTGTCCAAAGGCCATGGATGACCTTTTTCAAGCGTCCATGGACGGGACAGCGTCTTTTCGGTATGTTCAAATTGATTTGTCATGAATGATATTTATTTTAATAGTGTGCCCGCATAACGCGTACACCTTTAGATTTTATGGTTGCCATATCTTGATCAGATAAGTGATCATCGGTGACCAAAATATCGATCCCTTCCCAACCCAATTCTAGATTTGGCATTTTGCGATGTATTTTTTCAGATTCGATCATCACGATCACTTCGCGCGACACTTCCGCCATCACTTGGCTTAAACCTGTCAATTCATTAAAAGTGGTGGTTCCACGTTCAAGATCCAAACCATCGGCACCGATAAACAATTGATCAAAATCGTAAGAACGCAACACCGATTCGGCCACCTTACCTTGAAATGATTCTGAATTGGTGTCCCATGTCCCCCCGGTCATGATAAGTGTTGGTTCGTTTTCGAGATCGTTAATCGAGTTTGCCAATGCCAATGAGTTGGTCATCACCACTAAACCACGTTTATTGCCCAACAATGGGATCAATGCCCCAGTAGTAGTGCCATAATCAATCACAATCCGGTTGTAATCTTGGATTAAAGTTAACGCAGTTTTTGCTAAGGCTTCTTTTTGTTTTGAAGCGACCTCGGTTGCAATGCTGTCAGTGACTTCTTTGGGTAATAAAATGGCGCCACCATGACGACGCAATAGCTGCCCACTACTCTCTAAAGCGGTAAGATCTTTGCGAATCGTCACCTCAGAAGTTTCAAAAGTAAGCGCCAATTCTTCAACACTAACCTCACCTTTTTCAACCACTAGATTCACAATTTCATGACGACGCAATTGTGTATTTCTTTTTCTCATAATAGCCAATAAAGCCTCGCTAAACCCAATAAAACGAAAGATATAAGCTTCGAATCGAAAGATATAATACTTAATATTCACTTTAATTCAATTAAAATATCCACAAAAAACCAATTCGAAACTAAAAAGCTTCGAACCAAAACTACTAAAGTGATGAAAATTGTTTCATATTGGTTGATATTGAGGCAGATCAAGACTACAAACAAATTGTCTAGGAAAACAAAAGAACTTAATTTACAATACAAAAAAACATTAAATGAATATCTGAAATAAGGGCTATAAACATGAGATTGATCCCATTAGTAAATGCAGAACAAGTTGGTAAATGGACTGCTCGTCATATCGTAAGTCGTATTAATGCTTTCAAACCAACGGCTGACCGCCCATTTGTTTTAGGTCTTCCTACTGGTGGTACACCTCTAGTGACTTACAAGTACTTAATTGAAGCTTGTAAAAATGGTGACGTAAGTTTTAAAGATGTCGTGACTTTCAATATGGATGAGTATGTTGGCATTGATCCTAACCATCCTGAGTCTTACCGTTCATTCATGTTTAATAACTTGTTTAATCACATTGATATTCAAGAAAAAAACATCAACCTTCTTGACGGTCAAGCGGCAGATACGGAAGCGCATTGCCAAGCGTATGAAGATAAAATTCGTTCATACGGCAAAATTAACTTATTTATGGGTGGCGTTGGCGTTGACGGACACATTGCATTCAATGAGCCAGGATCGTCTTTATCTTCTCGTACTCGTATCAAAACGCTGACTGAAGAAACCCGTATCGTAAACTCACGTTTCTTTAACGACGATCTAAATCAAGTGCCTAAATACGCGCTAACTATTGGTGTTGGCACTTTGCTTGACGCTGAAGAAGTGGTTATTTTGTCTGTTGGCCATAATAAAGGCCAAGCACTACAAATGGCGATTGAAGGCTCTGTTAACCACATGTGGACTGTGACTACGCTGCAATTGCACCGTAAAGCAATCTTGGTGGCGGATGAAGCGGCGCAACAAGAGCTAAAAGTGAAAACAGTGAAGTATTTCTCTGAATTAGAAGCTGAGAACATTAAAGGTTTATAACCTTTGATTAAATACCTTTAGTGCAAAAGCATCGCTCTCACTTACCTTTATGAGATTAATGCAAAAGCTACGATACTCGCCGCCCACATTCCTGGGCGGTTTTTTATTGCTCATTTTTAACGCAGCCCTAAGCTCTCATAAGCCTGAATGACCTTTTATTCACTTTAATAAAAGCCCAAAATAACAAGCAAATTGTTACTGCTATTTTGTAACTTTTATTCACATTCAATTTAATTCACAACGAAAAATAATTGTTTTATGGCCAAATCTTGTTCTAAGACAAGTAAGAACCGTGATCTTAGTATCAAAGACTGGTAAAATTCCGACCTCAATTTAGAAAGTAAATTACATCTATAACTAAGTTACTTAAAAATCTCGTAACTTGAATGTAAACGTCCGTCGTCATCTGGCTTTATAAAAAGGCGAGAAAATCATTATTATGCGGACGTATAAATAGCATCTACACTGTATGACAGCATTTCTGTCTACACGGTTTTTGTTTTGAAGAGTACTTATCCATCTAGATTGGATGATTTGGCTCCTTCGAAACCGACAATATTCAAATATTTAATATT
Organism: Vibrio algicola; assembly: GCF_009601765.2. Taxonomy (NCBI): domain Bacteria; kingdom Pseudomonadati; phylum Pseudomonadota; class Gammaproteobacteria; order Vibrionales; family Vibrionaceae; genus Vibrio; species Vibrio algicola. Next base: position 2,083,939 of record NZ_CP045699.1, read on the forward strand.
ATTTACTGGAGAGTATCCCAAATGAAAAAGACCAAAATCGTATGTACGATTGGCCCGAAAACTGAATCTGTTGAGAAACTAACTGAACTTGCTAACGCAGGTATGAACGTTATGCGTTTAAACTTCTCACACGGTAATTTCGAAGAGCACGGAACTCGTATTGATAATCTTCGTCAAGTGATGAAGAACACAAGCAAGCAACTTGCTATCTTGCTTGATACTAAAGGTCCTGAAATCCGTACTATCAAACTAGAAAATGGCGACGATGTTGCTCTAGTTGCGGGTCAAGAATTCACTTTCACCACTGATATCACGGTTGTGGGTAACATCAACACAGTTGCGGTTACTTACCCAGGTTTCGCACAAGATCTTACTGCTGGCGATACTATCCTAGTGGATGATGGTCTTATCGAAATGGAAGTTATTGCGACTACCGATACTGAAGTTAAGTGTAAAGTTCTTAACAACGGTGACTTAGGTGAAAACAAAGGTGTTAACCTTCCTGGCGTTTCAGTAAAACTTCCTGCTCTTGCAGAAAAAGATAAAGCTGACCTTAAGTTTGGTTGTGAGCAAGGCGTTGATTTCGTTGCTGCATCTTTCATCCGTAAAGCTGATGATGTTAAAGAAATCCGTGAACTTCTTTGCGCTAACGGCGGCGAAAACATCCAAATCATCTCTAAAATTGAGAACCAAGAAGGTGTTGATAACTTCGACGAAATTCTTGAAGCATCAGACGGCATCATGGTTGCTCGTGGCGACCTAGGTGTTGAGATCCCAGTTGAAGAAGTAATCTTCGCTCAAAAAATGATGATTGAGAAATGTAACCGCGCACGTAAAGTGGTTATCACTGCAACTCAAATGCTTGATTCAATGATTAAAAACCCACGTCCAACTCGCGCAGAAGCGGGCGACGTTGCTAACGCAATCATGGATGGCACCGATGCAGTTATGCTTTCTGGTGAATCAGCAAAAGGTAAATACCCTGTTGAAGCGGTAACTATCATGGCTCAAATCTGTGCTCGTACAGACCGCGCTTTGAAAGCTGAACTAGGTTCTCGTTTAGATAGCCCACGTTTACGCATCACTGAAGCAGTATGTAAATCAGCCGTTGAAACCGCTGAGAAACTAGCCACTCCTGTAATCGTTGTTGCAACTGAAGCAGGTAAATCTGCACGTTCAGTACGTAAATACTTCCCAACAGCGAAAATCATTGCAGTAACAACTAACACTAAAACAGCAGCGCAACTTTGCTTGTCTAAAGGTGTTACACCAATCGTTGTTGCCGCTATCAATGATACTGAAGACTTCTACCGTCAAGGTATGGCTCTAGCTCTAGAAATGGGTTACGGCGAGAAAGGTGATGTCGCAGTTATGGTTTCTGGTGCTCTTGTACCATCAGGCACAACTAACACTTCTTCTGTTCACGTTCTTTAATATAAAGTTCGCGTTACCGAAAAGATGAAAAACAAAAGGAGGCTTTATCGCCTCCTTTTTTATTGTCAAAATTTCCACTTCAACTTTCCTACTGCCGCTTTGCCACTAACGCCGTTAATCTAACCGTTAATTACCACCCAAAAAATTCTTTATGATGGGTATTGAGCAATACCACCAACAAAAGAAAATACAACGCGCTGAGCTGAAACCCTAACACCATCAAAGATCCGATTGTTAACCTCACCAATGCTATGCTCGCCATAACCTGTTGCCTCCGCCCCTATCTCATATTCTATACCCGTCTTACTTGAAGCTGCAGCTTTTTGGGCTGCGCTAACTCACCCCAATCACTTAGGCAAGCTAAGCTCATGGGGCTTCGTTTACTTGCCGCCTCACTGCAACGTCAATTACTTTGGGTATATACACCTAGTCAAAATACCGTTCGACACTTTAAAGATTAGATTAAGATCACACTTTTTATTAGACTAAAGTCGAATGTATTTTGGTTAATGCAAAAAAAAGCAGCCCATTGAGGACTGCTAGTATTGCTTATAAAGAGTAATTGTTTGATTGCTTAAGCTTTAATTTAATCTCACGCTAAATAAGCTAAGCTTTTAACGCTCGCTCGCCACGGGCAATACCCACCACACCACTACGCGCCACTTCGATGACATCTGTCATTTCCGATACCGCTCGAATGAAGGCATCCAGTTTTTCACTGTCGCCCGCCAGTTGAATGGTAAATAAAGAGGCGGTGACATCGACGATCTGACCACGAAAGACATCCGATAAACGGTGTACTTCGGCGCGAGCAAAACCACTGGCTTTCACTTTGACCAACATTAACTCACGTTCAACGTAAGATTGCTCTGTCACTTCTTGTACTTTTAATACATCCACCAGCTTGTGTAAGTGTTTTTCAATTTGCTCTAACTCAAGCGCGTCACTGGCGGTAGTAATATTTAAACGAGAGAGAGTTGGATCATCGGTGGCTGAAACCGTTAGTGACTCAATGTTATAACCACGCTGCGAAAATAGACCCACCACGCGAGATAATGACCCCGCTTGGTTCTCTAATAATAGCGAAATAATATGTCTCATATTAGGTTTTCTCCGTCTTGCTTAGCCACATCTTATCCATACTTTCACCCTTCACTTGCATTGGGTAAACATGTTCAGTTTCATCGACATTAATATCAACAAACACCAAACGATCTTTCATATCTAACGCTTTTTGTAAGCCAGCTTCAAGATCTTCGGGTTTATCAATTCGGATCCCAACATGCCCATAGGCTTCGGCTATCGCGGCAAAATCGGGTACTGAATCCATATAAGAATGAGAATGACGTCCCTGGTAAATGATGTCTTGCCATTGCTTAACCATGCCTAAGAATCGGTTATTCAAGTTAATAATTTTTACCGGAATATCGTATTGCAAACAAGTGGATAGCTCTTGGATATTCATTTGAATACTGCCATCTCCAGTGACGCACACCACCTCTTCTTGTGGCATGGCAAACTTGGCCCCCATCGCGGCAGGCAAACCAAAGCCCATAGTGCCCAGACCGCCAGAGTTAATCCAACGGCGCGGTTTATCAAATGGGTAATACAGCGCAGCAAACATTTGGTGCTGACCGACATCAGAAGCGACATACGCTTCGCCCTTGGTCAATTTATACAGCGTTTCAATCACTTGTTGTGGCTTAATACGATCACTGGTGCGATCAAATTCCAAACACTGACGATTTTTCCAACCTTGCAGCTCTTGCCACCAAGTTTCGATCGCTTCACTGTCTTGTTTGATCTCTTTTTCTGGCAGTTGCTTAAGCATGCTATTGAGCACTTCATCAGCCGAGCCAACAATCGGCAGATCGGCATGAATGGTCTTGGAAATAGAAGAAGGATCAATATCAATGTGCATGATCTTGGCATTGGGACAGTATTTTTCTACATTGTTGGTGGTTCGATCATCAAAACGTACCCCTACACCAAAGATCAAATCGGCATTATGCATCGCCATATTGGCCTCATACGTACCGTGCATCCCGAGCATACCTAATGAATTTTTGTGAGTTGCAGGGAAAGCGCCGAGCCCCATTAAGGTGCTGACAACGGGTAAATTCAATGCTTCAGCCAGCTTAATCAGTTGCTCGCTAGCCTCCGCAATGATCGCGCCTCCGCCGACATACAACACTGGTTTTTTCGCTTCAAGTAAGGTTCTTAAGCCTTTTTTGATTTGTCCTTTATGGCCTGACGTGGTCGGATTATACGATCGCATTTTAACTTCATCAGGATACTGATAAGGGAAAGTTTCAAGTGGGTTTAATACATTTTTAGGCAGATCAACCACTACCGGACCAGGACGACCGGTGGATGCTAAATAGAAGGCTTTTTTGATTACTTCAGGAATATCTTGCGCTCTTTGCACCAAGAAACTGTGTTTCACCACTGGGCGAGAGATCCCCACCATGTCGCATTCTTGAAAGGCATCATTACCAATTAAGTTACTGGGTACTTGACCAGATATCACTACCATTGGCGCTGAATCCATGTAAGCGGTTGCGATACCTGTAATAGTATTGGTGGCGCCGGGGCCCGATGTCACTAACACCACGCCAACTTTTCCGGTAGCGCGAGCGTAACCATCAGCCATGTGCGCGGCAGCTTGTTCGTGACGAACCAATACATGCTCAATATCGCTTTTTTCATGCAAAGCATCATAGATGTCGAGTACTGAGCCGCCAGGGTAACCAAAGATGTGTTCAACACCTTCATCAATCAAAGAGCGAACGACCATGTCCGCGCCGGATAACATTTCCATATTGCCTCCGTTAATAGACCAATCGTCATAATGATTTCAATCATCAAATGACTTGCTTGGCATCACTTACCAAATGGAGACATCTCGCTCATCCATGCGATAAATGTTTACATAGTTAGGGCTTATTTTTAGCCTAAATAAAGAGATAACTTCACACTACAACCGGTATCTACGAGGGATACGATGCGAATATCTATCCAATCTATGTACCCCTTAATTCGATCATAATCGCTTAAGGAGGTGCATTATTGAGAGAATTCCCGACTCTCAACCTGATCACTTTACCGTCATCGTTTTAATGCGTCTAGCCGGAGAAACCGCCAGCATAAGCTCTAAAACTGATGTTTCACTCCGATTTAAGGATATCTAGCTAAGTTTTAATGTCTTTTATCCTTTATCGTCTAATAAAAGCTAAAAATAAAACCAAAAATATTATCATTTTTGCAACATAGGACAAATTTATCTCTAAGGTTCCGTGATGATAAAATAACGTGATCAGAAGTTGTCATTGCATATATGCGTAAATTTAAAATCCGCAAATAACGACTTTGTGCCAGACAACAAAAAACGCAGGGCCGGTAAAGACTCTGCGTTTATATTGAATAGCTTAGAAGTTGTGCTTGTTTTTACTTCACTTCATCACGGCTTATGCGCGCTGTGCATCAGCTAGTGCTTCACCACAAAGGATCATCAGTTGATCACGCATCCAGATGTGGCCTTTATCTTTTTCGCGTGATTCGTGCCAGCTTAGGTAACCCGCTACTTTGTTATCGGCGAATGGGTAAGGCAATACTTTGTAGTTTTGACGATTTGGCATGATATCCATTAACCAACGTGGTACCACAGTCACAAGCTCAGATTGGCCAACAACATAAAGAACATTGCTCAAACCGGTACCCTGATAAGATTCTTTATACTGAGTTTCTGCGCCATACACATGCTCATAGAAACTGCTAACACCATTTACTTTCGATAATGTTGCATGGTTTTCCGCTAAGAATTCTTGGCTAGAAATCTGAGAACCAATACGAGGGTGATTGGCTGAAACCACCACTACTAATTCATCACTAAAAATTTCAGTACTTGAGTATCCTGGTGCATCAAAACGAGCGTAATCAATCACGAAATCCACTTCTTGGTAACGAAGTTTTTCAGCCAAGTTAGTGTCATTTTCTGCATCTAGGTGCAGTTGAATGCTTGGTGATTTTTCTGCAATGCCGCTCATAATACGAGGAGCAAAACGGATATCTGATGGGCTACATACCGACAATTTAAAACTACGGCTTGAAGTTTCTGGCAAGAAAATAGAGTTCGGTAATTCATTACGCACTAATTGCAGCGCTTGACGCATTGGACCAAATAACTGACGAGCACGTTGAGTTGGCTGAATACCACGACCATGACGCATGAAAAGTTCGTCGTTAAACATCACTTTTAAGCGAGCAACGGCATTACTTACTGCCGGTTGTGACATACCCAAATACTGAGCTGCACGAGTGATATTTTGCTCCTGCATTACCGCATCAAACACTGTAAGGAGGTTAAGGTCAACACCACGTAATGTTGATTCCATACGGTGGTTAGTTACTGTTGTTTGGTTTTGTTCAGTTGAGTTTGTCATGCTGCTTGCCTCTACAATTCTTAACAGGTAGCACTCTTAAATGAGTAATCGCTCACCACACTGTCGATAAGAAAAGATAATTAATAATGATTTAATTTGAAGCCACTTGGAAGCGGTCTGAGGACACTATCCACCCAAGAAGCATTGATGACAACTATATTTATATTATATAATATCATTTAGATGAACACTTCAAAATAACCAATTAAAACAATCAGTTAAACAAGACAGAAAAAATATAAATTATTCTAAAACACAAACCATCCATCCACTGTATGATTTGAGTGGTTTTAGATCATGGTTTGGCATAATAAATATACAAAGACAATGGATCAGACCAAGGCTATTGATGAGTTTGAATATACCAACGATTGAGGGCTTTTCTGCAAACGGTGAAAGGGGGTGATTGCGTTTCTTGTGCCTGATTAGACAAGGTATACGTCATCGACTTACAACGAAGAGCAGTTTTAAAAGATGTAAGTAACGCCGATTCTTGCTCTGTGATTGTATGAGGATCAATATTAAAGGCAGAAGGGTATGTTGAGAGTAAGGTTCTATCAGTATTCATCGGGTGAACATAATCCATATGCACATAACCTAAAACTACATCATGTTGCTCTACCATAAACCAACGTTTGTTGTTTACTCGAACCAGAGCGGTAAATCGTTCGCCCTTTTGCAACTGCCCAACCTTTTCACTTTGCGATGACGGTTCAGAACGTAAATTAACCGTGGTGGTCGCCAGATAAGGTAAGTCTCGCCATTCAGATGCGATATTGAGAGTGACGCCTTGTGTCACTTGACGTTTTAACGTTTTGCTTATGACATTATTATCCCCGACAGCAATCGACCAACTTGATTGGCTGATTTTATCTTGCCCGGTAAAATTACGGCGAGAATAAGACTCTAAAGCGATATTGATTTGGTTTAGCAATTTTTTCTGACCATCAGAGGATAAGGCCTGATCGATATCGTTCCCCATTTTCGCTAGCATCGAAACGGGTTGATTAGTTGATGGAGAGAAAGCAGGCCCTGGAACCGATTGATTTAATATTTGGCAGCCGGAAAGTAACACTATGCAACTCAAGCAACATAGCCGATTAAAAACAAACTTGTTTTGTTGTAACTTATTGCGCATCTACCCTTCCTTTGGTCTACATGCCATCTCTACAGTTCTAGATGTTATCAGCAATTGTATGCTTAATTCGATTGTAACGATAAAACTGAGTGATTGCTTTGAAAATCAAACCAATAAGTTGAAAAAGATAACTCATAGGGAATAACCAGAATTAAAAGAGATGAAGATAAAATGTTAACTTATTGTCACTTTTTCAATCAAAACCCTTGACGATGATAAGGTAAATGCGGTACAAATTTAGACACTAACTTTGTGGATGAAAATTAATGACTAAACATGTTTCAACTCTACTCAACCTCCTCCTTATCGTGAAACCATCGCGCGGGTAGGAAGTGGACGAAACATACCACATAAGAATTCCAAAAAAGCCCGCATTACCATGCGGGCTTTTTTATTATATTTAGCTCACCAAAGCTAAAATCGCGTTGGATCGCGTACACACATAGAAAGGAAGCCACTATGAATGATCAAGTAATTATATTCGACACTACCCTACGCGACGGCGAGCAAGCACTTTCTGCCAGCCTGACAGTAAAAGAAAAACTGCAAATTGCCTATGCATTAGAGCGTTTAGGGGTGGATGTTATCGAAGCTGGCTTCCCTATCTCATCTCCTGGTGATTTTGAATCGGTACAAACCATTGCCAAAAATATTAAAAACAGTCGTATTTGCGCCCTGTCTCGCGCAGTAGAAAAAGACATTGATGTCGCCGCCGAAGCGCTAAAAGTGGCAGAAGCTTTCCGTATTCATACCTTTATCTCCACTTCGACCATTCACGTACAAGACAAACTGCGTCGCAGCTATGATGATGTAGTTGAAATGGCGATCCGCTCGGTTAAACGTGCGCGTAAATACACCGACGATGTTGAGTTTTCTTGTGAAGATGCCGGCCGTACTCCAATCGATAATCTATGTCGCATTGTCGAAGCGGCCATTGATGCTGGCGCTACCACGGTTAATATTCCCGATACCGTCGGCTACACCATGGCCAACGAATTCGGCGGCATTATCGCCACCCTATTTAATCGCGTTCCTAACATTGATAAAGCGGTGATCTCTGTGCATTGCCATGATGATTTGGGTATGTCGGTTGCCAATTCAATGGCGGCAGTTCAAGCAGGTGCTCGTCAAGTGGAAGGGACAATCAATGGGCTTGGTGAGCGCGCGGGTAACTGTGCACTGGAAGAGATCGCCATGATCATCAAAACCCGTGGTGACTTCCTAGGGGTCAATACTGGTCTTAAATACGATGAGATCCATCGCACCAGCAAGCTTGTCAGCCAACTGTGCAATATGCCAATTCAAAGCAATAAAGCCATTGTGGGCTCGAATGCCTTTAGCCATTCATCCGGTATCCACCAAGATGGCATGCTAAAAAATAAAAATACTTATGAGATCATGACACCAGAAACCATCGGTCTTAAAAATCAAGCCTTAAACCTAACCAGTCGCTCTGGTCGCGCGGCGGTCAAGAGCCACATGGACACTATGGGTTATCACGACAGCGAATACGATCTTAATACTCTTTATGATGATTTCCTAAAACTGGCAGACCGTAAAGGCCAAGTCTTTGATTACGATTTAGAGTCATTAATGCACTTTGCGAACTTGCGCGATGAAGACGACTACTTTAAGTTGAATTACCTAAGCGTACAATCCGGCAGCGTGATGGCGACCACCAGCATTAAATTGCAGTGTGGCGATGAAGAAAAATGTGAAGCAGCAGTCGGTAATGGTCCGGTTGATGCGTTATACCAATGTATCTATAAATTGACTGGCTATGAAATCGTATTGGATAAATTTGATCTGACAGCCAAAGGTGAAGGCGAAGATGGCTTAGGTCAGGCTGACATTATTGCTAATTACAAAGGCCGTAAATATCATGGTACGGGTTTGGCGACCGATATTGTCGAGGCTTCTGGTCAAGCGCTGCTTCATGTGATCAATAGTATTCATCGCGCCGATCAAATTGCCGAGATCAAACACTCGAAAAAAATCGCAACTGTTTAAATTTTAATTTTTAAGGAAGAAATAACCATGGCAGGTTCATATAAAATAGCCGTACTACCTGGTGATGGCATTGGTCCAGAAGTTATGCAACAAGCGCACAAGGTTCTGGATGCAATAGAGAAAAAACACACGATCACCTTTGAGCGTGAACAACATGATGTTGGTGGGATCGCGATTGATAACCATGGCACGCCACTGCCGGACAGCACAGTTAAAGCGTGCGAACAATCCGATGCGGTTTTATTTGGCTCAGTCGGCGGCCCGAAATGGGAAAACCTACCTCCAAACGATCAACCTGAACGTGGCGCTTTGCTTCCTCTGCGTAAGCACTTCCAATTATTTTGTAATCTACGCCCCGCACAAATTCATTCCGGTTTAGAGAACTTCTCGCCATTACGCGCCGATATCTCAGGGCGTGGTTTTGATATTGTGGTGGTGCGTGAATTAACTGGTGGTATTTATTTTGGTCAACCTAAAGGTCGTGAAGGCCAAGGCCCAGAAGAAAAAGCCTTTGATACCGAAATTTACCACCGTTATGAAATTGAACGTATTGCCAAAATCGCATTTGAATCGGCTCGTCTACGCGGCAAAAAAGTGTGCTCGGTCGACAAAGCCAACGTACTACAAAGCTCGATTTTATGGCGTGAAGTGGTCGAAGAAATCGCCAAAGGCTACCCAGATGTAGAGTTATCACATATCTACATTGATAACGCCACCATGCAACTAATCAAAGACCCATCGCAATTTGACGTCATGCTTTGTTCTAATATTTTTGGTGACATCATTTCAGATGAATGCGCCATGATCACAGGTTCAATGGGCATGTTGCCATCTGCCAGCCTAAATGAAAGCAAGTTTGGTTTGTATGAACCTGCGGGCGGCAGTGCACCGGATATCGCAGGTAAAAACATTGCTAATCCAGTGGCGCAAATTTTATCAGCCGCATTAATGCTTCGTTATAGTTTAAATGAAGAAGCGGCTGCGCAAGATATTGAAAAAGCGGTATCTCAAGCCCTAGAAGCCGGAGAGCTAACGGGTGATTTAGCCGGAGATAAAGCTGCACTTTCGACCTCAGAAATGGGTGACAAGATCGCGCAGTATATCCTTAACTCCCCAGCCATTAATCGCTAAACACGAGCAGGTAGAGCAATGTCTATAAAACAAACTACAGCCAAAACGCTATATGAAAAAGTCTACGATGCTCATGTCGCAGTCGCCGCGGAAGGTGAAACACCTATCCTTTATATTGATCGTCATTTAGTACATGAAGTGACTTCCCCTCAAGCCTTTGATGGTTTACGCGAAAAAGGCCGGCCGGTACGCCAAGTGAGCAAAACCTTCGCGACTATGGATCACAACGTCTCCACCACCACCAAAGACATTAATGCTTCGGGTGAAATGGCGCGCATTCAAATGCAAACTCTGATGCAAAACTGCTTAGAGTTTGGTGTGACACTTTACGATCTAAACCATAAATATCAAGGCATTGTACATGTAATGGGGCCTGAACTTGGTATTACTCTACCAGGCATGACCATTGTTTGTGGGGATTCGCACACCGCCACTCACGGCGCATTTGGTTCATTAGCCTTTGGTATTGGCACCTCGGAAGTCGAACATGTATTAGCCACTCAAACGCTGAAACAAGCCAAAGCTAAAACAATGAAAATTGAAGTCAAAGGCAAAGTGGCTGATGGCATTACCGCCAAAGACATCGTGCTAGCCATTATTGGCAAAACCACGGCAGCGGGTGGCACCGGTTATGTGGTCGAGTTTTGTGGTGAAGCGATTACCGATCTTTCGATGGAAGGCCGCATGACGGTATGTAACATGGCGATCGAACTTGGCGCTAAAGCCGGCCTTATCGCTCCCGATCAAACCACTTTCGATTATATTAAACAGCGTAAATTTGCTCCCAAAGGCGGCGATTATGACTCGGCGGTTGAATATTGGAAAACGCTGCAATCTGATGATGACGCTCAATTTGACGCTGTCGTTACGTTAAACGCGGCAGACATTACTCCACAAGTCACTTGGGGTACCAACCCTGGTCAAGTGATGTCAGTCGATGGGGTTATTCCTGCACCAGAAAGTTTCGCTGATCCTGTTGAGCAAAGTTCAGCCAAAAAAGCCTTGGCTTATATGGGACTTGAAGCCGGTAAAAAACTGTCGGATTATCCTGTTGATAAAGTGTTCGTCGGTTCTTGTACTAACTCTCGCATTGAAGATATGCGCGCGGCAGCAGCCGTTGTTAGCGCCTCTAATGGCAAGAAAGTTGCCGCCAATGTGCAAGCCCTCATCGTACCAGGCTCAGAGCAAGTCAAAGCGCAAGCCGAAGCTGAAGGATTAGATAAAATCTTTATCGATGCCGGTTTTGAATGGCGCTTACCGGGGTGCTCTATGTGTCTGGCGATGAACAATGATCGTTTGGGTCCACAAGAGCGTTGCGCTTCCACCAGCAACCGTAATTTTGAAGGTCGTCAGGGGCGCGATGGTCGTACTCACTTAGTCAGCCCGGCTATGGCAGCGGCAGCGGCGATCGCCGGTCACTTTGTGGATATTCGTTCATTCGAACTTGCCTTCGCAGAACAAGCACAATAAGGAAAACACTATGTCACAAGGATTTCAAAAACATACTGGCCTAGTGGTGCCATTGGATATTGCTAATATCGATACCGATGCGATTATCCCTAAGCAGTTTCTGCAAAAAGTCACTCGCACTGGTTTTGGTCAACATCTTTTTAATGATTGGCGCTTTTTAGATGATGCCGGTCAACAGCCAAATCCTGATTTCATTATGAATAAACCCCGCTACCAAGGGGCGAGTATTTTATTATCGCGTGAAAACTTTGGTTGTGGTTCATCGCGTGAGCATGCGCCGTGGGCATTAGCCGATTATGGTATTCAAGTGATGATCGCGCCAAGCTTTGCCGATATTTTCTATGGCAACTCAATCAATAATCAGATGGTGCCGGTTCGACTCACTGATGCGGAAGTCGATGAACTGTTCCAGTTTGTTGAAGCCAATCAAGGCGCGCAAGTGACGGTTGATCTTGAAGCTATGCTGGTATCCGCCAATGGTAAGCAATATTCCTTTGAAATTGATGAGTTTCGCCGTCATTGCTTGTTAAATGGTTTGGATAATATCGGGTTAACACTGCAACATGCCGATAAAATTACCGAGTTTGAAAACAACATCCCTAGCTTTTTGAAATAGAAGCAATAAGCAATGATCCTAGAAGCCTCTTTTATCTGGTTTCTAGGATTTTTACGTTTTATTCTTTTTTATGCCAATGCAAGAAATTTAATGAAGCATCAAAATTGGATACAAGAAAAGTGTAATACCAATTCCATAAATTTAATGATCGTTCAAAATTGAGTACAGAGAAAAGTGTCAAAGGTCATGGATGGCTTTTTCTCAAGCGACCAAGGACGGTTCAGCGTCTTTTAGGCGTATTCAAATTGATTTGAATGGGAACTACGCTTTAATCATGGCGCGATATTTTCGCCAATCAAACCCTAAACCAGGATCGGTTTTGCGTAATGGCGCTATATATTGATGGCCAGTGATCCTTGGTAGTGTAATGTCGGGGTAAGTGGTCATCAGCGCTTTAGTTATTGCGACCAAAGCTTGGTATTGCGCTTGGCTATAACTATCCCAATCGGTACCTTCAAGCTCAATACCTATCGAATAATCATTGCAACGATCCACTCCTGCAAAACTCGATCGCCCCGCATGCCATGCTCTAGCATTAAAAGGCACAAACTGGATCACTTCACCATCACGTCGAATAAAGCAATGCGCCGAAACCCCCATTCTATGGATCACTTTAAAAAAAGGATGCGCATTAGGATCGAGTTGTCCGGTGAAAAACTGTTCGACATAAGGTCCACCATATTGACCCGGAGGCAAACTAATATTGTGCACCACCAATAGTGAAATCGGCGTTTGATCTGGCCGTTGATCACAATATGGTGAGGGAATGTGCTTAACCTCTGACAACCAGTGATCAGCCTTGATATACATATATGTCCTTAAAGTGCTTATACCCATCTTACTTGGGGTATATAAAATTTAGTCTCGGAAAAGAAATGTGTATATAGAGTAAAATAAATCCATATTTAAGCAATCCTTGTATTAATGCTGGATCAGATCTAAAGCGATTAGTATTAATACTACTAAATAATCGCGCTCTTCCCCTTTTGATCCAGATTGCAGTATCATACCATTATCGCAAACTTCAACCGGATCACTCTCGCATGAAAAATACTCACGATTCAGATTCTCGCCTTAACTATCTAAAGCAGCAACTACCACAACAAATCACTCGTATGGTAAGTGATGCCCTAAAAGAAGACTTAGGCGGCACACTTGATCCGAATGCCGATATTACCGCCAGTTTAATTCCTGCAGATGCGGTAAATACTGCCACCATTATTACACGTGAAGATGGCGTTTTTTGTGGTCAAGCTTGGGCTGATGAAGTGTTTGTACAACTTGGCGGCCAAGTAAGCATAGATTGGCATGTCACCGATGGCGATACCGTCAAACCCAATCAAACCCTTTGCACCCTAACCGGTCCTTCCCGCGCACTACTCACCGGTGAGCGTAATGCGATGAACTTTATTCAAACTTTATCTGGATGCGCCAGCTTAACCGCTCAATATGTTCAGCAATTGCAAGGCACGGACTGTCGCTTGCTAGATACTCGTAAAACCATTCCTGGCCTGCGCAGCGCATTAAAATATGCGGTGACGTGTGGTGGCGGTTTTAATCATCGGATTGGAGTTTTTGATGGTTATTTAATTAAAGAGAATCATATTATTGCCTGTGGCGGGATTGAAAAGGCGATCGCGACGGCTAAGCAATTAAACCCAGGTAAACCGGTGGAAGTTGAAACTGAATCACTGGCCGAATTGGAACGCGCAATCCGAGCCGGTGCAGATATTGTGATGCTCGATAATTTCACTAAAGACATGATGATTGAAGCGGTGGCATTAAATCAGCAGATAGGCCAAGAAAACGGTTTAACCACTGGTCAAGCCGCATTAGAAAACTCAGGCAACATAACCCTTGAGACCTTAAATGAATACGCTAAAACAGGAGTGGACTACATTTCTGTCGGCGCACTGACGAAGCACATTAAAGCGATGGATCTATCAATGCGCGTGCAGGGATAAGGGATTAAAAAATAAAAGCAAAAAAAAACGGGAGCCTAATATGCTCCCGTTTGATAAATAGGCATAGGCTATTTTATATCATTGATTCTCAAGCGAAGCGTTCCGCCCCTTCTACTTTAAACTCACTTAAAGCCTTTTTCTTTCTTGATCAGGTCATAAGCACTTTGAATTTCTTGCGCTTTCTGCTTTGCCACTTCCATCATTTCTTGCGGTAAACCTTTTGCCACTAATTTATCTGGGTGATGTTCATTCATCAACTTACGGTGAGCACGTTTAATGGTTTTTGCATCATCATCCTTACTCACCCCTAGTAGGTCGTAAGCATGGTTTAGTTGCGAAGCCGATGTTTGTTGTTGCCATTGGCCGCCCGATTGCTGGCCTTGATGTTGATAGCCACCAAACCCACCTTGCTGCTGGAAACGGAAAGCAGCCTCTTGCATGCGTAAACGTTGCTGTAAATATTGCGCAGTAAACCCTAACTCTTGAGCCACAACCTGCAAAACTTGAATTTCGCTAGGATGTAAATCACCATCAGCAAAAGCGGCTGAGATTTGTAGCTCTAAGAAAAACTGTAACAAATCACGTCTACGTCCGGCTGAAAACCGTACTTTCCGTAACGTTTCTTGTAATGGAAAAGACGCTTCCTTACCTTGACGAAATGCCTCTTGAGCAATTGTTTTTTGCGCCGCGCTCAGGTTCATTCGATCCATCATCACGTTCGCCAGTTGGATTTCTTCTTTGGTCACCTGCCCTTTGGCTTTAGCAACGTGTCCCATCACTGCATATGCAGCTTGGAAGAACTCCGTTTGGCGCTCCGCTTGTGACGCACCAGAACCAAACGCAGATTGAAAACCTTGTTGATTTGTACGAGCTTTATCAAACATATGACCAATAAAGCAGCCAATAATCGCCCCTGGGATATTACCTACCATGGAGCCAAACAAAATACCGAGTAATTTACCTATCATCTACTTATCCAATTCCCAAACTATGAATTTTTATTCTTTACCGTTGTCTGTATAGTAACAATCGCACGAGATGATTATTGTTCTCAACCCGAGCGAGGTTGGTCTTCTCTATTTCGCCATTTGACGATGTGAAATACAAACCATTTTTATCTGGTTGAACAATGTATCTTAAAGCCGTTTCCGTATATGATATAGAAATCTCTATAGAGTTCGTCTTATTTATGAAATTTTATAAAAAACAATATCAACTTTAACGTTGCAAAGGACTATTTTACTCAATGCTTCGACTTTCTCGCACTTTTTTCACCACTCTTCTTAGTGCTGCTTTTTTATCTCCTGCTTTCGCTGACGATAGCAGTCGCGATAGTGTGTCTGAAACCGCAGTGGTTGATGCTCCCCCTGCTGACTCAAGTACAAGTAACACTCCTTTAAATGAGAGTGACTCTGATGATAGCGCGTCAATCAATACGCCCCCAGTAGATCAATGTATTGATCCAGCCAGTCAACCGAAAAACAGCAATAGTATCCCAGTTAATATTCAAGCAGATAGTGTAACGTCTCAAGGTCAAAATCAAGCGACCTATCATGGCAATGTGGTGGTAACTCAAGGTCATAAGACCATAACAGCCGACAAAGTAACGCTCAATCAAGCCAATAATACCGCGGTAGCCGATGGCAACGTGGTCACCAATGATGGTCAAATTAAATCACAATCGACCAAGGTTAACTCAGATCTGAAAGGGAATCGAGTTGAACTGTACAATACGAAATATAATTTACTGTGCCAAACGGCTCGTGGTGACGCAGCCTATATTCTAAAAGATGGCCAAGCGATTTATTCAATGCAAGATGGCAGCTTAACTACCTGTCCAGAAGATAACAAATCATGGCGCGTGAAAGCCAGTGACATTGATATTGATAACGACGAGCAAGAAGCTACTTTTTACAACACTCGCTTTGAAGTGCAAGATATTCCTATTTTTTACTGGCCATACATCACCGTGCCGATTGGTGCTAAACGTAAAACCGGTTTTCTATACCCTAATGCTGCTTATGATACAAAAAATGGCCTAGAGTTAAATATTCCCATTTATTTCAACTTAGCACCCAATTACGATCTCACCACCACCGTCAACTACATGCAAAAGCGCGGCACTCAATTTGAGAACGAGTTTCGCTACCGAACCGATGGCTTTGGTGCAGGTTCAGCTCAATTTGAATACCTGAATAAAGATGGTCTCTACACCGATAAAGGCGCTCGTTGGGGGGGGCACTGGCAGCATGAAGGTATCTATAATCGACACTGGAAATTTTCGGTCGATTACGCAAAAATCAGTGATAATACTTATTTAGATGATCTCGATTCTAATATTGGTAAGCGTGAAGATGGGCAGCTGAACCAAATTGGTGAAGTCAATTACCGAACCGAATTCTCTGACACCACCTTAAAGGTGCGTAATTTCCAGGTGCTCACCAATAACAAACCATACCGATTATTACCACAGTTGGGCTTTAAATATTATCGTCCACGCGCATTGCCACACCTAGATTTTGAGTGGAATAGCCATATCTCGCGTTTTGAAACCGATAACGATAAACTCCCAGATGCAACACGCTTACATATGGAGCCAGGCGTTATATTGCCTTTTTCTGCGCCATGGGGGCAGTTAACTTCAGAAGCTAAGGTAATGTATACCTACTATGATCAAGATTTAAAAAACACCAACGTTCCCAAATTAAAAGAGCACACTCAACGAGTAGTGCCAGAATTTAGAATTAACGGTAATCTATTCATGGACAGTAACGAAAAGTTCTTTGGTGATTACACCCAAACCATCGAGCCAAGATTGCAATACTTGTATATTCCCAAAGTCGATCAAGATGAGATTTATCATGGTTATGACACAACTTTAATGCCGCAAGATTATTACGGATTATTCCGTGATATGAAATACAGCAGTGTCGATTATATCGCCTCAGCTAACCAGCTTAGTTATGGTGCTACCTCTCGTTTTTATGATGCCGATTTTAAAGAACGTTTTAATATTTCATTAGGCCAGATACTCTATCTTACACCATCGGAAGAAAGTGATAATTCTAACAATAATCATCTCTCGGCATGGGCATTAGAGAACGAATGGAATATCAGTGACAAATGGCAATATAAAGGTGGTCTTCAATATGACTCCAATTTATCCAATTTACAGCAAGCGAACAGTACGCTTGAATATAAATTGCCAACCGGTTATACCCAGTTAAACTATCGTTATACATCGAAAGATTATATCCAACAGAGTGCACCCAATATTTTAGAGTCCCAGCTCGATTCATACACTCGAAGTGGTATTTCTCAACTTGGTGCTTTAACTAAATTTAAAATTACGAAGCGTTTGGACTTTAATGCCAGTTATTATTATGATTTAACTGAAAACAACATGTTAGAAGGCTTAGCGGGCGTCACTTACAACGATGATTGTTGGTTCTTAGGTGTCACCTATTCGCATCATATTATGTCATCAGGTAGTGTTGAAAATGTATATGCCCAGAATGGGCCAGGACCAGAGTACGAAGGTAAAGTCAGTATCAACATTGGTATTAAAGGCTTAGGTACCAGTGCAGGTCTTGCCTACAGCGATGGTGGTAACTCCTTAAGTTATGGTCGTCCATTTAGCTTAAATTAATCATAAAAAACGATCACAAAACAACAAATAAATGACTAAGTCAGCCACAATTGGGCTGGCTTTCTATCTCTATTATTTTGGAAGTAGTAATGAAAAAATGGATCCCTGCATTATTGAGCATACTCACTCTAGGTATTGGGCACACCGCCTTTGCTGCGCCGCAAGAGCTAAATAGCGTCGTCGCCATTGTCAACACTGGCGTTATTTTACAAACCGATGTCGATAATGCCATGAAAACGGTCAAGGCAAACGCAGGTAAAAAAGGCCTGCCGGATGCCAAGGTTTTGCATGAACAAGTACTAGAAAAACTGATTTTAGATGAGATCCAACTGCAAGAAGCAAAAAAAATGGGCATCCAAATCGATGATGACCGTTTAGAACAAGCGATAAAGGGAATTGCCAGCGGACATAAACAAACCGTTGATCAACTCAAAGCATCGGTTGAGAGTGAAGGCTTAACTTACCCTATTTTCCGTGAACAAATACGCAAAGAAATTGCGATTAGTGAAGCACGTAATGCTCAGGTTCGACGCCGCGTTAATATTTCACCTTCCGAAGTTGATACTTTATCAGCTTTACTGGCCGACCAAACCACCTCAACGGTTGAATATAAGATCGCCCAATTACAACTACGCTTTGGTGATGATAAAACCGCAACCGAAAAACAAGCAAAAGAGTTAGTCGAGCGTTTAAAACAAGGGGAAGATTTCTCTACGCTGGCTTACACTTATTCAAAAGGTCCAAAAGCGTTAGAAGGTGGTGACTGGGGTTGGATGCGTAAAGAAGAAATGCCAACCATTTTTGCCGACCAAATAACCACTCAAGGAAAAGACGCAATTATTGGTCCATTCCGCAGCGGCGTTGGTTTTCACATTATGAAGATTGAAGATGTTAAAGGGCTTAAAACGGTAGCGGTAACGGAAACTAGCGCCCAACATATCTTAATCAAACCTTCGATTATTTTAAGTGATCAAGGCGCCGAACAAGAACTAAATGGCTTTATTGATCAAATTGAATCTGGCAAGCGAACCTTTGGTGAGTTGGCGAAACAATACAGCCAAGACCCAGGTACGGCAGTTAATGATGGTAAACTCGGCTATCAAACTTCTGATAATTATGCGCCTGAATTTAAACATCAAGTCGATACTTTACCGATTGGTGAGATCAGCCAACCCTTTAAAACCAGCTTCGGTTGGCATATTGTCAAAGTCCTCGATCGTCGCACTGTCGACCGCACTGAATCGGCCATGAAAAACCGTGCCTATGAGATCCTATTTAAGCGTAAATTTAATGAAGAAGCCGGTGCTTGGTTACAAGAAATTCGTGCCAGTGCTTATGTTGAAATGCTTGATAATGATCAAGGTACGAACGATGCAAAATAACAATCAACCCCATAAAGAGCATCACCATACCACCGCCACGATCAAGCGGATTGTTATTACAGCAGGTGAGCCGGCTGGTATTGGTCCAGACCTGGTTTTAGCTTTATCTCAAAGCGATTGGCCACATCAATTGATTGTCTGCGCCGACAAAAATATGTTACAACAGCGCGCACAATTGTTAGGGATCAAAGTCAATTTACTCGATTATCAAGCCAAGCAACCAGTCTGCGCTTCTATTGCAGGGCAATTATACGTTCAGCATATCGAGGCTTCGGTTGAAGTAGTGGCAGGCGAACTGAATGAAGCCAATGGGCATTATGTACTTAAAACCTTAGAGCACGCTTGCCAAGGCTGTATTAGTAAAGAATTTGATGCCTTAGTTACAGGTCCGGTACATAAAGGTGTAATCAATCGCGCTGGTGTGGCATTTAGTGGCCATACCGAATTTTTTGCCGAGCAATCCAATACCCCATTGGTGGTTATGATGCTGGCAACCGAAGGTTTACGCGTGGCTTTAGTCACCACTCATATTCCGTTAGCTTATGTTAGCCAAGCGGTTACTGCCGAACGCTTAGAAAGCATCATCCGAATTTTACATACTGATTTGGTGACCAAATTTGGTATTGAAAAACCATCGATCTATGTGTGTGGTCTTAATCCACATGCCGGTGAAGATGGCTGTTTAGGGCGTGAAGAGATTGAAACCATCAGCCCGACACTGGAAAAACTTAAACAACAAGATGGCATGGATTTAGTTGGCCCATTACCTGCCGACACCATCTTTAATGCTAAATACTTGGAACAAGCTGATACAGTATTAGCTATGTACCACGATCAAGGCCTACCTGTACTAAAATACAAAGGCTTTGGTAATTCAGTCAACATTACCTTAGGTCTGCCTTTTATACGCACCTCAGTTGATCATGGGACTGCACTTGATTTAGCCGGCACAGGGAAAGCCGACATTGGCAGTTTTTTAACTGCTATCACCCACGCTTTAGAGCTTGCTGAAAGCTCTAGCACTAACCGCATTTAAAGCCTATCTTTAATGGTGTTAGTTTTATTAAAAAATGAGAAATATTAATGAGTAATGATGTCCATCTAGGTCATAAAGCGCGTAAGCGTTTTGGTCAAAACTTCCTTCATGACCCTTATATTATTGACGGTATTGTATCGGCAATTAACCCACTACCTGGGCAAAACTTGGTCGAAATTGGTCCTGGCCTTGGCGCAATTACAGAGCCGGTTGGACGTGAAGTTGATAAACTGACCGTGATTGAACTAGATAGAGATCTAGCAGAACGGCTACGCAACCACCCTGAACTGGCAAGTAAAATCACCATTCATGAGGGCGATGCGATGCGTTTTGACTTTAACCAACTGGTGAAGCCAAACAATAAACTGCGCATTTTCGGCAACTTGCCATATAACATCTCAACCCCATTAATGTTCCACTTGTTTGAATTCCATAGTGATATTCAAGACATGCACTTTATGTTGCAAAAAGAAGTGGTTAATCGCTTAGCGGCGGGCCCGGGCTCAAAAGCTTATGGTCGCTTAACTGTGATGGCGCAATATTATTGCCAAGTGATGCCGGTATTAGAAGTGCCACCGACGGCTTTTATTCCGCCGCCAAAGGTAGATTCAGCCGTGGTTCGCTTAATGCCATACGAAGTGCTTCCGCATCCGACCA
Source organism: Vibrio algicola (assembly GCF_009601765.2). Lineage (NCBI taxonomy): Bacteria > Pseudomonadati > Pseudomonadota > Gammaproteobacteria > Vibrionales > Vibrionaceae > Vibrio > Vibrio algicola. The sequence goes on from NZ_CP045699.1 coordinate 2,104,868, forward strand.
CTAGCTTAAAATGGCTAGAACGTGTATGCCGTGAAGGTTTTAACCAACGTCGTAAAACCGTACGTAACTGTTTTAAAAACCTGGCGACAGTGGAAGAACTCGAACAAGTGGGAATTAATCCAAGCGTTCGTCCTGAGAACTTAACTTTGGTGCAGTTTGTCGATTTAGCTAATTACCTTCACGCTAGATCAGGTTCGCCTGAAGCGCAGTCAGACGCTGAAGAATAAGCTTAAATCAATGCTTCTAATTTATTGCCTTTCGCTTTTGATTGAATAATTAAAATGCGAATGATGCTAGAACGTTAAGAATTGAAAGCTCGCAAGGTCGTTTACCCCATTAGCCAAACTTGTTTCGGTGATTGGGGTAAACCCTAGATACCCTAACAACCAATACTGAAAGACAAAACATACCTTCCCCTAAGGATAGGAGAACTCCATGCCAGCAGTTTCGACCCCTTGTATTAAATGCCAAGTGCATACCCGTTACATTCCTCAGCAATCTCAACCGGAACAACACCGTTATGTATTTGCCTATACCATCACTATCCGTAATTTAAGCCAGCAAAGCGTACAACTACAGACTCGACGTTGGTTAATTACCGATGCAAATGGCAAGCAATTAAGTATTGAAGGTGAAGGCGTGGTCGGCGAGCAACCTGTGATTGAATCGATGCAAGAATACACTTATACCAGTGGTACTGCGATTGAAACGCCGGTTGGTGTTATGCAAGGTCATTACGGCATGCTCGATGAACAAGGACAGGCATTCATTACTGAAATTGAACCGTTCCGCTTAGCCATTCCCAACATTTTAAACTAGAGAGGCCTTGTGGCGACTTATATTGTCGGTGATATTCAAGGATGCTTGGATGAATTGCAAAAACTACTCCAACAAGTGGCCTTTGATCCTAAAATCGATACGCTCTGGCTGGCGGGCGATCTTGTGGCTCGCGGGCCTAAATCACTCGAGACGCTGCGTTTTGTACGCTCTTTAGGCTCAGCTGCTCGTTGTATATTAGGCAATCATGATCTGCATTTACTGGCCGTGCATCTTGGTTTATTCCCTTGTAAAACAAAAGATAAAACTGCTGATATTTTTGCCGCGCCTGATAGAAATGAGTTAATGGATTGGTTACGCCAACAACCATTATTGGCCGAACATGATCAATTTGTGATGTGCCATGCTGGTATTTCGCCACAATGGGATCTCACAGATGCACGTCAAGCATCAGCGCAGATTTCCACTCACTTACAAGGTGAAAAATGGCCTTGGCTAATCGAAAATATGTATTGTGATCAACCGACTAAATGGGATCCGATGCTACAAGGCCTAGATCGCTTACGTTATAGCATCAATGCTTTTACCCGCATGCGATTTTGCCAGTCAGATGGTGAGCTTAATTTAGAATGCAAACTGCCACCAGAGCAAGCCAGCAGCAATGGTTTAGTGCCTTGGTTTCAAGTACCTAATCGTACTCCATTGGAAAAAACTGTCATTTTTGGTCATTGGGCATCATTAATGGGCTGTCATGATAAGCAAGCGAACGTGATTGGATTGGATACCGGATGCGTATGGGGAGAGTATCTCTCGATGCTATGTTGGGAAGATCAGCAGGTATTTACTCAAGATAACCTAACTCAAACACCCAAAAAAACCAAATAAACCAAATAAACCAAATAAACCAAATAAACCATTGATAGTATTTAATTTATAACCGTATTGCTGATGTTCTATTTTTACGTATTGTGGCCAACACAAAAAATCAGTAACACAGTAGAGCAAAGCAACAAAGCGGCTCTAAGTAAAATTTGAAGACTTGGTGAGATTCAAAGCTAACATAATCATACGGCGCAACTTGGCCAGCTCTTCAATAAGTTGCACATTTAACCACACATAGCCATACAATGAAGTATCGTGCTGGGATTTATCTAACAAGCTTTTCACTTCTTCAATTGCTTCATTCATATTGTCAAAATGCCACTCTCCCCCTTCAATCTCTCCGGTTTTCAGCATATGAGATAATTGATATAAGGTTTTTTCGGTCGCTTGATGACTTATCTTTAAACTTTTAGCCTGAATTAAAGCTAAATGATGGTGGCGGTCTTGCCAATAAATATCCGACAATTTATCGACAGTATATAGACAGTTCACCATACTGCTTTGAATGCTACTTAATAAACTAGAGCTTAAATGTGTTTCTGCCGCCGAAGGCGAAACTAAGCTGCGATTACGAATAATGTTACCCAACATTTCTTTTTGTCTTGCTTGTAGGCGAGGACGCTCAACCACGTTAGGTGATAATAATGTATGGTGCAGCGTAGCAATTTGAAGTAAATGCTCACTGACATTTAATCGCCAGTGAATAAAGGCACGTTGGGGGAAAATACTGCAACATAACAACGCAAATGCTGAGCCAAAAATCACATCACCACTGCGCCATAATGCCTGTTCAAACTCGCCACTATGCGCCCCTAACACCACTGCTAAAGTAATACCAATCAATAGACCGGCGTAAGGCCGCTTACCTAATGCAAGGTAGCCGCACAAAAACATAATAATCGCACACCACAACATCAATAATGGGGTTGAAAAGGTTTCTAGGTATAAAGCCACCATGCCCGATGCCGCACCGATACAGGTTCCGAGTACTCGTTGAATCGCGCGAGGAAAGACATTCCCCCAATAAGAAATAGGCCCCATCACCACCACTAATGTGATCAATGGCCAAGTGCTGTCTGGAATATCAAGTAAGCGTGTTATAGCTAACATCATCACAAACGCAAGTGCAATACGAGCGCCATGTACAAAGCGATAATATTTAAATATCCAAAGCTCTAAGGGAGAAACCGCGCTATTAAGACGCATTAATTACCTTCAATTATTATTATTTTCGTTCTAAGCAAACAAATTGCATCGAATAACCGTTTTTGTCATCAGCGGCATAAGTTTCATTTTGAATTTCATGCCAACCTTTGCCCCAATCAGGAAATTGAGTATCACCATCAAGATCAGCGTCAATATAAGTTAAGTAAAGTCGATCAGAAAAAGCTAAACAAGCTTGGTAGATACTGCCACCACCAATGATCATCAACTCATCAACGTTACCGGCGGCCTCTTTTGCTTGTTCAATGCTGGACACCGTAGTCACACCTTCAATGAATAAGGTCTTATCTCGACTGATCACAATGTTCATTCTGCCTGGTAATGGGCGACCTATTGAATCATAGGTTTTTCTTCCCATCACTACTGGCTTACCTAAGGTGCAACGTTTAAACCAAGCAAAATCAGCCGGAAGGTGCCAAGGCATTTGATTATCCTTGCCAATCACTCGATTGTTCGCCATTGCGGCTATCATGCTAATTTTCACGCACTATCCATCCTTCAACAGTTAAATATCAGAGGATTATACCACTGACTTACGCCGATAAAATAATAATCCCGGCATCGCGAGTCCAATCGCTAAACTGGCAATGATAAATATCGCCTGTAAAAAATTATCGATTAATATTGCTAGTAATTCAGGGCTATAACCGACATGACTCAACTCAACCACTGCGATCATGGCTTTAAAGGCATAAACCCCAGGGATCATTGGGATCATCGCCGCCACAGTGAATACTTTCGGATGAGCTAAGAATCGGTGCGACCAATGCACCCCCACCATCCCCACTAAAGTCGCGGCGCATAATGTCGCCCATTCAATCGGTACGCCATAGTGCAAAAGTAAAAAACGAGTGCCATGACCAAGCGCCCCACCCAGTGCGCAATACTTTAACGCTTTAACCGGCACATTAAACACCAAAGCAAAACCGACCGCTGGAATAGAAGCAAAAAACATATCATTGAGCAGTGCGAGTAATAGATCCATTAGTGTACCCACCCCCATGCACCAGTGAGCGTCATCGCACCCACAATACCAATACTGGTCGCCAAGGTCAGTAATGTTGCCATCACAAAACGAGCGATTCCCATATTAATATAACCTTTGAGCATATCGGCGGCGGCATTAATTAACGGAAAGCCTGGCACCATCATTAACACTGAGGAAGCCATAGGAAGAAAAGGGTGACTACCGATTTGATAAATCACCGCTTGTGAGGATATTAATGTGATAACAAAAGAAGTGACGGCAAAATTAAGCAACGGATTAAAATTTCGGTGAGCTATTTCTTGTCGCACAATCATACCAATCGCTGAGGCGACAAATGTGATAGCAAAGGCAATGCGATCCCCACCCGCAAGGTGCGAAAAAGCGGCACAGGATAAACCTATCATTAAAACCACAATCCAACGGTTATGGCGCTTAGGCTTGATTTGTTCGAGTTTATGTTGAGCTAAGGTAAAATCAAGCACGCGACGCTCAACCATAATACAGATATGTTGAATATCGGTCACAACCGACATATTAATCCCTCGGTCAGGGCTGCGTCTAACCGTAGTCACGCAGTTATCATCCATAATGGTGGTGATAATAATAGAACTGGCCGATAACGACACTTCGACTTCTTCCATTCCGCAGGCTAAACCTAAACGGCGAGTGATATCGGCCACCACCGTGCTTTCCGCGCCGTGGGCTAATAACATCTGTCCCGCATTGATGATAAAGCGGGTTATATTTTTCTGATTTGCTTCCATTGCCAATCACTCTTCCTCATTAAGAAATCAAACTAATAATAGGCTTCCTGCCTATCATTATTAGTGTGCATCACTACGAGATTGGAAAATATGATTTAAAATAAAAAAGCTGCAAATCTCAAAAGAGAATTGCAGCTTTCTTGGTATCACTTCAGTTTAAGATGGGGATTAGTCACGAACATAGATAACATGACCATCATCTTCGTCATCATCATCCCAATCATCATCGTCCCACTCTTCAGTGATAACATCTTTACCACTGATCGCATCTTTATGGTAATCATCCCATTTGAAGTCGACTTTCTCTTCTTCAACGGTCAGTTCCAATGCTTCTTTTGGCAACGATTCCATAAACTCAGCTAATTCGAAGCTCAGCTCTTTGGTGCCTAATTTATTGATGGCTGAAATACGGGCTGTGCGGCCTTCCCAACCTAAAGCGTCGATGATCGTTTGGATCTTTTCGTCTGCTTCTTCTTCACTGATAAGATCCACTTTATTGAAGATCAACCAGCGCGGTTTAGCCGAAACTTTCTCACTGTATTGCTCTAACTCATCAATAATCGTTAGAGCATTGGTGATTGGATCCGAGCCATCAACCGGTAGAAGATCAATCATATGCAACAATACTCGGCAACGCTCTAAGTGTTTTAAGAAACGCACACCTAAACCAGCACCGTCTGCGGCACCTTCAATCAAACCAGGAATATCGGCAACTACAAAGCTACGCTCAGCTCCGGCACGAACCACACCAAGGCTTGGGATCAAAGTGGTAAACGGGTAATCGGCAACTTTTGGTTTAGCGGCAGAAACTGCGCGAATAAAAGTCGATTTACCGGCATTAGGCAAACCTAGCATGCCAACATCAGCCAACAACAATAATTCTAGGCGCAATTCACGAACTTCACCTTTCGTCCCCATTGTCTTTTGACGAGGTGCACGGTTAACCGACGATTTAAAACGTTGGTTACCTAAACCATGCCAACCGCCTTTAGCGATCATAATGGTTTTGCCATGTTCGGTGACTTCGGCTACGACTTCGTTAGTGTGGATATCAACCGCACGAGTACCAACAGGCACACGAATGGTTTTATCCGCACCACGACGACCGGTACAGTTGCCGCCACTACCGTTTTTACCACGTTCTGCTTTATGGAAACGCTCAAAACGATAATCAACTAAGGTGTTGAGGTTTTCGTCGGCTTGCATATACACATCGCCGCCATCACCGCCATCACCGCCGTCAGGGCCACCTTTTTCTACGAATTTTTCACGCCAGAAACTGACTACGCCGTTACCGCCGTCGCCCGCTTCTACTTTTATGGTTGATTCATCAACAAATTTCATTTGCTACTCCACCTGCATGTTGGCAAGTCTATTATGAGTGTAGACCACAGACTATAAATCCCAGTGATATTGCTATATCTAAATGATTCATTCTAGGGGCTAGGGTCTAGGGTCTATTTCGAATATCAATTGGTACTTTATAAATAAAAAACCCCGCCGTTAAGGCAGGGCTTTGAATTCATAATGTAAGTAGAAAACTTATGCAGTTTCGATACTTACAAACTTACGGTTCTTAGGACCTTTAACTTCAAATTTAACTTTACCTTCAGATAAAGCAAATAGAGTATGGTCTTTACCGATACCAACATTGGTGCCTGCGTGGAATTTAGTACCACGTTGACGAACAATGATGTTACCTGCAAGAACAGATTCGCCACCAAAACGCTTCACGCCTAGACGTTTGCTTTCTGAATCGCGACCGTTATTGGTAGAACCACCAGCTTTTTTATGTGCCATGTTAGCTTCTCCGTTATGTTAATTAAGCGCTGATGCCAGTAATTCTGACTTCAGTGAACCACTGACGGTGGCCCATTTGCTTACGAGAATGCTTACGACGACGGAACTTAACGATTTTAATTTTATCGCCACGACCGTGCTTAACTACTTCTGCAGTTACTTTACCGCCAGCAACCAGAGGTGCACCAATAGTGATTTCCTCACCATTAGCAACCATAAGAACTGAATCAAACTCTACGTTTGCGCCAGTTTCTACGTCCAATTTTTCTAAACGAAGAGTTTGACCTTCGCTTACACGGTGTTGTTTACCACCAGATTGGAAAACAGCGTACATATTTTACTCCGCTTTTTCCGCACAGCATCATGTTAGTTATTTTAAACATATCAGGTGTGCGCTTAAACTTGTCATCAATAGGGCGCAGATTCTACTTGAGAGCTTAGCCTTTGACAAGATAAATATTAAAAAAAATGGCGAAAAGATCATCGCCTGATTAAAGTGGTGTAATGATGCCGTTTAGAGCCGTGTTTATCAATATTTTTTAGTGTAGAATCCAACATTATTTTCATTTATCCCCCAAACCAATTGAAGTAACACTCGGATATGTCTTATTTGCTTCGACTTTCTGACTGATTCACCGTTAATCAAACAAACGGTGGCTTCAAGTAACATGGGGATATATCACGCTTAACTTTCGCTGGAATGAATATGGATTTTACTGCTATCCAAGCCTTGACTGCTGATGACATGACCAAAGTGAATGAAACCATTCACGCTCAACTCAATTCAGATGTGAGCCTAATTAACCAATTAGGCTTTTACATTGTCAGTAGTGGTGGCAAACGAATTCGCCCTTTGCTCGCGCTTATTTCAGCCAAGGCGCTTGGTTATCAAGGTCAAGACCACATTACCGCCGCCTCATTTGTAGAATTCATTCATACCGCGACGTTACTGCACGATGACGTTGTCGATGAATCTGATATGCGCCGTGGCAAGGAAACCGCCAATGCGGCATTTGGTAATGCTGCTAGCGTTCTGGTCGGAGATTACATCTATACTCGCTCATTCCAAATGATGACCGCTTTAGGCTCTTTGGAAATCCTCAAGCTAATGAGTGATGCGGTAAACGTAATAGCCGAAGGCGAAGTTCAGCAATTAATGAACTGCAATAATCCAGATACCACAGAAGAAAGCTACATGCAGGTCATCTATTCGAAAACTGCACGTTTATTTGAAGCGGCCACTCAAATCGGTGCCCTTTTGGTTAACGCCCCGCAACAAACCGAAACTGCGCTGCAAAACTACGGTCGTTATTTAGGTACTGCATTCCAATTAATTGATGATGTAATGGACTATACGTCTGATGGTAAAGAGATGGGAAAAAATGTCGGTGATGACCTTGCTGAAGGCAAACCGACGCTGCCACTGCTTTACGCGATGCGTAATGGTACTCCGGAACAAGCAACCATGATCCGTGAAGCGATTGAGCACTCGAATGGAATGGAAAAGCTCGATGCCATTATGGATGCGATGCATCAAACTGGCTCACTGGAGTACACCACTCAACGCGCCGAGCAAGAAGCCGATAAAGCGATTGCAGAGCTAGCGGTCGTTCCGGAGTCTGAATATAAGCAAGCACTGATCACACTAGCGCATATGGCAGTGAGAAGAACAAAATAGCTTCCGTTTTTAGCTTTATAGCAATTCTATAAATTTAATGACCGTTCAAAATTGAGTACAGAGAAAAGTGTCAAAGACCATGGATGACCTTTATCTCAAGCGACCAAGGACAGATTAGCGTCTTTTCGGCGTATTCAAATTGAGCAAACATTAAATGGAATTGCTATTAGCTTTAGGTTTCCGGCCTTAGGCTTCGTGACCGTAAATAGCGAACGAGATTAAAATAAAACCCCGTGACGGTTTAAGCCATCACGGGGTTTTGTTTTTCTAAAATACTTGTGTAGGTTCGTCTGCTACATTATTGAGCGAACTCTTCACCTAGGGCAATATCACTCTTCAGTGTTTCTAGCATGCTATCAAAAGCTTGTTGTTCGAAATCACTTAGCTCACCATAGCTTAAGATCTCTTCAACCCCTTGTTTACCTAAACGAATAGGCTGAGCGAAGAAACGGGCATTTGCGCCATCACCTTCAACATATGCACATTCAACAATACCTTGCTCGCCTTGTAGCGCTTTAACTAAAGACAGACCAAAACGATAAGCCGCCTGGCCCATCGACAGTGTAGCTGAACCGCCACCCGCTTTAGCTTCGACCACTTCAGTACCGGCATTTTGAATACGCTTAGTTAATGCTGCGGTTTCTTCCGTGCTAAATTCAACGCCCTTCACTTGTGAAAGTAATGGCAGAATAGTCACACCAGAGTGACCACCAATAACCGGTACTTCTAGACCGTCAAGAGATACCCCTTTTAATTCAGACACAAAGGTTTCTGAACGAATAACGTCAAGAGTAGTAATACCAAATAAACGGTTTTTATTGTAAACCCCCGCTTTCTTTAATACTTCTGCGGCAATAGGAACCGTAGTATTAACAGGGTTAGTAATAATACCGACACACGCTGTAGGGCAAGTTACCGCAATTTTTTCTGCTAATGACTTAACAATACCGGCATTAACATTAAAAAGATCAGAACGGTCCATGCCGGGCTTACGCGCCACACCTGCAGAAATCAGCACCACATCCGCACCTTCCAGTGCCGGTGTAGGGTCAACGCCAGCGTAACCTTTAATCGAAACAGGGGTTGGAATATGACTAAGATCAGCCGCAACCCCTGGGGTTACTGGTGCAATATCATATAACGCAAGATCTGAACCTGCTGGCAAGCCATTTTTAAGCAATAAAGCCAATGCTTGTCCGATACCACCTGCAGCACCAATTACCGCTACTTTCATAAACCTTCTCCTTTGGAAAACAATTTTATAATTACGTCAATAAAGTGACTAAAAACAAACTACAACATAGACATATTGATTACAATTCATTAACCTTTAGTTTGAGATCTTCCCCTCATCTGACCTCTTATTTTCAGGTATAAAGGATATTAGGTCAGTGATTAAAATCTCAATAATATATATTACATTTCAATTTTTCTTTTTCGTTAACTCTGCCACCAGTTCTTATTGGCACAAAGTGCCTTTCTATGCGAAAATAATGCAATTCTATGTAAATTAAAGATGTGTCTCATGCGAAATAGCGATAAACAAGATCAACTCGTCCGTTCATTCAAATCATTATTGAAAGAAGAATGCTTTGGTTCACAAGGCGAAATTGTCGATGCCCTTAAAGAAGAAGGCTTCGATAATATCAACCAATCTAAAGTCTCTCGCATGCTAACTAAGTTTGGCGCCGTTCGTACCCGCAACGCCAAAATGGACATGGTGTACTGCTTACCTGCTGAGCTCGGGGTGCCAACAGTATCAAGCTCATTACGAGAATTAGTACTCGATGTTGGTCACAATGATGCGCTCGTAGTGATCCATACTGGCCCGGGCGCAGCGCAACTTATCGCGCGTTTATTGGACTCACTAGGTAAGTCAGAAGGCATTCTTGGCGTAGTGGCTGGCGATGATACCATTTTTATCACCCCGACAATGAATTATACTACAAAGCAACTGTTTGATTCTGTTTGTGATTTATTCGAATACGCCGACTAAAGCAATATTGGCGTTCATGACGTGAACGCCTTCTCAAATACACAACTTTTCTCGTTTTTTTCTACCCCTTCCATGACATTTGCCTTTCGGATAACTGTGTACCTTGTTATTCCCTGTAGAGCCCTTTGGTTTTCAACTCTAGCAGCAAGGACTTAACGCGATGGATTGCGTTATTTATGGTTAAAACGACAAGGATCGTTACGATGATTTCACCTGATTCACCTCTGCGCTTTTGCTGGTTATGGCTCGCGTCTGCCTTATTAGTAATTAGCTCCGCTTTACACGCCCAAGAAAATACCTCTATCACCATTGGTAGCGGTTCGGTCTCGGGTGTCTATTATCCTGCTGGCGCTTCTATCTGTAAGTTAATCAATAAAGGTCGTAAACAACATCATATTCGCTGCTCGGTAGAATCCAGTAATGGTTCAATCGATAATCTCACTCAGCTGCAAGCGCAAGATATTGATATCGCGATCACTCAAGCTGATTGGCAATACTACGCCTATCATGGCAGTGGTCCTTTTGCCAGTGCAGGAGCCTATAAAGAGCAGCGCGCTTTGTTCTCTTTGTATAACGAACCTTTTAATTTATTAGTGCGCTCAGACTCAGCCATTCATGGCCTACCCGATTTATTAAATAAGCGAGTCAGTTTAGGCAGCAATGGTTCGGGCGATCGCGCCACTATGAATATTTTAATGGCACAATCAAAATGGGATGATGATAGCTTTGCCTCAACCCAAGCTCTCGCGGGTTCTCATCGCGCTAAAGCATTATGTGATAATCAAATCGATGCTTTTGTGGCTTTTCTTGGCCACCCCAATGCTTCAATTAAAGAAGCCACCCAAACCTGTAAAGCCCAACTGATTCCGGTGGTCGGAAAAGGGGTAGATAATATTGTTAAACGCAGTGCATTTTATACTTACACCACCATACCTGGCGGAATTTACCCTAACAACCCAGACAGCATAAAAACCTTTGGGGTACTATCAACCGTCGTCACCAGCACCGAACTGCCCGATGAAAACGCTTATCAAATAACCAAAGCGGTATTTGAAAACTTTGAGATATTCAAACGTCTGCACCCGGCATTTGCCCATTTAAAAAAGCAGAATATGGTCAAAGATGGGATTTCAGTGCCACTTCACCCTGGAGCGATCCGTTATTACAAAGAGGTCGGACTGCTATAGTCAACTTGCTGGTTATTTCAGCCATAAAAAAAGCGATCCAACCGGATCGCTTTTTTGTGTATAGCATTGCTTCAATGATGGCTTATTTTGCCAAGCGTTGTCTTACCGCTTCAAATAAACATACGCCAGTGGCAACCGATACATTCAAACTTGAAACACTACCTGCCATTGGGATCTTGATTAAATCATCACAGGTTTCACGAGTTAAACGACGCATTCCATCACCTTCTGCGCCCATCACAATCGCCAAAGGTCCTGTTAATTTTGCTTGATAGATATCTTGGGTCGCTTCACCCGCTGTACCCACAAACCAGACACCTTGCTCTTGCAGCGCGCGCATCGTGCGAGCTAAGTTGGTGACACGCACAAATGGAACACTTTCTGCCGCGCCACACGCGACTTTGCTTACTGTACCGGTTAATGGCGCTGACTTATCTTTGGGTACGATAACCGCGGCAACACCTGCCGCATCGGCATTACGCAAACAAGCGCCTAGATTATGCGGATCCGTCACACCGTCGAGCACCAATAATAACGGATGCTCACCTTTGGCTTTGTAAGCGATCATAATGTCATCAAGATGATTCTCATTCAGCTGTTTAGCCGGTTTTACTTTAGCGATAATACCTTGGTGGTTAGCCCCTTCAGACTTGTCATCTAACGCTTTACGCCCCATTTGCTGTACCGAAATACCATACTTCTTTAGTTGGTTAATTACCGGCATTAAACGGTCGTCTTCACGGCCTTTTAAAACAAAAGCTTCAATTAAGCGCGCAGGATCTTTTTCTAGAACCGCATTGATGGCGTGGATGCCAAAGATAAATTCGTTACTCATGGTCTACCTTGTGGGTCGATCATCGACCCCATATTAATTATGGATCGATCTTAGTGATCGATCCTAATGACTGAAAATAATATTACTTACTGCTCGCGCGCTTCGACGCCGACGGTTTGCTGCGTTTTGGCTTAGTGCCAGGTTTACCCGCCTCTTTTGGCTTACGCTTGGCTTTTTTCTTTTTCGCCGGTTTGCCTAATGTTTCTTCCGGTCGCTTAGTCGGTTCAATTAAAGGCTTGGCTTTTTTGCCTGGCTTATTGGCTTTTACCGCTTGTTTCTTTTTACTGATTTCTTTTTTATCTGCATTCGCGGCGCGTTTCTTGGCGGTTTTGCCTTTACCACGCACTTCGCGGCTGCTGCCAACAATTTCAAAATCAATTTGACGGGTTTCAAGATTCACAGCTAAAACCTTCACCTTAACAGTGTCACCTAAGCGATAAATCAGGCCTGAGCTTTCACCGACTAAGCGTTGACCCATAGGATCAAACTGATAGTAGTCATTGGCCAGCGATGAAATATGCACTAAGCCGTCAATATGCAAATCACTTAAACGCACAAAGAAACCAAAACCGGTCACGTTTGCGATCACGCCATCAAGCTCTTCACCGACATGATCTTGCATGTATTCACATTTAAGCCAATCGGATACATCACGGGTAGCATCATCGGCGCGACGCTCTGTGGTTGAACATTGCTCACCGTAAAAGTCCATTTCATCAACGTTATAGTGATGACCACCGGTTGATGAACTTTCGCCTTGAGAGATGAGATACTTAATCGCACGATGCAGCAGCAAATCTGGGTAGCGACGAATTGGCGAGGTAAAGTGTGCATAACGTTGCAACGCTAAACCAAAGTGACCACCGTTAGCTGGGTTATACACCGCTTGCTTCATTGAACGCAGCAACATGGTCTGGATAAGCTCTTTATCTGGACGCTCGGCAATCAATTGGATCAAGGCGGCATAATCGGTTGGTGTTGGGGTTAATCCGCCAGTTAAACCTAAACCGAGTTCACCAAGAAAAGATCGAAAACCCGTGAGGCGCTCTTCACCCGGAGTATCATGCACGCGATACAAAGCCGGCTCTTTGGCTTTTTCAACAAACGTTGCTGAAGCGATATTGGCTAAGATCATACATTCTTCAATGATCTTATGCGCATCGTTACGCACTACAGGTTCAATGCGATCGATCTTGCGTAATTCATTAAAGATAAACTTCGTTTCGGTGCTTTCAAACTCAATAGCGCCACGTTGTTCACGCGCTACTTTCAGCACTTGATACATCTTATGCAACTGCTCGAGATCCGGCACCACTTTTGAATAGCGCTCACGCAGCTCTTGATTGCCATCTAAAATTGCCCCAACCTTGTTGTAGGTAAGACGAGCATGAGAGTTCATTACTGCTTCGTAATGCTTATAACCCGACAGCTTACCCGCCGCTGAAATGGTCATTTCACATACCATACATAAGCGATCTACTTGAGGGTTAAGTGAACATAAGCCGTTGGACAGAACTTCTGGCAACATCGGCACCACTTGCGCAGGGAAGTAAACCGAGTTACCGCGCTTAATCGCTTCTTTGTCGAGGGATGTTTTAGGGCGAACATAATAACTTACATCAGCAATTGCCACCCATAAACGCCAGCCACCACCTTTTTTAGCTTGGCAATAAACGGCATCATCAAAATCACGCGCATCTTCGCCATCAATGGTCACTAACGGTAAATCACGTAAATCAACTCGACCTTGTTTCGCTTCTTCTGGTACTTCTTCGGCTAAATTTTTAACTTGTTGCTCAACTGCTTGTGGCCATTCATTGGGAATTTGATGAGTATGGATCGCAATTTGGATCTCCATACCTGGCGCCATATTTTCGCCTAATACTTCGATGACTTTACCCATCATGGCGCGTGAACGAGTGGCACGAGCGGTCAGCTCAACGATCACCACGTTGCCCATACGAGCCCCAGCACGAAACTCTTCAGGAATGAGAATATCTTGGCAAATACGAGAGTCATCAGATACCACGTAAGCATGGCCATCTTCCATAAAGAAGCGGCCAACCAAGTTAGTTTTACGCGCTTCAAGAATGCGCACTAAACGCCCTTCTTTACGGCCACGCTTATCTTCGCCATTGGGTTGCACTAATACGTAATCGCCATGGATAATAGTGCGCATTTGATGAAATGGTAACAAGACATCGTTATCTTTACCTACGCTACCGTCTGGGCGCACCCAACCAAAGCCATCTTTATGACCGATGACGGTACCTTTAATCAGATCGATTTTTTCAGGTACGGCGTAACATTGGCGACGAGTGAAAATTAATTCACCATCACGCTCCATCGCACGTAAACGACGGCGCAGTCCTTCATAATTATCTTCGCCTGCTAAATTTAGCGCTTCGAAGAGATCATTACGATTCATCGGCACATTCGCCTTAGTTAAGAACGATAAAATGAATTCTCGACTCGGAATGGGGTTTTCGTATTTTTCTGATTCTCGCTTGGCAAAAGGATCAATTATTTCGGGACGTTCGGACATGACAAACCTGCTTATAGACGCAAAGTGTAATTATGATTATATCTGACAGCAGCATTAAGCTACAGAAATGGTTTGGAAAATGACAAAAATAGCGAAAAAAACGGCCTATATTCTTAAACTGGCGTTAAAAACAAAAGTAATTCGTCATTATCCGCCAAGAGATCTTGCAGTGTCACTTTATCGAGTTCAGCAATAAAAGCTTGTTTTGCTTTGGCAATATGGCTTTTTAAACGGCAAGCAGAAGTAATATGACACGCTTCAGGAGCACAATTAACTAACTGCATTGGTTCAATACCGCGTACCACTTGGCCAATAATAATATCTTTTGCCGGTAACCCGAGCAAGATCCCACCATTTTTACCACGGATCGCAGTAATATAACCAAGCTGAGCCAATTTATTGATAATTTTGATCATGTGATTTTTAGGCACATTAAAAACTTGGCTTACGGTGTTGATATTGGTTTTTTCACCTTCAGGTAGTGAGGCTAAATAAATTAGCGCCCGCAGTCCATAATCGGTAAAAGTGGTTAATTGCATACTATCTCCTGTTGAATGTGTTCAATATACGCTTAATTAACCTCAAGGTCATCTTGCTGATGTGACTTCATTATAAATATTCATTTGACTAAAAGATACATTTTAGATACAACTTACAAAGTAATCGTCCATATAACTATAAAGGTGTTCTAACAATGCTCACTCAATCTACTATCGACATCGTAAAATCTACCGCTCCGCTGATCGAACAAGCGGGTCCGGCTCTTACTGCGCACTTTTACGATCGCATGCTATCGCATAATCCAGAACTGAAAGATATCTTCAATCTCACCCACCAAGAAAGTGGCAGCCAACGTGAAGCGCTATTTAATGCGATTTATGGTTATGCCAGCAATATTGAGAATATTGAAGTTCTATTGCCAGTGGTTGAAAAAATTGCCCAAAAGCACACTAGCTTTAATATTACCGCCGAGCAATATCAAATTGTTGGTAGTCACTTACTGGCAACCATTGATGAATTAATGAGCCCAGGACAAGCGGTGATTGATGCTTGGGCTGAAGCTTATGGCCTGTTAGCTACCGTATTTATTACTCGTGAAGAAGAAATCTACCAAGCAACCGAAAGCCAAAGTGGCGGTTGGCGTGGTACCCGTGAATTCAAAGTCATCGAAAAAATCGTCGAAAGCGAAGTGATCACCAGCTTTGTGTTTGCACCAGTTGATGATAATACGGTGGTAGGTTACAAGCCTGGGCAGTATATCGGTATTTACCTAAACTCAGATAAGTTTGATAACCAAGAAATTCGTCAATACAGCTTGTCAGATGCGCCAAATGGCAAAACTTACCGCATTTCAGTTAAACGTGAAGATCAAGGTATTGCTTCAAATCACCTGCATAGCAGTATTAATGTTGGCGATAGCGTTCAGTTAGCTGCGCCAGCTGGAGACTTCTTCTTAACCACAGAACCAAATACCCCTATCGCGCTCATTTCAGCCGGTGTTGGTATTACGCCAATGATGGCGATGTTAGAAGCGATTAAAGGAACTCACAGCGCACCGATCCATTGGTTGCATGCAGCAGATAATAGCCAGCGTCATGGTTTTAAAGCTCGCCTACATGAGCTTACCCAGCAAACCGTTAACTTGAATCAATACACTTGGTATCAAGAAAAAGATGACGAAATTGAACATCTTGACGGTCTGATCGATTTAAACCAAATTAAAGCCGATATAGATTGGGATAAAACCGATTTCTACTTCTGTGGCCCTGTGGTATTTATGCAGCATGTTGCTAAGCAATTATTAGCATTAGGTGTCAGCGAAGATCGTATTCACTATGAATGCTTCGGACCACACAAAGTACTGTAATATTTTAGATAACAAAAAGCCGACGCATTATACGTCGGCTTTTTTGATTGTTCATTTAACTTAAATACATTGAAAACCAATCACAGAAGATTGGAGCAAGTATTAGCTGTTAAATGGGTGAACCTTAACGATAGTTTCGTTACGATCTGGACCCGTTGAAACGATATCCACTGGCACACCAGTTAATTCTTCAATACGTTTGATGTAATCAAGAGCAGCTTGTGGAAGCGCATCGATTGATTTAGCACCGAAAGTATTTTCAGACCAACCTGGCATGGTTTCGTAAATTGGAGTCGCTTTCTCAAATGCATCAGCCGCTAATGGAGACACGTTCATTACTGAACCATCTTCCATTTGGTAGCTAGTACAGATTTTAAGTTCTTCTAAACCATCAAGAACGTCAAGCTTAGTTAAGCAGAAACCGGTAATTGAGTTTAGTTGCACCGCACGACGCATCGCAACCGCATCAAACCAACCAGTACGACGTAAACGCCCCGTGGTTGCACCAAATTCGTGACCAACAGTACCAAGGTGTTTACCAATTGGATCTTGCTTATCAATACCATCGTATAATTCAGTCGGGAACGGACCTGAACCTACACGAGTACAGTACGCTTTCGCGATACCTAAGATGTAACCTAAGTGACTCGGACCAAAACCAGAACCTGCAGCAACACCACCAGCGGTAGTATTTGAAGAAGTTACGTATGGGTAAGTACCATGGTCGATATCAAGTAATGTACCTTGTGCGCCTTCAAACATGATTTTATCACCACGTTTACGAGCAGCATCCAGCTCATCGGTTACATCGATAACAAGAGAAGTTAGTAGATCAGCATAGCTTTTCACTTGCTCAAGTACTTCTTCGTAGTTCACTTCTTCTACTTTGTAGTAGTTCACTAATTGGAAGTTATGGTATTCCATTACTTCTTTTAGTTTCTCTGCAAAAGATTCCATATCAAATAGATCGCCAACGCGTAAACCGCGGCGAGATACTTTATCTTCATAAGCAGGACCGATACCACGACCGGTTGTACCAATCGCTTTTTTACCGCGAGCGAGTTCACGCGCTTGGTCTAAAGCAATATGGTAAGGAAGAATGAGAGGACAAGCTTCAGAAATGTATAGGCGTTCACGAACAGGAATGCCTCGCGCTTCAAGCGGTTTCATTTCGTTTAATAAAGCGTCAGGTGACAGTACTACGCCATTACCGATAATGCATTTCACATTGTCGCGTAGAATACCTGATGGAATTAAGTGAAGAACGGTTTTTTCACCGTCAATGACTAGAGTGTGACCTGCATTGTGACCGCCTTGATAGCGAACCACATATTTTGCATCTTCAGTTAAAAGGTCAACTATTTTGCCTTTACCTTCGTCACCCCATTGGGTGCCTAGAACGACTACGTTATTTGCCATTTTTAAATCTGCTTGCTAGTTAAAAAAGGATTCTAGCATACCAACAATCGTTGTTGCAGTCATTTTTTAGATGAATTTTTATGCAGTTTCATTTTTTGCTGATTTTTTCTTACTTGACAGTATGTTGTGGCTGGTATCAATGATATATCAGCGTTAATCACTACGACTTTAACAACATAAATACCATTACCCCACCGGCAACCACTAATGCGCCACCCACTCGTCTTAATTGAGCATCTGGCAGTTGAGCGACTTGAGCCACCATATTACGCCATGCTTTTGGTGCAAATGCTGGGCCTAAACCTTCAAAAACCAATACCAAGCCTAGCGCTATTAATAAAGATGTCATGTTCATTACTCATATTTTGTCTACGATTTATCATCATAGATTTCATGAAAAAAAGGGAGCCAATTCGGCTCCCTAGTTTATATCGATATTGATTGAGTATTCATCAATAGATAATTATTTGTCAGTTTTACGTCCATCACTGGCATTCATGTACTTGAAGAAGTCGCTCTTAGGATCGAGTACTAACAAGTCGCTCTTATTGCTAAACGATTTCTCGTAAGCTTTAAGTGAACGCAAGAAGCTATAAAACTCAGGTGCTTTTTGGTACGACTGTGCATAAATCGCCGCCGCTTTTGCATCAGCGTTACCACGAGTCACTCGAGCTGTTTTATCCGCTTCTGCTATTGTAGTTGCCACTTCAAGTTCCGCTTGAGCACGAATGATTTCGGCTTTTTCACGACCTTGAGAACGGTGCTTACGAGCAACAGATTCACGTTCAGCACGCATACGACGATAAATAGATTCGCTGATTTCATCAGGTAAGTTGATTTTCTTCATACGGAAGTCAACCAGTTCAACCCCTAAATCTTTCATTGCACTATCACGCGTATCATCCAATACATCTTGCATGATCTTATCGCGTTCACCATCAACTTCTAATGCTTCTTTAGCTGATTCTGGCAACCCTTCATCATCTTTAATGGTATCTGCTGCAACGATCTCACTACGAGGACCAGAAACAATTTGCTTAATTTCACGCGAACCAATTTCAGAACGAAGAACATCAGTCACTTTACGCTCAAGCAATGCTTCTGCTGTTAATGCGTTACCACCACCAGTGGCTAGGTAATACTTACCAAAGTCACTGATTTTCCATTTGACATAGGTATCAATGATGACGTCTTTTTTCTCTGATGTAACAAAACGATCCGCTTTGCCATCCATAGTTTGGATACGAGCATCGAGCGTTCTGACGTTATCAAAGAAAGGCATTTTAATATGCAAACCTGGTGGATAAATTCTTGAAGACACATCATTGGTATCTTTAAGCACTCGTCCAAAACGGATCACGATTCCGCGCTCACCTTCAGGAATAACAAACACTGACATCAGTGTCACAACAATTAAAATCGCCACTAAAGGGATAAATAACTTACGCATGTTTAGAATCTCCCTTTACGTGTTGAAGTCGAACTTGAATGTTGATCAGTTTCATCACCATTTGGTTTGCTTGCATCTAGCTGAATGCCATCATACTCAGAAGAGGATTTATCTCCGGTGCGGGCTTTCGCTGGTTTTGATTTAGCGTCCGAAATTAACTTATCAATCGGTAAATACAACATGTTGCCAGATGACTCAGAATCAATCAGCACTTTCGAACTGCGGGTGTAGATTTTTTCCATCGCATCAAGATACAGACGATCACGCGTTACTTTTGGCGCCGCGTTGTATTCAGGCAATAGTTTATTAAACTGAGCCACTTGACCTAATGCTTCGTTCACTGTGCGTTCGGTATAACCTTGAGCTTCTTTCTTCAAGCGCTCGGCACGACCGGTTGCTTTCGGTAAAATCTCATTTTTATACGCTTCGGCTTCACGAATGAAACGCTCTTCATCTTCTCGAGCTGCAATCGCATCATCAAAGGCATCTTTTACTTGCTCTGGTGGGCGAGAAGATTGGAAGTTAACGTCCGTTACCGTTAGACCCATATCGTACTTATCAATAATTTGGTTTAACGTTTCTTCTGTGGTTTGACGAATTTGCTGACGACCACTGGTTAGAATGCTGTCCATCAAAGAATCACCAATTACGGCACGAAGCGCAGAATCGGTTGCTTGACGTAGGCTGTCATCAGCATTGGTTACGCGATATAGGTATTTATAAGGGTCTGATACTCGGTATTGAACCCCCATTTCTACCGTTACCACGTTTTCATCTTTGGTTAGCATGAGACCGCTAGCGCGTAATGAACGAATCGCTTGTACGTTAACAGGCGTCACTTCATCAATAAAACGAGGACGCCAGTTTAGACCAGGGTCAACCATTTTCTCATACTTACCTAAGCGAAGTACCACACCGCGCTCAGCTTCACCAACGGTATAGAAGCCAGAGAAAACCCAGATTAAGACTGCGATCAGAGCAATAGCACCAAAGCCCATTGCACCGCCGCCACCAAAGAGTGGTTTTCCATTTCCTTTTTTACCGAATGTTCCACCTAATTTTTGGCTGAGTTTATTAAACACCTCATCCAAATCAGGTGGTCCTTGATCTCGACCGCCGCGATTTTTATTCTTACCCCAAGGGTCTTTATCGCTGCCATTATTGTCGTTGTTATTTCCAGGCTCGTTCCACGCCATTAGAAAGCTCCATCGTGTAGATATGACGTTCATACCAATCATTAATAATAAAAAGTTCATACAAAATAGTTTTTAATCAAACCATTAGTCGTAAACCACTTAATAATATCGCTGTTTTGATATCATATTGTAGTAGTTAAGTCTGTGACGATAAGGTCACTCAAAACCACCTCTTCTCTTTTTTCTAATTTTAACCAATCAACTTGTTGCATTCGAATATCAATCAATAAGTTACCATCTTGATCGTACTCTTCTGCTTGGATCGCATTCATTTGAAAGAATAAACTACGAATACGTCCTTGATGCATAGGTGGAATACACAGCTGATATTGAACAATTTGTGTCGCCAAACGCTCAGTAAGCGCGGTAAACAACAAATCTAAGCCAATTCCATTCATGGCAGAAACCCAAACCACACGAGGAAGACCTTCTTCATCTCGATCTATTCTTGGTTTTTGTCCATCCATACTATCAATTTTGTTCATCACTAACAGTGACGGTACTTCATGCGCATCAATTTCTTCTAAAACCACATCAACCGCATGAATGTTCTCACGAAAACGCTCATCACTGGCATCGACAACATGTAACAAAATGTCTGCTTCTTGCGTCTCTTGCAAGGTCGCTTTAAATGCTGCAACTAGATCATGAGGAAGGTGACGAATAAAACCAACCGTATCGGCTAGGATTGCATCGCCCACATCTTCTAGTTCGATTTTACGTAACGTGGGATCCAATGTCGCAAATAACTGATCGGCAGCATACACTCCGGCTTCAGTAATTCGATTGAATAACGTCGATTTACCCGCATTGGTATAACCAACTAATGAAACGGTCGGAATTTCAGCTCTCTGCCTGGCTTTTCGGCCCTGTTCGCGTTGTTTTGCAACTTTAGCTAAACGACGCAAAATGGCTTTAATTCGCTCACGCAGTAATCGTCTATCCGTTTCTAGTTGAGTTTCACCCGGTCCACGTAAGCCAATCCCGCCTTTTTGACGCTCTAAGTGGGTCCAGCCTCGGATCAAACGCGTCGATAAATGACGCAACTGCGCCAATTCAACCTGCATTTTACCTTCATGGGTTCGAGCGCGCTGAGCAAAGATATCTAAGATCAAGCCGGTACGGTCAAGTACTCGACACTGGCACAACATTTCTAAGTTACGCTCTTGCGCCGGTGTTAATGCATGATTAAAGATAACAATTTCAGCACCTTGAGCTTGCACTGTATCGGCAATCTCTTGTGCTTTGCCGGTCCCTACATAATATTTAGCATGCGGGGATTGGCGACTACCTGTCACAACCTGTAACTTATTAACCCCAGCGGAAGAAACCAGCATTTCAAATTCTCTGAGATCTTCCCACTCACCTTCTTGGGTGAAGTTGATATGAACAAGCACTGCCTGTTCACCAGATTCATAACGGTCAAACAAGTAGTTCGCTCCTTAGTTTTGGTAATAAAATAGTCTTAATCTTCTGAATTATCTTGCTGTGGTTTCTCTTGCTGCGCCGGACGCTCAGTCGTATGGTGACTCACCGCGCGGGCAGGAACAACCGTTGAAATGGCATGTTTATAAACCATTTGGCTGACGGTGTTTTTCAACAAGATAACAAATTGATCGAATGATTCAATTTGTCCTTGCAGCTTAATACCATTAACGAGATAAATTGAAACTGGGATACGTTCACGTCGTAATGCATTCAAGAATGGGTCTTGTAAAGATTGCCCCTTAGCCATGTTTTTCTTCCTTATTTATTTGTTATTTTATTTTTAGCTAATCTCACTTTGCTACGCATCAAGTTACAAAAAACCGATACAAGAAAGTGGTCACACAATAAAAGCAGTGCTAAGACTTCATCTAAAATAGAAGAAGTTGTGCATTAACGAGCAAAATGGCTCGACTGCCGAATTTTTATCTTCATATTGAAAATAATGAATCTTCTAGGCTAGTTAGTTCCTAGATACTTACTTTCAGCGATCAAAGTAGCAATCATACTGATTAGTCTCAGTATATACTCAAATCACGGTAAGATGCACGGATCAGCCGTCACTGGTTATCGCATTTGATAAAGTTTCTACTGATGCGTCAATTTTTTCACTGTCTAGCCAAGTTAAATCACCCCAACTACGCAGCCAAGTGATTTGTCTTTTCGCCAATTGACGAGTAGCGCACACCCCTTTAAATACCGCTTCATCTAGTGTGCCATTTCCATCAAGATATTCCCACATTTGTCGGTAACCTACGCACCGAATTGATGGTAGATCAAGATGTAGATCACTGCGTTGATGTAAACCGCTCACTTCTTGTTCAAACCCTGCCTCGATCATTTTCTCAAATCGCAGCTCAATCCGACGATGCAATTCCGCTCGCTCTTTCGGCATAACCGCAAACTGCTTGACTCGATACGGGATCGGCTCGCCTTTTTGCTCGGTTAGTTGAGTTAAGGTTTTACCTGAAATACGGAAAACTTCTAACGCACGAGATAAACGCTGTGGATCATTCGGGTGGATTCTTTTAGCTGCAACTGGATCGATACTGGCAAGCTCTTGGTGCAGTGCTTCCCAACCAATATCTTGTGCTTGCTGCTCTATTTGTTGGCGAATAACCGGATCGGCAGCTGGCAATGGGGATAAACCTTCTAGCAGTGCTTTGTAGTACAACATGGTCCCGCCAACTAATAATGGAATTTTGCCTTGCGCGACAATTTCCGCCATTTGTTGCAGTGCATCACGACGAAAATCCGCCGCCGAATAAGATTCGCTAGGATCCAAAATATCAATCAATCGATGGGGCGCTAATGCCAGTTCTGCAGCATCTGGTTTAGCGGTGCCGATATCCATACCTTTATAAATCAAGGCGGAATCGACACTGATGATTTCCACTGGATACTTTTGACGTAAACGTATTGCCAGCTCGGTTTTACCTGAGGCTGTCGGCCCCATCAAAAATAATGCTAAAGGTAATGTTTGGCTCATGATTGCAGCACCGCTAGAGTAGATGAAAAATCAACGGGTTGAACCCAGTTATATTGTTGTAATGGCAAAGCGGTTCCCCAAATTTGTTCAAGTTCCGACACCAATTGAATGGCTTGCGATAAAGTATAGCGAGTCTGAGTAACACTAATATGTTTTGTGAGCCATAAACTCAAAGCCTGATAAGTGATTTCTTCGCCACCACTTTGGTTGTCATATTGGTGACGGTTAAGGTAGCCTAAAAGCTCAGGGATCAAGATTTGTAAATTCTGTTGTCTTAACGGTTGTGGTACCCCCACCACCATTAAATGCTGCCCTTTGGCTTGTAATTCAACCCCCAGTTGCGCTAATAGTGCATGCTGACTTGCTGCGGTCGTTATCAAATCCAGCGATAGCGGAAGACTTAACGGGATCAATAGAGGCTGAGCTTTCAAGCTTGGTTCGCCATTAAGCAAAAATTGGCCTTGTATCTTTAAACTCGCCGCCTTGTTGAGATCCACCAATAGACAGCTTTGAGGATTTTGCATCAACAAATAACACTCTTGCACCACCGCTAGAGACTTACCCAAACTGGTGATAATGTTCGGTTCAGTTGACTCTGAGGCATGACTGGATTGGTGATTTTCTGGTTGCTCTACGCATTCTGGTTTTTCAATTGGGTCGAGTGTTTGAAATAAGGCGCGATAGACTTCTGATTGCTTAGGGTGATAACTTGTCGATGACGCTCTTGGGCGACTCGAATGAGCTTTAGTATTAGCATTAGCATTAGCATTAGCATTAGGGCGCGAGTTTTCATCTTGATCGTCCGTTTGCCAAGCCTGATGAGTCGATACAGTATAACCTTGTCGCTGATCGCTAATGTATTGGCTCGCATTGCGCTTACCTTGCGCGCTGTCATCTCGGCCCTGAAGATCCTCGTTTTGAGATGAATGTTCAGTTTGTTCATCCACTTGAGGCGGGCTAGCATACGCTGATTTAGCAATAGCAGGAGCGGTAATATCGACCACTTGCGATAATCCATCGCGCAATGCTTGATAAATAAAATCATGCACTAAGCGCGCTTGATGAAAACGGACTTCATGTTTCGCAGGGTGCACATTGACATCAACTTGATGTGGATCGATTTCAATAAAGAGTACATAGGTGGCAAATTGATCTGGGCGCAGCGCCGACTCGTAACTTTGCCTAATCGCATGATTAATAAGCTTATCTCGCATCATACGGCCATTAACATAGCAGTACTGCAAATCACTTTGACTGCGCGCACCGTCGGGAGTAGTGATCCAGCCTTTTAGTTTGAGATCGTTGTGATCTAAAGCGATCGACACCGCATGCTGCATAAAGCTCGAACCACAAGCGACGCCGATACGTTTTTCGATTTGAATATCGTTTTTTGCCGCGCGATATTGGCGGATCACTTTGCCGTTATGACGCAGGGTAATCGACACCTCGAAGCAACTGAGCGCAATTCGCTTTAACAGTTCATCAATATGGGTAAATTCGGTTTTTTCCGTGCGTAAGAATTTGCGTCGCGCTGGAGTATTAAAAAATAAATCCACCACTTCAACTGTGGTGCCAATAGGGTGAGCGGCTGGGGTTAATTGCACCGCCATATCTCGCCCTTCAGCATAAGCAGACCAAGCTTCGCTTTGAGTGGCAATACGCGAGGTTAAGGTTAAACGAGAAACCGAGCTAATACTGGCCAGCGCTTCACCGCGAAAACCAAGGCTAATGATCGCTTCTAAGTCATCTAAACTGTGTATCTTTGAAGTGGCATGGCGACTTAACGCTAAACCCAATTCATCTTTGGCGATCCCCGAGCCATTATCTCGCACTCGAATGAGCTTGCTACCGCCTTTTTCAATATCAATATCAATACGGGTCGCACCAGAATCAATACTGTTCTCAACTAATTCTTTCACCACAGATGCAGGGCGTTCTACCACTTCACCAGCGGCGATTTGGTTGGCCAGTCGAGCTGGTAAAATTTTAATCGCCATCGCTACACCACTGATTTTCACTATGAATACTAATACCTCAACAAACGTTTAATGTTTAATGTTTAATGTTTAATGTTTAATGTTTAACGCTATCTCAGATTATCGTTTATTGCTTATTGCTTATTGCTTATTGCTTATTGAGGAATAGTTAACTTCTGACCCACCGCCAAACTATCAGAGCGCAAATTATTGGCTTTACGGATTTCGCTCACCTTGACGTTATATTTTTGTGCGATACCACTTAAATATTCACCACTTTTTACTTGGTGCGTGACGGTCTTAGTCGATTTTGGCACCGCGATTTTAAGCTTCTGACCTAACTTTAGCGTATTGCTGCGCAAGTTGTTTTGTGCCTTAATTTGTCTGATCGATACATTGTATTTTTCAGCTATTTTACCTAAGTAATCCCCACGTTGAACCACATGAGTAATGTCTTGCGTACCGATTGACAACGAAGAAGCTTGAGTGCTTGAAGTGGAAGCCGTTGTGCTTGGTGCGGTTACTTTTAATTGCTGCCCCACCTTTAAGCTCGAGCTTTTTAAGTTATTCCACTGCATTAGATTGGCTGTGCTGATGTTGTATTTCTTAGCGATAACCGAAAGCGATTCACCACTTTTTACTTTGTGAGTGCCAGAAGAAGCATGATTAACCACCATTGCTCCTTGTACTGGGTTATCTTTAAAGTATTGCTGAATAGCCTTAGATATAGCTCCTGAAAGTTGATTTTGATGATAGTTTTGCACCAATAACTTCTCTTCCGCAGGATTGGAAATAAAACCAGTTTCAACCAAGATTGATGGAATATCAGGAGACTTCAAAACCGCTAAACTGGCATAAACGGGTTTAGAGGTATGCATCCGTGTTACTTGACGCAATTGCTTGATCACATGCAGTGCTAGCTTGTTACCTTCAGTTTGTGAATAGCCAAATTGGAGATCGAGTACCGTTTGGCTGACGTTTTTATCATGAGCATTTTTGGCTAGCAATAGACCACCACCGCCCAATAACTCAGATTGCTCTTCTTTTTTTACCACCCAACGACCAATTTCAGTATTGGCTCGACGAGTACTTAATACGAACACCGACGCACCACGCGGGCCTGATGTGGTGTAACTATCAGCATGGATTGACACTAATAACAGCGCTTTATTCTTACGTGCGATCTCTGAACGTTCATTTAAGTTAACGTAATAATCCCCTTTACGCGTCAATATCGCATGAATATTAGGGGTCTTCTTATTAAGATCATTCACCACTTTTTTAGCGATCGCTAACGTGACGTTTTTCTCATATTTTCGGGTTGGGCCAATAGAGCCTGGATCTTTGCCTCCGTGCCCAGGATCTATCGCCACTATAATTCGAGTTGGAGTTCTCGACACTGTACTCGGTATTGCTTGAGGTTTAGTCGCAGGTTTTATTACTGTTGGTTTAGCGACTACCGGCAAAGTATGGCTAAATTGCCCTGATTTTTGGTTGCTAACTGCCGCTGATCCATGTTTAAAATCCACCACCAAACGATGACCATATTGACCATTGGCGGTAGGGGCTAATTTAAACACTTCAGGATTTTGCTTCGATTTTAATTCAAACACTAACCGATAAGTTGAAGCAACCGGCGCGCCACTGCGACGAATTTTGGTCAAAACAGGGCTATCGGTAACTTTGACGGGTAGTTTTGTTTTTAAACTGGTGTTTTTAATGTCCACGACTAAACGGTTAGGCCCAGAGAGGGTAAAATAACTAAAGGTGGGTTCACTTCCCATGTCCATCACAACACGGGTATCGGTTGCTGAGGGCCATACACGAATAGTATTTAAAGAATTAGCCCATACGGTCGATGAAAAAGCCGCCAGTATCATGACTAAAAAGAAAGTTTTTGCTTTAACTAATTTAATCACAGCGTCAACTCGCTTAATAAAGATTGTCCATATTCATTATTGGCGGTCAACACCACTTGTCTATGGGTTTCAATGTAGCGCAATTCAATATCTAAATCGGCCAGCGGCAAAATGCCCTCGCCCTTTTCAGGCCACTCAACCAAACAAATCGCATCTGGGGTAAAGTAATCTCGGATCCCCATAAACTCCAACTCTTCAGGATCGGCCAAGCGATACAAGTCAAAATGATAGACCTGCCATTTATCTAATATATAAGGTTCAACTAAGGTATACGTTGGACTTTTTACATTGCCTTGATGACCTAATGCTCGAACAAAACCACGACTGAATGTGGTTTTTCCAGCACCAAGATCACCATGCAAATAAATCGTAGTTTGTTGTGAGCATAAATGGGCTAATTGAGTCCCTAAATCTATAGTAGCGGCTTCATCCATCAATAATGCTTGTTTGATTTTTGTCATGTTACTCTTGCTCATCAAAAGGTAATGGTCTAACGCTATATACCCACCAACATAAAGCTTCAATTTCAGTGGGTATAAAAAGAGTTTAAATACAGTGTTAAGAGTAATATTCTCTTAAGCACGTCATTATTCTACATATTGCCAATAAATTCTAAACAAAGTGTCAGAATTTAACTCAATATCCGCTTTATTCTGCTATCTATACCCAAGTAAGGTCAAGATGCAGAATTAAGAGCACTCTGGCAAGAAGTGGCTCAAGTAAGATTGGCGAAAGAATATAATTAATAAATAACCATTAAGAGCCATCGCAACCCTGGATTAGATTGGTTAAAATCTGCCCTCGATTATCACTTAAAAGCCAACCGCCATGAATTACACCGAACTTGCACAAAACATCAAACAGTGGGGCCAAGAGCTTGGCTTTCAAAAAGTGGGGATCTGTGATGTCGATTTATCCGAACATGAAGCTCAACTGCAGCGCTGGTTAGATGCAGGTCACCATGGCAACATGGACTGGATGGCAAGACATGGCATGATGCGTGCGCGTCCGGCCGAACTTCACCCTGGCACAGTGCGAGTGATCAGCGTGCGAATGGATTACCTTCCACCGCAAGCCCAGTTTGCCGCCAACCTTGCCGATCCTACCCAAGCTTATATTAGTCGTTACTCATTAGGTCGTGACTATCATAAATTAATGCGTAACCAACTGAAAAAGCTCGGTCAGCGTATTGAACAAGAAGTTGGCGCTTTTGGTTATCGCCCATTCGTAGATTCCGCACCTATTTTAGAACGTCCATTAGCTCAAAAAGCCGGACTTGGTTGGACAGGAAAACACTCGCTTATTCTTGATAAAGATAAAGGCTCTTGGTTTTTCTTAGGTGAACTACTGATTGATCTTCCTCTTCCAGTTGATGAACCGCAGAGCAATCAATGTGGAAAATGTACCGCTTGTATCACCTCTTGCCCGACTGGGGCGATATTAAGTGATGGCGTGGTGGATGCTCGTCTATGTATTTCTTATCTCACCATTGAGTTTGATGGCGTGATCCCAGAAGAGTTACGCAGCAAGATGGGTAATCGAATTTATGGTTGTGATGATTGCCAGTTAGTTTGCCCGTGGAACCGTGAAGGCGATATTACCGAACAAGACAGTTTCCATCGACGCCCTATATTTAATGACAGTAATCTCATCGGATTATTTACATGGGACGAAGCGGCTTTCCTAAAAAATATGGAAGGCTCTGCTATTCGCCGAATTGGTCATATTCAATGGCTAAGAAATATCGCGATTGCTTTAGGCAATGCCCCTTATCAGAACAAAATTTATGACGCCTTAAATGCAAGGTTAGGGTTAAATGCGCTATTAGATGTTCATATCCATTGGGCTTTAGAGCAGCAAGACAACAAAAAAGAAGTCGCGGTAAGAAACATTAAATTGGAGCGGTTAGTCAGAATTATTGAGAAAGGTTTACCGCGCGATGCTTAACACCCAAGCCGAGGATAGTGATACTGATCTCAAAAAAAATTGTAATGTGGAAAAAGTATCAAGATAGGCAACGTGACAAGGTGTAACGAAAAGTTAAACACATTCAAATTTCATGATAAAGATCAAGTAAAAATTAAATAAAGATCTTTTATTGAACCTGATCTTTTATACAGTTACTTTTTTTTTAATATAAAAAACAATAGCTTATGATGATTTAATTCGCTTTTTAATTTATTAAAAACCAGAAAGATCCAAATGAATATCGAAATATCAACGGCTAAAAAACAACTTACACACCAAGTTATCCACAAAAATCAATCTGTGGATAAACTTGTAGATAGCTTTTTCATCACCAATAAAAACGGTGCTTACAGCGGGTAATCGTTTTGAGAGTATGACAACTTGAGAAGTGACACTAACATCAAGGTAAGGAGTCAAACTAAAAAGAGCTATAATCCATTAATTATGGATTAACGATGAAATCGATTCGCGGTATGCAAATCACTATATTGCAGGGAATAAAAAACGATCTCAGATGAGATCGTTTTTTATTTTTAATTAGGCTACACGAGGTTCCTGCTTCTCTTTAAGCAAAGAGGCAAGGCTTAGGTGTGACCTCAACCTTGGCAAAGATGCGCTCTGCCACAAGCATGTCGTGTTTCGTTTACAAATTGGAGCGACACACGAGGCTCCCTGATCTTCAAGGTATTGGCGTGACCTCAACCTTGACAAGGGTGCGCTTTGCCACAAGCGCGTCGTGTTTCGTTTACAAATTGGAGCGACACACGAGGCTCGAACTCGTGACCTCAACCTTGGCAAGGTTGCGCTCTACCAGCTGAGCTAGTGTCGCGTTAAACTATGTGCTCTCATCGTTATAAAATAACAATGAAAACTAATGTGGTTCCAGAAGCAGGGTTTAAATCTACGTCCTTCGCCGATTTTATGAAGTGCTGAGCCCGACGAGCTATAGCGTTTTCACAAAATCTTTTAATGTGGTTGCGGGAGCAGGATTTGAACCTACGACCTTCGGGTTATGAGCCCGACGAGCTACCAAACTGCTCCATCCCGCGTCCGGATGTCATTGTTAAGTACAATGAGAACTTTACCTTCCACTTAAAAGAAACTGAGTAACTCAACTTCATTTTAAATTGGAGCGACACACGAGGCTCGAACTCGTGACCTCAACCTTGGCAAGGTTGCGCTCTACCAGCTGAGCTAGTGTCGCGTTAAACTATGTGCTCTCATCGTTATAAAATAACAATGAAAACTAATGTGGTTGCGGGAGCAGGATTTGAACCTACGACCTTCGGGTTATGAGCCCGACGAGCTACCAAACTGCTCCATCCCGCGTCCGGATGTCATTGTTAAGTACAATGAGAACTTTACCTTCCACTTAAAAGAAACTGAGTAACTCAACTTCATTTTAAATTGGAGCGACACACGAGGCTCGAACTCGTGACCTCAACCTTGGCAAGGTTGCGCTCTACCAGCTGAGCTAGTGTCGCGTTAAACTATGTGCTCTCATCGTTATAAAATAACAATGAAAACTAATGTGGTTGCGGGAGCAGGATTTGAACCTACGACCTTCGGGTTATGAGCCCGACGAGCTACCAAACTGCTCCATCCCGCGTCCGGATGTCATTGTTAAGTACAATGAGAACTTTACCTTCCAATATCTTTCTTAAAAGAAATTGGAGCGACACACGATGCTCCCGATCTTCAAGGCTTAGGCGTGACCTCAACCTTGGCAAGGATGCGCTTTGCCACAAGCGCTTCGTGTTTCGTTTACTATTTGGAGCGACACACGAGGCTCGAACTCGTGACCTCAACCTTGGCAAGGTTGCGCTCTACCAGCTGAGCTAGTGTCGCGTTAAACTATGTGCTCTCATCGTTATAAAATAACAATGAAAACTAATGTGGTTGCGGGAGCAGGATTTGAACCTACGACCTTCGGGTTATGAGCCCGACGAGCTACCAAACTGCTCCATCCCGCGTCCGATTTTTTTAGTTGATTAGAATCGAGTCTCTAATCTAGAGACTTCCAGCTTTCGAAATTAAATTCGCATAAACTAAAAGTCTTTTTATTTGAAGCGACACACGAGACTCCCGATCTTCAAGGCTTAGGCGTGACCTCAACCTTGGCAAGGATGTGCTCTGCCACAAGCACTCTCGTATTTCGTTTTAAAATTTGGAGCGACACACGAGGCTCGAACTCGTGACCTCAACCTTGGCAAGGTTGCGCTCTACCAGCTGAGCTAGTGTCGCATAACGTTTCTCACTATTTCAGAGATTCGCAGGTCTAAACAGTTTCTCCGTTTAGGGGTGCGAATTATAAGAGCATTTGATTTTGATGCAAGCCCTAGTTTGCAAAAAAATGAAAATAATTGTTTGATTGATTGAAAATAAAACAAATTGCTCTTATTGCCTGCAAAAGCGTTAGATTTTAAACACTGTTGAACGGTAATATTTCAATTCAGCAATCGACTCACGGATGTCATCTAATGCTAAATGACTGCCACTTTTAGAGAAACCCTCTAAAGTTTCTGGCTGCCAGCGGCGTGTTAATTCTTTAATCGTGCTGACATCAAGGTAGCGATAATGGAAGTATTCTTCCAGCAATGGCATGTGTTTATATAAAAAACGACGGTCTTGACCAATGCTATTACCACAAATTGGTGATTTCCCTTTTGGTACCCATTGCTCTAAAAAGGCAATAGTTTGAGCAATTGCATCATCTTCTGTCACAGTAGTCTCTTGCACACGCTTCACTAATCCACTGT
Organism: Vibrio algicola; assembly: GCF_009601765.2. Classification (NCBI taxonomy): domain Bacteria; kingdom Pseudomonadati; phylum Pseudomonadota; class Gammaproteobacteria; order Vibrionales; family Vibrionaceae; genus Vibrio; species Vibrio algicola. The sequence goes on from NZ_CP045699.1 coordinate 2,137,072, forward strand.
TAGTATGGGTGTTAGTGCACCAATCATCCATTTTTGCCAATTCTTGTTCCGATTGATGGATAGCCAGCATTGGACCTTCAGCTAAAATATTTAATTCGCTATCGGTAACAATCGAAGCGATTTCGATGATTTTATGCGTTTCTGGATCCAATCCAGTCATTTCAAGATCAACCCAAATTAAGTTATCTTGATGAAACTTAGGATTTTGAGACTGTGTCATAGCATTTCCTATTCGATGAATTGTCTATTTAAGACATAATAGGTGTATCATACCCTGCTAGGGTTAAATCCAAAACCCTCTTAATTATTACGGAATATATATTACCTGTGGCTAAGAAGAAAAAGCTGACTAAAGGTCAAGTACGTCAAGTACGCACTAATCAAAGCAAACGCCTCAAACGCGAAGATTCCATCCAATGGGATGATGAAATGTTGGGTGAATTGCAAAAAGGATTGGTGATCACTCGCTTTGGTCAACATGCCGATATCGAAGATACACAGAGCGGAGAGATCCATCGTTGTAATTTACGTCGTGGCATTGAAAGCTTAGTGACGGGCGATCGCGTTATTTGGCGCCCTGGTTTAGAATCGATGGCGGGCATTTCAGGCGTGGTTGAGGCGGTAGAACCAAGAACCTCTATTCTGGTTCGTCCTGATTATTACGATGGAATTAAGCCAGTTGCTTCAAATGTCAATCAAATGGTAATTGTTGCTTCTGTTTTGCCAGAACTATCATTAAACATTATTGATCGCTACCTGATTGCAGCAGAAACCTTACAGATCGCACCATTAATCGTATTAAATAAGACCGACCTTATTCCAGCAGGTGAGCTGGCACAATATCAAAAAGCGCTCAGTCATTATCAATCGATTGGTTATGAGGTATTGTTCGTCAGCCGTGAAACAGAAGAAGGTTTAGACCAGCTACAAACTGCTCTAATTGATCGCTTAAATATCTTTGTTGGTCAATCTGGTGTGGGTAAATCCAGCCTAGTCAATGCGCTGATCCCAGAAGTGCAAATACTCGAAGGGGAAGTATCGGAGAACTCCGGTTTAGGTCAACACACTACCACTACCGCACGTTTATATCATTTCCCTAAAGGTGGTGATTTAATCGACTCACCTGGGGTGCGTGAATTTGGTTTATGGCACTTAGAGGCTGATGCAGTCACACAAGCCTTTATTGAGTTTCGCCCTTACTTAGGCGGCTGTAAATTCCGCGACTGTAAGCATAATGATGACCCTGGCTGTATCATTCGTGATGCAGTCGAAAAAGGCACGATTCATCGTATTCGCTTTGATAACTACCATCGTATTATCGAAAGCATGGGCGAAAATAAAGCCAATCGAACCTTTTCTAAAAACAAGAAAGATTTGTAAAATTCACATTAAGTAACGTCAAATGAAAACTCTGACAGAGGTCGAGTTTTAATAATACTATCGTCCCTTTCATTTAACTCTGTTATAGAGTCAAACCGAAAGCCCTGATAAGAATGGATAACAACGTGATAGATAAAATTAAAGTAACTTTGCAATATTGGATCCCGCAACATGGTTTAACTCGCCTAATGGGCAAATTAGCCTCTGCTAAAATGGGCAGTTTAAGCACCGCAGTGATCCGTTGGTTTATTAAACAATACAAAGTCAACATGGATGAAGCTGTTCACTCTGATCCAGCTTATTTTAATAGCTTTAACGAGTTTTTCGTTCGTGAACTTAAAGATGGCATGCGCCCAATTGCAGAAGGTGAGAATGTGATTGTTCACCCTGCCGATGCTCGTACAAGTCAATTTGGCCCAATTGAAAATGGTCGTTTAATTCAAGCTAAAGGCCATGACTTCTCTGCGCAAGAATTATTAGGTGGCGATGCCGCATTAGCAGAAGAATTTACTGACGGTGAGTTTGCCACTTTATACCTATCACCAAGTGATTATCATCGCGTCCATATGCCATGCGATGGTGTGCTGCGTCAGATGATTTATGTCCCAGGGGATTTATTCTCGGTCAATCCATTAACTGCCGCGAATGTACCGAACTTATTTGCCCGTAATGAGCGTGTAGTGTGTATCTTTGATACCGAGTTTGGCCCAATGGCGCAAGTACTGGTTGGCGCAACGATTGTCGGCAGCATTGAAGTCATTTGGGGTGGCACCATTACCCCACCAACCGGATCGTCGGTGCATCGTTGGAACTACGAAGGCGAACAAGCTATCACCATCAAAAAAGGTGAGGAAATGGGTCGCTTTAAATTAGGCTCAACCGTGATTAACCTATTTTCTAAAGACTCAATTCGCTTTGATAACAGCATGCAAGAAGGTGAAAAAACCGTACTGGGTACGCCTTATGCTCACAACAATGTGTCTGAAGCAGCGGAAAACAATGCTGAAAATACCGATATTGCCAAATAAATACATAATATAAGAACAACCAATCAGGGTGAGTATGATAAATGTTCACCCTTTTTTATATACTTATGATATCCGTTATGAATACTGACAATGGTGGTTAACTATTATGCTCATCATCGCTCACCGTGGCGCACGCTCAACTCATCCAGAAAACACACTGTCTGCCATTCAAGCTGCATTAGATGTTGGTTGCCAAGCAATTGAAATCGATGTGCAGGAGCACGATGGTCAATTTTGGGTGATCCACGACAAATGGCTTAATCGCACCACTGACCATATTTGTAAATTGCATTGGCTTAGTGCTGAGAAACTCAAAAAAGTGAAAGTGGCCAAAACCGAAACCATTCCAACCTTAATCGAAGTGTTGAAACTGATTGATGGAAAATGTGCATTAAACATTGAACTCAAAGGGGTTCAACATCTTGAATTGCTTTATCACCATCTTGATTTCGCGCTTGAACAATGCAATTTCGACGCTGATCAGTTAATTATTTCGTCCTTTAAGCACGATTGGTTAAAGCAGATAAAACAACAACAACCACAATGGTTACTCGGCGCACTAAGTGCCTCAAAGGGTATAGATAAATCGCAATTTGCCAAAGATCTGGGGGCGACAAGTATTAACCTCGATCTGGATATTGTGGATGAGGATTACGTTCATCATGCCAAGCAATTAGGTTTGTCGGTATTTGTGTATACCGTTAATCAGCCTGAAGATTGGCAATGGTTAGCGGATATTGGTGTCGATGGGGTGTTTTGTGATTGTCCGGCAGAGGCAATCGCGCAGTTTGCTCAGCCGAGTGGTTTTAAGTGGCTGTGAATCTGTCATAAATCAAATCATTCGATACGAGAGTCACAACAGATAAGGGGGCTCGCTTATTATTCTATAACCAATAAAAGCGAGCTCACGAATAGCCTCTTCCGAGCTGACAAAATTAAGCGATTAACGATCAATATCTTAATTTAAGCCCTTGGAAAAGAAAACGCGGTTACTTGATCGATATGATCCACCCCGATCGCCAGCATAATTAAGCGATCAATCCCTAATGCCACCCCGGCGCATTGCGGCAAACCAGCTTCAAGTGCGGCAATTAAATGGTGATCAATCGGTTGTGGGTTTAACCCCATTTGAATGCGCTGCTGATTGTCATGTTCAAAACGGGCTAATTGCTCCTTAGCATCGTCCAGTTCATGGAAGCCATTAGCCAGTTCAATACCTTTAAAATACACTTCAAAGCGATCGGCCACTCTTGGATCTTGTTGATTTATCTTAGCCAGTGCCGCTTGTGAGGCCGGAAAATCGTACACCATGACGGGAACGTTCTGCCCTATTTTCGCTTCAACTCCGACACTGAATAATAACTGTAATAAGGTATCTCGATTGTCTTCTGGCTCGGCAATATCTTGCAACCCTAATTGCGCTGCGACCACTTTCAATTCAGTCATTGACGCTTCAAGCGGACACACCTTTAGTACTTGTAAAAAAGCGTGTTGGTAAGTGATTTTCTCACACCTTTCACAGGCTAAAACCGCTTGTAATAATGCGTCCATTTCCGCCATCAGATCATGATGATCAAATCCAACTCGATACCACTCTAACATAGAGAACTCTGGGTTGTGATAACGGCCATTTTCTTCATTGCGAAAGGCTTTGTTGATTTGATAAATACAGCCACTGCCCGCTGCCAATAAGCGCTTCATGTGAAACTCGGGGCTGGTCATCAAAAACACCGTTTGACCATGCGCATAATCAGGACCAACAAACTCGGTTTTAAAAGTATGCAGATGCACGTCAGTCACGGTGGCATGACTCATGGCGGGGGTGTCCACTTCTAACACATTGCGCTCACTAAAAAAGGCGCGAATCCTTTGAATGACTTGTGCTCGTTGTTGAAGCTGAGGAATAGAAGCGGAAGGTTGCCAAGTGTGCATCACAAAATCTCATTGATGAAATAGAGGCGTGATAATAAATCGAGTGGCATAACAAAGAAAGCACAACCGTTCTTCAGTTAGAAAGGTTTAATTAAATTGATACTTATACCCAATACCAATTTTATCGTCGTCGCCATAACTATTATGCTGCACCTTACCATGTAAACTGAGCGATTGATGCTTGGTAATATGGTAACCCACTCCGCCGCCAAACACATAACCAGAGTAATCATCCGAACCGCGAGAATAAGCCGTCGCTGCGATTAATGTCCAGTCTTTACCTAGAGGTTTCATTGCTTTCATGCCGACATAACCACCAGCAGAATGACTGGGGGTTAATACATAATCATCGTCAAAGTTATCACTGGTTTCAGCGCAATCATCTTTATTTACTTCACAGGCAGCATCACCATCATTGTAATTTGCTCCCCCCATAACAAATAACTGCCAGCCAAGGGGTTCAAAATTAAAATAACTTAGCGGAACAAAAGTGCCGGCACTATAGTTGGTTTGCTCGGCGCCATGATCCATTTGGTGTTTGCCAAAATTAAAATTCACTATGCCAATATCAAATAACCAAGAACCAAGAACCGCCTAAGCGCCACTCATCACCATCAGGGCTAATACTAGCATTAATTTTCTTGGTATTACCGACATTAACCGAACCCATAATATGCACTGAACTGCTGTAACTGATCCCCACTTGCGTCACGACTTTAGTCGGATCTTCCGGCAGTTTGTCTTTTTCTTCTTTCACTTGTGCCATCGATATTGTCGGTAACAATAAAGCGACGGCACATAAGCATAAAGTGACAAAGCGTGACAGGTGATTCATTAGATATTCTTATTCGGGAATGAGTGCGCACACCATAGAGGGTTTTATAGCCAGAGCCAACAAATCAAGCTGTAAATTAATGTAAAACTAGGGGCGGTTGATCTTTTGTGATTCAATTTTGTTCGAGATAAAAGCCTTTTAATCGAGGCAAAACAACCACGAAAGATCAACAGCCCCTAACTAAGCAATAAACTTTAAAAACAAACACAATTTCATTCAATGAATAGATGCCACTCATTAAAAATCTGAAAACACGCGTGATGTAACATTTTTAACTACTTATTACCTACTTAGTATTATGAATTACCACCATATACCTTGTCAGATCAATTTATTCTGCTGTTGAATTACCTACAATTACTCCTAGCAAAAACAAAAACTATTTTTCCAATCGTGTTCAGTATTAGAACACACCAACTCTGGAGGATAACTGTGAAAGTCATAACCACAGATATCGCAGTAATCGGAGCCGGCGGCGCTGGCTTACGTTCTGCAATTGCGGCAGCAGAAGCAAACCCTGAACTTGAAGTTGCACTGATTTCAAAAGTGTATCCTATGCGTTCACATACGGTTGCTGCCGAAGGCGGTTCAGCAGCAGTTATCAAGGAAGAAGACAGCTTAGACAACCATTTCAACGATACCGTTGGTGGTGGTGATTGGCTATGTGAACAGGATGTTGTTGAATATTTCGTTGCGAATTCTACTCGTGAAATGATCCAAATGGAGCAATGGGGTTGCCCTTGGAGCCGTAAAGAAAATGGCGATGTAAACGTACGCCGTTTTGGTGGCATGAAAATCGAACGCACTTGGTTTGCGGCCGATAAAACTGGCTTCCACATGCTTCATACTCTGTTCCAAACCTCTATCAAATACCCAAATATCAAACGTTTCGACGAATACTTTGTTGTCGACCTTCTGGTTGATGGAGAGAATGACGCGAAAGAAGCACAAGGTATTGTTGCCATTCACATGTCTGAAGGTGAATTGGTGGCGATTAAAGCAAAGTCTGTGGTTCTTGCTACAGGTGGCGCAGGTCGTGTTTACCATACCAACACCAATGGCGGTATTGTAACCGGCGATGGTATGGCAATGGCTTACCGTCACGGCGTACCACTACGTGATATGGAATTTGTTCAATATCACCCAACCGGCCTACCTGGCACTGGCATCTTGATGACGGAAGGTTGTCGTGGTGAAGGCGGTATCATCGTCAATAAAGACGGCTACCGTTACCTACAAGATTACGGCATGGGTCCTGAAACCCCTATTGGCGAGCCTAAGAACAAATACATGGAACTCGGTCCGCGTGATAAAGTTTCTCAAGCGTTCTGGCACGAAATGCAAAAAGGCAACACCATTAAGCACCCACTAGGTGATGTGGTGATGCTTGATTTGCGCCACTTAGGTGAAGAGTACTTAAATGAGCGTCTACCGTTTATTTGTGAACTTGCTAAAGCTTATGTCAACGTTGATCCAGCTAAAGAGCCAATTCCAATTCGTCCAACCGTGCACTACACCATGGGCGGTATTGAAACCAATGGTCAATGTGAGACTCAAATTAAAGGTCTCTTTGCGGTAGGCGAATGTGCATCAGTTGGTCTACACGGCGCAAACCGTTTAGGGTCTAACTCATTAGCCGAGTTTGTTGTCTTTGGTCGTGTTGCCGGTGAAAATGCCGCTGATCGCGCTAAAGAATTCAAAGGCTGGAATGAGGAAGGCATCAAAACTCAAATGCAAGCGGTTGAAGCTCGTATCGCGGCACTGATGAATCAAGAAGGCGATGAAAGCTGGTCAGATATTCGTACTGAAATGGGCCACTCAATGGAAGCCGGTTGTGGTATCTATCGTGAAGAAGCATCAATGCAAGCGACGATCGACAAGCTGACTGAACTTAAAGCTCGTTACAAGAAAATCAGCATTAAAGATAAAGGCCAAGTGTTTAACACCGACCTGCTTTACGCGATTGAAATTGGTTACGGCTTAGATGTTGCTGAAGCGATGGCTCAATCTGCGATTCGTCGTACTGAATCTCGTGGTGCTCACCAGCGTTTAGACGAAGGTTGTACAACTCGTGATGATGACAACTTCTTGAAGCACACGCTTTCTTTCTACCAAGAAGATGCAGCACCAGTGATCGATTACAGCGCAGTAAAAATCACCAAATCTCAACCTAAAGCTCGCTTATATGGTGCTGCTGCTGAAGAAGCCGCCGCCAAAGAAGCCGCTGCAGCGAAGGAAGCCAAATAATGTCAATAACTGCGACCCGTATGCAAAAAGTACATATGTCACGTTACAATCCAGAAGTGGATGACGCGCCATACCTACAAACATTTGAAGTCCCTTGTGATGACACAACATCAATCTTAGATGCGATTGGTTATATCAAAGATCACCTTGATAAAAATCTGTCTTACCGCTGGTCTTGCCGTATGGCGATCTGTGGTTCGTGTGGCATCATGGTGGATAACGTGCCAAAACTTGGTTGTAAAAGCTTTATGCGTGACTACCCAAATGGCGTCACGATTGAGCCTTTAGCTAACTTCCCAATCGAGAAAGATCTTATCGTTGATATGAGCCCTTTCATCGAGCGCTTGGAAGCGATCAAGCCATACATTATTGGTAACGACCGTAAACCTGAAGATGGCACCAACAAGCAAACTCCAGCACAGATGGAAAAGTATAAGCAATTTGCTAACTGCATCAACTGTGGTCTTTGCTACGCGGCTTGTCCTCAATTTGGTTTGAACCCAGAGTTCATTGGTCCTGCGGCACTAACCCTTGCACATCGTTACAACCTCGATAACCGTGATAACGGTAAAGCAGAGCGCATGAAACTGATCAACAGTGAAAATGGCGCTTGGGGTTGTACCTTTGTTGGTTACTGTTCAGTGGTTTGTCCAAAACATGTCGATCCTGCTGCTGCGGTAAACCAAGGCAAAGTAGAATCTTCAATGGATTTCGTTATCTCTATGTTTAAGTCTGAGGAGATCTAGGATGAGCAAACGTAAGCCTTATGTTCGCGCAATGGAGCGTACTTGGTGGAGCAAACATCCGTTCTACCGTTTTTACATGGTTCGTGAAGCAACCGTTCTACCATTAATCTTGTTCACATTGTTTATGCTATGTGGCCTTGCAAGTTTAGTGAAAGGCCCACAATCTTGGGTTGAGTGGCAGCACTTTATGCAAAATCCACTGGTGATCGCGATTAACATCGTGGCACTGGCAGGCAGCTTATTCCATGCGACCACCTTCTTTAGCATGATGCCTCAAGTAATGCCTATTCGCGTAAAAGGTAAACTACTGAGCCCGAAAGTAATTATTGCCGCACAATGGGGCGCAGTTGCTGTGATCTCATTGATTGTATTGGCTTTGGTGTAGGAGATAGACATGATTAATCCAAATCCAAGACGTTCAGACGAGCCAATTTGGTGGTCTTTATTTGGCGCTGGCGGTACATGGTTCGCCATGATCACCCCTGTAACGATTTTAGTACTTGGCATCTTAATGCCGTTAGGTGTGTTCGATATGGGCACCTTTAACTTCTTAAGAGCTCATGCTTTTGCTAGCAGCTTTATTGGCGGATTATTTTTAATCGCCTCTATTGCGCTACCAATGTGGCATGCAATGCACCGTGTTCATCACGGCATGCACGACCTAAAATTCCACACTGGCTTAATTGGCAAAATTGCTTGTTATGTTATTGCGGCAATTGTTAGCGTATTAGCTATCGTGTTTATTTTCTTACTATAAAAGAAAATTACGAGGCTTGGGATCTCAAGCCTCGTTACTCGAAGATAAAAGGTACTAGATTGTGGTATGGGTAGACTTAAACATTGGCCGTCGTGTTTATCACGCACGCAGGTGTAAAGTTATCCCGATAGGACATACTTGTTTCACGGAATGAAAACATCATAGATAGCCCCTTCACCGTTTCCTTGACGGTGATTTTCAAGCAACGAGACACGCAATCCATTTTATTTTGGATATGGTGATATCATCCAAGCTTCATTATCTCTTAGTCGTTTGTTGTAACTGAGATTAAAAAATATGAATACCCCCTTTGATAAATCAACCAACTGGTTGGCAGTAAAACCGATCCCATTTTTTGTCATTTTGATCCTTTCTGCCATTGTTTGGCAATTTGATGCACCAACTGGCTTAGCGCAACCGGCCTATCATACTGCGATTATTTTCATCGCTACCATTGCGGCAATTGTTGCCAATGTGATGCCAACTGGTTCGCTGGCAATATTAAGCCTTGCTTGCTATGCCACCTTAAAAGCAGGCGGCGAAGTGAATGGCGCGCTTGCGATCAAAAACGCGATGACCGATTTTAATAACGGCTTAATTTGGCTGATCGTCATCGCCTTTATGATTGCTCGCGCCTTTACTAAAACCGGTTTAGGCCGTCGTATTGCCTTGATGCTGCTGAGTAAATTTGGTCAATCGACATTACGCATCGCTTATTGCTTAGGCATCGCCGATTTCTTAATTGCACCAGCAACGCCAAGTAACACTGCGCGTTCTGCCATTGTGTCGCCAATCGCCGATTCACTCGCTAAAACCGTCAATGCTGAAGATCGTAAATTAGGTCAATTCTTAATTTCATCATCAAGTGCGATGAACGATGCCTCCGCCATTGGTTTTCAAACTGGTTTTGCCGGTAACTTAGCCCTAGTCGGTATTGCCTCAAGCGTGGCAGGTATTACGTTAACCTTTACCGATTGGGCGCTGTACTTATTGGTTCCCGCTTTATTCTTGTTGGTGTTACTACCATTTGTACTTTATAAAACCATTAACCCAGAAACTAAGAAAACACCTGAAGCACCTAAATTTGCCAAAGGTGAACTAAGCAAAATGGGTTCGGTCTCATTAAGTGAATGGAAACTGGTTGGCGTTTTTATTGGTTTAATTGTGCTTTGGGTTGGCGGTGCGGCATTTGATTTAAATGCTACGACTGCAGCCTTCATTGGCCTTGCCGCTTTATTGGTCTTTGGCGTATTAAGCTGGGATGATATTAAAGGCGAGAAAGGTGCATGGGATACCTTAGTGTGGTTCTCGGTATTAATGGGTATGGCCGATAATTTAAAAACACTGGGCTTTACAAACTGGGTTGGCGATATGGTTTCAAACTTCCTAACCGTCCATTTAGGCGGTGCCAGTGCCATTATCTTCCTGCTGGCGATGATGTCTTTCTTCCTATTTACCGCTTATTTCTTTGCTTCGGCAACCGCGAAAGTTGTGGCGTTAGGTCCGGTAATTTTAGGGGCATTAGTATCATTGCACGTATCACCTTTAATGGCGGTATTAGCGATTGCCGGTATTATGAATATTGGTTGTAACTTGGCGACTTATAGCCATGCACGTAACCCATTATTGCTCGGTTACGGTTACCACACTGACAGCGAATGGATGAAAATCGGCTTAGTGATTTCCATTGTTGGTGCGATTGCCTTTATGGCGGTTGGCTTAAGTTGGTGGAACATACTTGGCGTTGCTTAAATCGTCGATATTGAGCGGTAAAAAAAAGCGAGCCACTTCAATGTAAGTGGCTCGCTTTGTTTTATCTTTGAGGTATTGCCCTCGTTAGTGACAATCAAGCTTGATCGTTTGAGCAAATAGATTCCCCAAATCAGGATCGCCTGTTACATCAATTGGTATTGAAGCGGCATAACTAATCTGTTTAGCGGTCGGATGTGGTTGCACTAGCGTGGTTTTGCATTGCTTTGCTAGCTGCTCCGATAAACTCACATCCGATGCCTTCTGCCACTCCATATCCACATAATAGGTTGGCTCATACACTTGTAATCGAATATCTGAGCTTGATAATGGGATTGGGTGTTGCAGGGTTAAATCAAACATCAAGGTCAACTTCGCGCCATCTAATCGATAATGCCCTTTGCTCGTTTTGACAAAATCAATCGATTTATTCCCCACCAGCATTTGAGTCAGATAATGCTGTTGGTACATATTACTGACCGCTTCATAAGCTAACGCATCTAAGGTTTTTTTGATTTTAGCCGGAGAAACATCTTCACCATCGAGTGCATAAGCCGATGTCATAGGGTCCATCTGCCAAGCCATAGAAAGCTTCGTGATATAACCATCACTACCCACTATTTTTGTTTTCATGCTAATCCATGAATGAGGGTGCGCTTGTACTGGCAAGCACACCCAGAACATCAGTAATAACAGCCCATATCGTTTCATTGTAAAACCTATGATGATTGATAGAGGCTTATCATACGATAAAAACAGAACCCCGTCTTATCCTTGCTGTAAACACGACTTAAAACCCGTGGCGACTGAGGTTAAGAAGTTAAAATAGGCACCAGGTTCAATTTTAATATCGCTGCCAAGTGGATCAACCTCGCCATGTTTTGCCGGCGTACCCTGGATTACCGTGGTCACGATGGCTGGGGTAAATTGCGGCTCAGAAAATACGCAGACGGCTTTATGGCTCAGTAACGCTTGATGAATCTTTGCCACTGTTTTAGCGCCAGGCTTGCGCTCAGGATCAACGGTAAAATAACCTAAATTATCCAAACCAAATTTGTTTTCAAAATAATCATACCCATCATGGAAAACAAAATATCCTTGATCGCGCACTGAGGCCAATTGCTGTTGAATGCTGTCGACCGTATGTTGTAAGTTAAGTTTAAACTTCACCAAGTTGGTTTGATATTGCTCTTTATGCTGAGGATCGATTTGTGACAGACGGTTGGCTATCACCGTTGCCGCTTGCAGCGCTTGATCTGGCCCCAACCAAATATGTGGATTTAAGTCGCCATCACCATCCTCAAAATCGCCAATAGAAATTTGCCCTTCATGGGTAAAGTGCTGGAACTCAATACTAGGTTGAGCAGACAATGCCAATGAATTTGAAGCATCCGTTAAGGTATTGTTGAGAAAATGCTCTAGGACGGGCCCAACCCAAATCACTAAATCGGCTTGCTTTAACTTCACCATGTCGGAAGGTTTTAAAACATAATCGTGTGGGCTTGCGGTTTTATTCAGCAACACATCGGCTTCGGTTACCCCTTGAGTAATTTCATTACTAATCAAAGCAAGCGGCTTGATTGAAGCTAAAACCTTAGGGCTAACATCCGATTTAGCGAAACTATTATGCGTAAAAACAGTCAATAATATAACAATACATGTTTGGATCTTTGATAGAAAACAGCGCATTTCAACCTCGTTTATTTATAGAAACAACAAAAATATTTATTATGTTATATCATAACAATTAAAGTGTTTCAAAATATGAATGAGAAAAACTCTCGAAAAGGTTGGCGTGGCAACAAGTGACAAGTACTATTCTACTTTCTAAGCCCATCATTTTTTGTCAATCAATCTAAACAGGCACCCAATGAAAGTTATCTCGTTATTTCTCTTTTTCGTCTTACTGCCGCTATCAGCCAATGCGCACCCGCACGCTTGGATTGATATGCAAACCACATTCCATGGTGATGGGAAAAGCATTGATAAAATTTCCATGAGTTGGCGTTACGATCCGATCATCAGTGCTTATAACCTTGACGGACTCGATACGTCGCCGCCACACATAGATAAAACCTTACAATCATTGGCCGATAATGTGATTAAAAACCTGTTAAATGAGCATTACTACACCTATTTCTACCAAGGTGAGACACCTATTCGTTATTTAGAAGCGGAGCGAGCAAACTATCGCTATGATAAGAAAAGGTTGATCTTATCGTTTGATTTAGAGTTAGCTCAACCGGTACCAATCAGCAGTAAAAACCTAACCTTGAAAATATATGAACCGACCTATTATGTTGATATGTCATGGAAAAATACGTCATCAATCCAATTTTCGGATCAATTAAAATCACATTGCCAAGCATCTATTGATAAGGCCAATCCAAGTCCAAAACAAATGATGTATGCAGCCTCGCTCCCACCGGATGTAGTGCCTGACATACCACTCGGGCAGTTATTTGCCCAAACCATTCACCTTAACTGTCAATAAAGGCTGATATTCATGCTCACTATTAAACCGTCAACATCAACAGCGAAGTTGACTGCGAGAAAAACCAATCCTAATGCCCTGTTTTTTATCTTGGCATTGTTATTCACTGGTTTATTGTATTTTCTCTATCAAATCTGGCCTTACTTGCTGGTGCAAAGTATGCATTGGCAAAAAGAAATCAATGATGTACTGGCTAACTTATTGATTGAAAGTAAATCAAATAATCTGCACGCTATTTTATATTTCTCGGGGTTAAGTTTTGCTTATGGGATTTTGCACTCGCTCGGCCCAGGCCATGGCAAAGTGATCGTCACTACCTACTTATCGACCCACCCAACCAAAGTAAAAACCAGCTTATGGTTGACGGTGACCGCCTCTATCACTCAAGCGTTAGTCGCGATTTGTTTAGTCACGACATTATTATGGGTATTTAATGCCTCGATGCGTGAAGTGAACAATAAATCGTTTTATTTTATGGATGCTAGTTCGTTGATCATGGCATTACTGGGCATATTGATGATTTATAATGGGGTTAAAAACTTTGTCAAAGCGCGTAAGAATCGCGAGCCTGCCGGATTATCAATACAAAAAATGACGCCGATAACTGACGCTGCTCATTCGATGCAACCGCTCACCTCATCACTCAATCTGCAGAGTTACGATACAACCCATCAGCACGATGCAAACTGTGGTTGTGGCCACCAGCATTTCGTGGCAGCCGATGACATTAATAATGCCAATAACTTTAAACAATACTTATTGATCATTCTGGGGATAGGCATGCGCCCTTGTACGGGTGCGATCATGGTGTTGCTGTTTTCGCATGTGATGGGATTGTACTGGCTCGGGGTATTAAGCAGCTTTTTAATGGGAATAGGTACTGCGTTGACGATTTCAGCTATTGCCTTATTAACCCTGTCTGGTAAGAAGATCATTCAGATCTATCAAGGCAGCTCTCGATTTAATATGCAGTATGTCTCACTTATAGGTAAAACGGTTGCCGGCTTATTGTTGATCATTATTGGCTTGCTTATGGCGCAAACTCAGAACTTCGCCGTAGCGCCATTTTTACGCTAAATTTAAAACCAATCACTCAACTAAGCAACTGATATCAATTCCATTTAATATTTGCTCAATTTGAATACGCCGAAAAGACGCTGATCCGTCCTTGGTCGCTTGAGAAAAGGCCATCCATGGCCTTTGACACTTTTCTCTGTACTCAATTTTGAACGAGCATTACATTTATGGAATGGGTATAATCAACTAAGCAACAAAAAAAAACGAGTCACTTCAAAATGGAAGTGACTCGCTTTTTTATATCTCCCCTCGCTATCATTACCCCATCATTAAATTAATGATTAATAACAATATTAGTCATTCCGGAAACGAGGGACGAGTTATCCGGAATCTCGCTCTTAATTCATCAGTAAGATAAAAAGCGAGATCCCGTATCTTCTTCGCTTAGGATCAGGTATGGGATGTCGTCTGAAACATAGAGTGTGAATTAAACTTAGTACGATGAAAATTACTTAACACGACCAACATATTCACCAGTACGAGTATCCACTTTCACTACTTCACCAATGGCGATAAAGAGTGGTACACGAACCACGGCGCCAGTGCTCAATGTCGCTGGTTTACCGCCAGTACCTTGAGTATCACCTTTAAGGCCAGGATCGGTTTCTGTTACCGCTAGTTCAACAAAGTTTGGTGGAGTGACTGTGATCGGGGTATCATTCCACAACGTTAGAGTACAAACGTCATTTTCAACTAACCATTTCGCCATATCGCCAACCGCTTTTACATCAGCTGCGATTTGCTCAAACGTTTCGTTGTTCATGAAATGGTAGAATTCACCATCGCTGTATAGGTAACCGAGTTCAACATCAACCACGTCAGCCTGTTCAAAGCTTTCACCCGATTTGAACGTTTTCTCTAACGTTTTGCCAGACAAAAGTTTGCGCAGTTTTACGCGGTTAAACGCTTGGCCTTTACCTGGCTTAACGTATTCGTTGTCGATGATTGAGCAAGGCTCATTATCCAACATGAATTTTAAACCGCCTTTGAATTCATTAGTGCTAACTGTAGCCATGATGTCCTCTTACAGATCTTTGAGTTAATTTCAATGCCGCATATCATAACCCGAAAAGTCGAGTCTGTTGAGCAAAACAGCCTAAATTCCTCGTCTTGTTGCTCACAAAAGCCATTACAAGAGCATTCTAATGACCCAAATCAATGGTTAACGCAGCTCAATGGTGCCATTTCGGATCCATTACAATTACTCGTTCAACTTGAAATTGATGCTGCGCCATGGCTTGAAGGCATAAAAGCACGTCAACTTTTTGCCCAACGAGTACCACAAAGTTTTGTCGATAGAATGGAAAAAGGCAACCCACACGATCCCCTATTGCGTCAAGTGCTGCCTTTAAGTGAAGAATTTGAAGTGCATGAAGGTTACTCAACCGACCCACTTGATGAACAAGATAACGATATTCCGGGCTTGTTGCATAAATACCAAAGCCGAGTATTAATGATAGTCAAAGGGGGGTGTGCGATTAACTGTCGTTATTGTTTCCGTCGCCATTTTCCTTATCAAGATAACAAAGGCAATAAAAGCGCGTGGCAAATCAGCTTAGATTATATTGCCGCCCATCCTGAGCTAGATGAAGTGATCTTGTCGGGCGGAGATCCTTTGATGGCCAAAGATCAAGAGTTGCAATGGTTAGTTGATGCGATCAGCGCCATTGAGCATATTAAAACCCTGCGCATTCATACCCGCTTACCTGTGGTGATCCCCGCCAGGATCACTGAGCGATTATGCCAACTATTGCACAACACTCGGCTACAAGTGGTGATGGTGACTCATATCAACCATGCGAATGAGATCAATCACGATCTCACTCACTCGTTAAATAAACTCAAGCAGATTGGGGTGATGTTACTCAATCAAAGTGTATTATTAAAAGGGGTGAACGATGAGGTGCAAGCGCAAGCTAATCTCAGTCGAGCTTTATTCCAAGCTGGCGTGTTACCTTATTATTTACATGTGTTAGATAAAGTCCAAGGCGCGGCGCATTTCTTTGTTAGTGATAAGCGAGCACGAGAAATCATGGCTGGACTACTGACGCAAGTTTCAGGCTATTTGGTGCCAAAACTTGCCCGTGAAATAGGCGGAGAGAAAAGCAAAACCCCGCTCGATTTGCACTTGTCATAATTTTATTCGCATTAACGGAAGCATTGAGATGGAACTTGAAGATATCTATCGCCGCGACTTAAATCTATTAGTTGCGCTACGCATATTGATCGAAGAAGGCAGCGTCAGTAAAGCGGCGGTGCGTTTGAATCTAAGCCAGTCTGCCATGAGTCGAATTCTAGCTCGCTTACGTTTATTGCTCGACGATCCGTTATTTACCCGCCAGGGGCAATCGTTAATCCCTACCCAAAAAGCACTCGATTTTAATCGCTCTTTAGCCACGCCATTAGAAAATTTACGCGATTTATTATCACCGCAAGATTTTGCACCCCAAGCTTGTCAGCAAAAATTCACTATTGCCGCGACCGATTATGCCACTCAGACTATTTTGCCGTTTGCCTTGCCACGCATCTACCAAGAAGCGCCCGACATTAGATTAGAATTGATGCCATTACAACATGGTCAATTGACTCAACAGTTGACCACCCAAGGGGCCGATCTGGCGATCTGTCGCCCAACTTATGCGGTTGCACCTTTGCACAGCGAAGTGCTTGGTAAAGTCAGTGTGTTTTGCTTAGTCTCAAAGTCTCATCCGCTGGCAGAAAAAACGCTCACTTTAGAGGATTACTTAAACGCTCGTCATGCCATGATCGCGATCAGTGACGGTGTTAAAGCCTTGATTGATGATGCATTAGCTGAACAACCCGAGCTCAAACTGGTTTTACGCTCTTATCATTTAGAAGCCGCTCTTGCGATAATCAATACCGTTCCCTTGATTATCACCGTTCCGGCCGATCTGGCCTACTTAGTGGCTAAGCGTTACAACTTAATCATTAAGACCTTGCCGTTTCGTCTCGAGCCATTTGATTATTCGATGATTTGGCATGATCGCTGTCATCATTCACCCGCACAAGAGTGGCTCAGAAAAGTCGTAAAACAAGAGTGTGGCAAGTTGATCGCCGAGAGGATTGAGGTGATGGGAATAGCGTAAAATTGAGAGTTCTTAAATAGCAAACAACACTATACATTAACTTTCTCGCTCATATTGTTGATTAAGAAAAAACGTTTAAACCCTCCTTGGGCACTTGAAAAAGAACGTCCCTGTTCTTTGACATTTTTCATCACCAACAATATAGAGAGATCATTAAGTTTCTTGAATTGGTATTATTCTTTATCCACTTCCATTTGAGCACTGTCTACTACATGGTTTTCGCCAAGATCTTTTGGTAATAGTAGATTCAATAAAATCGCCACAATACCGCTTAAGCTCACACCCTGTAAGCTAAACTCTCCAATACCAAATGCCATGCCACCGATACCAAACACTAAGGTCACCGCCACGATCACAAGATTGCGTGATTTATGCAGATCGACTTGGTTTTTAATTAAGGTGTTTAAGCCCACCACCGCAATCGAGCCGAACAATAAGGTCATAATACCGCCCATGACAGGGACAGGAATAGTTTGTAAAATCGCGCCCAGTTTACCCACAAACGCCAACACTAACGCCGTTACCGCAGCCCATGTCATGATCACTGGATTAAATGCTTTGGTCAGCATTACCGCGCCAGTTACTTCTGAATAAGTGGTATTCGGTGGCGCGCCAAACATCGATGCCGCCATAGTGGCAAAACCATCGCCCATCATAGTGCGGTGTAGGCCCGGCTTTTTAAGGTAATCTTTACCGGTCACATTGGAAATCGCCAGAATATCGCCCACATGCTCGACTGCCGGTGCAATGGCTACCGGGATCATAAATAACATGGCGTTAATATTAAACTCAGGGAAGGTAAAGTTAGGCAGTGCCAACCATGCCGCTTGTTGTACTGGGGTAAAGTCAACTACCCCCAAAAATAAACTGGCGATATAACCCGAGGTAATGCCACCTAAAATAGGCACTAACTTAAAAAAGCCTTTGCCAAATACGCTTAGTAATATGGTAACGAACAGTGAAATTGCCGAGATCCACAATGCGGCATCATGCGCCACAATTTGCACCCCGCCATCACCACTTTTACCGACTGCCATGTTAACCGCTGCTGGCGCAAGCCCTAAACCGATCACCATGATCACTGGGCCAACCACAACTGGTGGTAGTAATTTATGAATAAAACCAACCCCACGAATGCGGATCACCGCACCTAATAACACATAAACCGCACCGGCTGTCATCAGGCCGCCGAGCATACTTGGTACGCCCCACATTTGGATACCATAAATAATCGGAGCGATAAAAGCTAAAGAAGAGGCAAGAAAAATTGGAACGCTACGCTTAGTGATCACCTGAAAAATCAAAGTACCCAGACCGGCACCAAATAGTGCAACGTTGGGATCAAGCCCAGTTAATAACGGTACTAATACCAGCGCGCCAAATGCGACAAACAACATTTGAGCACCTTGTAAAACCTGTAACATACATCACCCTTCTTTTGATATGAAAAACAAACTCGCGAATTCTACCATCAAAAACACAACAAACATTGCGCTAAATGCTGCCATTATCAATAAGAAATCGATTACGTTGCGAAAATGGCGCGCATTTAAAAATATCAAGCAAAAAAAATCGTGGCACTAGACCACGATTTTTATGTTTTTTCTAGATTATTTGGTAGGAAAAATTGCCTAACCACCCCATTCATATAAAGCGGGAATTTGAATATTCTGCCCATCAAAATGCACCACTAAACTACCCGGTAGAATTTTTTCTAACTGCACCGTATCGTCGATGATCCAATCTCCTTCGTGCATATCTTTGCCATTGACTTTAAGCCAACGACTGCTCGATTTAGAAGAATACATGTGCGTTTGGAAATTCATTTTAGGCAGTCGACCTTTATAGCGTTTTTCATTACCCACTAAGTTCACCATCGGCTTATCAAAAGTCGGATTAGGTTGGGGCTTGCTAGCATAAGACTTCGGATTTTTATAAGTCTGAGTGGTGCTTTTTTCGCTGATTGACGTTGGCGTATCGTCTGAGACTTCTTGAGCTTCCATTGCTTGCTTAAAGCGTTCGGCAATATCCGAAGACACACCTGACATATCAATATCATCGACATTCCATGCTTGGTTTTGCTCTGATGAAGCATTGACTTGATTGGTTTTGATCACGCGACCTTGCGATTTTGATTCCTTAGGTTTACTCGCCACTGTAGTGACTTTTCTTACTGCTGGTTTTGGCTTTATTTTTTTAGCAGGTAACGGACGTAAATCCCCCACCGATGGAAAAGGTAATAACTCGGCAGTTGGCTTTGATTGCACCATCGCTGTCGGTAGTGCTTTTTCAATCGGTTTTGGCGTTATTAGTGGCTTAATCAACAACCAAGCCAGCACCACCAAACAAGGTAAAACAAACAAAGCGACCATCAACCATTTGCGCGCTGTTTTTTGTACTGGAACATAACGATAACTGGCGACATCAGGCTTAGGTTGCAGTTGAGATTGATGTGCTTGTTCTGATTGTTGTAGTGCCTTCATCATTTGCGACATTAGCTCTCACTCCCAATTTTTGGAGAAACCGCTTTGGTCGGTGAAACCAACAATTGAGGTGCATTCGTATTGGAATAGCTATCGAGAAGCATCAAAGTTTTTTTACCGGCTATACCATCGACATTGATCCCTTGCCACATTTGAAAGGCTTCAACTTTACTTTTCACCCTCTGATCAAACACTGAAGTTTGTGATAATGAGTCACCTAAAACCTGAGATAACTCATTATTTAACTGAGTCACATTTGAACCACGATCATTGATTTTTAAGGTTTGATCGGCCATTTTACTATGCCAAAGTAATTGATACTCTCCGTTCCAATTCTTTGCCAACCACTGATTGGGTACTCGCACCCGTTTATCAGCTAACAACAATTCCGATTGGCTTTTATTTACTCGGTAAAGAATAGCAAAATAGGTGCGATAATTGGCTTGTAGCGTCAACATTGCCGGGCGATTGATCACTGCCAGATCATTTAAACTGCCTT
This sequence comes from Vibrio algicola, assembly GCF_009601765.2. Lineage (NCBI taxonomy): Bacteria > Pseudomonadati > Pseudomonadota > Gammaproteobacteria > Vibrionales > Vibrionaceae > Vibrio > Vibrio algicola. The sequence continues at coordinate 2,157,406 of NZ_CP045699.1, forward strand.
TCGATTGATAGCAATATAAATCGGCTCGAACCGCTTGGTCACAATTGGCATCAGAACTATCAACTTGATAACCCCATAATGAAAATAATGACTGCATCGCACTAATTGGATTATGGCTTAATTGAATATAAGGGGAAATAAGCTGCTCAACCTGTTCGGTATTCGTGCTAATAACAGGGTCGGTTTGGTTATTTTTTTGTTGGGTTGAACTTTGATTGGATAAGGCTATTTTGGAGGTTAAACCCGTGGCTTTATTTAATAATTGCGGGGCATACAACCAAGCTGATACTGCGACCGCAACGCCAAGTATCAGACTTATGCTGTAACTCAACCAAGGTTTTTTTGACTTAGCTGCCAATTGAAAACCCTGATGCTGTAAACCTGCATGAGTTTGTTGAGAGCCCATTCGCACCAATCCATTGGCCAGTTGAGTAGACGTAGGACGCTGAAATGTCATCACATCTTCACACGCTTTGGCGGCGATCGCCCCCGACACCATCGGCTCGCCGCCATAGTAGGCATACAACAAACATTTATCACACACTAAATTAATCAGTCGAGGTACACCATAAGTTTGCTTGGCTATTTTTTTGACTGCTTTGGCGCTAAACATATCGTAACTGCCGCCAGCAACTTTTACTCGAAATTGAATATATTGCGCCACCTCTTGGGTGCTCAAAGGCAATAAATGATAACGACCGGTGATACGCTGAGCTAATTGGCGCAACTCTTCCGTTTGCAGTTTATATTGCAATTCTGGCTGGCCAATTAATAGCACTTTAAGTAGCTTCTGGCTTTCACTTTCTAGGTTAGTCAATAAGCGTAACTGCTCAAGCACTGCTGCCGATAAATGCTGGGCTTCATCAATCAATAATAGGGTTTGCAGCCCTTGGCCGTGGTTCTCAAGTAGGTAGAGGTAAATCGCTTGAGTCAATTGCTTTAATGATGCCGATTCTTGATATTCAATTGAGAACTCATCACAAATCGCTTCCAATAAATCCGAACCGCTATAAGTTGGATTGAGCAATAATCCGGTTTTGACGTTATCTTCCAGTTGCGTCAACATGACTTTGGATACCGTGGTTTTACCGGTTCCTACTTCCCCCGTTAATAACGCAAACCCGCCGCCACCACCTAAACCGGCTTGCAAGTGATTCATCGCCTCTCGATGACGGGCACTTAAAAAGATATAACGCGAGCTCGGCACTATGGTAAACGGTAATTCTGATAGGCCAAAAAAGTCCTTGTACATGTCACACTCTCAAATCGTCGGGAGATTCACTCTCTAATGCGTCCTAAACTACACTAATCGCCACTTTATTTATAGCTACACACATGCGGTGTACTTCGCTTTCTTGTTAGAATGTTGGCATATTAGGTGTAAATGAATAGCATATTGCTAGCGAATGGAAATAGGATTGATGATGGAGATATTCTTAGTAGGCGGGGCGGTGCGCGATAAATTGCTTGGCATTGCCAGTCACGACCAAGATTGGGTAGTGGTCGGCAGTTCGCCCGAGCAAATGCTAAGCCAAGGCTTTCGCGCGGTCGGGTTAGACTTTCCGGTATTTTTACACCCCAAAACCCAACAAGAATATGCCCTTGCTCGCACAGAACGTAAATCGGGCCAAGGCTATAACGGCTTTGAGTGCTTTTACGCCCCCGATGTCACCCTCGAACAGGATTTGGCTCGGCGCGATCTCACCATTAATGCCATTGCTGAAGATGCACAAGGTACCTTGTACGATCCTTACGGTGGCCAAGCCGATCTTGAGAATAAGATCTTGCGCCACGTTTCCGACGCCTTTAGTGAAGATCCTCTGCGAGTGCTGCGTGTGGCTCGTTTTGCGGCTAAGTTAGCACCGTTAGGGTTTCGCGTAGCGCCAGAAACTCTAACCTTAATGAAAAGCATGGCAGACAGTGGAGAACTGACTCACCTAACTGCGGAACGTGTATGGCAAGAGTGGCATAAATCGTTAACAACATCCGCCCCACAAGTGTTCTTACAAGTGCTCAAAGATTGCGACGCTTTAAAGGTGATCTTACCGGAAATCGACGCATTATTTGGCGTACCTCAACCTGAAAAATGGCACCCAGAAATCGACACCGGCATTCACACTTTAATGGTGGCAGAGCAAGCGGCATTACTAAGCTCACAAGTCAGTGTCCGTTTTGCTGCTCAAGTGCACGATTTAGGCAAAGGGGTCACTCCTGAGTCCGAATGGCCAAGTCATAAGATGCATTGTCATACTGGCCTTAACTTAATCAAAGCCCTCAGCACGCGCGTGAAAGTGCCAAATGAATGCCGAGAGCTAGCACTACTGGTTTGCCAGCATCATTCCAATATTCATCGCGCGGCGGAACTAAAAGCTTCAACCGCCCTCAAACTCCTGAGTCAACTCGATGCTTGGCGACGACCTGAACGTTTTAAGCAAGTATTACTTTGCTGCCAAGCGGACCATCAAGGGCGCAAAGGCTTGGAGCGACAACCGTATCCTCAAGCCAAGCGCCTACAAGCTTATTATCAAGCTGCAAACGCGATTGATGTCAGTGATATTATTGCCCAAGGTTTTCAGGGTAAAGCGATTCGAGGAGAGCTGGATAAGCAGCGCATTGCCAGTATTGAGCAGATCAAATTAGCACTGTCATAAGTACGATATAAGTAAGGTTATTGTCAATAACGCAAATAAGCCCGTTACAAGGTTGATTGTTAACCGTTAGCAAGGCAAAGTGTGCATAATTTTTTAACATTAACGCTAAATCGCCATTATTGATGTAATGGAATGTATAAGGATCACAACTCGATATGCATATTTTTCACGCTATTATTCTCGGTATCATTGAAGGGATCACGGAATTTTTACCTATCTCGTCGACCGGACATATGATTGTTGCCAGCCAATGGTTAAACATTCCTGATACTGCCTCAAATAAAGCCTTTGAAGTTATCATCCAAGTTGCGGCTATTTTAGCGGTCATTGCCAATTATAAAGAAAAATTCCACCCTAAATATTTCTCGTTATGGGTCAAAGTTGCAGTGGCATTTTTACCGATTGGTATTATTGGTTTCTTGATGAGTGATATTGTGAAAGCGTTGTTTAGTGTCACTATTGTTGGCACTATGTTTATTATCGGTGGTATCATCTTTATTTGGGTTGAGCGCTTTTATAAAGAAGAACAATGCCCGACTACCGATGTAAATGACGTCACCATGAAGCAAGCTATGTGGATTGGTTTTGCGCAGATTTTTGCTTTAATTCCCGGCACAAGCCGCGCGGGTTCAACCATTATTGGCGCGATGTTAGTTGGCTTGAATCGTAAAACTTGTGCTGAATTTTCATTCTTGCTTGGCTTGCCAGTTTTAGCGGCGGCATCAGGTTATGACTTATTAAAGCATTATCAAAATTTCACTAGTAGCGACTTTATCAACTTAGCAGTTGGCTTTATCACCGCATTTATCGTGGCCTACTTTGTGATCAAATGGTTTATCAATTTCTTAGCCAAATTTACCTTTGTCGGCTTCGGTATTTACCGCATTCTATTTGGTTTGTTATTGCTGGGCATGGCGTGGTTGTAATAACCCTAACCAGCTATTCATAACAGCTAAATCAAAAAAGCAGAGATCATATTCTCTGCTTTTTTTATGTTCATTTTCGAACCATTAGAACTTATTGTCATTAGAGCTTAAGGCGTAAATTTAAACTCAACCACCGTTAAACTGCCTTTTTTTTCAAACTGCTGCCATACCTTCGCAACCGTTCGGCAATCATCAGGTAAGACTAAATAAGGGTTTAGTTGATACAATGGTTTCAGCACAAATTCATAGTTGAAAATATCGCTTCGCGGTAACACTGGGTTATCGATTGAAACCTGCTCACCAAACAGCAATATATCCAAATCAAGAGTACGATCTTGCAGCTTCTGGGCATCTTTGGCTCGACCCCATTTTAGCTCGATTTGCTTTAACCTTTGTTGCAGTTCAAGCAAAGACAGAGAGGTTTCTATCTCGATGACCAAATTATAAAAAGCATGACTATCAAAACCAACCGGTTGACACTCATACACAGCAGAACAGCGTAAGTGATTACTTACTTTTAATAATTCTTGATAGCTTGCTTGGATATGCTGATGCCGCTCAAGATTACTGCCTACCCCAATGTAAGCTAGGGTCACAGACGGCCTCGTTCAATGATCACGCCAACACCTTTAGCTTGTGGTACTGCGCCTGGTTTGGTTAAGTGGATTTTAACCCAAGGCACATTAAAGCTTTGCATAATTAATTGCGCCACTTCTTCTGCTACTCGCTCTACCAACAAGAATCGACCACCCTCAATATGCGCCAACACCGCCTGACTCACTTTGGCATAATCTAAAGCATCTTCTACATCATCACTTGAACCGGGTTTTCTATTATCATGCGCCATTTCAATAGTAAGTACTAACTTCTGCTTAATCTCTTGCTCCCAATCGTACGCGCCAATGGTGGTGATCACTTCGAGTTGGTCGATAAATACTTTATCCAAAGCCATGTTGATTCCTTTTGATTGGTTTTTCCCCTTGAGTGTGACTGATCGGATACCCAAGCGGTATAAAAACACGTAAGATGCTGAGCATAATATTATATACCCAAGTAACTTCAAGATAATACACTACCTCCAAGGAAGACTATGAGCATAGTGGTACTCATAATGATCATTCTCGCCTATTTACTCGGATCCATTTCGAGTGCGGTGCTGATCTGTCGTGTCTGCCATCTTCCCGACCCTCGCACCCAAGGCTCAAACAACCCCGGCGCCACCAATGTATTAAGAGTCGGCGGTAAATGGGCGGCCGTTGCTGTATTATTATGTGATGTGTTAAAAGGCATGATCCCGGTATGGGCCAGTTACTTTCTTAATATTCAACCTTTAATGTTAGGCTTTATTGGCTTAGCGGCTTGTATCGGCCATATCTATCCGTTATTTTTTCACTTTAAAGGCGGTAAAGGGGTGGCGACGGCATTAGGAACACTGGCCCCGATTGGACTGGATTTAACCGGCATGGTGATCACCACTTGGTTAATGACCTTTTTCTTTACTCGTTACTCATCACTGGCGGCGATTATCACCGCGCTGTTGATCCCGTTTTACACTTGGATGGTGAAGCCGCAGTACACTATTCCGGTGGCAATGCTGTCGTGCTTAATTATCTTTCGGCACTATCAAAATATCAAACGCCTGATCGATGGCAGTGAGCCAAAAGTGAAATCGAAGAGTACGATCTAGCCCCGAATCAAAAGCATACCCAACAAAAACGGCAACCTTCAATAGGTTGCCGTTTTTAGTTTATGGATAGAGCTGAAGTTGTGGTTATACCCATTCCAGATATTTAATAATTTATCAAAATGGAGTGGGTATTACTCAGTGATCGGTTTTAATTGATCAATCGGCCAGCGAGGTTGCGCTTGCACCGATAAATCAGTCATCTCACCATTGCGTAGACGCTGCATTCCGGCATACGCGATCATCGCGCCATTATCGGTACAAAATTCAGTTCGTGGATAATACACTCCACCACCGACTTTCTTCGCGAGCGCTTCTAATGACAAGCGCAATTGCTTGTTGGCACTCACGCCACCGGCAATCACGATACGTTTTAAACCAGTTTGTTCTAGCGCGCGGCGACATTTAATCACCAAGGTGTCACATACCGCTTCTTGGAACGCATAAGCGATATCTGCGCGAGTTTGCGGATCATCGTCATTGGCGCGAATGGTATTAGCGGCAAAAGTTTTTAAACCGGAGAAACTAAAATCCAAGCCCGGACGATCGGTCATTGGGCGTGGGAATCGAAAACGCCCTTTGGTGCCCGTTTCTGCCAGCTTCGATAATAATGGTCCACCAGGGTAATCCAATCCCATCAGCTTAGCGGTTTTATCAAACGCTTCACCGGCGGCATCATCGACCGACTCCCCTAAAATAGTGTATTCACCAATCGCTTTCACTTCGACCATCATGGTGTGACCACCCGATACCAACAATGCCACAAATGGGAACTCTGGCGGATTGTCTTCTAACATTGGTGCAAGTAAGTGCCCTTCCATGTGATGCACAGGTACAGCAGGAACGCCCCACGCATAAGCCAAACTGCGGCCTATAGTTGCGCCAACCAATAGCGCCCCGACTAGTCCAGGACCTGCAGTATAAGCCACGCCATCAATATCTTTTGAGGTTAAGCCAGCTTCTGCTAAGGCCGCCTTAATTAAAGGGATGGTTTTTTTAACGTGATCTCGCGATGCCAGCTCAGGCACTACGCCACCATAATCGGCGTGTAATTTTACTTGGCTGTACAGTTGATGTGATAACAAACCCTGTTGTTCATCAAAAATAGCGATGCCAGTTTCATCACACGATGTTTCAATTCCTAAAATGCGCATAAAATTTCTCACGACCAATGGTGTCGAATAGTTGATTTTTCTTAAATTATGGGTAATCTTACCGCCTCGGAAAAAAATTAACCAGTTCTTACCTTGATAATGCTTTACAAATAGGTAGTGATCGGATTAAAATTCCGCACCATTTTGATCTGGCTGATTAATATCTACTCTAACTTTTTAGGGTCGATTGTAAGAATCAGCATTAAATAATAACCCCTGAGGTGAAAGGCATATGCCAGTAGTTAAAGTACGTGATAACGAACCGTTTGACGTAGCATTACGTCGTTTCAAGCGCTCTTGCGAAAAAGCAGGTGTTCTTTCTGAAGTGCGTCGTCGTGAGCATTACGAAAAACCAACAACTGTACGTAAACGCGCTAAAGCAGCAGCTCAAAAGCGTCATGCTAAGAAGCTGTCTCGCGAAAACGCTCGTCGCGTTCGCTTGTACTAATAACTTATTCCAATTAAGGACTGAGTTATGGCTCTAATTGAACAACTCAAAGAAGAGCAAAAATCAGCGATGAAAGCCAAGGACAAACCGCGCCTTGGCACTATTCGTTTAGCTCTATCAGCCATTAAGCAACGTGAAGTCGATGAGCGTATTACGCTTACCGATGAAGACATCATTGCGATAATGACTAAGATGGTTAAACAACGTCGCGATTCTGTTACGCAATTTGAAGCAGCAAATCGTCAAGATCTTGCTGATGCTGAAAAAGCAGAAATTACCGTACTTGAGGAATTTATGCCTCAACCGTTAAGCGAAGAAGAAGTGATTGCACTGATTGAAAGTGCTATTGTTGAATCTGGTGCTGCGGGCATGCAAGACATGGGTAACGTAATGGGGGTATTAAAACCTCAACTTCAAGGTCGTGCAGATATGGGCAAAGTAAGTGGTTTAGTTCGTTCTAAACTGGCCTAATCTTAGGTAGCTTAATTTCCCAAGCTTAAGTTTTAATAAGCCGTGCACTCCTTCGGGATCGCACGGCTTGTTTGTATTTTAAGGACTCAAACTTCTTTATGGCTGGAAGAATTCCCCGCAACTTTATCGACGATGTTATTTCTCGCACCGATATTATCGATGTGATAGATCCGCGCGTTAAGTTAAAAAAGCAAGGGAAGAACTACACCGCCTGCTGCCCTTTCCATAACGAAAAATCCCCTTCTTTTAACGTCAGCCAAGACAAGCAGTTTTACCATTGCTTTGGTTGTGGCGTCAGCGGGAATGCGATTGGTTTTTTGATGGAATACGAACGTCTCGAGTTCGTAGAGGCAATAGAAGAGCTAGCCAGCAAGTTGAGTTTAGAAGTGCCACGCGAAAGCGCAACTGGCCAAGAAATCCAATCAAACACGCCCAAAGTTAACGCTGAACAAAAACGCAATCTTTATGATTTATTGGGCAGTATTAGCCAATATTATCGCTCTCAGCTTAAACTGGGCGCTAATAAAGCGGCGATTGATTATTTAAAAAATCGCGGTCTATCGGGTGAAATCGTTCAAAAGTTTGGTATTGGTTATGTGCCCGATGAATGGGACAGCGTGCGCAAAAACTTTGGCCAACAAAACCATATTCAAGACATGCTGGTTGAAGGCGGCATGTTGGTTGAGAACGAAAAAGGCAACCGCTACGACCGTTTTCGTGGTCGAGTGATGTTCCCGATTCATGATCGCCGTGGCCGAGTTATTGGCTTTGGTGGCCGTGTACTTGGTGATGAAAAACCCAAATACCTTAACTCACCAGAAACCCCCGTATTCCATAAAGGCAAAGAGCTATACGGCTTATACGACGTATTGCAGAGTCACAAAGATCCAGAACAGATCTTAGTGGTTGAAGGCTATATGGATGTGGTGGCACTGGCGCAATATGGCGTCGATTACGCTGTTGCGGCATTGGGCACGTCAACCACAGGCGATCACATGCAACTCTTGTATCGTCAAACCGGGACTGTGGTGTGTTGTTATGATGGTGACCGCGCTGGCCGAGAAGCCGCTTGGCGCGCAATGGAAAATGCCCTGCCTTATCTTAATGATGGCCGACAACTAAAATTTATGTTTTTACCCGATGGTGAAGATCCTGATACTTACATTCGCCAGCACGGTAAAGAAGCGTTCGAGCAACAAGTTTTTCATGCCACCTCATTGTCTGAATTTTTATTTGGCACCTTGATGAAGGAAGTCGATACCAGTAGCAATGAAGGTAAAACTAAACTTACAGCATTAGCGGTCCCTTTGATCGAAAAAGTCCCTGGTGGCACATTACGACTATACTTACGAGATTTACTCGGTAAAAAACTCGGACTATTGGACGAAAGACAACTGCAACAGTTGATTTCAAAAACCAGCCAACAGCAAAGCGTGCCTCAACCACATAAAGAAATAAAACGCACCCCAATGAGGGTAGTTATTGCTCTGCTTTTGCAAAAACCGAGCTATGCTGAATTAGTACCGGATCTAACCAGTATTAAAGATATAGACATACCCGGATTAAGTTTATTGCTCAACGTACTTGATATTTGTCGAGAAAAGCCCCATATCAAGTCGGGTCAGTTAATAGAAAACTGGCGTGAAACCAAAATTGAAGCATTATTGTCAAGATTAATGAATTGGGATATCCCCCTCAATGATGATAATGAACAAGATGTTTTTTTAGATACATTGGATAAAATACTAGCTCAATGTATCAGTAAACAAATTGAAACTTTGCAAGCGAGAGAAAGAAGCTCCGGCTTATCAGTCGAGGAGAGACGGGAGTTGCAAGACTTGATTCTTCAACGTCCTTAGTTATCTCGCTCCAACCACTTAGTCATTAACACTCAGGCAATCAAAACTTAAAGCGTACCGCGTTTAAAGTTGGTATAACTTTGGGTTGTTAAAGCTCGGTGGTCAGCAATGAATAAATTTGTTATTATTGGCGGTTTGCATTTCGCATACTAATATTCTTCACTCAGACCTCAAGTTGGATATCGTCGATGGATCAAAATCCGCAGTCACAGCTAAAGTTACTTGTCGCAAAAGGTAAGGAACAAGGCTATCTGACCTACGCCGAAGTAAATGACCACCTACCTGAAGAAATCGTAGATTCAGAACAGGTAGAAGACATCATTCAAATGATTAACGACATGGGCATCCAAGTCGTTGAAACCGCACCAGATGCGGACGATCTAATGTTGAATGAAGCCGTAGCCGATGAAGATGCAGCCGAAGCCGCTGCTGCCGCACTTTCAAGCGTAGAAAGTGAAATTGGCCGCACCACCGACCCAGTCCGTATGTACATGCGTGAAATGGGAACAGTGGAACTACTGACTCGTGAAGGTGAAATCGACATTGCAAAACGCATTGAAGATGGCATCAACCAAGTACAGTGTTCGGTTGCAGAATTCCCTGGCACTATTTCTTACATCCTTGAACAGTTCGATAAAGTTCAAGCTGAAGAGCTTCGCCTTACTGACATCATTTCAGGCTTTGTTGATCCTGATGATGATGGCAATGCTGCGCCAACCGCAACACACGTTGGTTCTGAGCTTGCTGTTAGTGATGATGACAGTGATGACGAAGATGATGAAGACAGCGATTCAGATGAGGACGAGGAAGAAGAAGACACAGGTATCGATCCTGAGCTTGCTCTTGAACGCTTCACTGAGCTTCGTAATACTTATCAGAATCTCCAATTGTCGATCAATGAACACGGTCGTCAAAGCAAAGCGATTAACGCCAGCAAACAAGAATTCTTGGATGTTTTCCGTCAATTCCGTTTGATCCCAAAACAGTTTGATTACCTTGTTAATGGTTTGAAAAACTCAATGGATCGTGCACGAACTCAAGAACGCTTGATCATTCGTACCGTGGTTGAATACGGAAAAATGCCGAAAAAAGCATTTGTCCAAGCCTTTACTGGTAATGAATCTTCCGATGCATGGTTAGATGACGTATTAGCGTCAGGCAAACCTTACTCTGAGAAAATTCGTCAAAGTGAGGAAGATCTTCGTCGCTGCATCTACAAGCTAAAAACCATTGAAGATGAAACGTCGTTAAGCGTACAAAACATTAAAGACATTAGCCGTCGTATGTCTATCGGTGAAGCAAAAGCTCGTCGCGCCAAGAAAGAAATGGTTGAAGCGAACTTGCGTCTGGTTATTTCTATCGCGAAGAAATACACCAACCGTGGCTTACAATTCTTGGATCTGATCCAAGAAGGTAACATTGGTTTGATGAAAGCAGTTGATAAGTTTGAATACCGTCGTGGTTATAAGTTCTCAACTTATGCGACTTGGTGGATCCGTCAAGCAATCACTCGTTCAATTGCCGACCAAGCACGTACTATTCGTATTCCGGTACACATGATCGAAACCATTAACAAATTGAACCGTATCTCTCGTCAGATGCTACAAGAAATGGGTCGTGAACCGTTACCAGAAGAATTGGCTGAACGCATGCAAATGCCGGAAGACAAGATCCGTAAAGTACTGAAAATTGCTAAAGAGCCAATCTCAATGGAAACACCTATCGGTGATGACGAAGATTCGCACTTAGGTGACTTTATTGAAGATACTACCCTAGAGCTACCTTTAGACTCTGCAACCTCAACCAGCTTGAAGTTTGCCACTAAAGATGTTCTAGCAGGTCTAACGCCACGTGAAGCGAAAGTGCTGCGTATGCGTTTTGGTATCGATATGAACACCGACCACACGTTAGAAGAAGTGGGCAAGCAATTCGACGTAACACGCGAACGTATCCGTCAGATTGAAGCGAAAGCACTGCGTAAACTTCGTCATCCAAGCCGCTCAGAAACATTGCGCAGCTTCCTAGACGAGTAATATTCTTTATTGAATACGCACATTTGCTGTAATGAATAATTAAAAAGGTGGGCTTAGCTCACCTTTTTTGCGTCTAGAATAGAATATTGGTTTAAGTGGTTATAAAGCGTACACAATTGGGCAACCTAGAGTCTAGACAGCTTTCACTCATTCCCCTATAATCACAGCACAAATTTGGCCCCTTAGCTCAGTTGGTTAGAGCGCACGACTCATAATCGTTAGGTCCCCAGTTCGAGTCTGGGAGGGGCCACCATATTAAAGAAAGGCGTAGCAGGTTAATTCCTACTACGCCTTTTTTGTTTGTATTGCTTGAGGTTTTAGCAAGCGACAACAGTATTAATGCTTGGTTTTTGCCACCATTTCAGCCACTACGTCGTAGTTCGGCACAGATAAGAAATCGTCTGATTCAAACGCTGGGTTTGGATAGGTGTAGAAGCCTTGGCCGCTTAATACGCCAAGGTGACCTTTATCGGCGTAATGGGTTTTTAGGTATTCAGCATTGGTGAGCATTTGCTGATCGTTACCGACATTACCCCAGTAATTAAGAATATTGATCGCGGTGTTCATACCAACCATATCCAGCATTGCGAGTGGACCCATTTTACCGCCACGATTAAATAGCATGTATGAACGGTCGATATTTTCTGCCGAGCCGACACCGTTAACCAATAGCGTTAAGCTGGCTTGGCATAAAGGCATAAACCAATCATTTAGCACGTAACCGTTACTTTCTTTTTCAACTGGTACTGGCACCATGCCAATTTCAATCGCGAATTTGAATACTTGTTCTAGTGTCGCTTCACTCGTAGTGGCATGAGCCATCACTTCGGCAAAGTTATATTCCCATACATAATTGGCAAAATGCAGCGCACAGAATTTTTCTGGACGACCAGTCACGGCAGCAAAATCACTTGGTAAAAGCGTTGAAGAATTGCTGGCGATAATGGTTTTTTCAGGTAGGCATGCCGCTAATTGTGCATAAAAGCTATTTTTAATTTCTGGTACTTCTGGCACAGCTTCAATCACAAAATCCACACCTTCCACCGAACCTTCTAGATCAGTGGTATAAGTGAGGCGCTGAATCGCCGCGTTAATTTCAGCTTCAGTAGCACCAACTTGATCTTTGTATATCGCATGATAGCTCGCATGCGCAGCACAACAGCGATCTAACGCTTCATCATTAATATCATAAAAATGACATCTTTGCCTTTAAATGCACTTTGGAAAGCGATTTGACCGCCAAGTACACCTGAACCAATAATCATGATTTTATTTAGTGTTGATGTTTACATTTTGTTGCCTCTTTTTATGTGCTACTAACGATCCAGTAATTAAACGCCAGTTTGAAAAATAAAAATCACGCTTACATCACATTCATGGAGAGTATTTTGCTAGCGGCATAAAAAAACCTCGAACCTGGTTATTTTCGGTTCGAGTTTTCTAATCTAGCTTCGACTTATTGGTGAGCGTTACGCTTGCTTCTTCATTAACGCTTCGCGATATAACGCTATATCATCAATGGTTAAGACTGGCATATTATGCAATTTACCAAAAGCGACAATCTCGGGTGCTCGTGCCATAGTGCCATCTGGATTGGTCACTTCACACAATACGCCCGCAGGATTTAAACCGGCTAATTGCATCAGATCGGTTGTGCCTTCGGTATGACCGCGACGGCTCAGCACCCCACCTTTACGCGCACGCAATGGGAACACATGACCAGGACGCGCCAGATCATCAGGCTTGGCATCCGCAAAAATAGCAGTTTTAATGGTTGTGACGCGATCAGCTGCTGAAACGCCAGTTGTCACGCCTTGCTTAGCTTCAATCGACACGGTAAAAGCCGTTTGGTTTTGGCTGTTGTTATTAACTACCATTGGCGGCAATGCCAGTTTCTCGGCTTGCTCATCAGACAAGCATAAACACACAATACCGCTGCCTTCTCGGATCATTAATGCCATTTGTGCATCGGTCAGATTTTCTGCTGAATAAATGATATCGCCTTCGTTTTCGCGATCTTCATCATCAAGCACTAATACGCCATTACCTTGCTGTAGTGCCACTAATGCCGCTTCAACACGTTCGATTGGGTTACCGTATTCGGCAAGTAGAGAAGGTTGGTTCTGATTCATGGTAAAGCTCCTGTAGGTACCAGAATCAGGGCTATTGCAGAAGGGGTAAGACAGTGCCATGCATTTTAAATCGCGCAAGCAAGGTCAAACTCACTTAGTAAAATACTAAATGTCATACCCGTCATCGTGAAGTATTAACTTCAACGCAACGCGTATATTTATCCTCTCCCATCCAGACTATCACTGTCGGCTCTGGGTTCTCACCAGATCTGCTGACCTTGATCATGAGATCAAGCGCTCGCGGGCTGATAACGTCGTATTGCGCTATATACCGCCGGTGGGGAATTGCGCCCCGCCCTGAGAATAATTAATAAAATTGTTAACACCTAATGGTGTGGTTCAATAGTATTACAGCCTCAAAATAAAATCTATCTCATAAATCGCAAACAATAAAAAACCCCAGCCATATGACTGAGGTTTTCATCGTGTTGCTTTTATTCAGTATTAAGCAGCGGCTTTAATAGACTCTACCGATGCTGATACTTTTTTCTCGCCGATTGGCAATACCGTACGACCAAATTCATTGTTGATCACGGTGGCCATTGCAAGGTAAATCGCGCTTGAGCCACAGAAGATGCCCACTACGCCAGCAAGGTGACCAATCGCCACACTGCCGGTGAAGTCACCAGCCGCTAGTAAGAAGAACAATACTGCTAGGCTGCCAAATACGGTTTGTTTGGCTACTGGGTAGCGCGCTAAAGTGGCTACAAACATGAAAGTCGTGAAGATACCCCAAATCGCAAGGTAAGAGGCAAGGAATGCTTCCGACGTTGCTTCGCCTAGACCCATGCTTGGCATTAAGATCAAGCCAACTAATGATAACCAGAACATACCGTAAGAGGTGAATGCAGTGGTACCAAAGGTGTTGCCGTTTTTGTATTCCATGATACCGGCGATAACTTGCGCGATGCCGCCGTAAAAGATGCCCATGGCTAAAATAACAGAGCTTAATGGGAATAAACCTACGTTATGTAGATTTAATAAAATAGTGGTCATACCGAAAGCCATTAGGCCTAATGGTGCTGGATTTGCTGGTTTTGCAGAATTTGGCGTTGACATAATATTACCTGGTTAAAATATGATCGGAACAAAGAAAAGCGGCGTATTATTGTCGATGATTTTAGGTTTGTAAATTATTTTTACGAGTTAAATCACAAAAAACTATTTTAAATCATGTTATTTAGAATGAATTCGATATAAAAACCGAATTCAATCTAAATTAAAATGATTAATATTCAATAGATTAACAGCAAAAAATTATCATTGCATTGGTTTGTTATGAGAATGGCTTCGAGAACGTTTCATCCAACGTTTTTTCTCTACTTTCGGATCTTCAATCGTAACCGTCTCTGCTTTTAGTAGTGGTTCTATTTTTGCACTGTCTGTTTTGCTGCTGTCTGTTTTAGTGCTATCGGCTGGTGAACTTGCTTGTGGCGGTGTTGTTAATACAATCACAGGTCGCGTTAAAAATAGATTGTTTGGATAAAGCACCACATTACCGTCGATATTTCGTAACTGGACACTCATAAATGCCATTTCTGTGATTTCGCCTTCAATATAATTGGCACCATCAATTACTCGCACCCAGCGCCCGACTCGACAATCATTTTGTCCAAATAATATAAGAAAGCTGGTTAAGTTACTTAGCAAAGACCAACCTGCAAATAACGCTACACCGAGTAGTGCAAACATCGATGAACCGACCACCAGCAAACCACGCAACTCTATTCCCCACGCCATCAATAACAGCGCAATGATAATTATTGAAGTAATAGTGTTCAGTAATAAGGTGGCTCGATGTTTACGGTGAGGACTGATCCCCGTTTTCATACTGCCTAAAAAAATTCGAGCAGGAATGCGGCGTAACATCGGATAGAAGATCAATACCACTACGGTAATAATCCATTGATAATATTGTTGCAGTATCGCGATCCATTCTTGGTTCATGGTTCTGTCCTTGTTTGTTGCTCAAGCGCTAAGGCGTGCTTTTGGTAACGGCTGGCTAAAATTGCGCAATAAAAAATCTGTAATGGATGATAAATCATAATCGGTAGCAAGATCATTCCCAGCCTTGGATCGGCGCCAAAGATCACTTTAGCCATAGGAATACCTGCAGCCAAGGTTTTTTTACTGCCACAAAATACCGCCGCGACTTCGTCTGCATGGTTAAAACCGATCTTGTTCGCACTCCAACGCATAAAGTTTACGATAAATAGCAGCACCACCAAACAAATCACCACTGACAGCAGTAAATCATCGACCGAAAAACTGTGCCAGATCCCTTCTGCAATTGAATCACTAAAAACGTTAAATACAATTAACAATATGACGTATTTATCCTGTTTTCCTACAATATTTTTATGCTTTTCAATAAAGCTAAATAATAGCGGACGCAAAAGTTGCCCTAGCACCATCGGTAATAACAGTAACTTCGAAATTGACGTGATCGAATCCATTATATTGATTGCCCCACCAGCAAGCCCCATAAAATACTGGATAAGAAATGGGGTAATAAACACGCCTAAAATGCTCGATAGTGACGCATTAAAAATGGCGCCCGGCATATTACCTTTGCCAATCGCGGTCATGGCAACAGAAGATGAAATGGTACTCGGCAGTACAAATAAAAAACAAAAACCAAACGCTAAAGCCGCAGGCATGATCGATTGCATGCCATGACCAAAGATCACCCATAACAAAGGGTAAACGACAAAGGTGGTACACTGAATAAACAGGTGCAGCTGCCAATTATTGACGCCATCTTTTAATGCTTGCGGCGATAAACCAATGCCGTGCAAAAAGAACACAATTGCAATGCCTATCCCTGTCACTTGGTCTAAATGCAACAATCCGCCAGAACGACCGACATTAGGGATAACAGTCGCCAGCGCCATTGCCACCACCATTGCGACTAAAAACCATTCTTTCTTAATTGCCTTTATCATGTTTATCGCCATTTATTATCACAATCCTTTTATTATTACACCATGCTCGTAATAATAAAAATACTTACATTTCAATTGCTAGATCTATAACAGTAACGATATTAACTCATTACATTAACCTTAAATTGACATATACTCATTTCAGTCAGTCCGATAGATAAAATGTTATTTTCTCTAGTCAGATTATCATCAAAAAACTTTAAGGAGTCCCTATGTTTTTAGACTATTTTGCTCTCGGCCTACTTATTTTTGTAGTGTTGTTCCTTTTCTATGGATTAATTGCACTGCATGACATTCCATACGAAATTTCAAAATCTCGTAATCACCCCCACCAAGATGCGATTCATGTTGCGGGTTGGGTCAGTTTATTTACTTTACATGTACTGTGGCCGTTTCTGTGGATTTGGGCAACATTATGGCGCGAAGATCGCGGTTGGGGTTTTAAACAAATAGAGCAAGAGCAACAAGATGCTCACCATAGAGTCGATGTTCTTACCGAGCAAGTCACGGGGCTACAACAACAAATCACTCAACTGTCGTTACTCCTTTCTCAGCAACACGCATCCGTTACGCCGCAGGATGCTTCATCACAAGCACCATTAAATCATGATCCAGCGCAATCCGACTCCTCGAGCTTCCCACTCTCAAATGTAGAGAAGTCCGATCCTAAAAGTACTGATGGAGAGGCTAAATAATGGATTTATTACTGATTCTGACTTACGCCGCTTTTTGTGTGGCGATCTTTAAAATATTTCGTATTCCATTAAATAAATGGACCGTTCCTACGGCAGTACTCGGTGGTATTGCGTTGATCGGCACCTTGATTTTATTAATGAATTACAATCATCCTTTCACCCAAGTCGGTGGACAAATTTATGCGACAACCCCTATAGTGCCGAATGTCAGAGGACGCGTAACTGAAGTTCCGGTTAAGCCGAATACCTTATTACAACAAGGTGACGTATTATTTAAAATTGATGACACCCCGTTTAAGTCTGTGGTCACGCAACGTAAAGCTATGGTAGCCGCCGCGCAGCAAAATGTTCTTAGGTTAGAGTCGTCTTACAAGCAAGCCCAGTCGATCGCCGCTCAAGCAGAAGCAGAGCGAGACAAAGCCAAGCGTGAAGCTGCACGTTACCTTAAAGGTTACAAACGTGGTGCCTTTACCGTGCAACAAGTTGATGACCGCCAACAAGCCTCTAAAGCAGCTCAGGCCGCTTACAACGCTGCGATCGCCAGTGCCAATGAAGCTAAATTGGCATTTGAATCCCAAGTGGATGGCATCAATACCGATGTCGCCGAGGCGCAAGCAAGGCTCGATAAAGCCGAGTTCGATTTAGATCAAACCACGGTTCGCGCGCCCACCACAGGTTATGTTACTCAATTGGCGTTGCACCCAGGTATGATGGCGGTGCCATTACCACTAAAACCTATGCTGACATTTGTAAACAAACAAGACCGTTATTTTGTCGGTGCATTTCGTCAAAATTCGTTACAACGCTTAAGTGTGGGTGATGATGCAGAATTGTTGTTCCGCTCGATTCCTGGAAGAGTCTTTAAAGCCAAACTGGTACAAGTGATCCCGGCAATTGCTGAGGGTCAAATTCAAGCCAGCGGTTCGTTACTTGGCACCAGCACGCTAAACACCCAAGGTCGTACTATGGTGCTGTTTAAGGTTACCGATGATCTCTCAAGTTATAACTTACCACTTGGGGTTAACGCCGAGATCGCGGTATATACTGAGCATTTCCATCATGTAGCGGTGATGCGTAAAGTGTTGATCCGCATGAAGAGTTGGCAGAACTATATTTACCTCGATCACTAATGCTAACTGATGTCGATGGCATAAATTTAATGGCCTATCAACTTTAATAGCCTATCAACATTGAGTACCGAGCAAAGCGTTAACCTAAAAAAACACCCCATTAGTTTTGCACTAATGGGGTGTTTTTATATCTGCTACGCTCTAATTATGAACACAACTCCGCGAGTGTGGTCAGTCTAGCTTGCGGTTTTTCAACAAATGGATTGCTGGTATCCCAAGCATAACCGGCCAGAATGGCACTGATTTTTTGCTTCACTGCTTGATTTGGGTGCTCGGTGAAAATCACGCTTTGCAGGCGGCCGTCATACCAACCTTCAACATAAGCGCGGAAAGTATCGACTCCGATCATTAATGGCTCCGAGCAGGCTTTATCCCAATCGACGGTTTCACCGTTTATTAGTTGTGGCAATAATGCGTCCACGGCTAACTCTGCCGATTTCATCGCAATCGTAACACCGGATGAAAATACCGGATCTAAAAACTCACCCGCATTACCTAATAACGCATATTTAGAGGTAGCTAAATGCTTCACATCTACCGAGTAACCGTCAATCACGCCACCAGAGTTAGGCAGCGTCGCATTAACAAATAACTGGCGTAAATGAGGTTCTTCGCTAATTAATTGCTCTAATGCGGCAATCGAATCTTGCGGATAAGCCTCAAAAAATTCAGGGGCTGCCACCACACAAAATGAGCAGACACCGTTTGAAAATGGGATCAACCAATACCAAGTATCGCTATTATCTGGATGGACATAGATGGTGATTTTATTGCGATCATAGCTTATCGCTTGTGCGGTGCTGTCGTCGATATTATCCACCACATGCGTAAATACCGCTTTGCGTGCAGGAAAATCCGATGGCAATTCTAAATCCAATAAGCGCGGTAGCACTCGACCATAGCCACTGGCATCAAAGATAAATTCCGCTTCAATTTGATAGCCTTCACCACTTTCATCGGTTACAGATAACAACAGTTTATCTGCCTCAATATCAACGGCGGTCACCGTATTTTGAAAACGGATCTCGACTCCTTGCTTTATTGCTTCATCAGCTAATAACTGATCAAACGGTCCACGCTGAACTTGGAAAGTCGTACCTTCGCCAAGGCTATGTTTATCGGTGAAGTCAAAATAGGTAAACGCATCGTTGCGACGAAATGCCGCGCCATTTTTAAATTGGAATCCAGCATCATTAACCGCATCAAGCATATTGGCTTTTTTGAGGGTTTCCATACAAGCAGGGAGCAAGCTTTCTCCAATCGAAAAACGTGGAAAAACGCTTCGTTCCAAACGATACAGTCGACACCACGCTGCTTTAACAGTGCAGCGGCAACTGAACCGGATGGGCCTGCGCCAATAATAGCGACTTGAGTGCATTGCTTAATCATCTTCTGTTCCTGCTGTCATTCTTGTTCCATTGTTATGTGGCAAGCTGCCGAAGAAAAATACTTCCATGCACTTTACATTTTTATCGAAGAATTATGTTAATCGCGCCTTGATAAATCGAAGCGAAATACCGGTCAAAGTAATTCGATGCCCCGCTAGTGACACCTCTAGGTATTAGCTCGCCACTAGCTCTAATAAGGTATGGCCTAAACCAATATCATCGGTACGCTCGCTAACATTGAAACCAGCTTCCGCGACGATTTCTAAAAAATCTTCGCTACGGTAAAAACGACTATTACCATTAGCCAGACAAGTAAAATAAAGCGAGGTGGCATTTAAGCTATAAGATGCGGCTTCGTAACGCTGGGCATCCCAAAATAATTCCAGAATATACACTTTGGCTTCTGGCTTCATGGCGGCGCGCACTCGGCGTAAAATGCTTAAAATTTCCATTGGCGAGAAACAATCAAGAAATTGGCTCATCCACCACACATCAGCACCTTGTGGCAGATCTTGGCTTTTATCTAACATGTTGGCAGGATAAAACGTCACTCGATCTGAAAAACCATGTTGCGCCACATTTTCTTTCGCCAGCGCGATCTGTTGCGGCAGATCAATCAAGGTCAGCGCCACATCTTGCGAGTGTTTACAGCACTGTAATGTCCACTTACCAGTATTGCCACCGATATCAAAAATTTGCTTTGGCTGACTCGAAAATATTTTCTTTAGCAGCACTGGAAATGAGTTATCAGAATAAAAATGATCAAAGGTAAACCAGCTCTGTTTGGCTTTTTCTGGCAAGCTTGAAAGCCCTTCGTAGATGGTGGTCCAGTCACCCAGCTCTTTCAGCCCAGCAGGTGTGCCTTCTTTAATCGCTTCAGTGAGGTGCATCATGCCGGCATAACAAACATCGGCGGTAAAATCCATATTGGCGCGGGTCATTCCGTCATGCAATAAGGAGTAACCGAGCTTAGCAATAACATAATTCGGTGCTTGCCAAGTGACAATGCGCGCACTTAATGCCATATCGAGTAATACTTTTACGCCATACTCTGAAACTTGGGTTTGTTGGGCAATTTGAGCTGCTGCTAGGCCATCATCTTTAGCTTGATCAAGCGCGGTTAAAATACCTAAATCACGCAAGGTGCGGGCGGTATGAAAAACAATCGGAGCAAAGGCGAGTTTTTGCGCTTCGGTCTTCGCCTCTAAAGCGGTATAAGGATCAGTTTGGTAAGTATTCAAAGGTTCGTCCTGAAAAATGAAAGAAAATGACGTATGTGACTCAATACTAGCGAATAATTTCTATCACAAGATAGCGTTTTCATCATAAAAAGTGTTATTTTACGCTTCATACGACGAAATAATGGATTACAGCCGTTTATGAGTACTATTGCGTTCAATATTCAGCATTGGCAAGCGTTATCTTGTGGGCTCGATTCATCTCAGTCTTGGCAAGCCTGGGCGCAGTTAAAAATGACGGTTAAAAAACCATCTCAAACCAGCCAAGCTTGGCCACAAGACACTCCAACGCCAAAATCGGATCTCATTCCGGCTATGATGCGTCGTCGTATGAGTCCGTTAAGCAAGCTGGCTTTGCAGGTCGCGATCTCATTAAAACAGCGTTTAGATACGCAACAACAAGCAATCGATTACTTAATATTTTCTTGTCGTCATGGCGAATTGGCTCGTACCACCACCTTATTACAACAAGTACTCAGTGGTGAAGATGCCTCTCCGACTGCGTTTTCTCAATCGGTGCATAATACCAGTGCAGGTCTGTTTACTATTGCGACTCACAGCCCAATTCCCGCCACCTCTTTAGCAGCGGGTGAAAGTACCTTGCATCATGCTTTAATTGAGGCCAGCAGTTATTTAAGCCAGCACCCAACTCATCGGGTGTTGGTGATCGATTTTGATGAGTCACTGTCACAGCCTTATCAACATTTTGAATCACAACCTCACCCCGGTTACGCTTTCGGCTTAGTGTTAACCCACGGCAATCAAGTTGAACTGAGTTGGCGCAAAAATTCGACTCCAAACCGCACCAAATCTTCAATATCACCGCCAATATTTGAGACTCAAAGCTTACAAATACTGGCGAATCTTGCGCTGCCACAATCACAATGGCAGATTGATGACAGTCGCATTTGTTGGCAATGGCACTGCGATTCAACACAGATTAGCGATTAACTGAACTCTAACCATTACGATCTTTTATCTCTAAGGACGCGACCAAACAAGATGCCGCATGCTAAATTGACATTGTTTCAACGATTAAATAAATACTGGCGAGTAATTGCGACCGGCAGTTGTTTTACGATCTTTGGGATTGGCGCTCTGGCTTTGACGTTTATCGTGTTTCCGGTGATGACCGCAACCTCTCGCCACCCTAAGCAACGTGAAATACGGGTGCAAGGGATCATCAAGCACGCTTTCACCCTCTTTTGTCAAACCATGAAGTTTACGGGAGCTATTGATTATCGCTTTGACGGTACCGACATCCTTTTACAAGATAAAAACTGTTTAATCATTGCCAATCATCCCAGTTTAATTGATTACGTGCTGATTGCCTCACGTTTACCGCAATGTGATTGCTTGGTGAAAGCCAGTATTTGGCAAAATCCATTTATGCAAGGCATCGTCAAAGCCGCCGGCTATATTCCCAATCGTGAACCTGAAACATTATTAGAGCAATGTAATCAGCGTTTAAATGACGGTAATGTATTATTGGTTTTTCCTGAAGGCACTCGCACCACGCCAGGACAAGCCTCGACATTACAACGCGGCGCGGCGCAAATTGCAGTGCGCACTCAATCCGATTTACGCTTGATCCATATTACCGTCTCACCCGCTTTTTTGACCAAACAAATGAAGTGGTATCAAGTTCCTGACGTAAAACCCTTTTTTCATATACAAGTGAAAGGTAAGATAGCCATTGATACTTTTCTTGATAACAGCGACTCACCGACCACGGCGGCACGCCAATTGAATCGCTATTTATCGACTGCACTTTTTCCAGAAAATACTGATAATAAAAATTAAATACTATTCATAACAATACTTTTAGGTAGGTTACTGTGGAACAACTACACAACGAATTAAAAACCTTAATTATCGAATCATTGAATCTTGAAGATATTCAAGTGAGCGACATCGACAGTGACGCCCCTTTATTTGGTGAAGGTTTAGGCTTGGACTCTATTGATGCACTTGAGCTTGGTCTGGCGATCAAAAAACGCTATAACGTGGTAATTGATGCCGATGATGCCAATACGCGTGAGCATTTTTCTTCGGTTGCCAATCTGGCTAAATATGTCGCAGCGAGCCAAGAGTAAGCGTGTAACTCATTCATCTTCTAACTAATCGTCTAACAATAAGCGTACTAATATTATGACCGAAATGAATCGTGAAGAAGTCTTCAACAAAGTAAGGGATGCTTTTGTTGAGCTGTTTGAAATTGATGCTGATGACATCAAACCTGAATCGCAACTGTATCAAGAGCTCGACCTTGATAGCATTGATGCGGTTGATTTAGTGGTGCATCTACAAAAATTAACCGGTAAGAAGATTCAGCCTGACGAGTTTAAAGCCGTACGCAGCGTCAATGATGTGGTCGATGCTGTGGTTGAATTACTCAAGGAAAGCTGAGTGATAACAAGATGATGAAATTTCTCACCGCCTTGTCTGGATTGGTCTTATTGGCTTATCCATTGGCCGTTTATTATGGGCTAAATCGTTGGGGAATTGGCGTTATTGCCGGCTTGCTTGGGGTGTTGTTTTTAATTCGCATTATTGCCGGTAATCGTACTCGTTTAACCGAATTAAAATACATTGCTTGGTTAAGCGGTGGTGCGGGGATCATCTTAACCATTTTCGCTACTATTTTTAAACAACAGGGCTGGTTTACCTTTTATCCCATCATTGTTAGTGCCCTAATGTTTATATTATTTGGCAGTAGCTTATGGCAAAAGCAAACCTTAGTGGAGCGTCTTGCTCGTCTGCAAGACCCTGATCTTCCTCCTAGTGGGGTGCAATATACCCGCACTGTCACTAAGGTGTGGTGTGGTTACTTTGTTTTAAATGGCTCGATCGCACTTTACACTTGCTTTCAACCGATTGAAATTTGGATGCTTTACAATGGCCTGCTTAGCTACATTTGTGGTGGCAGTTTATTTGCTTGTGAATGGGTAGTCCGGCAGTTTGTTCAAAAAAAACATCAGCAACAGTAACGATATAAACATAGCTTAAAATTAAACTCTAATTGATTTACCCCACTGTAAATGACAGTGCATGGAAAGACTTAACACGGAAGCCGCATGACTCAATCGCCTAGCCTATTTCAGCCTATTTATCGTTTAATGCAAGCGTCGCGTGAGCCTTCATTGGCCGTAACAGTAGGCTTAAACGATAACGATGCTTATTATGTTTGGGCTGATTTTCAATCTCATGTGGAGCAATTAACCTCTCGCTTACGTGGCGTCCCACAACAAAAATGGGCGATTTGCACTCAAGACAGTTACTGGTTTGCGGTGGCATTTATGGCGGCATGCCATGCTCAAAAGCACATCATCTTACCGGGCAATTTACAATCGGGTGCGTTGTTGGAATTATCCGATCATTTTGAGGCTTTACTGCATGATGAAGTGATTGATATTAATGCGTTCGCCGAACCATTGCTTCAATCCAGCATTAGTTTGCCCTTTAGTGACGCCAAACAAAAAACAGCTTACCCCTTTGAATTACTCGGCGACACTCCAATCACCTTGTTCACTTCAGGCTCTAGTGGCGCGCCTAAAGCCATCGAAAAAACATTAGTACTGCTTGATACCGAACTGGCGCAATTGGAGCAAACTTGGGGGCAAGAACTCAGCGGCGCTATTATTGCTAGCACCGTCTCCCACCAGCATATTTACGGTTTATTATTTCGGGTGTTATGGCCACTGGCGGCCGGTCGTGCCTTTTATCCATACGATTGGCAATACCCAGAACAAATGCAACAGCACGCCTCACCCAATACGGTATTAGCCAGCAGCCCAGCGCTATTAAAGCGAGTGACTAAAGGCGAAGTGAAATCCAATTATCGCGCTATCTTTTCATCCGGCGGTCCATTGGCTTTTGACGCTGCTCGCACTTGCTTTGAGCAATATAATCAATGGCCAAGAGAAGTACTTGGCAGTACTGAAACCGGCGGCATTTCGCATCGCCAACAAGTGAGTAATACCACACCTTGGCAAGCTTTTGATGCGATAAAAATAGAGCTTAACGCGGAAGGATGTTTACGGATTTTATCGCCACTGGTAGACAGTCAATCTTGGTATCAAACCGCCGATCAATGTGAATTATTAAACTCGCAACAGTTTGTCTTAAAAGGTCGCGCTGATCGTGTGGTTAAGATTGAAGAAAAACGTATCTCATTAACCGAGATCGAACGCCGCCTAAATCAACTTGACGAGGTAGCTGAAAGCGCAGTGATTGCCTTGCAAACCGAGCAACGCTTGATCACCGCTGCCGCTATTACGTTAACCACTGATGGCCTCGCCAAATTAACGCAATTAGGCAAAGGGAAGTTTTGGCTATATTTGCGCAGTGAGTTACATCAATGGATTGAACCGGTGGGCATTCCACGCCGCTTTAAAGTGGTCGATGAGATCCCGCTCAATACCCAAGGTAAACGCTTAATCAGTAATATTGAGACTCTATTTAGCGTGCCAACCTTAACCTCAGCGCCGAGCAAGGACAAACAAAATGAAGCGTAAACCTAGCATCCTCAGCCAGCAAATTAGCCAAACTCATCCGGCGCAAATTACCGCCATATTAGATTTACATGTCGAGGCTGAGATTGAAGATTTTAAAGGTCATTTTCCGGTTTATTCGTTATTACCCGGCGTCACTCAAGTCGATTGGGCGATCTATTTTGCTCAACAATTACTCGCCACGCCAAGTGACTTTAAAGGCATGGAAGTAATTAAGTTCCAACAGCCAATCTTAAAAGATAGCCAAGTGACGCTTACGCTAGATTGGCATAGTGATAAACAAAAATTGTATTTCTCATATACTTCGCCTGATACCGTTCACTCGGATACATCAACAAGTGAAAGCAGCCTCGTTACCCATTCATCGGGTCGTATTTTGTTAGGTTAATTTTACGTTTCATTTATGCTTAGGTTATTGCTTGTGTCACTTTAAAGGATTAAGGAAACGATTATCAGTATGAGCACATTTTCACCCTGCTTTTTGATCCCCTGTTATAACCACGGCCAAACGATGGCAGCGGTAGTGGCATCATTGCAGGTGTTTAATTTCCCAATTCTTATCGTCGATGATGGCAGTGATAACAACACCAAACAGGTGCTCGAGGCATTACAAACTCAACCTGACGTTCAACTGATCACGCTAGCAAAAAATCAAGGCAAAGGTGGCGCGGTGATGGCGGGTATGCGCCTGGCCCATCAGCAAGGCTTTAGTCATGCTCTGCAAATCGACGCCGATGGTCAGCATGATATTGAAGCGATACCAAGATTAATTGCCGCGTCGAAACAGCAACCGCTGCATTTGATTTCAGGCAAACCTGTCTATGATGATTCGGTGCCAAAATCGCGTTTATATGGCCGTTATGCCACTCATATCTGGGTATGGATTGAAACACTATCGCTGGAAATAAAAGACAGCATGTGTGGTTTTCGCTCCTACCCACTGGCGGTCACGATTAAAGTTATTGATCATTATTCGATTGGCTCGCGCATGGATTTTGACAGTGAAATATTAGTCAAATTGTATTGGGAAGGGATGCATTTTCACTTTATTGATACCCGCGTGTTTTACCCTGAAGGTGGCATTTCTCACTTTGATGCCTTGCATGACAATATTCGTATCAGCAAAATGCACACTCGTTTATTCTTTGGCATGTTGCCACGCATACCGAAATTAATTAAACGTCATTTCCCCTCTCAAGCCACAAATCCTGAGGCGCAACCAATCGCTTCTCAGCCACATTGGGCCAAAAGGAAAGAACGCGGCACTGTGATTGGGATTAAGTTATTGATGGCAGTGTATTCGCTATTTGGGCGACGATTTTTTACCGCTATTCTCAAGTTAGTGATGCGTTACTACCACCGTACTGGTAAGCAAGCTCGCCAAGCATCCGAGCAGTATTTACAACAAGTACAAGCCTATGCACAGCAACATGATCTCGCCGTAAATACGCCCGTTTCTAGCTATCAACATTTGCTTTCTTTTGGCCAAACGATGCTAGATAAATTAGCCGGTTGGCGCGGCGATATTAATACTGGCGATCTCACCGTACATGGGCAGCAACATTTTGATCAGGTGATCAACGCCAAACAAGGCATCGTCATTCTAGGCTCGCATTTAGGAAATTTAGAACTGTGCCGCGCATTAGGTCAATCGCGCAATAAAGTCACCATAAATGCTTTAGTCTTTACCGAGCATGCAGAGCGTTTTAACAATGTGATGAAGGCGGTCAATCCTGACTCTTCAATTCATCTTATTCAAGTCAATAGCATGGGGCCGGATACCGCCATTTTATTACAGCAAAAACTCGAACAAGGCGAATGGATTGTGATTGTTGGCGACCGTACTTCGACCACCAAAGAACAACGGGTAGTCTGGGCCGATTTCTTAGGCAAACCAGCCCCCTTTCCCCAAGGTCCGTTTTTGTTGGCCACCATACTTGCCGCGCCAGTGTATTTATTATTTGGCCTACGAGATGAAACTCATACCGGCAAAAGACCGCATTTTGATGTCTATTTCGAACCTTTTAATCAGCAAATCAAATTACCCCGCAAACAACGTACTCAAGCGATGCAAGCTTTAGTACAACAGTATGCCAATCGCTTACAGCACTTCACGCTACAAGCGCCTTTGCAGTGGTATAACTTTTTTAATTTTTGGCAATTAAGTGGCGAAGCGGAAAATAAAACCCGCTCATCATTTAATTCACCTAATCAATCTAACTCGAGTGAGCAGCATGACAACTCAGAATCTAAATAATCAAACGATTACCTTTGGCGCGCAGCGTCTGACCATTGAAGATGTGATGAACATTGCTCAAGGCAGCCAAGCGCAAATGAACCAGACCGATGCTTTCACCTGTAAGATAGACCGCAGCGTAGCGTTTCTTGAGCGTTTATTAAAAGAAGAAGGCGTGATCTATGGCGTGACCACAGGCTATGGTGATTCGTGCACCGTGGCGATCCCAATGAACTTGGTGGATGAACTGCCGCTGCACTTAACTCGTTTTCACGGCTGTGGCTTAGGTGAGCATTTAGATCAGCAACAAGCACGCGCAGTACTGGCTACTCGTTTGTGCTCGTTATCTCAAGGCATGTCTGGCGTGACCCATGATCTTCTTAACCAAATCGTTACTTTGATCAATCAAGGGATCACCCCAATGATCCCACAAGAAGGATCCGTCGGCGCCAGTGGCGATCTCACCCCGCTTTCTTATTTAGCCGCGGTACTGATCGGCGAGCGTGAAGTGTTATACCAAGGCAAAGTACGTCCAACCGCTGAGGTGTTTGCCGAGTTAAATATTCAACCGATCAAGCTCAAGCCCAAAGAAGGGTTAGCTTTAATGAACGGCACTTCGGTGATGACCGCATTGGCGTGTATAGCTTTTAAACGCGCGGAATATTTAGCTCAAATGGCAACTAAAATTACCGCAATGGTTTCGCTCGGTATGCAAGGTAATGACTTCCATTTTGATGAAGCCTTATTTGCGGTCAAGCCCCACCAAGGACAACAACAAATTGCGGCATGGTTGCGCTCAGATCTACAAGCAGAGCGCCCACCAAGCAACAGTGATCGTCTGCAAGATCGTTATTCTCTACGTTGCGCGCCGCATGTGATTGGCGTATTACAAGATACCCTACCGTGGTTGCGTCAGATGATCGAAAACGAACTTAACAGCGCTAACGATAATCCTATTATTGATGGTGATAACGAACGGGTGCTGCACGGTGGCCATTTCTATGGTGGTCATATTGCCATGGCGATGGATACCTTAAAAACTGCGGTCGCCAATATTGCTGATTTACTTGATCGTCAAATGGCGCAATTGATGGATTACAAATTCAATAACGGTTTACCTTTTAACTTAACTGGTGCAACTGGTGAGCGTAAACCGATTAATCATGGCTTTAAAGCGGTACAAATTGGCATTTCAGCGTGGACCGCAGAAGCGTTAAAAAATACCATGCCGGCCAGTGTGTTCTCGCGCTCAACCGAGTGTCACAATCAAGATAAAGTCAGCATGGGCACGATTTCTTCTCGTGATTGTTTACGCGTGTTGCAATTAACCGAACAAGTGACTTCAGCGTCTTTACTGGCTGCGACTCAAGCGATTGAACTGCGCAAACGCAATAATGAACTCGACCACCAGCATTTTAGCCCTGCGCTTAAAGCGATGATGGAAGCGGTACAAGCTGAGTTTGAATTTGTCGAAGAAGATCGACCTTTAGAAGCGGATTTACGCAAATTTGTCGCTAAGATCCAACAGCAACAATGGCCGTTATATTAATAGCATCGGAATTAAGTTGAACCGATTAAAAGCTCTATCTATGTTATCTATAGAGAAAAGTGTTAAAAGTGCATGGACGCTCTTTTCCAAGTGCCCATGGATAGTTTAAACGTCTTTTCGGAATGGATAATCTTGGTTAGACGCTTAACCAAGATTGGCATCACTAATGATTAAACCATCAATCGAACCCATCACTAATAATGAGTACGTTATGACTGAAAAAACTCTCTCTGCCAGCGTGATCATGACGCCTTCTTTTCAAGATGCCGATCCTATGGGCGTGGTGTATCACGGTAATTACTTTCGCTTTTTTGAAGAGGCGCGCCGAGTGATGCTCGATAAGATTGGTTATAACTATCGCGCCATGGAAGCCTCTGGTTATATGTGGCCGATTATTGATGTTAGAGTGAAATACATTAAGCCGATCCCATTTGATCTCAGCGTACGAGTTGAAGCGAAACTGACCGAGTGGGAGAACCGTTTAAAAGTGGATTATGTGATTTATAATGCCGAAAGCGGTGTTCGTCTCACCAAAGGCTACACTATGCAAGTAGCAGTCGATATGCAGAGCGAAGAAATGTGTTTCGCCTCTCCCAAAGCCTTTACCGACAAACTGGAGATCTGGCATGCGCAATAAGATCGGTTTATTACTGCAATCTGTACTGATCTTAATGATCAGTTTAATGACGATCCCCGCTCAGGCGATCACGCTTGATCAATTACAAACCAAACTGGCGCAACATCCAATTGTGCGAGGCGATTTTACTCAAACTCGCAGCATGAAGATGTTTGATGCGCCTTTAGAGTCAAGTGGTCAATTTTTACTGTCGGAGAAACAAGGTTTATGGTGGCAACAAAGCCAACCTTTTCCGGTCTCTTTAGTGCTGACACAAGATAAGCTTAGCCAAAAAATGGCCGATCAACCAGCTCAAGTGTTAGCCAAAAAAGATAACCCAATGGTGTTTTACTTTAGCCATATCTTTTTATCTTTATTCCAAGGCGACACCAAAACTCTAACCGAGCAATTCAAGTTAGATCTCAGCTCTAACGATAAGCATTGGACGTTAGTGCTCACCCCTAAAGCGGCGCCATTAAATAAGGTGTTCGCCAGCATTACGATTCAAGGCGGCGATTATATTGATTCGGTGTTATTACAAGAAGTTCGAGGTGATAAATCCGATATGCAATTTAGCCAACAAACCAATCAACCCAATGCCCTTAACCCCACAGAGCAAGACGCATTTCGTTTTTAATCACCTTTATTTTTAAACACTTTATACTTAGAGAGTAAATCAGTAATGGCGCATTGGAGCAATAAAAGCAAAACATTAGCACTCTCTTGGCTGGTCATGGTATTGCTGCTTTGTGTGGCACTGACGTGGCAACTTTCAAGGACCAGTAGCCCAATTGAAACCAATATCATGGCGTTGCTGCCAAAAGATAAGCAAGACCCAAGCTCTCAGTTTGCATTTGATAATATCGCCACCAGCATGAGCAATAAGGTGATCTTTTTAGTTGGCAGTCAAAATAAAAGCAATGCGATTGCGGCGGCATCAGAACTGACTAAAAAGCTGGATGATTTATCGTTATTTAGCCATATCCAAGGGAAAATGGGTCAAGACTCTCAACAAGCTTGGGGCAAGTTCTATTATCCAAATCGCTTTCAAATGCTGACATCGACCCAACGAAAACAATTACAAACCTCAAGCGCCAAGCAGACTCAGCATGTGATCCAAAGTGTCTACAATCCATTTTCTGGGGTTACCGGCGCAGAATTACAAAACGACCCATTTTTGTTATTTCGCGACTTTTTAACTCAATTATCAGCAAACTCTGGCAATTTTGTTCTTTCTAATGGCTTTTTAACCGCCCAATATCAAGGTAAAACCTACGCCCTGATCAATGCGGAATTAAAAGGCTCACCTTACGCGTTAGATTTGCAATCAAAACTGCCAGCCCTTAATGCGCTACAGCATCAAATAGAGCAAAGCTTCACTCCTGCTTCGAGCGAGAAAAATGCATCAAGCAAAGTTGAGATCCTGCACACAGGGGTGATCTTTTATGCCGCTCATGGAACCGAAAGTGCCAAAAGCGAAATCAGCACCATCGGGGTTGGCTCGCTAATTGGGATCATCTTGTTGATCTTATTTATTTACCGTAGCATAACTCCGCTCAATTTAGCTTTATTGTCGATCGCTTGTGGTTTGCTCAGTGCCTTTGTGGTGACGGTCAGCGTATTTGGCAAAGTGCATCTATTTAGTTTGGTATTTGGCGCGAGCTTAATTGGAGTCTCCATTGATTATGCCTTCCACTATTTAACCGACCGATTAGCGGCGGGTAAAAATTGGGATAGCCAACAAGGTTTACGCCATATTTTTATCTCGATCAGTTTTGGCTTGATCACCAGTTTGATTGGCTATTTAGGTATGTTAGTCGCGCCCTTCCCAGGGTTGCAACAATTGGCGTTGTTCTCGGCAGTTGGTTTATGCGCCGCGTATGCCTCGGTGGTGTGTTGGTATCCGATCTTAGCCTCGACACCTTCTAAAGTGTCCAAACTTCCGCTCACTCAAGCCATGTCGTGGTGGTTAGAGTTATGGCACAAGCGCAGCGTTCGGATTGGCTTGCCTTTAACTTTGTTTATTATGATAGCCCTCGGTTTATCACAAGCGACTTACAATGATGATATTCGCCAACTGCAAGCCTTGCCGGTGCAACTCAAACAACAAGAAAATAGCATTAAAGCGATCTCTGGTATCGAAAATGGCCAGCAAATGCTATTGGTTAAGGCTAAAAATGAACAAGCCCTACTGCAACGACTTGAACAAGTTTCCAAACAACTCGATGGTTTTGTGACTCAAGACAAACTGCAGGGTTATCAAAGTCTCACTCAGTATATTCCTTCGGCGCTGACCCAACATCAAAACTATCAATTGAGCCAACAACTTTACGCTCAACAAGGCGCGAAATTAAAACAAAGCTTAAAGCTACGCCAAAAGATTGAGTTTGATGCTCAATTTAAGCCCGTAACCGTCAACGATTTTCTGGCCTCACCGATCTCCGATCCGGTGCGTTTTATGTGGTTAGGTAAAATTGAAGGTCAACAATCGGCCGTGGTGCGCTTAACCGGATTAAAAGATGCCGCCTTTATTCAACGCTATGCCAATAGCCAATCGAATTTAACTTATCTGGATAAAACCGATGATATCTCGCACTTGTTTGGCTTGTATCGGGAACGAGTGGCAGAATTATTGGCGCTCGCCAGTGCGATTATTTTCATGGTGGTGGCGCTGCGTTATGGTGTCAAACAAGGTATTAAAATTATGATCCCGCCTTTAATTGCTGGCGGTGCTGGAATTGCGGTGACCGTTTTAACTGGCACGCCATTGAATTTATTTAACCTGCTGGCGTTGATTTTAATTTTAGGTATCGGGATCGACTACACCTTATTTTTTGCCGAGTACAGTCGAGCTAAGATCGCTTCAACCACGATAAGCCACTCGCAGCCACTGCATAGCACCTTACTGGCGATCAGTTTGTCTGGCTTAACCACATTATTATCATTTGGTTTATTAGCCTTGAGTGACACCCAAGCAATCCACAGTTTTGGTATTACCGTACTGTTTGGCATTATTGTTTGTTGGTTATTGGCACCACTCGCCATGAAGGTATCAGCGAGCAAAATAAGCTCATAAGGAAGAATACTGCATGCTAAAGCGAATAGATTCATATCATATTAAGGGCTTGTTGGTAACGGCTATATTGCTGCTATTAAGCGCTTGTACTGCTAATAGCGTTACCTCTTCCGACAAAGATCAAGCCAAAGTAGAGATCGCAAAAGATGTCTGGGTGACGCTACCAACCCCAAACCAATTAGGCTATGACTTAACCGCGAGCCAATTAATTTCTGTCACCTATCAAGATTCCAATAATCAGTTGCCAACTCAACTGCAAGTGTCGGATAACACGTTGGTATTAGCCGGATTCTCCTCTTGGGGCACGCGTATTCTCAGTTTGCAGTATGCCGACAATCAGATTGATTCACATGTGATGACCGGCCTTGGAAATACGCTGCCAAAACCGCAACAAGTGCTGTTTAATTTAATGATCACCTTGTGGCCAATTGAGGTGTGGCAACAACCGCTGTCGCAAGTGGGTTGGCGATTAACTCAAACTGATGATCCTTCTAGCCAAGGTAAGCAGCGCCAATTAATTGATGATAAAGGTCAGGTGGTGGCAGATATCCATTATCAAAACCAAAATGCCTTGAAAGGTGATATCACTTTTATAAATCCGTCATTAGGCTTCACCATTAAAATAAAAACCTTACAATACAAATAGCTTTGTTTGTTACACCAACCCGATTTTTAAAGGTAATGATTTTACATGTCTAAACCCATTTATATCCATGCTTGTGGCTCCCACTCAGCTTTAGGGCAACAAGCGGATCAGATCCATCATCGTCTAAGACAAGGCATATCACCGGATATGAAACTCAGTGATGAATGGCTTAATGATGGAAAATCAACCGTCGTCGGTTATGCCACAGGTGATCGTCCGACTATTGCAGATAACTTTGTGGATCAAAATACCGCCAATAATCGGTTAGCGTTATCAGCCTTATTAGCAATAAAACCCGATATTGATGCTGCAATTACACGTTATGGCGTCGATCGGATCGCAGTGGTGGTTGGCACGAGTACTTCAGGTATTGCCGATGGTGAACAAGCATTGCTCGCTCATCAACAAGAGCAACATTGGCCGAGCGACTATCATTATCATCAACAAGAGATCGCCAATACCAGTCAGTTTATCGCCGATTACTTTGATCTTTGTGGGCCGTGTTACACCATTTCGACCGCGTGCTCTTCCAGTGGTCGAGTGTTTATTTCAGCTAAACGATTATTGCTTTCTGGCTTAGTGGATGCGGTGATCGTCGGCGGTGCAGATACGCTGTGCAAGCTTACTCTCAATGGCTTTAATAGCTTAGAAGCCTTATCCAATACTTTGTGCCAACCTTTTGCCAGTGATAGGGATGGCATCAATATAGGTGAAGCTGCCGCCTTTATGTTGCTCTGTTTAGATAAGCCAACGTCAGACCTAAACCAACAACCGATCGCTTTATTAGGTGTGGGTGACAGTTCCGATGCGCATCATATTTCCGCGCCACATCCCGAGGGAAATGGCGCAGAACAAGCCATGCGTAAAGCATTAGCTGATGCCCATTTAGAGCCGCAGAATATCGGCTATATCAATGCTCACGGCACTGCAACCCCGCTTAACGATGCGATGGAATCTAAAGCAATTGCACGAGTATTTGGCGCTCAAGTGCCAGTCAGTTCAACCAAACCTTTAACTGGGCATACATTAGGCGCCGCCAGTGCGATTGAAGCGGCGATTTGTTGGCATATTTTACGTTATCAACTGCCGCTTCCGATTCAATCGAGTACTGCTGCTTATAAAGATTTAGGTATTCAATTAGCATCATCAAACTCCTTACTCTCATCGCACCCACAATCATCTTCTGCGATTTTAAGTAATTCTTTTGCCTTTGGTGGCAATAACGTCAGTCTTATTTTTGGGTACCCACATGATTGAATCAAGCATACCGCCTATTCACCAGTTGATCCCACATCAAGCGCCAATGATCTTAGTGGATCGTTTGATCGATGTCGGTGATGAACATATTGATACTCAAGTCGATATTCAATCTAACAACTTGTTTTTTGATCAACAATCCCAAACCGTTCCTGCTTATGTTGGAATCGAATTTATGGCGCAATCTATCGCGGCGTGGTCAGGTTATCAAGCATGGAAACAAGGGGCTACACCCTCGATTGGCTTCTTACTTGGATCGCGACGTTATCACAGCCAACAGGCGCACTTCCCATTGCACACGACTTTAGATATTCACGCAGAAAAAGTGATGGAGAATAATGGTATGGCGGTCTTTCAGTGCGAAATTAAATATCAAGGTGAGTCTGTCGCCAGTGCGCAATTAAATGCTTTTGTGCCATCTAAAACCCAATTACACGAAATGCTGGGGCAACCGGCAATATCGGATACCAAATAAAAGGAAAACTAATGACTCAACACGTTCTTGTGACCGGAGCCAGTAAAGGGATAGGCAAAGCGATTGCTACTCAACTGGCAAAAGATGGTTTTCATATCGCTATCCATTATATGTCGGATCAAAGCGGTGCTTTAGACACACAGGCTCAAATAGAACAAGCCGGTGGACAAGCTCATATTATTCAATTCGATATTAGTGATCGTGCACAAGCTCGCGCGAAACTTGAAGCGGATATTGAACAATATGGTGCTTATTATGGAGTCGTCAGCAATGCAGGCATAACCCGAGATACCGCTTTTCCCGCCATGATGGAAGATGAATGGGATAGTGTTATCCATACCAATTTAGACAGTTTCTATAACGTCCTGCACCCATGCGTGATGCCGATGGTGCAGAAACGCAGTGGTGGCCGAATTGTTACTATTGCCTCTGTTTCTGGCATTATGGGAAATCGAGGACAAACCAATTACAGCGCAGCCAAAGCCGGTGTGATTGGCGCAACAAAATCATTAGCCTTAGAGTTAGCTAAGCGAAAAATCACCGTAAACTGTGTCGCTCCAGGTTTGATCGATACCGGAATGGTGGATGAGCACGTAAAAGAACATGCCTTACCACAAGTGCCTTTACGCCGAATGGGGAAACCCGAAGAAGTGGCTGGGTTAGTCCGCTATTTAATGTCGGATAATGCTGCTTATATCACAAGACAAGTTATTTCAGTTAATGGAGGTTTAATATGAATCGTCGCGTTGTAGTAACTGGAATGTCTGGTGTGACCGCGTTTGGTAATAATTGGGCAACGATTTTACCCAAGCTTCAGGCGTGCGAAAATGCCGTCCAATTTATGCAAAGCTATGTGCAGTATGATGGCTTAAATACCAAACTTGCCGCGCCAATTGATAATTTTGAGTTGCCAAAGCACTACACTCGCAAGAAGATCCGCTCAATGGGTCGAGTTTCTCAAATGGCAACACTGGCCTCTGAACATGCTTTATTGCAAAGCGGCCTGATTAACGAAAATGGCGATAAGCACGATACGTTAACCAATGGTCAAGCTGGCGTGGCCTATGGTTCATCCACTGGTAGTACACCTGCCATTGCTGCCTTTGGGGTGATGTTGAACGAGAAATCAACCCGAGCCATCACTGCCACAACCTATGTACAAATGATGCCACACTCTGCTGCGGTTAATGTCGGGTTATTTTTTGGGCTGCGCGGACGAGTGATCCCGACCAGCAGTGCTTGCACATCTGGTAGCCAAGCGATTGGTTATTCTTATGAAGCGATTAAACACGGCTACCAAACGGTTATGGTGGCAGGCGGAGGTGAAGAGCTTTGCCCAACGGAGTCTGCGGTGTTTGATACTTTATTTGCCACCAGTTTACAAAATGAAGCACCGAAGACCACCCCTCGTCCTTACGATCAAAGCCGTGATGGGCTGGTTATTGGTGAAGGTGCAGGAACTTTAGTTCTTGAGGAATATGAACATGCTATTGCGCGTGGTGCGACTATTTATGCTGAAATCATAGGCTTTGCCAGCAACTGTGATGCCGCTCATGTGACTCAACCACAAATGGATAATATGCAACGTTGTATGGAATTAGCGTTAGAAGATGCCAATATTCCAGCCTCACAAATCGATTATATTTCCGCTCACGGCACCGCTACCGACCGTGGGGATATTGCCGAAAGTAATGCCACTGCCAATCTATTTGGAAATAAAACACCCATTAGCTCTCTTAAGAGTTACTTTGGTCATACGTTAGGAGCATGTGGTGCGGTCGAAGCTTGGTTAAGCCTTGAGATGATGCATGCAGGTTGGTTTAGCCCAACTCTAAACTTAAACAATGTCGATCCTCTTTGTGGTGATCTTGATTATATTAAAGGCAGCGGCAGAGAAATGCATTGCGATACTATCATGAGTAATAACTTTGCTTTTGGTGGCATCAATACGTCGATTATCTTTAAAAAGCATCAAGCTTAAAACTGCAATTTAATAAAAGCATAAAAATAAGCTCATAGATCGCCTTCTATGAGCTTTTTTAACCCCTAATTGTTTAAATAACGCTTAACACTTGACCCTAGAGTTACCTCCAAGGTTTATACTCTTTATAACTTAAAAATAGGGTTTCAAGATATGTATAAGATTGGCGAACTGGCAAAATTGTGTAATGTGAATAACGATACTCTGAGGTTTTACGAAAAATCAGCGTTATTGATCCCTTCCGCTCGAACTGATTCTGGTTATCGCTTATATACCGAGCAAGATAAACAAGCGCTTCAATTTATCCTACGCGCCAAAAAAATCGGCTTCAATCTTTCTGATATCAAAGAATTATTAGATATAGATGTCAATAAAGCCACCAATGCGTGCGCCGATGTTAAACAAGTTGTCGATCTCAAGTTACAACAAGTCGAACAAAAACTAGCTGAACTTCTTCATTTTCAACGCTCATTACAAACTCTATCGTCAGCTTGTTGTGGCGGCCCAAATAGCGCAGTGGATTGCACTATCTTGCAGGCATTAGAAACCAATACCGATGATGTAAAACCAGAAACACATCAGCACCATCAACATAACCGAGGAGCGTAAAATGAACTTCTTATCTCACTTTGTAGAATTATTTTTAGAGTCGGCACCTTGGTTGCTACTCGGTTTAATCACAGCAGGTATCATCAAAGTATTCATTCCAAGTACATGGCTTAATCGTCAACTTGGTGGTAGTGGCTTTAAAGCAATTGTAAAATCGGCTATTTTCGGTGCGCCATTACCTCTGTGTTCATGTGGCGTGATCCCAGCAGCAGTAGGTTTACGTAGAGCCGGAGCCTCTAAAGCTTCAACCACCTCATTTTTAGTTTCAACACCAGAAACCGGCGTCGATTCTATCGTGATATCTTATGTCTTATTAGGCCCATTTATGGCAATAATGCGTCCAATATCAGCAATTTTCAGTGCAATTTTGGCTGGAATATTAGTCGGTAGAGACGAGAAGAAGATTACGGTTTCATCAATATCATCCCCTTCAAAGCTAACACCTGCCTCATCATGTTGCAGCAATGCAGAAACTACTATTCTAAAACCAGATAGTGCCATGCTTAAACCCAATGGAATATTGAAAATAAAGCCATCGTGTTGTTCAAATAAAAAAACAACTTCTTGTGGTTCTTCATCCGATTCTGATACAGAAAAACCTAATACGTTAATAGGTAAGATCAAACTATCACTTACTTTTGCTTCAACAGACTTATTAAAAGATACCAGTGGGTGGTTATTGGTAGGGTTAGGCTTTGCAGCGTTAATTCAAGCTTATATGCCAGATGGTTTTTTAGAAGGCTGGGGCAGTGGTATTTTGGCTATGTTACTAATGGTTCTAATATCAATACCTATGTATATATGCGCCACCGCATCAACCCCTGTAGCTGCAGGACTATTATTAGCAGGAATATCACCTGGAGCAGTTTTAGTCTTTATGCTAGCTGGCCCGGCCAGTAATGTTGCTAGTTTAGGTATTGTAGCCAAAGAAATGGGAAAACGTGCACTCTTTGGTTACTTAGGTGGAGTACTCGGTGGTGCATTGATAATGGGGAGCTTTGTCGACTACTTAGTGACTCAATATGGCTTTCAAGTGACACCACAAATTGGGCCGGAGCATGAATTATTACCACATTGGCTGACGATTAGTTGCGGTGGAATACTCGCAATTCTAATCATATTTAACTGGAGTAAAGATATTTTCATCAACAAGCAACAGGCTCATAGCTAATTGTTAAGCTCTGGGGCTCTGGGGCTCTGAGCATTTTCTTGATGGGAAAAAACGAACTGAAATTGCTCAATATTTGAATCTATCAGCTTTTACACCATCTGAATTTAAGCTTGATCACCACTCGTTCCAGTATCCTAAGCAATCAGAAGAAACCCAAGAGAGTTTTAAAAAAATTCAAAATTGAAACGACCCTTAAGCTCCCTAGTCACGTTCATCTCGATGATGTATTGATCTGGTTTCAAGATAAAGCAATATTTGCTCAACGTCATATCACAACAACAATTTAGGCAGAGAAAGACTCTCGTCCAAGAGCAATTCAGCAGTAACTATTTGAATATTCGTATTTGTTTAGAGTTGTATGTATTACAACAGATGCACCGAAGCCATCGTGGCTCCTTTTAGCAATATGGATATCATGAGAAAACAACTTGAATTAATATCGTCGGTAACAACGCTATTCGGCAAACACTCACTTGTTATAGTGGACCCGGAAAGTTGACATCACAGTAATCTTGCAGATAATTTGGATAATGTGAGTATGCTTCATCCCACTTTATTCACCAGAATTAAATCCAATTGAGC
Source organism: Vibrio algicola (assembly GCF_009601765.2). Taxonomy (NCBI): domain Bacteria; kingdom Pseudomonadati; phylum Pseudomonadota; class Gammaproteobacteria; order Vibrionales; family Vibrionaceae; genus Vibrio; species Vibrio algicola. The sequence continues at coordinate 2,196,872 of NZ_CP045699.1, forward strand.
CGGTATAGAGTTGGTTGCGTTAGAATGAAGTCGCAAACTGATGCTTTAATGTCTACGACAATATCATTAATAAACTTTGTTCAGCATTGAATATATTTAGTAGCACAAAAAGCAGAGTGAAATCACTCTGCTCTAGAGATTGGTGTCAATTGACCAGTTAATTATTTGAATTGGTATGATATTACTATAATACGAAAAAAGGCCTTAGCATTTCTGCTAAGGCCTTAATATGGCAGGGGTGGAGAGATTCGAACTCCCAACACGCGGATTTGGAATCCGCTGCTCTGCCAGTTGGAGCTACACCCCTAAAATCTAGTATAATTTACATCTATGAATAATGGCGGAGTGGACGGGACTCGAACCCGCGACCCCCGGCGTGACAGGCCGGTATTCTAACCAACTGAACTACCACTCCGCAGTGTCTATTCAGTATACTAAATCAAAGCCTGGCGATGTCCTACTCTCACATGGGGAAACCCCACACTACCATCGGCGCTATTGCGTTTCACTTCTGAGTTCGGCATGGAATCAGGTGGGTCCACAATGCTATGGTCGCCAAGCAATATTCTTTGTTAAGACGATTTCGTCTTAACTAATTCGGAAAGCTGTTTGTTATCTCTAACTAAATATCTGTTCTCACACTTCATTCAAGTATCTATCTGTATCTTCTATTAAATCCAACAACAAAACCCTTTAGGTGTTGTATGGTTAAGCCTCACGGGCAATTAGTACAGGTTAGCTCAATGCCTCGCAGCACTTACACACCCTGCCTATCAACGTTCTAGTCTCGAACAACCCTTTAGGACGCTTAAAGCGCCAGGGAAGACTCATCTCAGGGCTCGCTTCGTGCTTAGATGCTTTCAGCACTTATCGATTCCGAACTTAGCTACCGGGCAATGCCATTGGCATGACAACCCGAACACCAGTGGTTCGTCCACTCCGGTCCTCTCGTACTAGGAGCAGCCCCCTTCAATCTTCCAACGCCCACGGCAGATAGGGACCGAACTGTCTCACGACGTTCTAAACCCAGCTCGCGTACCACTTTAAATGGCGAACAGCCATACCCTTGGGACCGACTTCAGCCCCAGGATGTGATGAGCCGACATCGAGGTGCCAAACACCGCCGTCGATATGAACTCTTGGGCGGTATCAGCCTGTTATCCCCGGAGTACCTTTTATCCGTTGAGCGATGGCCCTTCCATTCAGAACCACCGGATCACTATGACCTGCTTTCGCACCTGCTCGAATTGTCATTCTCGCAGTCAAGCGGGCTTATGCCATTGCACTAACCACACGATGTCCAACCGTGTTTAGCCCACCTTCGTGCTCCTCCGTTACTCTTTGGGAGGAGACCGCCCCAGTCAAACTACCCACCAGGCACTGTCCACAATCCCGATTAGGGACCTATGTTAGAACATCAAAACTACAAGGGTGGTATTTCAAGGACGACTCCACATCATCTAGCGACAATGCTTCAAAGTCTCCCACCTATCCTACACATGTAGGTTCAATGTTCAGTGCCAAGCTGTAGTAAAGGTTCACGGGGTCTTTCCGTCTAGCCGCGGGTACACTGCATCTTCACAGCGATTTCAATTTCACTGAGTCTCGGGTGGAGACAGCGTGGCCATCATTACGCCATTCGTGCAGGTCGGAACTTACCCGACAAGGAATTTCGCTACCTTAGGACCGTTATAGTTACGGCCGCCGTTTACCGGGGCTTCGATCAAGAGCTTCGACCGAAGTCTAACCCCATCAATTAACCTTCCGGCACCGGGCAGGCGTCACACCGTATACGTCATCTTACGATTTTGCACAGTGCTGTGTTTTTAATAAACAGTTGCAGCCACCTGGTATCTGCGACTCCCGTCAGCTTAGAGAGCAAGTCTCATCACCAACAGGAGCGTACCTTCTCCCGAAGTTACGGTACCATTTTGCCTAGTTCCTTCACCCGAGTTCTCTCAAGCGCCTTGGTATTCTCTACCCGACCACCTGTGTCGGTTTGGGGTACGATTATCTGTTTAGAGTTTCTGAAGCTTAGAGCTTTTCCTGGAAGCATGGCATCAATGACTTCATCACCGTAGTGACTCGACATCGTGTCTCAGCCTAACAATTTCCCGGATTTACCTAAGAAATTAGCCTACGCACTTGAACCTGGACAACCATCGCCAGGCCCACCTAGCCTTCTCCGTCCCCCCATCGCATTTATAAGAAGTACGGGAATATTAACCCGTTTCCCATCGACTACGCTTTTCAGCCTCGCCTTAGGGGTCGACTTACCCTGCCCCGATTAACGTTGGACAGGAACCCTTGGTCTTCCGGCGAGGGAGTTTTTCACTCCCTTTATCGTTACTCATGTCAGCATTCGCACTTCTGATACCTCCAGCAAACTTCTCAGTTCACCTTCAACGGCTTACAGAACGCTCCCCTACCCAGCATAATAAATTATGCTGCCGCAGCTTCGGTGTATAGCTTAGCCCCGTTACATCTTCCGCGCAGGCCGACTCGACCAGTGAGCTATTACGCTTTCTTTAAATGATGGCTGCTTCTAAGCCAACATCCTGGCTGTCTGAGCCTTCCCACATCGTTTCCCACTTAGCTATACTTTGGGACCTTAGCTGGCGGTCTGGGTTGTTTCCCTCTCCACGACGGACGTTAGCACCCGCCGTGTGTCTCCCGGATATTACTTACTGGTATTCGGAGTTTGCAAAGGGTTGGTAAGTCGGGATGACCCCCTAGCCTTAACAGTGCTCTACCCCCAGTAGTATTCGTCCGAGGCGCTACCTAAATAGCTTTCGGGGAGAACCAGCTATCTCCAGGTTTGATTGGCCTTTCACCCCTAGCCACAAGTCATCCGCTAATTTTTCAACATTAGTCGGTTCGGTCCTCCAATTGATGTTACTCAATCTTCAACCTGCCCATGGCTAGATCACCTGGTTTCGGGTCTAATCCTAGCAACTATTCGCCCAGTTAAGACTCGGTTTCCCTACGGCTCCCCTAAACGGTTAACCTTGCTACTAAAATTAAGTCGCTGACCCATTATACAAAAGGTACGCAGTCACACCACGAAGGTGCTCCTACTGCTTGTACGTACACGGTTTCAGGTTCTATTTCACTCCCCTCACAGGGGTTCTTTTCGCCTTTCCCTCACGGTACTGGTTCACTATCGGTCAGTCAGGAGTATTTAGCCTTGGAGGATGGTCCCCCCATATTCAAACAGGATATCACGTGTCCCGCCTTACTCGTTTTCACTTAGTATGATGTGTCGGTTACGGGGCTATCACCCTGTATCGCGGCACTTTCCAGAGCCTTCACCTGCATCATATAAAGCTTAAGGGCTAATCCAATTTCGCTCGCCGCTACTTTCGGAATCTCGGTTGATTTCTCTTCCTCCGGGTACTTAGATGTTTCAGTTCCCCGGGTTCGCCTTATTAACCTATGTATTCAGTTAATAATACGTGCTTATGCACGTGGGTTTCCCCATTCGGAAATCGTAGACTCAAGTGGCTTTTACTGCCTTATCTACGCTTATCGCAAGTTAATACGTCCTTCATCGCCTCTGACTGCCTAGGCATCCACCGTGTACGCTTATTCACTTAACCATACAACCCAAAAGGGTCTTATGTATGTTCAACTAAATAAGGTTTAGTTTTTTGTTTATTCAAGAGGGTAATCTTGAATAAACGATTTGCCGGACTCAATAGAACAAACCATAAATGGTTTGTAGAATACAAGACACTTGAATGTGTGTTGTTACTCATCACTTGCAAGCAAGTAATAAGATTTGAGAACTTTTATTTTGAACAAATAACCTTGGTTATTTATTCAGTCAGCTTTCCAAATTGTTAAAGAGCATAAAGCATAAAAGCTTTAATCAATAACCGAAGTCATTCATTAAAGCTCTGCTTTAACTTTATCTAAACCATCAATCTGTGTGGGTACTCATCAAAAATAATCTTTTCGTAAGGAGGTGATCCAGCCCCAGGTTCCCCTAGGGCTACCTTGTTACGACTTCACCCCAGTCATGAACCACAAAGTGGTAAGCGTCCTCCCCGAAAGGTTAAACTACCTACTTCTTTTGCAGCCCACTCCCATGGTGTGACGGGCGGTGTGTACAAGGCCCGGGAACGTATTCACCGTGGCATTCTGATCCACGATTACTAGCGATTCCGACTTCATGGAGTCGAGTTGCAGACTCCAATCCGGACTACGACGCACTTTTTGGGATTCGCTCACTATCGCTAGCTTGCTGCCCTCTGTATGCGCCATTGTAGCACGTGTGTAGCCCTACTCGTAAGGGCCATGATGACTTGACGTCGTCCCCACCTTCCTCCGGTTTATCACCGGCAGTCTCCCTGGAGTTCCCGACATTACTCGCTGGCAAACAAGGATAAGGGTTGCGCTCGTTGCGGGACTTAACCCAACATTTCACAACACGAGCTGACGACAGCCATGCAGCACCTGTCTTACAGTTCCGAAGGCACATCAGCGTCTCCGCCGACTTCTGTAGATGTCAAGAGTAGGTAAGGTTCTTCGCGTTGCATCGAATTAAACCACATGCTCCACCGCTTGTGCGGGCCCCCGTCAATTCATTGAGTTTTAATCTTGCGACCGTACTCCCCAGGCGGTCTACTTAACGCGTTAGCTCCGAAAGCCACGGCTCAAGGCCACAACCTCCAAGTAGACATCGTTTACGGCGTGGACTACCGGGGTATCTAATCCCGTTTGCTCCCCACGCTTTCGCATCTGAGTGTCAGTATCTGTCCAGGGGGCCGCCTTCGCCACTGGTATTCCTTCAGATCTCTACGCATTTCACCGCTACACCTGAAATTCTACCCCCTCTACAGTACTCTAGTTTGCCAGTTTCAAATGACCTTCCGAGGTTGAGCCCCGGGCTTTCACATCTGACTTAACAAACCACCTGCATGCGCTTTACGCCCAGTAATTCCGATTAACGCTCGCACCCTCCGTATTACCGCGGCTGCTGGCACGGAGTTAGCCGGTGCTTCTTCTGTTGCTAACGTCAAGCTACGCAGCTATTAACTACGCAACCTTCCTCACAACTGAAAGTACTTTACAACCCGAAGGCCTTCTTCATACACGCGGCATGGCTGCATCAGGCTTTCGCCCATTGTGCAATATTCCCCACTGCTGCCTCCCGTAGGAGTCTGGGCCGTGTCTCAGTCCCAGTGTGGCTGATCATCCTCTCAGACCAGCTAGGGATCGTCGCCTTGGTGAGCCATTACCTCACCAACTAGCTAATCCCACATAGGCGTATCCTAACGCGCGAGGCCCGAAGGTCCCCCGCTTTGCTCCGAAAAGATTATGCGGTATTAACAGTCGTTTCCAACTGGTATCCCCCACATCAGGGCAACTTCCTATGCATTACTCACCCGTCCGCCGCTCGTCAGCAGATAGCAAGCTATCTCTGTTACCGCTCGACTTGCATGTGTTAGGCCTGCCGCCAGCGTTCAATCTGAGCCATGATCAAACTCTTCAATTTAAGATTTTGATTCCCTTAATTAAAAGGGAGTGACTCAACGAATACTGACTTCAAAACTAATCTTTATCCTAAGATAAAGTGTAATTTTAAAGCTATCATCATTCCAACAGAATGATGATGAATTGACTGTGCCGAACAATAAATTGTTCAATTTGGTCACTCAGTTCATTGAAATCATTTTTGCTTCCTAAGAAGCTTTATTGATTATCATCAACGAGTGCCCACACAGATTGATAGGTTTAAATTGTTAAAGAGCATTGCTTTCAGTGACTTGCGTCACAAGCAGGAAGCGTATAATACGCTTACTAAAATGAAAGTCAAGATAGTATTTTCAACTTTACGAAAATACTATTTTTACTTCACTTTGAAAGTGGAAGTAAAAGCCTACTAATAAGTAAGCTTAAAATTCAAGCCTGGCGATGTCCTACTCTCACATGGGGAAACCCCACACTACCATCGGCGCTATTGCGTTTCACTTCTGAGTTCGGCATGGAATCAGGTGGGTCCACAATGCTATGGTCGCCAAGCAATATTCTTTGTTAAGACGATTTCGTCTTAACTAATTCGGAAAGCTGTTTGTTATCTCTAACTAAATATCTGTTCTCACACTTCATTCAAGTATCTATCTGTATCTTCTATTAAATCCAACAACAAAACCCTTTAGGTGTTGTATGGTTAAGCCTCACGGGCAATTAGTACAGGTTAGCTCAATGCCTCGCAGCACTTACACACCCTGCCTATCAACGTTCTAGTCTCGAACAACCCTTTAGGACGCTTAAAGCGCCAGGGAAGACTCATCTCAGGGCTCGCTTCGTGCTTAGATGCTTTCAGCACTTATCGATTCCGAACTTAGCTACCGGGCAATGCCATTGGCATGACAACCCGAACACCAGTGGTTCGTCCACTCCGGTCCTCTCGTACTAGGAGCAGCCCCCTTCAATCTTCCAACGCCCACGGCAGATAGGGACCGAACTGTCTCACGACGTTCTAAACCCAGCTCGCGTACCACTTTAAATGGCGAACAGCCATACCCTTGGGACCGACTTCAGCCCCAGGATGTGATGAGCCGACATCGAGGTGCCAAACACCGCCGTCGATATGAACTCTTGGGCGGTATCAGCCTGTTATCCCCGGAGTACCTTTTATCCGTTGAGCGATGGCCCTTCCATTCAGAACCACCGGATCACTATGACCTGCTTTCGCACCTGCTCGAATTGTCATTCTCGCAGTCAAGCGGGCTTATGCCATTGCACTAACCACACGATGTCCAACCGTGTTTAGCCCACCTTCGTGCTCCTCCGTTACTCTTTGGGAGGAGACCGCCCCAGTCAAACTACCCACCAGGCACTGTCCACAATCCCGATTAGGGACCTATGTTAGAACATCAAAACTACAAGGGTGGTATTTCAAGGACGACTCCACATCATCTAGCGACAATGCTTCAAAGTCTCCCACCTATCCTACACATGTAGGTTCAATGTTCAGTGCCAAGCTGTAGTAAAGGTTCACGGGGTCTTTCCGTCTAGCCGCGGGTACACTGCATCTTCACAGCGATTTCAATTTCACTGAGTCTCGGGTGGAGACAGCGTGGCCATCATTACGCCATTCGTGCAGGTCGGAACTTACCCGACAAGGAATTTCGCTACCTTAGGACCGTTATAGTTACGGCCGCCGTTTACCGGGGCTTCGATCAAGAGCTTCGACCGAAGTCTAACCCCATCAATTAACCTTCCGGCACCGGGCAGGCGTCACACCGTATACGTCATCTTACGATTTTGCACAGTGCTGTGTTTTTAATAAACAGTTGCAGCCACCTGGTATCTGCGACTCCCGTCAGCTTAGAGAGCAAGTCTCATCACCAACAGGAGCGTACCTTCTCCCGAAGTTACGGTACCATTTTGCCTAGTTCCTTCACCCGAGTTCTCTCAAGCGCCTTGGTATTCTCTACCCGACCACCTGTGTCGGTTTGGGGTACGATTTCTTATAAACTGAAGCTTAGAGGCTTTTCCTGGAAGCATGGCATCAATGACTTCATCACCGTAGTGACTCGACATCGTGTCTCAGCCTAACAATTTCCCGGATTTACCTAAGAAATTAGCCTACGCACTTGAACCTGGACAACCATCGCCAGGCCCACCTAGCCTTCTCCGTCCCCCCATCGCATTTATAAGAAGTACGGGAATATTAACCCGTTTCCCATCGACTACGCTTTTCAGCCTCGCCTTAGGGGTCGACTTACCCTGCCCCGATTAACGTTGGACAGGAACCCTTGGTCTTCCGGCGAGGGAGTTTTTCACTCCCTTTATCGTTACTCATGTCAGCATTCGCACTTCTGATACCTCCAGCAAACTTCTCAGTTCACCTTCAACGGCTTACAGAACGCTCCCCTACCCAGCATAATAAATTATGCTGCCGCAGCTTCGGTGTATAGCTTAGCCCCGTTACATCTTCCGCGCAGGCCGACTCGACCAGTGAGCTATTACGCTTTCTTTAAATGATGGCTGCTTCTAAGCCAACATCCTGGCTGTCTGAGCCTTCCCACATCGTTTCCCACTTAGCTATACTTTGGGACCTTAGCTGGCGGTCTGGGTTGTTTCCCTCTCCACGACGGACGTTAGCACCCGCCGTGTGTCTCCCGGATATTACTTACTGGTATTCGGAGTTTGCAAAGGGTTGGTAAGTCGGGATGACCCCCTAGCCTTAACAGTGCTCTACCCCCAGTAGTATTCGTCCGAGGCGCTACCTAAATAGCTTTCGGGGAGAACCAGCTATCTCCAGGTTTGATTGGCCTTTCACCCCTAGCCACAAGTCATCCGCTAATTTTTCAACATTAGTCGGTTCGGTCCTCCAATTGATGTTACTCAATCTTCAACCTGCCCATGGCTAGATCACCTGGTTTCGGGTCTAATCCTAGCAACTATTCGCCCAGTTAAGACTCGGTTTCCCTACGGCTCCCCTAAACGGTTAACCTTGCTACTAAAATTAAGTCGCTGACCCATTATACAAAAGGTACGCAGTCACACCACGAAGGTGCTCCTACTGCTTGTACGTACACGGTTTCAGGTTCTATTTCACTCCCCTCACAGGGGTTCTTTTCGCCTTTCCCTCACGGTACTGGTTCACTATCGGTCAGTCAGGAGTATTTAGCCTTGGAGGATGGTCCCCCCATATTCAAACAGGATATCACGTGTCCCGCCTTACTCGTTTTCACTTAGTATGATGTGTCGGTTACGGGGCTATCACCCTGTATCGCGGCACTTTCCAGAGCCTTCACCTGCATCATATAAAGCTTAAGGGCTAATCCAATTTCGCTCGCCGCTACTTTCGGAATCTCGGTTGATTTCTCTTCCTCCGGGTACTTAGATGTTTCAGTTCCCCGGGTTCGCCTTATTAACCTATGTATTCAGTTAATAATACGTGCTTATGCACGTGGGTTTCCCCATTCGGAAATCGTAGACTCAAGTGGCTTTTACTGCCTTATCTACGCTTATCGCAAGTTAATACGTCCTTCATCGCCTCTGACTGCCTAGGCATCCACCGTGTACGCTTATTCACTTAACCATACAACCAAAAGGGTCTTATGTATGTTCAACTAAATAAGGTTTAGTTTTTTGTTTATTCAAGAGGGTAATCTTGAATAAACGATTTGCCGGACTCAATAGAACAAACCATAAATGGTTTGTAGAATACAAGACACTTGAATGTGTGTTGTTACTCATCACTTGCAAGCAAGCAATAAGATTTGAGAACTTTTATTTTGAACAAATAACCTTGGTTATTTATTCAGTCAGCTTTCCAAATTGTTAAAGAGCAAAGAGTTATTGTTTTTACAAACGTAACACTTTTTAAAGGCTTTCAGCGACAAGAAATCCCATTCAATAAAAATTGAATGCGAAACATCATAGAAAACACTTAAAGAGTGGTGGGCGATACCGGGCTCGAACCAGTGACCCCCTGCTTGTAAGGCAGGTGCTCTCCCAACTGAGCTAATCGCCCACATTGTTTTTCTTACCTAAAGTAAGCATTCCCGTGGAAGGAATGGTGGGTCGTGCAGGATTCGAACCTGCGACCAATTGATTAAAAGTCAACTGCTCTACCAGCTGAGCTAACGACCCATTTTACTACTCTCTTAATCAAAAGGAGAGAAGTGGTATCCCGTAGGGGAGTCGAACCCCTGTTACCGCCGTGAAAGGGCGGTGTCCTAGGCCTCTAGACGAACGGGACACAGGATTTTTATTCATTTCTGAATAAAATACGAAAGCATATGGGATGCTTTCAAACTCTTTTCTTTTCTAAACCTAATCAATCTGTGTGGGTACTCATCAAAAATAATCTTTTCGTAAGGAGGTGATCCAGCCCCAGGTTCCCCTAGGGCTACCTTGTTACGACTTCACCCCAGTCATGAACCACAAAGTGGTAAGCGTCCTCCCCGAAAGGTTAAACTACCTACTTCTTTTGCAGCCCACTCCCATGGTGTGACGGGCGGTGTGTACAAGGCCCGGGAACGTATTCACCGTGGCATTCTGATCCACGATTACTAGCGATTCCGACTTCATGGAGTCGAGTTGCAGACTCCAATCCGGACTACGACGCACTTTTTGGGATTCGCTCACTATCGCTAGCTTGCTGCCCTCTGTATGCGCCATTGTAGCACGTGTGTAGCCCTACTCGTAAGGGCCATGATGACTTGACGTCGTCCCCACCTTCCTCCGGTTTATCACCGGCAGTCTCCCTGGAGTTCCCGACATTACTCGCTGGCAAACAAGGATAAGGGTTGCGCTCGTTGCGGGACTTAACCCAACATTTCACAACACGAGCTGACGACAGCCATGCAGCACCTGTCTTACAGTTCCCGAAGGCACATCAGCGTCTCCGCCGACTTCTGTAGATGTCAAGAGTAGGTAAGGTTCTTCGCGTTGCATCGAATTAAACCACATGCTCCACCGCTTGTGCGGGCCCCCGTCAATTCATTTGAGTTTTAATCTTGCGACCGTACTCCCCAGGCGGTCTACTTAACGCGTTAGCTCCGAAAGCCACGGCTCAAGGCCACAACCTCCAAGTAGACATCGTTTACGGCGTGGACTACCGGGGTATCTAATCCCGTTTGCTCCCCACGCTTTCGCATCTGAGTGTCAGTATCTGTCCAGGGGGCCGCCTTCGCCACTGGTATTCCTTCAGATCTCTACGCATTTCACCGCTACACCTGAAATTCTACCCCCCTCTACAGTACTCTAGTTTGCCAGTTTCAAATGACCTTCCGAGGTTGAGCCCCGGGCTTTCACATCTGACTTAACAAACCACCTGCATGCGCTTTACGCCCAGTAATTCCGATTAACGCTCGCACCCTCCGTATTACCGCGGCTGCTGGCACGGAGTTAGCCGGTGCTTCTTCTGTTGCTAACGTCAAGCTACGCAGCTATTAACTACGCAACCTTCCTCACAACTGAAAGTACTTTACAACCCGAAGGCCTTCTTCATACACGCGGCATGGCTGCATCAGGCTTTCGCCCATTGTGCAATATTCCCCACTGCTGCCTCCCGTAGGAGTCTGGGCCGTGTCTCAGTCCCAGTGTGGCTGATCATCCTCTCAGACCAGCTAGGGATCGTCGCCTTGGTGAGCCATTACCTCACCAACTAGCTAATCCCACATAGGCGTATCCTAACGCGCGAGGCCCGAAGGTCCCCCGCTTTGCTCCGAAAAGATTATGCGGTATTAACAGTCGTTTCCAACTGGTATCCCCCACATCAGGGCAACTTCCTATGCATTACTCACCCGTCCGCCGCTCGTCAGCAGATAGCAAGCTATCTCTGTTACCGCTCGACTTGCATGTGTTAGGCCTGCCGCCAGCGTTCAATCTGAGCCATGATCAAACTCTTCAATTTAAGATTTTGATTCCCTTAATTAAAAGGGAGTGACTCAACGAATACTGACTTCAAAACTAATCTTTATCCGAAGATAAAGTGTAATTTTAAAGCTATCATCATTCCAACAGAATGATGATGAATTGACTGTGCCGAACAATAAATTGTTCAATTTGGTCACTCAGTTCATTGAAATCATTTTTGCTTCCTAAGAAGCTTTATTGATTATCATCAACGAGTGCCCACACAGATTGATAGGTTTAAATTGTTAAAGAGCATTGCTTTCAGTGACTTGCGTCACAAGCAGGAAGCGTATAATACGCTTACTAAAATGAAAGTCAAGATAGTATTTTCAACTTTACGAAAATACTATTTTTACTTCACTTTGAAAGTGGAAGTAAAAGCCTACTAATAAGTAAGCTTAAAATTCAAGCCTGGCGATGTCCTACTCTCACATGGGGAAACCCCACACTACCATCGGCGCTATTGCGTTTCACTTCTGAGTTCGGCATGGAATCAGGTGGGTCCACAATGCTATGGTCGCCAAGCAATATTCTTTGTTAAGACGATTTCGTCTTAACTAATTCGGAAAGCTGTTTGTTATCTCTAACTAAATATCTGTTCTCACACTTCATTCAAGTATCTATCTGTATCTTCTATTAAATCCAACAACAAAACCCTTTAGGTGTTGTATGGTTAAGCCTCACGGGCAATTAGTACAGGTTAGCTCAATGCCTCGCAGCACTTACACACCCTGCCTATCAACGTTCTAGTCTCGAACAACCCTTTAGGACGCTTAAAGCGCCAGGGAAGACTCATCTCAGGGCTCGCTTCGTGCTTAGATGCTTTCAGCACTTATCGATTCCGAACTTAGCTACCGGGCAATGCCATTGGCATGACAACCCGAACACCAGTGGTTCGTCTACTCCGGTCCTCTCGTACTAGGAGCAGCCCCCTTCAATCTTCCAACGCCCACGGCAGATAGGGACCGAACTGTCTCACGACGTTCTAAACCCAGCTCGCGTACCACTTTAAATGGCGAACAGCCATACCCTTGGGACCGACTTCAGCCCCAGGATGTGATGAGCCGACATCGAGGTGCCAAACACCGCCGTCGATATGAACTCTTGGGCGGTATCAGCCTGTTATCCCCGGAGTACCTTTTATCCGTTGAGCGATGGCCCTTCCATTCAGAACCACCGGATCACTATGACCTGCTTTCGCACCTGCTCGAATTGTCATTCTCGCAGTCAAGCGGGCTTATGCCATTGCACTAACCACACGATGTCCAACCGTGTTTAGCCCACCTTCGTGCTCCTCCGTTACTCTTTGGGAGGAGACCGCCCCAGTCAAACTACCCACCAGGCACTGTCCACAATCCCGATTAGGGACCTATGTTAGAACATCAAAACTACAAGGGTGGTATTTCAAGGACGACTCCACATCATCTAGCGACAATGCTTCAAAGTCTCCCACCTATCCTACACATGTAGGTTCAATGTTCAGTGCCAAGCTGTAGTAAAGGTTCACGGGGTCTTTCCGTCTAGCCGCGGGTACACTGCATCTTCACAGCGATTTCAATTTCACTGAGTCTCGGGTGGAGACAGCGTGGCCATCATTACGCCATTCGTGCAGGTCGGAACTTACCCGACAAGGAATTTCGCTACCTTAGGACCGTTATAGTTACGGCCGCCGTTTACCGGGGCTTCGATCAAGAGCTTCGACCGAAGTCTAACCCCATCAATTAACCTTCCGGCACCGGGCAGGCGTCACACCGTATACGTCATCTTACGATTTTGCACAGTGCTGTGTTTTTAATAAACAGTTGCAGCCACCTGGTATCTGCGACTCCCGTCAGCTTAGAGAGCAAGTCTCATCACCAACAGGAGCGTACCTTCTCCCGAAGTTACGGTACCATTTTGCCTAGTTCCTTCACCCGAGTTCTCTCAAGCGCCTTGGTATTCTCTACCCGACCACCTGTGTCGGTTTGGGGTACGATTTCTTATAAACTGAAGCTTAGAGGCTTTTCCTGGAAGTATGGCATCAATGACTTCATCACCGTAGTGACTCGACATCGTGTCTCAGCCTAACAATTTCCCGGATTTACCTAAGAAATTAGCCTACGCACTTGAACCTGGACAACCATCGCCAGGCCCACCTAGCCTTCTCCGTCCCCCCATCGCATTTATAAGAAGTACGGGAATATTAACCCGTTTCCCATCGACTACGCTTTTCAGCCTCGCCTTAGGGGTCGACTTACCCTGCCCCGATTAACGTTGGACAGGAACCCTTGGTCTTCCGGCGAGGGAGTTTTTCACTCCCTTTATCGTTACTCATGTCAGCATTCGCACTTCTGATACCTCCAGCAAACTTCTCAGTTCACCTTCAACGGCTTACAGAACGCTCCCCTACCCAGCATAATAAATTATGCTGCCGCAGCTTCGGTGTATAGCTTAGCCCCGTTACATCTTCCGCGCAGGCCGACTCGACCAGTGAGCTATTACGCTTTCTTTAAATGATGGCTGCTTCTAAGCCAACATCCTGGCTGTCTGAGCCTTCCCACATCGTTTCCCACTTAGCTATACTTTGGGACCTTAGCTGGCGGTCTGGGTTGTTTCCCTCTCCACGACGGACGTTAGCACCCGCCGTGTGTCTCCCGGATATTACTTACTGGTATTCGGAGTTTGCAAAGGGTTGGTAAGTCGGGATGACCCCCTAGCCTTAACAGTGCTCTACCCCCAGTAGTATTCGTCCGAGGCGCTACCTAAATAGCTTTCGGGGAGAACCAGCTATCTCCAGGTTTGATTGGCCTTTCACCCCTAGCCACAAGTCATCCGCTAATTTTTCAACATTAGTCGGTTCGGTCCTCCAATTGATGTTACTCAATCTTCAACCTGCCCATGGCTAGATCACCTGGTTTCGGGTCTAATCCTAGCAACTATTCGCCCAGTTAAGACTCGGTTTCCCTACGGCTCCCCTAAACGGTTAACCTTGCTACTAAAATTAAGTCGCTGACCCATTATACAAAAGGTACGCAGTCACACCACGAAGGTGCTCCTACTGCTTGTACGTACACGGTTTCAGGTTCTATTTCACTCCCCTCACAGGGGTTCTTTTCGCCTTTCCCTCACGGTACTGGTTCACTATCGGTCAGTCAGGAGTATTTAGCCTTGGAGGATGGTCCCCCCATATTCAAACAGGATATCACGTGTCCCGCCTTACTCGTTTTCACTTAGTATGATGTGTCGGTTACGGGGCTATCACCCTGTATCGCGGCACTTTCCAGAGCCTTCACCTGCATCATATAAAGCTTAAGGGCTAATCCAATTTCGCTCGCCGCTACTTTCGGAATCTCGGTTGATTTCTCTTCCTCCGGGTACTTAGATGTTTCAGTTCCCCGGGTTCGCCTTATTAACCTATGTATTCAGTTAATAATACGTGCTTATGCACGTGGGTTTCCCCATTCGGAAATCGTAGACTCAAGTGGCTTTTACTGCCTTATCTACGCTTATCGCAAGTTAATACGTCCTTCATCGCCTCTGACTGCCTAGGCATCCACCGTGTACGCTTATTCACTTAACCATACAACCCAAAAGGGTCTTATGTATGTTCAACTAAATAAGGTTTAGTTTTTTGTTTATTCAAGAGGGTAATCTTGAATAAACGATTTGCCGGACTCAATAGAACAAACCATAAATGGTTTGTAGAATACAAGACACTTGAATGTGTGTTGTTACTCATCACTTGCAAGCAAGTAATAAGATTTGAGAACTTTTATTTTGAACAAATAACCTTGGTTATTTATTCAGTCAGCTTTCCAAATTGTTAAAGAGCAATAAAGCATAAAAGCTTTAATCAATAACCGAAGTCATTCATTAAAGCTCTGCTTTAACTTTATCTAAACCATCAATCTGTGTGGGTACTCATCAAAAATAATCTTTTCGTAAGGAGGTGATCCAGCCCCAGGTTCCCCTAGGGCTACCTTGTTACGACTTCACCCCAGTCATGAACCACAAAGTGGTAAGCGTCCTCCCCGAAAGGTTAAACTACCTACTTCTTTTGCAGCCCACTCCCATGGTGTGACGGGCGGTGTGTACAAGGCCCGGGAACGTATTCACCGTGGCATTCTGATCCACGATTACTAGCGATTCCGACTTCATGGAGTCGAGTTGCAGACTCCAATCCGGACTACGACGCACTTTTTGGGATTCGCTCACTATCGCTAGTTTGCTGCCCTCTGTATGCGCCATTGTAGCACGTGTGTAGCCCTACTCGTAAGGGCCATGATGACTTGACGTCGTCCCCACCTTCCTCCGGTTTATCACCGGCAGTCTCCCTGGAGTTCCCGACATTACTCGCTGGCAAACAAGGATAAGGGTTGCGCTCGTTGCGGGACTTAACCCAACATTTCACAACACGAGCTGACGACAGCCATGCAGCACCTGTCTTACAGTTCCCGAAGGCACATCAGCGTCTCCGCCGACTTCTGTAGATGTCAAGAGTAGGTAAGGTTCTTCGCGTTGCATCGAATTAAACCACATGCTCCACCGCTTGTGCGGGCCCCCGTCAATTCATTTGAGTTTTAATCTTGCGACCGTACTCCCCAGGCGGTCTACTTAACGCGTTAGCTCCGAAAGCCACGGCTCAAGGCCACAACCTCCAAGTAGACATCGTTTACGGCGTGGACTACCGGGGTATCTAATCCCGTTTGCTCCCCACGCTTTCGCATCTGAGTGTCAGTATCTGTCCAGGGGGCCGCCTTCGCCACTGGTATTCCTTCAGATCTCTACGCATTTCACCGCTACACCTGAAATTCTACCCCCCTCTACAGTACTCTAGTTTGCCAGTTTCAAATGACCTTCCGAGGTTGAGCCCCGGGCTTTCACATCTGACTTAACAAACCACCTGCATGCGCTTTACGCCCAGTAATTCCGATTAACGCTCGCACCCTCCGTATTACCGCGGCTGCTGGCACGGAGTTAGCCGGTGCTTCTTCTGTTGCTAACGTCAAGCTACGCAGCTATTAACTACGCAACCTTCCTCACTACTGAAAGTACTTTACAACCCGAAGGCCTTCTTCATACACGCGGCATGGCTGCATCAGGCTTTCGCCCATTGTGCAATATTCCCCACTGCTGCCTCCCGTAGGAGTCTGGGCCGTGTCTCAGTCCCAGTGTGGCTGATCATCCTCTCAGACCAGCTAGGGATCGTCGCCTTGGTGAGCCATTACCTCACCAACTAGCTAATCCCACATAGGCGTATCCTAACGCGCGAGGCCCGAAGGTCCCCCGCTTTGCTCCGAAAAGATTATGCGGTATTAACAGTCGTTTCCAACTGGTATCCCCCACATCAGGGCAACTTCCTATGCATTACTCACCCGTCCGCCGCTCGTCAGCAGATAGCAAGCTATCTCTGTTACCGCTCGACTTGCATGTGTTAGGCCTGCCGCCAGCGTTCAATCTGAGCCATGATCAAACTCTTCAATTTAAGATTTTGATTCCCTTAATTAAAAGGGAGTGACTCAACGAATACTGACTTCAAAACTAATCTTTATCCGAAGATAAAGTGTAATTTTAAAGCTATCATCATTCCAACAGAATGATGATGAATTGACTGTGCCGAACAATAAATTGTTCAATTTGGTCACTCAGTTCATTGAAATCATTCTTGCTTCCTAAGAAGCTTTATTGATTATCATCAACGAGTGCCCACACAGATTGATAGGTTTAAATTGTTAAAGAGCAACTGTTCGTGCGACTTGCGTCTCGTTGAACAGGGCGGCCATTTTAACGATTTGATTGAGCGTGTCAAACACTTTCTGCAATCTTTTTTCGTTAACCTTTTTGAGAAGGTTATGACCTCTAACTCGTTGCGGCCGTTAGGCTGTGTGCTCCGTGTCAGTGAGGTCGCATTATAGAGATCGCCGTCACATTGGCAAGCCTTTTCTTTCAATTATTTCAAAAATAAGTGTTAGGTGCTCATTTTACATTCAAAGCCTTATTTATACCAATTTAGCATCATGTTTAATACAGCTTATCCACAGACTTATCCTTTTACGCTCACAATCCACCTCTACCAAGTGATTAGCTTTCTCTTTTAAAACCACGATTAATCCTGCTTTTTATTATCAGATACACTCTTAATACTTAAAAATATAAAAGGCTATCTATAATAGATAACCTTTTGGTTGATGCTTCACTCTTTCAATAGTCGTGATCAGATACCCGAACCATCCGTTTCTGGTGTGTTGTCATCTTCATGTAAACCACATTCACGCTTCAAACCAAAAAATCGGGTTTCTTCTTCATTCATTCCTGGCTCCCATTTTCGTGTTGTATGGGTATCCCCAACTGATAAGTAACCTTCCTCTCTTAATGGGTGATACGGCAATTGATGTAATTCGAGGTATTTATCTATCTCTTGATTACTCCAATCGATAATAGGCAGAAACTTAAATACACCGTTTTGAATAGCCAAGATTGGAAGATGATTGCGTGAACCCGATTGATCTCGACGTAAACCAGAAAACCATGTAGCAACATCCAACTCTCTTAACGCCCTACGCATTGGTTCGACTTTATTAATCTTGTTGTACTTTTCTATCCCTTTGATCCCTTGCTCCCATAACTTCCCATAACGAGCCTCTTGCCAATTTGGGCCTTGCTCTGCTCGGAATGTTTTTAAGTTCAAGTTTAAGCTAACAGATAACTGGTCGATAAAACGATAGGTCTCAGGAAATAAGTAACCTGTATCGGTTAAGATAATAGGCGTTTCGGGATTTACGCTAGTAACCAAATGCAACATAACCGCCGCTTGCAGACCAAAACTTGAAGATAGCGCAAACTCGCCTTCAAGATTTTCTATCGCCCAAGCAATTCTTTGTTCGGCATTAAGATCTTCTAGATGTGCATTTATTTCGGCTAATTTTAAGCTCTGCCCTACTTTGTTAAGTGTTAATAACTCAACCAGATCAAGCTTACTCGTCATTTTTTGATTTAATTCAGTTGAACTATGCATAGAAATCCCTTTTAGAGACAAAGACTTCATCAATAATGCCGGTACGAATAGTGAAGTCACCAAAGCCTTCATTAGATTCGCGATCTCGGCTCCATTGCCCTATTAAGTCATCAAGCTCGGATAAAATTTGTTTATCCGTTATGTTTTCTTTGTACATCTTAGGAATACGAGTACCACTGCGGTTACCACCAAGATGTAAATTATAACGCCCTGGCGCTTTGCCAACTAAACCCACTTCGGCCAACATTGAACGTCCACAACCATTAGGACAACCAGTGACTCGCAAGATAATATTTTCTTCTGTCGGTAATTGATGCTTTTGTAATAAGCCTTCTACATCTGTCACAAAAGAAGGTAAGAAACGTTCTGCTTCTGCCATCGCTAACGGACAAGTAGGAAAGGCCACACACGCCATTGAGTTTTTACGCTGCTCACTGACAGATTCATCCATTAAGCCATGTTCAACAGCAATTTTTTCAATCGCCATTTTTTGATCGGATGGTACACCTGCGACAATTAAGTTTTGATTGGCGGTAATACGGAAATCACCTTTATGTATCTTGGCTAATTCCGTCATCCCTGTTTTTAACGGCTTACCAGGTAAATCTAGAATACGACCATTCTCAATAAATAGAGACAAGTAGTGCTTACCATCGATGCCTTCAGACCAACCGATTCGATCACCACGCTCGGTAAATTCATACGGGCGACTGACTTCAAACTCACCACCAGCACGTTTTTCGACTTCCGCTTTAAACACATCGATACCAACACGATCTAAAGTATATTTTGTTTTAGCATTTTTACGATTAGAACGGTTACCCCAATCACGTTGAGTTGTCACCACAGCTTGAGCAAAGGCCAATGTTTTTTCAACCGGTATGAAACCAAAATCATCCGCTCGGCGTGGATAGGTTGAGGTATCGCCATGCGTCATTGCTAAGCCACCACCAACCAGCACATTAAAGCCGATTAATTTTCCGTCTTCTTGGATCGCAACAAAGTTCAAATCATTAGCGTGCACATCCACATCATTTAATGGCGGAATGGCAATAGTCGTTTTGAACTTACGCGGTAAATAAGTACTGCCTAAGATCTGCTCTTCTTCTTTTACCGTGCTTTCTATTTTATCAGCATCTAACCAAACCTCAGCATAGCCAGAAGCATGAGGTAAAAAGTGCTCACTAATTTTTTGAGCCCAAGCATAAGCCTCTTTATGTACTTCCGATTGATATGGATTGGCGGTACATAGTACGTTTCGATTCATATCAGCGGCAGTACCTATGGTATCAATACCAATCGAACTTAATGCCTTATGGACCTTTTTAATATTGGGCTTCAAAATACCGTGATATTGAAAAGTTTGACGAGTGGTTAAACGAATGCTTCCGTATAACGTATGTTCATCAGCCCATTTATCGACACCAAGCCACTGAGTTGGCGTTATCACTCCGGCAGGCAATCGAGCTCGAACCATTAAAGTATGCAGCGGTTCTAATTTTTGCTTAGCTCTTTCGGCGCGAATATCACGATCATCTTGTAAATACATGCCATGGAAACGGATCAAGGTGAAATTGTCCCCCGTCACCGCTCCCGTGATTGGGTTTGCTAAATCCTCAGCAATAGTTCCGCGTAAGAAATTGCTTTCCGCTTTTAAACGCTCACCATCGGAAAGCGGTCCTAATACTTCACCTAATACAACTTGTTCTTTCGTGCTCATTAGTACACATCCCTTTGGTAGCGTTTTGCTTTGCGTAAATCATTGATAAATTCTTCAGCTTGCTCTTGGCTTAAACTTCCTTGCTTTTGTGCAACCGTGATCAAAGCATTATGTACATCTTTCGCCATGCGATTAGCATCACCACAAACATAGACATACGCACCGGCTTGTAACCATAACCAAACTTGCTCGGCATGCTCTAAAATACGGTCTTGCACATAAACTTTGTCTGCTTGATCTCGGCTAAATGCCACATCTAATTTATTCAGCACACCTGACTTTAGATATTTCTGCCATTCAACTTGATACAGAAAGTCTTGAGTAAAGGTTCTATCACCAAAGAATAACCAGTTTTTACCTTCTGCATCGCGCGCTTCACGCTCTTGAATAAAGCTGCGGAATGGCGCAATACCGGTTCCAGGGCCAATCATGATCACGTCAGTATTATCATCTTGTGGCAATTTGAAATTGTTATTGTGCTCAATAAACACTTTAACCTCATCGCCCTCTTCCAAGTTGTGCGCTAAGAAACCAGACGCGCCACCAAATCGCGATTCTTCACCTTGATTATATTCCACCAGCCCTACGGTTAAGTGAACCTCTTCTTCTACTTCCGCCTGACTTGAAGCTATAGAATAAAGACGCGGGGTTAATCGGCGCAACAAACCGACTAATTCATCTGCCGACAGTTTGGTCTTTTTCTCTTTTAATACATCAATCACTTGTGTATTACCGGCATATTCACGTAACTTGTCTTTATCTTGCACTAGTTTTTGCAGTTTTTTACTAGCCGAAGCTTCAGCATACTTGGTCACAAATTGAGGATTCGCGGAGGTTATTTCAAATTTCGCCACTAAAGCGCTATGGATAGATAAGCTATCACCATCCAAATCAATACTCTCAATCCCAGATAAACCGACTTGTTCTAAAATAGCCGCCACCAGCTCAGAGCTATTTTCATACCAAACCCCCAACGCATCACCAGGCTGATAAGTTAAACCAGACCCTTCTAAATCAATTTCGATATGGCGAACATCTTTTCCAGACTCTCGGCCAGTGATTTTTTGGCTCGTTAGTAAGCTAGCAGTGTAAGGATTTTGTTTATTCCATTGGCTCTCTACATGTGCGGCGTTACCAACCGGAAGTTGAACTACCTCCGCATCACCATTTGAAAGCGTCTCTTTCACTTTATCTAATGCTCGTTTACGCCATTGGATTGCTTGTGTTTCATAATCTACATCACAATCAAGACGCTCAAGAAATGCCGTAGCCCCTTGCTTGCTTAAGAAGGCGTCAAAATCTTTACCTGTTTGACAAAAGAACTCATAGCTTGAGTCACCTAAACCAATCACCGCGTATTGTAGGTTTGGTAATTTAGGCGCTTTTTTAGATTGGAGGAATTCATGCAATTCAAGCGCATTATCTGGCGCTTCGCCTTCCCCATTAGTCGACGCCACAAAAATAACATGCGTCTCTTTACTTAAGTTCTTACCTTTGTAATCACTGGCATCAAATAGAGCAACCGCGATATCGTTCGCTTCAGCTTCTTTTTTCAATGCTTCTGCCACACCTTTGGCATTACCCGTTTGAGAAGCATAAATAATGGTTAATTTGCCCGCAGGTTGCGCCGCAACAGAAAGTTGAGCATGGGACGATTGAGCCGTTGTCGATTGTTCCGTTTGGCTTAGCCCCCAAAAATAACCACTCACCCAAGCCAATTGCTGAGGTGATAACTCAGACATGGTTTGCTGGAGCTGACCAATTTGCTGATCATTGAGTGGACTGGCGAGAGCGGAAAGTTCTTTTGGTAGCATGAGTGACATCCCTATCTATATTGCATTCCTAATATTTCGTCTTAATAGATTAACCATTTTGATTAATGACGAGAAAGAATTGATAAGTATGTTTTATAACTTTTTGGACAATAGCGAGGATTTTTCAAAAGGAAGGCGATACAAAACGCCAACTAAGATCTTGGTGTTAAAACTAAAAATAGAGATACTCAGAGCCGAGAATTTATTTATTGGCGATACGCACTTGCTTAAAACCCACTTTTTGCGCTAAGCGAGAAGCATCATCAATATCGCTACAATGACATTCCTTGCCATACACATCCGTCAGCAAGACTAACCCACCACGGCGATGGCGGAACTCGACAATCCATGCCGCTTCTTCCGCCGAAGACTCTATAATCGCCTCGACCAATAACTGGTCTTGATACAAGCGTTGTAATTCAGTAACCGTCATCATCAACCCTGCCCTATAGAAGGATCCAAAGTGTCGTCAACCCTATGACGACTCCTTTAATAATGACGCATATTTCAAATAGTGCGACTTTATATATTTTGATCGGGCTTGTTGTAATACTTATAAATGTACAACGCAATAAGTGCAACGATGATCCAAGGCAATAACTTCACCACCGCACCGACCATCACAAAAATAGCGCCTAATAATAGCGCTGCGCCCATGGCGATAAAGAAAGACACCATCGTCGCGCCAGTCAGTACGAAGATAGCAATCAACATTAAGATAAATAACAATTCAAACATAGTACTCTCCTAGGAGCTATTGATCTTTCGTGGTTGTTTTTGCTGCGAGTTGTTGGGTTTTTATACAAGAAAAAGGCTTTGTGGTGTAGCTGGCTACACGAAAAGCCGATGTCGAAGTAGAAAAGACCAACAAACGCAGCCCGAAGGGTTCGGCTAAAAGCCTTTTACTCTTCGTTAAGTCTCATTTACTTAGAATACTAGGCTTCAATCGACTTGCCTCGATTAAAAGGCTTTTATCTCGAACAAAATTTAATCACGAAAAATCAACAGCCCCTAGATTATAACGATTAATGCAGCTTTCAAGTTAAGATCATTAATAATCAATAACATACAAATATAACGATTAACCAAAAACAATAAAAAGGCGAATTTGACTTACTGTTCGTCAAATTCGCCAAGTTAATTAATTTCTGATGTAATTATTTACTTGTTAGTTAAACATCTAGCTCAGTTGGGATTTTCGCTAATGCAGTTTCGACCACCTCTATCCCTGAGCCTTTTTTATGAGCATTCTCACTAATATAACGACGCCATTGACGTGCGCCAGGCATCGCTTGAAATATTCCTAGCATGTGGCGAGTCATATGACCAAGTGATGCACCTTCAGATAACTGTTTTTCAATATACGGGTACATCTCTTGCACAATCTGACTGCGTTTTTTGATTGGCTTATCACTACCAAATAAACGCTGATCAACTTCTGCCAACATATAAGGGTTTTGATAAGCTTCACGCCCCACCATCACACCGTCTAGATGCTGCAGGTGAAGTAGAGAATCTTCTAATGTTTTCACCCCACCATTAACCGCAATACTGAGCTGCGGGAAGTCTTGTTTAAGCTGATACGCACGCGGATAATCTAATTCAGGAATTTCGCGGTTCTCTTTTGGACTTAAACCACTAAGCCAAGCTTTGCGAGCATGAATCGTAAATTGATCGACCCCGCCCTGCTCATGCACCATGTGGATAAAGCGAGTCAAAAACTCATACGAATCTTGATCATCTATACCAATGCGCGTTTTTACTGTCACAGGAATATCCACCACCGCACGCATCTCTGCCACACATTCCGTCACCAACTCTGGTTCTGCCATTAAGCAGGCACCAAATTTACCATTTTGTACTCGATCAGATGGGCATCCCACATTTAGATTCACTTCATCATAACCACGTTCAGCGGCTAACTTGGCACAATGCGCTAAATCTTTCGCATTTGAACCACCCAATTGCAGCGCTATCGGATGTTCTTGTTGGCTATACTCAAGAAAATCCCCTTTGCCGTGGATAATTGCGCCCGTCGTTACCATTTCGGTATACAACAAAGTATGCTCTGACATCAGACGATGAAAGTAGCGGCAATGACGGTCAGTCCAATCAAGCATCGGTGCAATTGAAAATCTATTTGAAACGTATTTCTTATTTTCTTTACTATTTATCAATGAGTTAACCACCTAAAACCACGATAACTCTAAATCGAAGTTTGTTTATTATGTGTTGTTTTGCTATATTTTCCATTATAAATGATCCCAAATAACACCCCAAATTGATCCCAATTCGATCCCAAGCTGTTATTTATGATCCCATTACTAACATAGCGTTTAATAGAAAGGATTATACATGGCATCTGTAATTATTGAAAAAAGAGTTGGTAAAACAGGCAACATTACCCACCGAGCAAAAGTCCAGCAAACGCACGGCGGAAAAGTAATCGACAGGCTATCTAAGACATTCAAAACAAAAACACTTGCCAAAACGTGGGCGAATAAAATTAAAAAAGAGATGGAAGATAAGTTTGAACGAGTCAAAGCTGGCATTTATCGTCCTGAATCCGAATTAGATGAAGTCACAGTAGGCGAACTGATAAGAAAGTATCAAACGCACCCCCGTTTATCTTTAGACATTGGAAGGACTAAAGGTTTTGTTCTTAGGGCCTTATTAAATTATGAAATATCATCTATTCTAGCAAGTAACTTGCGAGCGAGTGATGTAGTTAAGCATTGTGAAGAACGGTTCAACGAGGCAACGACCCCTTCCCCCCAGACCATATATCACGATGTCACTTATCTAAAATCAGTAATGGATGTGGCAAAAGGTGTGCTTAAAGTTAATGCCGATAGTAAATATCACGATGAAGCAATTTCATCTTTGAAGACGCTAAACTTAATTGGTCGTTCCAAATCCAGAAGTCGCAGACCAACTAGAGAAGAGCTAAAGCTAATGGAAGAGCATTTAATCAAACGATCTGAACACAAATCAGCTAAAATCCCTTATGGTGATATATTACAAATTTCGCTACTTACAGCAATGCGAATCTCTGAGATTACACGCATAGAATGGACTGATTTAGACCACAAGAATAAAACTGTTATTATTAGAGATAGAAAAGACCCAAACGATAAAATAGGCAATGATTGGGAAATTCCGTTATTGGGCGGTTCTTATGAAATTATAATGAAGCAGAAAAAAGATCCTGAACAACCCGAATTAATTTTTCCCTATAACCCTCGCTCTGTAACTGCTGGTTGGCAAAGAGTTAGAAAAAAACTAAATATCAGTAATTTACGTTATCACGATTTAAGACGAGAGGCCGCTTCACGACTTGCAGAAATGGGCTTGCCAATTAATATTATTGCCCGAATTACAGGGCATAAAAACATCAATATATTGCACAATATCTACGCCCAAATTGATATCAAAGAGTTTGGTAAGAAAGGATATGCAAAATATCTGAAAGAAGATATTTCTTAAACTGTAAAAAGTGAAAAGCCCCAATCAAATGATTAGGGCTTCTCTCCGATAAACGGTTGCTTATGTAGTGGCTTGAATCAGTGGTCATCTACAAGCTGATACATATATACTAAGCAACAGCACGATGACTGTCAACTAAAACCAGAAGAATTAATATGCCAAACTCGATTACATATACCGCCCTCGCCAATGTTATTCCACATCAGCGTTTATCTATGTATGAAAAGGTTTTTAAAACAACGACCTCGGTAGAACTGCACGGTGCTTATGTTTGGTCAGTAAAAGTAGCGGCTAATATACATCCACTACTCAGTGCGTTAGAAGTTGCATTACGAAACTCTATCCATATTAGTGCAACACAAACAATATCAACAGATTGGTATGACAAAATTAGCACTAAAGAGCGTAAAAGCTGGAAAGCAGGTAAACGAGATCATAACAATATCAAATGGCATAGAGCGCAAGTTGCAGATATAAAGAAAAAGATTGCTCGTAAAATCCAAACAGCACCAAAAGGTCTAACAATGCACGACCTACTTGTTGCTAAAATGGACTTTGGTTTTTGGGATAACCTTTTAAGAGAATGCTTTTCAATAAATGGTGATAAAAAAGCACTATGGCCCCAATGTATGCCCTTGGTTTTCCCTAACTTACCCAAGGGAAAAACAAATTCTTCAGTTCAATTAGAAATATCAGCTCTACGGGAATTAAGGAACGATATTGCTCATAACTCACCTATTTGGAAGCATAAAAGCGTAACAGATCAACAATCTGCCATAAGTTATATTAATAACCAAATTGATAAAATCATTGAGATAATCAAATGGCTTTCATCAGAAAAAGTAGATTGGCTCGAAGTGCATATGCTCCAAGCAGAAGCGAAACGAGTCGCATCTAAAAACTATCTTTTTCTATGCCAAAGAAAAGAAATGAGCGAACTGACAGCCCCCTTTAGTCGTTATAAACGTGAGTTTCGCAGTCAATTAAAGCAGTTAGATAAAGATGAATTTGACCTTATAAATACTCAGAATGGCGATCTGTATATGGTAACAAAAGTTACATCATAATCGTTTTTTCTTTATTACATTAGAACCACTACTTTTAACCTTCAAAGCCAACGAATTTTCAATTTCACTGGCTTTTGTAGGGTTGTATTTCCTTAACGCAGAAATCGCTTGTTTTGCAATATCGTAAGAGCTTAACAGGCAAGTTTGATGCGTATCTATAATCGAAACTAAATCATCAAGAGCTTCCTGACGACCGTCAATCTTGTCAAATAATGCTTTCGATGGCTCATCACCACCTTTCAGTAAATCATCACGAATAACAATATCTTTACGCAACTTGTTATTCATAAATTCTTTCAACTGCCCTTTTACAAAATCAGATTCAGCCAATTGTTGTGTTTTTTGTAACTCATTTTTAGCGATCGATTCCAATCTATTTTCTTGTTCCTGTTTATCCATAATTTTTTCTCCTGTGGTTCTTAATTTTGTATCACAGAAAAAAGGGATTACAAGAGCTTACCAGCATTGGGGCCACAATGGTCCCAGGTCTGATGATTTGACATTGTAAAAATATATGCTCTGTTGTGTATAGGAGTTTAAGACAAAAAATAGGTTGCAAGTTGAGCCTTGGGTCCCCCAAAGCACTTGTTTTAAATCATAAAAACGATTTAAAAAAGGAGTGTTGATCACTTTCTAAAATCACCTGAAAAATCTCATTTCATTCGATATTTTACAGCTATTTTCAGATAGCGATCTTCGATTAAAAACGATTTAGTATTCCGTTGGTAGTCTTAAAACTCATTGTATTTGTTCAGCAAGGAGGAAAATATGGCACAAAGGAGTAACAATACAAAAATAGTCATTCGTTGTAGTGAAGAAGAAAAATCAGCATTGCTAATGGCAAAATCTCAGCTAAAAGCAAGGACGTGGCTTGAGTTAGTTGAAAAGCTACTACGCAAAAAGAAAATAGAACCGCCTAAAACTATCATTCAAGATGATGCTTACTTACTTGAAATCCTGACGAGTTTAAAACGCTGTGCTAATAACCTTAATCAAGTGACTAAAATAGCAAACAGTAGCAAAACCATAAGCCACTCTGAAACTGTTCAGCTTAAAAAACTGGCAATGCAGATCTCTTCATTAAAAAACAAAGTGCTAAAAAGTTTTGTTGTAGAAGGAGGGAAGTAATGGCTATTGCTAAACTATTACACGAAGGGGAATCAATTAAGCAGTTAAAAGCTGTAATTCGATATAACACGGTAGCCAAAGAGTATCTCAACTCACCTGATAATCCTCGATTACTGCAAGCCCTATCTAATATGGGTATTATCGACATTTCTGATCCCGTAGCCTACAAAGATTTTATGCGTGAATTTATCAATGAAATTACGCTTAATAAAAACCAATCTACAAATAAACTCCAAACTAAGCTTTATGCACACGAAATGATTTCATTTGAGGATGAAGACAACGCTCGTTTCAATCAAGAAGAATTGGCACAAATCAGCGTAGAATTACTGTCTTATTTATACGATATGGAAAACACCCCTTACCTTATCTACCCTCAGAGAGATAACGGGAGATTGCACTATCACTTTATTCGAGGACAGCACAACAGTAATGGCACTTATCAACGAGTAAAAAACTCAAAGAGAAAAATGCGTGTAGCCTGTGAAAAAATCGAAAGAAAATACAACCTGACACTGACTGGCAACAATGTTTCTAACGCCATTAGACCAGCTAATGATCCTATGGCAAAGGTAATGAAAAACCGCAAGCTTGAAGCTGAATATCAACACCAGAAGAATCTCAGCGAAGCAAAAGAACAAGACACACCGCTCACCAAAATTAAACGAAAATCCTATGACCTATTAATGGAAGATTCTTATCAGAGTGAAGCAGAAATAGCAAAGCAAATTGCTTATCAACAGGTAGAGCAGAATTTAGCAGAAAAGACACAGGTAAATAAAAAAATTGAAACGGTAAAAAAATCCATTTTTAACCTCTACAAATCAGCTAATGATGAAATGGATTTTATTAAGCAGATTGAGAAGCAAGGAATTAGCATAGAGCTACTCAGACACACTAAATCAGGCAAGAACAAAGGTATCGTTTTTCACCACCAAGGAGAAAGCATTTCAGGTGGTAAAATTTCAAGTTCTATGACTTTGGGGAGAATTAAAAAGCGCTTCCCAAACTTCATTCATACATTAGAAAAGCCACCGTCACTACACGAAACACACAAATTAAAACGTAAAATGTTAGATTTTCAGATCGCTCAAATCAACAAGTATTACAAACAACGCAAAAACAATGCTAATGATGACATCCTGATCTATTTTGGTAAAAAGAATGTTGAAGCAAGACCTTATAATTACAACTTAAAATTATCAAGCACAAGAGACTCAATCCGATTTGGCCCTTCAACACCTAACGATCACGATTTAACACTTTCAATCAATATTGCCATTGAAAATGGCTGGAAAGGTGCAACGCTATCAAATTCAAGCCCAGCGTTTTTAAAGCGTATGATGAAAGTCGCTTATAAAAAAGATCCTGCGTTATTGTTTTTTGTTGAATCAGACAAACCTCATCAACTGACGTATCAAGATCTTACTGATATCAAAGAACAACTTTGCTTTGAAGATATCAAAATTGCTCTGAAGAACAAACTACTCTCAGAAGATGAGATTGATAAGGCAATAAACGCATTGAGAGAACTTGCTGTTAAGGAAAGTGAGCGTGCATTTTTAAATGCTATTGATCGTGGTTTTTCCGTCAAAGAACTAAGCAAAAAAACAGAGACAGAACTACTAACTTTTTCACGCTATGGCTCTTTCAAGGAACACCATAATGCACATCTGAAGACACGAGAAGGTATAATTCACGAACATAAACAAAATCGACTGGCTCAGTTAAAAGAAATCCTAAGTGAAACAGCTATGAATGATGTAGACACCCCATCAAACTCAGCTAAAGCACTGAAACATAAATGCCCCCTGAAAATCTAAATTTTTCTAACTAGATCAGAGACTAAGTAAATCACTTATATTAGTATGGTTTTATATTAACGAATATATAGGGAATATAATTGTGGCAGAGTCAATATCAATAATGGGGGTCGCTAGCTATCACCCTTCAACTCCAGAAGTTCTTGATATATCAAAGCAAAACACGTTAATTTTTGGGCTAAATGGAACAGGAAAATCCACAGTTTCTAACTTCTTGTATAATCAAACCAATTTCGACAATTGTAGCTTGAATATTGATGGTGATTTTACACCCATCGTATATAACCAAACCTTTGTAGATGAAAATTTTGTGCATAACCCTATGCAAGAAGGCGTTTTCACATTAAGTAAAGACAATGCTGACCTCGAAGCAAGAATTGATGAAAAATCAAAACTTAGAGAAAAACTTTTAGCTATCTACAGCGGAATCAAGACCAAGATATCAGAAGCTGAAAAAGCTAAAACCACAGCAACAGATTCCACAATCGAAGAAGTCTTTAAGCAGAAATATATCATCGAGAAGACATCACTTGAACCATTTCTTAAAGGATTCAAAACACCCAAAAATAAGTTCTATAAGCAAGTAAAAGCTCAAAAAGGAGTATCTCGTGACTCTCTTGATAGCCTTAACACTGAATATGACTCCCTTACTCAATCAGACAAGACTCTGCCTACATTAGTTAGCCTACCGACCTCACCTAGTATTACATTAGAGGAAGTAGCTTTACTCTCTGAGTCAATTGTTGGCTCAGAGAATAGTCAACTCACTGAGTTTATAACAGAACTCAGCAGTCAAAATTGGGTTAAGAGCGGTAAAGACAACTATTTAATGGAAGCACAAACAAAATGTCCATTTTGTCAAAAAGAAACGATTGATGACACATTCCGTTCTGAACTTGCATCATTATTCAATAAAACATACGACTCTAACGTGCAAAAAGTTGAAGCTATTGCACTGTCTTATGAGACGGCTTTGACTGAGTATATTGAATCCATTAAAGCTACGTTTATCAATTGCCCCATATATGATCCAAATCTCCACAAGGTAGAGCCTAATATTGAACTACTAGAGCTAGCTTACAAAGACAACCTTAGCCTGATTAAATCTAAAGTCGAAAAACCAAGCTTATCCGTTGAATTGATTGATTACGAAGACAAACTAGAACCATTAAAAACAATAGTGGAAGAGATCAATAAAACTGTTCAGATAATCATAGCTAAGGCTAATAAGTTCAAAGAAAGTGAAAGTGATATTCAACACCGAATGTGGGACTCCGTTAGATATGATACTGAAGCCTTATTCTCACTAGAAAAGCGTCTAATAGATGAACAGGATGATAAAATTGACCTCCTTAATAAACGACTAGAGAGAGTAAAACTGATTGGTAAAAAGGTCGCAGACAGAATCAGCTCTCTTCGTTCTAGAACTTCAAATATTGACGATACCATTGCAAGAATAAATGTGAATTTAAAAAGTCTTGGCCTAACAAGCTTTGAAATTGTTGCATCAACCGACCCAAAGCAGAAAAACTACTTCATACTCAGCCGAAGTGAAAAAGCCATCACTGAAGAAAAAGTATTTCAATCCCTTAGTGAGGGAGAGAAAACACTAATAACCTTCTTGTATTTTATAGAGAAATGTAACGGTAGTATGAGCATAGATTCCGATCTTGCTGACAAAGAAAAATTAATTGTTATTGATGATCCAATATCAAGTCTCTCTCAAAACTATATCTATGATATAGCCTCTCTTATCCATTCAAAAATTATTAAAGGGAACAGATTTAAAAAAGTGGTCATTTTGACTCACAGTTTATTCTTTTATCAAGAGTTGTTGAAGCTAGCCCCATTAGGCAAAGATAAATTCAATGAGAAATACGCTCTTTACCGTTTGAATAAAAAGCAATATTCAAGTGTGCAGTCAATGAATAGAGGCGAACTAAAAAATGATTATCAATCTTTATGGCAAATACTGAAAGATGTCATTGAAGGTAATGCGAATCCTGTCGTTTTACCTAATGTAATGAGAAATATCATTGAGTATTACTTCGGTTTTGTACACAAGAAAGAAAAACTAGCAGACATATTAAATGAATTAGCTGAAAAAGAACCAGATCAAGGACATAAAGCCTTTTACCGCTACATAAACCGAAGTTCACACTCAGATCCAATAAATATAGGGTTAATGGTCGAAGTTGACCCACAAGCGTATTTGGAAAGGTTTAAATCTATCTTTATAAACACTCAGGATGAGGGGCATTATGAATGTATGATGCAATAATAAAAGTTGTTACCACCGAGGTATTCAATTAACTTACCATCTTGGAAGCGAACGGCGGTGCTTACGCACTACCTCAAGCTTACCTAGACGAAAACGAGTGTATTGACATACATCTACAATTTTAGGTCTCATTAGCAAATCTCCACTAAGCGCCTGTGCTTGCCACAGGCAACCTCATCACACAATGTAATAAGCTACTTTGCTTCATAGGCTGGAGAATTACCAAAGTGGTAACAGATTTATTCTATTCCACCTTAAATATTTTGTAAATTAAACTATTGAAAAATTTACTCCTTTTTATTCCTATTCCCTGGTTTTCTCTTCAACATTCTATCTGACGGAAATAGTCCATCTTTTAGTCTGAAAATAGAGAAATCATAATCACCTTCTTTTTCGGGCGCACTGATCTCGACAGGATGCTGATACTTAAAATCAGCAACATTATTAACGGTTCTGATCTTGTTCTTGATTGAGCGGATTTGCTCTTTTCTGCATTGATTTGTCGAAACACCAAGAAACTCAATTAAAAAATAAAAATTGGCTCTGTATGGGTAAAACGCTTTGGTTTGTATATGTAATTTGATTGACGAAACTTTCTTATATGCCATCAAAGCTTCAAGCTCAATATTAACTGGCTTTTCATCTAAAAATTGTCTAACGATGAGTTTTCTGTATAGCTGGCTTACCGTTACATTTATCCTATCGTTGACACACGTTATATTGTGAATGAACGGGTGCTTTATCCCCTCAATTGCCTTAATCACTTTCGACATTGATGTTTTTACCCAGCTAAAAAGAGAGTGTTGTGATTTAAAGTCTTGTAGGTAAATATCGAAATTTACGATGACTTTATCGTTACTCATATTCGCTTGAGCAAGAATTGCGAGCACAAATTTCATTTGAAATGGCGTTAAATTTTCAGGGTAAAGTAAGGTTTGTTCTTTAGAATTATTGATTACGCAAGCCCTTGGTAATCTTAGAAAAAGTTCTTTTGATAGCATATGATTCCTCCTCGTTTTATTTATGCTATCTCGTGAGAAAAAATATAATTTATGGTTAAGCTATTGAAAATGGTTAAAAATATGCTAACAATGATTATATCTCGCTGCATCGAGATTTTCCGAAATCAAGAACTTTTCCAGAGTTCTTTTTTTCGTTCTAAAATCAGTAAACCATTAAAAAAACAAATTGCAAGACGAACACGCCTTATTACACACACCTTCCGCATTACACACACCACTAATTATTACACACACCCCAAACGCTCTATAGCACACACCACTTACACACCCCCTTATATACCAAGCTAATTAATAATAGAAATAATGATAAAATCTAATTTAATATATCCAAAATCACGACAATACTTCTTACAGCTCATTTAAGCTAAGTTCCTATCACTAACCTAAGATTTAGCTAAAACGGGCAAGAAGCGTCATTTAAGATGCTGATTTGAGGGGTATAGCGTTAAGGCTGATGAATCAAAGATTCTCAGCAATGAAAAATCAGAGATTTTTCTGTTCTGGGAAAAGAATAACTGAATTATGCCTCTTCCATTAAGTCCCAATATTCACTATCGAGCTTCTTAATTTCAATTACACTTCAATCTGCATTAGCTAAATTAAATACTCAATTACTTTTTCCGTTTGGCATTTACTTTTAACTGCTTATTTCCTAAAAGAGATTCAGTGTAACTGAATGAAGATATTAGCCCAACTTTCTCTAATTCTTTTACTAGATTTAAATTATATGGTGTATCAGGGATATTAGTGTTTGACCTAGTAATTACAATGTTATGGTAATCGTTACCAAGTAAGCTCAAAAGTCCTTTTTGACTATCTTGCTCTAAATTTTTAATTTGATTGGTATAAACTGTAACTTTCTCTTCTGTTGAACTACCAATCCTTAATAAACTATCAAGCAGATCTGGACTTATTTTCGGCTTAGGAAATGGGGTTTCATTCAAATTAGAAATAACAGCATCTAATATTACAGCAGATGCATTTTGCAACTGTTCTTGCAGTTCAGTAATTATAATATTTTTTTGCTTAACTGTAAGTTTTGCGGAGTTTAATAGAATACGTAATTCATCAAAATCAAAGCTAATTCCAGCCTCTTCAAAAGTAAAATTTTCCAAGTCAATTTCGGTTAAAAACACATCAAAACCTTGTTCTAATAATAAGCAAGAGAGCTCAGAATCAATTTCTTTTAATTCTTCGTAATTAGATTTAGTTACACTAATGTTGCCGTTGAGGATTAGGCTATTTAATTTATCATTTACTATATTATCTAGGCTAATTTCATTAAAAGATCCTGCTACAACTGCCTGAAGCTTTTCAAAAGATGAGAGATGAATATCCTTACTTATCAACAAATCAACGAATATACGCTCATCTTCATCACTTAAATCCGCCTCTTTTTTAAGTAACTCAAAATGAACAGAAGGTAGATTCAAAAAACTAGCAAGTTGGCTTTTATCGAAGCTTTTTGAACGTATAAAATCTTTTACGTTACCCCAAGATGCTTCAATTTTATTATTTTGGAAGAATATGCCCCACAGAGTAGTTTCTTCGTAAATTTCAGATAAGCTATTAATTTTGCACTTCTCATTAATAATGATCTTTTGTTTAACTTTAGCATCTACCTGATCATTATTAAGTAAATTTCGATATTGAACTTTATTACCTATTCCAATTTCCCCCGATTCGATTAAGTGAGAAATAGCGATAATATTATTTTCAATAAGATTGATAAGATCTGTATTGTCTATTTCATAGATATCCGAAAGGCTGAATGTGTTAGAAAAAACTTTATTGCTTAAGGAGTTAAGTGCTACCAATAAATTAGCTTGGCTAATAACAAATAACTCTTCTTTGACAATAAACTTTAAAAAATCAGTATTTTTTGCACAGTCATTTATTTGTTGAAATTCAATTTGTAGATATTTAAATAGCCCTTGTATTATAGTTACATCATTTTTTTCCGTAGGAATAGCATTGGAAATACTTTCGTTTTCATCAAGATAGTTTTTTATAACATTTGAACTCTCTTCATTCAGTTCATCACTATTTACAGCCAATAATAGCCAGATTAAAAGTTCATTTCTTTTTTCTATTGTTAAATTTTCATACGATATAATGCTTAACCAAATATCTGACCAGTTATCAATTATTAAACGCCCAAATCCTTTGGCATTAACCAGCTCTTGATTAGCCTCGTAAAGAACTTCAATATTATTATCCTGCTGTTTTAACACATACTCAATTACATTAATGAGTATGCTTTCGTCCCCCTTAACTAATAAATAATCAAGCATAGTATAATTAAAAAATGACAGGCTACGGAACTCATCTTCTGAGAAATACTTAAGAATCTCAGCACAATTAATTAATGATTTATTTGATTCTGTTATTTCATTACTCTTAACAGCCATAACAAAATCCATATCACTTTTAGCAATATTTCCCTCGTAAAAAACAGATATATAAAGATGATATTGTTCATCTATATATCCCTTTTCAATCAGATGAATAAGTAATTTATCATCATTTATAGCCTCGAATACGCTTAATCTATCATACTGCTGAATTAGCTCTTTAATAGACAAATGGGGTATTGAAGTTAACTGTTGTTTAAGCTTTTTAATGTCTAATTCAATCTTAGCTCTGTAACTTTTGTTTTTATTTTCAATATTCTTCTTACGGGTTGCATATGGAGGCTCAATACCATTAACCAAATCAGCAAACATTATTGCTGATCCCCAATGGCTATTCCAATTCTTTGTATCAACCCGATTTTTTATCATTAACCTTTCAAAAGTCTCAGGCTCCGTAACACTTTGAATATTATTATCCTCTATTGAGTCGAGCTGATTAATATTTGTTACAGCTAATGATAAATATACGACATTTAACTCTTTAATTGATTGTAAATGCTCCTGTTCTGAATCAATTATATTTTGTTCAAGTAAATGAACTTTATCTTGAACTGAACTTTTAAAATCACTTTTCAAGCTTTTTAAGTCGTTAAAAAATGATGCTAATTTGCCATTACCAGAATGAAGTTCTGCAAAATCATCACAATAGATATTTTTATAAATAATGAAACTGAAGAGCTTTTGTAGTTCAATTTGAGGGAGATTTTTTTGAAGGATAGGTTTATATATTCCGTATTCAGCTACGATATTTTTCAACATTCGCATATCATCAACAAATACAGCGATATCTCTTAGATAAACATCTTTAAATTCATTTTCAAAGCCAGAATCTTTTAAAAGGCGTTTTAATAGAGGAAATGAGTTTGATTTATTTGTAACAGGAATAATCGGAATTATTGCATCAAAGAACTTTGTTCTACTTGCACCTTTGAAAACATCATCTTTCAATGCATATATGAACCGAACACTTTGCTTAACATCTGCACTATCGTTGATTAACTTATTTAGTTCTTTAAGTTGAACAAATATTTCTGAGCGTTCAAATCTGTCTAAATCTTCAAAAAAGACGACATCTGATTTTGTTTTTGAAAAGTAATATATAATTTCTTCTAAATAAATATTGAATACAGAGTCATTTGAACGTTGCTCAAACGCAACCTCACCTTTTAAAGGATTGAATTTACTTAAATTAAACTTGGGAAATATTTTAAAGGCATCCTTTATAGATAAAATAAGGATGGAAGTAACATAAATGATTAATACCAATGAAAAAGTAGAAATTGCACCATCTTTCAAAAACTCAGAAAAAATATGTTTTAACGAGTATTCAGGAATATAAGACATTATTGCAATGAAAATGCCTAATATTACAAAGCAAATTGATGAGCTAAAAGCATTGAAATAATTAGGGTGAGATTTAATTATTTTCCTGAATCTTGAGTTTGGAGTATTCTCGCTGTCTGTTTTATATAAAATTTGCTGGACAATACTTTTTTCAACCCTATTTATATCAGCTACGTCCCCTTCTTCAGGTTTATCTGGCTTGTCATCGCTAAACGCCCCAAGTGATATACAAGTATATTTATGATATGGATGAAGCCTCATATAAGTGTTAATAAATGAGCTTTTACCGCCAGAATAAGGTGCTGTTATTGCGACCTCTTTTACTACTTCACGATTAACCAATAATTCATTTAATCGATCAATATATTCTTCACAATTTTCAGCATTATCAGTAGGGCAGAGATCAGGAAGTTTAGAAGAATTAAAAACTGGTTTTTCACTATTAAGCTGAATTAATTTCCAGCATAGGTCTACAAATAACCTCTTAATGAATTTAATTAAAGCAGTAACATTAACCATTTTTACCCTACTAATATTTAATGTATTTAAGTGCTCTACAAATGAGTAAAGCTATAAACAAAATAATAACCTTTACCTACGCTACATTGCGCTTAAAGTTCTCTGCTTGCTCAAAAATCTCTTTATACACTTCATCACGGTCGATCGGTGGGTAGCCCCATTCATCAAGCAAGATGATCAAATCAAAGTGCAATTCAGCCTTAATATCATCACGTTTGTTCCAGTCAGTGTATTTAGCTTTATCATCAATGACTTTTTTCACTTCCTTAGCCAAATCAGTCAATTTATCTTCTGGGTAGGTAAAATCATACTTTTGAGCGAGTGAGATCAGAATGTCGTAAAACGCTTTTTCTTCAAAATCTATTCCCATTTCACCGAAGGAAGCCATCTCTTCACGCAATTCGTTATAGAGATTAATAATTTCATCAGAAAAATCAGTGATAACCTCAGAGCGAAGCACATCTTTTTCTTCTCGCTCATTATATTTCTCAACTAACAGATTCATCTTTTTAGAGAAATCGACACCTTTTACTTTATTGGTCTTTTTAAACTCACCAATCGCTTTGGCAAGCATTTGCTGAAGCAATTGAAGCTTGGTATTGGGTTGTTTCACCATCTCTAACTTAGCAAGATAATCTTCATCAAAAATATCAATCTCACAGCCTTGATCATCACCCAGCTTAAATATCTCTTCTACACCGTCACTCATCAGCGCATCTTTCACTAAATTACGCACTTTACGGTTCATTTGATCAACATCAGGCGCACCGCCAGTCGTGATTTTAAAGACAATGGTTCTAACAGCCAGATAGTAATGAATCTTGTCTTTATGGGATTGTTTTAGCTCGCTACTACCTACACAAATATCATAAGCTGATTTAAGTCGCTTGGTTAAATCCATAAAGGTTTTTTCAAACTTCTTAGTTCTCAGCGCATAATCAGCAGAAGCATTTAAACAATGTAATTGCTCAAGTGCAGAGCCAGTAAAATAGGGTTTTGAGTCGAATTTATGGAATAGCCCATCAAGTAAGTTCAAGTGATCTTTCACCACAATCACAGACTGTTTAATATCTTCCAAGTTCTGATCTTGGCCGCTTGTATATTGAGAAAGAGCAAGGTTCATCTGCTTTTTAATGCCGATATAATCGACTACTAAACCATTTTCTTTTCCTTCAAATTTACGGTTTACCCTTGAAATAGTTTGAATCAAATTATGTTTCTGCAACGGTTTATCAATGTAGATAGTATCGAGGAACGGCACATCGAATCCCGTTAACCACATATCTACCACAATAGCGATTTTGAAGTTTGATTTACCATTTTTAAACTGACGATCTAACTCTTTACGATGCTCTTTATTACCCAATTTTTTCCAGAGTGTTTTATCATCATCTTTGTTACGAGTCATAATCATTTTGACTCGTTCCATCGGTTTAACTTTTTTCTTATCACTTTCAGATAGGGTTGTTCCCTCTTCACACACCTTAACCTCATCCCATTCAGGACGAAGTTCAATCAACTCTTGATAGAACTGATAGGCAATTTCACGACTGCTACAAACGAACATCGCTTTGCCTTTTTGAGTCGTGCCTTCTTCTACACGACTTTCATAATGTGCGACAAAATCTTTGGCAATGGATTTAATACGATCAGGATCGCCCAGTATGGTAGACATACTCGCCATTGCTGTTTTACTTTTATCTATTTGATATTCGTTCGTTCCAGCGTCTTCACACGCTTTATAGTATTTTTCTACTTCATCAAGCTGTTTACCATCAAGTAAAACTTTAGCCGCTCGACCTTCATAAACAATACGCACGGTAATTTCATCAAAAACCGATTCTGTCATTG
Source organism: Vibrio algicola (assembly GCF_009601765.2). Taxonomy (NCBI): domain Bacteria; kingdom Pseudomonadati; phylum Pseudomonadota; class Gammaproteobacteria; order Vibrionales; family Vibrionaceae; genus Vibrio; species Vibrio algicola. The sequence continues at coordinate 2,235,720 of NZ_CP045699.1, forward strand.
TGTAGCTATCAACGACTGCACCAAATACATCCAGCGTTGCATCTATTGGTGTGCCTGTAAAGCCAACATAAGTAGCGTTTGGTAAAGAGTCGTGTAAATATTTAGCAAAGCCGTAGGTTTTCTTCACACCATCTTCAGTAACAGTGACTTTCTGCTCTAAGTTGGTTTGGCTTCGGTGCGCTTCATCCGAGATGCAAATAACATTAGTTCGTTCAGTGAGTAGCGCTAAATCTTCGGTAAATTTATGAATCGTGGTAAGAAAAACACCGCCACTTTTACGCCCTTTTAGGTGCTCACGTAGCTCACTTCGACTTTCTACACTGATAATATTCTGATCGCCCACATAGGCTTTTGCATTGGTAAATTGCCCAGCAAGCTGATCATCTAAATCGGTTCTATCGGTAATAAGAATAATGGTTGGGCTACCTAGCTCAACATCTTTCATCAATAGGCGAGACAAGAACAACATTGTGTAGCTTTTACCACAGCCCGTTGCGCCAAAGTATGTTCCACCTTTACCATCTCGCAAACCATCAGCATCAATCAAATTGCCCTGCTGATCAGTAAGCTTCATATGTTGTTTAATATTGGCAAAAAGCTTTGTTGCTGCGTAATACTGAGGGTAACGACAAACAATCTTTTCTTGTTTACTTGAAGTGTCAGGCACGTAGATAAAATGACGAATTACATCGGTTAAACGCTGTTTATTAAACAAACCGCTGATCATAGTAAAGAGTGAATCAATACCGTCTTTATCCAACTTTTCTTCACCAGTCACTTTACGCCAAGAGTAATAAAACTCATAGGGGGCAAAGTAGGAACCCATCTTATTATTTACACCATCACTAATCACACACAAAGCGTTGTATTTGAATAACTCAGGAATATCTCGATCATAGCGATTGGTAATTTGCTCGTATGCACTGAATAGTGTTGCTTCTTCTCGAATGGCACTCTTAAACTCAAATACGACAAGCGGTAAACCGTTAATATAGAGAATACCGTCAGGGATACGCAACTCGTAGCCTTGTATCTCCATCTGATTAACTACTCGATAAATATTAGAATCAGTTTTAGGCAAATAACTAACGCTAGGCTCTGCCACTTTTAATTCTGAAGATTGATTGAAATTGCTTAATTCAGCTTGAATCGTTTCATAGTCAATAAGCTGAATATATAAATCTTTTTTGCTCGCATCTTCTCGCTTGAGCAAAAAACCATCAGAGACAAACTTCATAATGGCTTTGTTGGTATCGTAGAGATCCGAAGCAGGAAGGTATTCCAGTTTATGGATAATGCTCTCTATCTCAGAAGCTGTAATGCTTTCAGCTTGGTAGCGTTTGGCCAAAAATTCACGAAGATCGGGCTTTATTAGCACATCTTCAGCTACTCGCTCAATCGCCTCACCACGAGTATGCGGATAGCCTTCTTTCCCTAGCAGTTCAATAATGGCTTGTTCTAGCCTTTCTTCTGTGAATTTCATTACTTTTTACCCTACTTAACTGATTCTAAATTTAATTCTTGTAGAACACCCCGAATCAATACAGGACAAAGAGGCTGAATTGAAGATTGTAATTGTTGATATATTTTTTTGCGTTCTTCCAATACGTTATGAATTGCGATAATAGCTTTCTGTTCTTCTATAGTAGGAATTGGCAACTCAACATCACACATACTTTTCCAATCAAATGTCTCTCTAGCACTTCCCCAAGAATGATAACGGGCATAACGATCAAACTCTTTTCTACTAAACCATAAATATAGATATTCTGGTAACAACCCTGAATCTTTTTTTACTTCAAATACGGTGTAAATAGCAGAGACAATGCACGATTTCCCTTCTTGATTCATAGCTATAGCTATTTTATCACCTCGCCTAGAAGTGTCTGCAACATAAGCAAACTCATTAGCTTTAACTACTCTATACTTAGAAAAATCAACACCATTTGTATTCGCTTTTGACTCAATTAGCTTTTTGGCTGTTGATATCCCTCTCAAATATGAAGTTGATAAATCGTAATTTTTCAAATCAGATTGAACTATATATGACTCTAATCTCTTCTTGTTACCAGTTAATATTTGATTTTCAACAAACGAATCACATATAAATTTAAGGCTATCTAGACTATCTTTATACACTTTTTGTTTTGCTATTATAGCTTTGTATATTTTGACGTAATTTTTCTGTGTCTCTAATGATGGCAAAGGGATTTCGATCTCACAGAATCGTTCCCAATCTAGGCTAGCTCTAACACTTCCATCACTAATAAACCAACCGTAACGATCAGACTCGGCTCTCAAAAAATAAATCATTATGAATTCAGCTATCACAATAGATGTATCAATGACCTCAAAAACTGAATAAGCTGGAGAAATAACAGCTGCTGATTCATCTTTATAAAGTGCAACTCGAATCGTTTCATCTCGGCCTGTTTGCATTGGGCTGTAGCAAAACTGGTCTTTTTTAATTACCTTATATTTGGACAAATCTGTATTAATTGTATTCGCTACTGATGGCATAAATTCTTTCTTAATATTCATCCCCAATAGCAGTTTAACTTTACAATCAATATTACGGTTATCTACTAATTGAACAAGCTTCCCAATAGGACTAAATTTTGAGTTCATAACCCAACCCCTTGAATGCTTCTATTAATTCTTTTTGAGATCTATTCTCTTCATTTAGTAAGCTATCAAACTGCTTTTGAATTTTTTTCATCTCGTGATCGAAGTTAATGTCCTTGTCAATATCAATAAATGGAATGTATTTACTGGGGATTAATGAATAATCCTTATTTTTTATTTGAGCTAATTTAATTGATTGGCAAAACTCAGGGATGTTTTGATATGTTTTTTCCCAATTTTTTTGTTGCCAGTTATGATAAATACTCACAACCTCCTGAAGATCCTCCCCTGTTAACTGAGTATATTTTTTTTCAAATTCCGAACCTTTTCGCCTCAAATCCATAAATAAAACTTCACCTTCCCTAGAACGGTATTTTTTATCCTGATCACTCAAGTGAATATTATGTTCTTTTTTATTTTTATTAATAATCCATAAAGTTACACTAATATCTGTGGAATAAAACATGTCCCTAGGAAGAGTTATTATTGCTTCAACTAAATCATTTTCTATCATTTTTTTACGAATTTTGTATTCTTCTCCACTTCCAGATAAAGCACCATTAGCAAGAATAAATGCAGCGACCCCATTCTCTGATAGCTTGGATACCATATGTAATATCCAACCGTAGTTAGCATTACTAACTGGTGGAACATCATATCCATTCCAGCGATGATCATCTTTAAGTTCATCAGAAGCACGCCAATCTTTTTGGTTAAAAGGTGGGTTTGCCATTATAAAATCGGCTTTTAATAACGGGTGTTGATCGTTGGAAAAAGTATCTTTCGCTGCTTCACCAAGGTTGGCAGAGATACCACGAATTGCTAGATTCATTTTCGCTAATTTGTATGTCGTCTTAGTATACTCTTGCCCATATATAGAAACGTCTCTAGTATTTCCCTTATGGCTATCTATAAACTTCATTGATTGAACAAACATTCCACCTGAACCACAACAAGGATCGTAAATCTTACCTCTGTATGGCTCAATCAACTCAGCAATCAGGTTAACAATGCTTTTGGGTGTATAGAACTCCCCTTTCCCCTTACCCTCTGCAATCGCAAACTTAGACAAGAAATACTCGTAGACTCGCCCCACCACATCTTCGTGCGGATTCGCTAACGTGTCGATGTTATTAATCACATCGATCAGCGCAGATAGTTTGCTAACATCTAGCCCTAAACGTGAGAAGTAGTTATCTGGTAATGCACCTTGTAGTGCTTTGTTGGTTTTCTCGATAGTGCTCAAAGCAGTATCAATTTTTAGCGCAACATCTTCTTGTTTAGCGTTTTGCTGAACAAAGCTCCAACGGCTTTCAGGCGGTAAATAGAACACGTTATCTTTGGTGTAGGCTGGTACCATATCAATATGCTTTTCAAGCCCTGCATCAATCAACTTCTGACGTTGTTTTTCAAAGGTGTCACTGATAAATTTTAAGAAAATGAGACTTAAAACTACGTGTTTATATTCTGCTGATTCAACACTACCACGCAGTTTGTTAGCTGCATCCCAGAGTGTTTCTTCAAATGATTTTTCTTTCTTTTTTGCTGTTGGTTTCTTAGCCACTGAGTAATGCCTTATTGAGAGTCAATTTTAGAAGATTCATATTGATGGATTATTAGGCCAGATAATACCAAAAAAATCTTATTTTTTATATGGAAACAAGATCTAATAAAGACTAAATATTACAAACCTTGTAAAAATTAGAATTAAAATTTCCTTGGCTAAATTGCTAAAACAGCTAAATTAAAACGAAAAACAAGTCCCATTTTTTCAATAACTTGGAAAATAATCAATCAATGGTAAGACATAAGTAATCCATAACAAAAGGAGTTGCTTATGAAAAAGCCAAGATCGAGTGCTGGACGCACTACTGCCAAAACAGACCAACAAAGCCAAATACTTGATAGATTATTTGATTATTTTTCAAAACCAAAAGGTGAAAAACCAAGCTCAAATAGTGATGTAGAAGTGAGTTTTTATCGCAGTGCCTTGAGAAGTTTGCCAATGAACTTTCACAACAATGAGTATAACGGAGTAAATATTATAATGTTGCTTCAAGAAGGAGAAATCAACGCAACCAAAGTTCCGATTTACTCTACTTTCAAACAAGCTTCTGATTTACTTGAACAACATAAAGATAAACTTCCCCCTAAATCCGAGACATTTGATCCTGAAAAGCCTCTCAAAGGCATTACACTCGATGCTCAAGTCGTAAAATACCTAGAGACGTATAAAAAAGATGGGGAATTAATCAGCAAAAGTGTTTTTGAAAAAGAAACAAGAGGAATGTCATTCACTCAAATGCGTGAAAATGGCTACCAGAAACGCAAAGGATTAAAGCCCTACAAAGTTTTTCCAATCGAAAAAATCAAGAATTTATTGCCAAAATCGTTTATTGAAGATCGTGATTATTTTGCACGGCAAGAAGAGTTAGAGAATAAAGTTATGTCTCCTGAAATGGAAGATATTGAGTTTGTTGAAAAAGCAAAAATTATCATTGATGCAATGGGCGTGCCTGTGATTGAGAAAAATCAAGATCGAGCTTTTTATTCACCAAAAGATGACTGCATCACTATCCCACCAAGAAATAAATTTTTATCAGACAAAGCCTATTTTGCTGTAATTTTACACGAGCTTTCACATAGCACAGGGCATCCAAGTAGATTAAACAGAAAACAAAACAACCCTTTTAATTCAAAAGGATACGCAACTGAAGAGTTAGTGGCCGAGACAAGCACTATGTTTATATGTTTAGATGAGGGCTTGCAAACTTTTAATAGCCACGCCAAATATTTAGAAGGTTGGTCAAGCCACTTTGCCGACAAGAAAAAAGCATTACTCAGCATTTGTAAATTAGCCCGTGAGAGCCAAGAGTTTATCAGCCGTAAGGTATTAAAGCACAAATTAGATCTTTCGATACAATCACCTTATCAAGTGCCTGATAAGTTGGATTTTGAGCTTAAATTAGCAGATAAACATACTGATGCATTGAATGAGTATATTGTTAAAAGTGCAAATAACCACAGTCCACTGATACCGTTAAAAAACCAAAAAATAATCGGTTACAACGAGTCTAAAGACGGGATTGAGGTTTTCACCTCCGATAAAAAAGTAGCGCTTACAGGCGTATCTAGCTCTATTGTTAAGAGAGAATTAGACAATTTAAAATTACTACAGTCGATTATCTTTGATGTCTCTGTTGATAATAACGATGAAACTACTCCTACAAAAAACAGGTTAAAACCATCACGTTTATCAATGTGATATTACCCAGCCCAGAACGACAAAAAGCCCTAAACGGGCTTCTTTGTATCGTGTTACTGAAAATTTTTATTTTTTATTTATTTCTATCTATGTTGTGCAACTCCTTGTCGCTTGTAGTCCCCTTCTTGCTTTAATTAACTTTATGCTGCACTTAGTAGTAATGCCGAATACTGGTCAAATAGATGACGTTTACTCTTTATTTTGAAGGAAGGCAGTAATTTCAAAGCTGCTTTCCGATTATTATTCTTGATATAAAAGCTCATCATCTCTTCTTTACTTTCAAACTCGATGCTATTGATTAGTTCGAATAAATGATCATCGTATTTTTCAAATATTTCTGAAGTTACCCGATTATTGCAATCAAGCGAGATCTTTCCACCCTTGAATTGAATCACTTGCTTTGTGCCTGATTGAACAAAATCAACATTATTAGGTAGCCTTTCTGTATTAATGTATTTATCAAGTAAAAGTTGTTTTTCAGTTTCTAACTTCAAACTATTTTTTAGTAACTCAACCTCTGTTAAACATTGGGGCTTATTAAGCTCAACAATAAAAATATGTTCAACCACAGCGTTACTTATATTCGTGTTCTTACCGCCTTTAAACTTGTCGTGCTTATGCGTTTTAACCTTAATAGAGTGCTTTCCATCATTAGATAACACATCGATCAGCTCAGATTGAGTTAAAATCCCTTCTTGGTTATATGAAACGATAAGATATTTAGATCGATTACTCACATCATCAAGTAAAGCTTTAAAAGCGTGGTAAGCTTTCTTATGTCTAATCCCTGCTAGATCAACTACTTTCTTATAGCAAAACTCTGATTTATTTTGCTCTGTTCGGATTCCACCTTTCCCAGAAACAACATCCAAATCACGGTTATTCACGGCTGTCGTTAATAGATGGTAATTTCCACTGTATTGATGGGAGTTGTAAGGTGAATCACAATAGACAATATCAACATTGAGAGCATTATTGCTCATTACTGAAACAGCATCACACGTAAACGATTTTCCATTCTCAGCTTCAATGAGCGGTAATTCGGTTAAAATCATATCAGCCATAATTCGACTAAGCGCATTTTTCCCCTTACCACCAAAACCGTTATGAAAGCTCTTCATATGCCCAGAGCTATTGATATTTTTGGTCATTAAGTGCAATAAATCGGCTAAAATGACATTCTTGGCTTTTTCATTAAAGACAGGCACGCCATTTAATTTAAATTCAAACACCGCATCGAGAACACTATCTATAAACTGAGCATTTTCTTGAGTGTAAAATAATCTTTCAGTCTCAAAATCGGCTTGCTCAGTAATCTTGGGAGCATAGTGAACTTGGAAAAAAGGCTTTATCTGATTATCGCCTAAGCCTCTCACGCTATTCAATAGATCAACCACTTTTCCATAGTCAGAACTCTTATCTGATTTAATAAATGGGATATTATGAATCGAGTAGTAACTGACCAATTTCTCGTAGACACAGGAGAAAATTGCCTCTAAATCGGACTTGTTCATTCCAATCATCACATCATTAATAATGGCAGAGTATTTTTCTAAATCATTGCATAAAACAGAATACCCCTTGTGCTTGAAACTACGTGCAACAACACCTGAACCAGAAAAAATATCGAGGATTTTAATGCTTTTTTTATCTCTGTTTTTCAATGATGAATCTGATGCGATCAAGCGTGAAACTTCATCATTAATGAAACCTAACTGGGTGCGCTTATTACCCAAGTAAGTAATAATATTGTTCTGCAAAAAATCGGTATTACATTGTTCTAATTTATTTATTGTATTCATAGCTATTTCCCCTTTATTTATTGTTTTCTTCTAAGTTGTTAATGACATTTAAAACAGTATCAAGCACGTCAATCGCACACCTAACGGCTCTAATTAGTAATCGGCATTGAAGATCTCCGTCAATACTACCTTTTGTCAGTGTTTTAAGGTTTTCTTCAAGAAAATCAGCAATGTTAGAAAACTCCCCCATCAGGTGTTCAGCTAACTCAAACGAAATACAATCTTCTAATGAAAACAGTTCTTGAATGACCGTCATCTCTGCTCTGCACTCTGGTAGAGCATCCAAATCTAAGAAAAAGCGCATTGATGCCGCTACAAAGTTGCGATCACTATTAAAATCATCACGTTGGCTTGCTATTTCTTTCATCACTTCTAATACACACATATTTATTTCTCCTAAGTTTTGTTTTTTATTTGTTCATTTAAATTTATTGTTTATGCCTTTAAATTAAGTAAGTAGCGTGTTCATACTTCCATTAGGGTCGACTTCTTTAACAAAAACCCAACGAGTTCCTGGTCTCATATTCTTGTATTTGTTTTGGTAAAACCTTTTAGCTCTGAGGTTTCTATAATGAGGAATTCGATGATTAACTTTTCTTTCACTCTTGCCTGTTTTGGTCTTTTGAGAACTATGTAGAACAGAAGCGGTATATGAGACTTTGTTTTTATCTTTTGGAAGGGATAGAGCTGATTTTGGGTAGCCATCAATCAATTTTTTCAAGTCGGTTGCTGAATGATATACACATAAAGAAAGTGCAATTTTTGTGATAATACGGAGCTCTTCAGATCCCTGACTTGGTAAATTAGTTAAATGAGTTTTTTTAATTGTCTCTGAGTAGTCTGGTAAGTATGCAAAGAATGAATTTATCCAGTGCTGACCTTTCGTTTTTGTGGAACGATCACAATTAACAGTAATACACAATTCATCAGGGTCTATTTGGCTTGAACCGTTGATGGTTAACGGCTCTTTATACATCTCAGAAAACTCTTTCACCGTCATAATAGAGATAAGAGCCGTTTTGACTTCAACATCATTAATAACAGTATTAGGAGCAAAAGAAATTGAAAAGGTTTTAAATGGAGGTGCCACATTAAAATTATTTTCAAAATCAAATTTAGCTTTATATAGGCTTTTAGCTAATGATTTGCTATCAAAAAAGATCACTGGCGAAGCATTATCAACCCAATGATTTTCTTGTAACACCAATCTTCCGATTGATGCTTCTTGTGAGGTATTTGGTTGAGACGACAACTCAAATATCTCTTCAATATGTTTATTTGGGTTTCCTTTCTTACCACAGATTGAACGTATATATTTTCTACCTGTATTAGTGCTTTTCAGTTGATCTATTTGAGTTTTATAAATTGGGTATTTCATAGTGTTTTCCTTATATTTAGGGTGCAAAAAGCCCCACCCAGCGGGCGTAATTTTTTTAATGATTTGTTTGTTTTATTTAAAAATTAAGTTCGAGTGAACTAAGGAGCTACACTATGGAAAGTGCATTAAATATAAGGAGTGAAATATGTTGTTAGCGGATTTTGGACGCAGTAAAACCTCACCGATGTTATGCATAGGTGATAGGGTTCGATTTTGGGGTGTGATTGATTGTGTTGACATATAACTCTCCTTCTAAATTAAACCACCAATTCAGATGAGATAGTTACTTACGTCAGCGCATCAAGTTAAAACAGGTATAATAAAAACACCAGATCACAACAATACTTTTGTATTGATTGCATTAGTTACTTTTCGACTAACAGGCACAATAAGCCAGCGTTAACCGATAAATAATTGGATCTATTTTGTGTTAATTAAAATGCCTCTAAACTTAATACTCCTCTGTTAATGTAAGTAAAAAATCATCTTTAAAAGAAAACCTCAATAGGTTTTCTTTGATATGAGAACAACTTTTGTGTTCTCTATTTGGTGGCTAATTGGAGAGTGAGTCCACTTTGGAGAGTTAGTCCAAGATTAACCTTTGTTTCTGCGTGTATCTAAAGAATATCCATTCTATGCAGTTGACTAAATATACATCCTCATATAGTAAAAACCACCTATAAGATTTAGCTTGAGCATATAATAACATTAAACACACACCCAAGTCAATAAATAAATTTTTTAATTATTGACAAGTAAAAAAATTTCATTTCTATTTTTCTTTTGTATAAAAATACTGTGCAACAACCCTTTTTCAATAAGTGATTACTTGGGAATATAGACAGAAAAGATTCGAGTTGGTATTGTTTCAATCGTGATGAGTAAATGGATGTCTCACACTGCCGATTTTAATATCGGCTTACTAGACCCGCTTTTAATTGGGGTCCACTATGAAAAAGAAACAAGAAAATACTGTAACTATGACTCACCACATTTTATTGGCTCAGTTTAGTAATAGGCTGTTAATACCAGTAGAAGAACTGGCTGAATCGTATTTGGGGATTGCTGTTAATACCGCTAAAAGAAAGGCTAAAAGTAACGAGTTACCTTTTCCTTGCTTTAAGATGGGTATGAGTCAAAAGTCTCCTTATGTTGTTCATCTGGTGGAATTAGTGAAGTATATAGATAAGCGCACGAATGAGGCTAGAGGTTTATGGAATGAATATCAGTATCGCTAATGTGTTTGTCGAAATCGGTGCTACTTCATCTTTTAGATGGAGTTAGCGCCACTTTTAACCCTAATTCAATTTATGATCCCATACAGAAAAACACCCCACACACGATCCCAAATCAGAAAAAAAACAACAAAACCACTAATAAACAAAGACTTAAATTAAAAATCAGTCCAATCCAACATTGGAGCGACGCTGAATCTTTGTAATGGGTAATTTTTCATGGCAGTCTTAATGGGATAAATATCTCTGAATTATTAGGCTAAATATTTTACCATAGGCACAAATGGCATACACCATTGAATAATTCAGCTCGACTACTCTATTTCAGCGACTCCAAGCACGAATTTCCGTGTTTTTATAAAGAAAGGTTCTTATTTTGAATACACGCTTATTACAGCAAGTTCTTGAACGTTGTCAGCAAAAAGGGGTTCGCTTAACCTCGCAACGCCAACAAGTGCTAGAGCTCATTTGGCAACAAAAAGGCTCATCCACCGCTTATGAGCTATTAGATAAATTAAAAATCAATGAACCACAAGCTAAGCCACCGACGGTTTATCGCGCGCTGGAGTTTCTGCTAGAACAAGGTTTTATCCATCGGGTTGAATCGACCAATAGCTTTGTTTCATGCTGTTTTTTTGGTGAGCATAGCCATGAACATAAGCACTTTTCACATTTATTGATTTGCGATCAATGTGGTGATGTCAGTGAGTTGCAAGATGAAGCGTTAGTAGCGCTGCTGACCAAGAATATCGATCTGCATGGTTTTAAGCTGACTAACCATGTGATTGAAACTCATGGTACTTGCAAAAACTGCGTGTAAGCTAAATATCTAGATCTCTAAATCCAAGACACAAAAAAGGTTGGCGCAATGCCAACCTTTTTATTTGCTATAACCATTCCACTTACTATCTGAAATGGTGACTAGTTATCAACTTAAGCTTTAAACGCTTTGAATGCGTTAATCAAACCATTGGTTGAACTGTCGTGCGAATCCACCGCTTTTGCATCCGCAAGTTCAGGTAAGATTTGGTTTGCTAATTGCTTACCAAGTTCTACGCCCCACTGATCAAAACTGAAGATATTTAAAATCACACCTTGTACAAAGATTTTATGTTCATACATAGCAATCAAGTTACCTAATGTACGAGGGGTTATTTGCTTGACTAAGATTGAGTTGGTTGGACGATTGCCTTCAAACACTTTAAATGCCACTAAATCTTTCATTTCTTCAGCAGTTTTTCCTGCCGCCGCAAACTCAGCTTCAACCGTGGCTTTGCTTTTACCAAACGCTAACGCTTCTGTTTGAGCAAAGAAGTTTGACATCAGTTTTTGATGATGATCGCCCACTTGATTATGACTAATAGCTGGCGCGATAAAATCACACGGAATTAATTTGGTCCCTTGGTGGATCAATTGGTAGAACGCATGTTGGCCGTTAGTTCCTGGCTCACCCCAAATAATTGGGCCTGTTTGGTAATCAACCATATCACCATTGCGGTCAACACATTTGCCATTGGATTCCATATTGCCTTGTTGGAAGTAAGCGGCAAAACGGTGCATATATTGATCGTACGGCAAGATAGCTTCAGACTCTGCACCATGGAAGTTATTGTACCAAATACCAATTAACGCCAAGATCACGGGAATGTTGCTCTCAAACTCTGTGCTTGAGAAGTGGTTATCCATCTCATGCGCGCCTTCGAGTAACTCAACGAAATTATCAAACCCAACCGATAAACAAATTGATAGGCCAATTGCCGACCAAAGTGAATAACGACCGCCGACCCAATCCCAAAATTCAAACATGTTGTCAGTATCAATACCAAACTCAGCGACTGATTTAGCATTAGTTGAAAGCGCAGCAAAGTGTTTTGCAACATGGGCACTGTCATTTGCTGTGGCTAGGAACCAATCACGAGCGCTATGAGCATTAGTCATGGTTTCTTGAGTGGTGAAGGTTTTTGATGCCACTAAAAACAAAGTCGTTTCTGGGTTTAAATCTTTTAATGTTTCAACAATATGAGTGCCATCTACGTTAGAGACAAAGTGCATATTCAAACGTGTTTTGCTTGATGCCAATGCTTCCGACACCATGTATGGGCCAAGATCTGAGCCACCGATTCCGATATTCACAACATCGGTAATTTCTTTTCCGGTGTAACCTTTCCATTCACCTGAAACGATACGGTTAGTAAACGCTTCCATTTTTTGCAATACCGCGTTAACGGCAGGCATCACGTCTTGACCATCAACCACAACAGGTTTGTTGCTGCGATTACGCAACGCAGTATGCAATACCGCACGGCCTTCGGTTTTATTGATGGTTTCACCATTGAACATGGCATCAATCGCAGATTGTAATTCGGTTTGCTGAGCCAAAGAGAATAAGTGAGTCATGGTCTCTTGGTTGATCAAATTCTTAGAGTAATCCACCAAAATTTCCGAGCCAAATTTAGCCGAGAATTGAGAGAAACGCGCACTGTCTTGGGCAAACAACTCACTGAGTTCCATATCTTGCGCACTTTCAAAGTGAGCGGTCAGCGCTTTCCACGCCTCGGTAGTGGTTGGATTAATATTTTTCAGCATGATGATGATCCTGATGTCTGTTGGATTTATTCCTCTCTATCGATGACATACCGATAAAGCGAACCCCCGATTAAAAATAAATTCACACTCAATCTTCATTGAAATTATTGAGCACATACCCACTCAACTAACTTGGCGGTATGGTTAATTATTATCTGTTTTGATTATCGCAACGATTTCTATGATCGATATTGCGTTATATCATTGATACTGGTCTTACCTATCTCTGTAGCTTTTGTCGTTTTGAATCGTTTTAAAATAGCTGATGTAAGTTAACAAATTTAAAATGGCTGATTAATCATGACGCGGAAGATACTTTCTTCATCGCCCCAAGCCATTTCGGTTCGAACCACAACCCCTTCAACTTGGAAACGGATCGCGCCGCCAACACTGGTTTGCATATCTTTATGCAAGGTTGAGATATCATAGTCATCTGCCACTCGACCAATATCGGTAAACACCACCCACTGCCACCAAGGCACATTGTACAAGTCAAAAATAGGCCAATTTTGCAGTGGCTGCCAGTCGGGCATGACTCGGTATTCTAAACTGTAGTTAATTGCCGCTCGTCCGGTAAATCGTCCACCGGAAAAAGCACGCTGACGAAATATGCCACCAAGGCGAACGCCTGCATACTCTGGCGGACGGTGCTCATTACCCGCACTGCCGTTATCCCAACTTGGCGTACCCGCCGTATAAAAATCAAACGCTAAGACTTGCTTGTTGAATAATTTGCCCAGCGAACCTAAATCCCAAAATTGACTGTTTTGAAATTCCCATGTGGTCCAAGGGTTATCGTTACCCAAGTCGGGCGCATAGGTTAAACCGAGTTGAGTGCGAGAGCCGGTGGTGGTATTACGAATATCATCACGATTATCCCAATCCGCTTTGATCTCAACTCCCCAAGTGGAATTTGATTCATAATCCTCATAATCATCTAAATCACGCGTTTTATAGAAAGGTCTGATCCATAAGGTGGAGACACCACTTTTTAGAGGGTTGGCCGAGGTCACATCTCGAGTTGGCGCGAAACCAGCCGCTCCTCCCAGTTCTGCCCCTAAGCCGATTGGCAGAATATAACGAAAAGAAGCTTGCAAGCGTGATTCTTGGCCATCGCTTTCTACCGAATCGTCATAGTTGGAATTATTGTGCGAGTTCGCGCCTAAATAGTAGTCATAATCTTTAAAGCGAGCGCTATAACCATCCATATTCAATAACCAGTTATTGGCTATTTGGTAGTTATACCCCCCCAAATAGGTCATATAACTGCCTTTATCAGACACAAAACCAGCACCAATTAAAGCCGCTTGGGGTTGACCGGCACCTTTTAATACCCCTGCCGCGCCAATCGAGTTACCGATACTGCTAGAGATAAAACCAAAAGGCACGACTTTAAAATCGGAATACCATGATGAGCCAGAACCTGATTGCGCTTTTGTGTGAGTTTCAGATGACGATTGAGTATTGTCTGCAGTTGGGTTACTTGGGGTTGGTAAGCTTTTAGGTCCATTAGCACTAACCGACAATGAGGTACAAACTAATACGCCGGCAAGTAAGATCTGGCGTGGCGATAAAAGCGATTTGAACATCATTGCCAATCCATGCATCGAAGGTGTTATTCCTGAGTATATTTTAATATTACGCGGCCGGTCAGTTGAGTGACCAATTCATAAGCAATGGTGCCTATGTGCTGCGCCACCTCTTCTGCAGGTAAATTCTCGCCCCAGAAAATAGCCTCATCACCGACCTCATCTTGACTATCAGGTCCAAGATCCACCGTAAGCATATCCATCGACACACGACCGGCTAATTCAACTCTACGACCATTAACCAAAACTGGTGTCCCGTTGGGCGCAGTGCGTGGATAACCATCACCATAGCCCATCGCGATCACGCCCATTTTAGTATCTCGCTTTGAGGTCCACGTCGCACCATAACCGACACTTTCCCCCACTTTAACGTCCCGCACTGCAATCAAATGTGAAGTCAACGTCATTACTGGCTGAAAACCTAATTGTTGAGCATTAGAATCCGAAAAAGGCGAGATACCATACATAATGATACCCGGTCGGATCCAATCAAAATGGCTGTCAGGCCACATTAAAATACCAGATGATGCCGCCAGAGAGCGCGGACCTAGGTTATCGGTTAGAGATTTAAACACTTGAATTTGTTGCGTTGTGATCGGATTATCTAATTCATCAGCACAACCAAAGTGACTAATAAAGCACAGCGGTTGTTGCACATTATCGCACGCGGTTAAACGCTCAATAAAATGCTCTACCTGCTCAGGCCGAACCCCTAACCGATGCATTCCGGTATCGATTTTTAGCCATACCGTGATCGGTTTAGTGAGGCATGCTTGTTCTAAAGCCAGCAGTTGTTCTTCACAGTGAATCGCCGTTTGTAAATCATATTCGCTAAGCATTTTCACATCACTGGCGGCATAAAAACCCTCTAATAATAAAATTGGTTTTTCGATACCTTCGGTCCGTAATTCAATCGCTTCCTCTAAACGAGCAACACCAAAAGCATCAGCGTCGCCTAAACTCACCGCGACAGGCACTACGCCATGACCATAGGCATTGGCTTTAATGATTGCCGCTACTTTACTCGATGGCACCTGTTGCTTTATCCGTGCTAAGTTAGACTTAAGCGCGGATAAATTAACGTACGCGGTTGCAGCCTGCAAAGCATTATTATTTGCCGTTGGATTTGAACTGTCATTCATACGATTGAGTTACTCATCATCAAATGCAGGGCCTGCATAGTTATCAAAACGGGAATATTGCCCTTGGAAGGTTAATCGAACCGAACCGATTGGGCCGTTACGCTGCTTACCAATAATGATTTCCGCGATCCCTTTTAAATCACTTTCAGGGTTGTAAACTTCATCACGATAAATAAACATAATTAAATCCGCATCTTGCTCGATCGCTCCCGATTCACGTAAATCCGAGTTAATCGGACGTTTATCGGCGCGTTGTTCCAAAGAACGGTTCAGCTGAGACAGTGCCACCACCGGAACATTTAACTCTTTGGCCAACGCTTTCAATGAGCGTGAAATTTCCGAGATTTCTAAAGTACGGTTATCTTGCATGCCTGGCACTCGCATTAACTGCAAGTAATCGACCATGATCATCGACAACCCTCCAGTTTCACGCGCAATACGACGAGCGCGAGAACGTAAATCAGTTGGCGTAAGTCCCGAACTGTCATCAATATACATATTTTTTTTCTGCGTCAGAATTCCCATCGTCGAGGAAATCCGCGCCCAATCTTCATCATCAAGTTGACCGGTACGAATTTTAGTTTGGTCAACCCGAGAGAGTGAGGCTAACATACGCATCATGAGCTGATCAGCGGGCATCTCTAAAGAGAAAATCAACACAGGCTTGTCTTGATCCATGGCGGCATTTTCACATAAGTTCATCGCAAAGGTGGTTTTACCCATCGATGGGCGCGCCGCCACAATAATTAAGTCCGAACCTTGTAGTCCCGCCGTTTTCTTATTCAGATCACCAAAACCGGTATTAATACCAGTGACACCATCTTGTGGCGTTTGGTACAAAATCTCAATCCGCTCAAGAGTTTTGGTTAAAATTGTATCAACACTTTGAGGGCCTTCGTTTTCGGTTGTACGCTCTTCGGCAATGGCAAAGACTTTACTTTCGGCCATATCCAATAAATCGGCCGAACTGCGACCTTGCGGATCATAACCGGCATCGGCGATTTCATTGGCAATCCCAATTAGACTGCGTACCACCGCTCGCTCACATACAATATCTGCATAAGCATTGATATTGGCAGCACTTGGGGTGTTTTTTGCTAAATCAGCTAAGTAAGCAAAACCTCCAACCGATTCTAACTCTTCGCGTTGTTCGAGATGTTCTGATAAAGTGATCAGATCTAATGGTTGATTATCATCTAGAATCGATTTAATCGCGCCAAAAATAGAACGATGCGGACGACTATAAAAATCTTTACCGACCACTTTGCCTGAAATAGAATCCCAGCGTTCATTATCAAGTAATAAACCACCTAAAACAGATTGCTCCGCTTCCAAAGAGTGCGGTGGTACTTTAAGAGCATCGACTTGAGAGTCGATAATTTTTCGAGTTTGATTATCAGCCATGGGATCACTTGGTTGCAGATTCTAGTCGTCCATTATAACGGAGTGTGTCGATTTGTAATCACACGATCGCATAAAATACAGAATTAACTCTATAATGACCGCCGTGTTATTATACTCGGCTATAATCGCATGGTTTTATTAACTCTTTATTTTATGAGCTATTGGTTTGATTAACGATTAGTTTGATTAACTTAGGTAAGTGAATTGGCGTCAAAACGTTTATTGCCTCTGTTGTTTTTATTGTGTAGCGGACAAGTTTATTGTGCTGATGCCAATACAACATCAACAGAGATAACACCAGATCCTGTTACCTCACTTTCAGATGAGACTCAAAGTGCGAATCCTGCTGCCTCAAAAACACAAGCGCCTGAGAGTGACAATACTACCGATAGCGAAATCGATGATGCCGCGATTGCCAAATTATTAAATGAAGATGATAATAAAGAGGAAGATGAGGCACCACAAGAACCCTCTCCTTGGACATCAGAGATTGAATTTGGTTACCGCTCCGAGCAAGGCAATGACGATGAACAATCATTAAATACCCGCCTATCACTTTCTTACATTAAAGGTCGCTTACGCAATAATGGCGAAATCAAAATCTACATGAAAAATGAAGATGGCAAAGTCGATGAACGCGAGCAAACCTACCAGTTACAAAGTGACTATAAGCTCAGCCCTAAAATGTATGCTTACGGTAACTTTAAAGGAATCGATTCTAAATATGATTCTTATTTCCATGATTACACTATTTCGTCCGGTTTAGGTTATCAAGTCACCAATACCGAAGATATGAAAGTAGAGGTCGAATTCGGTCCGGGTTATCGTTATCAAGAACCCAATACTGATGAGATCGATGATGATGACGCCATTTTCCCGGAAAATGTGAATGAACCCATTATTCGAGCTAACTTTAATGCCTTCTGGAAACCATTTAAAAATACCTCATTTAACTTTGAAGGTACGGTGGTTTCCGGTTCAAGCAATACTCGTTTTGATTCTGAAATCAGCATTGTCAATCAAATATCCGAAAGCATCGCACTCAAAATTGCCCAATCCCGTCAGCATTTAAGTCGCGTTCCCAACAACTTAGAAAAAACCGACAGTACTGTCACTATCAATTTATTGTTTAGCTTTAAATAATACCCATCGTAGTTATACTAATTCCATTTAATATTTGATCAATTTGAATACGCGAAAAGACGCTGATCCATCCTTAGTCGCTTGAGAAAGCCCATCCATGGCCTTTGACACTTTTCTCTGTACTCAATTTTGAACGATGATTAAATTTATGGAGTTGGTATCATTATCTCGCTCAACATTCAGACGAAAAAAAACCGACTACGAGAGTCGGTTTTTTCATTGTTTCTGAACTGAAATTACTCAGCAGCAACAACTTGTAATTTAACTTCAGCAAAAACTTCAGAGTGAAGTTGGATGCTAATATCAAATTCGCCAATGTTACGTAGTGCGCCTTCAGGAAGACGAACTTCACTTTTAGCAACTTCAACGCCAGCAGCAGTAATTGCATCAGCAATATCGCGAGTACCGATAGAACCGAATAGTTTACCTTCATCGCCTGCTTTAGAAGCAAGAACAACTGCTTCTAATGCGTTAACTTTATCAGCACGTGCTTGACAAGCAGCTAGTTGCTCAGCAACTTTAGCTTCTAATTCAGCGCGACGAGCTTCAAAAACTTCAACGTTAGCTTTAGTCGCCATAACTGCTTTACCCTGTGGGATAAGGTAGTTACGAGCGTAGCCAGATTTAACGCTTGCTTGGTCGCCAAGATTTCCTAGGTTACCAATTTTATCAAGTAGAATAACTTGCATTATCTGAGTCCTCTTAAATTATTTAACTGCGACCAATTACAGATGCTTATCTGTGTATGGAAGAAGTGCTAGATAACGAGAACGCTTGATAGCACGAGCTAGCTGACGCTGATATTTAGCGCTAGTACCAGTGATACGGCTAGGTACAATTTTACCAGCTTCAGTGATGTAGTTTTTAAGAGTTGATACGTCTTTGTAATCAATCTCTTGTACGCCTTCTGCAGTAAAACGGCAGAATTTACGACGACGGAAGAAACGAGCCATGGGCTATCTCCTGATCTTAAATTTGAGTAATGTTGTCAGCATGTAGCACTAATTTTCCCAAACCATTTCGGCCGATCTGATAAGCGACAAAGCCACCTACCTTAATGTTACTGCCTAAAACTAAATGTTGAGTTAATGCTTGCGACCTTTGCCCACTAACGACAACCTGTATACGACAATAAACTTGTCTAGGTAAGTCGGCTTCCATCACTGTCGAACGATGCTCAAGGCTAAAAAAGCAATGGGCGATGCCGGCAGGACTTAGGCTTCTAACTGGAGCTTTTACGACACTGCCGCTTAACTCCAATCGATTGGTCATCAAATATTACTCAGCGTCTGCTTCTGGCTTAGCTTCAGAACGCTCTTCACGTTCTTCACGACGTGGAGCACGTTCAGCACGCTCTTCACGTACTTTAAGCATAATTGATTGCTCAGTCACAGCGCCTTTAGTGCGCATGATCATGTTACGTAGAACTGCATCGTTAAAACGGAAAGCAGTTTCTAGCTCGTCAATCACTTCTTGGCCAGCTTCTACGTTCATAAGAACATAGTGAGCTTTGTGAAGTTTGTTGATTGGGTAAGCCATTTGACGACGACCCCAATCTTCTAGACGGTGAATAGTACCGCCCGCTTCAGTGATAGAACCAGTGTAACGCTCGATCATGCCAGCAACTTGCTCGCTTTGATCAGGGTGCACCATGAATACGATTTCGTAATGACGCATAGGTTGCTCCTTACGGATTATTAGTTTCCACATGGGCTCGGCCGTCCGGAGGAAACAAGGAACGAAAAAAATAAAAGACCGAGATTTCAGGACGGCGAATTGTATAAGAGGCAACCAATTTAGGCAAGGGAAATATCGGCAATTGGACTCAGAAAATAAAACGTTTAACGTTCAAACCTACAAACTGAAGTTACACCACTCTATTTTGACGGCTACCTTGTTGAAATTTAACAATGTTATCCATCAATATATTATACAAAGCTTGAATAGAAGAATCACTGCCCCACGCCACATGTGGCGTCAGAATTAAATTAGGTAAGTCCATATTGGCAATCAATGGGTTACTTTCATCGGCGGGCTCTTGGGTAAATACATCACACCCTGCGCCGGAGATTTGCTGGCTTTTTAATGCCTCGATCAAATCATGCTCATTCACCAAACCACCGCGTCCAACATTAATGAGGATCGCATTGGCTTTCATGGCTTGCAACTCGGGCTGACTGATTAAATTGGTGGTGGTTTCGGTTAATGGGCAGTGCAGCGTTAATACATCGGCTTGTGCTAATACTTGTTCAAATGCAACGTATCCAGCTCGGCACGTTTTGGCGCCTTTTCGCTCTGAAAATATCACCTGCATTCCAATCGCTTCTGCCAGTTTGGCGACCGCTTTACCTAAACTGCCACTACCGATGACCCCCATAGTCGAGCCTGCAACATCACTGATCGAATGGGTAAAAAAGCAAAACTGTTTTTGTTGTTGCCATACACCGGCTGCAATATCTTGATGATACCCCACCAAGTTACGTTTCAAAGCAAACATCATCGCGATGGTGTGTTCTGGCACCGAACGCGTGGCATAGCCCTGAACATTGCTCACCGCAATGTTATTTTCACGGCAATAGTCCAAATCAATATTATTGGTTCCGGTTGCCGCCACCGCAATTAAACGTAAATTAGGCGCATAAGCGAGAACTTCAGCGCTCAGTTTGACTTTATTCGTGATCACAATATCTGCCGCATGAATCCGCTCAATAATTTGTTCTTCATTGGTAAAGTCAAACTGCTGCCATTGATGCTCAAAGGTCAGGTTCGGTACTTTAATCTGCTCGGGGATCGTCCCTACATCGAGAAAAATAACCGTTGGCTTACTGGGTAAACTGCTAGACGTGATTGGCATAAGAAATCCTTTTCTAATCATGCGAGGTGTAAACACAATGATTTAAGATGACACCAGTGTTTTATAATCTGGCAGTTCGGGTAGCGCGCTAAAGTGTTGCAAAATTTGCGCTTCAGCGGTGGAATAAAAATCACATTCCACAAACGAAGTGGCGAGTTGATTATCACGCGGATGATAAAAACTTAGCTCAGCCGAATGCAATTGTAAACGGTCAGAAAACTCGAACGCGTCACCAGTGGCGTAAAACTCATCCCCCACTATCGAATGCCCGATGGCCATCATGTGCACTCGCAATTGATGCGATCGGCCTGTGATAGGCAATAAGCGCACTAAAGTCGTTTTCGCCTCTCTCGCCACCACTTGATAACGGGTGAGTGACGGCTTACCATCTTGATAACACACTTTTTGTCTTGGCCGATTTGGCCAGTCACAAATTAAAGGCAAATCAATCTCACCTTGATCTTGTTCAACCAAGCCCCATACCCGAGCATAATAAATTTTATGCGTCAGTCGGTATTGAAACTGTTTTTTTATATGCCGCTCTGCTTCTTTGGTTAACGCAAATAGCATTAAGCCAGAGGTGGCCATATCTAACCGATGCACCACTTCAATATTCGGGTAGCTTTCACGCAGACGGCTCCAAATGCTGTCGTAGTGTTCGGCTAATCGCCCAGGAACCGAAAGCAAGCCCGCCGGTTTATTGGCGACTAATATATGTTGATCTTGATAAACAATCTCCGTCCAAGGCTCGGTAGGAGGAAGGTATTCGAGTAAAGCCATAAATGAGGTTCTCTAGGGGCTAAAAATATAGCCGTTAGACTTGAAGCTTCAAGTGTCACGGCTATAAATATAAGAGTCACTGCGGTGATATATTATTGATGCGCGACCACAATTAAACGCAATGAATCCAATTGCAATTGAGCGCTTTTTATATAGCCCGATAACTGCTGGATTTGTTGCTCAATGATCTCGATTTCTTCATCACGAATATTAGGATTCACTGCTTTTAACGCCTGCAAACGCTCTAATTCAGCATTCAGTTTTTGCTCCATCTCACTATTGGCACTTTGACGCACCTCCGCTAAATGAGGCAGTACTGCTTCTTCTGCTTTTTCGATTAAGGCGTGAATTTGATCTTGCACTGAACTGGCCACTTTACTCGCCATGTGACGGTTAATTGGGCTTAATTGACGATTAAAGGTATCAAACGGTACCTGCGCCGACAATTCATTACCCTTGCCATCCATTAATAGACGAATCGGTGTTTTAGGCAAAAATTGGTTAATACCGCTGCGTTTTGGCGCTTGGGCGTCGACCACATAGATTAACTCTAAGAACATAGTGCCAACTGGAAGTGCTTTGTTTTTCAGTAACGAGACCGCGTTAGTGCCGACCCCTTCACTCAACAATAAATCAATGCCGCCTTGGATCATTGGGTGTTCCCAACTGATAAAGTGCATATCTTCACGCGACAGCGCCGTTTCACGATCAAAGGTAATGGTCGCCCCTTCATACGGCAGACCAGGATAACTTGGCACTAACATGTGCTCCGATGGCGTCACCACCAGCGCATTCTCACCTTTGTCGTCTTGGTTTAGGCCGATGGTGTCAAACAAGCCTAAAGAGAAAGTGATCAAGTTAGTATCGTTATCGCCCGCTGTAATTTGCTCGGCAATTTTTTGCGCTTTCTCTCCGCCATTAGAATGGATCTCAAGTAAGCGATCTCGACCTTGTTCTAATTGCGCTTTTAATATTTTATTCAGCTTGGCTGACTCTTCAACCAGTTGAGTTAATTCATCGACATCCACCGCCGCTAGCATCGCCACCAATTGCTCAGAATATTGATCATATACCGAACGACCGGTTGGGCAGGTTTCGGCAAAAGCATTAAGCCCATGATGATACCAATGGGCCAAAATCGACTGAGAAGAATCGGTCAAGTAAGGCACAAACACATCAATATCGCGCATCTGACCAATACGATCCAAACGACCGATACGCTGCTCAAGTAGATCAGGGTTAAACGGTAAGTCGAACATCACTAACTGATTTGCAAATTGGAAGTTGCGACCTTCAGAGCCAATTTCAGAACAAATCAAGACTTGCGCGCCGCCTTCTTCTTGAGCGAAATACGCCGCCGCTTTATCTCGTTCTAAAATCGACATCCCTTCATGGAACACCGTCGCCCGAATGCCTTCACGTTCACGCAAGGCTTGTTCCAGTTGCAATGCCGTCGTG
Source organism: Vibrio algicola (assembly GCF_009601765.2). Classification (NCBI taxonomy): domain Bacteria; kingdom Pseudomonadati; phylum Pseudomonadota; class Gammaproteobacteria; order Vibrionales; family Vibrionaceae; genus Vibrio; species Vibrio algicola. The sequence continues at coordinate 2,258,981 of NZ_CP045699.1, forward strand.
GCACGCGAAGCGATCACTAAGATTTTTTCTGAGCGTTTGGCTAACACTTTATCTAGCAGCCAACTGACCCGTGGATCAAAATTCCACCAAGAGGATTTATCGCCTTCAAGATCTTGTAGGATTTCTTCTGGATACAGGTTTTTCAATGCTTGAGTGGCTTCTGGCAACTCGCCATCCATCATTTTAGCCACTCGCATTGCACGGGTATATTGCTCAGGCATTGGCATTTCAAGTAAATGCACATTACGCGTTGGGAAACCTTGGATCGCGGCGCGGGTATTACGAAATAAAATACGCCCAGTACCATGACGATCCATTAGGTTATCAATTAACTCTTGGCGAGCTAACGCTTTTTGCTCTTGATCGAATTCTTGCTTGGAATGGCAACCATCTAAAATGCGGAACAGTGGCTCAGCATCTTGCTCCGAAAGCAGTTCTGTAATGCTATTTTTTTCATCATTGGTCAGTGATTTTCCAGACTCTAAACTGGCAACCGCTTCGGCTACTGGCGCGTATTGCTGCTCTTCTTTAACAAACGTTGGATAATCAAAGAAACGATCAGGGTCAAGCAGGCGCAAGCGAGCAAAGTGACTCTCATGCCCCAAGTTGTTCTGGGGTGGCGGTCAGTAGCAACACACCAGCAATTTTAGCGGCTAACCCTTCGACCATTTGATATTGACGACTTGGCGCATCGTTGCTCCACTCTAAATGGTGTGCTTCATCGATCACTAATAGATCCCATTGCGCGGCCAAAGCTTGCTCATAGCTTCGATTGCTTACGCAGAAAATCTAATGAACATAAGACATATTGCTGGCTATCAAACGGATTACCCGATTCCGATTCCGACTCAACGCAACGCTCTTCATCAAATACAGAAAAATGCAAATTGAAACGGCGCAGCATTTCCACCAGCCATTGATGTTGCAGTGTTTCTGGCACCACAATCAAAATACGCTCTGAACGGCCACTTAGGACTTGTTGATGGATGATCATCCCCGCCTCAATAGTTTTGCCTAGCCCAACTTCATCGGCTAGCAATACGCGTGGCGCATGACGACGACCGACTTCATGTGCAATATAAAGTTGATGCGGAATAAGACCGGCGCGCATGCCACACAGACCGCGCATTGGGCTTTTATGTTGCTGGTATTGGTTTTCAAGCGCGTGGTAGCGCAACACAAAATTATCCATACGCTCGATTTGACCGGCAAATAGTTTATCTTGTGGCTTATTAAAGCGAATTTGGTTATTTAAAAAGATTTCACGTAGCGCTACATCGGTTTCTTCGTTGTCTTGACGAGTCCCAATGTAAGTCAATACCTCGCCATCAAGCTGTAAGGATTCTACTTTTAAGCTCCAACCGTGCTGGCTTTCAATCACATCACCAACGTTAAAAATCACACGAGTGATCGGGGCGTCACTGCGGGCATACAACCGATTTTCTTCAGAGGCCGCAAACATCACAGTCACGGTACGCGCATCTATCGCCACCACCGTACCCAAACCTAAATCACTTTCTGTATCACTAATCCAACGCTGACCTAACGCAAATGCCATGTAATCGACTACCTCTAACCAAAATTGTTATTCAATACTGTATGTATTTTAGTTCCAAGCTTTGTGTTTTTCTTGTAAAAATGGCTCTTTTACAAAAATAAAACCCACAATTCACCTGTTGATAAAAAAGCTGCACATCTTACTGCACAGCGTCTTTTTTATCACCTTGAATCGCATTAATATTTGCCGACTGACATAAAAGTGTCACCATTTCACCGTTATTGTGTCATGGCGCTAAAAATGTCAGGAGGAAAGCCAAAATCTTGCTTATACTCAAAAAGAACATGGCTAACCTTTCGTATTGCGAAAAATGGAGAAGTTATGGCAACGACCCAAAAGACACTCATCACCCCAGCCGACCACGATACCTCATCGCGTAAAATATTTGTCCTTGATACCAACATCCTGCTACATGAACCTCACGCGATTTATTCCTTCCAAGAACACGATGTCGTTATTCCCATGACGGTATTAGAAGAACTTGATCGCATTAAAGACAGTAAACGCGATGTGGCGCGTGATGCTCGAGTGGCGATCCGTGGCTTAGAAGCGATTTTCCACGACGCCACGCCAGATGAGATCTCCCAAGGCATCCCATTTGGGAAAAATGTTACCGATAAAAGCCAAGTCAGTGGCACCATATCAATACTGGCCGATTACGATATTCAAGACAGAGATAAAGCCTTTGCCGATAAAATGGGTGATAACCGCATCCTTAATGGGGTACTGGCACTGCAACATCGCCGAGCGCCGCGCGAAGTTATCTTGATCACCAAAGACATTAATATGCGCTTGCGGGCTAAAGGCGCGGGTATTGAGCATGTGCAAGATTACCGCAGCGATCAATTAATTGATGACGTGCAGTTTCTCACCAAAGGTTTCACCGAATACCAAGGCAACTTTTGGGATAACTTCAAGCAAGTCGAAAGTAAAAACTGTGGCAGTAAAACCTTTCATACCGTTGCTCGTGAAAACCTAGAGCCTACTTATATCAATCAGTATTTAATTGATGAAGATAGCGACTTTGCAGGTCGAGTGGCCGAATTAAGCCCAACGACCGCCAAGATAAGAGATTTAGGTCGAGAGCATTTATTGCACCGACAAGCATGGGATATTCACCCCAAAAATATTTATCAAGCCATGGCGATGGATGCCATGCTCGACCCCGATATTGATTTAGTTATTTTAACCGGTGCGGCCGGCAGTGGTAAAACTCTGTTAGCGATGGCTGCTGCCTTGGAAATGACGATTGAACGCAAGATGTTCGATAAGATCATCGTGACCCGAAACACGCCAGATATTGGTGAGGCGATTGGTTTTTTGCCCGGCACCGAAGAAGAAAAAATGCTGCCTTGGCTGGCCGCGATCACCGATACCCTAGAAGCGTTGCATAAAAACGACCACAACACCGAGGGCTCGCTTAAATACATTTGCGATAAAGCCAACATTCAATTTAAGTCGATAAACTTTATGCGCGGACGTTCGATTCAAAATGCATTTGTATTGCTCGATGAGTGCCAAAACCTCACCGCCTCACAAATAAAAACCATTATTACTCGTTGCGGTGAAGGTACTAAAATTGTCTGTTCGGGTAACTTGGCGCAAATTGACTCCACTTATTTAACCCCTGTGACTTCAGGGTTAACTTATATGGTAGAGCGATTTAAAAGCTTTGAAGGCAGCGTTAACGTGCACTTAAATGGCGTAGTACGCAGCCGTTTAGCGGAATTTGCCGAGGAGAATTTATAACTCATTATTAATAACGGTGTTTTTATATTGACATTACATGTATCACCCCAAGTAATCATCATTTAACTTGGGTGATACTCTTACTTTATTCTGTATTAATTGTCACAGACTACAGAGGTAAAAACTCATTATTTAGCACTTAATTAAAGCGTATAAAGTAAGGCAAACATATAATATCAATCTTATATAATTTCATATTGTTATGAAATAATCATATAAATAAACATCTTATAGAATTAAACACTATTATCTGTACATGTTCATACATTGTAAAATGTTTGATTTAATATCATCACTGGCGATATATTCGAGCCAAGTAACATAACACACAGTAAGATGCGAAGGATCTCACCTTGCGACCCATAGCCCAAAGAATATTGGGAACATGATTAATACAATAACCGTGAGATCAAAACATGAATAACGATCACCCCTATTATATTTTATTGAAAAGCTTTCTGCGTTTTTTATTCTTATGTGCATTGCTTGCTTTTTGATCCGCGAACTCGATGGATTATTTGACCTTATTTCTCATGGTTTTTGGGTGTACCCTGCTGCTATTGTTGCTGCCAGTTCTATTATTTATGCATTAAAACAAAAACAACAAACCATAGAAACCTTCTGCTTATTCGTGCAAAGCCACAACTTTATTTCAATGTGTTTAGGCATGGGGGTTTTATTTGTGTTCTCTCGCCTTTTTGGCATGGGATCATTATGGGATGGTTTAATGCAAGCCCACCCAGAAAGAGCGGTCAAAAACGTCGCGGAAGAAGGCACTGAAATGTTGGGGTATATGGTTATTTTCATTTCTTGCGTTTCTTATTTAGTCGATTTTAGCCATCAAGAAATAGGCGAGAAGTTATCGCAACTTCAGACTCATCATCACAATTAAAATACCACGATCTAAGCAAGTGCCTAATAACCACTTGCTTTAATAAATGCAGCTAAATGAGGGTTGGGATGCAACTCATCTAAACTCGTAATTCGGCCGTGTTCACTGACCTTACCTTGCTCCATAAAAGCAAAATGGGTAGCGATCGCTTTAGCATCGGTTAAATGGTGCGTCACCATCAATACCGTGATTGAACGTTCCCGTGCAAGCCTTGCCACCAGCTGCAACATTTCTTCCCGCAAAATAGGATCTAAAGCTGAAAACGGTTCGTCTAGCAGCCAAATCGAATGCGCTTGAACAAAGCACCTTGCCAATGCCACCCGCTGACGTTGTCCGCCAGATAACTGCTCCGGTAGTCTATCTAATAAAGTGTCTAACCCAACTTGTTGCGCCGCTTGTTGTACTTGCAGCTTTTGAGCTTGAGTGAGTTTAAGCCCAGGATGCAAACCCAGACCAATGTTTTGCCGCACGCTTAAATGACTAAATAGATTATGCTCTTGAAACAGCATTGCCAGCGGTCTTTCGTAAGGCGCTAATCCTACAACCGACGAGCCCTGAACTTTAATATCACCTTTTTTGGGTTCAATAAAACCGGCGACCAAACTCAACAAGGTCGATTTACCCGAGCCACTTGGCCCCATTAATGCCATGATCGCGCCTTTTTCAACAACTAAGTCAAAATTAAAGGTTTCCTCTTGGTAATCATAAATGACCTGTTGGATGGAAATAGCAGACTCAAGCATGTGGCAACTTCTTCTTAATCAATAAGCAAATAAATAACCTTAACGACTGCCGCGTTTGAACACGGTTTCAATTAAAGCAAAGCATAATACGCTAAATAGCAGTAAACATAGGGACACCGCCGCGGCCGCATCCATTTGGTAACTGCCTAATAATTGGAATAAATATAATGGTAAAGTGGTAAAGGTTTGATTACCAAATAATGACACCGCACTTAAATCTCCCATCGAAAACATAAAGCTGATTGAGAAAGCATGTGCGATCGGTTTATTCAGTGCCCGCCATTCCACCAAGCGAAAACGCGTCCAACCAGTCATGCCTAAAGTTTGACATAAAAATTGGTATTGCTGCGCCGTTTGTAGCATAGGCTGCGACAAGGTTTTAATAATATACGGCAGCGCCATCAAGCTATTTACCAGTATCACCACCCAAAAAGCGAGGCTAAATACATCGACTTGATCGCGTAATAATAAAAATAATCCGGTGCTGATCACAATGCCGGGCGTAACTAAAATAATGGTCCCCATCAATTCCAACCGTCCTGCTCGCGCGGGTAAGCCTTTTAGATGCCAAGCTCGGCTAGTAAATAAAATCGCGATCCCCATCAATAATGCCAATGAACTGGCTAATGTTGCTACTTGAATCGAAGCGCTTAACGCTTGCCAAAATTTCTCATCTTGCAATATGGTTAACGATTTGGGATTTAAGCCTTGCCATATCACCATCAATAAAGGCGGAAGCACTAACAGCATCGCGCCACCAATCCAAGCTGCATCCCAAATTTTTGCGCGATGACTGGTAGAAAATAAGGCCACTCGCTGCCTTTTCTCTTTAGCATGATGACTGACACTGCCGCCAGAAGAGCTCGGTACGCTGTTACTAAAACGCAATAAAGTTAAGCTCAACACGCCACACAATAACATTTGCCATAAGGCTAAAATCGCCCCCGCCTGCAAGTCAAAATCAAACTTAATCGCTTGATAGATCGCCAGTTCAATCGTGGTCGATTTGGGGCCTCCCCCCAGCGCCATCACCGCCGAGAAACTGGTAAAGCACAGCATAAACACCAAACCCGCCACTTGTGGTAATTGCTGACGCATGCGCGGCCATTCAATTTGTCGAAATTTTTGCCAATCGTTCATCCCCAAATGTGCGCACAGCTTATGTTGCTCATTGGGGATCGACTCTAGCGAATGCAATAATAATCGACTGGCATAAGGCAGGTTAAAAAACACATGGGCGATTAAAATGCCATTTAATCCGTAGATAGAAAAAGGTAAGCGCGCATCAAAATACCGGAAAATATCCGCCACAATACCGCTGTTACCAAAGATGGCGACAATACCAAACACGCCTACCAGCACCGGCAAGACTAAAGTTGAAGCGAAGATCTTTAGCAGCAGAGCCTTGCCTTTAAACTCGCGACGAGAAAGAGCATGCGCTACCGGAATTGCGAAACCAACACTCAATAAGGTTGAAAATAAAGCCTGATAGAAACTGAAAAAGGTAATGTGGCGATAATAAGGATCGGACAAAATCCAACCCAAATTTAACGTTGGGGCGTGTTGAATTAATGCCATCACGGTTGAGCACACAAATAGCCCAATAGTAACCGCAACCAGTAAGCCTAACTTCGGCACTGACACATTAACCACCTAGTATCACCATCATAAATTCACCTTTTCGATTTAACCTTATTCCGCTTTATTTTTATTTCGCTTTATTCTTATTTCGATTGGTTGCTATTCAGATAACGCCATTTGCCATTCACGAGTCCAGCTTTTCAACTGTTTCGCCACCACTTGAGGGTCGAGTGACAGCATTTTCGTTGGCACGCTCAGTTGCTCATAACCTTTAGGCAGGGCTATGTTGGTAACCGGATACATCCAATTCCCCGTCGCCATTACGGATTGGAAGTCATCGCTTAAAATAAACTGCATAAACTGATCGGCCAGTTTTTGATGGTGGGAGCTTTTCACTTTAGCGGCCAATTCAATCTGAGCGTATTGTCCTTCAGCAAAGTTAGCTGCGGCGTAATCTTGATTGTTTTCAGCAATAATGTGATAAGCAGGAGAGGTACTGTAAGACAACACCATATCGCTCTCGCCTTTTAAGAACATCGGGTATGAATCAGACCAACCTTTACTCACCGTCACCGTTTTCTTAGCTATCTTTTGCCACGCATCCGCTGCTTTATCCCCATATACTGATTTTACCCATAACAGCAAGCCTTGACCGGTGATCGAGGTACGCGGATCTTGGTAAATAATATTAAAATCATCACGTTCCACCAGCTCTTTTAAGCTTTTCGGTGGGTTCTTCATTTTGGTTTTGTTGTACACAAAAGCGAAATAGCCGTAATCGAATGGGACGAAGTAAGGGTTGTCCCAACCACCAGGAATGGTCACTTTAGAAGTGTCTACATCATGTTTGGCGAGCAATCCGGTTTGCTGTGCTTGCGCCATAATATTGTTATTTAACCCTAACACTACGTCTGCTTTGGTATTTTTTCCTTCTAAACGTAAACGGCTTAATACTGAACCACCATCATCGAGCGCGACAAAATTTAACTGACAACCGCATTGGGCTTCAAAGGCCGTTTTAATTTTAGGACCAGGGCCCCAATCGGAAGTAAACGAGTCGTAGGTATAGACGGTAAGGGTTGGCTTATCAGCGGCTTGCGCACCATTAGAAAGTGATAACAATAAAGGCAAACTGAATGCAGCTAGAATCGCTTTCGGTTTAGTTGTCACTTTATTTTTACGTTTTGGATTGTTGCTCGAAATAGAGGTGGTGTCGTTCACTAGAATATCCTTTTTAGTGAGCGGCACAGGAAAGTAAGTAGGGAGATCCAGACTCAATTCCTACGCCAGCATTATCTGGTTCAGGTACACGGGTCTCTTAAAAAGATCTCAGCCGAATCCGTGTTTGATTCAGCTCCCCGATGAGTATTTTCAATCTGATTGTATTGAGTTAAGCATTAATAGGCTAGTGATAATACCAATTCCATTTAATATTTGATCAATTTGACTACGCCGAAAAGACGCTGATCCGTCCTTGGTCGCTTGAGAAAGGCCATCCATGGCCTTTGACACTTTTCTCTGTACTCAATTTTTAACGATCATTAAATTTATGGAATTAGTATAACCTCAAAAGATAACCAAATTAATGATTGTCACGTTGATCATAACCCCAGCGCGGCACTAAGCCTTGTTTAATACCTAGGTGATCTAATATTCTGGCCACCATAAAATCAATTAGATCTTCAATGGTTTTAGGCTGATGGTAAAAGCCAGGCGCTGCTGGCATTATGGTGACGCCCATTTGCGACAGTTTATGCATATTTTCTAAGTGCAAGGTGGAGAATGGCGTTTCACGAACCACCAGCAGCAATTGGCCACGCTCTTTCATCACCACATCGGCGGCTCGTTCAATTAAGTTATCTGACATGCCGTGCGCAATCGAGGCCACACTGCCTGCCGAACACGGGCACACCACCATTTGTTTTGGCGCGGCCGATCCTGAAGCCACTGGCGAGAACCAATCTTCTTTACCGCACACAACCAACTTATCACTATCAATCAACTGATCTCGCTGACTATTTAAGTGGGCCAGTAAGGTTTGTTGCGCCGCTTGCGGGCCACTGGGTAATTTTAAACCATGCTCGGTTGCCATCACTACTCGCGCGGCAGACGATATTAATAAATACACGGTGTAATCAGCCGCCAGTAAGCACTCAAGTAAGCGCAAACCATACGGTGCACCCGAAGCTCCGGTAAACGCTAAGGTTATATGTTTGCTACTTGAATGGGGTACGTTAGGTTGAGACATCTCGCGCTCCTTAATTTCTGAACTTGGGTGAGTTAATCATACCTATCAAAGTCATTAGCTGATTAGATAGTTACTACGATTGGTATTAATACCGTTGCTCGCTAGATTGTCGATATAAGCGGCTCAATAAATTTGAATATTCCGAAAAGATGCTGACCCATCCATGGACGCTTGAGAAAAGGTCATCCCTGACCTTTGACACTTTTCTCTATAATCAAATTCATCGACCCTAGTACAATTGGCATGTTCATCGAAACAAAAGGATCATCACGACCTTTTTACCTACCATGATCTTTTTACTTATGATGTGCCTGTTGTTACTTTGAAGCTATTGCCACTTTGATGTTACTGCTACTTTGCTGCTAATGCTTGCAACAATTTGCCATGGATCCCTTCAAAGCCACCATTGCTCATTACTAAGATCTGATCGCCAGCATGGGCTTGTGCCACCACTCGCTCAACAAGTGTATCGATATTATCTTCAACAAAAGCAGTTTGTTCACATTGATCGGCGACCGATTGTACTGACCACTGGATATTATTGGGTTGGTATAACGCCACCACATCAGCATGTTTAAATGCTGCCGCTAAGGTTTGTTGATGCACTCCCATTTTCATGGTGCTAGAGCGAGGTTCAAACACCGCAATAATTTTACTGTCACCGACTTTATTGCGCAGACCATCAAGGGTTAAATCAATCGCGGTTGGATGATGGGCAAAATCATCATAAACCGTCACGTTAGCTTCAATGCCTTTTAGTTCTAAACGACGTTTCGTATTAATAAATTTGCCTAACGCTTCACAAGCAAGATCGGCGGTGACGCCAACATGTCGCGCCGCGGAAATCGCCATTAAGGCATTATTGAGATTATGATCACCGACCAAATCCCATTTCACTACTCCGCCCAACTGACCATCGAGATAAACATTAAAATGGCTGCCATCTTTTTGAATTTTTTCAGCTTTCCAGTGACCATCATCGCCTATATGTTCGAGTTCACTCCAGCAACCACGTTGGATCACATCCTCTAGGCCAGCATCATTAGTCGGGGTTAAGATCCGTCCGTTACCCGGAACAGTACGCACTAAATGATGAAATTGTCGCTTGATCGCTTCAAGATCGTCAAAAATGTCAGCATGATCGAACTCAAGATTATTCATCACTAAGGTGCGTGGATGATAATGAACAAACTTTGAACGCTTATCGAAAAAAGCACTGTCATATTCATCTGCTTCGACCACAAAAAACATACTTTCGCCTAGACGAGCCGATACACCAAAGTTACCAAGTACACCACCAACCAGAAAGCCCGGTGTATAGCCACAGTCTTCTAAAATCCAAGACAACATGCTTGCCGTGGTGGTTTTCCCATGGGTACCCGCTACCGCTAACACCCAACGATCATGCAATAAAAACTCTTGTAACCATTGCGGGCCAGAGGTGTATTTAAGATTCTGATTTAATACATATTCCACGCACGGATTACCACGACTCATGGCATTTCCTATTACCACTAAATCGGGGGCGGGATTTAATTGAGAAGGATCGAATCCTTCAATTATTTCAATACCTTGAGATTCAAGCAAAGTGCTCATTGGCGGATACACATTGGCATCACTGCCAGTTACTTTATGCCCTAGCTGGCGAGCTAATACGGCGGCACCGCCCATAAAAGTGCCACAAATACCAAGAATATGAATATGCATAATAGGTTTTCCTTCCCACTTTTTTGTGAGACTCAAATTAGGTCAATAACTTTGTGCGAAATAGTAACTCAAACGCAATCAAATGTATGGTGTTCGAAAACAATTTTCTGTGCATTATTATGAATTATCTCTTTTAATATCGAGACCTTGCTTAAGTGCACATTTGTGAAGCTTCATCAGTTACTTCATTACCATTAATAAGATTCTGGATTTACAATCGAATAAATGAGTATCCAAAAGAGATACACACTGGTACTACCACTATTTCCTGCAATGAATAAAATTAACGACAAAAAAGGATCCATTATGTCGATAACTCGCACGTTAGGCGAATTTATTATTGAACACCAAAATCACTTTCCTCATGCCAGTGGTGACCTTTCTTCTCTGCTTGGCTCGATAAAATTAGCGGCTAAAATTGTCAACCGAGAAATTAACAAAGCCGGTTTAGTTGATATTACGGGTTCAGTTGGTGCTGAGAATGTGCAAGGTGAAGAGCAACAAAAGCTCGATCTGTATGCCAATGACAAATTTAAAGCCGCACTTGAAGCTCGTGGTCAAGTTTGTGGTATTGCCAGTGAAGAAGAAGATGAAGCGGTAAGCTTTAATAAAGAACTCAATAAAAATGCCAAGTATGTGGTGTTAATGGATCCTTTAGATGGTTCATCGAATATCGATGTGAATGTCTCGGTCGGAACCATCTTCTCGATCTACCACCGAGTATCTCCGATTGGTAGTGCGCCGACTGCGGAAGATTTTCTTCAGCCAGGCCATAAGCAAGTGGCGGCGGGCTACATTATTTATGGCTCATCCACCATGCTGGTATACACCACAGGTAAAGGGGTACATGGCTTTACTTACGATCCTTCGATCGGAGTCTTCTGCTTGTCACATGAGAAAATGATGATCCCTGCTACAGGCTCAATCTATTCGATTAATGAAGGCAATTACATTCGTTTTCCGACTGGAATAAAGAAATACATTAAATACTGCCAAGAAGATGCACCAGAAGATAACCGTCCTTACACCTCGCGTTATATTGGTTCATTGGTGGCAGATTATCACCGTAACCTATTAAAAGGTGGCGTCTATTTATACCCAAGCACTCAAAGACATCCTGATGGTAAATTGCGTTTATTGTATGAATGCAACCCGATTGCTTTCTTAATGGAGCAATCTGGCGGTAAGGCAACTGATGGCTATCAACGGATTTTAGATATCAAACCAACCGAACTGCATCAACGCGTTCCTTTCGTAGTCGGCTCAACGATAATGGTTGAGAAAGTTGAATCCTTCTTGCAACAATACCCAGATTAATAATGTAATTGGCTAACAACCCCTAATAATTGGCAATGAAGGTCCTTTTGGCTTTCATTGCTTTTTTATGCCTCCCTTAATCCTCTCTGCCCCCTTTGTCGATCGCATTTTTGTAACTTTTCCGCTACAAACCACTGACAAGTCACGTTATAATCTGACGGTTTATTACTCTTAGAAAGGAATTCCAATGAGCTTGAACCACGTCCCGGCTGGTAAATCATTACCTGATGATTTGTATGTTGTTATCGAAATCCCAGCCAATGCTGACCCAATTAAATATGAAGTTGATAAAGACAGTGGAGCATTATTTGTCGACCGTTTTATGTCGGCACCAATGTTCTACCCATGTAACTATGGTTATGTGAATGAGACACTATCATTAGACGGTGATCCGGTTGATGTATTAGTCCCAACCCCGTTTCCATTAATGCCGGGCTCGGTGATCCGTTGCCGCCCAGTTGGGGTATTGAAAATGACCGATGAGTCAGGTGAAGATGCCAAAGTGATCGCGGTTCCACATAGCAAACTGTCTAAAGAGTATGATCATATTCAAGATATTGGTGATGTACCTGAATTACTCAAATCACAAATCACCCACTTCTTTGAGCGTTATAAAGATCTTGAAAGCGGAAAATGGGTAAAAGTTGATGGCTGGGAAGGTGTGGCATCAGCGCGCGCTGAAATTTTAGAATCCTTTGAGCGAGCGAAGAAATAATTAAACTGCTCCCTGAAATTTCTAACTATGATAGTTGATTTTAATATAAAAAAAGAGCTCGCCATTATTGACGTGCTCTTTTATTTTTATCGCAGTATTGATTCAGTTAAGCATCATCCTAGCTTATCTTGATTGAGATTGAATGCCCGACACCTGCACACTCACTAATACAACAGCTGGTATCTAAACCGCATTGCCTTTTATCAATCAAAACTAAACTGGTAAATAAAATCGACGGCGCTGTCTAATCCAGTTATCGCTTCAACATAAAAATCACTCATTAACTCATAGCGCACGGTAAATTCACCCAAAGCATTAAAGATACCAACGCCATATTTCACTTGCAGCCCAGGGGCGATATAACCACTCACCGTCACTTGTGATTCATCTCCTGAACCTGCGGTGCCAAGTTGTAAGTCTTGCACCCCAAATTTTTCTCCTAACTCGCCAACCACTCTGCCACTTTTGGCTAAGCTTAACCCAATTAGCGCTGTAGTCATGGCGCTACCACCGGATCCATCTTCCACATCACGCCCACGCAATAAATACGATAACGCGCTGGTTTGAGACATTGCAGGCTCTGAAAACACAGTAACTTCTGGTGCATCAGCAGGGCCGGTAACTTCGATCCCTGCCGTCACATCATCTTCGGTATTGTCAGGATTACGGATCGCTTTGATCGACACATAAGGTTGATCTGCCGGGCCGTTCATAATGATCTTACCTTCTTTGATCACCAGATCTTGCCCGAAAGATCGATATGACCCTCTCTCAATTCGAATCTCACCTAAAATAAAGGGACCTTTGTTCTTCTGAGAAACTTTTAAATGCCCAACTAAGTTACCGCGTAAACCAAAGGCTGATAAACTCACATCGTCCCCGATATTGATGGTGACACTGGTTTGAAGCGCCATCGGCAACCCGGAGCTTTTTTCAACCGGTTGCAGGTTTTGATCTAAGATCACTTCATCTTTCGATAAACCAATGGCACTTTCGGGAAGATTTTCGACTAAGATCCGTCCCCATGGTATATCAATATTACCGGTGATCTTGGCAAGTTTAGGCGTGATCGCAATGGTAAGATCCGGCCTAACCTTTAAGCGTACCATTGGCGGCGCTTCAACTTTTAAATCGTCACCAAACGCTCGCAGATTCACTCGCCAATTTTTACGCTTTGACCAATCGGCATCACCTTTTAGGTTAAGTTCACCATCCGGCGTGTGAAGTTTTGAGTTTAAGCGTGCAGAATAACCATTAAATTTAGTATTAATCTCACCACTGTTGACGTCCACAGGAAAGGCTTGTCCTTCTAACTTCATTTTTGAAATCGTAAAGTCACCAACCACTCTCGGATTTAAGATTGGCCCTTGAAAATTAAGCATTGAGTTAATGTCAGCTTCCATTAAATTTTGCTCGCCTAACAAGGCTGATAATGGCAACAAGTTAATATGCTTGATACTGTTCATACCTTGCATAATCGGTCGTTTACTTTGTACTTTATCGATCGCCACTTTGCCTTCAATTTCACCATTATTAGTCAAATCAAATAGCCATTTAAGATCGAGCTTATCATTGGCAAGCGCGGCTGAAAGTTGAAGCTCTTCCCAACCAATGGTGAGTGGAGGAGCAATGTTTTGTGTTACATGACCTTTAGGAATATGCAAATCAAGCTTAACTTGAGGTGGCGTATTGGGTGCCCATTTAGCCCAAGCTTTAGCGTTAATTTCTCCGCTAATTAAGGTGCCAGTTGGAATGAACTCTTTTAATTGATAAAACTTAAAATGACTAACGGCAAGCTTAACTTCTCCTTTTTCGCCCAGTGTTGCGTCTTCCTCTAAACAAATTTTAGCCGGAGAGTTAATCCAACAATGCGCATCCACCGAGGCGATGTTTTTATCTATTTGATACTCTAGCGGCAATGGCGACTGTAACTGCCAGTGTTGGGGTTGTTGCTGCTGCAATACGATTTCAGCCGACTGCAATTGCCCTTTCCATTGCATGTTGGTGGTCGATGTAACCCCTCCCGTAAGAGTAAAGTGAGTGGAGACCAAGTCGCTAATCGCATCAAAATCCAATTGGTGTTTTTTCTGTCCACCCGCAAAGTGAATTTTTAAGCTTTCTAGGTTATGGCCTTGATACTCGCCCTTGGTGGCCAGCAGTGCTAGATCGCCGCTTGGACTCGGAAACGGCGACACTTCACCTTTGATAATTAAAGACTGTAGCGTGGCATCAAACTCTGGCACAGCAAGGTTTTTCGCAGTTAAATTCGAATACACTTTGGGTTGTTTTTGTTGACCACGTAATAATACTCGCCCTTGAATGCTGCCTTTTATTTGTGGCACCGATTGAGATAATGTCGGCGCCTCAATATCGACATCCATATCCCATTCTTTGCCCAATTGACCTTTGATTTTTACGCCATTATCAGCATGAGAAATGCGTAAACCGCGCGTACCAACATTGATGGTGCCATCACCATTCGCATCATTGGCGTTGATCTGCCCTTTCATTAAAATCGGATACTGACGTAAGATCCCTTGAATATCGACGCTCGGAACTTGTACCCGCCAACCGCCTTGTTTGGTGAGTGTGCCGGAATTAATCACACTGCCGCTGATCTTGCCTTCTGCTTGTGGCCATTGCTGTCCTGGTTGAATATCGGTAAAACCTAAGGTTGCGGTCCAATGCAATAACTGTTGCCAATTCACCATTAATTGCCCCGACACATGGCCGCCCAATGTATCCAGTGTGATTTTTTGGATCTTGACATGGGATAGGTCACCCGACCCTGTTACCTCTAATCCTGTGGTGGGAATATCATCACCAGAAGCATCGGCTTGAACGTCAAATTGATAATGTTCTAATGAACCTTTCGCGCTCAAATTAGGCACGGCAACATGATAATCAGCCGGGCCTTTTAATGGCCAGCGCACTTTGGTTTGAGTGAGTTGTACATCAAAAGGCAAGCTAGCTTTCAGTGGTTGTAATGTTCCGCTTAGATGTGCATTGGCTCCATTTGATAACTGAGTCACTAGTGATAAATCAGCCACGCTACCATCGGCTTCTAAACGAATTTTTTGACCTAAATAATCCTCCATTTTCACTTGGCTATTGGCGCGTAAGGTTAATGGGTAATCTCCGGCTAATGTCACCTTTGCTTTAGCATCGAGATCAGCTTGCGGCATATCAAGTTGCAAGCGATTAATACTCACCTTGCTGCCTCGAGTATTGCCATTTAATGCTAAGCGATTAACCACGATCGGGGTATCACCGTTCAGGCGAAAATCTTTTACTTCAAACGGTTCAATATTCAAGTTTATCGGTAGCTTGATTTCCGGTAATGCTATATCGGGTTGCTCGGATAGCGGCACTTTTTTAACGGGTGAGGTTGATTGTTTAGGGGAACTAGATGCAAGAGATAAACGAATACTTTGCCAGGTGGTCGGGCGCAGCGTTAAGGTGCTACCTTGCATATATAAGCCACTCGAAAACGACTGCCACTTAACCTTATTGCCGAGTATATTTAAATCGATATCGTTGAGGGTAAGGTGAGTTAACGACACTGGAATAGGCAAAAAAATCGATGACATTGGCGCTGACGAATCATCCTCACTGCTTGGCGTATCGGGTAATGATGGCAGGTCGAGCTTTAAACCTTGCAGCGCGACCGTATCAACACACACTGAGTGTTGTAGCAAACAATCTAAAGTAATGGCGAAATCTAAGCGTTTTAATTTAACCTCTAATGGCAACTCTGGAGCATGATATTGGATATTTTTTAATGTAAATGCGGGTAATACGCTCCCTTCAGCCTCACCCACACTTAACTCTGGTAATGCTTTATGTGCCACCCACAGTGCGCTATTTAGCCCAAGATTGGTAAACAATAACACTGCCAATAACAACAGTAGTATGAGTACTGTTGTCGGGATAAGAAGGGTAAGTCCTAGTAACCATTTAAGTAATCGTCTCATTACAACTCTGGCCCTAAGGTAAAGTGGATCTTAAATTGATCGCCTTTATCAGCATTCTGACCATAAGCAAAATCAAGGCGCACCGGACCTACGGGTGATCCCCAGCGTAAACCCATTCCTAAACCAGTTTTCCATTGTGGGGTATCTGTCCATGCATCACCAAAGTCGGCAAAGGTTGCCCACCACCAATTACCCGTAATACGATATTGGTATTCAAAACTACTGGTTGCCATATAAGCTCCACCCTCTAATTCACCTTCACTATTTTCAGGTGAAATATCTTCATAGCCATAACCGCGTAGCGAGTTAATCCCCCCCACAAAGAAACGCAATGATGGTGGTACTTTATCCCAATCTTCAGCAAAGGTCCCCCCTGCATCTAATCGAGTTAAGAATCGGTGATTTTCTCCAGCTCCGCGCACCCAGCCAGTATGGCCAATCACTCGTAATACACGGGTGTCAGATAAAACGGCTGGATCACCATATTCGACTTTAATACTTTGTTTATCTCCCCACATCGGCATACCACTGGTACCGCGTGTTCTGACTCGTGAAAATGATATGCCAGGCAAAGCAAACAATGAGTGGCCAGATTCCGAAGCCTGTACATAATCTTCATATAAAAGACGAACATAAATACTGCGATGCCAACCATCATCGTACAGCCAATGACGTTCAAACGATAAATTTTGTTCTTGGCTATCGGTGTCATTTTCATTTTCGTCTTTAAAACCATATTGCACCAAATAATAATCATGCAATACATCGACTAATGGAATTTTGTAGTTGGCAATAAAGGTTTTCTCTGGGCTTGAGAGCATCACACTGGCACCGGTACTATGCCCATATTTATTAAGCCAAGGTTTTTTCCAAGATAATTTCCCTCGCGGCCCAACATCAGTCGAATAACCTAAACCTGTTTCTATTTGGTTTTTGGTTTGTGGCTCAAGGTTCACTTTCATCGGTAATTTTTTGGTTTTACCTGAATGCTCTAGATCCGGCTGTACTGATACGCTTGAAAACCATTCGGTGCTGGATAAGTTTTGATTTAATAGTCCAACCGAAACCGATTGATAAGGGTCACCTTCTTTATAAGGCAGCAATGATCGCACTCGAGGATCTTCAATTTGGCTGCCCTTAATACTAGTATTACCAAATAAATAACGAGGCCCACTCTGGTAATGTAAATGTATAAAAGCTTGATTACGCTGCGGGGAGACTTGTAGACGAGCATCAAAAAATTGACCATCAAAATAGCCTTTTTGTAATGCTAAGTTTCTCATTGCACTTTTTAGAGACTCATAATGACCATGATTGAGCACTTGCCCTAGGTTCAGTTTAGAATTATCAATTAAACGAATAAAATCTTTATCTGCTGCCGCTTCTCCTTTGATATCAATATCGCTGATATAAATAATACTCGGCACACCTTTGTCGATTTGAACAATTAATTCGTTATCTTCTTCACTTGCCTCCCCTTCAACCGTAAAGGTAATGTCGGGGTTGTAGTAACCTAATGCTTTTAAGGCGTCTCGAATATTGGTTTCTAATTGGGATTGAAAGCGCAGCGACACCGAATACTGATCTTCTTTGATCGAAGAAAGATAAGCCGATATATTATCTTCAGCCTTTCCTTCTACGCCTTTAATCGTCAGCTCTGTTTCTGCATAACTCGCCGTCGTTGGCAATAGCAGTAAGGAACTTATTAAAAGAGATAAGTAGGTGTATTTCATTGATGGCAAGTGCTCTCTATCCTTAAAAGCAAGCAACCCTTGTGAATTTGAAATCAAAAATAGGGTTATCCGGTCAGGTAGTATAACTGTTAGTCCTTTTTCTCTAAAGCAACAAGAGGTCCAAATATGTCGAATAACCAAAAATTAGTCACAGCAGCAACGGCATTAGTCGGCCGAAATGAAAAAATGCCCGTGACTGAGTGCCATTTTATCAATCAAACGGATTTAAGCGCAGATAAACCAGTAAATTTTCAGCAAGTATTGTTAGGTTTAGGTTGTTTTTGGGGCGCTGAGCGTGTTTTTTGGTCACTCGAAGGCGTAGTAAGTACTTCGGTAGGCTACAGCGGCGGCTATACTAAAAATCCAACCTATCAAGAAGTGTGCTCAGGACAAACGGGTCATGCGGAAGTAGTAAGGGTTATTTTTGATCCGGCCATTGTGACACTCCAACAACTATTAACGGTATTTTGGGAGCGTCATAATCCCACTCAAGGCATGCGCCAAGGTAATGATATCGGCACCCAATACCGTTCAGTGATTTATGTCGACACTCAAGCTGATCTAGACACTACACAAACCAGTAAAGCGACCTATCAATTTGCTTTACAACAAGAGGCTTTATCACAAGATACCGGCTCACAAGGCATCACTACTGAGATTGCGCTAGCACAAGAGTATTACTTAGCCGAAACCTATCACCAGCAATATTTAGCCAAGAACCCTCAAGGGTATTGTGGGATTGGAGGAACCGGAGTGTGCTTTCCTGCGCAATGATGCTTAATGATTATGGCGGTTGCTAGCTCAACCAGAAGAATGTTGGGCTAGCAAAGTGTTGCTGCGATTTTTATTTTGCGAGCTCGGTTGTTAGCACTCTAATGATAGATGTTTAATCGCAAGGTTGATCTCTTTCATCGCTTGTAACTGTTTCTTGTTGGCGACATTAGGCAGTAGTACTCGACCTTGATCAAAGCGAAAGTAACCAATACCTTGGATCATAAATTCACCACTAAATAGCATCTTCACAAAGCGGGCAATTTTAGTGGGACGGTAACAGTTGAAAATTGGTCTCATGTTCATGATTTATATCCACTTTCTATATTCGCATGTAAGATTCTGTCAATAAAACCATTGTGGCAGTGCGAATAAAACCACCACATATAACTGATGAGTCACAGTTATAACCAAAAATAATCTCCAAAAATTAGATCTCAGTGGCAAATACACACTTTAAAACATAATTATTAGGCTATTATATCGGTACATACCCACTCTTTATTTCATTATAGTTTATTAGGTAATCCATATTATGTTGAAAAAATTATCCCTCGTTCTTTTACTATCCATTGCTCCTTTCATCGCCAATGCCAATAATGTGAAAATTGGTCAAAATGTGGCTGCAGTCAGTGTCGAGAAAGGTGGCGAAATTTTTATCCAAGATGATAAAGAGTCTTACCTACCTTGGCGCACCGAGCAAATGTTAGGTAAGGTTCGAGTGATCCAAGCGATTGCCGGCCGTACCAGTGCTAAAGCGATGAATGCTCCATTAATGGACGCCATCACCAATGAACACTTCCCTGAAAGTGATTATCAAACCACCACCGTCGTTAACCAAGATGATGCGATTTGGGGAACAGGTGCATTGGTAAAATCATCGACCGAGGATGGTAAAAAAGATTTCCCTTGGTCTTCAATGGTATTAGATACTGATGGTGTGGTCGCTAAAGCGTGGCAATTGGACGATGGTACTTCAACCATTATCGTGCAAGATAAAAGCGGACGTGTACTGTACAACAAACAAGGTAAGTTAACGGAACAAGACATTGCCAGTGTTCTAAAACTCATCAAGAAAAGCCTTTAGTTACTAGGGCTGTCGATCTGAATTTAATCACCATTATAAATGTTATGTTATAACGCTTTCTTCGCTGCGGCATTGTTGTTATATTATATCAATATTCCGTAGCTAGATGATCTCCCTTTCAATCTATGCTCACATTTACTCAATATTCGAACATTAGGTTGATTATGAACGCTTCTTTATTGCGCTATGCTTTGTTACCTCTCAGTCTCTATTCTATTATGAGTTTTGCTCATGACGATGCAGCCCATCAAACTTCCGAACCCGCTTTTCGTCAACACCAAGCTCATGTTCACGGTGTCGTCACTTATAATTTGGCACAAGATGGTGATGATTTTTTAGTTGAGATCTCATCACCAGGTCATGATGTGGTCGGCTTCGAACATCCGCCGACAAGCAAAGAAGAGCAAACTATTTATCAGCAACGCATGGCGTTATTGAATGCCCCCGATAAAATATTAACCTTATTACCCCAAGCTCAATGCAAGATTGAACATATCGACGTGAACGATACCATTGCCAATGACGACCACGACCACGACCACGACCACGACCACGACCACGACCACGACCACGACCACGACCAAAATGAAAGCCACCAGCATGCCAGTGTCAACGTCCAATATCATTATCACTGTGGAAATATAGCGCAATTAAATACCATCACCAGTCATTGGTTTGAGTATTTCACTACCACCCAAACACTAAACATTAATTTACTTACCGATAAGGTTCAAACTCAGCTCGAGTTAAGCAAACCAGATCAACAAATTCAGTGGTAAAGGAATAATGATGACTTGCCCTAATGCCTTAACCCTAGAAAACATTCAATTTTCTTGGCCTAAAAAAATGCAACCAACCTTGGCGTTTCCACAGCTTAATATTGCTCATCAGCAGCATGTCTTTATTAAGGGGCCAAGTGGCTGTGGCAAGTCAACCTTGCTCGGGTTATTGTGCGGAATATTAACCCCGCAACAAGGGCAAGTCAGTGTCTTAGGACAAGACCTTAGCAGCTTAAAACAAGCACAACGAGATCAGTTTCGTGCCGATCATATTGGTTATATTTTTCAGCAATTCAATTTATTGCCTTATTTATCGGTGATCGACAACGTGTTGCTGCCTTGTCGTTTTTCTCGCTTGCGTAAACAACGGACGCTGCAAGACGGCCCATCACTGCCGCAACAAGCTAAACAATTGTTATTGCGCTTACAGCTACCGGAAAATTGCTTTGATCAACCGGTCAATGAACTGAGTATTGGTCAGCAGCAACGAGTCGCTGCTGCCCGAGCTTTGATTGGCAAACCAGAAATCATCATCGCCGACGAACCGACTTCCTCGCTCGATACTGATAATCGCCAAGCTTTTATTTCATTGCTTATGGAACAAGCCAATCAATCACAAGCATGCTTAATTTTTGTTAGCCATGATGCCAACTTACAGGCTCATTTTGAACATAGCGTTGATTTAACTCAGCTGAATCAAGCGACGGGAGTATCGGCATGAGCGCCATTTTATCCCTAGCTTGGAAAAGCCTTAGCAACCGAAAAACTACCGCCATTTTAACCCTCTTAACCGTGGCGATTTCGGTGGTGCTATTACTTGGGGTAGAAAAAATTCGCACCCAAGCAAAAGACAGCTTTGCCAACACCATTTCAAATACCGATTTAATTGTCGGCGCCCGCTCTGGCAGCGTAAATTTATTGTTGTATTCGGTATTTCGCATCGGTAACGCTACTAATAATATCGATTGGAAAAGCTATCAAGAAATTACCCATTTGCCACAAGTAAAGTGGGCGATCCCCATTTCTTTAGGCGATTCACACCGTGGTTTTCGAGTGATGGGAACCAATCAGGATTATTTCAGGTTTTATCAATACGGCCACAAGCAAGCACTTACTTTCTCTCAAGGTCACACATTTAAGGGGATGTTTGATACTGTGGTTGGGGCGGATGTGGCCAAAAAACTAAATTACCATGTGGGCGATGATATTATTATCGCGCATGGCATTTCAGATAAGGCTTTCACTCGCCATAAAAATTTACCGTTTAAAATTGTCGGCATTTTAGCCCCCACTGGAACACCGGTAGATAAAACCGTGCATGTCTCGCTTGGGGCGATCACAGCCATACATGTGGGCTGGCAATCGGGCGCACATATCGGCGTAACGCCAAGTCAAGAAACACTAGAAAAACAAGCTTTTGAGCCAAAAGAAATCACCGCTTTTATGCTGGGGTTAAACTCAAAAATTCAAACTTTTATGTTGCAGCGCCAAATCAACAATTACACTAAAGAGCCCTTAACCGCGATTTTGCCCGGTATTGCACTGAGTGAGTTATGGGGCATGATGTCGGTAGCGGAGCAAGCGTTAATGGTAATTTCATCGTTTGTGGTGGTGGCCGGTTTATTAGGTATGCTGACCAGTCTATTAACCGGTTTGCAAGAAAGACGTCGAGAAATGGCCATTTTACGCGCGATGGGCGCCCAACCTAAACACGTTTTCTTTTTATTGATGAGTGAGGCAAGCGTACTGACTCTGCTAGGGATCGCAGTGGGTGTGGGGTTACTTTATTGCGCACTAGGCATAAGCGCACCATTGATAGAGCAACAATATGGCATTAAAATCGCTTTAACTGGTCTATCACCACATGATGTTATTTTGCTGGCTATGGTGCAAGTTTCTGGTATTTTAATCGGTCTTATCCCTTCCATAAAGGCCTATCGTCAGTCACTTGCTGACGGCATGAGCATTAAGGTCTAATTATGTCAGAATCGGTAAACCCCCCATTGAAGTGGTGGCAACAACGTTCAGATACTCTCAAAGTTATTGTTGTCTTTTCGTGTCTGGGGATTATGTTATGGAGTCCAATAAGCCATGCAATATCCAAATATTCCGGTGTTGATACCTCGACTCCCCAAGCGACATCTAAGTCGGTAACGGATATCAAGTCGTCGGCTAAAAAAGCGCTAGATATATCAGGGAAAAAAGTCGTCAGTCTTGAATGGGAAGACTTAGTACCCGCCGATGAAAAGCGGCATTTCAATAGTGTTGGAATGCCTATCGCGCCTAATGTTACCAATCATAATGGGCCTGCTGCGAAACAATCTCATATTGGTAAGACTCGCCCCGAATTAGATGGGAAAATCGTTAAGATCCCAGGTTTTGTGATTCCACTTGAAGGCGACGCTAATACCGTCACTGAATTCTTATTAGTGCCGTATTTTGGCGCTTGTATCCATGTGCCGCCGCCACCACCCAATCAAATTATCTATGTAAAGTTCCCTCAAGGGGCACCAGTCCAAAAACTGTGGGATGTGGTCTATGTGGTGGGTAAATTGCAGACTCAAGTTCTCAATCATGAACTGGCCGAAACAGGTTACACCATGCAAGGCGCGAAAATTGAAAAGTACGATGATGGTAATTATTAAGCGATAAGCTAAAACCTAATTGATGCCTATTAATCATGTTAGTACCAATCTCATCATCTTCAGAGTGATGGGATTGGCACGTAATACCAACAGTAGCGTTACACTGCGATAATTCCCTTATCTTGCAACGCCACTAAACATTGCTCGACCAGTTCATCAATCGATTTCTCTCCGGCAGGCAAGTCAATCTCGGCCTGTAATGGCGCTTCATAATCGGAATCAATACCGGTAAAGTTGGCAATTTCTCCAGCGCGCGCTTTTTTATATAAGCCTTTCGGATCGCGCTGCTCGCACACATCGAGTGAAGCATTAACAAACACTTCGATAAACTCACCTTCTGGCAGTAATTCTCGTACCATTTGTCTTTCCGCGCGATGAGGAGAAATAAACGCCGACAATACAATCAGCCCCGCATCGGCCATCAATTTAGCTAATTCACCAATACGGCGAATATTTTCACGACGATCTTGGGCTGAAAACCCCAGATCACGGCATAAGCCATGGCGAACATTGTCTCCATCAAGCAAATAAGTATGATAACCGCGCGCCACCAGTGCCGATTCTAACGCCCCTGCAACAGTGGATTTCCCTGCGCCAGACAAACCGGTAAACCACAGTACAGCGGGCTTTTGGCTTTTTAATTGCGCCCGTGTTTGCTTATTAACTTGATGTTGATGCCAAATCACATTGTCATCTTTTTCAATCGTTTGATTCGCTGCAAGTGCGACACTTTTTTCAATTTGGCTCATAGTTTAACTTCCATCTTAAAAAGGGAAAAAATACGGGATCAACATCAACACTAAGGTTGAATACACCAACGACATTGGCACCCCTACTTTAATAAAATCTTTCATACGGTAATTACCAACGCTATACACCAGTAAATTGGTTTGATAACCATAAGGCGAAATAAAACTGGCGCTGGCACCAAACAGTACCGCCATAATAAATGGCATAGGATCAATACCATACGCCATTGCCATGCTATAACCGATCGGGAAAGCTAAAGCGGCTGCGGCGTTATTGGTGATAAGTTCGGTTAAAACTAAAGTCAGTAGGTAAGTGGCAATCAATGCCCCCATCGGTCCCCAACCATTAAATAAATAAATGAATAAATCGCCCATTTGCGCCGATAACCCTGAAGACATCATTAATTGTGCCAGCGATAATGCAGACCCTACAATCACCACGATATCCAAAGGAAAGCGACGACGTAGCTCACTAATACCGATTGCGCCCATCAGTAACATCACAATGATATACGCGGCTAACGCTTTAATAATAGGTACTAACCCCATTAAAGACAGCCCAATAGCTAAAGCAAAACCCAGTAAGACTATGGTGGATTTCTTGCTATCTAATTTAGCGCTGCTATCTAAATCGTTACTCAAGACAAATTCTTTACCATGCGTTTCACGCGCTCGATGAAAGCCTTTCCCGGGTACTAAAATTAACGTATCTCCTGCGGCTAATGTGACATTGCCTAGCCCGCCTTCAAGACGTTCATGCCCACGGCGGATCGCCACCACCACCGCATCAAAGCGCTCTCGAAACTGGGTTGATTTTAAGGTTTTATTGCGAATCGAAGCCGATTGCCCTACCACTACTTCAATAAAACTTTGACCGTTTAAATGATGCTGACCAAATAGAGTGATACCGGTAATTTCTTGTAAGGTCGCCACGCTTTCAACATCACCACAGAACAATAAGCGATCCCCTTCTTGCAAGACTAAATCAGGGGTTACCGAAGCTAAGGTTAGGCCATCTCGGATCACCTCAGCCAAAAATAATTTACGCAGCGCGCGCAGGTTATTCTCGGCAATACTCTTGCCAATTAAAGGAGAGCCTTTTTCAACTCGAGCCTCTAAAAAATAAGGCAGTTCATCTTGCTCATTAGCATCACTGGTTGGTAAAAGATAACTCAATGGGATCAATACCAACACGCCACCGGCCAAGACCGCTAAGCCAATACAAGTTGGAGCAAAGAAGCTTAAGCTAGGTAGTCCGGCATCCACCACAAAACTGTTAATGATAAGGTTGGTAGAGGTGCCAATTAAGGTCAGGGTTCCGCCTAAGATCGCCGCATACGATAATGGTATCAATAAGCGTGATGGCGCGTGGGATTGGTTACGCTTAATCGCGCCAATCAAGGCTACCACCACTGCGGTGTTATTGGTAAATGATGATAAAAAAGCGGTCGACAAACCAAGCTTACTCACCACACTGCCTAGCTTCCCTTTGGAGATATGACGACTTATCCAACTGATCAAGCGCGTTTTTTCTAACGCGCAAGATGCCAAAATTAATAACACTAAGGTTAATAATGATGAGTTGGTGAAGTTTTTCGCCAATCCATTGAGATCAACCGCGCCAATCATAAAAGCAACTAACGTGGCAGCGGAAAAAATAAAGCTAGGTTTGCACTTGGTAAAAATTAAACTACCAATAATGCTCGCTAATAATAATAACACTAACCATTTTTCCCACATGCCAGCATCCAACCTTATTGCTTGTTATGCAGCGATGATGGCTCAAAGATCTGGCTAATATCTTTCGCGTCCCAATGTGGAAAATGCTTACGAATAAGGGCATTTAATTCCACTTCAAAGCCTGCACCACCGCTTGAGCTCAACGATTGAGATTGCTGTGACGATAAACGCTCACGGATCATCCCGGCTCCAACGGTGACGTTAGTTAAGCGGTCAACAAAGATAAAACCACCGGTATCTTCACAATCGGTATAGTGATCTAATGCGACGGTTTCCGTTAACGAGATCTCACATAGGCCAATCCCATTTAACGGCAACTCTTGCGCCTCAAATTGGTCAAGGCTATTGATATCATATTGATGTTTAATCGATTCCAATTGTCCAACCGTATGTTTACCGGCAACTTTAATATCGTATTGACGGCCTGCGACTAACGGTTGTTCCGTCATCCATACCACATCGGCTAAGAAGTGATTGGTGGCTTTGATCGATGCGCCCTGCGGGACCAATAAATCGCCACGACTGATATCAATTTCATCATTTAATGTGATGGTGACCGCTTGTCCGGCGCGCGCACTATCAAGATCGCCATCAAAAGTCACTATACGAGCCACGGTCGAACTTTTACCTGATGGTAAAGCAGTGACGCGATCACCAACTGCAATAGTGCCGTTGGCAATGGTGCCAGCAAAACCACGAAAATCTAAATTAGGGCGGCTGACATATTGCACCGGCAGGCGAAACTCACCTTGCGTATGCTCTTGGCTTAAATCGATATTTTCTAAAATTTGCAGTAATGGTAAACCTTGATACCAAGCTAAATTCTCAGTTTGATCGACCACGTTATCGCCTTCTAACGCCGAAATCGGGATCAATTGAATGTCGATACCTTGATTCAGGTTTTTGGAAAATTCAAAATATTGTTGGCGAATTTCTTCAAAGCGCGCTTGAGAATACTCGACCAAGTCCATTTTATTCACCGCAACAACAAAATGACGAATACCTAATAAACTGGCAATAAAGGAGTGACGACGGGTCTGGTCTAAAATCCCTTTACGGGCATCAATTAAGATCACCGCCACATCACAAGTTGATGCACCGGTCGCCATATTACGGGTGTACTGCTCATGCCCAGGCGTATCGGCAATAATAAATTTGCGTTTTTGAGTCGAGAAATAACGATAGGCAACATCAATGGTAATGCCTTGTTCACGCTCAGCTTGCAGGCCATCGACCAACAAAGCTAAGTCTGGGCGCTCACCCGTGGTACCTACACGCTGGCTATCGTTATTGACGGCTGCTAGTTGATCTTCATAAATCTGCTTAGAGTCATGTAACAAACGGCCAATTAAGGTGCTTTTACCATCATCAACCGAACCACAGGTTAAAAAGCGCATTAATGATTTGTATTGATGTTGAGTCAGATACCCTTCGATACCTAGTTCGGCCAACTCGGCCTCTACTGCTGCGTTCATATTAAAATCCTTGTTAATAACCACCCACGAAATGTGTCATTCAGAGCATCACAATTCGTGTTTTAGAAGTAGCCTTGGCGTTTTTTCATTTCCATTGAGCCAGACTGATCATGGTCAATCGCTCGTCCTTGTCTTTCACTCGATGTCGCCACCAACATTTCTTGAATTATTTCAGGCAATGTCGCCGCGGTAGATTCCACCGCACCAGTGAGTGGGTAACAACCGAGCGTTCTAAAGCGCACGCTTTTTTGCTCAACCTGCTCACCTTGTTCAAATACAAAGCGATCATCATCCACCATAATCAACATGCCATCACGGTTGACCACAGGGCGAACTGCAGATAAATACAAAGGCACAATTTCAATATTTTCTAGATAGATATATTGCCAAATATCCAATTCAGTCCAGTTTGAAAGTGGGAACACCCGAATGCTTTCCCCTTTATTAACTTGACCATTGTAGGTTTTCCATAGCTCAGGACGTTGATTTTTTGGATCCCAACCATGGTGCTTATCACGGAATGAATAGACGCGTTCTTTGGCGCGAGATTTCTCTTCATCACGACGAGCGCCGCCAAAAGCCGCATCAAAACCATAGTGATTAAGTGCTTGTTTTAAGCCTTGAGTTTTCATGATATCGGTATGCTTGGATGAGCCATGCACAAAAGGATTACACCCCATCGCGATGCCTTCAGGGTTCTTATGCACCAACAACTCAAAACCGTATTTCTTAGCGGTGCGATCACGAAACTCAATCATTTCTTTGAATTTCCAATCGGTATCGACATGCAATAAAGGGAATGGGATCTTGCCTGGGTAAAAAGCCTTACGTGCCAGATGCAACATCACCGCCGAATCTTTACCCACCGAATACATCATCACTGGGTTATCAAACTCAGCCGCAACTTCACGAATAATATGAATACTTTCCGCTTCCAGTTGTTGTAAGTGAGTTAAACGTTCTTGTTCCATTTCAATATTTCCTTATTACTCTAAGAGCATCTCTTACGGCTAGATATAAGCTACTTAATTAAGCAGATATCACCTTATCTTGATGTGGATTTAATGATGTAAATACTGCGCTGTTATTGAGGCTGGTTTCAATATTCTCGATATTATTGGCGCTATCATCTTGCTGAAACCAGCTGAGTTTTTTAGCCAACTTCACGACTTCACCCACCACTATTAATGAGGGTGATTGTGCCTGAACGGCTAAACTGGCAAGCTCGGATAGCTCACCAATCAGTACTTTTTGATTTTTATGAGTGCCACGTTCAATAATGGCGATAGGGGTGGTAGTCGCTCTACCATGTTCAATCAATTGTTGTTGGATATGACTCGACTTCATCAACCCCATATAAATGACTAAGGTTTGATTACCACGAGCTAAGGTTTTCCATTCCAGCGTATCTTGTTCCGATTTAAGGTGGCCGGTAATAAACATCGCCGATTGAGCGTAATCACGGTGGGTTAATGGGATACCGGCATAAGCCGTTGCACCCGCAGCGGCAGTAATACCTGGGATCACTTCAAATTGAATACCCGCCTCGGCCAACACTTCTAATTCTTCTCCGCCACGACCAAAGACAAATGGGTCCCCGCCTTTGATCCGCGCGACTTTATAACCTTGGTTGGCAAAATCGACTAGAAGCTGATTGGTTTTATGTTGTGGAACGCTATGATGACCGGCCTTTTTACCCACACAAACCAAAATGGTGGTACTCGGAATTAATGCCATGATTTCATCAGAAACAAGATAGTCGTACAGCACCACTTCCGCTTGCTGTAAATAAGATAAAGCCTTCAAGGTGAGTAGCTCAGCATCGCCTGGACCGGCACCAATAAGCGCAACACGACCAGCAGATAATTGACTGGTTGCTTGGGTTAGCAAAGCCTGCATACTTGGAGCTGCTTGTATGCTCTGTTGCTTGCGCATTGGAAATTGTTTAATCGTATCCATAAGCTTAAATCACCATTCATCCTAAATGAGAATTCATTATGACGATCGAAGCCGATTAGCTGAAATGCTAAAAATTCATTCGATATGCAAATAACTGCTAAGGGATAATAGATCCAGCTAATATTAGATCTATCAAACTTATCCGTAAGCAACCGCTAAACCTTGACCAATAGCGCGAAAAGGTTATCGTAGCTATTCGTATTTAAAAGAGCCGTATTTAAAGCGCTGCATTGAAAGAAGCGGCACTTAAATAGGCCATATTGACAAGGAATAGAGTATGCAGTGGAAGTGTGTGAAATTTGCCGAGCTTAGCCCGTTAGAGCTTTATCAGTTATTGCGGCTAAGAGTTGATGTCTTTGTGGTGGAGCAAACCTGCCCTTATCCTGAACTCGATGGCAAAGACATACTAGCTGGGGTTTATCACTTAATAGGGTATCAAGAGAATGAGTTGGTGGCCTGTGCGCGCTTATTGCCACAAGGGGTCAGTTTTTCTGAGGTCAGTATTGGCCGAGTCGCAACTAATAAAAATCATCGAGGTGCAGGGTTAGGTCATCAACTGTTGCAAACCGCGATTGAATCTTGCTTAACATATTGGCCGAATTGCGATATCACCATTGGGGCACAATCGCATTTGGAAGCATATTATCAACAGCATGGATTTAAGAAAGCCAGTGAGGAATACCTTGAAGATGATATCCCTCATATTGATATGACGCGAAAAAATAAAGATTAACGAATTTATTCCGTCCGCGAAAAACCACCACTGGCGAGACGGAAAAATAGCACCGCACCATCTTCTCTCTCTATTTGTAGAATATCCAGATCACCACGATTAGTTAATTTAAAGCGAACCTGCTGACCATGCTTGATCTGACTAAGTGGCTTATCTTTTCCTTCGATCGCGACTAATTTATTGAGATCGGACAAAGATAAATCATTATTTCTAAACACCTGAGAAAGAGTGTCACCTTTGCTCACGGTATAATTATGCCACGGTTCTGGCCCAGCATTATTGGAGATCTCGCGCTTAGCTTGTTGTTCCGCCTTCGCGTCATCACCGGTATTGCCACCAAGACTAATACGTTTTTCATTTTGTTTGTCTTCGGTTTTAGGTTTTGGCTTTGATGCTGTGGTCTCGACCCCATTGATCATCACAGGCACCGCGACACGTTTTGGCTGCGTCACTGCCTTTACTATCGACTCCTGCTTTGGAGTGGATTTGCCAACCGGCAGTAATAACAAAATCAATACCATTGGGATCAGTATCATTAATGCACGTTGGTGTAATTTAGGCAAACTTAGCCAATAAGTCTTAAGCGTGCCAAAAACACTATTTTCGGCTAGTTTTTGTTTAAAGGACGATGGTTGTCGGTTACGTTGATTCACAGCTAAACCTCATTTATATATTCATCATCATAAGAATAAAAGTATTTCTGGTAGAGTACAAAATTTCAGTCTCATCCGATAGTAAAACCCATTATTGTTACAAAGTTTCATCACTATGGGGTAGTTTCATCTCTATGACAGAACTGGTATCCTTTACCCTTCATTTAAAAGCAAACAAGAGATCCGCATGTCTGAAGTTAAATTAGAAACAGTTGAACAAAAAGCAAGTTACGGTATTGGTCTACAAATGGGCCAACAACTTGCAGGTAGTGGCCTTGAAGGTCTTAGCGTCGCTGCTATCGCAAAAGGTATTGCGACTTCATTAACTGGTGACATGCCAGAAATCGAAGTTGACGACATCAATAATGCACTACGCGATCTACACACTCGTGCAGAATCACAACGCGCAGAAGTGGCTAAAGTAGCGGCTGCTGACGGTGAAGCATTCTTGGCTGACAATGCACTACGTTCGGAAGTTACCGTACTTGAGTCTGGTCTTCAATATGAAGTAATGACGGAAGGTACTGGCGAAATCCCAACTTCAGATAAGCAAGTACGCGTTCATTACCACGGTCAATTAACTGACGGTACGGTTTTCGACAGTTCAGTACAACGTGGTCAACCTGCAGAATTCCCAGTGACTGGCGTTATTGCTGGTTGGGTTGAAGCATTGCAACTTATGACGGTTGGCTCTAAGTGGAAATTATACATTCCGCAAGATCTTGCTTACGGTGAGCGTGGCGCTGGTGCGGCAATCCCACCTTTCGCAGCACTTGTATTTGAAGTTGAGCTAATTGCTATTCTTTAATATTGTTGGCTTAGACTAGCAATCAATCAAAACAGCCTAATTTGGCTGTTTTTTTTCATCTACAATTTGTAAATGATAACATCCCAAACATAAAAGTAACAATATTGCTAATTTACCTTAACTAATGAGTGAAGTTATAATATATTGAAAGCGCGAGTGCACTCTTTAATGGACAACCAAACAAACTAATACAATAAGGATATTAACATGAAAAAAATAGCAGTAGGCTTAGTGACTCTTAGCCTTATCATGTCAGCACCAAGCTACGCATTGTTTGGTCTTGGTGAAAAAGATTCTGACTCAGTGAGCAAGCTAAGCTCTCAGATCAGCGATTCTGCTCAAAATAGCTCTGAATTAGTTAATAGCTTGAAAGATCAACTCGGGGTTAGTTCCACTCAAGCTGCGGGTGGTGCGGGCGCATTACTTGCTTTGGCTTCGAATAAATTACCCGCCACAAGTGGTGCTGAATTAGATGGTCTATCTTCACAGCTTGGCGGTTTACTTAATACCGCAAAATCAGCCAGTAGTTCATTAGATAGCATGGCGGCAGTAAAAAGCGCATTTGAAAAATTAGGTTTAGATAGTGCCATGGTCGACCAATATGCACCGATTGTACTTGAATACTTGAATAAAGAAGGGGCGAGCAGCGGTTTAATGGATTCATTAACTAGCCTTTGGAAGTAAAATTAATCACTATCCATTTTTAGCTTTCATATTTTAAAGACAAAAAAAACGCTGAGTCATCGACTCAGCGTTTTTTATTAATGAACTTTCGTATTATTCAGCAGCTTCTTCAGCTGCAGCTGGACGATCTACAAGCTCAATGTAAGCCATTGGAGCTTTATCACCAGTACGGAAGCCACATTTTAAGATGCGAGTGTATCCGCCTTGACGGCTCGCAAAACGTGGACCTAGTTCAGTAAACAATTTTGCTACGACTTCGTTATCACGAGTACGTGCAAATGCTAAACGACGGTTAGCAACGCTATCCGACTTAGCTAATGTAATCAAAGGCTCAACTACGCGGCGAAGCTCTTTTGCCTTAGGCAAAGTCGTCTTAATAACTTCATGACGAACTAGAGAGCAAGCCATGTTGCTAAACATCGCTTTGCGATGGCTGCTGTTGCGGTTGAGTTGACGACCACTCTTACGATGGCGCATGACCTAATCCTTCTAACTAATATCAATTAATCTTCAGCAATCGACGCTGGTGGCCAGTTTTCTAGGCGCATACCTAGAGAAAGACCGCGCGACGCTAGAACATCTTTAATCTCTGTTAAAGACTTCTTACCAAGGTTTGGCGTTTTAAGAAGCTCAACCTCAGTACGCTGTACAAGATCACCGATGTAGTGAATCGCTTCTGCTTTCAAGCAGTTAGCAGAGCGAACTGTTAGTTCAAGATCGTCTACAGGACGCAGTAGAATAGGATCGAACTCCGGCTTCTCTTCTTTCTCTTCTGGTACACGTACATCACGAAGATCTACGAACGCATCAAGTTGTTCAGCTAAAATGGTAGCTGCACGACGAATTGCTTCCTCAGGTTCCAAAGTGCCATTTGTTTCCATATCGATGACAAGCTTGTCTAAATCGGTACGTTGTTCTACACGAGCTGCTTCTACAGCATAGGCGATTTTATCGACTGGGCTGTAAGTTGCATCTACAAGTAGACGACCAATAGGACGCTCATCTTCTTCAGTATGGATACGAGCTGAAGACGGAACATAACCACGACCACGTTCTACTTTGATACGCATAGCGATCTCAGCATTGTCATCCGTTAGGTGACAAATAACGTGCTCTGGGTTAGCGATCTCTACATCACCATCATGGATGATGTCACCTGCAACAACAGGGCCCGAGCCTGATTTATTTAGTGTAATGAACACTTCATCTTTGCCTTCGGCAACACTAACAGCTAAACCTTTCAGGTTAAGAAGAACCTCAAGGATATCCTCTTGAACACCTTCTTTGGTGCTGTACTCGTGTAAAACGCCTTCAATCTCAACTTCTGTTACAGCACAACCTGGCATAGAAGATAAAAGAATACGGCGAAGTGCATTACCTAAAGTGTGGCCAAAACCACGCTCTAAAGGCTCAAGAGTTACTTTTGCATGTGTCGTGCTGATCTGTTCGATGTCAACAAGACGTGGCTTAAGAAATTCTGTTACAGAACCCTGCATTGTGTCCTCTCTTTTGTTTAAACTTTACTTAGAGTAAAGTTCGACGATCAAGTGTTCGTTGATGTCAGCAGATAGATCAGAACGTTCTGGGATGCGTTTAAACACACCTTCCATCTTGCCACCATCTACTTCAATCCAAGTTGGTTTTTCGCGTTGTTCAGCAACTTCTAGAGCCGCTTTAATACGTGATTGCTGTTTAGCTTTTTCACGAATTGATACAACGTCGTTAGCCGAAACTTTGAATGAAGGAACGTTAACTACTTTGCCATTTACTAAGATAGCTTTATGGCTAACTAATTGACGTGATTCAGCGCGAGTAGCACCGAAACCCATACGGTAAATAACATTATCTAAACGACCTTCAAGAAGTTGAAGCAGGTTTGCACCTGTATTGCCTTTAAGGCGTGCAGCTTCTTTGTAGTAGTTGCGGAATTGTTTTTCTAGTACGCCGTACATACGACGAACTTTTTGCTTCTCACGAAGCTGAACGCCATACTCAGATAGACGACCGCGACGAGCGCCGTGTACACCTGGTGCGTTATCAATTTTACACTTGGTATCGATCGCGCGGACACCTGACTTAAGGAATAAGTCAGTACCTTCACGACGACTAAGCTTAAGCTTAGGGCCCAAATATCTTGCCATGATCTTTCTCCAATATTCCTAGAAACGAATTAAACGCGACGTTTCTTAGGTGGACGACAACCGTTATGAGGGATCGGAGTTGCATCAACAATATTAGTAATGCGGTAACCCAATGCGTTTAAAGCACGGATAGTAGACTCACGACCAGGACCAGGGCCCTTAACCATAACTTCCAAGTTCTTTAGGCCATATTCTTTGGCCATTTCACCTGCGCGTTCTGCAGCAACCTGTGCAGCGAACGGCGTAGATTTACGAGAACCACGGAAACCTGATCCACCTGCGGTAGCCCAAGAAAGAGCGTTACCTTGACGGTCAGTAATGGTCACGATTGTGTTGTTAAAAGAAGCATGGATGTGCGCTACGCCATCTGCTACTTGCTTGCGAACGCGTTTACGCGTGCGTGTTGGTTGTTTTGCCATTGTACTCTCTACCTTATCCGATTATTTTTTGATCGGCTTGCGCGGACCCTTACGGGTACGGGCGTTGGTTTTAGTACGCTGTCCACGTAGTGGTAGACTGCGACGATGACGAAGACCGCGGTAACAGCCAAGGTCCATAAGACGCTTGATGTTCATCGATACTTCACGACGTAGATCACCTTCTACAGTGTATTTAGCTACACCATCACGCAGTTGATCAATCTGCTCTTCTGTTAGTTCACTGATCTTAACATGTTCAGCAATACCCACTTCAGCTAAAATAGCTTGAGAACGAGTTTTGCCGATGCCGAAGATCGCGGTTAACGCGATAACTGCATGTTTTTGATCAGGAATGTTAATGCCTGCTATACGGGCCACTATTCACTCCTAGTACTTATATAAAGAATTATCCGCTGCAGAGCCCGTCGAGGATACGCAGCGGCATACTACTTCTTTTGCACGCAAAAGGTAGGCCGAGGAATATACTCGACCTGCCTTCATATTTCAAGTAAAAAAAACTGCTAATTAGCCTTGGCGTTGTTTATGCTTTGGCTCACTGCAAATTACACGCACAACACCGTTGCGCTTGATAACTTTACAGTTACGGCAGATTTTCTTAACGGAAGCACGAACTTTCATTGCTAAACTCCGTAAATGAAACCTGAACTATACTCGTTTAAATTAACGACCATAGCCTTTCAGGTTTGCTTTTTTCAACACAGAATCATACTGCTGAGACATCAGATGAGTCTGTACCTGTGCCATAAAGTCCATGATTACTACCACTACGATAAGTAGTGAAGTACCACCGAAATAGAACTTAACGTTCCAAGCGGTCATCATAAACTGTGGGACGAGACAAATAAAGGTAATATATAAAGCACCAACCAGCGTTAAGCGTGTCATTACTTTATCAATGTATCTTGCTGTCTGCTCACCTGGGCGGATGCCGGGTACGAATGCACCGGACTTCTTCAAATTATCAGCTGTTTCACGCGGGTTAAACACCATCGCAGTATAAAAGAAACAGAAGAAAATAATTGCTGTTGCATACAGTATTATATACAAAGGTTGACCTGGGCTAAGTGCCAAAGACACGTCCGTTAACCAACCAAATGTAGGGCTTTCACCATTCTGACCTAACCATTGGGCTAGAGTTCCTGGGAAAAGAATAATACTTGAAGCAAAGATAGCAGGGATAACGCCCGCCATATTTATCTTCAAAGGTAAATGCGTGCTTTGAGCTGCAAATACTTTACGACCTTGTTGACGTTTCGCATAGTTAACGACGATACGACGTTGACCACGCTCCATAAACACGACGAAGTAAATAACAGCGAACGCAATTACAGCAATTAACAATAGAAGAAGCACGTTCAATTCACCTTGACGCGCTTGCTCAATTGTATGTCCGATTGCAGCAGGCAACCCTGCAACGATACCAGTGAAAATAATCAATGAAATACCGTTACCAATTCCACGCTCAGTAATTTGTTCACCTAACCACATTAAAAACATGGTGCCGGTTACTAGACTGACGGTAGCAATGATTGTGAACATGGTTTTGTCGATAACGACAAGATTGTGGACCATGTTCGGCAGACCAGTTGCAATACCAATTGCTTGGAAAGTTGCCAGCACAAGCGTGCCATAGCGTGTATATCGGCTTATCTTACGACGGCCGGCTTCACCCTCTTTTTTGAGTTCAGCTAACGCTGGATGAACTACTGTTAACAGTTGGACAACGATCGATGCCGAAATATACGGCATGATACCCAACGCTAATATAGATGCACGCGAAAGAGCACCACCAGAGAACATGTTAAACATTTCAATGATGGTACCTTTTTGCTGTTCGAACAAATCGGCAAGTACAGTCGCATCAATACCAGGAATCGGCACAAAAGAGCCAGCTCGGAATACTAAAAGCGCACCTATTACGAATAACAAACGCGACTTTAATTCACCAGTACCCTGTTTAGCAGCACTGAAATCTTGTCCTGGTTTTTTAGCCATCTGTACCTATCCTTCGAAGATTATGCTTCGATTTTACCGCCAGCAGCTTCGATAGCAGCTTGAGCACCTTTAGTCACACGTAGACCTTTAACAGTGACAGACTTACTGATTTCACCAGAAAGAACGATCTTAACAAACTCGATGTTCTTAGTGATTACGTTAGCAGCTTTCAAGCTGTTAAGATCAATAACGTCAGCCGTTACTTTCGCTAGCTCAGCTAGACGAACTTCAGCAGTCACTAGGCTCTTACGAGAAGTGAAACCGAATTTTGGTAGACGTTGTTTCAAAGGCATTTGACCGCCTTCAAAACCTGGACGAACAGAGCCGCCAGAACGTGATTTTTGACCTTTGTGACCGCGGCCACCAGTTTTACCTAGTCCAGAACCGATACCGCGACCTAAACGCTTCTTAGAAGGTTTAGAACCTGCAGCCGGTGATAGAGTATTCAAACGCATTCTGATTACTCCTCAACTTTAACCATATAGTAAACTTTGTTGATCATTCCGCGTACACACGGAGTATCTTCAAGTTCAACTGTATGGTTGATTCGACGAAGGCCTAGACCACGCAAAGAAGCTTTATGCTTCGGTAGACGGCCGATTGAGCTTTTAGTTTGAGTTACTTTAATAGTTGCCATGGTGTTCTTACTCCGAAATAGATTCAACAGTTAGACCACGCTTAGCAGCAACCATTTCTGGTGACTTCATGCCGCTCAAACCATCAATCGTTGCGCGAACAACGTTGATTGGGTTGGTAGAGCCATACGCCTTAGCAAGTACGTTATGGACACCTACAACTTCAAGTACTGCACGCATTGCACCACCGGCAATGATACCTGTACCTTCTGAAGCTGGTTGCATGTAAACTTTAGAGCCTGTATGGCGACCTTTCACTGAGTGGTGAAGTGTGCCTTCATTAAGTGCGATAGTAACCATGTTACGACGCGCTTTTTCCATTGCTTTTTGAATCGCAGCTGGTACTTCACGGGCTTTACCGTAACCGAAACCGATGCGACCATTACCGTCACCAACTACTGTTAGTGCAGTAAAGCTAAAGATTCGACCACCTTTAACCGTTTTTGCAACACGGTTAACAGCGATTAACTTTTCGTTCAAATCTGAAGCTTGTTGTTCTTGTTTAGCCATCTTCCAACCCTACCTTAGAATTTCAGACCAGCTTCACGTGCAGAATCTGCAAGTGCCGCTACTCGACCGTGGTATTGGAAACCAGAACGATCGAATGCAACATCAGAGATGCCTTTTTCGATAGCGCGCTCAGCAATAGCTTTACCTACAGCTTTAGCAGCGTCAACGTTACTAGTATTCTTAACTTGCTCACGGATCGCCTTTTCTACAGTAGAAGCAGATGCGATAACCACAGAGCCGTTTGGTGCGATAACCTGAGCGTACACGTGACGTGGAGTACGATGTACTACTAGGCGATTTGCACCTAGCTCGGCAATCTTACGACGTGCGCGTGTAGCACGACGGATGCGAGATGCTTTCTTATCCATAGTGTTACCTTACTTCTTCTTAGCTTCTTTAGTACGCACATTTTCATCTGCGTAACGAACACCTTTGCCTTTATAAGGCTCAGGCTCACGGTAAGAACGAATATCAGCCGCAACTTGACCAACAAGTTGTTTATCACAACCGGTTAAAACGATCTCAGTTTGACTTGGACATTCTGCTTTAACACCTTCTGGTAGAGCGTGCTCAACCGGGTGTGAGAAGCCTAAAGTGAGACCTACAGCGTTGCCTTTAATAGCAGCACGGTAACCAACACCTTTAAGAACTAGCTTCTTAGTAAAGCCTTCAGTAACACCAACAACCATGTTGTTAACAAGTGCGCGAGCTGTACCAGCTTGAGCATTTGACTTAAACACACCTTCTTTAGGTGTGAATATTAGGTTGTTATCTTCCTGTGAAAGAACAACATCGTTATTAATAACGCGCGTCAATTCACCTTTACCACCTTTTACAGTGATTTCCTGGCCGTTCAGTTTCACCTCAACGCCGGCAGGAATAGCAACGGGTGCTTTAGCAACACGAGACATAGTCTACTCCTTACGCAACGTAACAGATGATTTCACCGCCAAGACCTGCTTTACGAGCAGCACGGTCAGACATCAGACCCTTGGAAGTGGACACAACAGCAACACCCAAACCGCCCATCACAGTCGGTAACGTGTCTTTATTTTTATAGACGCGTAGACCAGGACGTGAAACACGTTGGATTTGCTCGATAACTGGTTTAGCTTGGAAGTACTTAAGTGTAACTTCTAGCACAGGTTTTACTTCGCCATCAGTAGCGAAGTCAGTGATGTAACCTTCAGCTTTAAGTAAAGTAGCAAGTGCAACTTTAAGCTTTGAAGAAGGCATTTTCACAGCAACTTTATTTGCTGACTGCCCGTTACGAATACGGGTCAGCATATCCGAAATCGGATCTTGCATGCTCATAAGATTTACTCCAAATGATTAAGTGGCAATTACCAGCTGGCCTTACGAAGTCCAGGAATCTCGCCTTTCATGCAAGCTTCACGAACTTTGATACGGCTCAGACCGAATTTACGTAGGAAACCGTGTGGACGACCAGTTTGGTTGCAACGGTTGCGCTGACGTGATGCACTTGAATCACGTGGAAGAGATTGCAGTTTTAAAACCGCATTCCAACGATCTTCTTCAGATGCGTTTACATCGCTGATGATTGCTTTAAGAGCAGAACGCTTTTCAGCGAATTGCGCTACAAGCTTTGCACGTTTAGTTTCACGTGCTTTCATTGATTGTTTAGCCATAACAGTAACCCTTCACCTTATTTGCGGAATGGGAAGTTAAAGGCAGCCAGCAGAGCTCGACCTTCTTCATCGGTGCTTGCAGACGTCGTGATAGTAATATCAAGACCGCGTACACGATCGACTTTATCATAGTCGATTTCCGGAAAGATGATTTGCTCGCGAACGCCCATGCTGTAGTTACCGCGTCCGTCAAAAGACTTAGCGCTAACACCACGGAAATCACGTACTCGTGGAAGAGCGATAGAAATCAAACGCTCAAAGAAATCCCACATACGCTCGCCACGCAAGGTTACTTTACAACCAATTGGGTAGCCTTCACGGATTTTGAAACCAGCAACAGATTTACGTGCTTTAGTGATAAGTGGCTTTTGACCTGAGATGGTCGCCATATCACTTGCTGCGTTCTCTAGTAGTTTCTTATCGTTAATTGCTTCACCAACGCCCATATTTAGGGTGATTTTATCAATCCTAGGGACTTGCATGACGCTTGTGTAGCTGAACTCTTTGGTCAGTTCAGCGACTACAGACGACTTGTAGTAATCATGCAGTTTCGCCATAGTAGAACTCCAAATTATTCACCGTTTGATTTGAAGAAACGCACTTTAGTGCCTTCTTCCAAACGGAAACCGATACGATCCGCTTTACCAGTAGATGCGTTAAAGATTGCAACGTTAGAAGCATCAATAGCTGCTTCTTGTTCAACGATGCCACCTTGCTGACCTAGAGCCGGTTGAGGCTTTTGGTGTTTTTTAACAAGGTTGATACCTTCAACGAAAACTTTACCAGTTTCGAGAACCTTAGTTACTTTACCGCGCTTGCCTTTGTCTTTCCCAGCAAGAACGATTACTTCGTCATTACGACGGATTTTAGCTGCCATTTTTGTCGCTCCTTACAGAACTTCTGGTGCAAGTGACACAATCTTCATGAATTTCGCATTACGAAGCTCACGAGTCACAGGACCAAAGATACGTGTACCGACTGGTTGCTCAGTATTGTCATTCAACAATACACAAGCATTACGGTCGAAGCGAATGACAGAACCGTCTGGACGACGAACGCCTTTACGGGTGCGCACCACTACCGCTTTCAGGACATCACCTTTTTTAACTTTACCGCGTGGAATTGCTTCCTTAACAGTAACTTTAATGATATCTCCGATATGTGCATAACGGCGGTGAGAGCCACCCAGAACCTTAATACACATTACTCTGCGAGCGCCGGAATTATCCGCTGCGTCCAGTGTACTTTGCATTTGGATCATGTTAGTGCTCCGCTAAATATTAAAACTAGACCCATCACGGGTCGGGCTGCCTCTTTTACAAGGGCTGCGAATTGTACCACCGTTTCTTTCAGAAAGGTAGTCAAAAAATAAACGGCTCCAAAAAAACGTTTGGAGCCGCTTTAAAAGCTTAGAATATAAGGAAAATTAAATTTTCGCTTTTTCTAAAACTTTTACCAAAGTCCAAGATTTTGTCTTAGACAGTGGACGACACTCACAGATTTCAACTTTGTCACCTAGGCGACATTCGTTGGTTTCATCATGTGCATGTACTTTTGTCGTACGCTTGATGAACTTCCCGTATACAGGATGTTTAACAAAGCGTTCGATAGCAACAACGATAGACTTGTCCATCTTGTCGCTAATTACACGACCTTGAGTCGTACGAGTAGTTTCGCTCATTATGCGCCTGCCTTACTAGTCAAAACAGTCTTAACACGTGCGATATCACGACGTACAGCTTTCAGAGTATGAGTCTGCTGTAGTTGACCAGTCGCAGCTTGCATACGCAAGTTAAACTGTTCACGTAGCAAGCTCAATAACTCAGCGTTAAGCTCTTCAACGCTTTTTTCGCGTAGGTCTTGTGCTTTCATCACATCACCTGCTTAGTTACAAAAGTTGTTTTTATAGGCAGTTTACGTGCCGCAAGACGGAACGCTTCACGTGCCAACTCTTCAGGTACACCACCCATCTCGTACATCACTTTACCTGGTTGGATTTGGGCAACCCAATATTCTACGTTACCCTTACCTTTACCTTGACGAACTTCAAGAGGTTTTTCAGTGATAGGCTTGTCTGGAAAAACTCGGATCCAGATTTGACCTTGACGCTTAACGTGACGCGTCATTGCACGACGTGCCGCTTCGATTTGACGAGCAGTCATTCGACCACGGCCAACAGCTTTAAGACCGAATTCGCCGAAGCTCACATCAGTACCTTTAGCTAGACCACGGTTACGACCAGTCATAACCTTACGGAATTTAGTACGTTTAGGTTGTAGCATCAGTCGACTCCTTACTTACGGCTTTTACGCTGCTTCTTAGGCTTGTCAGCCTTTGGCTCAACAGCGTTTGCGTCAGGCATTCCACCAAGGATTTCTCCTTTGAAGATCCAAACTTTAACGCCGATCACACCGTATTGGGTGTGAGCCGAAGAAGTTGCGTAATCAATGTCAGCACGTAGGGTATGTAGTGGCACACGGCCTTCACGGTACCATTCAGTACGCGCGATTTCAGCACCGCCAAGACGGCCGCTTACTTCTACTTTAATACCCTTAGCACCTAGACGCATTGCGTTTTGTACTGCGCGCTTCATAGCGCGACGGAACATAACACGACGTTCTAGTTGAGACGAGATGCTATCAGCCACTAATTGACCATCTAGCTCTGGTTTGCGTACTTCGGCAATATTAATTTGCGCCGGTACACCTGCTATTTTAGCTACAGCTGCGCGTAGCTTCTCAACGTCTTCGCCTTTCTTACCGATTACGATACCAGGGCGAGCAGTGTGAATAGTCACACGGATGCTTTTCGCTGGACGCTCGATAACGATGCGAGATAAAGACGCTTTTTGCAGTTCTTTCGTTAAGAACTGACGTACCTTGAAGTCGCCGTCTAGGTTGTCAGCGAACTCTTTGGTATTAGCAAACCATGTAGCATTCCAAGGCTTAACGATGCCAAGACGAATACCATTTGGATGTACTTTCTGACCCATTTGCTTACTCTCCTAGTCTTTTAGCGATCCGCTACAACAATACTGATGTGGCTTGAACGCTTCAAGATACGATCCGCACGGCCTTTAGCACGAGGCATAATACGCTTCATGATAGGACCCTCATCTACGAAGATTTTAGCGACATTAAGATCGTCGATATCTGCACCTTCGTTGTGTTCCGCATTTGCAATCGCAGAATCAAGAACTTTCTTAATAAGTTCAGCAGCTTTTTTGTTGCTGAACGTTAGAATTTCAAGAGCTTGTTCTACTGATTTACCACGGATTTGGTCTGCAACTAAGCGAGCTTTCTGTGGAGAAATGCGAGCAAAGTTATGTTTAGCAATAGCTTCCATCATCTACTCCCTATTTCTTCTTAGCTTTCTTATCTGCAGCATGGCCGCGATAGGTACGAGTTGGCGCAAATTCGCCCAGCTTGTGACCGATCATTTCATCGGTAACGAAAACTGGTACGTGCTGACGACCATTATGGACAGCGATGGTCAAACCGATCATTGTAGGAATGATCATTGAGCGACGGGACCAAGTCTTAATAGGCTTTTTGTCTCCGCTTTCCACCGCTTTCTCTACCTTCTTCAGCAAGTGTAGGTCAATAAAAGGACCTTTCTTGAGAGAACGTGGCATGGCTTATCCTCTATTTAGATTATTTGTTACGACGACGTACAATGTACTTGTCGGTGCGTTTATTCTTACGGGTTTTGAAGCCCTTAGTTGGCATACCCCATGGTGAAACCGGATGACGGCCACCAGATGTACGACCTTCACCACCACCATGTGGGTGATCTACTGGGTTCATCACAACACCGCGAACGGTTGGACGAATACCGCGCCAGCGGTTAGCACCAGCTTTACCAAGTTCACGAAGCATGTGTTCAGAGTTACCTACTTCACCGATAGTAGCACGGCCTTCAGATAACACTTTACGCATCTCACCAGAACGTAAGCGTAGAGTTACATATGAACCGTCGCGAGCGACAAGTTGTGCATATGCGCCAGCTGAACGAGCTAGCTGTGCACCTTTACCAGGCTTAAGTTCAATACAGTGAATAGTCGAACCTACTGGGATGTTACGCATCGGCAGAGTGTTACCTGCTTTGATTGCGGCATCAACGCCAGATTGGATCGCATCACCAGCTTGAATGCCTTTAGGTGCAATGATGTAACGACGTTCACCGTCTGCATACAAGACTAAAGCAATGTTTGCACTACGGTTTGGATCGTATTCTAGACGTTCAACCTTTGCAGGAATTCCATCTTTGTTACGTTTAAAGTCAATCAGACGGTAATGGTGCTTGTGACCACCACCAATGTGACGAACTGTAATACGACCGTTATTGTTACGACCACCGTTCTTAGAGTTTTTCTCTAAAAGTGGTGCGTAAGGCTTACCTTTATGAAGGTCAGCATTAACTACTTTAACAACGTGGCGACGACCAGGGGAAGTCGGCTTACACTTAACAATAGCCATTTTTAACTACTCCTGTTACTCAGCACCGCCAACGAAGTCAAGGTCTTGGCCTTCTTTCAAAGTAACGTAAGCTTTCTTGACGTCTGAACGACGGCCTTCACGTGTACCTTGACGTTTGGTCTTACCCTTAAGAACAAGGGTATTTACAGACTTAACTTCAACTTCAAATAGCTTCTCTACTGCTGCTTTGATCTCTTTTTTCGTTGCGTTAATAGCAACTTTAAAAACGATAGTGTTTGCTTTTTCAGC
The DNA here is from genome assembly GCF_009601765.2 of Vibrio algicola. Lineage (NCBI taxonomy): Bacteria > Pseudomonadati > Pseudomonadota > Gammaproteobacteria > Vibrionales > Vibrionaceae > Vibrio > Vibrio algicola. The sequence goes on from NZ_CP045699.1 coordinate 2,303,378, forward strand.
AGTCATTGTCGCTTTTTCAGAGACGTGCGGGGCACGTAGAACTTTTAGTAGACGCTCTTCACTGATCATGCCAGCATCTCCTCAACTTGCTTCACTGCGTCAGCAGTAATTAGAACCTTGTTAAATGCAATCAGACTTACTGGATCAATACCAGCTACGTCACGTGCATCAACTTTATAAAGGTTACGAGCAGCTAAGAATAGATTCTCGTCTACTTCGCTAGTTACGATTAAAACATCGTTTAGCTCAAGATCTTTAAGCTTAGCAACTAGGTCTTTAGTTTTTGGCGCTTCAACTGAGAAGTTATCAACAACGATTAAACGCTCTTGACGAACTAATTCAGAAAGAATGCTTTTCATAGCACCACGGTACATTTTTTTGTTAACTTTTTGGCTGTGATTTTGTGGTTTCGCAGCAAAAGTAACACCACCTGTACGCCAGATTGGGCTACGGATTGTACCAGCACGCGCACGGCCAGTACCTTTTTGACGCCATGGTTTAGCGCCGCCACCAGATACTTCAGAACGAGTCTTTTGAGCACGAGTACCTTGACGAGCACCTGCTGCATACGCAACAACTACTTGATGTACAAGAGCTTCGTTAAACTCACGTCCGAAAGTAGTCTCGGAAACAGTTAGTGCATCAGCACCTTTAACCATCAATTCCATTACTTACTCCTAGACGTTATGCTTTAACAGCTGGCTTTACGATAACGTTGCCACCGATAGAACCGGGTACTGCACCTTTAATAAGAAGCAGATTGCGTTCAGCGTCAACACGTACGATCTCTAGGTTCTGAGTCGTTACACGCTCAGCTCCCATGTGACCAGCCATTTTTTTGCCTTTAAACACGCGACCTGGAGTTTGACATTGGCCAATTGAACCCGGTGCACGGTGAGACAAAGAGTTACCATGAGTCATATCTTGAGTACGGAAGTTCCAACGCTTAACTACGCCTTGGAAGCCCTTACCTTTAGATGTACCAGTAACGTCTACTTTTTTGATTTCATTGAAAAGTTCTACGTTTAGCTCAGCGCCAACTTCAAACTCTTCACCGTTTTCTAAACGGAATTCCCAAAGACCGCGACCTGCTTCAACACCTGCTTTCGCAAAGTGACCAGCTTCAGGTTTAGTTACACGGTTAGCTTTCTTAGAACCTGCAGTTACTTGAATAGCTGCGTAACCATCAATCTCAAGAGTACGTACTTGAGAAACACGGTTAACTTCAACTTCAACAACTGTTACAGGAATAGAAACGCCTTCTTCGGTAAATACGCGGGTCATACCCACTTTACGACCGACTAGACCAATCATTATCTCTTCTCCCTTAACCTAGGCTGATTTGAACATCAACGCCAGCAGCAAGATCTAAACGCATCAATGCATCAACAGTTTTATCTGTTGGCTCAACGATGTCGATCAAACGCTTGTGAGTACGAATTTCGTACTGGTCACGTGCGTCTTTGTTGACGTGAGGAGAAGTAAGAACAGTGAAACGCTCTTTACGAGTAGGCAGTGGAATAGGACCACGAACCTGTGCGCCGGTGCGCTTTGCTGTTTCAACGATTTCCGCTGTAGACTGATCGATTAAACGATAATCGAAAGCCTTAAGACGGATACGAATACGTTGGTTCTGCATGAGACAGAGCTCCAATTAATTAATTACACAAACAATATCGCCACTCAACTGCATAAATTTGCAGGAATGTCGATTGATTTATGTGAAACCGTAGTGCCCTTATTGGGTACATTGTCAGTTAATTGTGATTAACATTTCTTATAGTGATGGCGAACAATCGCTAACTGCAATAAACATTAATTTCATTAACTGCGAACATAAGCTGAGTATACATTATGGTTAATCACCGAATTATCTCTAAAAGATAAAGAGTGTTAACACGAATCCTCGCTGCTCATTGGTTCACAACTGGCTTAACCAGTGCGTTGCATTATACAGATCACAAAACGGGATGCAAGTGTTGGATGAAAATTAATCGGAACAATACGATTTAGGTGCGAGGTGCGAGGTGCGAGGTGCGAGGTGCGAGGTGCGAGGTGCGAGGAAATGATAGTCTGTAAAAACAAAAAGGGAAGCCGAAGCTCCCCTTTCTCATTGTACTAACGGTTGTTAGTCTTGTTTACCAAAAGGTATCGGCAATTAAGCGATAACTTTAGCAACAACACCAGCACCAACAGTACGGCCGCCTTCACGGATTGCGAAACGTAGACCTTCGTCCATCGCGATTGGTGCGATTAGAGTTACTATCATTTGTACGTTATCGCCAGGCATTACCATTTCAACGCCTTCTGGCAATTGAATGTCGCCAGTTACGTCCGTTGTACGGAAGTAGAACTGTGGACGGTAACCTTTGAAGAAAGGAGTATGACGACCACCTTCATCTTTTGAAAGTACGTATACTTCTGATTCAAAAGTTGTGTGTGGGTTGATTGAACCTTTAGCAGCCAATACTTGACCACGTTCAACGTCATCACGCTTAGTACCACGTAGAAGTGCACCAACGTTCTCACCTGCACGACCTTCGTCAAGCAGTTTACGGAACATTTCAACACCAGTACAAGTAGAAAGAGTAGTATCTTTGATACCAACGATTTCAACTTCGTCACCTACGCGTAGGATACCGCGCTCGATACGACCTGTTACAACAGTACCACGACCTTGAATTGAGAAAACATCTTCAATTGGAAGTAGGAACGGTTGGTCAACAGCACGCTCTGGTTCTGGGATGTAGTTATCTAGTGCTTCTGCAAGCTCAACGATTTTGTCTTCCCACTCTTTTTCGCCGTTTAGAGCGCCAAGAGCTGAACCTTGGATTACTGGTAAATCATCACCTGGGTAATCGTATTCACAAAGAAGTTCACGAACTTCCATTTCTACTAGTTCTAGTAGTTCTTCGTCATCTACCATGTCACATTTGTTCATGAATACGATGATGAAAGGAATACCAACTTGACGACCAAGTAGGATGTGCTCACGAGTTTGTGGCATAGGGCCATCAGTCGCAGCAACAACTAGGATACCGCCGTCCATTTGAGCAGCACCAGTGATCATGTTTTTAACATAATCGGCGTGTCCTGGGCAATCTACGTGTGCGTAGTGACGAGCAGGAGTATCGTACTCAACGTGAGAAGTAGCGATTGTGATACCACGTTCGCGCTCTTCTGGAGCGTTATCGATAGATGCGAAATCTTTAGCAACACCACCGTACACTTTTGCAAGTGTAGTACAGATAGCAGCAGTAAGAGTTGTTTTACCGTGGTCAACGTGGCCGATAGTACCAACGTTTACGTGCGGTTTCGTACGTTCAAATTTTTCTTTAGACACAATCGTGTTCCTTCCTAGTTATGATTCGTCTTGATCAAAAGGATCAAAACGCGTCAGAATTTGCTATTTTATGCGTCAACTTTCATCAACGCAATAGATTCGTTACTTAATCCGCCAATTGTTTTCATGACCAAATTGTTCAAAAAACGCTTAGTATCATCAAGTAGCCGTGTAATAACGTTTATTAACCACGCTCGGCAATAATTGCTTGTGCAACATTCTTCGGCACTTCCGCATACTCACAAAATTCCATTGAGTATGAAGCACGACCTTGAGTTGCTGAACGTAAGTCGGTAGCGTAACCAAACATAACAGACAGTGGAACTTTGGCTCGAATAATTTTCAAACCAGCATTGCCTTCGTCCATTCCTTCGATAATGCCGCGGCGACGGTTAATATCACCAACCACATCCCCCATCCAATCTTCAGGGGTAGTTACTTCAACTTTCATTACAGGTTCTAAAAGCACAGGTTGCGCTTGCAGGGCACCATTCTTGAAAGCCATTGAGGCGGCAATTTTAAACGCCATCTCACTTGAGTCGACATCATGATATGAGCCATCAAATAGCGTTGCTTTGATATCCATAACAGGATAACCAGCTAGCACACCATTATTCATCTGCTCTTCAATACCTTGCGATATTGAGCTGATGTATTCACTAGGAACAGCACCAGCCACGATTTCGTCTACAAAAACAAATCCTTGATCTTTCTCAGACGGTTCGAGTCTCAGCCATACATGACCATATTGACCCCGACCCACTGTTTCACGAATGAATTTGCCTTCTATTTCTGTTTTGCCTCGAATGGTCTCACGATACGCCACTTGAGGATTACCAACATTACAGTCAACGCTGAATTCACGTTTCATGCGGTCAACTATAATATCTAAGTGTAGCTCACCCATGCCAGAAATTAAGGTCTGACCGGTTTCATTATCCGTTTCAACTCGGAATGATGGATCTTCCGCTGCTAACTTAGCGAGAGCAATCGCCATTTTATCTTGATCGGCTTGCGAGCGTGGTTCAACCACAATTTGAATTACCGGTTCAGGAAATTCCATTCGCTCTAGGATAACTTTATGATTTTGATCGCACAGAGTATCGCCAGTCGTGACATCTTTAAGGCCAATAACGGCAGCAATATCACCGGCTAAAACTTGTTTTACTTCTTCACGCTTATTCGAGTGCATTTGTACAATGCGCCCCAAGCGTTCACGCTTTTGCTTAACCGAGTTATAAACAGTATCACCAGTATTAATCACGCCCGAATAGACACGAATAAATGCCAATGTGCCCACAAATGGGTCGGTCGCAATTTTAAATGCTAACGCAGAGAATGGTTCGGTATCATCTGCATGACGCTCAACATCTTTTTCATTGTCATCAATGCCTTTTATCGCAGGGACATCGATAGGTGATGGCAAGTAATCAATTACCGCATCAAGTGCCGCTTGAACACCTTTGTTTTTAAACGCTGAACCGCAAGTCGCCAAAACAATCTCATTGTTTAGTGTGCGAGTACGAAGTGCTTGTTTAATTTCAGCTTCGGTTAACTCTTCACCTTCAAGGTACTTATCCATCAACTCTTCTGAAGCTTCCGCTGCCGCTTCAATTAAGTTGGTGCGCCATTCTTCAGCTAATTCTTGAATATCTGCTGGAATATCTTCATACGTGAAGGTCATACCTTGATCGGCATCATTCCAGTTAATCGCTTTCATCTTGATAAGGTCAATTACGCCTTTAAAATTCTCTTCGCAACCAATATTGATTTGCAGAGGAACCGGAGTCGCACCAAGACGATTTTTAATTTGTTCAATCACACGGAAAAAATCCGCACCGGTACGGTCCATTTTATTGACGAACACGATACGAGGTACATGATATTTATCCGCTTGACGCCAAACTGTTTCAGATTGAGGTTCAACACCTGATGAACCACAAAAAACCACGACGGCGCCATCAAGTACACGCAATGAACGCTCAACTTCAATGGTGAAATCTACGTGTCCCGGGGTGTCAATAATATTAATGCGGTGGTCGTCAAATTGAGCTTCCATACCACGCCAAAAAGTAGTGGTCGCAGCTGAGGTGATAGTAATCCCACGCTCTTGCTCTTGCTCCATCCAATCCATGGTAGCGGCGCCATCATGGACTTCGCCGATCTTATGAGAAAGACCGGTATAGAACAGAATACGTTCAGTTGTGGTTGTTTTACCTGCATCTACGTGCGCACAAATACCAATGTTGCGGTAACGCTCTATAGGGGTTTTACGAGCCACAATTGTATCCTTATTAACTAATACCATTTCAATAAATGACTGCCAACGTTGTGCAATATCTAGTGAAATGGGAATCAAAACCTCAGGCTTAACCTGACGTGCTACACTATTTCAATTTTATTTGATGAGATTTTTGTTGCTTGAAATAGCAAAAAAGTGCTGCGAGAAAACTCGCAGCACAGAAGGTAGAACTAACGCTGCCTCTTTGTAAACAAAGAGTCTATTACCAGCGGTAGTGTGCGAACGCTTTGTTCGCGTCTGCCATGCGGTGAACGTCTTCACGTTTCTTAACAGCAGTACCTTTGTTTTCTGACGCATCTAGCATTTCAGCAGCTAGGCGCATTGCCATAGATTTTTCACCACGCTTACGCGCAGCTTCAACCATCCAGCGCATAGCAAGAGCGTTACGGCGAACCGGACGAACTTCTACAGGCACTTGGTAAGTTGAACCACCCACACGGCGAGATTTAACTTCTACCGATGGACGAATATTTTCAAGAGCTTCTTCGAATACAGCTAAGTGATCTTTACCAGATTTCTCAGCCATAGTATCTAGTGCAGTGTAAACAATTTTTTCAGCAGTTGATTTCTTACCATCAACCATAAGGATGTTTACAAATTTTGCCAGCAATTCTGATTTGAATTTAGGATCTGGTAGGATCTTACGCTGGCCTATTACGCGACGACGTGGCATGGATGTTTCTCCGTTGTCTTCTTCAGGTTATCCAAAACTTTTCAGTTTTTTCAAAATACAATATATTTTAGTGTTTGGCCTTACTTAACGTTTTCTTTTTTTACAAAAGAGACATTAAGACTTAGGACGTTTAACACCATACTTAGAACGACCTTGTTTACGGTCGTTTACGCCAGCACAGTCAAGCGCGCCGCGAACGGTGTGGTAACGCACACCTGGTAAATCTTTAACACGACCACCACGGATAAGAACAACACTGTGCTCTTGAAGGTTGTGACCTTCGCCGCCGATGTAAGAACTTACTTCGAAGCCGTTAGTTAGACGAACACGACAAACTTTACGTAATGCTGAGTTCGGTTTTTTTGGAGTAGTAGTATATACGCGAGTACATACACCACGTTTTTGTGGACACGCTTCTAGCGCAGGCACGTTGCTTTTAACAACTTGCTTTACACGTGGCTTGCGTACCAACTGGTTAATAGTTGCCATTAAATAGCTCCTGATATACGAAAATAAGCTTGTGAAAAATCTATCCCAGTTTTCTGACTATATTTCATATAATGAGAAATAGGGACGCAAAATTTTATGCATCAAAGGTGTGTGTGTCAAGAAATAACCAATCTTAGTCACGGTATTTTTTTTATTTCACCGTGTTGAGATGACCTATTATAAAGATCATTCCCACGTCATCGATTGTTGATGCTGTTCGGAAAGCAAAACAAAATCATAGTAATCAACAGCTTGGCAAGTATCAACACAATCTAACACTAAACCTCTCGCCTCTAAATCTTGTTTTAAATAGAGATAAGGATCTTTTGGATCTTTTTTATTTGATTGGTCGTTTTTTGCTTCAATTGCGTGATAAACGGCATCTTCAATCAATAAAATCACATCGTCAGGCATCAAATAGGCTGATGCTTGCGCTAATGCTGGGCTGTTTTTCACGATATGGAGCATCTTAATCCTGCCAATGAATGAAGGTTGAGGATCAAAAACTGAGCAGTTTCTGACAGTGATGAATTTTTTGGTTGAGTTCCGCTTGGCTTAAGATCGTGACGGGGATCAGCAAGCTTGATGGTTCAATTTGATAACGCTGTAATGAGGTTTGACAGACATAAATATTGTCGATGTCATACAAATCTAATAACTTAAATGCCGCGGCATAATCTCGGGAGAGCACTTGTTTTGGATCTTGATTCACCAATAACTGTGTTACGCCAGCGCCAATAAAAAATACTTCGATGTCTTCACTGTAGGCCGAAGTTGCCAGCAGTGCATCAAGCCCTTCACGACCTTTGCTTGTGCTGTGGGGAAATGAACGAAAAACAAAGCCTAATTTCATTAGAACTGCACCACTCTGTCTTGGGTTAGCATTGCCGTGGCTAAACCGCCCAAACCTGCCAATTCAAACGATTCAGCGGTATTAGACGCGAGTAACTTATGTGTTTTAGCTTCATTGCTATCAACAATGCCACGCCGCAGTGATGCCGCCACACAGGACTCCAATCGAACTCCATGCTGCTGAGCAAGATCCTTCCATGCTTGGGTAAGATCAAATTCATCATTGGCCGGTAGGATCAAACTCGAGGCATTGTGCACCCCATCTTGATAAAAGAACACGCTGACTAAGCGATGCCCTCTGGCAATTAACGCATTGGCAAACTGATAGGCATGGCGCGCCGATTGACTGCCATACACCGAACCATTCACTAATAATGTATACGTTAAAGGCTGTTCGGTCACTTTTCGCCATCCTCAATTTTACGCTGACGAATGTACAAATAGACCGTATGCTTTGAGATATTCAAACGATCGGCCACTCGGTTGATCGCGTCTTTAATATCAAAGATCCCTTTATCATAAAGATCCATCACGATCTGGCGATTCTTGGTATTATTCGAAACTGATTTGTCGGCATTAATTTCTTCGATTGTACGTTCAACCGTTTGATCCACCAGCTCTTCAACATCACTGGCAAAGTTAACCGATGATGCCGCTTCTTCGGCTTCTGCGGTTGGCATAAAGGCATGCAATACATCAGAAAATGGTGCATCTAAGTTAATATTAATACATAACAGACCAATCACTCGCTGTTCGCCATTACGGATCGCAATGGTGATCGACTTCATCAATACGCCGCCCTTAGCGCGAGTAAAGTATGAACGTGAGAAGTTACGCTCAGAGCCTTCGATGTCTTTGAGCATTTTAAGTGCCAATACCGTGATCGGCGAACCCACTTGACGGCCGGTATTCTCACCATTAGCAATTTTAATCGCTGAAGTATTTAAGTCTTCTAGTGAGTGTAAAACAATCTCACAATAGCTGCCAATTAAGCTAGCAAGACCATCAACAACCGCCTCATAAGAATGCAGAATGATCTTATCGTGTTCCGAAAATGGCTTGGCATGGACCGATTCAATTTCTAACAACGCTTCAGAATGAACTGCTTCAGAGCTCTCCATATCTACCTCAACCAAAATTGTATAAATTAAAAAAATTGATGTAAGTTTATCAGAAAATTTGAATTTGGCATTATCCAGTCCACTATATGATGATATAGAGCAAGTTTCTTCGTCAGACCTCCCAAAGGACAGCAATAAAAAAGGCCTATCAAATAGGCCTTTGGATTATTTTCACCGGCATTTATTGCCAGTGAATAATATTGTCACTACTCATGTTAAGTAGTGTGACAACACCTTATTTATGCGCAGGTGCTTGTGGCGCTGCGTCTGCTTTAACTGACATTAATTCGATTTCGAATACTAATGTAGAGTTTGCAGGAATAGTTGGCGTATCTTGTGCGCCGTAAGCTAGCTCTGGTGGGATAACAACTTGGTATTTAGAACCGACTTTCATTAACTGAACTGCTTCCGTCCAACCAGGGATCACGCGGTTAAGTGGGAAAGTTGCAGGTTCTTTACGATCGTATGAGCTATCGAATTTCTTACCATCGATAAGTTTACCTTCGTAGTTCACAACCACAGTGTCTGTTGCTTTTGGAGTGACACCTGTGCCTTCTTTTTCTACTTTGTACATGATGCCAGATTTAGTGGTTTTTACGCCGTCTTCTTTAGCAAATTTAGCACGGAACTCTTCACCCGCTTTGATAGAAGCGGCTGATTTTTCTTTTGCTTTGGCTTGCATTTTTTCTTGCACGCGTTTGTCTAGGTTTTGCAGCACCGCTTTAGTGTCTTCTTCCGTCATGCCAGATTTCTTAGCAAACGAATCTTCGATACCTTTCAATACGATCTCTTTATCTAACTTGATACCGATCTCAGCTGGTTTTTCAATACTAGTATTTAGGTAGTTCGCGAAAGAAGTACCGATTGCATAAGCGGCTTTTTCGTCGTCAGTTTTGTATTGAGTCATCGCAGGAGAAGCAGCAGATACCGCTTGCTCTGTTTTTGGCGCAGTAGCCGGAGCTTCTTTTGCGTCTTCTTTTTGACAACCTACAGCCAGTAATACAGTTGCTGCTAGCAGCGATACTTTAAAAATCGATTTCATTAAATTCTCCAGCGTGATGGCAGTCCATCATCGTGTTCATTAAAAAGTTTATTGCAGTATATGCTTTGCGCCGTTATGACACCGCGAGGCATATTACCTACTTATACTCAAAGTCTTTGTTAGCAGACCGTGTTTTTTGATCAAAGTTCATAATTTAATTGTAATTTATCTTACTTTTTTCAGTTATTGCAATAAAGCATGATACTTATTACATAAACCTAACAAAGCCATAACTTGCAGCCGTGGAATCATAGTTAATCATTAACCAAGTTGTCATATTTCAAGCGGTGGTTAATTCACGGAAATAAGCTCGCGTTCAGTCAATAAAACTATGTATAATCTTGTCACTGTTTGGCTTACTTTTATTGGAACACTAATGACAACCTCAGCAAGCGACGATCTTCTTAAACAACGCATTGACGATTTAGAGTGTCAATTAGCTTTTCAAGAGCAAACCATCAGCGAGTTAAATGATGCATTAAGCCAACAACAATTACTTATTACTCGCATGCAAGACCAAATGAAATTTGTGGTTGGTAAAGTCAAAAATTTAGATGCGTCTAATTTAGTGGACTCTTCAGAAGAAACCCCACCACCGCATTATTAATGACATTAAATAAACCGACTTAATCATGAAACTTTGATCCTACAAAAAAGCGCTGAACCAATTGGTTAGCGCTTTTTTATTATTCATTAAAGATTAGTGAGAGCAACCGCAGCCGCCATTTCCATCACAACCTTCTTTTTTCTCTTCTTTTTCATGACCACCACAGCAACCACCTTCGTGATCATGGTCGTGACCCGCTTGATGTACATGGCCGTGCGCCATTTCTTCTTCAGTTGCTGCGCGTACCGCAACCACTTCAACATCAAATGTTAGCGTTTGACCCGCAAGCATGTGGTTACCGTCAACCACAACTTCATCGCCATCAACTTCAGTGATTTCTACTGGGATTTGACCTTGGTCGGTATCGGCTAAGAAACGCATACCTACTTCGATTTCATCCACACCGTGGAAAACATTAGCAGGAACACGTTGAACAAGACCTTCATTGTGCTCACCGTAAGCGTCTTCTGGAGCAATAACAGCATTGAACTTGTCGCCTTGTGCTTTGCCGTTAAGTTCGTTCTCTAAACCAGAGATCAAGTTGTTGTGACCATGTAGATAATCCAGTGGTGCTTCCACTGTAGATTGGTCTACGACGACGCCGTCTTCCGTTTTTACTTGGTATGCTAGGCTAACAACAACGTTTTTTTCAATATTCATATTCGCTCCAGACACAGATTAGGCATAAAGGATGAATGAGCACCTAATCGTTATGAGACAAATAATGGGGATAAGTTCGGCAAATTTCAATCATTCAGGCTTAAAAATCCCAATCATTTGCTCAGAGGCGTAAGCAGACTGCTCGACAGTGACCACTTGTGGCTGTGCCGCAGTTGATTTTTTATCCCCTAATTCAGAGGCTTGCTGTTCTTTTTCTGGGTTCTGGCGTTCTAGATAGTCGCATTCGACACATTCAACCATTTCGATGTTGTTGTCATGCCACACCCGCAAACTGTCCGATTCTCCACAGCTTGGGCATTTTGCTCCGGCAATAAATCGTTTCTTAATTGTCATATTGTCTCCGTTAATCCCAATGATTTTGGGTTTTTCGATCGCTTTCCATTTCACGCGCAAATATTTCTTCTAATTCAATCCGTGCTTCTTTGGCTCTAAGGCCGGTGTCTTTATCTTCACTATGTTGAGGTAATAACTCTTTTAGCATGGTGGTGTCGAGTTTTTTAAAGTGTGCTTCTGCTCGCTTGGCCTGATAAGGATGCATGCCCAACTCAGTTAACACTTGGCGACCTAAATCTAATGCTCCTAAAAAGGTTTCGCGTGAAAATAAAGTCACGCCAATATTGAGTAATTGATAAGCTTCAACCCGACTGCGCGCTCGTGCCATTACTTTCAGATTGGGAAAATGCTGCTTACACAATTCGGCAATTTTTAACACTTCATCTGGTGAATCGGTACAAATGGCAATCGCTTCGGCTTGCTCTGCCCCTGCCGCCCTGAGTAAATCCAGTTGAGTGGCATCGCCGTAATACACTTTATAGCCAAACTTGCGTAATACTTGGATTTGACTGGGATCGCTTTCTAATACCGTAATGCGAATTTTATTGGCGTACAGCAAGCGGCCCACCACTTGGCCAAAACGCCCAAAGCCAGCCACGATCACTCTTGGCTCTTCATTAACCACATCCGATTGCATGTCATCCTGCACATTAATGGTACGGCTAAACCATTTTTGTTGCGCCAGTAAGATCAGGGGGGTGGTCATCATGGATAAGCTCACTACCACCAGCAAGAACGACGTCATCTCGGTTCCAAGCAGCCCTTGCCCTGATGCGGCGGTAAACAACACAAAAGCAAACTCACCGCCTTGGCTCAATATAGCCGCCATTCGACTGCGTGCTTTGGCTCGAGTGCCCATTAAGCGCGCCAAGCCGTAAATCAATAATCCTTTGATGGTGACTAAGGCCACCACCGCCAATAGAATTTTGATTGGATATAACCCCAACAAGCCTAAATTGACCGCCATGCCAACCGACATAAAGAACAACCCCAGCAGCAAACCTTTAAATGGTTCAATCGCGCTTTCTAATTCATGACGGTATTCACTCTCTGCCAGTAAAACGCCGGCCAAAAAAGTCCCTAACGCCATGGATAAACCGAGTTTTTGCATGATCACCGAAATACCAATCACCAACAATAATGCAGCGACAGTAAACAGTTCTCGTACTCGGCTCATCACCACAAAGCGAAAAATAGGTCGCAATAAATAATGGCCTCCGACTAATAACCCGACCACACCACCAATCATCCATACCGCATCTAACCAATCGCCGCCCACATTGCCTGCCAATAATGGCAACATAGCAAGCATGGGGATCACAGCGATATCTTGGAATAACAAAATCGCAAAACCTGACTGTCCGGTTTCGGTGCCGCCCAGCCCTTGCTCTTCAATCACTCGCAAAGCAATCGCAGTAGAAGACAACGCCAACCCCATCCCGATCACTAAGCTGTTTTGCCAGCTAATGCCAAACCAATGGGCAATCGCAGAGAGAATTAATGTGGTCACCACCACTTGTGCGCCGCCTAAACCTAAAATAGGAATACGCATTTGCCATAGTTTTTTAGGGTTCAATTCTAAACCGATCAAAAACAGCAATAACACCACACCAAATTCCGCAAAGTGCATGACGCTGTCGACATCACTAATCAGCCCTAATCCCCAAGGACCAATCGCAATACCGGCCAACAAATACCCAAGCACTGAGCCTAAGCCAAAACGTTGCGCCAGCGGCACCGCAATCACCGCTGCCGATAAAAAGACTACGCCACTTTCTAATAATTCAAAGGTTGTTGGTGCCATTTACACTCCTTGTTTCGCCAAGTCGATGTTACAGATTCATTAGCCATTGACGGTAGGCTTGGGCATGTTGTAAGCGTTCTGCATGATTGACATTGCGAGCCCAATATAAGACTAACGGCTCCAGCCAATTCATTTGGCATAATTTTGCCGTCAGTTCAAAAGGTTGCAGTATTTGCTCTAATGGATATTGGTTATAGCCTTTGTCGCTAAAGGCTTGCTTAGATCCGCCCACCGTTATTACGCTACGCCAAGTTTTTCCGGCCAACGCCCGCCCTTCACCAAATGCAAAACCTTTGCCTAATACGGTATCCATCCATTCTTTCATTAACGCAGGGCAAGAATACATAAATAGAGGGTGTTGAAAGACAATGATATCGTGTTCAAGTAACAGGTGATGCTCTATCGCCACATCTATAAAGAAATCTGGATAACGGGCATATAAGTCATGCACACGCACATGAGGAAGATCTTGAATCGCTTTGAGTAAGATTTGATTGGCAACAGAATCGATCGGATCGGGATGTGCAAAAATAACCAACACTCGGGGTGGATTGGGTGAGTTTGATGATCCTTGCAGTGCTGATCCTTTAAGTGATACCGGCGCGGATGTTGAACCGCTCCTTGTTTGAGACATACCTGCTCCTTGATGTCTTTCCTTTGTTCCATGCTAACTTAATGTGCTTTAAGTATAATAAGTATCTTATCTTAAATCGTATAATGATCGACATTTATTGACGAAACGCCTACTATTCTCTGCAATTTCATCTGGCTTACGCCTTTATTTACTTAGCGCCCAAATTAGACCACAACCCTATGATTATATTTTCAGACATTCAATTGCTGCGTGGCGGAAAGCCTTTATTAGAACAAGCTTCAGCCACTATTCATCCGGGTGATAAAGTCGGTTTAGTCGGCAAAAACGGTTGTGGTAAATCAACGCTATTTGCCTTATTAAAAGATGAACTGGCTATCGACGCCGGTAACTTTCAAATGCCAGCCCATTGGGAATTAGCTTGGGTAGCGCAAGAAACGCCCGCGTTAGATCGAGCTGCAATTGATTATGTGATTGATGGCGACCGTGAATTTCGACGTTTAGAGCAACAACTCGCAAAGGCAGAACAAGCCGATAATGGCACTTTGGTAGCAGAGTTACACAGCAAGATTGATATTGTTGGTGGCTATACTATAAATTCGCGCGCAGCCGAACTGCTCAATGGCCTCGGATTTAGCCAAGAACAAATGCAATGGAGCCTGACCCAGTTCTCGGGCGGCTGGCGCATGCGTTTAAACCTTGCTCAAGCATTATTGTGCCGCTCCGATTTATTGCTGCTGGATGAACCCACCAACCACTTAGATTTAGATGCGGTATTGTGGCTGGAAAAATGGCTACAAAATTACCCTGGCACACTGATTTTGATCTCGCATGATAGAGACTTTTTAGATCCAATCGTTGGCCGCATTGTGCATGTTGAAAATCAAGATCTGAATGAATACACAGGTAACTATTCTTCCTTTGAAACCCAACGTGCACAAAAGTTAATGCAACAACAGGCAATGTACAGCAAGCAGCAAAAACAAATGTCGCACATGCAAAGTTACATCGACCGTTTTCGTTATAAAGCCTCTAAAGCTCGCCAAGCCCAAAGCCGGATTAAAGCGTTAGAGAAAATGGAAAAGGTTCTGCCAGCGCAATTTGATAACCCATTTAATTTCGAATTCCGTCAACCCGCTGCATTGCCTAATCCGATCATGATGATGGACGATGTATCTGCAGGTTATGGCGATCGCTTGATCTTAGAAAAAATTCGCTTAAATTTAGTCCCAGGTAGCCGCATCGGCTTACTTGGGCGTAATGGCGCAGGTAAATCGACCTTAATCAAACTATTATCGGGCGAGCTTAATCCACAAGGCGGCGATCTGACCTATTCTCAAGGGGTGAAGATTGGTTACTTTGCGCAGCATCAACTCGAAACCTTGCACCCAGAAGAAACCCCGCTGCAGCACTTAATGCAAATTGCCAGCAATCAAACCGAACAACAGTTACGTGATTATCTTGGTAGTTTTGGTTTCCAAGGCGAAAAAGCATTAGATAAGGTCGCCCCATTCTCAGGTGGCGAAAAAGCACGTTTGGTATTAGCGTTATTAGTGTGGCAAAAACCCAATCTATTGCTGCTCGATGAACCAACCAACCACCTTGATTTGGATATGCGCCAAGCGCTGACCATGGCGTTGCAAACCTTTGAGGGTGCGATGGTGATTGTCAGCCACGATCGTTATTTATTGCGCGCCACCACCGATGATCTTTACCTAGTCGATGCCCAACAAGTGATGCCGTTTGATGGCGATCTTACCGACTATTATAAATGGCTCACCGACCAACAAAAGCAAGATAAAAAAGACGCTCAAGGCGAAGTGGATAACAGCCCCAACACCAACAGCGCCGCCAATCGTAAAGAACAAAAACGTCTTGATGCGGAGCGCCGTAAACAAACCGCGCCGCTGCGTAAAAAAGTCACTCAACTTGAAACGCAAATGGACAAACACAGTCAAGCATTGGCACAAGCGGAAGAACAACTGGGGGACGTCTCTCTTTATCAAGATGAAAATAAAGCCAAGCTGACCCAAGTGCTCAACCTACAAGCTACCAGCAAAGCGCAACTCGAAAATGTTGAGGTGGAGTGGATGGAACTGCAAGAGCAACTTGAAGCATTAAGCGAAGAATAATGCCAAACTCGCCTTGTTCACCTCTTACAGCAGAAGCGTTCTGGCAATTTTGTCTAGAACGCTATCAACAACCGGGCGTGGAGTCGGCGTGTTTAACCCTACAAAACCAATATCAGGGCAACGTTAATTTACTACTGCTGTATATATGGCTCGATCAACAAAAACTAACACTAGCTCCACAGGAACAAGAGCGATTGAAACAATCACTCCAACCGACACAAGCATTACTCGCTCAGTTTCGGTCATTGCGTCGTCAATATAAAACTCACTTACCCGCTTCGCTATATCGGGAAAGTTTAACCTTTGAATTACAGCTTGAACGTCAGCAACAAGAATATTTAGTTGAAGCCTTAAATGCACTGCCACTTCAAGCTCGATCTCAACAACACATACCGCTAAGCCACCAATATTGCCAACAACTTGATGCTGAAGGGCTTTGCCTATTCTTTTTCAAAAATATAAGTAATATCTGAAAGCATTAGTGAATCATCACAGATAATAAGCAGTAAACATATTATGATTATCCCTTGGCAACAAATCGATCCCGACACCCTCGACAACTTGATCAAAGAATTTATTCTGCGTGAAGGAACCGATTATGGTGAACAAGACTATTCTCTTGAGCAAAAAATCACACAGGTACAACGTCAATTAAAATCAGGTAAAGTGGCGATCGTATTTTCCGAATTACATGAAAGTGTCGATATCAGGGACGTCAACTCGTTAAGTTAATCAATCTACACTCAAAGTAATTAAAGTTGCAGTGAGGTGGCAAGTAAGACGGATATATACCCATATCATTTGGGTATATTATTTACAGGCCCTACTCTACACTGTCTATTCTCAAGGTCGAAAATAAAGGATTATCATGTCGGCAAAGCATCCTATCATCGCAGTCACCGGGTCCTCTGGCGCAGGAACCACCACCACCTCAGAAACCTTCCGAAAAATGTTCAATATGAGGGATATTAAAGCCTCATGGGTGGAAGGGGACAGCTTTCATCGCTATACCCGACCAGAAATGGATGTGGCGATCCGTAAAGCACGCGAGCAAGGTAAACACATTAGTTACTTTGGCCCTGAAGCCAATGACTTCCCTGCTCTGGCCAAGTTTTTTCATCAGTATGGTCAAGATGGCAGTGGCAAAATTCGTCGCTATTTACACAGTTTTGATGAAGCAGTACCGTACAATCAAATGCCAGGCACGTTTACCCCATGGCAAGGTTTACCCGATAATACCGATGTGCTTTTCTACGAAGGTTTGCATGGGGGTGTGGTCGATGGGGAAGTCAACGCCTCGCAACATGTCGATTTTTTGATTGGTATGGTGCCGATTGTTAACTTGGAGTGGATCCAAAAATTTGTGCGCGACACCCGCGATCGTGGCCATTCGCGTGAAGCGGTGATGGATTCGATTGTACGCTCGATGGATGATTACTTAAATTACATCACGCCGCAGTTTTCTCGTACTCATATCAACTTTCAGCGAGTGCCAACCGTTGATACTTCTAACCCATTAAACGCCAAAGGCATCCCAAGCTTAGATGAAAGCTTTGTAGTGATCCGTTTGCGTGGAATTAAAAATGTCGACTTCCCTTACCTACTTGCCATGATTGATGGTTCCTTTATGTCACGCCATAACACCTTAGTGGTACCAGGCGGTAAGATGAGTTTTGCGATGGAACTGATCATTCAACCTCTACTGCAACAACTGATCGACACCGGTAAAATTGGCTAAAAAGGTGATCAATTTCACCTTACTGCTGAGTCTGTGACTTAGGCCACACTTTCACAGCTTAAATACCCACTTCAGGGCGATCAAAATCAAGAAATTCGCTACGGAAAGGGGTAGTATTTAAAGCCAACGCAGTAACAGTGCTTGCAGCGTAAATGATGAACACCTATTCTATTTGACCAGTTTAGCCGGTCTCAGGATGAATGACTCAAAACTGAGCAAGCCCTTCAGAGGAAGTAACAAATTATGGTTCTAGGTAAACCTCAAACTGACCCAACTTTAGAGTGGTTTCTATCGCATTGTCATATTCATAAGTACCCATCAAAAAGTACTTTGATTCATGCTGGCGAAAAAGCAGAAACTTTGTACTACATCGTAAAAGGGTCTGTGGCTGTATTAATCAAGGATGAAGAAGGCAAAGAGATGATCTTGTCTTACTTAAACCAAGGCGATTTTATTGGTGAGCTAGGTCTATTTGAAGAAGATCAAGAGCGTACCGCTTGGGTTCGAGCTAAATCACCTTGTGAAGTTGCTGAAATTTCATTTAAGAAATTCCGTCAGCTTATCCAAGTGAATCCAGATATCTTGATGCGTCTGTCAGCTCAAATGGCAACTCGCCTACAAATCACTAGCCAAAAAGTGGGTGACTTAGCCTTCTTAGACGTTACCGGTCGTATTGCACAAACGCTACTTAATCTAGCCAAACAACCAGATGCAATGACTCACCCAGACGGCATGCAAATTAAGATAACTCGTCAAGAGATTGGTCAAATTGTTGGCTGCTCTCGTGAAACCGTTGGTCGTATCTTGAAAATGCTAGAAGAGCAAAATCTAATTTCTGCGCATGGTAAAACCATCGTGGTATACGGTACTCGTTAATCGTCACACACGATTATTTTAAGTACACGCAAAAATAAATAAAGCCACTGAATGCAAATCCAGTGGCTTTTTCGATCTTACTTTTTCGTTACTCTCTACCCAATAGCGGGCAATACTCCTACGCTGATTAGCACTTGTACCCCAATGATCACCAAGCCACTTAATAAAACAAACATCAACGCCACATTACCACCAGCAACGGTAAAGTTTTGGGTTTGTAAGTTGAGTTGACGCGAGCGTTTCACCATCGCAACCGGCAGTAGTAACGCTAAAATCGCTAAGGCAATCGCGGCATAACCGAGTGCCATAATAAAGCCTTGCGGGTAAAATAGAGCAAAACACAATGGCGGAACAAAGGTCACTAACGCGATTCCCACTCGGCCACCTTTGCTTTGGTTCTTATTCAAGCTGTCGCCCAAAAATTCAAATAAGCCTAAGCTCACCCCAAGAAAAGAAGTAATTAAAGCCAGATCAGCAAACACTGACACCACTTGAGAAATGGCAGAACTATGGATCACTTGCGCCAAGGTTCCAACCAGTGCGGTGACATTGCCGGCTTGTGCAAGCGTGGCTTGATCGACCACACCTAATGTCGCTAATTGCCACAGGATATACACCACTAACGGCAATAATGACCCAAACACCATCACTTTTTTCAGCGCTTTCATATCCAGATCTAAATAACGTACCACGGCAGGAATGCTGCCATGAAATCCAAAAGAGGTGAAAATCACCGGTAATGCCGCCACAATCAAGCCTTTTTCTAATGGCATATTCACCAAATGAACCGCTTGAATGTTGGGAGTTAAGAAAAACAGCATGATTGCCATCGCGACCAATTTACAGGTAAACAGCACCCGATTAACCTTGTCGACCGATGACGTACCAAAGGTAACAATCGCCGCAATCAAGATGGTAAAGATAAGTGTTCCTAGGCCGTTAGACACATCTAACTCAAACCAGTTATGCAGCTTGTCATTAAATTGCCCACCACCACCCGCAATGTAGGCCGCGCAAAGGGCGTAAAACAAAAACAACATCGCAAAGGTCGCCAGCCACTTTCCCTTATCACCGAGAAATTGCTTAGCCAAGGTATGCAAGGTGGCATCATAATCAGCATGTTGGTGCAGCTCTAACATCAATAATGCGGTGTACGCCATTAATGCCCACATCGCTACCATGATCACAAGCGAAGTCATAAAGCCCAGTCCTGCTGACGCAATTGGCAACGCCAACATTCCGGCACCAATCGTGGTACCGGCAATAATCAAAGTACTGCCTAAAACCTTTGAATTACTCATTTACACTTACCGTTCAAAATTATTTACAACAATTTACCATTAAAACTAGATAAATCGACCCGTCAATAACAAAAAGCAGCGATAATGGGTCAAATATCACACAAAAAACCAGACAAATTACTGTGTATATAAAAGTGTACAGATTCTTAGGCAAGAGCAGAAAAAAGAAACCCCGCCACTTCAAATGAAATGACGGGGTTTAAAGGTTAAGTGACGGATAACCGTCAATCTTAACCATATAACTTAAGCTATATTGTCCGTTAATTGCAGAAAGCACCGTTGGATCTATATTGGTTAACTCACCAAAAGAAGCAACAAAACTGTAGCTTTAAAGGCTAAACATTAGATGCCATATTGAGCGCGGTAAGCCTTGACCGACTCTAGCTGCTCTGCGCTGTTGCCTTGCTCTTCAAGATAAGTCACTAGATCGCCTAAACAGATGATAGAGATAACCGCGCAACCGAAATCACGTTCCACTTCTTGAATCGCTGACAACTCGCCTTTGCCTTTTTCTTGACGATCAATCGCCACTAAAACGCCAGCTAAATCAGCACCATTGGCTTTAATGATTTCCATTGATTCACGAATAGCCGTACCAGCGGTGATCACATCGTCCACCAACATAATGCGACCGTCTAATGGATTGCCGACCAAGTTGCCACCTTCACCGTGATCTTTAGCTTCTTTACGGTTAAAGCAGTATGGCGTATCAATATCGTGGTGATCGGCTAAAGCAACTGCGGTGGTGGTCGCAATTGGAATGCCTTTGTAAGCTGGGCCAAACAACACATCAAACTGAATGCCAGATTCGGCTAATGCAGCGGCATAAAAACGACCTAAACGGGCTAAATCACGGCCAGTATTAAACAAGCCAGCATTGAAGAAGTAAGGGCTAGTACGACCCGATTTTAAAGTAAACTCGCCAAACTTAAGAACTTGTTTCTCAAGGGCGAACTCAATAAATTCACGTTGATATGCTTTCATGGTTTCTCTCTTTTCTTTCTCACTAATGACCAGAATGACCTAATCATAATATTCACACAAAAAAATAGCCCCTCAATGAGGAGCCATTAAAAACTATTGGGCTAACGTTGCTTTTTGCACTGCGATAATATCGTTAATGCCTTTTTCGGCTAAATCTAATAACTGATTGAGCTCAGCACGAGAAAACGCTTCGCCTTCTGCAGTGCCTTGTACTTCAATCATTTTGCCTTCTTCGGTCATCACCACGTTCATATCCGTATCGGCCGCTGAATCTTCAACATATTCCAAATCACACAAAGCGCGATCGCCCAAGATGCCAACTGAAACCGCGGCTACATGACCTTTCATTGGATTTTTCTTCAATTTACCTGAAGCCATCAATGATTGAATCGCATCCGCTAATGCCACGCTAGCACCAGAGATAGACGCAGTGCGGGTTCCGCCATCGGCTTGAATAACATCACAATCGACGGTGATCATCATCTCACCTAATACTTCAAGATCCACTACCGCGCGCAAGCTACGAGCAATAAGACGTTGGATCTCCATAGTACGACCGCCTTGCTTACCACTTGAAGCTTCACGACGGTTACGAGTATGAGTCGCGCGTGGCAACATACCGTATTCCGCTGTCACCCAACCTTTACCGCGGCCTTTTAACCAACCCGGTACTTTTTCTTCTACACTGGCATTACACAATACTTTGGTGTTACCAAATTCAACCAACACCGAACCTTCAGCGTAAGCTGTGTAGTTACGTGTCATTTTAATTGGGCGAACTTGATCGGCGGCGCGATCATTTGGGCGAGTTGTAGAAGTCATAAATTGATACCTAGTTGAGGACGTAATTGGGGCAAGATTATATAGATCTTAACGTCAAAAAGCGATCTTATCCCCTGCTTACTTAACGCCGTTTGAGTTTAACTTGTGCTACCATAGCAACCAGAAAATTATCACCTTATTTAGATTAGGAACTATCCAATGATCTACAGCATGACTGCTTACGCCCGTAAAGAAATCAAATCAGATTGGGGCAACGCCGTATGGGAAATCCGCAGCGTAAATCAACGTTACCTTGAAACCTATTTTCGCCTACCAGAGCAATTTCGTGGTTTAGAGCCAATCTTGCGTGAGCGTTTTCGTAAGCGTTTAGCGCGCGGTAAAGTGGAATGTCATTTACGCTTTGAAGCCAATTCAAAAGCGCAAAGCGAGCTAAAAATTAACGATGATTTAGCCAAGCAAGTGATCCAAGCGGCTACTCACGTTATGTCACTGACGGGCGAAGACTCGCGCATCAATCCATTCCAAATCATGAACTGGCCGGGCGTAATGGAAGCACCCGAGCAAGATATGGATAGCATCCAGAAAGAATTACTCACGGTATTTGAACAGGCGATGACAGATTTTATCGACGCCCGTGGCCGCGAAGGCGACAACATGAAAGCTCTGATCGACCAACGCTTAGAAGCCATTACCGTTGAAGCTGCGAAAGTGCGCGCTCGCATGCCAGAAATTATGCAGTGGCAACGCGACCGTCTATTGAAGAAATTCGAAGAAGCCAGCATTGAATTAGACAGCTCTCGGGTCGAACAAGAGTTGATCTTACTGGCGCAAAAATCAGATGTAGCAGAAGAGCTTGATCGCCTAGACTCGCACGTGAAAGAAGCCAACAACATTATGAAAAAAGGCGGCGCATGTGGCCGTAAACTCGACTTCATGATGCAAGAATTCAACCGCGAAGCCAATACGCTAGCATCAAAATCTATCAGTACCGATGTGACGGCTTCTGGCGTTGAATTGAAAGTATTGATTGAGCAAATGCGTGAGCAGATCCAGAATATTGAGTAGGCAATCAAACTCACCCACAAGAACCAGACAATATTAAAAACAAACACTTAGTAACAACAAAACAATCAGATGCACTCATGAAGCATCTGTTAGCATCAAATTAATGGTGACAAATCGGTGACAAATATTGAGTTTGCATGATAGTGTAAACTCATTGTCACCACTTTGAGACTCCGCCATGCAAGATAATCAGCTCATAGCCTTAATGAAGAAAGGCAAACCTGCTCGACACCGTATATCTACAGGGCTCTACTTTCGAGTGGTAAGCCCAATGTCAGCTTTTTGGACTTTTCGTTACACCTTTCAAGGGAAAAGAAAAGAACATACGATTGCAAAGTATGGCATCCCTCCTTTTGGGATAAAAATGACCGAAGCACAAAAAAAAGTCATTAATTTGAAGTTTGAAGTTGAGCAAGGGGACGACCCACAAGTAGAAAAAAGACGCCCAGATAGACTAGAGTTTGATAGCGTAGATCAACTTGCGGAAGATTGGTTATCAATCAAAAAAAAGAGAATCAAGAATCCACAGATTCCAGAAAGGGTTTACCGTAAAGACATAGCGCCATACATCGGTAATATGGCAGTATGTAAGGTGGAACCTCGCGATATTGCTCAAATCATTAGGTCTATTAACGACGATGGGCGCCCTTCCATTTCAAATGACGCTTTAAGCTATCTAAATCAGCTCTTCAATCATGCTATTAAGATGGGTTTAGTACAGTATAACCCTGCATCTGCGTTTGATATAAACGATGCTGGCGGTGAAGAAAAACCTCGGAAGCGGGTATTATCAATTAACGAAATTACATCGCTATTCCAAGCGATAAAGTCACACAATGATATTTTTGTTCGTGAAAATTACTTAGCATGTTGCTTGCTCTTACTTCTTGGAGTTAGAAAGGGAGAGCTAATAGCGGCGAAGTGGGATGAATTCGACTTTGATGAAAAACTATGGCACATCCCTGAAAATAGAACAAAAAATTCAATTCCAATATCAATCCCTATTCCTCCAGCTATTTGGGGCATTTTTTCAGAGCTGAAAATTAGAGCAGCCGATAGTGAGTATGTATTTCCAAAACGACGCTCATCGAAAAGGTTTAGTCATATCTCACCAGATACATTAAACGCAGCTCTCAACAAACTACTATCACAAGACGACGTTGAGATAAATCACTTCACAGTACATGACCTTCGACGCACATTCAGAACATTATTGGCGAGCTGTCAGGTTCCACCGCATGTCGCTGAAAGGTGCCTGAATCATAAGCTACCCAGAATTGAAGGAACTTATGATATACATGATTATTTAGAGCAACGAAGAGATGCTTATGAAATGCTTTGTTTGAAACTCAAACCCTTGATACTGGAATTTACTCAAACATAAATACTCGTAAACTAGGAGGAATTCCAATTTCACTGAAGAGATTTATTGTATTTCTTCTGGCTATATCAAGCACGTTGACCTTATTTTCAAACAAGCAAACATCAAACCAAATCTTTCGGTCTAGATGATATTCATGTTCGAAATATAAAATACCTGAACCAGCACAATGCTTTACACTAAAAATGGCTACTTCAGCTAGTCGGCCAGCGTCTACCCCTACCCAATTTGAAACATCATAAGGCAAGATTTTCATGAATCTTGCGTCAATGTAAGCTGAAATCAATAACAAAAACAACACTTCTTCATTTGTGTGATTCCAACCGTTGTAATCCTCAATATTAGGAAGTGTAGTGGTACGGTGATTTTGGCCACCTAATTAGAGGTGATATCATCACCTCATATATCAATAGGTGCCAATTATGACAAAACGAACAAGACCAACATTTAGCCCTGAATTTCGACTTGAATCTGCATTGTTAGTAACCGAACAAGGTTACACCGTTCAAGAAGCCGCTAGCGCCATGGGCGTTGGCAAATCGACAATGGATAAATGGGTACGCCAATTACGTCAAGAGCACAATGGGATAAAGCCTAAAGCAACGCCAATAACACCTGAGCAACTTAAAATTCGCGAATTAGAGAAAAAAGTTGCTCGTCTGGAAGAACATAATGAAATTTTAAAAAAGGCTACAGCTCTGGTGATGTCCGACTCACTGAACAATTTTCGATAATCGAAAAACTCAAGCAGAGCTATAGCGTTACTACATTATGCAAAGTGTTCAGTGTAAATCGAAGCAGTTATAAGTACTGGAAAGCACGCTCAAAAATGCCGAATGTTGAATTGATTAAGCTTAAAAGCTTAATCAAAGAAGTTCATATTGCGAGTAATGGTTCAGCAGGAGCGAGAAGCATAGCGGATATGCTAATAGCTAAAAATGTACCTATGAGTCGTT
Source organism: Vibrio algicola (assembly GCF_009601765.2). Classification (NCBI taxonomy): domain Bacteria; kingdom Pseudomonadati; phylum Pseudomonadota; class Gammaproteobacteria; order Vibrionales; family Vibrionaceae; genus Vibrio; species Vibrio algicola. The sequence goes on from NZ_CP045699.1 coordinate 2,328,433, forward strand.
ATCGTGCTTCTAAGTTAATGAAATCACTTGGCTTAGTTAGTTGCCAAATGTCCAAGCATAAATACAAACGAGCGCCACAAGAGCATATTGAAATACCTAATCATCTTGATCGACAATTTGCAGTAACTGAACCAAATCGAGTTTGGGTAGGAGATGTGACTTACATTTGGGCTGGAAATCGTTGGATGTATTTAGCTGTTGTCATTGATTTATTCGCACGTAAACCAATTGGCTGGGCAATGTCGTTATCACCAGATAGCAAATTAACAGGAAAAGCACTAACAATGGCTTTTGAGTCTCGTGGGAAACCGAAAGGCGTTATGTTCCACAGCGATAGTAATAATATGTTGGCTAGATTTCATCATACACTAACTAAGAAAGTTGGTTCATGCTTGAAAGATGGTACCAATAATGTTCTGAGCTTTCTGACCCACACAGCGATCGACCTTATGTGTCCTTCCTTGGATCTGTCGATTGCTTAGTTTCATTATTTGGTGAGGGTTGCCTCGCCAATATTTGTGACTCAAGAAGGGCCTGACGCCTGTCCCATTACTGTCTTGTCCAAGTATTTGGTTTTGTGACTCTTGTCCATGATCATATAGTGAAGGAGTCAATAATGAATACCAGTACAATCTCATCTTATGTCATTGGTGGAGTGGATACTCATAAAGATATCCACGTTGCTGCCATCGTCAATGATTCTAATCAAGTTTATCAAGTGAATACTTCCCAGCAACCCGCCATGGATATAAGGAAATGCTAAAGTGGATGTCTTCATTTGGTAAAATATCACGTGTGGGTATTGAGTGTTCAGGGACGTATGGTTTGGGCTTGCTTCGTTATATGCAAAGCAGTGGCATTGAAGTATTGGAAGTAACAGCACCAGATAAGGTTGATCGAAGAAAACGAGGCAAGGATGACACAATAGACGCAGAAAATGCTGCTCATGCCGCGTATAGTAAATTACGCACGGTGACGCCAAAGACGCGAGATGGGATGGTTGAGTCGCTAAGAATACTTAAAGGTTGCCGTAAAACAGCAATGGCAGCTCGAACTGTTGCCCTTCAGATGATTAGAACGAGCATTGTATCTTCCCCCGACGAAATAAGAGATACATTAAGACATATGACTCGTATGACTTTGATTCGCACACTAGCATCAAGCAGACCTGATTTAACAGCTTACAAAAATATTTCTAGCGCATATAGGATCGTATTTAAATCCTTAGCTCGTAGATATCTTGAACTTCATGACGAGATTGCGGATTTAGATAAAATGATTTCTTCTATCGTTGACATGCTTGCTCCTGAATTAATCGAACAAAAAGCCGTTGGATACGAATCCGCCGCACAATTATTGATAACGTTGGGTGATAACCCTGAACGTTTAAACTCTGAATCTAGTTTTGCTGCGTTATGTGGAGTTAGCCCTATACCTGCATCCTCAGGAAAAACCAATAGACACAGGCTTAATCGAGGTGGTGATAGAGCTGCAAATAGTGCACTCCATATTATTGCGATTGGTAGACTTAGAACTGAGCAGCGTTCAAAGGATTACATCAAAAAACGAACGGCTGATGGATTATCAAAAATGGAAGCTATACGCTGCTTAAAAAGATACATAGCACGTGAAATTTATTACCTTTTGAAAAATAGAAACGCCTTAATCAACAGTATACAAATAACGACTTGACTCTTAGAAGGGCATCCAAGGAAGCCATTATACGAGTCGCTATTATCGTCAATTACTATGGCGTTACCAACTAAAACAAAGTTTGTCACGTCGTGGTAATTGCTGGGATAACGCTCCGATGGAGCGTTTCTTTCGAAGCTTTAAAACAGAATGGATGCCCATTACGGGCTATCGTAGCTTTTCGGAAGCTAGGTTAGACATCATTAAATATATAACAGGTTATTACAGCCGACTCAGACCGCATCAATATAATGGAGGGTTAACACCTAATAGATCGGAACAATTATATTGGGAAAACTCTAAAACTGTGGCCAATTTTCATTGACCACTACAAACCGACTCAAATGCTTAGGGGAATATTGAGGTTTGCCAGTTAGTGGAGTAACATTGAAAGGCTCTTTAGTGTAAGACGTAATTCGTCTAGTCGGGTGATTAGCCAGACTCAAATTTATTGAACGGGTTTAAATGCGAGATGTACGCATCCTAAACTCGTTCCTCCTTTAGGATGCGTACACCTCGCACTCTTTAGTAAAGAGTTAAGCTCAAGGTGTTTTACCACACCTTGAGCTTTTTAACGGAAAACTATGAGTATCATTAGCCAGATAGCACAAACCTTAAAGAAACCTGAGTACGTGATAGAAGATATTCTATTCATCGCTCCAATGAGATATAAAATCTACTATATCCCTAAACGAACTCACGGTTTTAGACAAATAGCCCAACCATCAAAAGAATTAAAAGAATGCCAGAGGGCATTTCTTAGGTTTTGTAACCTCCCCACTCACAATTGCGCTATGGCCTATAGAGAAGGCTTAAGTATCAAAGAAAATGCCATTGCACATAAAAACCAAGCATACTTGCTCAAGCTAGATTTCGAAAACTTCTTCAACAGCATAACTCCTAATATCTTTTGGCACACATGGGAATTAACAGGTGCAGAGCTACCAACTAAAGATAATCAACAATGGATTGAAAAGCTGCTTTTTTGGAACCTAGAAGATAAGCTCGTTTTAAGCGTGGGAGCCCCTAGCTCACCTTCTGTATCCAATTTTTGTATGCTTATATTCGATCAAATGTTACAAGACCAGTGTCAAAGTTTGGGAATAAAGTACACTCGCTATGCCGATGATTTAACCTTCTCTACCAATGAGAAAGATATACTTTTCCAAATCCCAGAAAGTGTAGAAAATATTTTGTCCAAATGCTTTAACGGAAATTTAAGATTAAATAAAGGTAAAACTATTTTTTCGTCCAAAGCCCATAATCGTCACGTAACCGGAATTACCATTACTAATAGTGGAAAGATATCTTTAGGTCGTAGTAAGAAAAGATATATAAAACATAAAATTCATCAATTCTCTCTTGAGCTGCTAAATAACCACGAAGTAAAGCACTTAAAAGGGTTGATGGCTTATGCTCGTCATATTGAACCAAGTTTTTATGAGTCTCTTATAAGAAAGTACTCAAAAGAACTAATAGAACGTATTTTTGAGGTCCCAAATGAGTAGAGAAGCTAAGATAAAAAATGAAATAGCATTACTTGAAAGAAGCTTTAAGGCAGGATCTATTTCATCTGGATTTAAGCTTTATGAGATGTATGACAATGGTGTCTTCGAAAAAAATTCTGATGGCGATATAATTTGCATCCTAGATAAGAGCCCAAAAATAGCTCATACATATTTACTAGATTGTAGACAATCACTTAATGATAATGAAAAAAATAACAGGCTTCATGTATCTCGATTAACTTTATCGGACTTCAGAAAATTCAAAACACTCAAAGTAAAGCTGAATAAAAACCTAACTGTTATTATTGGTGATAATGGTGCAGGTAAAACGACCATTATTGACGGCATAACAAAATCTTTAAGTTGGCTTAGTGCAAACATTCTCAAAAAAGGGGGAGCTGGCCTTCGTGTTACAGATTATGATGTAAATATTGATTCAATGAGCTTTGCTGAAGTTACCTTACAGACAAGCCTAAATAAAAACAGTCAATATTCAGTATCTTTATACAAAACAGCCAAAGGTGCTAAAGAAGCAAAAAAAAGTGAACTAGAGGCGTTCGAAGAGTTAGGTGGACTATATAGAGTAGTAGATAATTACAATCGTACAAATAATAAAAGTGAGATTAATCTGCCACTTATTGTTAGCTATTCAGTGAACAGAACCAATATTAAGTCTAATAAAACCTTTGACTTAGAAAAAATCACCTCAGTTAAAATAGGCTCTAAGTATGATGCTTATGAGAATAAATCAATTGATGGCACTGGTAACTTTGATGAATTTTCTGAATGGTTTTTAGCTCTACACAATCTCTCAGGCGAAGATTTAAGCGTTCGCTTACGCAGTGCAAAAAAACGACTTGATGCACTGAAAGCTGTAGGAGCGGATAAAGACACTAGTGAGATTTTTGAACTATACACTACCGCTAAAGAAGAGTATGAACACCTCCAAAACGATTATGACAGTCGTAAATCTCACATAAAGAACCTTCACTTTGTAAAAAGCGCAATACTTTCAACAGTACCTGGCTTTACAGACATTTTTATTGAAAAAAACCCTGACTCAGGGAGGGCAGAGCTAAAAGTAACTGTAGACGGGAGGAATATTAATATATTTCAAACTTCACAAGGGCAGCATGTCTTTATATCTATGATTGCAGATATCGCAAGGAAATTAGTTGCGTTAAATCCTAATATGGAGAACCCTTTACATGGCCAAGGAATAGTACTGATCGATGAGATTGAACTTCACTTACACCCTAAGTGGCAACAAAATATAGTCAATGTATTAGTAACCACATTCCCAAACATTCAATTTATAGTTACAACTCATAGTCCACAAGTCCTATCGACTGTCGATAAATCTTCTATTAGGCACTTTATTACAGATGAGAATGGTAATGTCCATTGCCCACCACCTAGGTTTCAAACGAAAGGGGTTAGAAGTGCTGATATCCTCGCTGAAATAATGGGGACAAATTCAATTCCAGATGTAGAGGAAGCTCGTAAAGTTGATAAGTTTTCAGGATTCTTATTAGATAATCAGAAAGATAAAGCAACGGAACTACTTAAAGAGCTTGAACAACATTTTGGTTCCGACCACCCTGTCATTCGAGATTGCCAGAGCAAATTAGACGTATTCGAAATGAAGGAAAGGATTAACCTTAAGAGAAAAGAGGGTTAATAAGTGAAGAAGTTAGATCGCAATCTGGCGGAAAAGCCCATATTTCTCAATAATATATCTCACACCACACACACTTGGAAGAATATGACCAAATCTAGGAAGAAAAGTGTGTGGAAAGAGCTAGGGAAATTCCAAAATAAGCTCTGCGTTTATTGTGAATCCGAAGCAGAGAATGGAACTCATACAGGTCATATCGAGCATTTTTTCGACAGAAGCACTCATGTTCATCTAACTTTTGATTGGAGCAACTTATTCGGATGTTGCGCTTCAAGACTTCATTGTGGTCATTACAAAGATCAAAATCTCCCTGGAGGAGTTAGGCGAACCTATAACAAAAGCTTATTAATTAAGCCTGACACTGAAGACCCAGAAGATTACTTACAGTTCTTACCGAGTGGTAAAATTGAGAGCAAAAATGGCTTAGATGCTCTCTCTGAACAAAAAGCGAGTGAAACAATTAAGGCGTTAAACCTTGACGACCCATCATTGGAACGTTCACGAGAGCAGCAGATAACTCGATTTCAATCAAAAGTAACCACAGCTCTAAGCTTCATTGACACTGGAGATGAAGAAACTATAGCTTTAGCCATGATTGAATACAGAAATATAGAACAAGAAGCCAAGTCCGCCTCACATAGAACAGCAATAAAACAAGCCGTGATCTGGATATAGTCAATCAATTCAGTGAGTTGATTAAAGGTATCAACTCACTATTCTATTTGACTAAAGAAAGACTAGCTCTATATGGTTGCTCTCCAATCTGTGTGTTTTGGCTAACTAAAGATAAGCTAAAGAATGGATTATTGAATGTTAAATTCGAAATTTCATCTAATGGGAGAAATAGCTCATTACAGATATCTACACGACGATAACCTTTGTCTTTTAAAGATATAAATACTTTTTCAAGTAAAAGAGATTTCTCACGTTGCTCTAAACCTTCAGGCTCACATGAGCGATACCCCTCTTTAGTTGCACTAATTGTAAGCTGTCGATATTGCCATTCAGTTAAACAACTCAGATCGTAAAGGCGCCTAATCATAGCCATCGCAGATACATTCCAATTTTTCTTAAGAGCAAGGATATCTTTAAGCGCAGCGTTAGCATTAGGACGTACTTTTGCTAGAACACTACCCCTTGGCATCAGAAAAGCAGAAGCAAATCGGTCAGCCTCTAACTCAGCCTCTCTACCCTTATTTTGACAACCATGCTTATGTAAAATAAGGTGAGCAAGCTCATGCGCAGCATCAAAACGGCTCCTTTCTGGAGTTTTAAACTGATTTAAAACAACAAAGGGCCTATCCCCCTTCCAAAAAGAAAACGCATCCACCTCTTTACAGTCTTCTGACAATGAAAAAACTCTAACTCCCTTTGACTCCAGCAAGTGAATCATATTTTTAACTGAAAGCTCACCTAACGCCCATACATTGCGAAGCTCCATTGCTGCAACTTCAGGGTCATTACGATTATCATGAGAGTAGTCTGGCAATTGAACCTTAGGTAAATTTTTAAACTTACTATCAATCCACTCTGATAACTCTAAGGCATTTACACTAGCAGCTTCCGTAGCTAGCTTTAGCCGACTAGACAACTTAGTTACTGCCCTGAAGCTAATTGATTCAGGGTCAATTGTTTCTGAAATGGCTTTATAGAAGAACTCAACTGGATACCCTAAGGCTATAGCGAACTTCTGTATCATTTCGTCTTGGAGCTCGAATTGAGGCTGACTACTTTCATAGATAGAAACTGTTTTCGAGCTAATACCTATCAAATCAGCAAATGCTTTTTTTGTTAGCTTCCGACGTTCTCGGGCTTGTTTTAATCTAGTGGGGATATACATTTTTAGTTCATTGAAATATCTAAATCGATATCATCAGAGAAGCCATCAGTAGCACTCTCATCAGTATCAATAATGAGGCCAGAATTGAAGTCGGACATATCTATCATGAAACGTTTACTAAATCCATTAACGAAACCTTTTTGAGAACAAAAAACCGGTTTCGATAGCTCCGCTTTGATATCCAACCCTTCCGATTTTTTTCTCAGCATTAAGCAATAAAAACCACACATCAAATGGGCAATTATTCAGAGAGTAGTCTGGAAGGTCTTCAGGAAACATATCTATCTGGCTAATATCAGATGTTATCAGCCCAAAGAACTCTTGAGACCTTGGCCCTTTAGCTCTCATTGTTGAAGGGTATCCGCTAGATATACCAGCTTGCTCATCACCTCTACAAATGTGAATCGCAAACTTATTATCACTATTTGCCGTCAATTCGATGTTATGTGGAGCTTCCTTCTTAAATCCAAGAGATTTCAAGCTCTGACGCAATGCAAGTGTTGCTTTAGCAGTTATTGTATAACCTCTGTATCGCGCAGGCTCATCTGATGTCGTACTATTAAATGCAATGACAGCCTCACTTACCGCGTGCTTAATATGGTCTATCGAAACTCCCTTTTCCTGAAGAAAAGAATCAAGGGCACCCATGTCACTACTAATAATTTGATTGTCTATGTTCTGCATTCTAAGTCCCGACTTTTATTCACTTCCTTTATTTCAACCTCAAATGAGGTTAAAATAAAGGAAGTGAATGTGATTTTCTAAAAAATATCATTGCATAAAATAAATTGGTGACATGAGTGGTGACAAAAAACCAAAAATTACAAAAACAAACTATTTAAAACAATAGTTTAAATAAAAATTATGCATTCAGATCCAGAATATTGAGTAATTCATAAACTCCAAATCATAACAAAAAGCCCAGAGTCATTTCAAAGTAATCATGAAGTGGCTCTGGGCTTTTATGTTTCTAGCATTGTTAAACCTAACTCACCTGACGTCGACTGGCTCGCTTGGGTTTGTTGTATACCACGCAGAAATTGCCACGGCGGGTGCGGCATTTTGAGCAGTGCTCACATTGAACTGGGGTGCGATCGCCAGACTGCCAACGCTTGATTAAATGCGGTTCCGATAACAATGGGCGCGATAATGCAAAAGCGGCAATGTTCGAGGTTTGAGCGATGTGCTCAATAGTATCTAGGTTACTCAAGCCGCCAACGGTGATCACTGGCACCTCGACTTGCTTACTGATCACGCGGCCAAATTCAGAGAAATAGCCTTCTTCAGGAATAAGATAACCATCGACCTTTTCGCCCACCCTCTTTTGCGCGCTACCGTGAATATTGCCGGATATCTCTAAGCCATCGACGCCAATATCGGCCAGTTTTTGACAAATAATTTGAGTGTCATCAAAGGTTAATCCACCCTCGAAAAAGTCACTGGCGGTCAGTTTGATTAAAACAGGAAAGTCATCGCCAACTTGGACACGAATAGCATGATAAGTTTCAATTAAAAAACGCATTCGGTTTTCGAGACTGCCACCATATTGGTCGCTGCGTTGATTGTAATACGGGCTTAAAAATTGATTGATTAAATATGAGTGAGCAGCATGAATTTCGACCCCATCAAATCCTGCAGATTGAGCGCGACGACTGGCTTGGGCAAAGGCATCAATCACATGATCAATGTCCGATTGAGTCATGGCTTTACCTTGGGTTTTAGTGCCACGCTCTGGAATGTCACTCGGCGCAAAGATAATACGCTCACCAACGTTATGAGTGGTTTTAGTGCCGCCATAGGCCAACTGCATCACGATCTTGCTACCATGATGGTGCATCAGTTCAGTTAGCGGTTGGTAATCGGCGATAAAGCTATCGTTATACATGCCCATCATGCCAGCATTGGGTTTCTCATCCGCTAGAATATTGGCGTAACCGGTAATGATTAATCCCACCTCACCTTCTGCCAGTTTTCGATAGACCTCTAACAAGGGTTCGGTCATATAACCGGTTTGTGTCGCCATATTTTCCCAAGTGGCACTGCGGATAAAACGGTTTTTTAGGATCATCGATCCGATTGAATAAGATTCAAATAAATTGCTCAAGTGACACCTTGGATGGTTAACGAAAAGAGAAAGGGCTGCGAGAATAGAGCGCAATCTATTAACTGTAAAGCTCAGTCTCAACTCTTTTCATCGCGGTTTGATTTTGATCATTTCTACCACACATATTCAACCTTGTTTAAACATGCATCAAAACCAAGCCCCGAAACCGAACACTAGAACAGCCATTTAGACGTCTAGACATTGACATGTCCATTAACAAGCTTTATTCTGCGCGCCTTGTCATTTTTTATGTGGTGCACCATGTCTCACGCTTCATCTGATCACTCTGCGTCTACTGACACGCCAACATCTTCTCCATTGGCTTTATTGCCATTGGGGTTATTTCTCAGCTTATTTATTGGGGTTGGCGCTTATCTGACTTATCAAGGGGTGGATTTTGCCTTCTATCAATTACCCGCTCCGATCGCGACTCTGCCTGCTATTATCGTCGCTATCATCTTAAGTAAAGAAAAGCTCAATAAAGCGATTGAGCAATTTTTGCGTGGCGTTGGGCACCCCGATATTATTGCCATGTGTATGATTTATTTATTGGCTGGTGCATTTGCCGCGGTTGCTAAAGCTTCTGGTGGCGTCGATGCAACGGTTAATCTGGGCTTATCTTTATTGCCAACCAGTATGATCTTGCCGGGCATATTTTTAATTTCGGCTTTTATTGCTACCGCGATGGGCACTTCTATGGGCACGATTGCGGCAGTAGGCCCTGTGGCATTAGGCATTGCTCAATCGGCTGGAATGAGTTTGCCACTGACTGCCGGCGTGGTGTTAAGCGGCGCAATGTTTGGCGACAATTTATCCATCATCTCAGACACCACCATTGCTGCCACTCGTTCGCAAGGTTGTGAAATGAAAGATAAATTTCGTGAAAACATCCGTATTGCATTGCCTGCAGCTCTTATTGCTTTGGTGATATTTGCGTTTAGCAGCACCGCCACCCAAACCCCACCGACCGAAGCGGTTGAATGGTTGAAGATTATTCCCTATTTAGCGATTTTAATTTTGGCTGTCTCAGGAGTAAATGTATTTGCGGTGTTAACTTTAGGGATTATTTTAGCCGCCGGAGTGAGCTTATTTTCCGTCACCGATTACTCCCTAACCCATCTTGGCAAAGATATTTACGCCGGCTTTGGCAATATGCAGGAAATCTTTTTGCTCTCCATGTTAATTGGCGGTTTGAGTGAGTTAATGCGTCAGCAAGGTGGGTTAAGCTTTTTAACTCAATTGGTGAGCAAAATTATTCATAAATTTGGCAGCCATCATTCAGCGCAGGCGAATTCTCGTGCCAGTGAAGTGGGTATTGCCAGTTTAGTATCATTAACCAATATTTGTACCGCGAATAATACCGTGGCGATCATTGTGTCGGGCAGTGTGGCGCGTCAATTAGCGGAAGAAAATAATGTCTCGGCCAAACGTTCAGCTAGCTTGTTGGATATTTTTTCTTGCGTGATGCAAGGTCTTCTACCTTATGGCGCACAAGTGTTATTACTCGGTTCGGTATTTGGTTTATCGCCGCTGCAAGTGGTGGCTAATTCTTATTATTGCATGTTACTGGCGCTGACCGCTTTGGTATCTATTTTCTTAAAGCATCAAGGGCGTAAAAAATCAACGTCGCAACAAGCCCAATCGTAATTGCAGCCGCAAAAAATTCCGTTCTTCCATATTTTGATGGAGAGAAAAGGACATGGATGTTCTTTTCCCAGTGCCCACGGACGGTTTAAACGTCTGTTAGCAATCAATAATATGGTTAGAAGCTTAGTGGTAATAAACCTAGGATAGCCATATTCGCTTTATTTGTTTCTCGCTTCCGTTTCAAGCAACCCTTGCTTCACTTCTACCCCACCCGCGTAACCAGTCAATTTGCCGTTTTTACCTATCACTCGATGACATGGCACAATAATCGAAATCGGATTTTTACCATTGGCCAAACCAACCGCGCGCACCGCTTTAGGGTTGCCGATAGCATTTGCAATGTCTTGGTAGCTACAAGTTTCACCATAAGGGATGTCAGTAAGAGCTTGCCAAACTTGTTGCTGAAAAGCGGTTCCGGTTGCCGCCAGTGGCAAATCAAATTGGGCTCGTTGACCGCTAAAGTATTGTTCAAGCTGCAACACGGTTTGCGCCAAGATAGCTTGAGGCGGAAGAGCTGTTTGTAATTGATCACCAGCCACATACTCACCAAGCTGATCCGGTTTAGTGGTATAAGTGGCTAACCACAGCCCCAATAAACCTTGCGAATTCGATTGAATGCTTAACTCACCATACGGGCTTGGCATGGTGGTAAACACGGTCTTTTCAGTCTCTGATGTTTGAGTTTTGAGCATTATCATTTCTCATTTCGTTGGCTATTCACAAAAGATAGCATAATCACTCCCAACATCTGCCATTCAAATCTTATTTCGGTTGTGGTATTCTTCGCCACCCTTTTTATTCTTACCCTGACTCGATCATTGATAATTTTGATATTGGCGAGCGAGGAAGAAATAAAACAACCTCAACAAAAGTGAATCGACCATGATCGGCAAAGGTACTCTTTATATCGTTTCCGCCCCAAGTGGTGCTGGTAAATCGAGCTTAATTTCAGCCATGTTAGAGCGCAATCCTAACTACGCAATGAAAGTGTCTGTATCTCATACCACCCGCGATCAACGCCCTGGTGAAGAAGATGGTTTGCATTACCACTTTGTCGAAAAAGACCATTTTGTTGAGTTAATGAATCAAGGCGTATTCCTTGAGCATGCTGAAGTCTTTGGCAACTATTACGGCACTTCTCAAGTGTGGATTGAAGAAACCTTAAATAAAGGCATTGATGTCTTTTTGGATATTGATTGGCAAGGGGCGCGTCAAATTCGCCAGCAAATGCCACAAGCCAAAGGTATCTTCATTTTACCGCCGTCAAATGGTGAATTAGAGCGTCGTTTGAATACCCGTGGGCAAGATAGTGAAGAGATCATTGCTGGCCGCATGAGCAAAGCAAAATCCGAAATTTCCCACTACAATGAATATGATTATTTGATCATAAATGATGACTTTGATGCCGCATTAATGGATTTTAAAGCCATAATTCGCGCAGAGCGTCTAAAACAAGATAAACAAGCGGTTAAGTTCAACGGCATGTTAAAAGCTTTACTGTCTGAATAATAAGCGTTTTTAAGCTATATTCAGCCAGAAAAATAACAACCCGTCTTATTGCTAGGATCTCTCGCGCTAAGACTGTATAATTTCACGTCATTATAAATAAATTTTACTAATTGGAGTCATCATGGCACGCGTAACTGTTCAAGACGCTGTTGAAAAAGTCGGTAATCGTTTCGACCTAGTTCTTATTGCGGCTCGCCGCGCACGTCAAATGCAAACTGGCAACAAAGATGCATTGGTTCCTGAAGAAAATGATAAAACAACCGTGATCGCATTACGCGAAATCGAAGAAGGTTTGATCACTAAAGACGTATTAGACACCCGTGAACGCCAAGAGCAGCAAGAGCAAGACGCTGCTGAACTTGCCGCAGTAAGCAGCATCGTTCACAACCGTTAATATTTCAACCATCTGGGCGGATCACATTGCATCTATTTGAAAGTTTAAAAGCCGTAGCCCAAGAGTATTTGTCAGAGCCTCAACTTGAGACTCTGCGTGATGCTTATATCGTGGCTAAAAATGCTCACGAAGGCCAATTCCGCTCGAGTGGTGAACCTTATATCATTCACCCCGTTGCGGTTGCTCGGATCTTGGCTGAAATGCGCCTTGATGACGAAACTTTAATGGCGGCCCTGCTGCATGATGTAATCGAAGATACTGAGGTCTCGAAACAAGATCTCGCCGCCCAGTTTGGTGAAACCGTTGCAGAGTTAGTTGATGGGGTGTCAAAACTCGATAAACTAAAATTCCGTGACCGCAAAGAAGCCCAAGCCGAAAACTTCCGAAAAATGGTCTTAGCCATGGTGCAAGACATTCGGGTGATTTTAATTAAGCTGGCTGACCGTACTCACAATATGCGCACGTTAGGAGCTCTTCGCCCAGATAAACGTCGCCGCATTGCGCGTGAAACCTTAGAAATTTTCTCTCCCCTTGCCCACCGTTTAGGTATCCACAATATTAAAACTGAACTAGAAGAGTTAGGTTTTGAAGCGTTATACCCAAATCGTTATCGCGTACTCAAAGAAGTGGTGAAAGCAGCGCGTGGCAACCGTAAAGAAATGATCCAGCGTATTCACAGCGAAATTGAAGGCCGTCTTGACGATTTTGGCTTAGAGTTTCGAGTATTAGGTCGAGAAAAAAATCTCTATTCTATCTACAATAAAATGCGCACTAAAGAGCAGCGATTCCATACTATTATGGATATTTATGCCTTCCGCGTTATTGTCGATTCGGCCGATACTTGTTATCGAGTATTAGGCCAAGTACATAACTTGTACAAGCCTCGCCCAAGCCGCATGAAAGATTATATTGCGGTACCGAAAGCGAATGGATATCAATCCTTGCACACCTCAATGGTAGGCCCACACGGGGTCCCGGTTGAAGTGCAAATTCGCACCGAAGATATGGATCAAATGGCCGACAAAGGTGTGGCAGCGCACTGGTCTTATAAAGCCAATGGTGAAATATCGGGTACCACGGCGCAAATTAAAGCCCAACGTTGGATGCAAAGCCTGCTTGAGCTGCAACAAAGTGCCGGTAACTCATTTGAATTTATTGAAAACGTAAAATCGGATCTCTTCCCAGATGAGATTTTCGTGTTTACCCCGAAAGGTCGCATTGTTGAATTACCGGCTGGTGCTACCGCGGTCGATTTTGCTTACGCAGTGCATACCGATGTGGGTCATACTTGTGTCGGTGCGCGCGTTGATCGCAGCCCTTACCCACTCAGTAAAGATCTTAAAAATGGTCAAACCATTGAGATCATTAGTGCTCCTGGCGCTCGTCCCAATGCCGCGTGGCTTAACTATGTGGTGACTTCTCGTGCTCGTACTAAGATCCGTCAAGTACTGAAAACCATGCGCCGTGAAGAATCGATCGCCTTAGGTCGTCGCTTGCTTCATCACGCACTAGGTGAATTCTCGCTGGCCGATATTACCCCTGAAAATATCAATCACGTTCTATCTGATCTGCGTTTAGAGTCTGTCACCGATCTCTTGGCCGATATTGGTCTAGGCGAACTAATGAGCGTCGTGATCGCGCGTCGCTTATTAGGCAATGCCGATCAACTGACCGAAGTGAAAACCTTCGATAAAGACGGTAATCCAACCATTAATAATAAGTTGGCGATCCGTGGCGCAGAAGGCATTTTATTAACTTACGCCAAATGTTGTCACCCAATTCCTGGCGACGATATTATTGCGCACGTTTCTCCTGGTCGCGGCTTAGTGGTACACCGTGAAACCTGTCCAAACGTGCGTGGATATCAAAAAGAACCAGATCGCTACATGAGCGTGGAATGGTCGAAAGATTTTGAGCAAGAATTTATCTCTGAAATTAAAGTCGATATGCAAAATAGCCAGGGGGCATTAGCCGATCTTACCAATGTTATTTCTTCCACTGGCTCGAATATCCACGGTATTGCCACCGAAGAAAAAGATGGCCGCTTGTATACCGTGACCTTATTGCTGACCGCCAAAGACCGCGTGCATTTAGCCAGTATTATGAAGCGCATCCGCGTTATGCCACACACACTGAAAGTGCGTCGCGCTCGCAATTAATTCCGCTTTATTATCTTCGGTACTCCTCCTACCTAGTAGATTGAGTACCGATGGTGATCTTTCCAATCGTTGCCATTCCACTTAATATTTACTCAATTTTAATCCGCAAAAAAACGTTGCCCGATCCTTGGTCGCTAGAAAGTGTACTGTTCTCTCAATATTGAACAGATATTAAATGAGACTAGCTATTAACTATTAGTACTTTCAAAAATCTTATCGGCCGAAGCAGTCACAAACCCTTGATACAATTCCCCCTCTTCCATTTCGCCAATTGGGTAACGTTTAGAGAATTCATAAAATCCTGCCGGAATGGTAAGTCGACCATCGCTAAATTCGACCTCAACTAAATCGGCCATGGTCGAAGACTGCTCTAAGCCAACTTCGGGTGAGCCTTTGATCACCCCACCAGCACTGTTCATCACAAAGCTGTGCCACACTAAAAAATCATTCATCGGTTTAAGATCGGAAAATCCCGCCAAGTCATTCACACTAACAGTGAAATGATTGGCACCAAAACCATGCGCGGCCACCCAAGCGGCATATTCACTTTCTTTGGCTAACTGTTGATATTGCTCGATGGTCAGTCGCCAAGGTCGGCCTTGATATAAGAACTCTGCATTATCACTATATTGATTAGGCAAATCATGAATGAGTTCAGACACGATCTGATTGACTCTCTCGGAACATTGCTCAAGCAGTAACTCACTAATAAATACTTTAGGCAGGCTAGGATCGGGATGCTGATAATGATGGGCATACAGCTTTTTGTCGGTGAAATGATACTCACCTTGTTGCTGATAACCGAGCGCAATAAAGTGTTGTGCCAGTTTATCTAAACCCAATTTAGCCCCAGAAAACGTACGCAGAGCAATATGGTCATTAATCAGCGGTTTTTCTTTGGTGAGTAACTTTTTCGCTCTCAACAAACTTTTTACTTTGAGTGCAGAAGGACATAAACGCTCACTGTAATCTAACCAAAAGTGCTCAAATAACGTTTCTACCGCAGACATACAAACTCCTACCGCTCCGACAAGAACGAGTGGTGATAAAAGGTAATAATTAAGTGTAGTCTACTGTTGTGGTTTGCTTTGAGTTCTAGATCGATAAAGCAGAAAATAAAGCCGTTGCCCCGACATATCAAGACAAACGGCTTAATGATTTGTTATTAATCGCTTATTATAATAACTAAAGAGACGTTTTTAAGGCTTAACTAACGATGCAATAGCATTATCTAACTGCTGCAAGCCTTGTTCTATTTCTTGCTTAGAGATCACCAAAGATGGGGTAAAACGCACCACATTAGCGCCGGCAACTAATAACAATAAACCATGCTCACCGGCCGCGATCAGAATATCACGCGCTCGGCCTTGCCAATGTTGATTCAACTCAGCGCCAATTAATAAGCCTTTACCACGAATATCCGCAAACAGATCATATTTCTCATTCAGCTTGGCAAGACCTTGCTTAAGCCATTGCTCTCTTTGTTTTACGCCAGCAAGTATGTCAGCTTGTTGAGTAAAATTGACCACCGCTTCAGCCACGGCGCAGGCTAATGGATTGCCGCCATAAGTAGAACCATGCACACCCACTTTCATGTGTTGGGCTAATTTTGTGGTGGTCAGCATTGCGCCAATAGGGAAGCCTCCGCCTAACGATTTTGCGGTTGCTAGAATATCAGGTGTTACGCCGAGCCCTTGATAAGCATAGAAATCACCGGTGTTTGCGGCTGCGAAACTTAACGTTTGAGAAAGTTCGCTAAAATTTGATGACCTTGTTCGGTTTTGATCGATTCTGGGTGAAATTGCACCGCATCAATCGGCAAGGTTTTATGCTGATAACCCATGATTTCATCCATCTCTCCATTGTCGAGTGTGGTCCAAGCGGTCAGCTCAAAACACGCTGGTAAACTGTCGGTTTGTACCACCAGCGAATGATAACGAGTCACGGTTAAAGGATTATTCAGCCCTTTAAATACACTGGTTGCTGTGTGCATGATCGGAGAGGTTTTGCCATGCATGACTTGTCTGGCGCGTATCACTTTACCGCCAAACGCTTGTGCAATCGCTTGGTGACCAAGGCAGACACCTAAAATCGGTAACTTGCCAGCAAAGTGCTCGATTGCGGCTAATGAAATGCCCGCTTCATTCGGGGTGCATGGGCCGGGGGAAATCACTAAGTGAGAGGGCTTTAGTGTCTCAATGCCCGCAATATCAATCTCATCATTACGCACCACTTTGACCTCACAACCTAACTCACAAAAGTATTGGTAAAGGTTATAGGTAAATGAATCGTAATTATCGATGATCAGTAGCATGCAAATCTCGGCAGGTCAGTATTCAAAATTGAGACAAAAGAAAACCGCCAGATTTTAACGTCTGGCGGTCCAAATAGATAGTCGATTTAAGCGGATATTACCAAGATGCGCGATTCACAAACCCAACTGCTTGATACGCTTTCTTCAGCATAACCGAAGCTCGCTCTGATGCTTTCTCTGCTCCAACTTTCATCACATCATCTAGATAAGCACGATCGGCGCGGATACGATGATATTCTGCTTGAATAGGCTCAAGCATCGCCACTAATGCTTCACCGACATCTTTCTTAAATGGACCATACATTTCAACACCGGCATATTGCGCTTCAATTTGTGCGTAGGTTTTACCGGTTGCCGCTGAGTACAAACCCATCAAGTTTGAGATGCCCGCTTTGTTGGCCACATCATGGGCAATGCGTGGTGGCATTTCAGCATCGGTTTGCGCTTTGTTGATTTTCTTCAAAATGGATTTTGGATCTTCCAACAAAGTGATGACGTTTTTACGGTTATCATCCGACTTAGACATCTTCTTAGTCGCATCTTGCAGGCTCATCACGCGGGCATTCTCGGTTGGAATGTACGGCTCTGGAATTTGGAAGATTGGCGCTTCTGGGCTGTAAACATTGTTAAAGCGATTAGCAATATCACGCGCTAATTCAAGATGTTGTTTTTGATCGTTACCGACTGGTACTTGATGCGCACCATAAAGCAAAATATCCGCCGCCATCAACACTGGGTAGGCAAACAAACCGGCATTAACATCGTTGGCATAACGCTGAGATTTATCTTTAAACTGCGTCATGCGGTTCAATTCACCCATTTGGGTATAACAGTTTAGCAGCCAACCAAGTTGAGCATGTTCCGGTACGTGCGACTGGACAAATAACGTGCTCTTCTTAGGATCAACACCAACCGCAAGACAGATTGCTAACGCGTCTAACGTTGCTTCATGCAGCGCTTTCGGATCTTGACGAACCGTGATCGCATGCAGATCAACCACACAATATTGGCAGTCGTAATCATCTTGCATTTGTTGCCACTGACGTAGAGCACCCAAGTAGTTACCAATACTCAGTTCACCTGATGGTTGTACACCACTTAATACGATGGGTTTGCTCATGCTGCTTTTTCCTTACGTGTTATATCCCGCTTTGACGATAACGCTAAAAAGGGGCTATAGGATTAAAAGTGAGGGTATACCTTACTTGCGGTATATCTAACAAAAATGCCCAAATATTTTTATATTCGAGCATTTCAGTTTACTGATCCAAGCGAATTTGGCTAGCGCTTTATCCTTGGATTTGACATCGAAATCGAATTTATTTCGCCATTCCAACCACAGCAAGTAATTGATCGATGTTATCTGCCACAAAATCGGGGTTAGAATCTGAAATTGGCTCACCGTGATTGTAACCATAGGTTAACCCAAATGAATAGCATCCGGTATTTTTGGCGGCCAGAATATCGTTTTTCGAATCACCTACCATCAACATTTGGCTGGCATTAATATGATGTTTTTCGAGCAGAAAATTTAATGCCATCGGATCGGGCTTTCTTAATGGAAAGCTATCGCCGCCAATCACATCAACAAAAAAATCGGCAATGTCATGTTGAGTTAAGATCTCCGGCACAAACTTCGACGGTTTATTGGTGACGATCGCCATTTTAAAGCCAGCTTGATGCAGCGTGTCCAGCGTTTCAACTACGTTCGGGTAAAGGTGACTCAGTTGATGCCCACCTTGATGGTAGAAATCATCAAAGCGAATGCGAGCTTCTTTCCATAGTTCGGCATCAAGCGATTCGTCTACCGTCATGCTGCGGCTTAATGCGCGGCCAATCAATAAATCAGCGCCATTACCAACCCAATCTCGCACCTCTTCCTCTGTCACAGGATCAAATCCTAAACTTTGTACCGCTTGATCGGCAGCCACGGCCAAATCCGGTACGCTATCTAACAGTGTGCCATCTAAATCGAATGCGATTAATTGAATGTCTTGTAGTGCCATATCCCTGCCTATTATCGACTGCATAAATGTAAAAAAAAGAGGCTTGAGTCTACCCCAAGCCTCTTTCTATATCGACTCTTTAAAGCCTGTAATTAAGTCAATACAATGAGCATCTATCAATTTGAACATGCCGAAAAGACGCTGAACCCATCCCTGGACGCTTGAGAAAAGACCATCCATGGTCTTTTACACTTTTCTCTATGCTCAATATTGATAGATTATGCACTATCCCGAATTGATATTACTTAACGGGTATTAGTTAGCTTTAGCTAGTTCAGCGCGCATTTGATCAACCACTTCTTTATAGTCTGGTTGATTGAAAATGGCCGAACCGGCAACAAACATGTCTGCGCCCGCTTCAGCAATTTCACGAATATTATCCACTTTTACGCCGCCATCAATTTCAAGGCGAATATCAAAACCGCTGGCATCAATACGTTGGCGCACTTCACGCAGTTTATCTAATGTCGCAGGAATGAAAGATTGACCACCAAAGCCTGGGTTAACCGACATCAATAAAATCATATCAATTTTATCCATAATGTAATCTAGGTGATGAAGTGGTGTCGCAGGGTTAAATACCACGCCCGCTTGGCAGCCGTTTTCTTTAATCAGTTGCAGCGTGCGATCAAGATGCTCCGTTGCTTCAACATGGAAAGTGATCATGGTTGCGCCCGCCTTGGCAAACTCTGGCACAATGGCATCCACCGGCTTCACCATCAAATGCACATCAATTGGCGCAGTAATACCGTAATCACGCAATGCTTTACAAATCGGCGCGCCAAAGGTCAGGTTTGGAACGTAATGGTTATCCATCACATCGAAATGCACCACATCGGCACCGGCGGCAAGTACTCTTTCAACATCTTCACCTAAACGAGCGAAGTCAGCAGATAAAATGGATGGTGCGATCAAAAAGTCTTTCATGGTCAGTTCCGTTTTAGATTCTAGTTGAGGGCGAACATTGCGCCGCAATTCTACCCAAGCAAACGTTTATACTCAAATAACTTCGCTAAAAATCAGAGATTGAAATGAAAGCATCTTCTTAAGGCGATAAATCAATGGCGTCAGGTTTATTTCTTTACTTACTCCACTTCCCATCCTTTTGCGCATTCAATTGCACGCTTCCAACCATTATGGCGACGTTGTCGTTTACCGTCATCTGCGCAGGGTTGAAATGATCGATCCAGTATCGATTTGTGTTTAAGCTCATCAATACTGCGCCAAAAATCAACCGCAAGACCGGCCAAATAGGCGGCGCCTAACGCGGTTACTTCGGTCACCACAGGGCGTTGTACTTCGGTATTAAGAACATCGGCTTGAAACTGCATTAAGAAGTTATTTTCCACTGCGCCACCATCAACCTTCAAGAAATCAAGCTTGATTCCCGAGTCGGCTTGCATCGCTGAAATCACATCTAATGATTGATAAGCGATACTTTCCAATGTGGCGCGAACAATGTGATTACGGTTAACCCCGCGAGTTAAACCGACAATCGCACCACGGGCATAAGGGTCCCAGTGTGGCGCGCCTAAGCCAGTAAAAGCTGGCACCACATAAGCCCCATTCGAGCTATCGACTTTGGTGGCGAAATATTCGCTATCACTGGCATCATTAATTAATCCCATTTCATCACGCAGCCATTGGATCGCGGCGCCGCCCATAAAGACTGCGCCTTCTAATGCATAACTCACTTCACCTTTGGGGCCACAAGCAAGGGTGGTTAATAAACCATTTTGAGACGTGACCTTTTTATCTCCGGTGTTCATTAACAAGAAGCACCCGGTTCCATAGGTATTTTTCGCTTGTCCGGCGTTAACACACATTTGACCAAATAATGCCGCTTGCTGATCGCCAGCAATACCCGCAATAGGAATACGAGTTCCTCCTTTACCGCCAATATTGACATCAGCATACACCTCAGACGATGACTTCACTTCTGGCATCATAGAAAGCGGGATACCCATAGCGCCGAGCAACTTGTCATCCCATTCAAGGGTATTAATATTAAACAACATGGTACGGCTGGCATTGGTCGGATCGGTAACATGAGTACGGCCTTGGGTCATATTCCAGATCAGCCATGAATCCACCGTACCAAATGCAAGTTCACCGTTTTCAGCTTGCTCGCGCGCACCTTCTACATTATCTAAAATCCATTTAACTTTAGTACCAGAGAAGTACGGATCGACCACAAGACCGGTATTTTCAAGGATATAGCTTTCAAGCCCTGCTGCCTTTAGATCTTCACAAATACTGGCGGTACGGCGACATTGCCACACGATGGCGTTATAAATCGGTTTACCGGTTTGACGGTTCCATACGATAGTGGTTTCACGCTGATTGGTGATCCCAATGGCTGCGATTTCGTCCGAATGTAAACCGCCCTTTGCCAAGGCTTCAATTAATGTGGAGCTTTGACTGGCCCAGATTTCCACAGGATCATGCTCCACCCAACCCGCTTGAGGGTAAATCTGGCTGAATTCACGCTGCGCGCTACACACAATATTGGCATCACGATCGAGAACCACCGCGCGAGAACTGGTAGTGCCTTGGTCTAAAGCAACGATATATTTTTTTTCCATCTCTCGAACCTTACTAATTTCACATCATTAAGATGATTTTAACGCTAAAATCAGAGAAATACGCAATAAAAAACCAAAGGGAATATATGGATACATTGGATGTGATCATTGTAGGCGGTGGGATCAACGGTGCGGGTATTGCCGCTGACGCTTCTGGTCGAAATCTTAAAGTCGGTTTGTACGAATCAAGCGACTTTGCCTCTGCCACTTCTTCTGCCAGCTCAAAACTTATCCATGGCGGTTTGCGCTATCTTGAGCATTACGAGTTTCGTTTGGTATCGGAATCTCTTGCCGAGCGAGAAATATTACTCAAAAAAGCCCCTCATATTGCTAAGCCAATGCGCTTTCGTTTGCCTCATCGCCCTTTTTTACGCCCTGCTTGGATGATCCGTGCTGGTTTGTTTCTTTATGATAATTTAGGTAAACGATCACTCTTATCTAAGCATAATAGACGATTAAAAGGCAGTCACAGCGTCGATTTCCGCCCGACTCATGTGTTGAAAGATGAGATAACAAAAGGCTTTGAATATTCTGATTGCTGGGTCGATGATGCCCGTTTAGTGCTATTCAATATTTTACAGGCCCAACAGCAAGGCGCTGAAGTTAAAAACTATTGTCACGTTGAAAAGGCACAACGTCTGGGTGATATTTGGCAAGTCATTTTATTTGATAAACGTACCAATACTCGTTTTGAACGTCGCGCTCATGCTTTGGTCAATGCCGCCGGCCCTTGGGTACGCAGCTTTATTACCGATAACATCGACGCAGTATCTCCTTACGGTATTCGCTTAATTAAAGGCTCACATATTATCGTGCCGAAAATTCATCATGAAGAACAAGCCTACCTATTGCAAAATGATGATCAGCGAATCGTCTTCGTCATTCCTTATCTCGATGATTATTCTTTAATTGGCACTACTGATGTTGAGTACCAAGGCGACCCACGCAAGGTCACAATTGATCAGCAAGAAGTGGATTATTTAATTGATGTGGTCAATAAGCATTTCATTCATCAAATTAAAGCGGATGACATTGTCTCAACTTACAGCGGTGTACGACCTTTGTGTGACGATGAGTCTGATTCGCCCCAAGCCATTACTCGTGATTATACTCTTTCACTGCAGCAACAAGCTTCATTACAACAAGGGTCATCAGAACAAAAAGGCGAGCAAGCACCATTACTGTCTATTTTTGGTGGCAAGTTAACGACTTACCGAAAGTTAGCCGAATCAGCCATGGATCAGTTGGCACCATTCTTTCCACAAATGGGCGACAGTTGGACCGCAGAGTCCATCTTACCTGGCGGCGAGCAATATGATGAAAATCAATTAACTCGCCAGTTGCGTCAACAATGCCCTTGGCTCGACAATAAAACCCTTCATCGTTATTGTCATCAATATGGAACCCAAGCGAAAAAAATGCTGACGGATATACAACAAGAGACCGAAATGGGACACCACTTTGGCCAAGGCGTGTATCAAACCGAGTTAGATTATCTACTGCAGCATGAATTTGCTTTAACTGCGCAAGATGTTTTATGGCGTCGAACCAAGCTGGGCATTATTTTATCCGCAGAAGTGCAAGCCAAAATAACCTCCTATATCGAGAGCTAGCATCAAAAGTCTGAGGGGAAATCCAACATTTTCGAACTTGGATTTCCTCGCTACCTTTCGAGAAACCCTTCCACCGTTTCGCAAAACAATTCAGGCTCGCTCATAAACGGCGCGTGAGATGACGAGTGAAAAATACAGCACTCACTGCTGGGTGCCAGTTCGGATACCAATGTCGCCACTTTATTCGGTACTAAGCCATCCAAACGACCATATAAACGCAAAAAAGGCATACTGATATCGGACAATCCTGGGCGAAGGTCTACCTCAGATAAAATATCTAATCCGATTCGTAATGCCTCGGGATCGGGCATTGGACGAGAGAATACTTGTTTCTTAATCGCTTTAACATCATGGCGCGCCGAAGGACTGCCAAGGGCTTGCAGCAACATAAAACCTTCAATCGTCAGCTTAAAATTACTGGTTAATTGTGAGGTAAAGTCGGTTAGCACTTTAGGTAAAATGCCACGCCAGCCTTTTTCGGCAGCAAACTTAGGCGAACTTGCCACCGTAATGAGCTTGCTAACCCGATCGGGGTGGTTAAGCGCAATATTCGTCGCCACTAAACCGCCCAAAGACCAGCCTAAATACACCGCTTTTTGTGGCGCTTGAGCTAACACTTGCTGGCACATATCATCAAGGTCTTGCGCCGATTGAGCGTGACTTAAACCATAGCCAGGCAAATCAACACTGTGCACGCGAAACTTGACCGATAGCGCATCAATGGTCGGCTGCCAGACTGCGCCATTCATGCCCCAGCCGTGGATCAAGACAATATCCAATCCCTCACCTTGGCTTTGCCAGTGTAATTTACTCATCCTTGCTCCTACTAAATTCATACATTGATGCGTGACAATTATGGCACCATTATACCTTTATTCGAACAAGCAAAATACTCTATCTTATGGATCTTAACCGCTCACTTTCTCGCTTTATCACCCGATGTCTGCCAAGGCAGTGTCAGTTATGCCACCTCACCATTGATGATAACAGTGATTTAAAATCGGATGATGTAGAGCTTAATAAGCAAAAGGATCATAGTAGGCCAAATACTGATTTACCGTTATGGTGCGCCACTTGTTGTGAGCAATTTTTTAGTCATGAGCCTCGTTGTCAACGCTGTGGGTTAGAGACACTGAAACCGACTAAACTGTGCGGTCAATGCCTAGTGGATCCTCCCGCCTGGGATCGCTTATATTGTGTCAATAACTATCAATTCCCACTCAGCAAAAGTGTACAAGATTTTAAATATCACGGTCAGTTTTGGTTGGCTTACGATTTAGCGACTCTGTTAAAAGCGCAAATCCCCCAGCCCGCGCCAGAATGCATTGCGGTGCCTTTACATTGGCGACGATTATTATCACGAGGTTTCAATCAAAGCCGATCATTGGCGTTTCAATTAGTGAGTCAATGGCAGCAGCAAGGGGAAAATGTCAGCCTTAATAATCAGGTTTTTCGCCGTCGCTATGCCACCATTCAACAAAAAGGGCTGAATAAGAAACAACGGCGTAAAAATTTACGCGGCGCTTTTGTATTGCGTCAAATTCCTAAGTATAAGCATGTTGCCATTATTGATGATGTGGTCACCACCGGCAGTACTCTGACGCCTTTATGCCAAGCATTGCGCAAGGCGGGAGTGGAAAGAATTGATATCTATTGCTTATGTCGCACACCGGAACCTAAGTAAGTTACCAATTAAATCGCATTGAAAATCAATCAAAAATAGCCATTTATCGTAATCATTTGCTTTATCAAATTGGCATGAAAAGAGAATTGAAATCAAATTTCTATTAAATAGTGGTAAAAGAGGCTGGATCATAATAATCAGAAGAGTAAAATAACCGCAAAATCCCACTAAAATAGTCAGGTATTAGCCGTGTCAGATACAAATACTATTACAATTACAGAGAATGCCGAAGCACACTTTGGTAAATTACTTGAGCAGCAACCAAATGAAACGCATATTCGTGTCTTCGTGGTCAACCCAGGAACACCGAATGCAGAATGTGGCGTGTCTTATTGCCCACCAGAAGCCGTTGAAGCGTCTGATTTAGTACTGAATTTCAGTGGTTTTAATGCTTATATTGATGAGATCAGCCTGCCTTTCCTAGAAGATGCAGAGATTGATTTCGTTACCGATAAAATGGGTTCTCAATTAACGCTAAAAGCGCCAAACGCTAAAATGCGTAAATTGGACGACGACGCACCGTTAATGGCGCGCGTTGACTATGCGATTCAAACCCAAGTAAACCCACAACTTGCCAGCCACGGCGGCCATATTAGCTTGATCAGCATCTCTGATTCAGGTGTGGCTTTAGTGCAATTTGGCGGCGGTTGTAATGGTTGTTCTATGGTCGATGTCACGCTAAAAGATGGTGTTGAAAAACAACTTATCGAACAGTTCCCTGGTGAGCTTACTGCGGTACGAGATTCAACTGAACACGAAGCTGGTGATCACTCTTACATGTAAGCATGGAGAGATGCTAACCTCGAATAACGAGAAAAGCAGATTGTCATCAAATGAAGCCGAGCCTAACCGCTCGGTTTTTTATGCTCTTCACCTTATATAATACTAATTCCATTTAATATTTGATCAATTTGAATACGCCGAAAAGACGCTGATCCATCCTTGGTCGCTTGAGAAAAGGCCATCCATCGCCTTTGACACTTTTCTCTGTATTCAATTTTGAACCATCATTAAATTTATGGAATTGGTATAACTAAAGCAATAAGTCTCTTTTGGCTGCGGGATTTATTTGAATCTGGATTTAATCGCGAGTTCATCATACAGCCTTCTGAGACCAAGCAAAATTTAGGCAGATTCCGGTCCCAAATACACTGGAGATCATTCAAATTATATTTCCCCTCAGGCACGGGTCGCCCATAAACAAAACGTCTACTACAAATAAAAAACGTAAACTTGCGTAAAAATCACACATTCTTCACATAAAATCGTTCATAATTCCCCTCACAAAAATAGGGAGATTACTTAATGCGTTATTCTAAACCTCAAATCGCACTGCACTGGCTTATATTGTTATTGATCGCTGTAACTTATGCGGCGATTGAACTCAAAGGCTTTATTCCAAAACCAAATCCTTGGCATAATTACGTCAAAATCATTCACTTTAATGCTGGCATATTGGTGTTGGTATTGATGTTGCTGCGGGTGTATCTAAAAAAGAAATACACCTCTCCGGCCATTTCACCAAAACCACCAGCGTGGCAGACGGGTCTATCACATCTGGCACATAGTTTGCTGTATCTTGGGTTTATTGCCTTGCCAATTTTAGGCATCAGTTTGCTGTTTGTAGCAGGAAAATCTTGGCCGTTATTGGGAATCTCGATGCCAGCCGCCTCCATTGCCGATAAAGCAACTGCAGGCACGATTAAAGATTTTCATGAGTGGATTGCCAATGCGGGTTACTTCGTGATTGGTATTCATGCTATTGCGGCTTTGTATCATCATTATGTGGTAAAAGATGACACCTTAGTGCGGATGATGCCGAAGAAATAATACCAATTCCATTTAATATTTGATCAATTTGAATACGCCGAAAAGACACTGATCCGTCCTTGGTCGCTTGAGAAAAGTGAAAGCCCACATCAAAATGAGGTGGGCTTTTTTATTTCACAACAACTTTCACAACAATAAAGATGATAGCAGTTAGATTTTCAATATGGTGTGCCAATCGATGCTTTGATCGCCTAACACGATAAAGTTTGGATTCTCGAGGGTTGCTCGCAAGTTATAAGATAACGGTTCAAGTTTAGTCGATAAAATACGCCCACCCGCCTCTTCAACAATGCATTGTGTGGCGGCAGTATCCCATTCGCCAGTTGGCCCTAAACGAACATAACAATCCACTGCACCTTCTGCGACTAAACACGCTTTTAACGCCGCAGACCCTAACGAGACCAAGTCATAGTTACGCGCTGGTGATAGTTGGTTGGTCAGGTTTTTGATATTTTGACGGCGACTAATCGCAATCGAAATCGACTGTTCCGCACTTTGATGTTTATGCGTTGTAAGTGCAATCTGCTCATCCGCAGCTGGGATCTTCCATGCCCCTTGCCCATGATAAGCAAAATAAGTGACGCCAGAAACCGGCGCGTACACCACTCCCATGATCGGACGATTATTCTCGATTAATGCAATAACAGTAGCAAAGTCGCCACTGCGAGCAATAAATTCTTGGGTGCCATCCAGTGGGTCCACCAGCCAATACCGATCCCATTGGGCGCGTTCGGCTAAAGGAATATCCGCCGCTTCTTCTGATAACACTGGTATATCGGGCGTGAGCAGAGGTAGCTTTTGGGTAATAATGTCATGCGCCGCAAGATCGGCCGTAGTTACAGGGGTGTCGTCTTGTTTGGTGAATTCTTGGTAATCTTTGCTGTGATAAATATCTAAAATACGCAGCCCTGCTTCACGGGCAATGCTCATCACCTCTGGCAATAAGTGTGATAAATCTTGAGGTGAAGATGCGGTCATATTATGCCTCCTTGGCCAACACTCGCACCGCCAGCATTAAAGCGGTGATGCTTCTGGCTTCACAAAAATCCAAATGGGTCAGTAACTCTTCTGCTTGTTGCAATGGCCAACGAACCACTTCTAGCTCTTCAGGTTCATCCCCAACTAAGCGCTCAGGGTAAAGGTCTTGCGCTAGAAATAACGTCATAGTGCTAGAGAAATACGATGGTGCTAAAACGATTTGCTTCAATGGCGTCCAAACATGTGCGCCCATGCCGATCTCTTCTTTTAATTCACGATCGCCTGCTTGCTGGGGGTTTTCACCTGGATCAATTAAGCCTTTAGGAAAACCTAACTCATATCGCTCAGTGCCTGCGCAGTATTCGCGGATCAACAATAAGTCGCCTTGAGCGGTCACCGGCACCACCATTACGCCACCACGATTGCTCGGTTTCATACGCTCATAGGTACGTTCTTCACCATTAGAAAAGCGCAAATCCATCGCTTCAACGGTAAATAGCCGAGACTGAGCCACCACAGATGTGGCTAAAATTTCAGGGGCTTTATGTTTTGCCATCTCAGTATTCTCCTTTACTCTTCATACTTGAAATTGCAGCTTGGTTGGCTACGTTCCCAATCATTTAGGTAAGCTAAAATCATCGGCTTCAATTACTTTGAGTACTGTTCATATAATTACTATAATTTGCCCGAAAAGGTGAACGGATACTGCCCTTCGCCGTTTGGCTTACCTAACCAGCGTAACTGCTTGCCCATTGATTCAGGAAATTTTGCGCCCGGTTTAAACCAAGCGGTCAGTTTATATTGCGATTTTTTATTGAGATTGATACTAAACTGACTGCTGACTTGTTCACTATTTTGTTTGCCCTTGGCATCAACCACTTGTTGTTTGCAACTTAAATTGGCAATGACTGGGCCTGGAATAATTGAGCCAATGGGTGAGTCAATTTGCCCTTGCGTCCATACTAAATTACCATCGCCAGACTCACACCAAGGCTGTGCATAGTTAAAGTGACGCAGCGATAATTCCAAGCGGCCAGACAGATCAACCGGCACTTGCAGCTTTAACTGTTGCACCAGCTTATCAATTGGTACTGAGGCGACAAAATTATTGGCATAAGCGCCAGAAAAACCGACGCCAACATCGCCTTTACCGGCCAGTTTTAATTCACTGTTTTGACCAAATCGAACTTTGAATTGTGCTTTTGCCATCAACAGGTGGCTTGGCTCAAAATCCCAATAGAGCGAACCAAATTGCTGGCGTTCCACTTCCAGTTGTTGCACCGAGCCTTGCCAAATGGTACCACTGACACCTTGCAACTTAACGTTCCTGGGAATAACGTTGGCGGGAATAGCTAGTTGGTTATACACCCAACTAGCCGGAATATGAGCAATCACACTCCAAATAAAGACCACCAAGAAAACGATGAAATACCACTTCTTATGTTTCATGCTTATCCCCGGGTAAATTGCAGTCGATTCACTTCTACCATGCCAGACTTATCGCCACGATTGACGTCTAAAAACTGAACTTGCAAACCATAATTATCTCGCAGCTCGGCAACCCAGTTAATCAATTGATTAAACGCTAAAGGTTGGATCCACACTTGCAACATCTCATCACGCGGCTGCATTCTGATCAACTCGATATTAAAGCGCGGTGCGGTGGTGGCGATCACTTGATTGATCGGTAAGCTGCGTTGGCTGCTTTGACCACCGCCTTTGGTGGCCCGTAATTCGACGATACTATTGGCTGAGTTGGTCACCCAAGACAGTAGTTGCTTCTCGCCATTTAAACGCAATTGAGCTTCTTCTGCTCGTTGCGATAACGGCTGGAATATTCCCCAATACAAAAAGCCTAATATTAACAACCCACTGCACGCCAACACCAAACGGCGTTCACGCAAAGAAATACCATTCCACCAAGCGGAAAGCGGCGCAATATAAGCGGTTATTTTTTCATTCATGCTCATTGCTCCTTATGATTTGGCTTTAATAACAAAACTGCCCTGCACCACAGAGCCATTTTTATTTAATTGCCCTTGCTCAACCGCAAATTCTTTTGCCAGTTCAGTACGCAGACGCTCAAATGGTTGGAAATCATTACTTTGAGCTTGCAGGCGAATTTCTTGTCGTGCGCCATCAAATTGCACACTTTGGACCGAAATGGATTTGGCTTGTTGCAACGCTTTGGGCAATTTGGCCAACCAACCTAACGCAGAAGCACCACCGCTGCTCCCACCCGATAAGACGCGCTCTTCATCTTGCATCGAACGTTTTAAATAGCTCACGGTTGGAATACGCTTTTTATTAGGGAAAATGGTACGGAAAATACGCTCACTCTCAGTATGATAAGCTCGAGTTTGCGCTTCAAGTTGTTGCACTTGCAGCGTTTTATTCACCAACAACACCACGATTAGCACACACGCAACGATCGCCACTTTTTGCCATACTCGCCATTGCTTTAACCATGACGATTGCGATTTAAACTCGCCGGTGAGTAAGTTAAATTTATTGGCAATGGCCCCTTGAGCTAGAACCGACATGATCAAGTCATCTGGCAAGGTTTGCCATTGGCCAGGTAAGTTTTCGCTCCCTTGCGGTAATGGGCTATAGCTATAAATAGTGGTATTTTCTTCCGGTTTTAACGGCAAGTTGTCGCTGTCACCTTGATTACTAATTAAGGCTTCACTGGCGATATCGGCCGCTTGCTGGGTTGCTTCATCAACCGCATCAGTACCGTCTACCGTAGTGCTTTCTGTCTCATCAGTAGCGCTTTCTTCTTTGTCTTGTAATGTATCTTCATTCTCTTGCAGCAGATCTTCAAAGTGCAATGCGTCTGCATCCGGATCAAGCCAACCTGAATGTAAGAACATTTCTAGCCAAGCCTCATCGACCGCTGCGCCTTTCGCATCACCTTGATGAAACAACCATTGCCCATCTAAATTCAGCGCACTAATGCCACTTTCATTTTTTGGCAGCGCTAAACAATCGGGTAAAATACGTTTGAGTTCAATCCCTACCGCTTTAAAATCATCGACCCATCGCGCCAATAAATCACGCTCAACCGTGGCAACGGTGGCTTGATCATTATGCTTGTGTAAGACACTAAAGTGCATCGATTCGATGTCTTGAGTTAGCGTGTCTTCCATCAAAAATGGCAGCATACTATTGAGCTGACGCGCCGCACCAGAAGGCACGGTAATTTGGGTAAGCAGTACATGACTACTTGGCAACAAGGCAATTGTGGTGCGTTGCTGGCTGTATTCAAACAATTGAGCAAGATGTTGGCGGTCGGCTATTTCGCCCGATGCAATCACATCCTTTAATTGAGTTGACCACACTAACCAAGCGATAGGATCGCTAGGGTTACTGCTCAGTCTTATTGTCAGAAACTCGTTCACTGATCCCTCCGAAACGACGACGAATAATTTGTGTGGTTTTATTATCTGAACTATACAGCAGGCTTCTTAACCTCACTCTCGATTCATCCACAGTTATTTGGGCATCTAATTCAAAATATTGGCTAGTCACGCCTAAAAATGGGGTCGCTTGTGATTGAATATTACTCGCTACCCGACTAATTTCCGGTTCTGCTAAAAAATCTTGTACACTTGACCAACCATCATAAGGTCGGTCTTCAATTACTTTTTTCGCATCACTTAAGCTTAACCCTGGTTGGAATAACCCTGATAATAGCAGGGCTTGATGCGGCTGAATGGTGTTGACGTTCACCATTAATTTTGACGCTGGAATCGCGCACACCACCCCTCTTAATGCTCGCATCGCTTGCGCACTCACCTGATTAACCGCCCGCAACTCTGTGCCATCTGCGATCATTCCGTTTGGCGCACTATAGGCCGGTTTAAAGCCTTCATAGGTGTTATTTTCAACCCCAGATTGCGTGTTCACCGTATCATCACTATCAACAAATTCTTTGGCGGAATCAGCAATCACTTCGGCTTGGTAACTCTCAATACCAGCATCTTCTAACATATAAGCCAGTACTTTTAATAAATATGGTCGTACACTTGGGTTGGTTGCAACCGGTAATCCATTTAAGGCATTGAGATTAAAACAAGCTTGCATATCTCGAATACTACCAATCGCATCACCATTATCGAGCGGGTAACGGGCACCTTTCATCGCCCATGCTTGATTGAGGTTAATAACCTTACTATTCTCTTTATAGGTTTCCTCTATCGCCACTTGAGCCAGTGCTTCGACCCCCATGCTATACCAGTAAGCTTGTTGGTGATTGAGTAAATTACTGGCACGATAAAACTGAGTCGACATTCGTTCCGTCATGGTGGCCGCCAATGCCACCAGTACCGCCACAATCAATAATACAAAAATCAGCGCCACACCTTGTTGTTTATGCTGGTTGGCATATTGCTTCTTAGTGACGTATTGTTGCTTAGCGATATGCTTATGATTCTTAAAATATGTTTGATGAGGCTTATAACGAACTGTCATTATCTCCTCCATCACTACTGTTTACGTTGCTTTGAGCAATCAAATATACCCGACGAATATCGCCATAATCTTTAAGCTGTAATTTCACTTCAATCGCTTGCGGCAGCGCACTGTCTTTGGTCCATTCTTTTTGCCAATTTGAGCCATCATAAAAGCCGAAATCCAGTTTCTCAACTTGCGATAACACTACTTTGTGCAGTGGTTCTTGCCCGGTTGGGGTGTCTGGATAGCGCCACCAAACTCGTTCAAGTTTACCTTGTATAATTCGATAGCCCACTTTAACAATCTCACCACGCGGGAAAGCCTGTTGTGGGTTAAGCCAACCTAAACGAGTAAATACGATGCCGTCACTATCGGAATCCAGTACATACTGGCCGGTATAAAGTGGCTTAGTTTTGTCTGTACCGCTTTTGTCGCCAAAGCTAAATTTACGCAGTGCCATCTGACGAAAATCACTGTCCATTACAATCATCGCCCGTTGTAACTCTTGCAGTCGCTGGGTTTTATCCAGTGACACTTGGTTGCTACGTTGAACTTGATTGACCACCTGATAGGCACCCAAACTTAAACTGGCAAAGACCATGATGGCGACCATCACTTCTATTAAGGTAAAACCACGGCTTAAGTTATGTCTAAACTTGTTGATAAGATTACGGTTTAACATAAGTGCGCACCGTTAAAATACTGTTCTTTCGTTGGCTGTCAGTCGAGACACTCACATCCACCGCTTTAATTAAATCCATTCCGGTTTTGACTGGTTTAGCGGTCCAATACCACGTCTTCCCTGCAAACTCTTCTTTACCTTTTTTAGTCGAGCTTAACGATTTACCTAAATGCAGTAGCGCCAATTGATTGTCCACTACCATGCTGGCAAAGGTTTTCTCTTCTAAATAAGTTAGGGTATTAATATGTTGTGTCACCGCTCGAATAACACTGATAGCAGCGGTAGCAAAAATAGCTAACGCGATCAAAACCTCAAGCAAAGTCATTCCGCGCGATGGCTGCCTTATCTGTTTTGTCTGCTTAATCATGGCTTTTACCAGTATCGCTCTCACCAGGTGAAAATAATTTTACTACGCCGGTTTCAAGTACTTTCACTCGCCAATATTGTTGATTTTCTTTATCGTTTTTATTTTGCCTTCCACCATCGTCGGTAGCGATAAAACTCAGCTCAAACGGTGTATTTTCACCGCTCGACAGAACAAATATTTGTGGTGGTTTTTCTTTTTTATCTTTATCTTGCTGCTCAAATTTATCTTCATAGAAGTCTTCTTGCTTGAACAAACGATCG
Source organism: Vibrio algicola (assembly GCF_009601765.2). Taxonomy (NCBI): domain Bacteria; kingdom Pseudomonadati; phylum Pseudomonadota; class Gammaproteobacteria; order Vibrionales; family Vibrionaceae; genus Vibrio; species Vibrio algicola. The sequence goes on from NZ_CP045699.1 coordinate 2,361,738, forward strand.
TCATTCCCCCAAGCATCTGAGCCTAATTGAAAATGGAAACCAAGCTCATCTGGTAGATGTGTGGCGGTAAAATGTTTATCGCCTTTTACCACTTTCCAACCATCATCGGTTAAAGTCATATAGGTGAAACTAAACTTTTTATCATCAATCCGAATGCCATAATCTTGACCATTTAAAATGGCATCATCACTGAGCAGTTGCAGTCTCTGAAAAAAACGTAACGCGTTGTCTTTGAGTTGATCATCTTTTCTCTCTGGCATGGTTTGGATTACCGCTAATGCCGATAACGACATCAACACCACCACCAATAAAATCTCAAGCAATGTGAACCCGCGCTGACGCTTCATATTTTTCCTTAACACCACCGACTCAGCCACAAATCATACCTATTCGATTAGGCTTCTAACCAATATGGCTCATTACAAAAAGACGTTTAAACCGTCCGTGGGCACTTGAAAAAGAACATCCTTGTTCTTTGACACTTTTTTCCATCAACAATATGGATAGAAGCATACTTGTCTAAAATTGGCGTACTTCTTGAGCGTAGCGAGCCCGAACCTAGGCTCCTAACTATTATTGGAAGTCTTGAATATTCCAGTTACCAATGTCTTTCTTAGAACCGTCATCGCCGCCTTCTTGGCCGTCGGAACCTAAAGTAAAGATATCAATATTGCCTTTATCACCAGGGCTTAGGTATTGGTAGTCACCACCCCAAGGGTCTTTTGGTAAACGTTTGATATAACCGTCATTGCGGTAGTTACGTGGCTCTGGTGTACCGGTTGGTTTACTCACTAACGCCTCTAAACCTTGATCAGTGGTTGGGTACACACTGTTATCAAGTTTGTACATATCCAAGGCGTTCTCTAGCGCCACAATATCGGTCACCGCTTTTTGTTGATCGGCTTTTTCTTTGTTACCTAAAAGGTTAGGCACCACGAAACTGGCTAAGATCCCCAAAATTACCACCACCACCATAACTTCAAGCAAGGTAAAACCTTTTTGCTTCGCCGTAACGGGGCTGTTTGTTGATTTGAATGTCATTAATATTTCTCCTGTAAAAATTCTGTTTGGTATTCGTTTTTTGATTATCAATCTACTTTTGAGTCACAAGATTATTCAGTTCTAATATCGGCATTAAAGTGGCGGTCACGATAAACAACACAATGCCCGCCATAAAGACGATCAATAACGGCTCAAACACCCCTAGTGCCATATTGACCAAAGCTTCAAAATCGCGGTCTTGGTTATCGGCAGAACGGATTAGCATCGGTTCTAACTCGCCACTTTGCTCACCACTGGCGATCATGTGTAGCATCATAGGAGGAAATAAACGAGTTTGTTCCAGTGACTTACGCAAACTGGTCCCTTCACGCACTCGCTCGGAGGCTTCCATCACTTGCGCTTTAAAGTATTGATTACTCATGACATCCGCCGCGACTTTCATACCATCCAATAACGGGATCGCACTGGAAGAACAAATCGCCAAGGTGCGGGCAAAACGCGAGGTATTTAACCCTTTTGCCACTTTACCAATCACAGGTAACTTGAGCATTTTTTTATCCCATGCCATGCGAAACTTGGGCTTATTAAGCGCCATTTTTAAACCAATAATGCCGAATATGATCAGGACTAATAATTCTAACCCCCAGTTTTGCACAAAATTACTGGCATCCAATAATACCTGAGTTGAAGTTGGCAACCCTTGTCCCATCTGAACGAACTGATCGACAATTTTTGGTACTACCGCAGCCAATAAAAATGCCACCACACTGATCGCAATTAAGGTTAGCATCACAGGGTAAATCATCGCCTGTTGCAGCTTAGCGCGCATTTTTTGGCGGTTTTCAGCGTAATCGGCTAAGCGATCTAAAATAGCGTCTAAATGCCCCGACTTTTCACCGGCTGCCACCATGGCGCAAAATAGATCATCAAACACCGCAGGGAACTCTGCCATGCTGTCGGAAAGAGTATAACCCTCGACCACGCGCGAGCGAATACTGACGAGAATATTACGAATATGAGGTTTTTCAGATTGATCAGCAACGGCACGAATACACTCTTCTAATGGCATACCCGATTGCACTAAAGTTGAAAGTTGACGAGTCACTAATGCTAATTCATTGGTACTAATGCCACGCTGAAAGCTCAAACCTTTAGCGTTAGCTCGCTGGTTTTTAGCTCGGGTTTCAATCACTTCGGTTGGCATTAAGCCTTTTTCTTTTAGTCGTTGGCGAACTTGGCGGGCGTTATCCCCTTCCAAGATGCCTTTTTTCTGTTTGCCTTTGGCGTCGAGCGCTTTATATTCAAATGCCGCCATGGTTAGATTTCCTTGGTTACGCGCAAGACTTCTTCTAGGGTGGTAATGCCTCTGCGCACTTTAGCCAGACCATCATCACGAATACTTGGTGTTTGCGCACGCACTGCTTTTTCAATCACTTGCTCGCCCGCTTCGGCGTGAATGAGTTCTTGGGTGGTATCGTCAATCACCAGCATTTCATGGATACCAGTTCGGCCACGATAGCCTTTCTTATTGCAATGCTCGCAACCATTGGCTTTATACAAAGTCAGTTGATCTTGCTCGCCAAGATGAAATAATTTCTTTTGTTCGCTGTCAGCTTGATAGGGCGTTTTACATTGTTTGCATAAGGTGCGAACCAGACGCTGGGCTAAAACCCCTAATAATGAAGATGAAATTAAGAACGGTTCAATCCCCATATCACGCAGACGAGTAATCGCGCCAATTGCGGTATTGGTGTGCAAGGTCGACATCACTAAGTGACCGGTTAAAGAGGCTTGAACCCCGATCTGGGCTGTTTCGAGATCGCGGATTTCACCCACCATCACCACATCAGGATCTTGACGTAAAATAGCACGTAAGCCACGGGCAAAGGTCATATCAACTTTGGCATTCACTTGGGTTTGTCCAATGCCGTCGATATCAAATTCGATTGGATCTTCTACGGTAAGAATATTACGCTCGGTACTGTTCAGCTCTTGCAAGCCTGCGTACAAGGTTGTGGATTTACCGGAACCGGTTGGGCCTGTCACCAAAATAATGCCATGCGGACGTGCAATTAAACGACGGAAAGTCTCGTGGTTTTCAGCCGTCATACCAAGGCTATGCAAATCAAGACGGGTAGCATTTTTATCCAACAAACGCATTACGATTCGCTCACCATGAGAAGAAGGCATGGTCGATACCCGCACATCAACCGCTCGACCACCAATACGCAGCGAAATACGCCCATCTTGTGGCACCCGTTTCTCGGCAATATCGAGCTTAGACATAACCTTAACCCGCGACACCAAAATCGGCGCTAACTTACGACTTGGGGTTAATACTTCTCGTAATACCCCATCAACGCGAAAACGGATCGATAATACTTTTTCAAAGGTTTCGATATGAATATCCGAAGCCCCTTCTTTGATCGCTTCGCCTAACATGGCGTTGATCAATTTAATGATGGGCGCGTCATCATCCGATTCGAGCAAATCTTCATTTTCAGGAAGCTCTTCCGCCAATGAGAAAAAATCATCATCCGCGCCAATGTCTTCCATTAACTGGCGCGCTTCAGAAGAATCGCGCTGATAAGCTTGCGTCAGTTTATTATCAAATTCTTGCTTAGTGAGTTTGACCGGAGCAAACCCTGCACCAAGTGCGCGGCGGATCTCCAATAACACTTGTGGCGATAACTGCTCCACATAATATAGCGCCGCCTCTTCACCTTCACACTCCAACACCACTTGATGGCGCTTGGCAAAGGCAAACGGTAAACGTAATACCGCGCGAGTCGGATCGTCACTTGGCAGCTCAATCATTACTGCGCACCTTGAGTTGTCGCTGGTGCTTTTGCTTTTTTCAACTGGTCAAGAAAAGCTTGAATTTCGGCTGGTTGCCGCGCATCTTTGCCCAATCGTGGAATAACCGGCACTTCAGCATCTGGTATAAGATGAACCCCTTTCTGGGCGCGATACAGTTGCTCAGCTCGCAGGTAATTATACTTACGGCTCGATAAACTATCTGCAGCCATACCGTTACGAATAATAGTCGGTTTGATAAACACCATTAGGTTACGTTTTGTTGTACTGCTGTTGGTGTAAGAGAATAGTACCCCTAGATATGGGATATCCCCCAACCATGGGATTTTAGATTTACTTTCTTGGGTTTCATTTGAAATCAAACCGCCCAATACAATCATTTGACCATCTTCAACCATCACGGATGTGCTAATTTGACGCTTAGCAAAGCGGACATCGACTGCACCATTCGCGCCTAATACGTTGGACACCTCTTGTTCGATCTTCATTTGAATCGAGTCGCCTTCGTTAATTTGTGGCGTCACTTTCAGTTTGATGCCAACTTCTTTACGATCTACGGTTTGGAACGGGTTATCGTTGTCTGCGCCCGCGGTTGAACCGGTAATAACCGGCACTTCTTCACCCACAATAATAGAGGCTTCGGTATTATCCATTACGGTAATACTTGGAGAAGACAAAATATTGGAATTTGAATCGGTCGCCACCGCACTGACTAGCGCCGCCCAGTCGCCTTTCACAATACTTAATGCCGCGCCATTCACACCCGACAAAGCCGTTGCCAGAGTGGAATAATCGCCTTTAGTATCAGGGTTAATCGTGGTATTACCATTAGCATCAATAACGGTTGAGCCTTTTTCACCTTTTGCTTCTTCTAGACCTACCGCCACTTGGCCTATTTTGGCGTTAGCATTACCGTATTGCACCATACTGCCGGTTTTAGAGTTAGCGTATTGCACCCCAAGATCGATACCTTCACCTTCAGTCAGTTCGACAATCAATGCCTCAACTTGGACTTGCGCACGGCGAATATCCAGTTGCGAAATCACATCTTCTAATGCTTTCATAATATCAGGCGGAGCGGTTAACACTAGCGCGTTGGTGCCTGGATCGGCGGTGATCATCACATTTGATTTCGATGCTGATTTACCACTCGCAGATTTGCTTTGTTTTTCAGCTTGTAGGTTTTCAGATACCCCATCCAATACTTTAACAATGTCTTCGGCCTTGGCGTAGCGTAGGTAAATAACACGATTATTGCCCTTGGTTGCCATTTCAACATCAAGTTGTTTGATCAGTTTTTTCAGACGCTCACGAATTTTAGGCTCGCCAGAGAGCAAAATAGAATTGGTACGTTCATCGGCAACCAGCTTCGGCTGCAAAGACTCGGGGGTATTTTTAGCATCAGCGCTTTTATTTAACGCATCCACAATGCGCACCATTTCCGTGGCAGAGGCATTATTTAACTCAACCACTTCCACTTCTTTATCACCGGCTTGATCGACGCGCTTGATAATTTCAGCTAAACGGTTCACGACTGCCGCACGGCCGGTTAACAAGATAATATTGGCTGGATCGTAGTGCACCACATTACCGGCGCCAGCGTTATCATTAAGTTGGCGTAAAATTGGAGAAAGTTCGCGCACCGAAACATTTTTAACCGCGACAACACGGGTGATAACGGCATCACCGGTGACTTTTGAATTATTACCTACCACTGGAATAGCCGATGTTTTGGCATCTTTATCTTTAATAACTTTTAAAATGCCATTGTCCATCTCAACCACAGCAAAGCCATACACTTCCAAAACATTAAGGAAGAACTTGTAATATTGGTCTTCGCTTAATACATCGTAACTACGCACATCTATTTTACCGCGAATCGATGGGTCAACGATGATGGTTTTATGCAAATTGCGGCCAACAATATTAATGAACTCTTGAATATCGGTACCTTTAAAACTGGCACTAAACTCTTCTGCAGAGGCAGAACACCAAGCTAGGCTGGCGACTAAAATGAGCCCTACCTGTTTTATCGTTTTTTTAAATTTCTTTACGTTCTTCACGCAATGCTCCTGCTCACCAAAGGTGGTGACTTAAATTATCCTAAAACGATCTTTATCGTTTAAAATTCAATATAGATATCGTGGATCTGCCCATCTCTCTCAACACTTAAATTCCACTCTTGGGCACTTAATGCGTCTTTCCATAACGCAGTCATTTGTGATGGATCGGTTAAATCATGTCCATTTAATACCGTGGCAATATCGCCATCTTTTAGTCCGACCGAATCAAACAATTCACGCTTTTGTCCGGGACGAACTCGATAACCTTTTAGCTTACCTTCGTCCATCACTTGTGATAATCGAAGGTATTGAAATATTTTTTGTGGATCTTTCGAAATCTCAGTACGAATGGCGGTTAAATCCGAGCTGGATGATGGCGCCTCCTTTATTGGAGCGCTAGGTTGATTCATTTTACTATAATCAATCCCTTCTAACATCAGGGTTTCATCTTGGCCTTGATTGCTAATAATCACGCGATCTGGTAATACCGATTTTAATGTTACCCGAGTCCCATCAATCGTTTCACCAAGGCCGTAAGTAGATTGCTTTCCTTGATTCGCGATCACCGCCAAACTTAGTTTTGGGTTATTACTCGCCACCGCCCCAACTAAGGATAATTTTAAGCGTGTCTGAGGAGCATTTTTTGCTACCGCTTCATTAGCTATCGACTCTTGGTTGTAATTACCAAACAGATCACTTCTCACTAATTTCGATACATGATCGCCATGATTATTGTTAATCACATGGCGGCTGCTCACATTCGGAGCTACCCAATGGCTGACGGTGGGAGCAGGAGTAATAACAAACCAAACCAACACGCCTAAAATCCACGCAATAATCGCTAGCAACAATAAAGTACAGGCGTAAGCAATCACTGCCTGATGGGACAGTAATCGAGTAGAAATTTGGGTGAGTTGACCTCTTAAATCCGTTTTTAAGGCCATAGAAGATGACATGTTAATTAAGACTCCGTTCTACTTGATATTGCTCGCTAAATATTCAGCCATTTTTGTAATACTTTATCCAGACTACCTTACCGTTTAAAGCCCAAGCCACCAAATAAAATAGTATTAAAAATAGAGGAAAGTGGGAAAAGTTCACATCCTTAAGCATAATTAGCCATTATCCTTATATCAAATCATCATTTTCATAACTTTAATGTAAGAATAATCACTTAGACGCGATGGATAAAGTCACCGCTTTGTGCGCACTCCCCCTTGAAATATCGGTTATTCACCACCATTGTTTATCTACTTTTCATTGCAAACCGGCTAAGGACGCATTTCAGAATGAGTTCACCAACATTGTCAGTACGTTTAGATAAATGGCTATGGGCGGCACGTTTTTATAAGACTCGTTCCGTGGCTCGCACTATGGTTGATGGTGGCAAAGTCCATTATAATAATCAACGTAGTAAACCAAGCAAAATCGTCGAGCTCGGCGCTCAAATTCGTTTGCGCCAAGGTAACGAAGAAAAAACCATTATTATCGAGAAAATTTCAGAACATCGACGTGGGGCACCAGAAGCACAGACGTTATATCGCGAAACTGAAGAGAGTATCACTAAACGCGCAGAAGATGCCGAAAAACACAAACTGAATGCGTTATACAGCCCAAGCCCGGATCGACGTCCAGATAAAAAACAACGCCGTAATATCATTCGCTTTAAACAGCAATAACCGTTTTTTTAATTCAATATTTTTTAGTCAAATACTCGTCAGCCAAAGTTATTGCAAGTCAGATGAGTATATTAAACAACAATAATCGCTGGGAGTTCCCTAACTGATGGCAAATAACCTTTTACATCGCTACTTATTTGAAAACTTATCGGTCCGTGGTGAGTTAGTTCAACTTGATACCGCCTTTCAAAACATTATTGCTAGTAAGGATTACCCGCAACCGATCCGTAATTTATTAGGTGAGTTACAAGTGGCAACCAGCCTGTTAACCGCCACCCTAAAATTTGAAGGTTCCATCACGTTGCAATTACAAGGTGATGGTCCGGTACCTCTGGTGGTGATCAACGGCGATCATGATCAAAAGCTTCGTGGTGTAGCGCGTTGGGAAGGCCATATTGATAGCAACGCAAGCTTGCATCAATTAATTGGTAAGGGTCATCTCGTGATCACCATTTCTCCTAAAGAAGGTGAACGTTATCAAGGTGTGGTTGGGCTTGAAGGGGAGACATTGGCGGAAATTTTAGAAGGCTACTTTGAACGTTCTGAACAACTAAAAACGCGCTTATGGCTGCGCACTGGTGAGCATAATGGTCAAGCGCATGCTGCTGGTATGCTACTTCAAATTATGCCAGATGGTACAGGCTCTGCGGATGATTTCGAGCACTTAGAAAAACTAACCGAAACCATTAAAGATGAAGAATTATTCTCTTTAGACGCTCACGATCTACTGTATCGCCTGTACAACCAAGAAGAAGTAAAAGTATTCGAACCTCAACCAATTGAGTTTTTCTGTGGATGTTCACGTGAACGTAGTGCTGGCGCTATTGCCACAGTAGCAAAACCCGAACTCGACGATATTCTGCACGCCGAAGGTGAAGTTGCACTACATTGTGACTATTGCGGCAGTTCCTACTCTTTTAATTCGGCACAAGTGGAACAAATCCTAACCGAAGCGAAGAAAACACTGCATTAATCAGTCCAATAACTTAAGTCTAGTGCATTATTTTCTAGCACGTAATAACCACCAGTAATATCTAAAAAAACCGGCCCTGTGTCGGTTTTTTTAGTCAAACTTTTGTTTCTATTGTGTATTTCATCACCCAAACTCTCCTGCAAATACCGCACTTAATTTTAGTGAAATAATAAACATAGTCGCGCCTGATCCCATTTTTGATCTACCATACTTTGATAGGATGATTTTGTGATGTCACCAATAAAACCATATATAGAATATGGTTAAAATGGCGTCAATATTAATAAATTTAACATCTTACTATTTGAAATTTTGACGACTTGAAACTAAGGACACCCTATGACTGTTATGACGCACACTGCAACACAACAAATAGATCTCACTGGTTATGGTATTCACAATGCGACTGATGTGCTGCATAACCCTAGTTATGAGGTGTTATTTACCGAGGAAACTCGAGATGACTTATCTGGCTATGAAAAAGGTATTGAGACTGAATTAGGGGCGGTATCGGTTGATACTGGCATCTTCACCGGTCGCTCACCAAAAGATAAGTATATTGTTAAAGATGACGTCACTCGCGATACGCTTTGGTGGTCTGATCAAGGTAAAAATGATAACAAACCCATTAACCAAGAGGTATGGCAAGACTTAAAATCCTTAGTCACCACTCAACTGTCAAATAAGCGCTTGTTTGTGGTTGATTGTTTTTGTGGCGCTAACCCAGAGTCTCGCTTGCAAGTGCGCGTGATCACCGAAGTTGCGTGGCAAGCCCACTTCGTCAAAAATATGTTTATTCGTCCTACCGATGAAGAACTCAAAACATTCGAGCCTGATTTTGTGGTGATGAATGGCGCGAAAACCACGAATCCAAACTGGCAGAAACAAGGGCTCAATTCGGAAAACTTTGTCGCTTTCAACCTCACTGAGCGCATTCAGATCATCGGTGGCACTTGGTACGGCGGCGAAATGAAAAAAGGTATGTTCGCCATGATGAACTACCTATTGCCGATCAAGGGTATGGCGTCAATGCATTGCTCTGCCAATGTCGGGGAAGACGGTGATGTGGCTATTTTCTTTGGTTTATCAGGCACCGGAAAAACCACTCTTTCTACCGATCCTAAACGTCAGTTGATTGGCGATGATGAGCACGGCTGGGATGATGACGGTGTGTTTAACTTTGAAGGCGGCTGCTACGCGAAAACCATACGTTTATCGAAAGAGGCTGAACCTGATATTTATAACGCAATTCGCCGTGATGCCTTACTTGAAAATGTGACGGTAACCGAGCAAGGCATTATTGATTTTGATGATGGTTCAAAAACCGAAAATACTCGTGTTTCTTATCCTATTTATCACATTGATAATATCGTTAAACCGATATCTAAAGCCGGTCATGCACAAAAAGTCATCTTCCTAACTGCCGATGCCTTTGGGGTACTACCGCCAGTATCCAAACTGACACCAGAACAAACTAAGTACCACTTTTTGTCGGGCTTTACCGCCAAACTCGCAGGTACTGAACGCGGCATTACCGAACCAACACCAACCTTCTCGGCCGCATTTGGCGCTGCCTTCCTAACTTTGCACCCAACTCAGTATGCGGAAGTGTTAGTTAAGCGTATGGTTGCATCAGGCGCTGAAGCTTACTTAGTCAATACCGGCTGGAACGGCACTGGCAAGCGCATTTCGATTCAAGATACGCGCGGTATTATTGATGCGATCTTAGATGGCTCGATAGATAAAGCCCAGACTAAGATTATCCCAACCTTTAACCTAGAAGTGCCTACCTCGCTACCAAAAGTCGATCCTACGATCTTAGATCCTCGCGACACTTACGCTAGCACTCAAGAGTGGCAAGCAAAAGCCGATGACTTAGCAACCTTATTTATTAATAACTTCGCTCAGTACACTGACAATGATGAAGGTAAATCGCTCGTCGCGGCTGGTCCACAGAAAGGCTAAATCATCATTTAGGCTACTTGAAACTGCGTAAACCTTGCGCCGATAATAGCTTTTTCCATTATCGGCGCACCTATCTCAGGTTTTTATAAAAGAATACTTCACCCTTTCGATGATTTTCTATAAATTGTTCCTTCTAGCGATAAATTCCTACTCTCAAATAATTAGGGATCTTCTCGATTTATTGCTCATCTCGACTAACAGGACGATCCATGAGAAAGTTGCTTATCATTTTTACTAGTTTTATCGCGCTATTAATGGTGATTTTAGCCGCCGGTTACGGTACTTTACACACCCAATATGCCCCAAAGCTAGTCAACTTTGTATTTAGCAAAGTCTTAGATAAGCCAATTGCGGTGCGTGAAGTCAGCTATTCCTATCAACAAGCTCGCCATATTACATTTGAAGGGGTGTTAGTCAAAAATCCTCAAACTCATCAATCAATTTTGATCCGAAAAGTCGATATTTGGCTGGATAACCCACTTTGGAAAGACTCTAAATTACAAATTGATAATGTCCTGATGGAAGGTATCAACTTACAAAGCGGCTGGCCGAAACTGGCAATATTGCCACATATTAATATCAAACAATTAGCGATTTCGAGTATCGACTTTGCCGACCAAGGTTGGGTGGTGCGTGATATGACCATGCAAGTGAAACACCCCCAATATCGCCCATCAAAAATTTTCCCTTTCTATGGTCAAATTCAGTTATCTGCCGACCAAATTTATTGGCAAGGTGAAGCGCTAGATAAAGTATTTATTGATGGCGATATCAGCCACAGTAATACTATTATTTATGATATGCGCTTTAATTGGCGACACGGAAAATTTCAAGCTCAAGCGACTAAAGGTTCCGATGAGCATGTATGGCAACTACCTCAAGTGTCCATTGCTGGCTTAAGATTACAACAACACAATTTAGAAGCGATCCATTCAGATGTATTGGCTTGGTTTAATCACATTGCAATGGATATCGACCAATTAGATATCAGTGATTCTAGTTTGGAAGTTAATGATTTTACCGCTAATAATTTGCTGATTAATGCTCGCCATGTTCACTTGCCATTTAAACTCTGGCAGCAACAAGATGCGTCTATTAACCTTTCCGCCGACTCGATGAGCGCCATGGGGCAATCCATCAAATCTCCTAATTTAACTCTCAATTTGCAGCCTCAATCGGCTTATGTGCAGAATTTATCACTCGAAGTATTGCAAGGTGATATTCATCTACAGGGGAAGTTCAAACCCGATAGTGCCGATATAAAACTACTCAATATTAATAATATAAAATGGATCCCATCACAAAAATCTAAGGACTTAGTGTTAGCTTACTTCAATCAACTCCACACTCTTAACGCCCAGTCCTTAACCATTAATAATGTTCAGGTGATTGATCTCACCCAAACGCCAGCCATTCAAACCTCAGGCATGAGTATTGATGGTGACCAACTTGAATTAAAGCGTGACGGACGTTGGGGGTTATGGGATGGCAAGTTGAGTATCAGTGCCAGCAGTGCCAGCAGTGCCACTTATGACAAAGTCACTAGCCGTAATTTATTACTTAATATGCACTCTAAAGATGGCCATTTTTGGCTAGAAAAGCTATTTGTTCCGCTCGATGATGGGTTAATCAAAGCCAGTGGCGATATGGATTACGCTAAAACTAGCCAACCTTGGAATCTATCAGTTGAGGCTTCAGGCATTCCATTACGCTTTTTTACACGCGTTTTTAACTTACCACTGCATTTAGATGGTATCACCGACTTTACCGTGAAAGGCGAAGGCTTGTATGGCGATCAATTGATTTTTAACCATAGCGTGACGGGCAAACTTGAAGCGACCATTAGCCAAGCCACCAGCAGCGATGATTTTGAAACACTTTGGTTGCGCAATCAGGGGATTGAACTCGATCCATCGGAAGATCCTCATCCAGTAGATAAACCAAAACAGCCGACACAAACCAAGCAAGCCGTATCGATTGGCAATATTCATTTAAATGCCGATCGTGGACGAGTGGCATTAAAACCATTTAGCATCAAAGGGAAAGATTTCACCGCTTATTTAGGCGGTAATTACGATTTCTTATTTCCAGAAAAAGGTAATGTGCAATATAAGCTCGAAGGAAAAGGAAAATGTAAGGCGCTGATCTTTGATTTATTAGGAGATAACAGCGCGATCACAATGGAAGATAATTGCCAATAGTGTCAAGTGTTTGCTCAATGAATAACGGCTATAGCATGAGCTATTCATTGACGATGACACCGTTTAATATGATTAGATATGAAAACGTCAACTCACTAAAGGTTCTTCACCTAAAAAGTCAGTCATCAACATATAGGTTCCGGTAAATTCTACCGCTGGTGTGTCGCCACTATACACTATCACTTTGACAATGATGCGCGCGCGACGCCCATTTTTTAATCGGTCTAAATCGCCACTGATACCATCTAATGAGGTCACGGCGGTAGGGCTTTCGGTTACCGGAGCACGAAAGCGTATCTGACTATCAGCTAAAATGATATCCGCTTTTAAGCCCTTTTCTCGCATTAATAGCCATGCCATTCCCCAACCCGTTAACGTAGTTAAGGTAAAAATCGATCCTGCAAACATGGTCTCATGAGGGTTAATATTGGGATTTAATGGCGCCGAGCACTCAAAGCGGTGTCCGGTATATTGATTGATTCGGATCCCCATCGCACCACAAATAGGGATTTCTTGTCGCCAACGATTTTGCAGTTCATCACACCAGTCAGGGCGGTGCGAGACCAAAGATAATGAATTGAGCGGTTTGACCATTTGTTGATGTCGAATCGGCCCCCGCTCATCACTGAGTTCGCCTTGGCTTTCAAAACCATTATGACTATAAAAAGAGATGGCATCTTGGCGTGCATTACACACTAAGCGCTTAGCGCCTTCTTGCATCGCATACGACTCTAGTGCTACCAGAATCAATGAACCAAAGCCCTTACCTCGCTGATTAGGACTCACCGCCATAAAGCGCACTTGCCCTTCGCAATCAGGGGTAAGGTAAATGCGCCCCACCGCCATAATCCGATCGCGACTATCAATAATCATGCGATGCGAACTCATTTCATCGTATTCATCGCGCTCAGAGCCCAAAGGTTGATGAAAGGGTTCACGCAACACCTGCCAACGAAAATGATAGTAACGTTTTAATTCCGCCTCTGTTTTCGGTGTCACTAGCTTAAACATGTTAATTCCTTTTATTTTTTATCCTATCGCTGCACGGCCTCATTAATCAGTTCAATGCTGACCAATCATCGAGTAGAGAGCAAAACGATTAAACCTGTAGCCAGAATGTCACCGGTCCATCATTGACCAATGCCACTTTCATATCCGCCGCAAAACGACCATTTTGGGTATTGATCCCAGTCTGCTGACAGCAATGAGAAAAGTAATCATATAAACGTTCAGCGTCACGCGGATCGGCCCCTTTAGAGAAGCTCGGACGCATACCTTTTTGAGTATCCGCAGGCAGCGTAAACTGAGAAACGATCAACACACTACCGCCAACTTGCCCAACATTTAAATTCATCTTTCCGGCGTCATCTTCAAAAATTCGGTAACCTAACACTCGCTCAACTAAGCGCTTAGCTTTCGCTTCATCATCACCTTTTTCAACACCCAGTAGTACTAATAATCCTTGTTGGATCTCACCAACAATCTCACCATCAACTTTAACGCTAGCTTCACTTACTCGTTGGATCAATGCAATCACAGCTTATCGTCCTTTTTAGCAAATTTACTATGTAACACTTGCAGAACTTGAAAAGGCTCATCTTCATGCCACAACTCACGCTCGCCTAAACTGGCGGTGACTTCCGCACCAATCAAGACGATAAACCAACATAAATACACCCAAACAAATAAAATGGGAATTGCCGCTAATGCGCCGTAAATTAATTGATATGATGGAAAAGCGGTAATATAAAACGCAAAACCTTTCTTACTTAATTCAAATAATAAGCCAGCCACTAAAGCGCCACCCAGAGCGTGGAAAATTCTTACTTTTATATTAGGAACCAATAAATATAGACCAAAAAATGCCGATGCGGACAGTAACATTGGCAGTAGTCGATACACCAAATTCAACACTTCGCTACTCAAAAACTGGGTCGAGGTTATATAAGAGGTGAGGGCTAAGCTCGAACCAATAAATAACGGGCCAAGCGTCAGCACCATCCAATACATAGAAAAAGAATAAACCAAACGGCGCTTACGCTTCACTCGCCAAATAAAATTCAGATTTTTATCAATGGTCGAAATCAGTAACATGGCAGTGATAAACACAAACACCCCGCCTATTGCGGTCATTTTTGCGGTATTACTAATAAAACTATTTAGCGCATCTTTCATCGCATCACCCGCCGCGGGCACAAAGTTACTAAAAATAAACTCTTGTACTTGGTTACTGATCCCTTCAAATACTGGAAATTTAGATAGTGCAGTTACCACCACCGTAGTGAGGGGCACTAAAGACAAAAGAGTAATGTAAGCCATATAACCAGCATTAACGGCAAGGCGATCATTCACCACTCTTTGCTTTAAATAAATTAAGTAGTGCAGACCAAGGCCGATTCGGCGTTCTACTGTCTGAATTGAATTCATACTCTATCCTTGGTGATAATGGTTTACTTGGTTTATTTTCTCTTTCCTTGAGTGGCATCTAAGTTGTCAATCTTGATCCGCTTAATGCAAAAAGGCCGATGCAATTGCATCGGCCTTTTACTATATCACAATACTTCCATCTTAATTAAAGCACAGGCTTCAATTTGTTGAGGGAATTATATCGATTTATTTTGGTCCACGACCGGCACGCTTACGTTCATTTTCAGTCAAATGACGCTTACGAATACGGATGCTTTCTGGTGTCACTTCTACTAGCTCATCATCATCGATGAATTCTAGTGCTTGCTCTAGCGTGTATTTTATCGCAGGAGAAAGCGTTTGTGCTTCATCAGTACCAGATGCACGTACGTTAGTTAATTGCTTACCACGTAGACAGTTGATAGTCAGATCGTTAGCACGATTATGAATACCGATAATTTGACCTTCATACACTTCGTCGCCGTGCTCAGCAAATAAACGACCACGATCTTGTAGGTTGAATAAAGAGTAAGTTACTGCTTTACCCATACCGTTAGAAATCAATACGCCGTTAGCACGTTGGCCGATTACGCCACCTTTGTGCGGACCGTAGTGATCGTATGAGTGGTAGATTAGACCAGAACCAGAAGTCATAGTTAGGAATTCAGTTTGGAAACCAATAAGACCACGAGAAGGCATCATGAAGTCCATGCGAACACGGCCTTTACCATCTGGTGCCATATCGGTTAGTTCACCTTTACGGATACCAATGTTTTCCATGATCGCGCCTTGATGCTCTTCAACTACATCAATCGTTACCGTTTCAAACGGTTCCATTAGTTGGCCATCTTCTTCTTTGATGATAACTTCTGGACGAGATACAGCTAGCTCGAAACCTTCACGACGCATGTTTTCGATCAGGATAGATAGGTGAAGTTCACCACGACCTGAAACGCGGAATTTGTCTGGATCGGCTGCTTGTTCAACACGTAGTGCTACGTTGTGAACCAATTCTTTTTCTAGACGCTCAAGGATGTTACGTGAAGTCACGAACTTACCTTCTTTACCAGCAAACGGTGAGTTGTTTACTTGGAAAGTCATGGTTACTGTTGGTTCATCAACAGAAAGTGGCTTCATTGCTTCAACTGCGTTTACATCACAGATGGTGTCAGAGATCTTAAGCTCACCTAAACCAGTGATGGCAATAATGTCACCCGCATCAGCTTGTTCAACTTCGTGACGCTCAAGGCCCATGTAACCAAGAACCGTACCGACTTTACCATTACGCTTCTTGCCATCAGCACTAACGATAGTCACTTGTTGGTTTGGTTTAACGCTACCGCGAGTTACGCGACATACGCCGATAACACCAACGTAAGAGTTGTAGTCAAGTTGAGACACTTGCATTTGAAGTGCGCCATCGATGTCAACATTTGGGCAATCAACGTTATCAACAACCGCTTGGAACAATGGTTCCATATCTTCGCCAACAACGCCTTCATCCATAGAAGCCCAGCCGTTTAATGCTGATGCATAAACAACTTTAAAGTCTAGTTGTTCGTCAGTTGCACCTAAGTTATCGAACAAATCAAAAATTTGATCCATAACCCAGTCAGGGCGAGCGCCAGGACGGTCAACTTTGTTGATAACCACAATTGGCTTAAGGCCGTGTGAGAATGCTTTTTGCGTTACGAAACGTGTTTGAGGCATTGGGCCATCAACAGCATCAACGATAAGTAGCACAGAATCTACCATAGACATGATACGCTCAACTTCACCACCAAAATCGGCGTGTCCTGGGGTATCTACGATGTTGATGCGGTAATCATTCCAGTTGATTGCAGTGTTTTTTGCAAGAATGGTAATACCACGTTCTTTTTCGATGTCGTTCGAATCCATGACGCGCTCTTCAGCTTCACCACGAGATTCAAGCGTACCCGATTGTTGTAATAGCTTATCAACCAAGGTGGTTTTACCGTGGTCAACGTGCGCGATAATCGCGATATTTCTTAATTTATCGATTTTAGTTGTGGTCATGGAATTCTATTCACTTATGTAAGACATCCAGACATTGGATGAATTTGATTAAAAAAACGGTCGTAAATGTACCAGATCTTACGCCAAACCCCTAGGAATATTCACGCCAAAATGATAATAGTTGATTAAAAATAGCTCACTTTGATGGATGGCGTGCTAATTCAACATAAAAGATAGGACGATAAACTAAATGTTACCCCCTTCACATTGTCGATTCATCGTGGCTATTTTTATATGTTTCTCAGCTTAATTTACTGTACAATCACGCACAAAATTAATACCTTGCTAGATACACAACCGCAAAACATTCACTTAAACCACATTCTTACTTATTAATATTACGACTTTTGTAATGCTCCAATTTTATAAATATTATGGTAAGGAATATTAGTGGCGATTTTTATCTCTATCTGTTTAGTTTTATTTTCCACCTGGATGATAGCCAAGGTTTGTGATGGCTTTGAAGCCGCCGCAGACCATCTTGGTCGCAACATGTCAGAAGGTGTAAAAGGTGCGACTATCAATGCGATTGGTAGCTCAATGCCCGAGCTATGCGCCACCATGGTATTTCTCTTTCTCTTTAACGATACCGGCGGTTTTGCAGGTGGCATAGCTACCACAGCAGGTAGTGCCGTTTTTAATACCATGATCATCCCTGCCATGAGTATTCTTACCGCCATAAAAATATTTAAACTCTCTGCAGTTAACGTCTCCAAAAAAGTCATTTTGCGTGATGGTATCGCTCTTATTACCATTGAATTAATTCTGATCGTAACCATTGGTGAGCATTTAACTTGGTGGCATGGCTTAATGTTAATGTCACTTTATATTATTTACATCGCTTACATGCTTACCAATATGAAAAAATCGCATCACGCAGAGTATTCTATTGCAGAGGAAGAAGAACAAGAACAAGAACAAGATAAAGTAAGCTCTGAAAATGCCTTAATGTCATGGCTAACACTTGATCTTGAAAATGCCGTAATCGGTGAAAGGAAAACCACCAATCAAAACGCTTGGGCTTTATTAATTGTCTCCACCTTTTTTATTGCTCTATCTTGTTACCTTCTAGTACTTGGCTGTGAACTTTTAGGCCACGAGTTAGGGTTAAAATCTTACTTTGTCGCAGTCATTATTGCCGCGGCTGCCAGCAGTGTTCCTGACACTATTTTATCGGTACGCGATGCCAAAAAAGGCAATTATGATGATGCTGTTTCGAATGCACTGGGCAGCAATATCTTTGATATCTGTTTTGCATTAGGGTTGCCATTATTTTTATATACCATCATTAATGGTCCTATCTTTATGCCAATAGATATGGTCGATAATGTCGGTGAACTACGAGTGTTACTACTCTTACTGACCATTGCCGCGTTCATCCTGTTTTACTTTGGTAAAGCGTTAGGAAAAGCAAAAGCCTATACCTTAATTGGGCTATATATCTTTTTTGCCGCCTACATTATCTCAAAAGCCTATGATCTTGCTTGGGTTCAACCTATTACGGCCTTACTCAAGCACATGTTGCACACAATGCAATTGCCCTTTGCGTAACTCCAACGCCATATTAATGGGTAAAAAATCAAACTTATCGCTTACTGTAAATTCAAATGATTAACACTTAAATCGACAGGTTTATCAAAAATAGATTTGCCTCATTGACAAACGATCAAATTCTCGGCTGAATGGTGGGGTAATAGGTTTGCTGTATCAATATGATGCAATGCAACATTCGATTGCACTAAAATGATCCCCACAGGTTCCATTATGGTGCAATAGCTTATTGGCATCATCCCCCACCCACACCTATCACTTTGAATTTAAAGGATTTAATTTTTTGGCATGATTTTAGCTTATACAAATACATTGATTATAGTTTCGCGATAGCGGTTTTAATCAATAGCTTTAGTTATTAGTTAAAGCGATTCACTATCGCGAACCCATTATTGCCTTATTGCCCAAGTAGATACTTCTACTTGAATAGCATTTATAACACCGGAGGTTATCCAAGATGTCAGTTGAAAACGTACTCTCTCTGATCACTGAAAACGAAGTTAAGTTTGTTGATCTGCGCTTTACCGATACAAAAGGTAAAGAGCAGCATATCTCAATTCCTGCCCACCAAGTAGACGCTGACTTCTTTGAAGATGGCAAGATGTTCGATGGTTCATCAGTTGCAGGTTGGAAAGGCATTAACGAATCTGACATGGTTATGATGCCTGACGCAGCAAGCGCGGTATTAGACCCATTTACTGAAGATTCAACCTTAAATATCCGCTGTGACATTCTTGAACCAGCAACTATGCAAGGCTACGATCGTGATCCACGTTCAATCGCTAAACGTGCAGAAGACCATATGCGTGCAGCGGGATTTGCTGACACCGTTCTTGTCGGTCCAGAACCAGAATTCTTCTTATTTGATGACGTTAAATACGGTAACGATATTTCAGGCGCATTCTTTAAGCTTGATGATGTAGAAGCGGCTTGGAATACTGGTACTGAATACGAGGGTGGTAACAAAGGTCACCGTCCTGGCGTTAAAGGCGGTTATTTCCCAGTGGCACCAGTAGATTCATCTCAAGATATTCGTTCTGCTATGTGTTTAATCATGGAAGAAATGGGGCTTGTGGTTGAAGCGCATCACCATGAAGTGGCAACAGCGGGTCAAAACGAAATCGCCACTCGCTTTAATACCCTAACCGAAAAAGCCGATGAGATTCAAATTTACAAGTATGTGGTTCACAACGTAGCGCATGCTTACGGCAAAACCGCGACTTTCATGCCTAAACCATTAGTTGGCGACAACGGTTCTGGTATGCACGTTCACATGTCTCTTGCTAAAGATGGTGTTAACCTATTTGCTGGCGATAAGTACGGCGGCCTATCTGAAATGGCGCTTTACTACATTGGCGGTATTATCAAGCATGCGCGTGCAATCAATGCCTTTGCGAACCCGGCAACTAACTCGTACAAACGTCTGGTTCCAGGATTTGAAGCACCGGTAATGTTGGCATACTCGGCGCGTAACCGTTCAGCGTCTATCCGTATTCCAGTGGTACCAAGCCCGAAAGCTCGCCGTATCGAAGCTCGCTTCCCTGATCCAGCAGCGAATCCATACCTAGCCTTCGCTTGTCTACTGATGGCAGGCCTAGATGGTATTAAAAACAAGATCCACCCTGGCGATGCGATGGATAAAGATTTATACGACTTACCAGCAGAAGAAGCAGCTGAGATCCCGAAAGTGGCAGAGTCGCTAGAAATAGCACTAAAAGCACTAGACGAAGATCGTGAGTTCTTAACCACTGGTGGCGTATTCTCTGATGATTTCATTGATTCTTATATCGCACTGAAATCTAAAGATGTTGAGCGCGTTAACATGGCGACTCACCCACTTGAGTTTGAATTGTACTACTCAGTATAATTTTTAGTAAATTCGCTTAATTTAAAGCGCGTTTATGCACTCAAATTTTACGCTGTAACTGTGTAAAAAAGACAAAAAATTTAGGCTCGCCTCTCAGGTGGGCCTTTTTTTGGTTGTGAGGAAAAGTACAATCGTTAAGCTAAAAGAAACGGTCTCAAGTCTTGTTGTTTTATATCGATCTCCATTGATATTAGTCTTTCAGATCCTGAAGCGTTCAGCGCCTAGTTAAAATGACAGGAATCAAAATATGAAATTTTCGCCGCTACTACTCATATTCTTAATTGCGCCACTTTCTCATGCCAATGAAATCTATAAATGGACCGATAGCAAAGGCGTCATGCACCTCAGTGATACCCCGCCACCCAAGTCAATCACGAGTAAAAATAAAGAAAAATTAGTCCTACCAGAGGTAAAGAATAGAGCGCCTTCATCGGGAGAGGATGATGGAAACAATACCGCAACCAAGACTTCAGATTCCGTCACAACGGATCAAACCGCTAGCGTGAAAACAGATGATAGCGCAGCGTCATTATCCGCAGATGAGCAAGTTACTGAAATAGCCAGCAGCGAGAAAAAAGCCGATTATAAAGATATAACGGTTGATATCGAAAGCCCAAGCAATGATGAAACATTAAGAAGCAGCCGCGGCTTAATGACCATACAAACCAGCTTGAACCGTAAATTAGGTATTGGAGAGCGATTACAATTAGTCTTTGATGGCACCCCTTATGGCGCACCACAAACCCAAAAGTACTGGGAGTTAAAAGGGGTTGAGCGTGGTGAACATAGTTTAAAAGTACAGGTTGTTCAAAGCGGCAAGGTTATTGCATCATCTTCAGTTGTCACGGTGTTTTTGCATAAAACATCGGTCAAATAGCGGCATTATCGGAGTCATTTAGCAGTTTTATTTGTACTGATTTTTATCATGCCTCATACTGGAGCTTCCAGTGCACCGTATTGGTGCATTGAAAAATGAGTGCACGATAATGCCCCAAGCAGAAAACAATGAATCACTTGCTGTCGCTATTCTTGGTAATCTGGTGACGGCCACTTTTTTACTGGATGACAAACTGATCATTCATTATGCCAACACCTCTGCAGAGCAATTATTTTCCCAAAGTGCCAAACGCTTACAAGGCTCGCCCCTTTCAAGTTTGATACAACATGCTTCGATGGATTTAGCGCTATTTACCCAACTATTGCAAACAGGGCAAAGTATTACCGACAGTGACGTGACCTTTGTTATCAATGCCAAACCTATGATGCTCGAAGTCACCGCCAGTCCACTTTCACTTAAAGAGGCGCCATTTGGCTCCAAGTTAATGTTGCTGGTTGAGATCCGAAAAATAGATTCGCAACGACGTTTAAGCCAAGAGCTAAACCAACATGCCCAACAACAAGCGGCTAAATTATTAGTGCGCGGCCTCGCCCATGAAATTAAAAATCCACTCGGCGGATTACGCGGCGCCGCTCAACTGCTGAGTCGCATGCTGCCCGATCCCAGCTTAAATGAATACACCCAAATCATTATTGAACAAGCAGATCGCTTGCGCGCACTCGTTGATCGACTACTAGGGCCACAAAAGCCTGGTAAAAAAACTACCGAAAATCTCCATTTAGTGATCGAGAAAGCACGCCAATTAGTCGAATTGGAATTTGGCAGTCAAATCGTAATTGAACGCGATTACGACCCCAGCATGCCACCAATCATCATGGATGCAGATCAAGTAGAGCAAGCCTTACTAAATATTGTCAGTAATGCAGCACAAATTCTTTCTCACCAACCAGATGGAAAAATTACCATTCGCACTCGTACCGTGTATCAAGCCAATATTCATGGTCACAGGCACAAATTAGTCGCCAGAATTGAGATCATGGATAACGGCCCAGGTATTGCGAATAAACTTCAAGACACCTTGTTTTATCCTATGGTCAGCGGTCGCGAAGGAGGCACTGGCTTAGGGTTATCCATATCACAAAATATAATCGACCAGCATCAAGGTAAAATTGACGTTGAAAGCTGGCCTGGACACACCATTTTTAGTATTTATTTACCAATCCAAACCGCATAGTCATTATGCGCAGTTATTGGTACTTGCAAGGGGAAATAGATAATGAGTAAAGGATTCGTATGGGTGGTAGATGATGACAGTTCTATCCGCTGGGTTTTAGAGAAAACATTATCATCAGCCAATATTCAATGTGAAACATTCGCTGACGCCGAAAGTGTGCTTGCCAGCCTAGAGCGAGAAACACCGGATGTTTTAATTTCAGATATTCGCATGCCAGGTATGGACGGACTCACTTTACTGAATCAAATCCAAACCAGTCATCCTGACTTACCCGTCATTATTATGACCGCACATTCCGATCTCGATGCGGCGGTCAATGCTTATCAAAAAGGGGCTTTTGAATATCTACCCAAGCCATTTGATATTGATGAAACACTGACCTTAGTCGAACGTGCTATTGCTCATAGCCATGAACAGCACACGGCCACCACAGCAGAAAACCAAGTACCAGATGCGGTACCAGAAATTCTTGGTGAAGCACCCGCGATGCAAGAAGTGTTTAGAGCAATTGGTCGCCTCTCTCGATCGTCCATTTCAGTCTTAATCAATGGTGAATCCGGCACTGGTAAAGAGTTGGTCGCTCACGCCTTGCACCGTCATAGCCCACGCAGCAAAAATCCTTTTATTGCCTTAAATATGGCCGCCATCCCAAAAGATTTGATTGAATCAGAATTATTTGGCCATGAAAAAGGCGCATTTACCGGTGCCAATACGGTACGCCAAGGTCGTTTCGAACAAGCCAATGGTGGCACACTTTTCTTAGATGAAATTGGTGATATGCCACTGGATATTCAGACCCGTCTATTACGCGTACTGGCTGACGGACAATTCTACCGCGTTGGTGGACATGCCCCTGTTAGTGTTGATGTGCGGATCATTGCCGCCACCCATCAAAATTTAGAAAAGTTAGTCAATGACGGCGGTTTTCGTGAAGATTTATTCCATCGCCTCAACGTGATCCGAGTGCATATTCCAGCACTAAGAGAGCGTCGCCAAGACATTGAAAAACTAGCCGCTCATTTTTTATCTCGTGCAGCCAAAGAGTTAGAGGTTGACGTTAAAACACTACATCCAACCACCATTGAAACCTTGAGTCAGTTGACATGGCCGGGAAATGTCCGTCAATTAGAAAACATTTGTCGTTGGTTAACCGTAATGGCCAGTGGTAGCGAGGTATTACCAGCCGATCTGCCCAATGAATTAATCACCACCAATCCATTACCTTTAGACGCAAGTCCGCAAGGTTCTTGGCAGCAACAATTAGAGATCTGGGCGCAACAAACTTTGACTGCAGGAAAGTCCGATCTACTCACCATTGCACAACCGGAATTTGAGCGAATTTTATTAAACGCAGCCCTCACTCACACCAATGGTCATAAGCAAGATGCGGCTAAATTACTTGGCTGGGGACGTAATACTCTGACTCGAAAATTAAAAGAGCTAGAAAATTAAAACCAATCAAAAGCTAACATCCGCTGAACTAAACAGCCATAGCTCAGCGTTGATATCAGATGTTAATAGCTAGCGAATAACCACATTAAATTTGAATTTTTTCTTCACTAGTTATCGATAAATAATATGATTGATTGTTGAGGCAAATATAAACTCATGCTTACATGTCAATTTTCTGACAAAAAGCCAATTGGACATAGTTTCATTTACCTATTGTGGTGTATATTGTTGAACTATTCCCTTTTGCTTTTTTGGATTTTCATGACCAAGCGATATTTATCTTTACGCACTGCGGTTATTCTCCCTTTCACCTTAGTGCTGATTGCCACTATTAGTATTATTACCGTGGTGCAAAAGATTACCAATGAAAATATGCTCCAAGAAATCAGTCAAAAACAACTGACCAATATCTCGCAGAATATCAGTTCCAATCTTACTGGCTTTCTTCTCGCGCCTTTCAAAGTCAGCATAGCCGTAAGTGATGCGATTGCTTACAACAACATTTATGATCCTAACAATTCTTCTCAGCTAACTGATTTTATGCGCTTTACTTATCTCAGTCTAGAAAGCCACATGCCACAGTTAGACGCATTAAGTTTTGGTGGAGAAATTGATGGACAATACATTGGTATGCGCCGTGAAAAAGGCCACCATTTTTCTTTAATGAAGAAAGATAATAATACCGATGGTTACTTGCTGTTGTATAAAGGTGAAACGGAAGCTTCTGGCATCCGAGGAAAAATCCCACACTATGCGCCACAAATTCGCCCTTGGTATGCTCCGGTAGCCAAAAGTCGTAAACCAATGTGGTCTGAACCTTATACCAACAATGACGAACGCCAAGAAATCACCCTATCGGCACAAACCCCAGTGTTAAAAGATAAGCAACTAATCGGTGTACTTACTGCTGATATAAAGCTCACCACATTCGATCGCTTCTTAGCCGAGCAGAAAAAACAAAATAATGCCTCAGTGTTTATTTTTGACCAAAATAAACGCCTGATCGCACACTCTGATACCAATAACCCGATTTTATCCTCAAACGAACCCAAAACATCACGTAATAATCCACTGTCTATCACCGGCAGTCGAATTTCAATCACCGAAAGTGTCGATCCTATTATTCGTAAAACCGCACAAAAAATTATTGGTTTAACCGATGCAGAAATAGACAACCACGCCTTCTCTTTCATTCTTGGTTCTGAGCGATATTTTAGCTACCTCACCCCATACACCGATGAACATGGCTTAACTTGGTATATTTCAGTTACCTTGCCAGAGTCTGAGTTGCTTGGCGAGTTACCCTATCAACAGCAACAGGCTCTATTATTTGGCTTATTGGCTTGCCTGTTTACCGCGGGAATTGGCTTTGTGGTATTCAACCGTATTACCTCACCAATTAAAAAAACCGCCAATGCTGCGCGTGAGTTAGCATTAGGTCATTGGAGCACTCGAATTCCAGATAATGGTTTTATCCGTGAAACCTCTATGCTGGTAAAGTCTTTTAATGATATGGCGCAAAACCTACGTATTTCATTTAGCGAACTGAGAAAGCAGTTAATTTATGATTCATTAACCCAACTGTATAGCCGTCAGGGCTTAATTGAAGAGTGCAGCCATAACAACATCTCCGCTCAAGGTATGTTAGTGGTGATTGGGGTAGAAAAATTCCGAGCTATAAATGACAGTCTTGGCCATGTACGTGGTGATCAAGTGTTAGTCATCATTAGTGAGCGTCTAAAATCGCTATTGCCTGATAACTATTTATTAGCACGAGTTTCCGGTGATGAGTTTGCAATTTATGCTCCCGAATTGTCATCATCTGAGCAAGCCGACAAGTTTATTACTCAAATAAAACAACAATTTGTTTCACCGATTAAGATTCATTCTGAACTAGTTCTAATCAACGCTGTGATAGGTTCAACCCAAGTCATCGCTGACGATGGTATCGAAAATAGCCTGCGCAATGCCAGTATCGCACTAAGTTACGCTAAGAAAGAACCCATTCGTTACTCCGCTTACTTACCTGAGATGGCGGATGTTTCACTTAAGCGAACTCAAACTATCGCTCTGATCACGCAAGCCATTAAAAATGATGAGTTTATTCCGTTCTACCAACCTTTGGTGGATTTGCAAACCAAGAAAATTATCGGCGCAGAAGCCTTAGCGCGCTGGTTATCGCCAACGAAAGGTATTATTCCACCTAATGATTTTATTAGCATCGCGGAGGAATACGGCCTTATTCATCAGATTGGTCATCAAATCCTACTAAAATCATGCATTGATACTCAACAAGCGATTGAAAGCGGTCATTGGGATAAAGAGTTCCATCTGCATGTTAATGTGTCGGTGACCCAATTATTGCTACCAAGCTTTATTGACAGCCTACAATCAATCTTAAAAGAAAGTAAAATTGCGGCTCACAATCTCACATTAGAAGTGACAGAGTCCAACATTGTCAGCAATGACGTAGTGATTAAAGAAAACTTACGCGCGATTTGTGCGCTGGGAATTAGCATTGCAATTGATGACTTTGGTACTGGTTATTCGTCTTTAGCCTATTTACAGAAAATGGATTTTGATTGCTTGAAAATCGATCGCTCATTTACCAATACCTTAACCGCAGATAATGCGGATTCCTCTATTGTGGCCGCGATTTTAACTATAACCAAGGAGTTAGATATTGTGGTGTTGTCGGAAGGTGTCGAAACGGAAGAGCAAGCCAAAATATTGACTGACTTAGGTTGCCAACAAGCGCAAGGTTACCTCTATGGTCGCCCAGTACCATTAGAGCAATGGCCAGACAATATTGATGTATCGCACCTTAGTTGATCGGTCATCAATCCTGTGATTTATAGTTAAAAAGTGTGTGTTTCTGATATTTAGAGATGTTAATCGCCCTACATTTTGAACCAATATTGTTCATTCCGAAAAGACGTTTAAACAGTCCATGGGCACTTGAGAAAGAACATCCATGCTCTTTGACACTGTTCCCCATCAACAATTTGGATAGAAGTACTTAATGAGTCAATATCAATAAACATCAAGCATAAAAACGACCATTCTCGGTCGCTTTTTTATGTCTCGGATTTACCTTAAATCACGCGTGAGAACTGCTGCTGACGGGCTTTATTACGTAAATACTTATCAAAGCACATGCAAATATTACGGATCAGTAAACGACCGCGTAAGGTCACTGAAATGATACCGTCTTTATTTTCCACTAACCCATCATTAACAAAAGTCTGTAGTAGCTTTAAGTCTTCAGCAAAGTACTGCTCAAAGTTAAGCCCAAATTGAGACTCAATCACTTTGGTATCCAATGTAAAGTTGCAAATCAATTGCTTGATCACCTCACGGCGGATCAAATCATCATTGTCTAGCCCAACCCCACGCCATAATGCATGACGTTGATCATCTAATTGGGCGTAGTATTTTTTCAACTCTTTTTGGTTTTGTGCATAGCTGTCACCCACCATAGAAATCGCCGACACCCCAAAGCCAATTAAATCACAATCACCTTGAGTGGTGTAACCTTGGAAGTTACGATGCAAAATACCTTCACGCTGCGCCACCGCTAATTCATCATCCGGCAGAGCAAAGTGATCCATACCAATAAACTGATAACTGGCATCGGTTAAGGTTTTAATCGTGTATTGCAGAATTTCCATTTTTTGTTCAGCGCTTGGTAGCCATTCTTCTTTCAATTTCGCTTGTGCAGCAAACAAAGCCGGCATGTGGGCGTAATTAAAAATAGATAAACGACCCGGCTGCATCGCCAAGACTTTTTCAAGTGTATTGGAGAACGTAGCAAGCGTTTGTTTTGGCAGGCCATAAATCAAATCTAGGTTAGTCGAACGGAAACCCAACTCTTTAGCACGTGCCACCATGGCGACAATAAAATCTTCGTCTTGCTCACGGTTAACCAGAACTTGAACTTCTTTATTGAAATCTTGCACCCCAATACTTAAGCGGTTAAAGCCTTCGCTTCTTAAGTGATCCAACATATCCAGTTCAATTTCACGCGGGTCAACTTCAATGCTTATTTCAGCATCAGCAGTAAAGCTAAACTCGCCGCGGATCGCAGTCATAATGCACGTC
The DNA here is from genome assembly GCF_009601765.2 of Vibrio algicola. Classification (NCBI taxonomy): domain Bacteria; kingdom Pseudomonadati; phylum Pseudomonadota; class Gammaproteobacteria; order Vibrionales; family Vibrionaceae; genus Vibrio; species Vibrio algicola. Next base: position 2,389,924 of record NZ_CP045699.1, read on the forward strand.
ATTTGGACTTTAGTCAGGAAGGTTGGTGTTCCGCCACCAAAATGCAATTGCGTCACCTGGCGTTGATTAATCAAAGGTGCGCGTTGGCGGATTTCGTGGATGAGCACTTGCAAGTAATCATCGGCTTTATGCTGATGACGAGTGATCACTTTATTACACCCACAGTAATAGCAAAGCTTGTGACAAAATGGGATATGGATATAAAGCGATAATGGGCGGTCTGGGTATTGGCCACACGCCATATCAAGATCCGAGATCGTAAAGGCTTCGTGGAATTCCAGAGCAGTTGGGTAAGAGGTGTATCGAGGGCCGGAATAGTTATACTTTTCCAACATAGCCTGATCCCAAACAATTTGCTCTTTTGACATGATAATTTCCACTTATAAAACTAAACTAAGGATTGATTGAATGCCTGTGAGAACCGCGATGGCCGTAAGACAGATATAGCGTACTGCTAATCAGTGATGATGAATATACCACCAAAGGTTAGCTTGCCCTATCTGAGCAAAAAATGAATGCCATCCATTTCAAAATAGTGAGATCTAGATCACTTTTATATCAATTTTGTTATTTAACGGTTGGATATTTTGTTTGAGTTGACCCAGTTCGGTTAACACGGTTTCAGTTAAGCGTGATTCTGCTTTTTGGCGGGCGAGAGTTTGCTTCATTCGATCTTTCTTATCTAACGCTTGACGATCATCGCCACGCGCCATGTCTTTCACGACTTGATAGAGTTCATTAATTGCCGGGTAGTCGACGGCAAAATCGACCCGATCATCACCTTGCACATAATCCATAATGCACACCACTCGGATCACGATTTCAGCTAAATCACATTGCTGTTGAACCCCCGCCATACACAAGGTATGTACATTCTCAAAAATATTCGCATTACGCTGATCGATCGCGTGTTGCTGCTGAATTTGGATAAGCTGCTTTTGTTTTTTCAGTTGCATCAATAAAAATCCGGCATAACTTGCCAGCCCAATAATAATAATCGCCCCTACAAACGCGAAAAGTGCAGTCGACATGGCATCCCTCTACTTTTATTGACTAAAAATACGATAACTAAAAAACTTAAAAAAAAAGGCACTAACATCCTGACCTTATTGATCGATCAGAATGTTAATGCCGATTGTAGCGATTATTTAAAATCGTTCAAATTTAGGTTTTCAAATTGCGCTAACAAGTCATCATCAGAAGCCGGTTTCTTGGCGGCTTTCTTGGTTGGGATGATAACCTCTGCCTCTTCTTGTTGCGGTTCGGGCTCAATAATCTCTTCTTCATCATCGTAAATACCCAGTTGCTTCATCAAGATTTCTAGACGATCTAATTTCTCATCAACAAACTTTTGCAAACCTGCGCCTAGTTTATCGCCATTTTCTAAACGGTCGATCAGCACATTTAATTGAGCATCATTTTGAATCGCTTCAAGCTCTTGCTCGGCATTCAATTTACGCTGCTGCTTTGATGGTTTCGTTTTCACTTCGACGACCAAAGGAATGGCTTTTTTACTGCCGTGACGCGGGTCTTTAACTTGACCTAAACCGGTATGTTGTTTTTTCTGCTCGGTATCCGCATGACGGCTACCGGTTTTTAAACCTTTACGCTTATTCACACGTTTACGCAGGCGACCTTCAACATTCGATTCGCTGCGATTGCGGGTCACCATTAATTCTTCACTACCAGTTGATCCTGGCTTTCTAGCTTTTTTGTTGCGAGACATTATTCAATTTCCTCTAAGAAATCACTACGTTAACTCTAACGTGAGTTTTCTCAGTAACATGACATCATTGCCAATAATTTCAAATTTCCGATGGCGAGATCTGACACTATTGAACGCGATAAAACTGGGTGCTTACGCACTGTGGATGAGTAATTATAGACCCAAAATAAAATAGGACATGCTGCACTCTCCATTAAGGATGCGCAAGATAGCAGAAATGCGCTAAATAGTGGAGTTTTATTAAGCGATCGAGCTAAAAATTCATGACCCCAAAACGCAAAAATCCCCAGGCAGTTACTCGCCTGAGGACCAATATTTGCTTAATAAAACACTTAACTCGATTTAACGGCCATCCGAGGTCGTTAAAAACGATTAGTGCAAACCGCCTACATACTTGGATAAAATCTCGATCTGCTCATCGGTTAAGTTTTTCGAGATATCTTGCATCATCGAATTCATATCATTGCTACGCGCACCAGAACGGAAATGCTCTAATTGCAGTTTGACGTAATCGGCTTGTTGGCCGGCAATCTTAGGAAAACCACCTAATTCCATACCGTGTCCACGAGGACCATGACATGCACTACAAGCAGTAAGCTCCTTTCCTGCCTCTCCAGCAAAATACAGCGCTTTACCTTTAGCTGCCACATCTTCTGGGGTTGAGCCTTCTTTGGTTGGCAGTGAAGCATAATAAGCGGATAGATCGGCAATATCTTGATCGCTCAATGGCATTGCCATCGCGCTCATTACTGGATCATATCGACCTTGCTTACCACCACTGGTCATACCGAGTTTCAAATCATGCATTTGTTTTTCAAGATACTTAACATGCTGTCCGGCTAATTTCGGATATTGCGTGATCACGCTATTTCCATCCGCACCATGACATGCTGCACAAGTCGCTGATTTTTCTTTACCAGCGTCGACATTGCCTTGCGCCCAAACCGAGCAACTAGCAACCAAGCCTAAAATGAGTACTAATTTATTCATGATATTCCATTATAATTATTCAGCTTCCATTACCACGATAGTGAAACGTTCATGGTACACTACGTCCAGTCTTGTCGCTGACAAGTAAACCAATTGTACACAATTATACATAAAAGCAATCATTCCTCTACAAAAGTGGAGATGGAGTTAACAATTATGGAAAAAATCCATTATCAAAATACCCACTTTATAACGAGTGCACCTGATATTCGTCACCTACCTGATGACGAAGGCATCGAAGTTGCTTTTGCTGGTCGTTCTAATGCGGGTAAATCTAGCGCATTAAATCGACTCACCAATCAAAAAAACTTGGCTAAAACCAGTAAGACCCCAGGTCGTACTCAGTTGATTAACTTATTTAAAGTGACTGAAAACTGCCACATTGTCGATTTGCCTGGTTATGGTTTTGCTCAAGTACCAGTCGAGTTAAAAAAGAAATGGCAGAAATCACTCGGTGAATACCTACAAAAACGCGAATGCTTAAAAGGCCTAGTGGTATTGATGGATATCCGTCACCCAATGAAAGATCTCGATCAACAACTTATTTATTGGGCGGTTGAGGTAAATATTCCGGTACAAGTACTGCTCACGAAAGCCGACAAGCTCAAGCAAGGCCCACGCAAGGCGCAATTGCTAAAAATCCGTGAAGCTTCAATGGCGTTCTGTGGTGATGTACAAGTCGATGTATTCTCTTCCATGAAAGGCATCGGTGTGGATCAACTACGTAATAAACTCGACGCTTGGTTTGCGCCAGCAGTAATGAGCGAAGAAATGCTTGAGCAATTACATCGTGATGAACTTGCGGCTCAATTTGCCGAAGAAGATGACGAGTTAGCCCCACAAGATCCCCATGATGCTTAATCGCTAGCAATGAATATGGATTATATTAAGCAGCCTTAAAGGCTGCTTTTTTCGTTTTATACCAATTCAACTTAATACCTACTCAACTTAATACCTGCTCAAGTTGAATCCGCCGAAAAGACGCTGTCCCATCCTGGTCGCTTGAGAAAAAGCCGTCCATGGCCTTTTACACTTTTATCTGCATCCAATTTTTATCGGTCATAAAATTACTGGAACTAGGGGCTGTTGATCTTTCGTGGTTGTTTTTGCTGCGAATTGTTGGGTTTTTATACAAGGAAGAGGCTTTGTGGTGTAGCTGGCTACACGAAAAGCCAATGACGAAGTAGAAAAGACCAACAAACGCAGCCCGAAGGGTTCGGCTAAAAGCCTTTTACTCTTCGTTAAGTCTCATTTACTTAGAATAACTAGGCTTCAATCGACTTGCCTCGATTAAAAGGCTTTTATCTCGAACAAAATTTAATCACGAAAGATCAACAGCCCCTAGTATTAATACCCTTCAGATAAAAGAAATCCCCAAAAGGTGGCGACCAATGGGGAAAGGAAGATAAAGGAGGTTTCCATGTGTTTTATTATGCTTAAAGTTTTTACCATGCAGGGCAAAAATACAAGTTACTCAATTTTCACTCTTTCCATTCACCGCTAAATACTCGCTTTTCTATCGGCTTATTTTCGCCGTTACATGCAAATTGCATTAAAGTTGAGACCTTTGCTATGATCTTGTTTTTACTTAAAAATTAATTTGAGAGTGGTCTTGTTTTTCTGTTATTTAATAACAAAAAAGTAAATAGCATTAATGCGATGATAAGTAACACCAAAACGATAGTCACCAGTGATTAACAACATGAGACAATCAATAATGATGAGCTCGTGATAAAACAGCGCCGAGATAAACACCACAGCTTAACCGTTTAAAAACAATAACTTAACTATTGTCACTAAATTTAAAGCAAAAAAAACGCCCCAGTCAAAACAGACTGAGGCGGCTAAAAACAGCTAAATCCAATAACGTGAAACAAAAGGTCTAAAAGATAGAACATCTTACCTTTGTACCCTACAACGATTAATTTACCGTAATTATGCTCAAATTCAAAGCTATTTATGTAATTAATTTTCATCTTTTTTGTTAAAATAACGATAAATAAAAACCGTTGATGACTTTATTTTAGAGTCAAAAAATTCACCGCGTGAGGTGGCTCTCTGTTTCTATGTAACAAATAGCGATATTGGCTTAGTGGGCTTGATCCCAGTTGTCTCCATGATCAAATTCTGCAATTAATGGCACTTTCAACTCAACCGCAGACTCCATTAATTGTTGTATTTTTACTTCAATTGCCGCCAGCGCCGTTTCTTTGACTTCAAACACCAATTCATCGTGTACTTGCATCAACAATTTCACCTCATCGTTGCCTTCCGCTTCAATCCACTGCGCCACCACTAACATCGCTTTTTTAATGATATCTGCAGCGGTGCCTTGCATTGGCGCATTGATCGCGGCGCGTTCTGCTGCTTTACGGCGCATGCCATTGCTCGATTTAATTTCAGGCAGATGTAAACGACGACCTAGAATAGTTTCAACATAGCCTTGCGCGGTGGCTTGTGAGCGAGTGTCTTCCATATATTGCATTACACCAGGGTAGCGTTCGAAATACACATCCATATATTGCTGCGCTTCGCCACGCGAGATCCCTAATTGTTTTGCCAAACCAAACGCGCTCATGCCATAAATCAAACCAAAGTTGACCGCTTTGGCTTGACGACGTTGTTCCGATGTTACTTGTTCGATAGCGACATTCATCACTTCTGCTGCGGTAGCCGAGTGAATATCTTTGCCTTGCGAGAAGGCTTCCAGCAAGGCTTTATCGCCAGAAAGGTGCGCCATAATACGCAATTCAATTTGCGAGTAATCGACCGCCAGAATTTTCCAACCATGTGGTGCAATGAAAGCTTGGCGAATACGACGTCCTTCTTCATTGCGGATCGGAATATTTTGTAAGTTAGGATCGGTCGAGGATAAACGTCCAGTGGCAGTCACCGCTTGATGATACGAGGTATGAACTCGACCAGTTTGCGGATTGATCATCTTCGGCAATTTATCGGTGTAAGTGGTTTTTAACTTAGCTAAGCTACGATGCTCTAGAATAAGTTTTGGCAATGGGTAATCTAACGCTAACTCTTGCAGCACTTCTTCATTGGTTGAAGGCGCGCCAGATGGGGTTTTCTTCACCACTGGTAGTCCCATTTTTTCAAATAAGATCGCTTGTAATTGTTTTGGTGAGCTTAAGTTAAACTCTTGCTCGGCCACGTCAAATGCCTTGGCTTGCAACTCATCTAAACGGGCAGCAATTTCTTGTGATTGAGCATTAAGTAGCATGTCGTCAATCATCACACCAGTGCGTTCGATTTTTGAGATCACCGGCACCAATGGCACTTCGATGTCTTTATAAATCGACAGCAGCTTTGGATCTTGCTGTAGCGCTGCCTGTAAACGGTTATGCAAACGCAAGGTTACATCCGCATCTTCTGCCGCGTATGGGCCACAATCTTCAATCGCTAGCTGATTAAAGGTTAATTGTTTTTTTCCTTTGCCCGCTAACGATTCAAATGAAATACAGCTATGTTGCAAGAAACGTAAGGCCAAGCTATCCATATCATGCTTGCCGCCCACGCTATTAAACACATAAGACGCCAACATGGTATCAAATTCGATGCCTTGCATTTCAATATCATAACGCGCCAAGACGCTCATATCGTATTTTAGATTCTGACCAACTTTGGCTTGTTTAGGATCTTCGAGGATCGGCTTAAGTTGCTCTAGCACCCAATCGCGATCAAGTTGTTGCGGAGCATCTAAATAATCATGCGCAACTGGCACATAAGCAGCCACGCCTTCTTCAGTGGCAAAAGATAAACCGACTAAGTTTGCCACCATGTAATCTAGGCTGTCCGTTTCAGTATCAAACGCAAACACCTCACAGGCTTTGAGTTTATCCAGCCATGACAGGAAGGTGTCTTTATCGAAAATAGTCTCATAAGCACTGCGGTCAATATTGGCAGCGCTCATATCAATTTCAAGAGCATCTGCGGTGGTGGCGGCCGTTTTCGTGCTCGCCGATGCGGTCGCTTTGACGCCATCAATAGCGGCAATTTTACCATCGCCGCCTTCAAGTAATTCATTCAACCATGACTTAAACGTCATCTCGCCAAACAGTTGGATCAATTCATCTTTATTCGGTTCAGTTTTACATAAACTTTCTGGGGTGCAGTCTAGCTCAACATCCAGTTTGATTGTTGCCAGTTGATAAGACATATCGGCGTTTTCTTTATTGTCTTCCAACTTCTTGGCCATGGTTTTTGAGCCACGGAATCCCAACTCGGCAATTTTATCTAAGTTTTGATAGATAGTTTCAATGCTGCCTAAGCCTTGCAATAGCGCCACTGCGGTTTTATTTCCCACCCCAGGAACGCCTGGAATGTTATCGACTTTATCGCCCATTAACGCCAAATAATCGATGATAAGTTCAGGCGGAAGGCCAAATTTTTCAATCACGCCTTTGCGATCCATTACCACGTTAGTCATGGTATTAATTAAGGTCACGTTATCGTCCACCAGCTGCGCCATATCTTTATCACCGGTACTGATCAACACTGGCATTCCGGCTTTCGATGCTTGTGACGCTAACGTGCCAATCACATCATCGGCTTCAACCCCACCCACACAAATTAACGGCAATCCCATCGCGCGAATAATATTGTGCAGAGGCTCAATCTGATCGCGTAATTCATGTGGCATCGACGGACGGTTCGCTTTGTATTCAGAATACATTTCATCGCGGAAGGTTTTGCCCTTGGCATCAAATACCACCGCAAAACGATCAGAAGAAAATTGACGCATCATGCTACGCAACATATTCACCACGCCATACACGGCATTGGTTTGAATATTGCCGTTATTCATACTTTCAGGGTAAGCATGAAAGGCACGATAAAGATAAGAAGAACCATCGATTAAGATCAGGGAGTTGTCAGCAATTGTTGCCATAGGGTTTGATATCCAAGCAAGATGATAAACAAAGAATGAGGCATAGGATGCCACGTCTGACAACTGGGATCTATTATCTCACTCGCTTTATATTCTTTTCTGGCGGCTTAAGTGTCTTCGTTTACTCCCATCGCTGTCACCTTCCTGTGGATAACCTTGTTGTTAACTTTTTGTCGTTATGTTTTTCAATGTCAAGATCTTTACTTGATTTATTTTAAATCGCATTAAATACAATTGGTTAACTTAAGTAGGATCATGTATAAAAAAAAAAAAACCTTTGGATCCTTTGTGGAAAACCTTTGATCGACAATAATTATGCTTGAAATTGTCCACTTAATGATGAGATTCATTCAGCGTTAAATTAAGCTTGAAGCTTGTTCAATTTGAATGCGCTGAAAACACGCGGCTTCATCCCTAGGTACTTGAAAAAAGCGCCAGACAAAAAAAAGGCCGACTTTGATAAGTCGGCCATGAGAACCAATACCTAAGTATTTTCTCAAAATACACTGGAAGCAATGTGAGCAATGTCGTGTCTAAAGATTAGTCGCTAGTCTCATTTGGGTGAGAGCTAAATACTTATTCCCTTTGACACGGTTAATAATAATCATTCTCACTTGAGAGTCAACAGTTAAATGCGAAATAATCTCATTTAGATAATCTATCATGCTTTAATTTGTTATATACCCAAGTAATACAATTCGATTTAATATTTGATCAATTTGCATACGCTGAAAAGACGCTGATCCGTCCTTGCTTGCTTGCTTGCTTGAGAAAAGACACAGGATTCATTTGGCTATATCGAAAAAAAACCAAGATCAAACGATCTTGGTTTCTATATAGAAGTAGAGGACTACTGCTCTGGCTTTAAGCGCTGGCTTCTAACTCTTGCTGACAAGTCACATTATTTACGCTAGTCAATTTCTTCATTAAGTAGTTCAGCAGCACGCCATACATAGGTACAAATAAGCCCAAACTGATCACTAATTTAACGCTGTAATCGACCAAAGCAATTTCGGTCCAATGTTGCGCCATAAAGGCATCGGTGCTCATATAAAAAGCAATCGAGAAGAAAGCCAAGGTATCGAGTGCATTACCAAATAAAGTCGAACAGGTTGGCGCTATCCACCATTGCTTCATTTGACGCAGACGGTTAAAAACGTGCACATCCATAATTTGGCCAAGCAAGTAAGCCATAAAGCTAGCGATCGCAATACGCGCGACAAATAAGTTAAATATTGCTAATTGAGCCCCCCCTTGGAAACTGCCTTGGAAAAATAAAACCGACAATATATAAGAGATAATTAACGCCGGCAGCATCACCCAAAAGATAATTCTTCTTGCCATACCTGCGCCAAAAATACGCACAGTTAAATCAGTAGCTAAGAAAATAAACGGGAAGGTAAATGCGCCCCAAGTGGTATGTAAACCAAATAAGGTAAATGGGATCTGGACTAAGTAGTTACTCGATGCGATCACCACAAGGTGAAAGATCACTAACCAAAACAAGGCTTTATTATTGCCCTTGGCTGAGTTTTGTTGCGCTGTAAATTGTGCAGGCGAAAACGCCGCCTGTTGAGTAGGAGTTTTGTTCGTCATATTGTGACCTTTTTTTAATGTATGGGGGCGAGGGAACCCATAATTCAGTGTTGCCAATGTGGTTGATAATACCAATTCCATAGATTTAATAATCGATCAAATAGGAACTTGAATTGGTATTTCATCTTGAAAGTTGGGCGATTATACCGAAATCACTCTTAGCTGCAAGTGTCGGTTTTTTACGCAAACGTTTACAACGGGTAAAGTAAATCGTGCGATGCTTTAACCGATCCCAATCGCAAACAACTTAGTCAGGTACTGTAATTCTTCACAGCCCGCTTGTGGTGATAACGCTTCTATCCACATGGTTTCGGAATAATGCTCTGCGCGTAGAAACAACTGACAGCCTTCAAAATCGAGCAACCACGAGTGTAAATCTGCATCACTTTGCTTTTCAATAATGGTAGCAGAAAGCACCGATACCAATCTTTCTCCAATCGGTGGGTAAGAGTCAAAATCAAAGCTGGGATTGATCAGAATGATACGCCCTGCTTGTGCATCAAATTCTCGTAAACTAAATGTCGCCATGCTTATCCTTCCCCTACCGTAAGGTGCTCTTGAATCACATCCAAAAAGGCATCGGCGTATTTTTCTAATTTACGCTGACCCACCCCATTCACCGCTAACATCTCACCGTACGAGGTTGGCAAAATATCGGCCATATCCACCAGCGTGGCATCACTAAACACCACATAAGGCGGCAAACCATCTTGATCGGCAATGGTTTTACGCAACTTACGCAGCTTGGCAAACAGCTTTTTATCGTAATTTTTGGTCGCCAGCTTATCATTTTTAGCCGAACGCACTGCGGTATCTAAACGCGGCACCGCCAACTGAAGCGCCATATCACCGCGCAATAATGGTCGTGCTTCTTCGGTTAATTGTAAGGTGGAATTGCGGGTAATATTTTGACTTAACATGCCTTTATGGATCAGCTGGCGCATAATGCTGACCCAGTAATCATGACTGTGCTCTTTACCGATACCGTAAGTGCTGAGCTTATCGTGACCATTTTCGCGAACCCGAATATTTTGCATGCCGCGCAACACTTCCACCACATAGCCAACACCAAACCCTTGATTAACGCGATACACACACGACAGCGCTTTTCTGGCCGCTTCGGTGCCATCAAAGTGCTTAGGAGGATCGAGGCAAATATCGCAGTTACCGCAAGGCTTGTGGCTGTATTCACCAAAGTAGTTGAGCAGCACTTGACGACGACAAGTTTGCGCCTCGGCAAAAGCGCTCATGGCATTGAGTTTATGGCTTTCAACTTGCTTTTGTGAGCCGTCTTCTTTTTCATCTAACATCCGGCGCAACCAACCCATATCGGCGGGATCATAGAGCATCACTGCTTCAGCTGGCAGACCGTCACGACCTGCGCGACCGGTTTCTTGGTAGTAAGATTCAATATTACGCGGGATATCAAAGTGCATCACAAAACGTACGTTCGGTTTGTTGATCCCCATGCCAAATGCCACCGTTGCCACCACCACTTGAATATCATCTTTTTGAAACGCTTCTTGCACATACGCCCGTTCATCGTTATCCATACCGGCATGATAACCCGCGGCGCGAATATGGTTATTGCACAGTTTTTCGGTCACCATTTCGACTTTTTTGCGGCTACCACAATAAATGATGCCGCACTGACCTTTTTGAGTGGCAAGGTAACGGATCACTTGTGACACTGGTTTGTGTTTTTCAAGCAAGGTATAGCGAATATTGGGCCGATCAAAACTGCCTAAATATTCTAAAGGGTGGTTCAATTCCAAGCGTGAAATGATGTCTTTACGAGTGGCTTCATCGGCCGTTGCGGTGAGCGCCATGACCGGAACGTGGGGGAAACGTTGCTTGATCTGTCCAAGTAGCGCGTATTCACGACGGAAATCATGTCCCCATTGAGAGATACAATGCGCTTCATCGACTGCAATCATACTCAGCGGTAAATGCTCCAAACGTTCGCTAAAATCACGGCTTAGGATGCGTTCTGGCGAGATATACACCATTTTCAGCTGACCGTTGTTCATGCGGTTATACACTTTGATCAGGGTTTCCCGATCCATTGAAGAGTTAATGCATTCTGCCGCCACACCATTGGCTTTCAATTGATCGACTTGGTCTTTCATTAACGAGATCAACGGTGAAATTACGATAGTTAATCCTGAGAATAATAACGCAGGCACTTGGTAACATAACGACTTACCGCCACCGGTTGGCATGATCACTAAGCTGTCTTGTCCGGCTAATACGCTGTCGATAACTTGTTGTTGTCCGATACGATAACTTTGATAACCAAACACATCACGCAAGATTTGAGCGGCATCGGGCGTGCTGGCTTGAACTGAGCTTTGTTGAGAAGACTCTGATGGGGAAGATTCAGCAGTAACAGACGCAGGCATATGATCTCAATACAAGTAAATAAAACACGCTAGACTCAGGATCTAACCAATCTTAATTGGCTAAATGGTCGGCTATTGTAGAGGGGTTTTGATCGGATTGAAACTTTATCATCAACTAACTTAACCTTGGCACTTAGGGGCTGTTGATCTTCCTTACCGATAAAAATAAGTTTTTTCATTCGGCATTGCTTTTCATTAGGTTATTCGCTTAACCACTTTTATACTTCCTCTTTATATTAATAAAATGGTAAATAACTCCGTTATGGATGATCAACTAAAACGCACTCAACAAGGCGTACTATTTGCAGTACTGGCCTATATCATGTGGGGCATTGCTCCCATTTATTTTAAAGCGCTCGGCGATGTCTCCCCTTTTGAAATCCTTTGTCATCGTGTGATTTGGTCATTTATTTTTCTAGCGGTACTTTTGTACTTCACCAAAGGTTGGGGGTTAATCAAAACCACGCTTAAATCAAAAACTAAAGTCCTGTATTTGTTAGTTACTTCGGTCACGATTGGGCTGAATTGGCTTATATTCATTTGGGCGATCAGTGTTGATCACATGCTCGACGCGAGTCTCGGTTACTATATTAATCCTTTGTTTAACGTTTTATTGGGGATGATTTTCCTTAATGAACAGCTGCGTAAAATGCAGTGGTTTGCCGTCGCACTTGCCAGCATGGGCGTGTTAGTACAATTGATTGTGTTTGGTTCGGTACCGATCATTGCGATTGGGTTGGCAGTCACATTTGGTATTTATGGCTTATTGCGTAAAAAGGTCAACTTAGACGCATTTACCGGATTATTTATTGAAACCTTAGTGCTACTGCCGGTCGCATTGGCCTATTTGTTTATCTTTGCCGACACCGCCACCAGCCATCTTACCAACAATCATTGGCAGCTTAACGCCCTATTGATTTCTGCCGGTATCGTCACCACTTTACCTTTATTATGTTTTGCCAGTGCCGCAGTGCGATTACGCCTTGCAACATTAGGTTTTATTCAATATATCGGTCCGAGTTTGATGTTCTTGCTGGCTGTATTTGTGTATGGCGAAGCCTTTACTTCCGACAAAATCATTACCTTTGCCTTTATTTGGGCAGCTTTGATTTTATTCACTTGGGATGGCTTAAACAATAATGCCAATAATAAGAAGCAAGCGGCGGTACTAAAACAAACCGCGCCATTAGATGTTGAAGTCACCACAGAAACGTTAGTCCAAGACATCAATAGCGCTGACAAAAACGCCAACCAACAAGGAAAGTAGCATTCAATATGAATGAAGTGAGCATCTTAATCACCTTAGCTACGGTGCATTTTATTGCATTAATGAGCCCAGGCCCCGACTTTGCGCTTATCGTGCAAAACACCAGTCATCACGGGCGAAAAACCGGTCTCACTATTGCGGCAGGGCTATCGGCTGGCATTTTAGTCCACTCGATTTTAAGCATTACTGGCATCAGTTATTTGGTGCAACAACATCCGACCTTGTTTTCGGTGGTGCAAATTTTAGGTGGCAGTTACTTACTGTATTTAGGATTTGGGGCTCTAAAAGGTTTATACCAGGCTAAGAAACATCCCGCAGGTGCAAGTATGAGCAGTAAGGCCAGCCGAGTATTAAACAATCAAAAACAAGCGTTTTCAAAAGGATTTATGACCAATATTTTAAATCCGAAAGCGTTGGTGTTTTTTATTAGCTTAATGTCCTCTTTGGTTCCCGCTTCAATGTCGATCGGGGGAAAAGTCTCCGCGGTATTTATTTTGTGGTTTTTGGCTTTATTCTGGTTTTCGTTATTGGCATGGCTACTTTCAACCAAACGCTTGCAACGTAAATTAGAAGCCTCTGCCCACTATATTGATGGCATTTGTGGGGTAGTTTTCACCTTAATTGGTTGCGCGATCCTGTGGCAAGCCATCTCTCATTTATAACAAAATGGCCATGATGCAGACTTTAGACTAGTAGCTTGTGCGAGATCTCTTACAAACAAGTAAGAATTTCATCATATATGTGCATCAAAAACACCACCCACCAAAGGTAAGGCATTGATACTTAAATGGATTTATATTTAACCCTATAATTCCATATCATTAATGTGAACTGACACCATTGTTCCGAGCTGATATATCCGTAATATTAACTCTGTCGGAAGGATGCTGACAGGAACAGGAAAGACCCAAGGATAGGTCATCTTCAGGATGAAGATTTGGATACTTAGGATTGAGTAACCAGCACGGAGCAAAATGGACATTGAATGGACGCAATCATTACTAGGATGGTAATGACTAAGGATAGACGATGGACACCTCAGGATTGAGGCAAGGATTAAACATCAGGATGATGTAAAGGACACCGCTCAAGGAACAAGTGATGCGCGCTAATTTAGGATAGATTAGCAGGCTAGGATAAGGCCAAGGACACCGCTAGGATGGCGATGAAAAGGAATACGCTGAAGGATACAGCACTGCTATCAAGGATTTGATGCATGGAGCACTACATAGTAGCCGGATTGCTGCGAGTAAGACTATAACCCCGAAGGGCTTCTGCCCCTCGGGGTTTTCTTGTTTTTAGCCACTGACAAACCTTAATTCCCAGCCTTGTTATGCTCTATACAGTTCCATCTCAATTAAGTGGTAATCGCCATTCCACCCAATAATTATACCCATTCGATAAATTTAATGATCGTTCAAAATTGAGTACAGAGAAAAGTGTTAAAGGAAACTCTGTCTTGGCTATCCATAGATCAAAAAAATCGAGACCCAAGCAGTCGCTCAAATCTCGATGTCATTATTGATAAGCACTCTAATTTAGAAACTCATGAGTGATCGCTTATTGTGCTTTTTTGTCTGCATGCGCTTCACGACGCTCTTTCATTTTCTGCCATTTTTGCATGCATTTTTCATGTTGCTCTGCTTGCAGTTTTGAGAAGTCTTGCTTTTGTGCAGTGGTTAATACGTTGAACATATCATGACGAGATTTCGCCATTTTCACTTGCTGATCAACTTGCTTAGTCGCCATCTCTTGCGCTAAAGATTTTACCGCTGCTTGATCAAAGTTATCTGCCATCACTAACTTCTGCATTTTTTGATGATCGATTTTGAAGTCTTGTTGATGCGCTTTAAAATCAGACTTCATTGCGGCGCGATCCGCTTGTCGCAAGTCTTTCATTTGTGTTTTTTGTGCGTCAGTTAAATCCAGTTGTTTCCAAATACCACGGTCCATATGGCATTGCTGACCAGGGTGTCCACCTTTTTTCCCTTGATGTCCATCCATGCCATGGTTATTTGCTAGAGCGGATACAGAACCCAATGCCAATGGCGCTGCAACCAATACGATGATGCTTTTTTTGATTAAAGATTTCATGTTAAACCTACCTTTGTCTATATGGGATGTTGAAATGAGCTTCTTTTCTATATCCTAAATAATTGAAGTTACAGTGAGGCGGCAAGTAAGCGAGGCCCCATGAGCTTAGCTAGCCTAAGTGATTGGGCTGAGTGCGCATCGCCAACAAAGCTGTAGCTTCAAGTAAGACGGATATATCTGTTGGATGTAATAATAGTGGCTACAACGTAAACAGGTGTATGCTTTGCGTAAAGGTATGTAAATCGATGTCAAAATAGTCGTTTTTGAATAAAAATCAGGGATAATTAAATCATCGGAGTTATCCCACTCTCTATTAAGGCTAGCGCTATGACCCACATTCTATTGGTTGATGATGATATTGAACTCATCGAACTCCTTAAAGATATTCTCACTTTAGAAGGTTTCACCGTTTCTCAAGCCCATAACGGTGAAGAAGGCTTAGCCAAACTCAGCGCGAATATTGATTTGATTCTTCTTGATATTATGATGCCCAAAATGAACGGTATGGAGATGCTGAAACAGTTACGTCAAAACTGGCATACTCCGGTGCTTATGCTTACCGCCAAAGGTGAGGAAGTGGATCGCGTAATCGGCTTAGAGCTCGGCGCGGACGATTATTTACCTAAACCGTTTAGTGATCGTGAACTACTTGCACGTATTCGCGCTATTTTACGTCGCACTCAAATCAATAAAACCGAGCCATCGGATATCACGCCGCATGGAATTGAAGTTTTCCCGGGTAAACAAGAGGCTTATTGTAAGGGACAACAATTGGATCTCACCACGACCGAGTTTTCATTGTTGCATTACTTCTTACAGCATATGGGTGAGTCGATCAGTAAAGAAACATTAAGCTTAGAGGTGCTGGGTAAGCGATTAAGCCCTTTTGATCGCGCCATTGATATGCATGTTTCTAATTTGCGTAAAAAACTGTCACTCAATCAAGAATCTGGTGAGAGTTATGATGACAAGCCGCTGATCAAAACGCTACGTGGACGCGGATATTTGATGGTTGAGGACAAATAATGAAGCTGCCTAAAATCTCGAGTTTATATGGGCGAATTTTTGCCATTTTTTGGCTGACTATGCTATTGGTGGTCATTGCCATCTTGACCGTATCAAACTTAGATCCTAGGCAACTGCATGATATTCCCGAGCAACCCTTAGCTCGCTTGCAACAACACGCTCAAAGTATTACGAAAAAATTTGAATCTGCACCATCATTGATGAAAGCAATACATGAGATCGATCATCAATATGACCGTGACAAACAAATTGATTTTTACTTTGCCAAAAGCAATGCCGACTGGGTACCTGCGATTCGAAGCGATAGAAAAAAAGCGTTAAATAACTTTATTACCTTGTCAGATATTGCCGGCAAACCTCAACAACGACTTTACAACCGATTAATGGTGGCAGGTCCTATTCCGGTGGTTATTGCTCACACCCCGCTTAAAATGTTTGTCACCATTCGTTGGCACCGCCCACCTCCGTTTTTATTGCAAATACTTGATCGTCCTGTGCAACTATTATTGGCAGTTATGCTCACCAGTACCCCTCTTTTATTGTGGCTGGCTTGGGCGTTAAGTCGCCCCGCAATGCGGCTTGAAAAAGCGGCGCAAAAAGTGGCGCTCGGTCAGCTTGAAGTGGATCCTAAGCTAGAGAAAGGTCCAACCGAATTTAAACAAGCCGGTGCCAGTTTTAACCAAATGGTGTTATCGATCAATAATATGATCCAAGGGCAGCAACGCTTATTATCTGACATATCTCATGAACTAAGATCGCCGTTAACTCGACTGCGGATGGCCAATGCTCTCGCCACTCGTAAGCAAGGTGAGAGCGCGGAATTAACCCGAATAGACACCGAAGCTGAGCGATTAGAGAGCATGATCAATGCGTTATTAGAGCTCTCTCGCAAGCAAGCGGATACTCATGAGGTGCGCCAACACTTGCTGGCCAATGAGTTATGGCAAGAAATGGTCAATGATGCCCAATTTGAAGCAGAACAAATGGGCAAAAAATTACACAGCAATAGCGTGCCAACTTGCTATTTAACCGGCACACCTTATCTACTGACTAGTGCGATAGAGAATGTGGTACGCAATGCGATTAAATACAGCCATCAGCAAATTTGGCTCAACTTCTCCTATCATCAAGATCATATCAGAATTGTAATTGAAGATGATGGCGAAGGGGTCGATGAATTGGAGCTGGAGGCCATTTTCCGTCCTTTCTATCGCGTATCGACCGCACGCGATCGGGATAGTGGTGGCGCGGGTTTAGGCTTGGCTATCACCAGTTCGGCGGTGCATCAACACAATGGCACCATTCAAGCAGCACATAGTCAGCGTGGCGGACTTGGGGTGACAATTACCCTACCAATTAATGCTTAGCGATATCCGTTTTATTGTCGCTGAAAACTGTATCTTGACGTTACTGGGTATATACTCGGCGGCATAGTTTTTCTCTTTCTAACATCACGAGTTGTTTTTATGTTTGATATTGCTTTATTTGAACCAGAAATTGCCCCTAATACTGGCAACATCATCCGTCTCAGCGCCAACTGCGGGGCAAACTTGCATTTAATTGAGCCATTAGGATTCGATTTAGAAGAGAAGAAAGTGCGTCGTGCTGGGCTGGATTATCATGATATCGCGCGCGTAAAACGCCACAAAGATTACGCCGCATTTCTTGAATATCTACAACAAGAGAAAGGCGACGATGTGCGTATTTTTGCCTGCACCACCAAAACCACTGGCCATCATGTTGATGCGCAGTTTAAAGCGGGTGATGTGTTGTTATTTGGCCCAGAGACTCGGGGCTTACCAGCGGAAATCATCGAAGGACTACCAATGGAGCAACGTATTCGCATTCCTATGATGGCCGAAAGTCGCAGTTTGAATTTATCCAATGCCGTCGCCATCATTGCGTTTGAAGCATGGCGACAAATGGATTTTGGTGGCGCGCAATAATATCGGCAAATGCCGGCTAATTTAGCACTAAAAAAAGACAAGAACTTCGGCTCTTGTCTTTTTTTGTTGGTCATCACTATTGCCGCTATTTAGCTGTCGTTCCTAAACCCATTGCAGAATTTAGGGACCGAGCAAGTTTTAAGTGGAATTACTTATCTAGCCGCTTATCTTGATCGGCTTTCTTTTCATATTCACCTTCAAACACATCGCCTTGTTGGTTTTGGTTGGTATCGCCAAACGGATTATGTGCATCACCGGATTGAAAGCCACCCGATTGGAAGCCGCCACTTTGAAAACCACCACCAAATGGACCGCTGGCAGGGTTCACTTTGACTCGCTTCATTAATTGCTTGGCTAACATCGCGCGTGGAGCCGGTAACAAGACCACCATACCTAAAAAGTCAGTCATAAAGCCCGGCGTTAATAACAACACACCTGCAACAGCTAACATCACGCCTTCGACGATTTGTTGTGCGGGCAGTTCACCTTGTTGCATCCGTGATTGCACCGACATTAAAGTTTGAATACCTTGGCTACGCACTAAAGACGCGCCCACAATGGCTGTGGTTAGCACAATCGCAATGGTCGGCCATAAACCTATCGCGCCACCGACTTGAATAAACAGCGTAATTTCAACAATAGGGACACATATAAATAACACTAATAAAACAGTAAACACAGGCACCTCCAATAATCGTAAACTCAGTGTATGCTTTCATGATCAAGACAACAAATAATAACCACAACAAAACGTAACTTATCGTTTACAACCCTTACAATATAAGATTACCACCATCAAACGGCCGTTTTTAAACCTGCAAAAAATAAGTGTTCTCATTATGCTCAGATAAATAATTATAGGTGTTGAAAAGTTTGATCTAGGATCTATTTTTGTGCAATTAAAGGGGTATGATTGCAGCCAGAAAAAAACAGCCTATTGTTCCCATGAATGGATTCTAAGTAACACGGCAAATATTGTATTTATTAAGCTTATATGCTTGAGGTCCAAATTAATGACAAATCCAATTATTGACACTCCTGTTCAGCAATTTCGTATCGAAGAAGATCTTCTTGGCCAACGTGAAGTTCCAGCTGAAGCGTATTACGGCATTCACACTATTCGCGCAATCGAAAACTTCAATATCTCAAACAATACCATTTCTGATGTGCCTGAATTTGTTCGCGGCATGGTAATGACCAAAAAAGCGGCGACTCTAGCCAACAAAGAAATCGGCGTACTGCCTGCTGATATCAGTGATTTCATCATTCAAGCGTGTGACGTTATTCTGACTACTGGCAAATGCATGGATCAATTCCCATCAGACGTATTCCAAGGTGGTGCGGGCACTTCTGTTAACATGAACACTAACGAAGTCATTGCCAACCTTGCACTTGAGTTAATGGGCAAGCAAAAAGGTGAATACCAATTCATCAACCCAAATGATCATGTAAACAAGAGCCAATCCACTAACTGTGCTTATCCTACCGGTTTCCGCGTATCGGTTTACAGTAGCATCTTAAAAACCATTGAAGCAGTCGCTTACCTAAAAGAAGCCTTTGATCTTAAAAGCACTGAATTTGACGGCATCTTGAAAATGGGTCGCACCCAATTACAAGACGCAGTACCAATGACAGTTGGTCAAGAATTCCACGCTTGGTCTGTGACTCTAAATGAAGAAATTCGTAACTTAGATTACATTTCTAAATTATTGTTAGAAGTAAACTTAGGCGCAACCGCTATCGGTACCGGCCTTAACGCCGCGCCTGAATACCAAGCATTAGCAGTTAAACATTTAACGGAAGTAACGGGTTTTGAATGTGTTGCAGCGGAAGACTTGATCGAAGCAACCTCTGACTGTGGCGCTTATGTCATGGCTCACGGCGCACTAAAACGCCTAGCGATTAAACTGTCTAAAATCTGTAACGATTTACGTCTACTTTCTTCTGGTCCTCGTACTGGCTTAAATGAAATCAATTTGCCAGAACTGCAAGCCGGTTCTTCTATCATGCCAGCAAAAGTGAACCCAGTGATCCCAGAAGTGGTTAACCAAGTGTGCTTTAAGGTTCTTGGTAATGACACCGCACTGTCTTTTGCAGCCGAAGGCGGTCAATTACAGTTGAACGTGATGGAACCTGTGATCGCACAATGCATGTTTGAATCATTAGAAATACTGAAAAATGCCTGTGTAAACCTACGCGACAAATGTGTTGATGGCATCACCGTCAATAAAGAGGTTTGTGAAGCGTACGTATTTAATTCTATCGGTATCGTGACTTACTTAAACCCATACATTGGCCACCACGAAGGCGACATCGTCGGTAAGATTTGTGCTGAAACCGGTAAGAGCGTGCGTGAAATTGTACTCGACCGTGGTTTACTGACTGAAGATCAACTCGATGAGATCTTCTCGCCAGAAAACCTAATGCACCCACAATATAAGGCAAAACGTTATAACTAATATTTGCCTGTATTGATTAAGCATTAATTCAATGGAGGCAATAACTTGCCTCCATTGTCATATCTAATTCAAGATAAATTAGAAACCGTATTCTATAAAAGGAACACTGTTATGTTGATACAATTATTTATTGTTCTGTTATTTATTTACCTCGGAGCCAGAATTGGTGGCATAGGTATTGGTTTTTCTGGTGGGGCAGGTGTTATTGCTCTTACTATGTTTTTTGGGGTGGATGCTGGTAGTATCCCGATCGATGTTATCTTAATTATTGCTTCCGTTATTACTGCTATCGCGGCAATGCAAGTCGCGGGTGGGATGGATTGGTTGGTTAAATTAGCCGAACAATTTCTACGTAAAAACCCCAAACGTATTACTTTTTACGCGCCTATTGTGACTTATTTTATGACGTTACTGGCTGGCACTGGTCATACAGCTTTTTCTACCTTGCCGGTTATTGCTGAAGTAGCAAAAGAGCAAGGTGTTCGACCTTCTCGTCCATTATCGATTGCCGTTATTGCTTCACAAATTGCAATTACTGCTTCTCCTATCTCTGCTGCTGTGGTCTTTTTTGCTGGTATTTTGGAGCCATTAGGTGTGAGTTATCTACATCTACTCGCCGTTTGTATTCCAACCACATTCCTTGCTTGTATGGTGGGGGCATTTGTTGCCAACTTTATGGGGTGTGAACTAAAAGATGACCCTATTTATCAAGACCGCATGGCGAAAGGTCTGATTAAAATAAAAGAAGTTAAATCGACCGTGACTACCGCGGCAGCTAAACGCTCTGTCTATATTTTTGCTGCAGCAATTGTGTTTGTTGTCATTTATGCAACCTTGATCAGTGGATCAGTAGGGATAATTGAGCATCCTCATATTGGTCGTAACGAAGCCATCATGGCTATCATGCTGACCGCAGCAGCGGCAATTGTCACGCTATGTAAAATTGATGCTGCTGAGATTTCATTAGCTGCCACCTTCCGCTCAGGAATGAGTGCATGTATCTGTGTTCTTGGTGTGGCTTGGCTAGGAGATACCTTTGTGTCTGCTCACATCGTAGAAATTAAGCACTTTGCAGGTGACTTACTACAACAATATCCATGGATGCTAGCAATCACGCTATTTTTTGCCTCTATGCTGCTTTATTCACAAGGGGCAACAACAACAGCATTAATGCCTGCAGCGCTCGCAATTGGTGTCGCACCTCTTACCGCTGTCGCATCATTTGCAGCAGTAAGTGCATTATTTGTACTGCCAACTTACCCAACATTATTGGCGGCAGTCGAAATGGATGACACTGGTTCAACACGAATTGGTAAGTGGGTATTTAACCACCCATTTATAATCCCTGGTGTTGTCACTATTGCGTCATCGGTAGCGCTTGGTTTCCTATTTGGTGGCATGATTCTTTAGAATTACCACTCGATTAAATACCGCTACCACTTAAAAAAAGGAAGGAGCCACTCGCTCTTTCCTTTTTTATTGCCTACACATCTACAGAACTAATTCCAATTCAACTTAATACCTGATCAAGTTGAATACTCCGAAAAGACGCTGTCCCGTTCTGGTCGCTTGAGAAAAGGCCGTCCATGGCCTTTTACACTTTTCTCTGCATCCAATTTTTATAGCTCATAAAATCACTGGAATTGGTATAAATATCAACTCACAAACGGCTTAGCTAATCCAAAGGCAATTGAGAACATGATCAGCGCAATAATCGAATCCAACACTTGCCACGTTTTCGGTTTCGCAAAAATAGGGATTAATTTTTTCGCCACATACGCTAAGCCATAAAACCAAATAGCAGAAGCGGTTAACGCCCCAATCAAGAACCACTTTTTTTCTTCAAAGCTCAATGACGAAGTAATGCCGCCCAGCACCACGATAGTATCCAAATACACATGTGGATTTAAAAACGTCATCGCGAGTGTCATTAATGCCACTGCCACCCAATTACGGTTGACCTCACCATTATCAATATCGAGATGACTTTGCCCACGCCACGCCGATTTGGCTGATATAAAACCATACCAACAAAGGAAACCAATTCCGAATAGGGTTAATCCTTTGGTGAGAAGCGGGGATTGCTCCATTAACGCCCCAACCCCTAATACACCGGTGCTAATCAGTAATATATCGCCTAAAAAACAAATACTCGCCACCAGCATCACATAGTTATTTTTTAAACCCGACTTCAATAAAAAAGCATTTTGGCTGCCAATCGCGACAATTAAACTGCCGGAGACAAACGCTCCTTTTAAGGCTACTGCTAACATTTTTCTGTCCTTAGATGTCACCCATGAATTTCCATTTTATTTGCAGAGTATAAATGAGATGAAATTTTTAGGTAAAAAAAAGCCCCGAGCTTTCACCCGAGGCTTACGACTTCGTTTATTTTAACCTTTTGCCAATGAAAACTAATGCTTAGCCTTCAATTCCGGCATGACGCAATAACGCATCAATTTTAGGTTCACGGCCACGGAAGCGTTTGAATAGTTCCATTGGCTCCTCACTGCCACCCATTTCTAGGATGTTATTTAAGAAACTTTGACCGGTTTGTTGATTGAAAATGCCTTCTTCTTCAAAACGAGAGAATGCATCACTTGAAAGCACTTCTGCCCATAAGTAGCTGTAGTAACCCGCACTATAACCACCTGCAAAAATATGGCTGAAAGCATGAGAGAATCGGTTCCACTCAAGGCTTGGCAGAACCGCCACTTTGGCTTTGACTTCCGCCAAAGTTTCCAGCACTTTTGCGCCCACTTCTGGATCGTATTGTGAATGCAGCGTGAAGTCGAATAGGCCGAACTCTAACTGGCGCAAAATAAACATCGCCGATTGGAAGTTCTTGGCCGCTAGCATTTTATCTAGCATCGCTTTTGGCAATGGTTCGCCAGTTTGATAATGACCTGAAATAAAGGCCAATGCTTGCTCTTCCCAACACCAATTTTCTAAGAACTGACTTGGCAATTCAACCGCATCCCAAGGCACGCCATTAATGCCCGACACATCGGCCACTTCCACTTGAGTTAACATGTGGTGGATACCATGACCGAATTCGTGGAATAACGTCACCACTTCATCGTGGGTAAACAAAGCGGGCTTATCACCGATTGGCTTATTGAAGTTACAGGTTAAATACGCCACCGGAGACTGAATGTTTCCTTGTTTATCACTTAGGCTACGACGCACCCTGCAATCGTCCATCCAAGCGCCGCCACGTTTATGTTCACGCGCATATAAATCTAAGTAAAAACTGCCACGCAATTGACCTTGGCTGTCTTTAATTTCAAAAAAACGTACTGATTCGTGCCAAATTTCAATGTCTTGTTTTTCGGTGACTGTCATGCCGAACACGCGGCTTAATACTTCAAATAAACCCGACACCACTTTTGACTCAGGGAAGTAAGGACGTAATTCTTCATCTGAGATTTGGAACAATTTTTGTTTTTGTTTTTCGCTGTAGTAACCAATATCCCACAGGTTTAATTCGCTGACGCCACATTCTTGCTCAGCAAATTGACGCAATTGCTCAACTTCTTTCTCGCCTTGTGGTTTTGCTTTTAATGCTAAATCATTTAAGAAACCCATCACTTGAGCTGGGTTTTCGGCCATTTTAGTCGACAATGATTTTTCTGCGTAAGAAGCAAAGCCCAATAAACGAGCCACTTCATGGCGCAGTTTTAGCTCTTCTGCCATGATCTCGGTGTTATCCCATTTGCCAGCATTGGGACCACGATCCGAAGCGCGAGTCACAAATGCTTCATACATTTCTTGGCGCAGTGCTTGGTTGTCACAATAAGTCATCACTGGAATGTACGATGGCATTTCAAGTGTCAGCAACCAACCGTCAAGTTCTTTCGCTTCCGCATTGGCTTTGGCGGCCGCCATGGCCGATTCTGGCATACCAACTAAATCGGCTTCTTCGGTAATGTGCTTAGACCAACCCATAGTGGCATCAAGGACATTATTTGAAAACGTTGAACCTAATTCAGACAAACGCTTACTGATCTCACCATAACGTTTTTGTTCATCGGCAGGGAGTGCAATACCCGATAATTCAAAGTCACGCAATGCATCGGTGATCGCTTTTTGCTGCGCGGTATTTAAGCGCGCAAACTCTTGGCCGGTTTTAATCGCTTTATAAGCATCGTACAAGCCTTTGTGTTGACCAACCCAAGTACCGTATTCTGACAATAACGGCAAACAAGCTTCATACACTTCACGCAATTCAGGGCTATTTTTAACCGAATTAAGATGCCCAATTGGCGACCAAATTCGACTTAAGCGATCATCGGTTTCAGTTAATGGCTGGCAGATAGAATCCCAAGTTGGCGCATCACCCGTCGCTAATACCGCTTCCACTTGAGCTCGACAATCGGCAATCGCTTGCTCAACAGCGGGTAAAACATGATGGGGTTGAATATGAGAAAATGGCGGCAAACCATCAGCCGATTGGGTAAAAGTAAGTAACGGATTTGACATGAAGGCTTCCTTAATCGTGAATTGAGATCACAGCTTTTTTATCGCTTTATACTGATTAAATGTAGCCGATCGATGCTAATTTCAATGGGCGGATAAAGAAAAAGCAAAAGCCTTTTCAGTCGCGGCACACGAAAAAATAAATTGGCTGATTTTTTGTCACGCATATCGAGCTGATTTTCTGTATCATGGAAAACAATAATACCCCCTTTTAAAAGAGATATTTCATGCTGAGTTATCGTCATAGCTTCCATGCTGGCAACCATGCCGACGTAGTTAAACACATAGTACAAAGCTTAATTCTTGATGCACTGAAGCAAAAAGATAAGCCATTTGTCTATCATGATACTCATGCGGGTGTCGGTCGTTATGACTTGACCCATGAATGGTCTGAAAAAACCGGTGAATACAAACAAGGTATTGCTCGTATTTGGGATACGGCTCAACCGGAAGAAGTAAGCAGTTACTTACAAGCGGTGACCAATCTTAATCACGGAGAAGAATTGCGTTATTACCCCGGCTCTCCTCGGGTCGCACGCGCTCATTTGCGCCCTAACGATCGCATGGTATTAACCGAATTACACCCAAGTGACTTTCCATTGCTTGAACAAGAGTTTCATCGTGATCGCCAAGTGTCGATGCATCAAAAAGATGGCTTTGCCCATTTAAAAGCCTGCTTACCACCAAAAGAGCGTCGTGGTTTAGTCTTAATCGATCCTCCTTATGAATTAGCCCATGAATACCAAGACGTAGTCAAAGCGATTGCTCAAAGCTATAAACGCTGGTCAACTGGGGTGTATGCCATTTGGTATCCGGTGGTGTATCGCAGCAATATCGATGACATGCTGGAAGGTTTGCAAGATCTCGGCATTCGCAAGATTTTACAAATTGAACTGGGCGTATCACCCGACAGCGAAGAGCGTGGCATGACGGCCTCTGGCATGATCGTGATAAACCCACCGTGGAAACTCGAAAGCCAAATGCGGGATATTTTGCCGCGATTACAACAAGCGATCGCACCTGCAACCGGCTTTTCTAAAGTAGAATGGATCGTTCCTGAATAAAATAATTTGGGGTTGCGGTTCATCTTAGCTACCCCCATTAATGATAAATAGACCATAGCAAAATTCACTCGCATGCCGACCAAAACGGACATGCCTTAAACACAGTTACGGAGAACACAATGACAACGCATTTTGATTACATTTGTATTGGTGGCGGCAGTGGTGGCATAGCTTCAGCTAACCGCGCGGCAATGTACGGCGCGAAAGTCGCGTTAATTGAAGCGCAAGATTTGGGCGGCACTTGTGTCAACGTTGGCTGTGTACCGAAAAAAGTGATGTGGCATGGCGCGCAAGTAGCAGAAGCGATCAACCTATATTCAAAAGATTACGGTTTTGATGTCGACGTTAAAAGCTTCAACTGGGCCAAAATGGTTGAAAACCGTCAAGCTTACATTGGCCGTATTCATCAATCTTACGATCGCGTATTGGGTAACAACAAAATCAATGTCATTCGTGGCTTTGCGCGATTTGTTTCAGGAGATGGTGTCGATAAGAAAACGGTCGAAGTCAATGGTGAGCTTTACACTGCCGATCATATTTTAATTGCCGTCGGTGGTCGTCCAACCATTCCAAACGTGCCAGGCGCAGAGCACGGTATTGATTCAAACGGTTTCTTTGAAATCACCGAACAACCTAAACGTGTGGCCGTGGTTGGTGCGGGTTATATTGCGGTTGAAATCGCTGGAGTATTAAGCGCATTAGGCACAGAGACTCATTTATATGTGCGTAAAGAATCACCACTACGTAGTTTCGATCCGATGATCATCGACACTCTGGTTGAAGTCATGGACGCAGAAGGGCCGACTTTACATACTCACTCAGTACCAAAAGAAGTGGTCAAAGAAGCTGATGGCAGCCTAACGCTGCACCTTGAAAACGGTGAAAGCCAAAACGTCGACACTTTAATTTGGGCGATTGGTCGCCATCCTGCAACCGATGCGATTAACTTAGATGTCACTGGCGTTGCCACCAACGATCGTGGTTACATCAAAGTCGACCAATACCAAGAAACCAATGTCAAAGGTATCTATTGTGTTGGGGATATTATGGAAGGTGGCGTTGAGCTCACACCCGTTGCGGTTAAAGCCGGTCGTCAGCTATCTGAACGTCTATTTAACGGCAAAACCACGGCTAAAATGGATTATGACCTGATCCCAACCGTGGTCTTCAGCCATCCACCCATTGGTACTATCGGGGTAACCGAAGCGGAAGCCGTGGCCAAATATGGTCAAGAAAACGTCAAAATTTACCAGTCGGGCTTCACAGCAATGTACACAGCCGTGACACAGCACCGTCAACCGTGTAAAATGAAGCTCGTTTGTGCAGGTGACGATGAAAAAGTGGTCGGCTTGCATGGCATTGGCTTTACCGTTGATGAAATGATCCAGGGTTTTGCAGTGGCGATGAAAATTGGCGCCACTAAAGCAGACTTTGATGCGGTGGTTGCGATCCACCCAACCGGTAGTGAAGAATTCGTTACCATGAGGTAAATCGCTAACAATGCCGTCAAAATAATTGACGCTGCAAGTAAGACAAGTATAAATCACGTAGTAATAAGGCGATTGAACTGCCTATATAAATTGACGTGATTTTCAGGAGCCGCAAATTATGGACCCCAAGCAAGAATCTCTTGCTTGGGGTTTTTCTTTTTTTAAGATCCATACATCAGACCAATAACAACAATAATAACCTACGGATGATGAATGTTTCTCCCTTTTGGGATTCAAATCGTTTATATGACTTTATTTTTTACTAACCACAAGTTAACCCATGCAATTCAAGTAATTGGATTAAGTGTCTTAGCTTTATTTAGTTTTCATAGCTTGGCTGAAACCTCCACGGTATCAGGAACTTCTGACATCCTGACAAACAGTAATCGCAGTATTATGTTACAACACGCACCTGACGGACGATAGCGGTGTTGGCCGCCCTTCTCAAACGTTTATGAAGACCTCAAAACGAGAAGCACTCGATGCGGTGTTTGGTGGTGAGCTCAGTTACGATTGGTATAAAGACAGCGATTTAAGCTCAACAGCAGATCAAATTGTCGGATTAGAGTCCGATGATGGCAGTATTGGGGTTAGCGCCCTCACCGGTTTACGCTACAGCATTACCGACAAGCTAGAAAGTGGCGTAAATATTGGCGCGAAATACGCTTACGACCGAACCTATCTACAAACATCGGCGGATATGACGTATTACTTTACCGAAAACATCGCCATTGGTGGTGAAGTGAACTACGATGATCAGGTCCCTCATATTGGATTTTTCCTTAAGATCAGTAATTAACTCATTAATAAGGTCGGCTTTATGCTCAAATCTAATTCGATTAAATTTTTGCGTAACGTCGCACTGACCAGTTTAGCAATTTTGCCTTTTTTTACATCAGCTCAACCTTACCTTGGCCTCAATCTTGGTTTTGGTGTTTCTGACCATGTCTATCATTCTGATATCGGTAATCTTGATCTTAGCCCTAATACTTCGAGCATCATCTGGGGTGGTGTTGCTGGCTATCAATTTACAGAACATTGGGGAGCAGAATTGGAGTATCGCCAATATAGAATGCACAATGAGGTCAGCGCCATCAAAGTAGCGACAACCGATAACAATAAGCAAGCTTGGGAATCGAAAGGAACGGCTAAGCAGACTAGCTTTATCCCTATGTATTTTTATCCTTTAAATGATCAATGGCGGGTTAAATCAGGTATTGGAATCAGCTATACCCACTATGACTTTCAAATTAGAACCAATGAAACACAGACCACGACAACTCATTCAAGCTCACAAAATTATTGGGGTGGAATTGCAAGTCTTGGATTAGAGTTCACGGTCAACGATCAACTTACCTTAGGTATTACGAGCCAATATCAAGCGGATCAAGCCACTAAAACAGCCTCATTAAGCCTAAGCTCAAGTTACTATTTTTAGCACCAAACCCCACTATCCCATTGATTTTAGGAATCCGAAGGAAATACTACCCCAGTCTGACGGCGAATTTCAGTGGTAATACGAGACACGCCTAACGCACGAGCTTTTGCTTGCTGACATAATTGACCGCGTTTGATTTGCTGGGCGAAAATGCTGGCTTCATAAGTCATGGTATTTTCTAGTTGTGGCACTTGATAAGTCATCACCTCTTCACCACGCAGTTTTATATCCACATGATCGCACTCTGAAATATGAGGGATATGCATTACCCCCGCCTCACCTTGCAATTCAGTCGGTAAGACAGAGTCCGACACTTTAGAATGGCAAATCACCACTTCAAACTCGGGATAAGTTAAAATGGCACTGCCATGCGCATCCACACCCGATTCAAGTAAGTGAGCACTCGCTTTAATGCTTTCCGGCTCACCAAATAACGCCACCGCACTAGAAACACAATAGAAGCCGATATCCATGATCGAGCCATTCGAAAAATCAGGATTAAAGGTATTCGGGTTTTCACCATCAAGGTAGCGCTGATAACGCGAAGAATATTGGCAGTAATGAATACTGACTTTATGCAGCTTACCCAGTTGCGGTAAGTGTTCGCTAATCAAGGCGAAGTTAGGTAAGTATTCAGTTTTAAATGCTTCAAATAACACCACATTATGTTGCTCAGCGACTTGGTACATATGCTCGGCTTGAGTGATGTTAGAGGCAACTGGTTTCTCACAAATCACATGTTTGCCATTTTCTAACATTAACACACTTTGCGAATAATGCAGTGAGTTGGGGCTAGCGATATACACCGCATCAAACGCATCACTTTGGGCCATTTCGGTGAGATCATCAAAACACACCGCATCTGAATTAAACGGCGCTGCAAACTCTTTGGCGCGCGCAGTATCACGAGAATACACCGCACTCAGTTCAAACTCTTTGACTTCCAATGCCGCTTGTACAAAACGCTCGGTGATCCAGTTAGTACCAATAATTGCCAGTCGTAACATAAGCTTGAACCTCTACTCTAAAATAAGAAAACCACAAAGCTCGCACTCTGTGGTCTTATTGTACATCTTCCCCTAAATAATAGTACCAAGGGGGAAGGCTTATGGTCATCTAACAACACTACACTTCTATTCATATTGTTGATGGAGAAAAGTGTCAAAGAACATGGACGTTCTTTTTCAAGTGCCCATGGACGGTTTAAACGTCTTTTCGTAATCAACAATATTAGCTAGAAATTTCATGCCATTAATCTTTGTCTCGATTAAGCCTTATATAGCTTTATCCTTTATACAGCTTAGGGTTAAATACATCCCGCAACCAGTCACCGAGTAAGTTAATCACCAACACTATAGTCACTAACACAATGCCAGGGAAAGCGGTGATCCACCAAGAACCAGAGAAGATATAGTTAAAACCAATACTGATTAACGATCCCAGTGAAGGTTGATCAACCGGTAACCCTAAACCAAGGAACGACAACGCCGCTTCCGACATAATGGCATTGGCAATTTGCACGGTTGAGATAACCAAGATTGGTGATAAACAGTTTGGCAGAATATGACGGAACATAATACGCGGTGAACGGAAACCCATCACGCGTGCCGCTTCAACATACTCTTTCTTCTTTTCCGCTAATACTGAAGCACGAATGGTACGCGCATATTGCGGCCACTCAGCCACACCAATGATCACAATCAGCATCAATACCGCATATTCACCGTAAAACTCACCACCAAAGCTGGCTTTGAAAATAGCCGACACGATGATCGCCACCATCATAGTTGAGAAAGACAACTGCACATCGGCAAAGCGCATTAAAAAGCTATCAATGCGACCACCGAAGTAACCCGCCGATAAGCCAATGATTATGCCTAAAAATAACTGCAATGCCACCGCGCAAAAACCAATCATCAGCGATAATCGCGAACCATATAAAATAGTCGAGAAAATATCACGTCCTTG
This sequence comes from Vibrio algicola, assembly GCF_009601765.2. NCBI lineage: Bacteria > Pseudomonadati > Pseudomonadota > Gammaproteobacteria > Vibrionales > Vibrionaceae > Vibrio > Vibrio algicola. The sequence goes on from NZ_CP045699.1 coordinate 2,420,769, forward strand.
GTCATCCGTGCCAAGCCAGAACGCCGCATCGCCCCCTTCCATCCAAGATGGTGGCAGTTCGGAATCCATAATATCGATCGAGGTTAGGTCATACGGGTTCGTTGGGGCAATCCAAGGTGACAGTAATGCCGCCAAGAAAAAAGTTAAGAACACCGCAAAACTGACCATAGCCACTTTGTCGCGTTTAAAATAATATAAAAAATCCGACTGAGAAAAACGCTGCCAGCGGCTTGGCGCAACAGATGATGTAGTGCTGTTTGTTGTCATAGAATCCGCCATGATCACGCTCCCTTTCCAGTAATATTGACGGTTGGGTTAACCAAGCCATACAACAAATCTACGATAGTGTTTGTCACCACAAAAATTAAGCCAACAAAGATAACGTAGGCGGTGATCAATGGGGTATCAACACGGTTAATCGCTTCAAGGAAAAGGAATCCGGTACCCGGCCATTGGAACACGGTTTCGGTTAAAATAGTGTACGCCACCATAGTACCAATTTGCACCCCACCCACAGTTAACACCGGTAACATGGTGTTTTTGAGTGCGTGTTGGTAGTAAATTTTATTCAGTGATAAGCCTTTCGCTTTACAAAATTTCACATATTCCGAGCTTAATACTTCCAGCATTTCAGAGCGAACTAAGCGGATAAATAATGGCAGCATGATTGAGGCTAAAGAGATACAAGGCAACGCTAAGTGTGCCAACCCATCAAGGCTAAACAAGCCTGAGTTCCAACCGGTACCTAACACATTTACCGTTTCACCACGGCCATAAGACGGTAGCCAACCAAGCTCGATTGAAAATACATACATAAGTAGAATGGCGGTTAAGAACACCGGAATCGAGATCCCGATACTACTAAAGGCCATGATCGCTTTGGTGAGCCAACTTTTTGGATTAATGGCGGAATAAACACCAAGCGGAATGGATAAAAAGACAATAATTAACGCCGCCCCAAACACCAGTTCTAGGGTCGCGACCAGTTTTTCAAGAATAACGTCTACCGCAGGCTTCTTAAAGAAATACGACGTTCCTAGATCGCCCTGCACGGCATTAACAATAAAACGATGATATTTGACTACAAATGGGTCATTTAGCCCCATTTCATCGCGCAATACATCACGCTCAGCTTGAGAGACAGATTGTCCAACTAACTCACGCAACGGGTCACCTAGGTTATCCTGGATGGAAAACGCAACCAAACTGATCACAAACATCACTATCAGTGCCTGAAACAGGCGCTTGACCAGAAACGTAAACATCTCTTGCCCCTTAAAATTCCATGTAAATACTGAACATCGCGTTATGTACGATATGCCACAAGCAATGTCAGTTAATCCAATTTGACCGTATGATTCGACGAACCCATGATTGGGCTAACCAAAATCTTACTCGAAAAATACGGCCAATATATTGAGCTTCTTTTTATAATCTAACGACTTATAACTTAGCCTTTACAACCAAGCTTTTATCACTGATTATTTGTCATCGACTACCAGGTCACCGAAGTATGGGAATTCCATCGCATTCACAATCGGTTTCATGTGAACGTTAGATTTAGCGCCCCATGCAAGGTTCTGCCAATGTAGCGGAACAAAAGCCGCGTCGTCGTACAAAATTTTCTCCACTTTTTGCAGCTCTTCACCACGTTTAGTTGGATCGGTTTCCGTATTCGACATTTCAATCAGTTTATCGACTTCAGGGTTAGAGTAGTGACCACAGTTGTAAGCACCTTTACCGGTTTTTTCATTGCGAGTCATGGTTAAGAATTCCGTTAAGTTAGCGGAATCCTCGGTATCGGCATGCCAGCCAACCATTAAAATATCGGCTGAACATTTATCAAACTCTGGCCAGTATTGCGCTTTCGGCATGGTTTTCAGATCGACCTTGATACCAATTTTAGACAGCATAGCCGCCGAGGCTTGTGCAATTTTTGCATCATTCACATAGCGGTTATTAGGCGCAATCATAGTCAAGCTTAAGCCTTTTTCATAACCTGCTTCTTTCATTAACTGTTTGGCTTTTGCAAGATCGTAACGAGGTTTCAACTCTGGATCATAACCGGCGTAACCCTCTGGGCTTTGTTGTCCTGCTGCGGTTGCAAAACCTTTCATGATACGTTTGGCAATACCTTCGTTGTTGATGGCATAGACAATCGCTTGGCGTACACGCTTATCTTTTAGCGCAGGGTTGCTATCTTGGTTCATCTGCAGAGTAATGATGCGCGTACCCGGCAGCGTCACTAAATCGATACCTTTAGAATCAATCACACGTTTATGATCATTAGGGGCAACAGGCGCAATCACATCAACACCACCAGAAAGCAATGCGGCTACACGAGTAGCATTTTCTTTGATTGGTTTTAGGGTTAAGTGATCAACATTACCTTTTGAGCTTTTATCCCAGTAATCTTTAAAGCGTTCAAATTCTACTTTTACCCCTTGCTCACGCTCAGTCACGATAAACGGCCCCGTACCTGAAATATGAGTAGAAGCAAACGAGTTACCATGCTTCACGATTTCGCCTTTATCGTGACCACTCTCGTCTTTACCCGAATAGAATTTACTATCCATTGGGAAGATATAAGTCGCAGATTGTAGAACAAGAGGGAATGCGCCTTTAGTGACAAGATCAACCGTGTAGTCATCCACTTTCACTGCTTTTTCAAATGGCGTGAAGATGCCTTTAAAATCGGCAGATGATTGCAGACGTTCGAACGTCCACACCACATCATCAGCAGTCAAGGTGTTACCAGAGTGGAATTTCACGCCTTTACGCAAATGGAAGCGCATAGTTTTTTCGTCAATACGTTCCCATTTTTCTGCTAGACGAGCTTCAAATTCAAATTTTTGGTTATAACGAACCAGTGGATCAAATACCATATGTGATAACTGCAGCGTACCGCCAGACAGTTGCTCATGCGGATCCATTGATACAGGATCGGCATCGTAAGCAACCGTGATATCGGCAGCCATAGCATTAAAGCTTAGGCCTGCGACCATCAATGCTGTCGCCAGTTTGGTCTTAATGGTTTTCATTGCATAACTCCTTCATGCGGGATTCATGTCCCTATCTATTTTATATTGCTCACACTAAGCATTAGCCTCTTCAAATAAAGGCATGCCTAGTCGAGCGGTTGTGTTTACATCGGTGATTTGTTGCGCTTTCTTTATTGAAAAGTCGCTCAATAACTGATTAATCAATGCATCAAAAATATGTCATATCAAAAACTAAGCTATTTTTGCTTCTTCTCTTAAGCCCGTAAATTCAGGCATTAAAGAAATCAAATGTTTACTGTATTCATGCTGCGGATCAGTAAACAATTGCTCGGTAGGAGAAACTTCCAGTAACTCTCCCATTCTCATCACCCCAATTCGATCACACATTTGACGAATAACCGGCAAATCGTGACTGATAAATAGCATGGTGAGATTTAATTCATCTTGTAAGTCTTTTAATAGATTCAAGATCTGTGCCTGAACCGACACATCCAATGCTGAAGTTGGTTCATCACAAATCAATAAGCGTGGACGAGTGGCTAAAGCGCGGGCAATTGAGATACGTTGACGCTGACCGCCAGAGAATTCATGCGGATATTTCACCCCAGCCATTCGCCCCAGACCGACGTGATCCAAAAGATCGTGCACGATCTGGCGAGTTTCGGTCTCATTACGCGTTAACTTATGAAAACGGATCGGCTCAGCAATGATGTCAAAAATCTTCATGCGTGGATTCATTGATGTGTAAGGGTTTTGAAACACCATTTGCATTTGGCGTCGAAACGGACGGCGCTCACGTTCCGATTTGATATTGGTAAGATTGATGCCCTCAAAAGTCACTTTGCCTTCATTGGGTGCATATAAACCCGCAATCACACGAGCAATGGTGGATTTACCCGAGCCAGACTCGCCCACCAAACCAAAGGTTTCCCCTTCATGGACTTGGAAAGTGACCTTATTTGAAGCTTGCACATATTCGCGGCGAGACTCGAACAAAGAGTCTTTGGTGATAAAACGCAAACTGACATTATCCACATCGAGCAATGGACCCGTGTAATCACGTTGATCTTGGCTTTGACCTAACCAGTGATTTTTAACATCCAATGGCTCAAGTTCATGCGCTTCTTCGATATAACTCACTAACGGGAAGCGATCAAACTTGGCATCTGAGCGTGGCACCGCTGAAATGAGACTGCGAGTGTAAGAATGCTCAGGAGTACCTAATACTTTGGCCGTTTCACCAAACTCAACCAAATCACCACGATACATCACAGCGATTTTATCAGTCACATTAGACACCACACCCATATCATGGGTTACCAACATACAACCAACATTTTTTTGAATGCATAAGTCGCGGATAAGTTTAAGGATCTGATCTTGAATCGAGACATCTAGTGCCGTGGTTGGCTCATCGGCAATAATTAAATCAGGTTCACCCGCTAAAGCAATCGCGATCACCACACGTTGACGCATACCACCAGAAAACTGATGAGGATATTGTTTAAGACGATTTTCTGGTTGTGGAATACCCACTTGATTCATTAATGACAGCGCACGATCGTAAGCTTCTTGATCGGACACTTTCATATTGGCGTGGATAGTTTCGGTCAGCTGATGCTCAACGGTAAAAAGAGGGTTAAGTGAGGTCATTGGATCTTGGAAAATAAAACCAATTTTAGATCCACGCACTTGTTTCATTTGCTCTGGGGTTAAACCCGATATTTTTTCACCATCCAGAAAGACTTCGCCACCAGCAATCACGCCAGGGGGACTAAGTAAATCGATTACGCCATTCCCAACGGTTGATTTACCAGCGCCGGATTCACCCACTACGCCAACGATTTCGCCGCGCTCGATGCTAAATGACAATGATTTTACTGCGGCATGAACCCCATGACGCGACGGGTATTCAATCCGCAGATCTTTAACTTCTAAAAGTGGCATTACCAGACCTCTACTGCACTGACAGTTTTGTTCCCTGTCTGCAAAAAAAACGATTCCATTCGTATAATCCAGCCATTTTGTGATGGTGGTTACAGATTATTGCACTCCAATTTGGCAAACAATTGATAAAAAAGCAACAAACACAGCATAAAAAATGGCTCACACGCACAAAACAGGCACAAATAGTTAACAATAGACTAACATGTGGCATTCTAAACCAGATTTAACACCAAAAAATCGAACAAAACAAAACTATCATTAAGGCGTTGATTTAATTGATGACATTTAACTATAGAGGGGTTTTGAAAATATTTATGTTTAACCAAAAAAAGGAATTGATGAAGCGCTATTCACTAATATTTAAACGAAAAAAACCGCATCATTACTGATGCGGTTTCTTTAATGTGGTCGGTGAAGAGCTAGGTTTTGAATATCTGTGAACCCCCGATTGTCGGGGCTATGATCAAAAAAACCACTCATTGCTGAGGTCTTCTTAAATATGGTCGATGAAGAGCTAGGTTTTGAATATTTGTGAACCCCCAACTGTCGGGGCTATGATCAAAAAAAACCACTCATTGCTGAGGTCTTCTTAAATATGGTCGATGAAGAGCTAGGTTTTGAATATTTGTGAACCCCCAACTGTCGGGGCTATGATCAAAAAAAACCACTCATTGCTGAGTGGTTTTTTTTTAATATGGTCGGTGAAGAGGGATTCGAACCCCCGACCCTCTGGTCCCAAACCAGATGCGCTACCAAGCTGCGCTATTCACCGAAATTTTTCATTTTACTTCATAATTGTTGGAAGGGTTGCCAACTGAAGTATTTCGCTTTAATCAAAGCAGGAAACCTAAGTTACCTTAAATAATGGGGTGGCTAACGGGGCTTGAACCCGCGACAACCGGAATCACAATCCGGGACTCTACCAACTGAGCTATAGCCACCATTAACTCTTAAAATACGCTTTAAAAGCGAACTTTATAATATGGTCGGTGAAGAGGGATTCGAACCCCCGACCCTCTGGTCCCAAACCAGATGCGCTACCAAGCTGCGCTATTCACCGAGTATTTCTTTTGCTTCATAATTGTTGGCAGGGTCACCAACTGAAGTCTTTTCGTTTCGACTTAATCAAAACAGGAAACTCAAGGTTACCTTAATATGGGGTGGCTAACGGGGCTTGAACCCGCGACAACCGGAATCACAATCCGGGACTCTACCAACTGAGCTATAGCCACCAATGGTGTTTCTTTTTTGCCGATTGTTACTTTCAAAGCATTCCAGAAATGGTACGCCCGAAAGGATTCGAACCTTCGACCTTTGCCTCCGGAGGGCAACGCTCTATCCAGCTGAGCTACGGGCGCATGCCCTATCGGCGGAGAAGAATAATACGGATATCGTACAGGATCGTCTAGTGTTATTTCAACTTTTTTTACTGTTTGATGGGTTTTTCAACAATTAATGCTTATATCGAGTTATTTATGATGTGACAGAAGCCGTATCACTGCAATGTTAGGGTTTCTCACTCCGATTGAAAAGGATATACTCACGTCTTGTTTACAATTTTGTAACTATTACTTTATCAAACATTTATACCTAAAAATAATGGTCGCGGCGATAATGGCACATCGTAGTAACGCAGCAACATTATATCAAACAGTATAAAGAAATACGGCGGCTCAACGGAAGCGAGTACGCTTGATTTTGACTTAATTATAGTGAGTTTATGGATATGATTCGCCCAATTTTATTGATCCTTAGCGCAACATTCACCTTTTCAGCTTTTGCTGCCGATATGAGTCAAAGTGACCGTGATGCAATTACCGAGCGAATTAAACCGGTTGGTGATGTCTATTTAGCCGGCAGTGAACCGGTTAAAGCCGAACCTTCAGGCCCTCGAGATGGCGCGACCGTTTACGGTACTTTCTGTGTTGCTTGTCATGGTACTGGCGTAAGTGGCGCACCGAAGAAAGGTGACGCAGCCGATTGGAAGCCACATTTAGCCAAAGGGATGGATGTCTTAAAAGATCATGCCATCAACGGCTTTAATGCCATGCCACCCAAAGGCACCTGCATGGATTGTAGTGATGATGAGTTAGTCGCTGCGATTAAAGTGATGACTGAAGGTTTATAAGCAACATTACTTTATATCCCCAAGTAAACTTGACCTTGCTGTTATAACTTACTAACAGCAAGGTTTTATTCTGTTTGTCGCGCGATTATTTGTTTAACATCGCTCTTAAGTTCGCAATGTGACTTTGTCCTTTTTCCATTCTTTCTGCTGCGGTTTGTGGCTTCTTTTGCGCTTCCCATTCCACATCATCAAAGGGCAGCTCATCTAGGAAACGACTTTGAGTGGGCTTTAATAACTCACCATATTGGCGTCTTTCACGACACATAGTAAACGTTAGTTCTTTTTGTGCCCGTGTGATCCCTACATACATTAAGCGTCGTTCTTCTTCGACGTTATCTTCATCAATACTGGTTTGATGCGGTAAGATCCCTTCTTCCGTCCCCATTAAGAACACATACGGGAACTCCAAGCCTTTCGAGGCATGCAAGGTCATCAATTGCACTTGGTCGGCGTCATCTTCGCTTTCACCACGCTCCATCATGTCTCGTAGAGTCAGTCGTTGTACCACTTCTTTTAAGGTTCTCACTTCTTGATCGTAGTTGTCACCTTCCAAGTCTGCGGTGATCCATGAATACAGGTCCGATACGTTTTTCATCCGCATTTCTGCCGACTTTGGGCTGGCCGAGGTTTCGTACAACCAATCTTCGTAATGAATATCACGCACCAGTGAACGCACCGCTTCTACCGTATCACCACGCTCGGCATTATCCGATAACTGCACTACCCATGAAGTGAAGTTACGCAGCGACTCTAGCCCTCGCCCTGAAAGATGTTGCTCTAAGCCGATCTCAAAACTGGCGGCAAATAAACTTTTACCACGCATATTGGCGTAACTGCCGAGTTTTTCTAATGTTACCGGACCAATTTCGCGCTTGGGCGTATTCACCATCCGCAAAAAGGCATTATCATCATCCGGATTCACCAGCACTCTTAAATACGCCATGATGTCTTTAATTTCTGAGCGAGCGAAGAATGAAGTACCACCAGAAATTTTATATGGCACTCGGTTTTGCATCAGTGATTTTTCAATCAAACGCGACTGGTGATTACCACGATACAAAATAGCGTAATCTTTATAATGAGTTCGATTCATAAACTTATGCGCAATGATCTCACCGGTCACTCTTTCTGCTTCATGCTCTTCATTTTTTGCCATCAGCAGTTTGAGCTTTTCGCCATCGGGAATTTCAGAGAAAAGGGTTTTCTCAAAGACATGCGGATTATTGGCGATCAGGATATTGGCACAGCGTAAAATCCGACTGGTCGAGCGATAATTCTGCTCAAGCTTGATCACTTTAAGCTGAGGGTAATCTTGGCTAAGCAGCACTAAGTTTTGGGGTTTTGCCCCACGCCAAGAATAGATCGACTGATCATCATCCCCTACGACGGTTAAACGTGCACGCTCACCAACAATTAAGCGCACTAATTCATATTGACTGGTATTGGTATCTTGATACTCATCCACCAGCAGGTAGCGGATTTTGGCTTGCCAACGCTCACGCACTTCTTGATTGGTCTTTAACAGCATGACTGGCATGGCGATTAAGTCATCAAAATCCAGCGCGTTGTACGCTTTCATTTGTTTTTGGTACATATTGAAGCAATGGGCAAACAAGTGATCTTGTTCTGATTGTGCCTGTCCTACTACTTGTTGCGGGGTGAGCATGTCGTTTTTCCAATTTGAAATACTGCTCATTAATTGGCGCAGTAAATCTTTATCGCCATCAATTTGTTCTTCGGTCAGATCTTTCAATAACGCGAGTTGGTCTTGATCGTCAAATAATGAAAACCCTGCCTTTAAACCTAATGCTTTATATTCACGACGAATAATATTCAAACCTAAGGTATGAAAGGTCGAAATCATCAAACCGCGTGACTCTTGCTTGCCAAGTGTTTGTGCCACGCGTTCTTTCATTTCGCGTGCCGCTTTATTGGTAAAGGTTACCGCCGCAATATGACGCGCTTGATAATCACACTGTTGTACTAAATAGGCTATTTTATTGGTGATCACCCGCGTTTTACCCGATCCCGCTCCCGCTAATACTAAACAAGGACCCGAAATAAATTTAACGGCTTCATTTTGATTTGGGTTTAATTTCATGAGATCTCTGCTTTTAACCAAGTGGTTTATGGGTAAATGTAACAAAATAATAATAACGGTAATTGCTTGTGGCAAATCTATATTGCCAGACATACAATGAATGAACGTTCATTCATTGATATCGAGCTATGTCCGACAAAAATACGCCACAACCATCAGATAAACGACAGCTTTTATTGGATACCGCGGAGCGATTGATTGCTCAAAATGGCTTCCAAGGTTTGTCGATGCATAAACTTGCCACACAAGCGGGTCTTGCTGCTGGAACAATTTATCGCTATTTCAACGATAAAGACGATTTAGTCGAGGCGGTACGTTTGCATGTTTTGCAACGCGTCGCCGTGATGGTTCAGCAGGGTGTTGAAAGTGATATGCCGATCAAGCAGCAGTTTATTCTTATCTGGAAAAACGTCGCTCATCTTACCTCAACTAAAACTGAAATCGATACGATTTTAAATCGAATTCAATATGAAGCGCTGCCAACGACCACTCGACGCCATACCGAGCAAGAGCGTCAGCTGTTTGGCAAAATTGAAAAACTATTCAATCAAGGAAAAGCACAAGGGATCTTTAAGCCACTCGATAATCATATTCTAGCCAGTTTGAGCTTAGATGTCAGTTTAGCACTAGCCAGAAAACACGCTCTCGGCTGTTATACCGTGACCGAAAGCGCATTAGAATCGGCGATTGAAGCCAGTTGGGATGCGGTGATCCTGCATTAATTAATATTCAATAATATCTATTATTTACTATAAATACTCATTGGGAAATTTGGAGTTCTGAAAAATGAAAAAGTGGACTTTCTTCATGTTATTGCTTGCTGTGTTGCTTTTTGGCAGCGTGATTGGCTTTAACCTGTTTAAGCAACAAAAAATCGCTGAGTATATGACCAATATGCCAGAACCTGAATTTCCAGTCACGGTTGAAAAAGTGGCGTCTTCGGATTGGGTTCCAACCATAGATGCGATTGGTTTTATCGAGCCACTACAAGGTGTGACTCTTACTTCACAAGAAAGTGGCATGATCAATAAAATTGAATTTGAATCTGGCGCCGAAGTTAAAGTCGGGCAGGTTTTAGCTCAACTGGATTCAAAAGTTGAGAAAGCCAATTTGAAAAGTGCTCAGGCGCGACTGCCTGCCGCAAGAGCTAAATCACAACGTTATGCCAACTTATATAAAAAGAATTCGATTTCTCAAGAGTCTTACGATGATGCTAAAGCCAGTTACCTTTCATTGGCCGCTGATATTGAAAGCTTAAAAGCCTCAATTGAGCGCCGCAGTGTTAAAGCCCCTTTTACTGGTGTTGTTGGTTTGCGTAATGTGTATCTTGGCCAATTCATGCAAGTTGGGGATGAAGTGACCCGCCTAGAAGACACCAGTGTGATGCGCTTGCGCTTTACCGTACCTCAAACTGATATTCGCCTTATTCATCGCGATCAGATGATCAATATTTTGGTCGATTCTTACCCTAACACTAAGTTTACCGGTAAGGTCAGCGCGATCGAACCTGCGGTGAATGCTCAAAGTGGTTTGATTGAAGTACAGGCAGAGATCCCAAACAATGACAATAAACTGCGTAGCGGTATGTTCGCGCGAGCCAGTATTGTGTTACCCACCATTCACGATCAAGTTGCAGTACCACAAACAGCAATTTCTTATACTTTGTACGGCAACAGTGTTTATATCCTGATCGATAAAGATGGTGAAAAACGTGTGGAACAACGTGTGGTTAAAACCGGTGAACGCCAAGCCGATCGAGTTCATCTACTTGAAGGGGTTAAAGCCGGTGAAACGGTTGTCACATCCGGTCAAGTACGCTTAAGTAATCACGTCAAAGTCAAAGTGGTTGAAAGCGATGCGACTACTCCACCAGCTGAAACCCCAATGTTATAATCGGAGGCAAAATGCGTTTTACTGATATTTTTATTAAGCGTCCGGTTCTTGCGATATCGCTGAGTATTTTGATTGCTTTGCTTGGTATGCAAGCAATTTTCAAAATGCAGGTTCGTGAATACCCTGAAATGACCAATACGGTAGTAACGGTTTCTACCAGTTATTACGGTGCCAGCGCTGATTTAATTCAAGGTTTTATTACCCAGCCCTTAGAGCAAGCCATCGCGCAAGCCGATAATATTGATTATATGACTTCATCCTCTGTGATGGGTTCATCCACCATTACCGTTACCATGAAGCTCAATACCGATCCTAATGCTGCTTTAGCGGATATTTTGGCTCAAACCAACTCAGTCCGCTCCCAGCTTCCTAAGGAATCAGAAGATCCTAGCTTAAGCATGTCGACCGGTAATACCACTTCGGTGATGTATATTGGTTTTACTAGTGATGAACTAGAATCAAGCCAAATCACCGATTACTTAGAGCGAGTGGTTAATCCACAACTCTTTACCATTAACGGTGTATCAAAAGTTAATCTCTACGGTGGCATGAAATATGCAATGCGTATCTGGCTTGATCCTGCCAAAATGGGTGCGTTTGATTTAACTGCAACTGACGTAATGACAGTTTTAAATGCCAATAACTACCAATCCGCAGCCGGTCAATCTACTGGTGAGTTTGTGTTGTATAACGGCAGCGCCAATACTCAAGTATCCACCACAGATGAACTCGAAAAATTGGTAGTTCGATCTAATAAAGGTCAGGTTATCCGCTTAGGTGACATTGCTAAGGTGACGCTAGCCAAAAGTCATGACAGTTACCGCGCCAGTGCTAACGGTGCAGAAGCAGTTGTCGCCGCAATTGATGCTACCCCAAGTGCCAACCCAATTAATATTGCCCATGATATTTTGCAATTATTACCGGATATAGAAAAAAATCTGCCAAGTAATATCAAAATGCAAGTAATGTACGACTCAACGGTGGCGATCAATGAATCTATTAATGAAGTAATTCATACCATTTTAGAAGCCGCTTTGATTGTATTGATCGTTATTACCTTGTTCTTGGGATCTTTCCGAGCGGTATTAATTCCTATTGTTACCATTCCGCTCTCCCTTATTGGGGTTGCAATGGTGATGCAAGTAATGGGGTTCTCATGGAACTTAATGACCTTGCTCGCCATGGTGCTCGCCATCGGTTTGGTGGTTGATGATGCCATTGTGGTATTAGAAAACGTCGATCGTCATATTAAGCTTGGAGAAACACCTTTCCGTGCTGCCATCATTGGTACTCGTGAGATTGCAGTACCGGTTATTGCTATGACGGTGACTTTAGGTGCAGTATATGCCCCTATTGCTCTAATGGGTGGCATCACAGGCTCACTATTTAAAGAGTTTGCTTTAACTCTTGCTGGCGCTGTATTCGTGTCGGGTATTATCGCTTTAACACTATCACCGATGATGTGTTCGAAAATGTTGATTGCCCATGAAAAGCCAAGTCGTTTTGAACAAGTAGTACATAACATATTGGATAGAATGACTAATCGTTACGACCGTATATTACATGCTGTAATGAAGCGCCGTCCGGTTATTATTGCCTTCGGGGTGATTGTTTTTATTAGCCTACCGATCCTGTTTAAATTTATTCCAAGTGAATTAGCACCTGCTGAAGATAAAGGCGTGGTTGTTCTAATGGGGACAGGTCAATCAAATGCTAACTTAGATTATCTACAAAATTCCATGAATGATGTTGACCAAATCTTAGTTGATCAGCCTGAAATTCAATATGCGCAAGTATTTACAGGGGTTCCATCATCGAACCAAGCGTTTGGTATTGCGTCGATGAAAACGTGGAGTGAACGTGAAGCGAGCCAAGCTGAAGTCACCAACCGTGTTGGACAACTGGTCAAAGACATTCCAGGTATGGCAGTAACAGCCTTCCAAATGCCTGAATTACCCGGTGCTGGCGGCGGTTTACCGATCCAGTTTGTTATCACAACGCCAAACAGTTTTGAAAGCTTGTTCCAAATCGCCAGTGATATTTTAGTAGAAGCATCGAAAAATCCATTGTTTGTCTATTCAAACTTAGATTTGAACTTTGATTCTGCCACGATGAAAATCAATATAGATAAAGATAAAGCCGGCGCTTATGGTGTAACGATGCAAGATGTCGCCATCACCCTAGGAACCATGATGTCGGATGGTTACGTCAACCGAATTGACTTAAATGGACGTTCTTATGAGGTAATTCCTCAAGTTGAACGTAAATATCGTTTAAACCCTGAGTCGATGAATAATTACTATGTTCGCTCTGCGAATGGCCATGCGGTGCCACTAGGGAGTTTAGTCAATATTGATGTTGTAGCAGAGCCAAGATCGCTACCACACTTTAATCAACTAAACTCAGCGACCATTGGCGCAGTACCTTCACCGGTAGCCTCAATGGGTGAGGCGGTCAATTGGTTTGAGAATATTGCCAGCACAAAATTACCTCTAGGTTATAACCATGATTACCTAGGAGAAGCACGTCAATATGTTACGGAAGGAAATGCGTTATTCGCTACCTTTGGTTTAGCGTTAGCGATTATTTTCTTAGTGCTTGCGATTCAGTTTGAGTCGATTAGAGATCCATTGGTTATATTAGTATCGGTTCCACTCGCAATTTGTGGCGCATTAATTGCCCTATCGTGGGGTGCAGCGACGATGAACATCTACTCTCAGGTCGGGCTTATTACTTTAGTCGGCCTAATCACTAAGCATGGTATTTTGATTTGTGAAGTGGCAAAAGAAGAGCAATTACATAACGGAAAATCAAGAACCGAAGCGGTAATGGAGTCGGCCAAAATTCGTCTTCGCCCAATCTTAATGACAACCGCAGCTATGATAGCGGGTTTGATCCCACTACTGTATGCCAGCGGAGCAGGTGCCGCACAACGCTTTAGTATTGGTATTGTTATCGTGTCTGGTCTTGCTATCGGTACTTTGTTTACTTTGTTTGTATTACCGGTGATTTATAGTTATTTAGCCAGTGAGCACAAACCACTGCCAGAGTTCGATGAGAGTATTCCTGCAATCGAAGAACCAAAATAGCCGTCACCAAATTGCAATCTAAGCATAAAGAGTAAAATTTAACTTCAAAGGCTGCCTCGGTAGCCTTTTTCATTTTATCCTAACGACATTCGTTATAAATTTGCATAGAATAAGCACAATTATTTAGGAGTTCACCCAATATGTTTGATGCTAAAAAATTAGAACAAATCGCAAAGCAGATCCATGAATCTATGCCTGCGCCAGTAAAAGAGCTTGGCTCAGATGTAAACCAAAAGGTTCAGCAAGTCATTCAAGGTCAATTAAATAAGCTTGACGTGGTATCGCGTGAAGAGTTTGATGTGCAGACTCAAGTGTTATTACGCACTCGTCAAAAATTGAATGAATTAGATGCAAAATTCGCTGAAATTGAAACAAAATTAAGCGAAAAGTAATACCAATTCCATTTAAGATTTGATCAATTTAATACGCCGAAAAGACGCTAATCCGTCCTTGGTCGCTTGATAAAGGCCATCCATGGCCTTTGACACTTTTCTCTGTACGCAATTTTGAACGATCATTAAATTTATGACATTGATATAACAATTTAAAGCTCTACAGAAGCCCAAAAGGCTTGCCATACGGCAAGCCTTTTTTATCTAGTACGAAATTACACTGGAATATCTCTGACGTTCTAACAGCTGGCGCGGAGTTGACGAGAGTCAATGAACACCAACGACACCGAAAGCCTGAGATATAACAAGTAATTTAGCCGCCAACGGCAATGCGTTTCATATCTTTCATATAGCCACGTAATTCTTGACCAATCCACTCAACCGGATGGTTACGCAATGCATCATTGATTTCAATCAACTGACCATTATCAACGTAATTACTTTCTTCATTTAAGCCTTTACCAATCACATCGGTAGAAACATTCGGCATGAATTTTTCACGCAGAAGAGGCGTTGCAACATTCGCAAATAAATAGTTACCATACTCAGCCGTATCCGAGATAACAACGTTCATTTCATATAAACGCTTACGAGCCACGGTGTTGGCAATAAGTGGCAGCTCATGCAAAGATTCATAGTAAGCCGACTCATCAATAATACCTGATGCTGTCATTGCTTCAAACGCAAGCTCAACTCCAGCGCGAACCATAGCGATCATTAAAATACCGTTATCGAAGTATTCTTGTTCTAAGATTTCAACATCGGACTCAGGGTAATTTTCAAATGCTGTTTGACCTGTCTCTTCACGCCAACCAAGTAGATTAACATCATCATTCGCCCAATCAGCCATCATGGTGCGAGAGAACTCACCACCAATAATGTCATCCATGTGCTTGTTGTACAGTGGACGCATAAGATCTTTCAGTTCTTCAGATAATTCAAACGCTTTCACTTTGGCAGGGTTAGATAGACGATCCATCATGTGAGTCACACCACCGAATTTCAATGCTTCGGTAATGGTCTCCCAACCAAACTGCAGTAATTTACCGGCATAACCTGCGTCGATACCATCAGCGATCATTTTCTCATAACAAACAATTGAACCCGCTTGTAGCATACCGCACAAAATGGTTTGCTCACCCATAAGGTCAGATTTTACTTCCGCAACAAATGAAGACTCAAGTACGCCGGCACGATGACCGCCAGTTGCAGCAGCCCACGCCTTAGCAATCTCTAAACCATCACCTTGTGGATCATTTTCTGGGTGCACCGCAATAAGAGTTGGAACACCAAAGCCACGTTTATATTCTTCACGCACTTCAGTACCTGGGCACTTAGGTGCCACCATAACAACAGTAATATCTTTACGGATCTGCATCCCTTCTTCTACGATATTAAAACCATGTGAATAACCTAATGTTGCTCCTTGTTTCATTAACGGCATCACGGTTTCAACCACATTAGTGTGTTGCTTATCAGGGGTCAGGTTCACCACAAGATCCGCTTCTGGGATCAGAGTTTCATAACTTGCTACTTCAAAACCATTATCTTTGGCATTTTTGAATGATTGACGTTGCTCATCAATCGCCGCTTGACGTAGTGCATAAGCAACATTTAGACCTGAATCGCGCATATTTAAGCCTTGGTTTAGACCTTGCGCACCACAGCCAACAATCACGACTTTTTTACCTTTTAGGTAATCCGCTTCTTGAGCAAATTCTTCGCGATCCATAAAACGACAACGACCAAGTTGGTCAAGCTGCTCACGTAAGTTTAAAGTATTGAAGTAGTTAGCCATGCTGTAAATCCTTTAAGTTATAAATCCGTTATGTGAGTGTTTACTCAATGAAACCATATTAAACCACGAATTTAATTGTCTAAAGTGATATATTCACAAGTTATTCTTGCAAAAAATGCAATCATAGAACGAGGTCACAATGAACATAAAAAGTCTCAATTTATTTGTTCATTTATGCAGCAGTCAGAGTTTTAGTAAAACAGCAGCCGCAATGCATATAAGTCCATCGGCATTAAGTCGACAGATACAAAAGCTAGAAGACGAGGTTGGTCAGCGATTGTTAACTCGTGATAATCGAAGTGTCGAGCTTACTAATGCAGGAAAACGCTTGTTACCTGTCGCGACCAATATCACTGGAGACTGGGGACAGTTTTGTCATGCTATGCAAGGTAAAGAACAGACCTTAAGCGGAGAAATTCGATTATTTTGTTCCGTCACCGCCAGCTTTAGCCATTTACCTGAACTATTAAGTGATTTTCGCTTAGCTTATCCAAATATTGAACTCAAATTATCCACTGGCGATCCCGCTCAAGCGATAAACAAGTTAATGACCGATGAAGCTGATATCGTAATAAGTGCGATGCCAACTCAACTCCCAGCGCGATTAGTTTTTGAGACCATAGGCGAAATACCGTTATCTGTGATCGCCCCAACGAATCTCAGTAGTTTCAGCCATGAACTGCAAAAGGAACAACCCAATTGGGATCAAATACCTTTTATTATTCCAGCTGCTGGCACGGCAAGAGATCGCAGTAACACTTGGTTTAAAGACATGAAAATTAAACCTAATATTTATGCTCAAGTATCAGGCCATGAGGGGGTCTTAAGTATGGTTGCATTAGGTTTAGGGGTTGGAATTACACCTGATGTCGTGATTAATAATAGCCCGGTAAAAGATAAAATTCAGCGCCTAAAAGTGGCATCAATTAAACCTTTTAAATTAGGGATATGCTGCCAAAAATCGCAATTAGACAACCCATTAATCAATGCATTATGGCAAGTTTCACAAAATAAATTTATCAAAACATAACGTTACGTATTTTCATAGTATACAGATACGGAAAAGGCCTCCCACGAATGGGAGGCCTTAAAATATAAGCCTAGCGATGTCCTACTCTCACATGGGGAAACCCCACACTACCATCGGCGCTATTGCGTTTCACTTCTGAGTTCGGCATGGAATCAGGTGGGTCCACAATGCTATGGTCGCTAAACAAAATCTGTACGACTAATTTGATAATGTCGTTTAATACTGGTGCTGATACCCAGACTCGAACTGGGGACCTCACCCTTACCAAGGGTGCGCTCTACCGGGCTGAGCTATATCAGCATTTTATTCTAATCATAAAAAGCCCGTTTAAAACGGGCTTTTTATTTTATCTTTAGATTTTTAATAAAAACTTAAAGATAACCTCTTTTTAAAGAGGAAAATCAAAGCCTGGCGATGTCCTACTCTCACATGGGGAAACCCCACACTACCATCGGCGCTATTGCGTTTCACTTCTGAGTTCGGCATGGAATCAGGTGGGTCCACAATGCTATGGTCGCCAAGCATATTCTTTGTTAAGACGATTTCGTCTTAACTAATTCGGAAAGCTGCTTTGCTAATTCGTTCTCACACAAATTCAAGTATCTATCTGTATCTTCTATTAAATCCAACAACAAAACCCTTTAGGTGTTGTATGGTTAAGCCTCACGGGCAATTAGTACAGGTTAGCTCAATGCCTCGCAGCACTTACACACCCTGCCTATCAACGTTCTAGTCTCGAACAACCCTTTAGGACGCTTAAAGCGCCAGGGAAGACTCATCTCAGGGCTCGCTTCGTGCTTAGATGCTTTCAGCACTTATCGATTCCGAACTTAGCTACCGGGCAATGCCATTGGCATGACAACCCGAACACCAGTGGTTCGTCCACTCCGGTCCTCTCGTACTAGGAGCAGCCCCCTTCAATCTTCCAACGCCCACGGCAGATAGGGACCGAACTGTCTCACGACGTTCTAAACCCAGCTCGCGTACCACTTTAAATGGCGAACAGCCATACCCTTGGGACCGACTTCAGCCCCAGGATGTGATGAGCCGACATCGAGGTGCCAAACACCGCCGTCGATATGAACTCTTGGGCGGTATCAGCCTGTTATCCCCGGAGTACCTTTTATCCGTTGAGCGATGGCCCTTCCATTCAGAACCACCGGATCACTATGACCTGCTTTCGCACCTGCTCGAATTGTCATTCTCGCAGTCAAGCGGGCTTATGCCATTGCACTAACCACACGATGTCCAACCGTGTTTAGCCCACCTTCGTGCTCCTCCGTTACTCTTTGGGAGGAGACCGCCCCAGTCAAACTACCCACCAGGCACTGTCCACAATCCCGATTAGGGACCTATGTTAGAACATCAAAACTACAAGGGTGGTATTTCAAGGACGACTCCACATCATCTAGCGACAATGCTTCAAAGTCTCCCACCTATCCTACACATGTAGGTTCAATGTTCAGTGCCAAGCTGTAGTAAAGGTTCACGGGGTCTTTCCGTCTAGCCGCGGGTACACTGCATCTTCACAGCGATTTCAATTTCACTGAGTCTCGGGTGGAGACAGCGTGGCCATCATTACGCCATTCGTGCAGGTCGGAACTTACCCGACAAGGAATTTCGCTACCTTAGGACCGTTATAGTTACGGCCGCCGTTTACCGGGGCTTCGATCAAGAGCTTCGACCGAAGTCTAACCCCATCAATTAACCTTCCGGCACCGGGCAGGCGTCACACCGTATACGTCATCTTACGATTTTGCACAGTGCTGTGTTTTTAATAAACAGTTGCAGCCACCTGGTATCTGCGACTCCCGTCAGCTTAGAGAGCAAGTCTCATCACCAACAGGAGCGTACCTTCTCCCGAAGTTACGGTACCATTTTGCCTAGTTCCTTCACCCGAGTTCTCTCAAGCGCCTTGGTATTCTCTACCCGACCACCTGTGTCGGTTTGGGGTACGATTTCTTATAAACTGAAGCTTAGAGGCTTTTCCTGGATGGCATCAATGACTTCATCACCGTAGTGACTCGACATCGTGTCTCAGCCTAACAATTTCCCGGATTTACCTAAGAAATTAGCCTACGCACTTGAACCTGGACAACCATCGCCAGGCCCACCTAGCCTTCTCCGTCCCCCCATCGCATTTATAAGAAGTACGGGAATATTAACCCGTTTCCCATCGACTACGCTTTTCAGCCTCGCCTTAGGGGTCGACTTACCCTGCCCCGATTAACGTTGGACAGGAACCCTTGGTCTTCCGGCGAGGGAGTTTTTCACTCCCTTTATCGTTACTCATGTCAGCATTCGCACTTCTGATACCTCCAGCAAACTTCTCAGTTCACCTTCAACGGCTTACAGAACGCTCCCCTACCCAGCATAATAAATTATGCTGCCGCAGCTTCGGTGTATAGCTTAGCCCCGTTACATCTTCCGCGCAGGCCGACTCGACCAGTGAGCTATTACGCTTTCTTTAAATGATGGCTGCTTCTAAGCCAACATCCTGGCTGTCTGAGCCTTCCCACATCGTTTCCCACTTAGCTATACTTTGGGACCTTAGCTGGCGGTCTGGGTTGTTTCCCTCTCCACGACGGACGTTAGCACCCGCCGTGTGTCTCCCGGATATTACTTACTGGTATTCGGAGTTTGCAAAGGGTTGGTAAGTCGGGATGACCCCCTAGCCTTAACAGTGCTCTACCCCCAGTAGTATTCGTCCGAGGCGCTACCTAAATAGCTTTCGGGGAGAACCAGCTATCTCCAGGTTTGATTGGCCTTTCACCCCTAGCCACAAGTCATCCGCTAATTTTTCAACATTAGTCGGTTCGGTCCTCCAATTGATGTTACTCAATCTTCAACCTGCCCATGGCTAGATCACCTGGTTTCGGGTCTAATCCTAGCAACTATTCGCCCAGTTAAGACTCGGTTTCCCTACGGCTCCCCTAAACGGTTAACCTTGCTACTAAAATTAAGTCGCTGACCCATTATACAAAAGGTACGCAGTCACACCACGAAGGTGCTCCTACTGCTTGTACGTACACGGTTTCAGGTTCTATTTCACTCCCCTCACAGGGGTTCTTTTCGCCTTTCCCTCACGGTACTGGTTCACTATCGGTCAGTCAGGAGTATTTAGCCTTGGAGGATGGTCCCCCCATATTCAAACAGGATATCACGTGTCCCGCCTTACTCGTTTTCACTTAGTATGATGTGTCGGTTACGGGGCTATCACCCTGTATCGCGGCACTTTCCAGAGCCTTCACCTGCATCATATAAAGCTTAAGGGCTAATCCAATTTCGCTCGCCGCTACTTTCGGAATCTCGGTTGATTTCTCTTCCTCCGGGTACTTAGATGTTTCAGTTCCCCGGGTTCGCCTTATTAACCTATGTATTCAGTTAATAATACGTGCTTATGCACGTGGGTTTCCCCATTCGGAAATCGTAGACTCAAGTGGCTTTTACTGCCTTATCTACGCTTATCGCAAGTTAATACGTCCTTCATCGCCTCTGACTGCCTAGGCATCCACCGTGTACGCTTATTCACTTAACCATACAACCCAAAAGGGTCTTATGTATGTTCAACTAAATAAGGTTTAGTTTTTTGTTTATTCAAGAGGGTAATCTTGAATAAACGATTTGCCGGACTCAATAGAACAAACCATAAATGGTTTGTAGAATACAAGACACTTGAATGTGTGTTGTTACTCATCACTTGCAAGCAAGTAATAAGATTTGAGAACTTTTATTTTGAACAAATAACCTTGGTTATTTATTCAGTCAGCTTTCCAAATTGTTAAAGAGCAAGTTATATCTTTCGATGTAACCATTTTTAAATACTCTCAAGGAGAATACTTAAAGATGGTGGAGCTATGCGGGATCGAACCGCAGACCTCCTGCGTGCAAGGCAGGCGCTCTCCCAGCTGAGCTATAGCCCCATCGTTTCTTAATGTTGACCAATTCTCTCTGGAGGAAAATTGGTGGGTCTGAGTGGACTTGAACCACCGACCTCCCGCTTATCAGGCGAGCGCTCTAACCAGCTGAGCTACAGACCCAACATTAAAACTCTTAACTTTTCTAAACCTAATCAATCTGTGTGGGTACTCATCAAAAATAACCTTTTCGTAAGGAGGTGATCCAGCCCCAGGTTCCCCTAGGGCTACCTTGTTACGACTTCACCCCAGTCATGAACCACAAAGTGGTAAGCGTCCTCCCCGAAAGGTTAAACTACCTACTTCTTTTGCAGCCCACTCCCATGGTGTGACGGGCGGTGTGTACAAGGCCCGGGAACGTATTCACCGTGGCATTCTGATCCACGATTACTAGCGATTCCGACTTCATGGAGTCGAGTTGCAGACTCCAATCCGGACTACGACGCACTTTTTGGGATTCGCTCACTATCGCTAGCTTGCTGCCCTCTGTATGCGCCATTGTAGCACGTGTGTAGCCCTACTCGTAAGGGCCATGATGACTTGACGTCGTCCCCACCTTCCTCCGGTTTATCACCGGCAGTCTCCCTGGAGTTCCCGACATTACTCGCTGGCAAACAAGGATAAGGGTTGCGCTCGTTGCGGGACTTAACCCAACATTTCACAACACGAGCTGACGACAGCCATGCAGCACCTGTCTTACAGTTCCCGAAGGCACATCAGCGTCTCCGCCGACTTCTGTAGATGTCAAGAGTAGGTAAGGTTCTTCGCGTTGCATCGAATTAAACCACATGCTCCACCGCTTGTGCGGGCCCCCGTCAATTCATTTGAGTTTTAATCTTGCGACCGTACTCCCCAGGCGGTCTACTTAACGCGTTAGCTCCGAAAGCCACGGCTCAAGGCCACAACCTCCAAGTAGACATCGTTTACGGCGTGGACTACCGGGGTATCTAATCCCGTTTGCTCCCCACGCTTTCGCATCTGAGTGTCAGTATCTGTCCAGGGGGCCGCCTTCGCCACTGGTATTCCTTCAGATCTCTACGCATTTCACCGCTACACCTGAAATTCTACCCCCCTCTACAGTACTCTAGTTTGCCAGTTTCAAATGACCTTCCGAGGTTGAGCCCCGGGCTTTCACATCTGACTTAACAAACCACCTGCATGCGCTTTACGCCCAGTAATTCCGATTAACGCTCGCACCCTCCGTATTACCGCGGCTGCTGGCACGGAGTTAGCCGGTGCTTCTTCTGTTGCTAACGTCAAGCTACGCAGCTATTAACTACGCAACCTTCCTCACAACTGAAAGTACTTTACAACCCGAAGGCCTTCTTCATACACGCGGCATGGCTGCATCAGGCTTTCGCCCATTGTGCAATATTCCCCACTGCTGCCTCCCGTAGGAGTCTGGGCCGTGTCTCAGTCCCAGTGTGGCTGATCATCCTCTCAGACCAGCTAGGGATCGTCGCCTTGGTGAGCCATTACCTCACCAACTAGCTAATCCCACATAGGCGTATCCTAACGCGCGAGGCCCGAAGGTCCCCCGCTTTGCTCCGAAAAGATTATGCGGTATTAACAGTCGTTTCCAACTGGTATCCCCCACATCAGGGCAACTTCCTATGCATTACTCACCCGTCCGCCGCTCGTCAGCAGATAGCAAGCTATCTCTGTTACCGCTCGACTTGCATGTGTTAGGCCTGCCGCCAGCGTTCAATCTGAGCCATGATCAAACTCTTCAATTTAAGATTTTGATTCCCTTAATTAAAAGGGAGTGACTCAACGAATACTGACTTCAAAACTAATCTTTATCCGAAGATAAAGTGTAATTTTAAAGCTATTACCATTCCAACAGAATGGTAATGAATTGACTGTGCCGAACAATAAATTGTTCAATTTGGTCACTCAGTTCATTGAAATCATTTTTGCTTCGCCTCTTCGTTAAAAAAGACGAGCTTTATTGATTATCATCAACGAGTGCCCACACAGATTGATAGGTTTAAATTGTTAAAGAGCAACTGTTCGTGCGACTTGCGTCTCGTTGAACAGGGCGGCCATTTTAACGATTTGATTGAGCGTGTCAAACACTTTCTGCAATCTTTTTTCGTTAACCTTTTTGAGAAGGTTATGACCTCTAACTCGTTGCGGCCGTTAGGCTCTGTGCTCCGTGTCAGTGAGGTCGCATTATAGAGATCACCGTCACATTGGCAAGGCCTATTTTGCATTTTTATTGTTTTTTTTACTGTTCGAATAAAAAAGGAACGAAAAAGTGGAAAACTGGTGCTTTTCTCTACTTTTGTTTAATCTGGAGAGCAAACTCAGTGACTTTTTCCCAATTGGTATACTCAACTTCTTTACTGGTATCAGTCTCACCACCAGTCATCGTCATAATAAGACGGATCATTACTCGGTCTAACCAACGATAACGAGGATAATAAAGCGCACCAGCAAACACACCAATCAATTTTGGTTGCCAGGTAGATTTAACTAAAAACTTTTGGATATAACTACTTCCTTTAGGCGTGTCCTTTCCTTCTTTACGAGCGGTTAAGTTGACGCCATAAAAAAAAGACTCCATCGCTTGAAGCTGTTGCTCATTCTTATTGATAAAGCTATATAGCTTTTTATTGAAGTGCCCATAGCGAATAGAAGCACCTATAATCACTTTTTCATACTGCGTCAAATCGACATCATCCGCTTCTATAAGGTTCAATAAC
Source organism: Vibrio algicola (assembly GCF_009601765.2). Lineage (NCBI taxonomy): Bacteria > Pseudomonadati > Pseudomonadota > Gammaproteobacteria > Vibrionales > Vibrionaceae > Vibrio > Vibrio algicola. The sequence goes on from NZ_CP045699.1 coordinate 2,444,774, forward strand.
TGGCAATTTTCTACACCAATCTGATTAGCAATATGGTTGGCAATTTTATGGGTTTGACCATCTGTGGTTGAATATAATATGAGATATTTTTTCACAACAACTAACTCTTCCAAAATGTAGGGGTAAATAAAATAAGTAAAGTAAATACTTCGAGACGACCAAACAGCATAGAAATAATCAAAACCCACTTAGCACTGTCATTAACATTAGCAAAGTGAACCGCGACCTCTCCCAAGCCTGGTCCAAGGTTATTAAGTGTGGCGGCGACTGCAGAAAATGCACTTAGCTCGTCCATACCTGAAGCAATCAAACCCAACATACACAAAACAAAAACCAGCGCATAAGCTGAGAAAAACCCCCAAACAGCATCAACCACTCGTTGAGACAATACCTTACCGCCAATCTTAATGGGGTATACCGCTCTAGGGTGAACTAAGCGTTTTAACTCTCGCCCTCCTTGCAGGGTGAGTAATAACACTCGAATCACCTTTAACCCCCCGCCAGTAGAACCCGCACATCCACCGATAAATGAAGAGAACAATAACAGCACAGGTAAAAATAGTGGCCACTGAGAAAAACCTGTTGTGGTAAAACCTGCAGTAGTGGATATCGATACCGTTTGAAACAGTACTTGGTCAAACGTTTCAAATGTTGTTAACTCTGTCTGATGCACTAGCAGAATAACAAAGCATAATAAAAACAATAAGAATTGGATCACGATAAAGGCACGAAACTCAGGATCGCGCCAATAATATTTAGGGTGAACACCACCGGAAGAAAAGGCCGCAAAGTGAAGAGAGAAATTACACGCCGAAATCAACAAGAATATTACCGTGATCATATTGATCACCGGGCTGTTGAAATAACCCATACTAGCATCGTGAGTAGAGAAACCACCGATCGCAATAGTCGAGAAGCTATGACATATCGCATCAAACAAACTCATACCGGCTAACCAAAACGCAGCCGCACAGGCAACCGTTAAGCTTAGATAGATATACCATAAGACTTTTGCTGTCTCCGCGATACGAGGTGTCATTTTGTTATCTTTTACCGGGCCTGGAATTTCAGCGCGATAAAGCTGCATACCACCGATACCTAAGATAGGTAAAATAGCGACGGCTAGTACAATGATACCCATCCCACCAAACCATTGTAAAAATTGGCGGTAAAACAAAATAGCTTTTGGCAGTTCATCTAAGCCAACTAACACCGTCGCGCCAGTTGTGGTTAGAGCAGAAAACGATTCAAAAAAAGCATCTGTAATAGAAACATTGGGATTATTAGATAATAAAAACGGTAATGAGCCCGCACTGCCGATAACCACCCAGAATAACACCACGATCAAAAAACCATCGCGAGACTTCAGTTCTTTCTTTTGATCTCGGTTGAGCAACCAACACAAGCCACCACAGATTAACAAGACAAAAAAAGTGGTAATGAAAGGCACACCAGCACCATCGCGATACAACAAAGCCACCAGCGCAGGGGCCAACATTGATAAGCTAAATAAGGCCAATAATAAGCCGATGATGCGAATGATTGATCGAAACTGCATAGTCAATAATGAAGACGAGCTTCAAAGTTCCTTTTAAATAAAAACAGCTTCTATCATTGAAGCTCACTAATACGCACTCTGGCGCTCGATTTATTAATTAAAGCCTGTGTAAATACCGCGCACTCTCTTATATCTACCTCAACCACTAATAGAATATGAGAGCCAAAGTTTGCCTCTATTTGTGATGCTTGAAATTGTGCCATCACCGATTGCACCAACGGCATTAAAGCGTAGTCTAACTCTAGCTGTACTTGAGTTGTGATTTTTTTTTCAATTGTTTGAAGTTGCTTGAGTGCTTGTTGAACTCCACCACCATACGCCTTGACCAAGCCACCAGTTCCAAGTTTGATTCCACCAGAGTAACGAGTCACTACCGCCGTTAGTTCACCAACACCAGAACCCGATAACTGCGCTAAGATAGGTTTACCTGCCGTACCCGATGGCTCGCCATCATCGCTAAAGCCCCATAGCAAGGAATCTTCTGGCCTCCCCGCGACAAATCCCCAACAATTATGCCTCGCACTGGCATGTTGGCTTTTTACTTGCTCGATAAAGTTTTTCGCCATCTCAACACTTGGGGTATGCGCCAAATGTGTAATAAATACACTTTTCTTAATTTCTTCTTCAAATTCAGTGCTAGCAATCGGGATCAAATAAGGTTGGTCATTCATAAGCGTTAACAATAAAAAACAATCGTTCGAGTTTAGCATAAATCAACAAGTTAACTGGTGGTTAAATGACCGAGCCCACAAAAGTTAAACAATTGTTTGAAAAATGTATTGCAGTTAACATTTGACCGATCAACACTAAAAGGACCTGGTCAAACCAGATAATAACTATAATGAATTTGCGATGGTCAATACGTAATAAGATCTATCCGCAATACCTTTGTTCGTCATGGAGATAAACAATGATTTACCAAGACTCATCCCTATACGTGAAGGAATTACAAGACGGCATTGCTCAACTAACGTTTAATGCTGAATCGTCTGTAAATACCCTCAACACCAAAACGCTTAGTGCTTTTGACAGCGCGCTCGATGCGATTAAATCTCACAATGGTATTCAAGGCTTAATTATTTCATCTGAAAAAGATGCCTTTATTGTGGGCGCTGATATCAAAGAGTTCTTAGGATTATTTGCCAAGCCGACCGAAGAGCTCGATCACTGGGTCAAATATGCCAACGATATTTTTTGTAAATTAGAAGATCTGCCTTTCCCGACGCTTTCTGTTATTCGCGGTTTTGCTTTAGGTGGCGGGTGCGAGTTGATTCTATCTACCGATCTGCGAATTGGTGATGCCACCGCAGTGATAGGATTACCGGAAACCAAATTGGGCATTATTCCTGGTTTTGGTGGCACCGTGCGTATGCCGCGTATTCTTGGCGCCGATAATGCAATGGAGCTTATTGCCACCGCCAAGCAACTGCGCGCCGATGAAGCGATTAAAATTGGTTTACTCGATGCCATTGTAGAAACCGATGCCCTGCAAGCTTCTGCCATCAGTACTATCAAACAAGCACAACAAGGCCAAATTGATTGGCAAGCTCGTCGTAGCCAAAAAACAGCGCCACTATCACTCAGTAAAATTGAATCCTTGATGAGTTTCACCATGGCAAAAGGGATGATCTCTCAAAAATCCCTGCCTCATTATCCAGCGCCGATAGCCTCAGTTAAAGCAATTGAAGAAGCCTCAACATCTCACCGTGATGCTGCACTTGATATTGAACGTAAATACTTTATCAAAATGGCTCAAACCGAAGTGGCACAATCTTTAATTGGTTTGTTTTTAAATGACCAATACATCAAAGGACTTGCTAAAAAAGCAGCGAAGGCCGCACCAAAAACCGAACGCGCAGCGGTATTAGGCGCAGGGATCATGGGTGGCGGCATTGCTTATCAATCAGCATCGAAAGGTGTTCCGGTATTAATGAAAGATATTGCCCAGCCATCGCTTGATCTAGGCATGACCGAAGCATCTAAATTACTGAATAAGCAATTAGAGCGAGGTCGTATTGATGGCTTTAAGTTGTCAAAAGTACTTGGTTCTATTACCCCAAGCCTTCACTACGCAGGAATTGAACAAGCCGATATTATCGTTGAAGCCGTGGTGGAAAACCCAAAAGTCAAAGCCGCAGTATTGGCCGAAGTTGAAGTGCATGCAGCCGAAGGCACGGTATTAGCATCAAATACTTCAACCATTCCAATTAACTTACTGGCTAAATCAGTCAAGCACCCAGAAAATTTCTGTGGTATGCACTTTTTTAACCCAGTACATCGCATGCCGCTAGTAGAAATTATTCGCGGTGAACAGACTTCGGATGAAACCATTAATCGTGTGGTCGCATACGCAGCGCAAATGGGTAAGTCGCCAATCGTAGTCAATGATTGCCCTGGCTTCTTCGTCAACCGTGTTCTGTTCCCTTATTTTGGTGGCTTTAGTTTATTGCTGCGCGATGGTGCTGATTTCACTCAAATTGATAAAGTGATGGAGCGTAAGTTTGGTTGGCCAATGGGGCCTGCATATCTACTTGATGTGGTCGGGCTTGATACTGCTCATCATGCACAAGATGTAATGGCGCAAGGTTTCCCTGAGCGTATGGGTAAAAACGGCCCAGATGCCATTGGTGCTTTATATGATGCTAATAAATTTGGCCAGAAGAATGGCAGTGGCTTTTATGCTTACTCCCTCGACCGTAAAGGCAAACCAAGCAAAAAATTTGATAACGAAGTACTCGCACTCTTTGCTGATATTGCTGCTGAAAGTAAAGACTTCTCAGATGAAGAAATCATTAACCGCACCATGATCCCTATGATTAATGAAGTGGTTCTCTGTCTACAAGAAGGCATTATTGCGACGCCACAAGAAGCGGATATGGCACTGGTTTATGGACTGGGCTTCCCTCCATTCCGTGGCGGTGTTTTCCGTTACCTAGACAGTATTGGCATTCAAACTTATATCCAAGCTGCCGCTCAATACCAAGAGCTAAGCCCTATGTATCAGGTCCCTCAGCTATTAATTGATATGGCACAGAAAAATGAGACTTTCTACTCAAGCCAACAGGCTGCGGTATAACGATTTTGGATAAGCGATTAGTTTAAGGAAAAGCAGAATGAATAATGTAGTAATTGTTGATTGTATTCGTACCCCTATGGGTCGCTCAAAGGCTGGGGCATTTCGTCATGTTCGTGCTGAAGATCTGTCCGCACATTTAATGAAAGGGATTTTAAAACGAAATCCAAAGGTCGATCCAAAAGAAATTGAAGATGTGTATTGGGGTTGTGTCCAGCAAACACTCGAACAAGGCTTTAATATTGCCCGTAACGCTGCATTATTAGCGGGTATTCCTAAAAATGTTGGCGCAGTAACGGTTAACCGCTTATGTGGATCATCGATGCAAGCTCTGCACGATGCATCACGAGCCATCATGGTTGGCGATGCGCAAATTTGCTTAATTGGTGGTGTGGAACACATGGGTCATGTCCCAATGAATCACGGCGTCGACTTCCACCCGGGGCTCGCGAAAAACATTGCGAAAGCATCTGGCATGATGGGACTGACCGCTGAAATGCTGGGTAAAGTACATGGCATTAGTCGTGAAGCTCAAGATGAATTCGGTGCTCGCTCGCATCGTCGTGCTCAAGCAGCAACGGTTGAAGGACGTTTTAAAAATGAAATCCTACCGATGGAAGGTCATTTAGCTGACGGTTCACTTGCTTTGTTTGATTATGATGAAGTAATCCGCCCAGAGACAACAGTGGAAACCCTCTCTCAATTGCGCCCGGTATTTGATCCGGCCAATGGCACCGTGACAGCAGGAACATCTTCTGCATTATCTGATGGTGCTTCTGCCATGCTCGTAATGAGTGAACAAAAAGCCAAAGAGTTAGGTTTGCCTATTCGTGCCCGAATTCGTTCTATGGCCGTCGCCGGCTGTGATCCATCTACCATGGGTTACGGCCCTGTTCCTGCTACTCAAAAAGCACTGCAACGCGCTGGCTTGAGTATCCAGGATATGGGTATGATTGAGCTTAATGAAGCGTTTGCGGCTCAAGCACTACCTTGTGCCAAAGATCTTGGTTTACTGGATGTCATGGAAGAAAAAGTGAATCTTAACGGTGGGGCGATTGCTCTTGGCCATCCACTTGGGTGTTCTGGCTCTCGGATCTCAACCACTCTCATCAACTTAATGGAAAGTAATGATGTGCAATTTGGTTTAGCCACTATGTGTATTGGTTTAGGTCAAGGTATTGCCACGGTATTTGAACGGGTAGAATAAACGCCAGAAAAATACGCTTAGCTCTATATTGTTGCTGAATACAACAAAAAAAGGCTTCTGATACCTTTCAGATTAAAAGAAAGTATCAGAAGCCTTTTTATTACTTATCAATATCGGAATCGAAAACTAGGAAGCACTAACCTCAACTTGGCCAGATGAACCAGAACCAGTACTGCGATAAGGCACCACATAGCTCTCCCCTTCATTTGGGTGGATCACTTGGTAGTACTGAGGCAAGTTAAAATTACACTTCAATTCTTCGCCTTCATGGCTATTGGTGGTGTAAAAGCGATTTACGTTACTGATCATCGCATCTTTATCACCATCAAACTGGCGATAAACTTCCACATTATTGGCTTCATCCAACACGTAAATATTAAATCCGTCACCATCATCTTCAAAAAAGAACTGGATCAAGCCTTCACTAGCAAACGCATCCACGACATCTGGCGGTGGTAATTCTTGGTTCTTACCCGCAACCAGCACTGCCGAGCCTTGTAATTTATTACTCGAAATATTGCTGTAAAAATCAATCGAGTTCTCTAGCTTCATCACCGATACACCACGTCGTTCAAAGAATAAACCATACATTTGGTTTGCTACTTTGAGCACTTTAAAGCGGCGACGCTTTTCATTCTCAACCGGTTTCAAACGTAGATCGATACACTCAGCCAGCAATTGATACACCATATTACGCATCATGCCGCGCATATTTTGGCTATAACAGAACACATCAACCGACTCTGGCGGGCGAGCGTCTTGGTGCATTTTTCCTAAAATGGTTTTCAGCGCTTCTATAATCGCATTTTGGCCCGAAAAGTGCAGTGTTCTGACTTCATGCCATGAGTTGCGATACACTAAATCGACACTGGTAACCAAACATTGCTGCTGCTCAGAAAAACTAAAGATATCAACATTCTTCTGGGCACCTTTTAACTGCTGAGTCGTTAAATTAGCCGTCGGATCGCTTTCTAGATTAATAAAAATAGACAGCTGACTCACTTCGCACGGGCTACCTAGGGCTTGCATGGTCGGTTGGCGTTTACGCAAAGAAAAAGTATTGCGTAAGTCACTCACCATTTGATAAAGCTTATCCATATCCAGTTGTGCATCACGAACGACAGCTTCTAGATGTGTACCTTCAGTGATCAAGCCATTAAAAAATGCCCACGCCACTAATTTACTTAAATATTGATTATGCTCTAACGGTGCTTTTCCTAATATTTCATAAGGATCAAGCGCATGTTTATACAGATACCAGCCCGGTTGATTAGTTCGTCCTTGCGGTACTTGAATAAAGGTTAAATTAGGTTCATGTAAATCAGGCGATATTTGTGAATTTAATAATGTCACTTTGCCTGGCAGAGTTTCAAATGCAGCGTACAGTTTACGCGCCAAAATACTAATATCTTGCGGGCTTATCGCCGAGGTAATGTCATGGCGACGGGCAAATTGGATCAAATTACGGTAGCTCAGCATTAAAGCATCAAGCAACTCGTGATGTACCTTTTTTACTTGTTCCACTTTCCAATGGCGACGGTTGTCTAATTCTTCAATCAGCGCATCAGACCAGCCCCAATCGGAAACCAAATCTTGAATCGCCGAATGACGCCACGCAACATGGTTGTCCCCTGCCGAACGGGATAATTTTTCATGCGTTTTTAAATAGAAACAGCGACGCACTAACTCTAGTCGGCGTTGATCGCCAATACGTTCAAGATAACGAGTCACTTTTTCCAGCATTAGATAATAACTATCCATGCCATATTCTTTCTGCTCGCAGGCAAAAAATCGACGCTTAGTATCAACACTCAATAATTGAGGATTTGGGTACTCCCAAGAATAAGACTCCAATAAAATCGCTTTCAAAACTGATTTGTAAGGTGAATCGATACTTTTATATAGCTGCCACAGGTTGGATCCAAAATACTCTTCTGCAGGAATACGGTGCAACTGACCAAAGTCGATCCATTCAGAACAATCTAGCTGGCCACTTCCACACAGTTGCTCGACATATTCGTCGTAGCACTCTTCCATTTCAGGTGGCACGATTTTCCATAGCAATCGTTGCCCAGCAAGACGAACCGCTGAACGATAAAATTCATCTAACAATAAAAGGTGTTGCGATGAGCCACAATTATCACCAGTCATTTCTTCAGATTGATTAGTACGAAAACGATTTTCATCCATTAAGAAGAAATTGGCTTCAACACCAAAGCCTTTCGCCCATTCAGTAACGGCTAAACATTTGTTGCTCAACAGAACCCTATCTTCCAATCGCATTTCTGATGAGATACACACCCAAATATCTAAATCACTTGAAGAACTTTGCCCTACCGACGAAGTGCTTCCCATGGTGTATAAAGAACGAATATGTTGAGTTGGATCAGAATGGCTTACTGTTGCCTCATAACCCAACATATCGAGCAATAACTGCTGCTGAATATCAGTCAGGGTAAAGTTTGCAATACCACTCGGCGTGTTATCGCCAGAAAAACCTGGTAGCTGAGTATGATTGAAGTGCAATAGCGTAGGAATAAGGTGGAAAACTTGTTGGCTGGTTTTATCCATCAATGACAAAGCTCGCTCAATCCTTTGCTGATTAAGCGCATCTAGCTTTTGTATTAATGATTGGGTGTATGCCTGCAAGATAAATTCCTAGCACTACTATATGAATAAGAGAACCTTGGCTTACTATTGTGGAGCAAGCTAAAACTGTGATCAATCTAACACTTTTTTATAAAAGGGTAAACATTATACAACTTTATCATCCTACCACTTTAGTCTCTATCACCTATTTACCTATGCTTATCGGTTGTTTATCAAAATTTTGGCGCTAAAAGTAAGCGTTTTAAGTTAAGAATGTTAGGATGAGTAATAACAAAATTGATTAAAAAGGTTCCTTATGTCTACCACTCCAATTCGTATCGCGACTCGAAAAAGCCCTCTCGCTCTATGGCAAGCTTATTATGTTAGAGATGCCTTACAGCAAGCTCATCCGGGCCTAGAAGTAGAACTAGTCACGATGGTAACTAAAGGGGATATTATCTTAGACACTCCTTTGGCAAAAGTTGGTGGTAAAGGTTTATTCGTTAAAGAACTCGAAGTAGCAATGCTAGAAGGACGCGCCGATTTAGCCGTGCATTCAATGAAAGATGTACCTGTCGATTTTCCTGACGGTTTAGGCCTAGTCACCATTTGTGAACGCGAAGATCCGCGCGATGCTTTTGTGTCAAGCACCTACCCTAACGTCGATGCGCTGCCACAAGGTGCGGTGGTTGGTACTTGTAGCTTACGTCGCCAATGCCAATTAAAAGAACGTCGCCCTGATCTGATCATCAAAGATTTACGTGGCAACGTCGGAACCCGCTTAGGGAAACTCGATGCCGGTGAATATGATGCGATCGTATTAGCTGCGGCAGGTCTAAAGCGTCTCAAACTTGAAGATCGCATTCGTAGCTTTATTGAACCAGAAGAATCTCTGCCAGCAGTAGGCCAAGGCGCAGTTGGGATTGAATGCCGACTGGATGATGAACGTTTACTAAAACTGCTTGCTCCTCTCAATCATACCGACACCCAAGACCGAGTATTATGTGAGCGCGCCATGAACCTCACACTTGAAGGCGGTTGTCAGGTACCGATTGGTAGCTACTCACTATTAGATGGCGACAATATCTGGCTACGCGGTTTAGTGGGCGAACCGGATGGCTCAACGATTATTCGTGGTGAAGTCCGCGGTTTACGTAAGGATGCAGAACAACTGGGCGTCACGCTTGCCAATCAATTACTCAATGATGGCGCTAAAGTAATCTTAGAAAAACTGTACGCTGATCACGACTAACGATGAGTGTTCTGGTAACTCGTCCAGGAGAGGATGGCGCGGATTTATGCTATCAATTAAGCAGACTCGGTATTGAGAGTCAGCACCACCCTCTTTTGCGATTTGAGCAAGGAAAAGATAACGAAACACTTCACTGCACCCTTAAGCATTGCGATATTGTCATCGCGGTCAGCCAATATGCAGTTCATTGGGCTTATCAGACTTTAAAGCAACAACACCGCCCATTTCCCTCGCAGATCCACTACTTTGCTATTGGAAATAAAACGGCGCAATTATTACAGCAATACAGTGCGCAGCGTGTTATCTCACCTAAAATCAGTGACAGTGAACACTTACTGGACTTACCAGCTTTGAAGTTAGTCAAAAATCAGCGTATTTTAATTCTAAGGGGTAATGGTGGGCGCGAGTTAATTTATCAAACTCTACAACAACGTGGAGCGTCTGTTGATTACAGCGAAATCTATCAACGATCTTATTTGCCCATAACTAAAGACGTATTTTCGCAGTGGCAATTAGCCAATATCAAACAATTAGTCGTCACCAGTAGTGACCAATTACATTACCTAATTTCACACACACCGAATGATTACCTAGCTTGGATAAAACAGCTAAAACTTTATCTCCCAAGTATACGTATTGAGCAACAAGCAAAACAACTTGGTTTTTCGCATATAATAAATACAGGAAGTGCCGCTAATTCAGTTTTACTGGAATACATTAGCGGAAAAACTAATACAGTAGGATCAAAATATGACCGACAATAATTCAACCAACGCTGCCGTCACCCAAACAAGCCAAGCTTCTCATTCAGCGGCAAGCAATAAAAAAACCAAAAAGCCCGGCAGCAAGCGAGCGACTGCAGCAATTATATTGGCATTATTGGTTGCCGGTTCCGTTGTCGCCTATGAGCAATATCAATATACCCAAAATCAAAAAACGATTGGCAAACTCAGCGCGCAAGTTACTCAATTACAAAATAATATAAACCAACAACTGCAAGACAATAAGCAACAGTTTCAAAAAGACAGTCAGCACTTGATCCACAAAGTGGGCACCAATAGCGAGCAGCAACAAAAGAGCATCAAAAGTTTGCAGCTTGCCTTAGCCGATATAAAAGGTCGCAGTCCAAACGATTGGTTATTAGCCGAAGCGGACTACTTAACTAAAATGGCCGGCAGAAAGCTATTTTTAGAACATGACATTGAATCTGCGACTCAACTAATGCAATCGGCCGATCAACGTATCGCCGCTTTAAACGATCCAAGCTTAGTCAGCTTACGCAAATCGATGGCAGAAGATATCACCCAACTAAAATCCTTACCTATTATTGACCGTGATGGACTAATCATAAATTTAATTAGCCTACAAACTGAAATTGACAAGCTTCCATTAGCCAATTCACTGCTACCTAAAGAAGAGAAAAAACAAGATATTGCGGTATCGGAAGACATCAATGATTGGCAAGATAACCTGCTCACATCAGTCAAAGATTTTACCGGTCATTTCATTACCTTCAGAACGCGTGATGGCAATGCTACCCCACTACTGTCACCTGAACAGCACTTTTATTTTAAAGAAAATATGAAGGCAAAATTAGAGGGGGCAATTAAAGGGGTCAATGTCGAAAATAATGATATTTATCAAGCATCTTTGCAAGCAGCACTGGATTGGTCGAATAAATACTTCAATCAACATTCATTGAAAGTACAGAAATTCGAACAAGCCTTACGTCAACTAAAAGAAAAAAATATTACCGTAAACTATCCGGTTAAGCTTAAATCTCAAAAGCCATTAACCGATGTTATTTCCGATCGTTTACGTCGCTCAGTCACTGTTGTGGGTAAAGGAGATAAATAATGTTTCGATTAATTTTCCTTTTTATTGTCTTAGGCTTAGGCTTATTTGTTGGCACTCAATTTTCTGATCAACAAGGTTATGTACTGATCTCAATTGCCAACACCACAACCGAAATGAGCGTCACTACCTTAGTCATTTTTGTGGTTGGTGTATTAGCCGCTTTATACATTGCTGAAAATATTATTAAACGTGGTTTACGAGCCAGTAGTGCCACTTGGAACTGGTTTAGTGTGCGTAAATTAAAACGCGCACGTCGTTATACCAATGAAGGCATCATTAAATTATTAGAAGGCGACTGGCAAGCGGCAGAAAAAAAAGTGACTCGTTGGGCTAATCATCATGACATGCCTATCCTTTGTCATTTAATTGCCGCAGAAGCCGCGCAAGGTATGGGTGATGAAACCAAACGTAAAAAATATCTGGCTTTAGCATTAGAACTCGACAAAAACTCTCTGGCTGTAGAGATAACCCAGATCCGCCAAATGGTAAGAAATAACCAATACGCTGATGCCCATGCTCACCTTGAAAAGTTGAAGGGTCGTTATCCCAATAACACTATTGTCTTAAATTTATTAAAGAAAACCTATCAACATCTGCAATTATGGACGGCGTTAGATGAACTGCTACCTAAATTAAAAAAGACCAAGCTTATTCAAAATGAAGAGTATCAAACTCTATATTATCAAGTTCAATTAGGAAAAATGGAAGAAATTGGATCTCAAAAAGGCACCAGTGGCTTATTAGCCTATTGGAGCAATTTACCTAAAAAGCTTAAACAAGATGAGAACGTTGTCCGCTTGATGGTTGAGCAACTTATCGAGACTAAAGGCGATTCTGAGGCTTATGTGATATTAAGAGATAGCCTCAAACAATCACCTTCCGCTCTATTGTTGCCACTTCTTACCGAGATCCATTTACCGGATACCTATCCAGCCATTGTTCTATTAGAAGGAATAGTGAAAAAAAGCAAAGATCACGCCGAAGCCAACAGTACACTAGGCCAACTTTACCTTCGTGAACATAAGTGGCCTGAAGCCCAGAATGCCTTTGAACAGTCATTGAAGCAACGCGCTAGTGTTACAGATTATTCTTATCTTGCCGATGCTTTAGAGCATCAAAATATGCACCAAGCCGCGGGTGATGTATCCCGCAAAGCGTTAAGTTTAATGACTTCAAAATAGAAATTTAACTCAACAACCAAAACCTAGCCAAGCAAACGGCTAGGTTTTTTTTGCTTAAGATAAACACTCGCTAGAGGATGTTATACCAATTCCATTTAATATTTGATCAATTTGAATGCGCCGAAAAGACGCTGATCCGTCCTTGGTCGCTTGAGAAAAGGCCATCTATGGCCTTTGACACTTTTCTCTGTACTCAATTTTGAACGCTCATTAAATTTATGGAATTGGTATTAATTAAGATCTTCAGCATAATCAAATGCCTCTGTATTCATCGAAACTCAATCTTTCTAGAATTGGTCACATCCATATCGCTCAGAAAAACAGAGCGTCACAGACTAATGTCGCCAAGATACTAAAGCCTAATCAGTTAATCTTCCAGATTGATATAAAGCATCATGCCAGCTCATCTGAAAATTTCTCAAATTACAGAATAGAGCTACATACGGTCGTGATCATGGGGTGTAGGTTGGCATATAGCCGATTTAGCGAATGAATTTGATAACGTAAACATAATCAAACATCTCGGAACTAACTCCAATAGAGCAAGTTTGAAGAGGGTTACACCGGCAGTAACAATGGGTGGCGTTGACAATGGTTTGTTAGAATGCTCAAAAAGGTGACTCGAATGCACTCGCGGGGCTAGATAAACCCAGTTCATTGTTCGTTTTTCAGCTGGTATAAACAACATGAAACTTTGTTTATTTTCATCAAAAAACAGTTACAGAAAATTAAATTCTTAAACGTTAGATATGAAAAAACCCACTGCAAGCAGTGGGTTATCTCGAATAGTGGTGGAGGGATAGGGATTTGAACCCTAGGCCCGCTATTAACAGGCGCCGGTTTTCAAGACCGGTGCTTTCGACCACTCAGCCATCCCTCCACAAATTGTTACCATCTAAAGTCTTATTTGAGTGCTTTATACAGTATTCCATCAGTTTTAAACTGATACTTTTATTCAAGCCTGGCGATGTCCTACTCTCACATGGGGAAACCCCACACTACCATCGGCGCTATTGCGTTTCACTTCTGAGTTCGGCATGGAATCAGGTGGGTCCACAATGCTATGGTCGCCAAGCAATATTCTTTGTTAAGACGATTTCGTCTTAACTAATTCGGAAAGCTGCTTTGCTAATTCGTTCTCACACAAATTCAAGTATCTATTCGTATCTTCTATTAAATCCAACAACAAAACCCTTTAGGTGTTGTATGGTTAAGCCTCACGGGCAATTAGTACAGGTTAGCTCAATGCCTCGCAGCACTTACACACCCTGCCTATCAACGTTCTAGTCTCGAACAACCCTTTAGGACGCTTAAAGCGCCAGGGAAGACTCATCTCAGGGCTCGCTTCGTGCTTAGATGCTTTCAGCACTTATCGATTCCGAACTTAGCTACCGGGCAATGCCATTGGCATGACAACCCGAACACCAGTGGTTCGTCCACTCCGGTCCTCTCGTACTAGGAGCAGCCCCCTTCAATCTTCCAACGCCCACGGCAGATAGGGACCGAACTGTCTCACGACGTTCTAAACCCAGCTCGCGTACCACTTTAAATGGCGAACAGCCATACCCTTGGGACCGACTTCAGCCCCAGGATGTGATGAGCCGACATCGAGGTGCCAAACACCGCCGTCGATATGAACTCTTGGGCGGTATCAGCCTGTTATCCCCGGAGTACCTTTTATCCGTTGAGCGATGGCCCTTCCATTCAGAACCACCGGATCACTATGACCTGCTTTCGCACCTGCTCGAATTGTCATTCTCGCAGTCAAGCGGGCTTATGCCATTGCACTAACCACACGATGTCCAACCGTGTTTAGCCCACCTTCGTGCTCCTCCGTTACTCTTTGGGAGGAGACCGCCCCAGTCAAACTACCCACCAGGCACTGTCCACAATCCCGATTAGGGACCTATGTTAGAACATCAAAACTACAAGGGTGGTATTTCAAGGACGACTCCACATCATCTAGCGACAATGCTTCAAAGTCTCCCACCTATCCTACACATGTAGGTTCAATGTTCAGTGCCAAGCTGTAGTAAAGGTTCACGGGGTCTTTCCGTCTAGCCGCGGGTACACTGCATCTTCACAGCGATTTCAATTTCACTGAGTCTCGGGTGGAGACAGCGTGGCCATCATTACGCCATTCGTGCAGGTCGGAACTTACCCGACAAGGAATTTCGCTACCTTAGGACCGTTATAGTTACGGCCGCCGTTTACCGGGGCTTCGATCAAGAGCTTCGACCGAAGTCTAACCCCATCAATTAACCTTCCGGCACCGGGCAGGCGTCACACCGTATACGTCATCTTACGATTTTGCACAGTGCTGTGTTTTTAATAAACAGTTGCAGCCACCTGGTATCTGCGACTCCCGTCAGCTTAGAGAGCAAGTCTCATCACCAACAGGAGCGTACCTTCTCCCGAAGTTACGGTACCATTTTGCCTAGTTCCTTCACCCGAGTTCTCTCAAGCGCCTTGGTATTCTCTACCCGACCACCTGTGTCGGTTTGGGGTACGATTTCTTATAAACTGAAGCTTAGAGGCTTTTCCTGGAAGTATGGCATCAATGACTTCATCACCGTAGTGACTCGACATCGTGTCTCAGCCTAACAATTTCCCGGATTTACCTAAGAAATTAGCCTACGCACTTGAACCTGGACAACCATCGCCAGGCCCACCTAGCCTTCTCCGTCCCCCCATCGCATTTATAAGAAGTACGGGAATATTAACCCGTTTCCCATCGACTACGCTTTTCAGCCTCGCCTTAGGGGTCGACTTACCCTGCCCCGATTAACGTTGGACAGGAACCCTTGGTCTTCCGGCGAGGGAGTTTTTCACTCCCTTTATCGTTACTCATGTCAGCATTCGCACTTCTGATACCTCCAGCAAACTTCTCAGTTCACCTTCAACGGCTTACAGAACGCTCCCCTACCCAGCATAATAAATTATGCTGCCGCAGCTTCGGTGTATAGCTTAGCCCCGTTACATCTTCCGCGCAGGCCGACTCGACCAGTGAGCTATTACGCTTTCTTTAAATGATGGCTGCTTCTAAGCCAACATCCTGGCTGTCTGAGCCTTCCCACATCGTTTCCCACTTAGCTATACTTTGGGACCTTAGCTGGCGGTCTGGGTTGTTTCCCTCTCCACGACGGACGTTAGCACCCGCCGTGTGTCTCCCGGATATTACTTACTGGTATTCGGAGTTTGCAAAGGGTTGGTAAGTCGGGATGACCCCCTAGCCTTAACAGTGCTCTACCCCCAGTAGTATTCGTCCGAGGCGCTACCTAAATAGCTTTCGGGGAGAACCAGCTATCTCCAGGTTTGATTGGCCTTTCACCCCTAGCCACAAGTCATCCGCTAATTTTTCAACATTAGTCGGTTCGGTCCTCCAATTGATGTTACTCAATCTTCAACCTGCCCATGGCTAGATCACCTGGTTTCGGGTCTAATCCTAGCAACTATTCGCCCAGTTAAGACTCGGTTTCCCTACGGCTCCCCTAAACGGTTAACCTTGCTACTAAAATTAAGTCGCTGACCCATTATACAAAAGGTACGCAGTCACACCACGAAGGTGCTCCTACTGCTTGTACGTACACGGTTTCAGGTTCTATTTCACTCCCCTCACAGGGGTTCTTTTCGCCTTTCCCTCACGGTACTGGTTCACTATCGGTCAGTCAGGAGTATTTAGCCTTGGAGGATGGTCCCCCCATATTCAAACAGGATATCACGTGTCCCGCCTTACTCGTTTTCACTTAGTATGATGTGTCGGTTACGGGGCTATCACCCTGTATCGCGGCACTTTCCAGAGCCTTCACCTGCATCATATAAAGCTTAAGGGCTAATCCAATTTCGCTCGCCGCTACTTTCGGAATCTCGGTTGATTTCTCTTCCTCCGGGTACTTAGATGTTTCAGTTCCCCGGGTTCGCCTTATTAACCTATGTATTCAGTTAATAATACGTGCTTATGCACGTGGGTTTCCCCATTCGGAAATCGTAGACTCAAGTGGCTTTTACTGCCTTATCTACGCTTATCGCAAGTTAATACGTCCTTCATCGCCTCTGACTGCCTAGGCATCCACCGTGTACGCTTATTCACTTAACCATACAACCCAAAAGGGTCTTATGTATGTTCAACTAAATAAGGTTTAGTTTTTTGTTTATTCAAGAGGGTAATCTTGAATAAACGATTTGCCGGACTCAATAGAACAAACCATAAATGGTTTGTAGAATACAAGACACTTGAATGTGTGTTGTTACTCATCACTTGCAAGCAAGCAATAAGATTTGAGAACTTTTATTTTGAACAAATAACCTTGGTTATTTATTCAGTCAGCTTTCCAAATTGTTAAAGAGCAAAGAGTTATTGTTTTTACAAACGTAACACTTTTTAAAGGCTTTCAGCGACAAGAAATCCCATTCAATAAAAATTGAATGCGAAACATCATAGAAAACACTTAAAGAGTGGTGGGCGATACCGGGCTCGAACCAGTGACCCCCTGCTTGTAAGGCAGGTGCTCTCCCAACTGAGCTAATCGCCCACATTTTTTTCTCACCTAAAGTAAGCATTCCCGTGGAAGGAATGGTGGGTCGTGCAGGATTCGAACCTGCGACCAATTGATTAAAAGTCAACTGCTCTACCAGCTGAGCTAACGACCCATTTTACTACTCTCTTAATCAAAAGGAGAGAAGTGGTATCCCGTAGGGGAGTCGAACCCCTGTTACCGCCGTGAAAGGGCGGTGTCCTAGGCCTCTAGACGAACGGGACACAGGATTTTTATTCATTTCTGAATAAAATGCGAAAGCATATGGGATGCTTTCAAACTCTTTTCTTTTCTAAACCTAATCAATCTGTGTGGGTACTCATCAAAATAATCTTTTCGTAAGGAGGTGATCCAGCCCCAGGTTCCCCTAGGGCTACCTTGTTACGACTTCACCCCAGTCATGAACCACAAAGTGGTAAGCGTCCTCCCCGAAAGGTTAAACTACCTACTTCTTTTGCAGCCCACTCCCATGGTGTGACGGGCGGTGTGTACAAGGCCCGGGAACGTATTCACCGTGGCATTCTGATCCACGATTACTAGCGATTCCGACTTCATGGAGTCGAGTTGCAGACTCCAATCCGGACTACGACGCACTTTTTGGGATTCGCTCACTATCGCTAGCTTGCTGCCCTCTGTATGCGCCATTGTAGCACGTGTGTAGCCCTACTCGTAAGGGCCATGATGACTTGACGTCGTCCCCACCTTCCTCCGGTTTATCACCGGCAGTCTCCCTGGAGTTCCCGACATTACTCGCTGGCAAACAAGGATAAGGGTTGCGCTCGTTGCGGGACTTAACCCAACATTTCACAACACGAGCTGACGACAGCCATGCAGCACCTGTCTTACAGTTCCCGAAGGCACATCAGCGTCTCCGCCGACTTCTGTAGATGTCAAGAGTAGGTAAGGTTCTTCGCGTTGCATCGAATTAAACCACATGCTCCACCGCTTGTGCGGGCCCCCGTCAATTCATTTGAGTTTTAATCTTGCGACCGTACTCCCCAGGCGGTCTACTTAACGCGTTAGCTCCGAAAGCCACGGCTCAAGGCCACAACCTCCAAGTAGACATCGTTTACGGCGTGGACTACCGGGGTATCTAATCCCGTTTGCTCCCCACGCTTTCGCATCTGAGTGTCAGTATCTGTCCAGGGGGCCGCCTTCGCCACTGGTATTCCTTCAGATCTCTACGCATTTCACCGCTACACCTGAAATTCTACCCCCCTCTACAGTACTCTAGTTTGCCAGTTTCAAATGACCTTCCGAGGTTGAGCCCCGGGCTTTCACATCTGACTTAACAAACCACCTGCATGCGCTTTACGCCCAGTAATTCCGATTAACGCTCGCACCCTCCGTATTACCGCGGCTGCTGGCACGGAGTTAGCCGGTGCTTCTTCTGTTGCTAACGTCAAGCTACGCAGCTATTAACTACGCAACCTTCCTCACAACTGAAAGTACTTTACAACCCGAAGGCCTTCTTCATACACGCGGCATGGCTGCATCAGGCTTTCGCCCATTGTGCAATATTCCCCACTGCTGCCTCCCGTAGGAGTCTGGGCCGTGTCTCAGTCCCAGTGTGGCTGATCATCCTCTCAGACCAGCTAGGGATCGTCGCCTTGGTGAGCCATTACCTCACCAACTAGCTAATCCCACATAGGCGTATCCTAACGCGCGAGGCCCGAAGGTCCCCCGCTTTGCTCCGAAAAGATTATGCGGTATTAACAGTCGTTTCCAACTGGTATCCCCCACATCAGGGCAACTTCCTATGCATTACTCACCCGTCCGCCGCTCGTCAGCAGATAGCAAGCTATCTCTGTTACCGCTCGACTTGCATGTGTTAGGCCTGCCGCCAGCGTTCAATCTGAGCCATGATCAAACTCTTCAATTTAAGATTTTGATTCCCTTAATTAAAAGGGAGTGACTCAACGAATACTGACTTCAAAACTAATCTTTATCCGAAGATAAAGTGTAATTTTAAAGCTATCATCATTCCAACAGAATGATGATGAATTGACTGTGCCGAACAATAAATTGTTCAATTTGGTCACTCAGTTCATTGAAATCATTTTTGCTTCCTAAGAAGCTTTATTGATTATCATCAACGAGTGCCCACACAGATTGATAGGTTTAAATTGTTAAAGAGCAACTGTTCGTGCGACTTGCGTCTCGTCGAACAGGGCGGCCATTTTAACGATTTGATTGAGCGTGTCAAACACTTTCTTCAATCTTTTTTCGTTAACCTCTTTGAGAAGGTTATGACCTCTGACTCGTTGCGGCCGTTAGGCTGTGTGCTCCGTGTCAGTGAGGTCGCATTATAGAGATCACCGTCACATTGGCAAGGGCTTTTTTCTACTTTTTTTGACTTTTTTGATCGTTTGGTTGGTTTTTCAGCAAAAACGGCTATTAAGGTTAGTTTTCATGCTATTTTCCCCTTGTTATTACCAACTAAGGAGTCGAGATGAATAATATTCGCAGCTTTAAAGGAATTAAACCCCAGCTAGAAACGGGTGTTTATGTTGATGAGACTTCAATTTTAGTTGGAGAAATCACAATTGGGCAAGATTCAAGTGTTTGGCCATTAGTTGCCGCACGTGGTGATGTTAATCATATTCACATCGGCCAACGGACCAATGTACAAGATGGTAGCATTTTGCATGTCACTCATAAAAATGACGACAACCCACACGGCTTTCCTCTTATTATTGGTAACAATGTCACCATTGGGCACAAAGTAATGCTGCATGGTTGCACTATTCATGATCGTGTTTTAGTTGGTATGGGGTCGATTATTCTCGATGGTGCCATCATTGAATCGGATGTCGTCATTGGAGCCGGCAGCTTAGTGCCTCCCAATAAGCGATTAGAGAGTGGTTACCTTTATATAGGCAGCCCTGTTAAGCAAGCTCGCGCCTTATCAGCTCAAGAAAGCGCATTTTTATTAAAATCAGCCGATAACTATGTTGCCACTAAAAATGACTACCTCAATGACATAAAATAGTCATACCAATGCCATAAATTTAATGATCGTTCAAAATTGATCAAATACTAAATGGAATTGGTAATCAATTTGCATTCTTTAGCCTAGTTCGATTTCTCCTGCTAGGTTAAACAATTCTTCTTCTATTGCTTGTTCAGCTAAATCTTCTAAATCAAAACGCAATGAATCAAATACGGATAACACCTGCGCGGAATCGACTTTATAACCAATTAGCTGAGATAGCTTTTCAATAGAGACAATGCATTCGATCAATTGTCCCGCTTGTTGAGCAGGAAAACTCACCACTTGACGCTCAGGATGCCAAGTTTGGAGATCGGCAAATAATATATTCTGGTTCATCATTTATTCCATTTAACAGGCGAGATTCTTACGCAGCTCGCGTAATACTTGTCGTACACTCGGTCTTAAAGCACGCCATAACATAAAACTTTCTGCCGCCTGACCCACTAACATCCCCAAACCATCATAAGCATGAGTGACACCATTGTGTTTTGCCCAATCATTGAAGTGGGTTTTGCCTGCTCCATAGCTCATATCATAGCTAACGCTTTGTGGGCTAAAAATAGCCGAACTGATTTCAGGCAAACCGCCCGCTAACCCTGCCGAGGTTGAGTTGATAATAATATCAAACGAGCAATCAATCTCTTCCATAGGTTTTGCTACCACATTGCCGTACTCACTAAAGGTTTTTGCAAGTTGCTGTGCTTTTTCCAAGGTGCGATTAACAATGACTATTTGCTCTGGGCTTTGATCGAGTAAAGGCTTTAATACCCCTCTTGCCGCCCCACCCGCGCCAAGTAACAATATTTTGGCACCTTGCAATTGAGCTTGATATTGAAGCAAGTCTTGTACTAGCCCTTCACCATCGGTGTTATCACCAATAATTTGTCCATCATCTAGCTTCTTTAATGTATTCACCGCTTGAGCTAATTGCGCCCGCTCCGTTAATCTGTCGGCAAACTTAAAGGCATCCAACTTAAACGGTGCGGTCACATTACAACCACGCCCTCCTTGTGAAAAAAAGGTGGTCGCAGCTAATTGAAAGCCATCTGCCGGCGCTTCAATAATGCCGTATTCCATTGGTTGATTGGTTTGGCGTGCAAATAGAGTATGGATAAAGGGGGATTTACTGTGTTTGATTGGGTTACCAAACACGGCATATTGATCAAGTTGGCTCATATTGGCGATATCCTTGTCTAGCTAATAAATAATAACGGCACCGCTATTTATCACCAATCCCTTGGTTGTAAATAGTGTTGGTATAAATCGTCTTCTGCTGATTGTGTTTGCGGTGAATAGTCGTATTCCCAGCGCGCTAATGGTGGCATCGACATTAGAATAGACTCGGTACGCCCACCACTTTGTAATCCAAATAAAGTGCCCCGGTCATAAACTAAGTTAAATTCAACGTAACGTCCGCGACGATACAATTGGAACTGGCGCTCACGATCACTATATTGATGATCTTTTCTTTTATCGACAATAGGAAGATAAGCTTGAGTAAAACCATTACCGACGGCTTGCATATAGGCAAAACTGCGTTCAAAGCCTAACTGATTAAAGTCATCGAAGAATAATCCTCCCACTCCACGAGTCTCGTTACGATGAGGCAAAAAGAAATAACGATCACACCATGCTTTATGCTGGCTATACATATCATCGCCAAAAGGAGCACAAATTGCCTTTGCGGTATCATGCCAATGCTGACAGTCCTGCTCAAAAGGATAAAACGGCGTTAAATCAAACCCACCACCAAACCACCAGATAGGGGCTTCACCTTCTTTTTCCGCAATAAAGAAGCGTACATTCGCATGTGAGGTTGGGATATAAGGATTTTTAGGATGTAAAACTAATGACACCCCCAGAGCTTCAAACTTGCGTCCCGCTAACTCTGGTCGATGTGCAGTAGCAGAAGCGGGCATCTTATCGCCAAACACATGCGAGAAATTTACCCCTCCTTGTTCAAATACTTTCCCATCTTTGAGTACGCGGCTGCGACCCCCCCCGCCTAATTCACGTTGCCAAGCATCTTCAACAAAAGATTGACCATCTACCCACTCTAATTGCTGACAAATAGAATCTTGCAGTTGCATCAAAAATGTCTTTACCGCGTGTTTATTAACCTGTTCCATCCTATCCCACTCTTAATATGTTGCCGGTGATCGCATCTCTGATTTCCGTTGGTTGAGTTCGACCACCGGTTTTCCCCGCTAAAATGGCCGTTAAATATTGCCCTAGCTGTTGTTCAACTTCTTCGGTGGTTCGACATGGATCTAAACCGGTTAAATTGGCGCTGGTTGAGGTCAACGGTTTACCAAACGCTAAGCACAGTTTTTGCACTTGCGGATGGTCAGTAACCCGCACTGCAATCGAGTTAAATTGACCAGTAAGATGAGAAGAAACGTTAGGCTTAACCGGAACGACCCAAGTTACCGCCCCAGGCCAAGTCGCCAACATAGTTTGACGCTGCATTTCGGTTAATTGCTCTTCATCTATATAAGGTAAGAGTTGTTGATAATTAGCCGCAATTAATATCAACCCTTTTTCAATTGGACGTTGCTTCAACGCTAATAGTTTATCAATTGCTGCATTATTATCAGGATCGCACCCAACCCCGAAAACCCCTTCGGTTGGGTAGGCAATCACGTCACCTTTATTGAGTGTTTCAATCACTCGCGCAAAATTATCCAACCGATCGTCCTTTTCTGCTCATTAGCAATACATAAAGTGTTTAACCATAGACTAAATGATTTTCACCTCTAAATGCTACTCTAGAATGAAATACCTGACGCAAACGTTTTCCTTGGGGTGATTTCTCCGTATAATACGACCACGTTTGTTTTTCATATTGTCTCGCAACCAAGAAGTACAACAGGAGTATTCGATGAAAGTTGGAATTATCATGGGTTCTAAGTCCGATTGGCCAACCATGAAATTGGCGGCTGAAATGTTAGACCGCTTTAATGTCCCTTATGAAACAAAAGTGGTTTCTGCTCACCGAACTCCTCATCTACTCAGCGAATATGCAGAAAGCGCCAAAGCACGCGGATTAAAAGTGATTATTGCGGGTGCCGGTGGTGCCGCTCACCTTCCAGGCATGACCGCCGCCTTTACCAGCCTTCCAGTGTTAGGGGTTCCGGTTCAATCTCGCGCGCTTTCTGGTGTTGATTCTTTATATTCGATTGTACAAATGCCAAAAGGTATTGCGGTTGGCACCTTGGCGATTGGTGAAGCAGGCGCAGCCAATGCCGGTATTTTAGCGGCGCAGATCATTGGTATCCACGATCAAGCGGTAATGGCTGAAGTAGAAGCTTTCCGTAAAGAACAAACCGATACTGTACTCGCCAATCCAAATCCAGCAGAGGATTAATCCAATGGCAGATAAGCACGTTTTAGTTTTAGGTGCTGGCCAATTGGCTCGCATGATGTCTTTAGCGGGTGCGCCACTTAATATCGATGTTTCAGCGTTTGATGTTGGCAGTGAAAAGATTGTTCACCCGCTCACCCAAAATGTCATTGGTCATGGGCTCAATAATGCCATTGCCAAAGCCGATGTGATCACCGCTGAATTTGAACACATCCCCCACTCTATTTTAGATATTTGCCAACAAAGCGGTAAATTTCGACCAACAACCCAAGCGATTAAAGCCGGTGGTGATCGTCGCATTGAAAAGCAATTGTTAGACAATGCTAATGTCGCCAATGCCAAATATGCCATCATAACCAATCGCAGCGAGTTCGATGATGCTATTACTTATGTCGGTTTGCCTATGGTATTGAAAACCGCACTAGGTGGTTACGATGGCAAAGGACAATGGCGTTTAAAAGAGACGACAGATATTGATGCTACTTGGCATGAAATGCAGCAAAGCTTAACCGCAACCAAACATCAAGCGATTGTGGCTGAAGAATTTGTTCCGTTTCAGCGTGAAGTATCATTGGTCGGGGCTCGTCGCGCCAATGGTGAGATTGCCGTTTACCCATTAGCCGAGAATGTTCATGTCGATGGCGTGTTAAGTTTATCCACTGCGATTGATGAGCCTAAACTGCAACAACAAGCGCAGCAGATGTTCAGTGCGATTGCACAGCAACTAGATTACGTTGGGGTATTGGCGATTGAGTTCTTTGATTTAGATGGCACATTATTGGTCAATGAAATTGCCCCACGGGTGCACAATTCAGGTCACTGGACTCAACAAGGCGCAGAAGTGTGTCAATTTGAAAACCATTTGCGAGCTGTGTGCGATATGCCACTGGGGAGCACTCAAGCGATCCGCCACGCCGCGATGATCAATATTTTAGGTCAAGATTCGCTACCGAAAGAAGTGCTGGCAATGCCAAATTGTCATATTCACTGGTATGGCAAAGAAAAGCGTACCGGGCGTAAAATGGGTCACATTAATGTATGTGGCAACAGTCATGCTGAATTATGCCAAGCATTAAAAACCTTAATTAAGGTATTAGATGAAGCTCAATTTCCACAACTCAAACAGCATATCAACCAGTTGTGAGTTTAAGGTGATTCAAGCTATACCGTTTCAAGATGATATTTTCTAAGCATATTATTCATGGAGAAAAGTGTCAAAAGTGCATGGATGCACTTTTCCAAGTGCCCACGGATGGTTTAAACGCTTTTTCGGAATGGATAATAGGGTTAGGAAGCTTGCTAGGGGCTGTTGATCTTTCGTGGTTGTTTTTGCTGCGAATTACTGGGTTTTTATACAAGAAAGAGGCTTTGTGGTGTAGCTGGCTACACGAAAAGCCGATGACGAAGTAGAAAAGACCAACAAACGCAGCCCGAAAGGTTCGGCTAAAAGCCTTTTACTCTTCGTTAAGTCTCATTTACTTAGAATAACTAGGCTTCAATCGACTTGCCTCGATTTAAAGGCTTTTATCTCGAACAAAATTTAATCACGAAAGATCAACAGCCCCTAGTATTAACACTCAAAATATAAAAGCTTAAAGACCCACTTAATTAAAGTGGGTCTTTTTTATTTTATCGAATTTAAGTTTGTTGTTGCTATTAGAATTACGATTGCTGATGCTGACACTTACGATTAGCGCACAGAATTTTAACCCCTGAAGCGAGTTTTTTTTCCACCAGCAAAGGAAAGCCACATTGCTCACAACTGCCGATCACAGGCGGTAAATTGATCGAGAATTTGCATTTCGGATAAGCATTACAAGCATAAAAGCTTTTACCATAGCGAGATTGGCGTTCCACCAAATTGCCTGCATCTTTGGCCGTCGCGTGGCTTTGCAAACATTCAGGACACGGAATATTGGCTTGAGGCGCTTGATTAGGCTCGGATTGATCCATCGAAGCAATATGATGACACTGCGGAAACCGACTGCACCCAATAAACATACCATAGCGACCTTGACGCAACACCAACTCACCTTGCAAGGCGGCATCTTCTTTCTGGGCACATTCAGGGCAAGCAACCCCTAATTCTTTAACAATATGGCCATCATTTTGATGCAATGGCCGAATGTAGTCACATTGTGGATATTGTTTACAACCAAGAAAAGGACCATGCTTACCATGACGCAAGTGCAATTCGCCTTGCAGGGTATCGCCACATTGTGGGCATACCTCGTGCTCTAACCCATGCTCATGATTAGAAAATAGTTGCGTGTCGATTTTACTACTCATACTTAACTCAAGATAATTAATATTGCAGTGATGTGATAAGTGCATGAATGAAGAGTTTAATGAAGAACACCTTGTTCAGAAGATGCCAGTAGTTCTTCCATTTGCGTGTACGCACTTTCATTACCGGGTACGTTAAACAACACCATTAAGATCACCCACTTCAGGTCATCTAAAATAAATTCTTGCGTCTCTAACCCCATCACCCGATCGATAACCATTTCACGCGTTTCTGTGGTTAACACTTTGACTTGCTCGAGGAACAAGATAAAGCCTCGGCAAATAACATCAATACGTAACATTTCTTCAGGCGTGTAAATACGGATCGATAACGCTGAACTAGTAGCGATTTTCGCGCCATCTGCTTGCTGCAGTGCCGCTAAGCCCTCTAACCAATGTAGCGCTTTATAAATTTCTTGTTGGTGAAACCCTGCGCGTAGTAACTCATCTTCAAGTTCATCTTGATCGATAGTTAAGTCTGCATCGCTATGAATATAGGTTTCAAACAAATACATCAGAATGTCCATCATAGCTTTACCCTCCGCTTACAGAACTTATTTGGGTCTAC
The DNA here is from genome assembly GCF_009601765.2 of Vibrio algicola. NCBI lineage: Bacteria > Pseudomonadati > Pseudomonadota > Gammaproteobacteria > Vibrionales > Vibrionaceae > Vibrio > Vibrio algicola. Next base: position 2,471,239 of record NZ_CP045699.1, read on the forward strand.
TATTAAGGATATAACCCCCAGGGACAGATGCAACATAACCACTCAATTCGAGCTCCAGTATTTGCATCATCACTTCGTGTACTGGTATATGGGTCCTTTGAGCCAAAATATCAACTGGGGTTGGTTCATTTCCTACGTTAGCTAACAGTTCGGCAAATGGCAATGATCCGCTGAGAGTATTTTCGCAGGAGCTTTCCTTTTCAATCTCAAAAGCAAAGCTTGGTTGCGTCGGGGTCGTTATGATAGATGACCGGTCTAGTTGTGGTTGGATTTCATCAATAATATCTTGCGCTGAACACACTAAACTCGCGCCCTGTTGGATCAATCCATTACTGCCAGCGTGACCGGCTTGATAAATCGATCCTGGTAAGGCAAACACCTCTCGATTTTGCTCTAACGCATAACGAGCAGTGATAAGCGAACCACTACGCTCCGCCGCCTCCACCACTAACACCCCAAGTGATAAACCGCTGACAATACGGTTACGACGAGGAAAGTATTCAGCGCGAGGCTTGGTATCAGGCCGAAACTCTGACACCAAAGCGCCTTCGGATTCTAAAATGCGTTGCGCTAAACCTTTATGACGCGCGGGATAGATTTGGTCAACACCAGAACCCAGCACCGCAACCGTCTCTCCCTTGGCTTGCAATGCACCATCGTGAGCATGACCATCAATGCCTAATGCTAAGCCACTGGTCACCGTCAAGCCATGCTCAGCTAATTGGTACCCAAACTCACGCGCAGCGCGCAAGCCATCCATACTGGCATTACGACTACCAACCATTGCGATTTGTGGATGAATTAACGCATCAATATTACCTTTGACGAATAATACCGGCGGGTGAGAGGACATTTGTAGCAATAACGGAGGGTAAGTCTGATCAAGCGGAGTGATAATATGATTACCTTGCGCTTGATACCAAGTGAGGCAAGCATCAACCTCGGGGTGAGATTGCTGTTGAATAAATTGGATTTGAGCGGGCTTTAATTTTAAATTTTGTAATTCGAGCGTATTGTACGCCACAATATTCTCTGGTGAATCTATCCTCAATAGGCGAGACAAACTGACCCCGCCTAATTGAGGTGTAAAACTTAAAATCAACCATGCTGCCAGTTGAGATTCAGTCATTACGATGGATAGTTAACCGTTGTATCATCATTATTTTTATTCACTATCGGTAATGCAGACGGATCATTGGCAGCAGGCGAAACCGCAATGCTATCTTCTTTGATCGGCTCATCACTTTGAGTAATTAACGCCAAACTAAATTTAGCATAAGGACGAATAACCACCATTTCACCTATGGTCACAGGCGGTAAATCAATGCGCTTACCACTATTAAAGAACTTACCATCTTCATAGTAATACTCACCTTTTTTGCCATATACCACCGAGCCAAATTTAGCCAAATTGAACATGCTACCTTGCACTAAGCCATCATCACTGCCGCGGTCAATGATCACAACTTGATTGACAGACATAAAGGCATGGTTATCCATTGAACCTTTAACGTTAGCCACTAAACCCACAGGGGCTGGTGTTGGCTCAAATACAGTCGATAGAGTTAAATCCTCACCAAAAACTGGCAATGCAATATCATTAAGCTTTATTTCTTGATACTGCTTAGTCACTTGCAAACCGCTGTACTTAGCTGATTTTTCTTTTAATTCAGCGTCTGCCACAATGCGCAAAGAGAAGGCACTCGCTTTTACATCATCACCACTACGATCATATTCTTCCACGATGCGATAGATAGACCATTTTTCATTGGTGGCACTAGCATCGATATAAATACGCTCATTGGCACTTAAGAACTTACGCCCCTCACTGGTGCCTAGCACTCGGGTGGCAACTTGCTTATCGTCTTCCGTTAATAATTGATCAGACTTTAAATAAGGAACAACGAGCCCATCTTTTAAGGCAGAAATAGCAACTTTGTCTTGTTTGCGTACTTGAGGGCCAATTTTTTTCATTGGTTTTAAGCTTAATAACGGCTGACCATTCACCCAAGTCAGAGTCAATTTGTCACCAGGGTAAATCAAGTGAGGGTTATTAATATCTGGATTGACTTGCCACAATCTTGGCCACAACCATGGACTATCTAAAAATAACTCGGAAATATCCCATAAAGTATCCCCTTTTTTCACAGTGTAAGTTTGTGGTGCCCCTTCTTTTAATGACAGCGGTTTTTGGGTGGTTGTGGCGGCAACCACAGAGAAGCTAACCACGATAAAAGCAAATAATTGAAGTATAAAACGCATAGTTTTTGGCATGACCCTTCTTTCCTTGGTCGAAATATTGTCCCTTAATGTCATTCGATGCTGTCATTTAGCTTGTAAAATGTCTAGAATTGCACCCATAAGGTTTAAGCTGTTTTCGGCACAGTTCAATATTTCGAGTGTATATGTCTGTATTACAAGTGTTAACATTCCCAGATGATCGCCTTCGCACCGTTGCGAAGCCGGTTGAAAAAGTCACCCCAGAGCTGCAAACGTTCATCGATGACATGATTGAAACCATGTATGTTGAAGAGGGTATCGGCCTTGCGGCAACTCAAGTTGATTTTCATCAGCGTATTGTGGTGATCGATGTTTCTGATGAACGCGATCAACCTATGGTGCTTATCAATCCAGAAATTATCGCCAAAAGCGGTGACGATGGCATTGAAGAAGGCTGCCTATCGGTTCCTGGCGCGCGCGGTTTAGTGCCACGCTCGGCGGAAGTCACGGTAAAAGCATTAAATCGCGAAGGTGAAGAATTCACTTTTGAAGCGGATGATTTATTAGCGATTTGTGTTCAACATGAACTTGACCATTTAAAAGGTAAGTTATTTGTTGATTATCTCTCGCCATTAAAGCGTAAGCGTATTCAAGATAAGCTCACTAAAATAAAACGCTTTAACGAGAAACAAGATAAGTAACCACAGCACGACCAATTAATAAAAGGAACACTAGCTTGAGTCAGTCTTTAAGAATTGTCTTTGCAGGTACTCCGGATTTCGCCGCCCGTCACTTGGCGGCGTTGTTGTCTTCGGAGCATGAGATTATTGGGGTTTATACCCAGCCAGATCGCCCAGCCGGTCGTGGTAAAAAACTAACGGCCAGCCCAGTAAAATCGCTCGCGCTAGAGCATGATATTACAGTGCTGCAACCAGAAAACTTTAAATCTGATGATGCCAAGCAACAACTAAAAGATCTCAATGCCGATTTAATGGTCGTAGTCGCTTATGGCTTATTGCTCCCTCAAGTGGTGTTAGATACCCCACGTTTAGGTTGCATTAACGTCCATGGTTCTATTTTGCCACGTTGGCGCGGTGCGGCTCCAATCCAGCGTTCTATTTGGGCTGGTGATGAGCAAACCGGCGTGACCATTATGCAAATGGATCTTGGCCTCGATACTGGCGATATGCTGTCCGTTGCCACTTTGCCAATTGAAGATACCGATACCAGTGCTTCCATGTACGACAAGTTAGCTCAGTTAGGGCCAACCGCCTTAATAGATTGCTTAAGCGATATTGCTACTGGTCAAATTTCGCCAATAAAACAAAATGATGAGCACGCAAATTACGCTAAAAAACTCAGTAAAGAAGAAGCCAAAATTAACTGGCATGATGATGCTGAACATATTGAGCGTTGCGTGCGTGCTTTTAACCCTTGGCCTATGAGTTTTTTTTCTATTGAAGAGAATGATAGTAAAGAAAATCAAGTCAAACAGCACAACATCAAGGTGTGGCAATCGCGAGTTACTGCATCAAGCGCAAATAGTCAGCACACACCAGGACAAATTATCCAAGCGGATAAAACCGGTATCTATATCGCCACAGGTAACGATGTGCTGATTTTAGAGCAACTGCAAGTGCCGGGTAAAAAAGCGATGTCAGTACAAGATATTCTTAACTCCCGAGCCAGTTGGTTTGAAGTTGGCTCACAGCTTTGTTGATTTGAACGATCAATAATGACATTTACTTAGGCGTGCTCAAAGCTATTGCGCAGCCTTCTACTCTTTTTCTATAAATTTCGGTATATCTCATGAATGTTCGCGCAGCTGCTGCTAATGCTCTATTTCAAGTTGTCGATAAAGGCCACTCACTTTCACACGCGTTACCTGCCGCTCAAAAAACCATTAAGCCGCGTGATCATGCTCTGCTACAAGAAATTTGTTACGGCGCACTACGCTACCTACCGCGTTTAGAGTCGATCGCCAATGAATTGATGGATAAACCATTAACCGGCAAAAAGCGCGTTTTCCACCACCTTATTTTGGTCGGAATTTATCAGCTTAGCTTTATGCGTATTCCTTCTCACGCCGCAGTTGCTGAAACAGTTGAAGCAACAAAAACTCTACGCGGTCCAAGCTTAAGTGGTTTGATCAATGCAGTGTTACGCAGTTATTTACGCGATCAAGAAGCGTTAGATGAAAAAGCCGTCAGCCACAATGCGGGTAAATATGGTCACCCAGGTTGGTTATTGAAATTACTGCAAGAAAGCTACCCACAACAATGGGAGCAGCTAATTGAAGCCAACAACAGCAAAGCGCCAATGTGGTTACGCGTCAACCGCAAGCACCATACGCGTGAGCAATACCTTGAACTGCTTGATAGCGAAGCGATTGAATACACCCTTCACTCTGAAGCAGATGATGCCATCAAACTGGCCTCACCTTGTGATGTCACTTTACTGCCAGGCTTTAGCCAAGGTTGGGTATCAGTACAAGATGCCGCCGCTCAATTATCAGTTAACTTCTTACAACCTCAAGATGGTGAGCTGATCTTAGATTGTTGCGCCGCACCAGGTGGTAAAACTGCGCATATTCTCGAGCATACTGAAAATACCGAAGTAGTGGCGATTGATTGCGACGTCAACCGCTTAGATCGCGTTTACGATAACCTGCAACGTCTGCAGTTACGTGCCGATGTAATTTGTGGCGATGCACGCTATCCCGAAGAGTGGTGGAGCGGCAATAAATTTGACCGTATCTTACTTGATGCTCCTTGTTCGGCGACCGGCGTTATTCGTCGTCACCCTGATATTAAATGGTTGCGTCGCGCCACCGATATTGAAGCATTGGCCGAATTACAAAGTGAAATATTTGATGCAATGTGGCGTCAACTTAAAGTCGGTGGCACCTTAGTGTATGCCACTTGCTCAATCACCCCACAAGAAAACTGTCAGCAAGTGAGTGCCTTCTTACAGCGCACCAGTGATGCGCAGTTAATTGGCTCGGAGGTTGAGAATCCAGGCCGTCAAATTCTACCGGGTGAAGAAGATATGGATGGCTTCTATTACGCGGTATTGCGCAAAGCATAAGCTTATCGCTAACAATTGATATTGATACGAGCTCAAGGTTGAGCGCAAAACAGGTAAACGCACGTTATGAAAATCATTATTCTTGGAGCTGGCCAAGTAGGCGGCACTTTAGCTGAAAACTTAGTAGGCGAAAATAACGACATCACTGTGGTCGATCGCAATACCGATCGCCTGCGTGAGCTGCAAGATAAATACGACTTACGTGTAGTTAATGGTTATGCCAGCCACCCCGACACTTTGCGCGAAGCTGGGGCGCAAGATGCCGATATGTTGGTCGCCGTCACCAACTCTGACGAAACCAATATGGCGGCTTGCCAAGTGGCGTTTACCTTATTTAATACCCCAAGCCGAATTGCTCGTATTCGTTCGCCAGAATATCTAGCCGAAAAAGATACCTTATTCCAATCAGGTGCAATTCCTGTTGATCATTTAATCGCACCGGAAGAGTTAGTGACCAGTTATATTGAACGTTTAATTCAATATCCCGGCGCTTTGCAAGTGGTCAGTTTTGCTGACAGCAAGGTAAGCTTAGTGGCGGTAAAAGCTTATTACGGTGGGCCATTGGTGGGTAACGCATTATCAGCACTGCGTGAACACATGCCACACATTGATACTCGCGTGGCGGCTATTTTCCGTCAAGGTCGTCCTATTCGTCCACAAGGCACCACCATTATTGAAGCCGATGATGAAGTATTCTTTGTGGCGGCCAGTAATCATATCCGCGCAGTGATGAGTGAACTGCAACGACTGGAGAAAAACTACCGGCGTATTATGATTGTCGGGGGCGGTAATATCGGTTCTAGCCTGGCTAAACGTTTAGAAAAAGATTACAGCGTCAAACTGATCGAGCGCAGTTATCAGCGCGCAGAACAGCTATCAGAAGAGCTTGAAAATACCATCGTATTTTGTGGTGATGCTGCCGATCAAGAATTACTTAATGAAGAAAACATCGATCAAGTGGATGTGTTTATTGCGCTCACCAATGAAGATGAAACCAATATCATGTCGGCAATGCTGGCCAAACGCTTAGGTGCCAAGAAAGTGATGGTGCTTATCCAGCGCAGTGCTTATGTCGACTTAGTGCAAGGAGGCGTGATTGATGTGGCGATTTCACCACAACAAGCCACCATTTCTGCACTCTTAACCCATGTACGTCGCGCCGATATTGTTAATGTCTCGTCTCTACGCCGCGGTGCAGCCGAAGCGATTGAAGCGATTGCTCATGGTGATGAAACCACCTCAAAAGTAGTGGGCAAAGCCATCAGTGATATCAAATTGCCACCGGGTACCACCATTGGCGCTATCGTTCGTGGCGAAGAAGTCTTAATTGCCCATGACCGGACCGTGATAGAACAAGATGATCATGTGGTGATGTTCTTAGTGGATAAAAAATACGTGTCCGATGTGGAAAGATTGTTCCAACCTAGTCCATTCTTTTTATAACAAGGCCTGAACTATACCGTGGTTAATTATCGCCCAATATTATTTGTACTCGGACTGGTGCTCTCCAAAATAGCCTTATTTATGTACATTCCAACCTTAATGGCCTTTTTTACCGGAACCGATGGTTTCATTGAATTTGGCCAAGCGGTGATCATTACTCATCTAGTCTCTCTGTTGCTACTTTCTTTAGGTCGTACCGCCAACTTTCGACTTGGGGTGCGTGATATGTTTTTACTCACCACCTTAGTCTGGACCATTGCCAGCGCCTTTGCTGCGCTGCCTTTTGTCTTTATTAACCATATCAGTTTCACCGATGCTTATTTTGAAACCATGTCAGGCATTACCACCACCGGCTCTACGGTATTGAGTGGCCTAGATGATATGGCGCCAAGCATTTTATTATGGCGCTCAACTCTGCAATGGTTAGGTGGTGTCGGATTTATTGTCATGGCGGTGGCTATTTTACCAATGCTCAATGTCGGTGGGATGAAACTGTTCCAAACTGAATCTTCTGATTGGTCGGATAAAAGCAGCCCCAGAGCAAAAAACGTCGCCAAAAATATTGTGCAAGTTTATGTCATTCTCACTTTTCTTTGCATCTTGGGCTTTTGGTATACAGGAATGGGATGGTTTGATGCCATCAACCATGCCTTCACTACCCTTTCGACTGGCGGCTATGCCACTCACGATAGTTCAATGAATAATTTCTCGCATGGCACTCATTGGGTGGCATCATTATTTATGTTCTTAGGTGGGTTACCATTTTTATTATTTATCACCGCCTTACGCAAAAGGAACCCCAAAGCCTTATTGATGGATGCCCAAGTACGAGGTTTTGCTTATTTGGTACTCACTTCTAGCTTAATCGTCGCGATTTGGATGACGCTTAAAGATCACTACAGTTTTATCGATGCAATACGAGTGGCAACGTTTAATATTATCTCGGTGGTCACCACCACTGGATTTGGTTTAGATGACTTTACCCACTGGGGAGCATTACCTTCTGTAGTGTTTGCTTCTGTGATGATCGTTGGTGCTTGCTCGGGCTCTACCGCAGGTGGGATCAAAATCTTCCGCTTCCAAATTGCCGCCACCTTATTAAACAAACAAATGATGCGTTTAATCCATCCTTCAGGGGTGTTTGTTCAACGCTATAATCAACGCCCAGTTAATGATGATATCGTACGTTCAGTGGTGGCATTTGTTTTAACCTTCTTGTTTACCATTATTTTTATTGCTGGGTGTTTAAGCGCATTGGGGCTTGATCCGATCACCAGTATTACTGGTTCAATGACGGCTGTAGCGAATGTCGGACCTGGCATGGGACCCATCATTGGCCCAAGTGGTAACTTTTCAACCTTACCGGATGCAGCAAAATGGTTATTAAGCTTTGGTATGTTGATGGGGCGTTTGGAGATTTTGACGGTGTTAGTACTGTTTTTCCCCGCTTTCTGGCGCACTTAGCTTTCCATCTTTAATATACCCATCTTTAACTATATCCACCTTACTTGAAACTGCCGCTTTGCTGACTACATTCATTCAGCGAGCTAAACCGGCTGCACATAAAAATAGATACTGATGAAATGACACACGCAACCTGCTAGTACAAATAAGTGCCAAATAGCATGGTTATACGGAATACGATTATTGGCATAAAAAATCACCCCAAGCGAATACAAAGCCCCGCCCGCCACCAGCCAAATGGTGGCGCCAATATCCAAATGAGTCACCAGTTGATAAATCACCACCAAAGATAACCAGCCCATCACTAGGTAACTGATCAAAGAAAAAGATTCAAACCGATAGACAAACATTAACTTCATGATCACGCCAAGTAGCGCAATTACCCAAATCACTGCCATCAAACCATAAGCGAGATCGGTTCTCAGCCCAACTAACAAGAATGGGGTATAACTGCCAGCAATAAGTAGATAAATAGCACTGTGATCAAAGGTTTTAAGCCAACGTTTGGCGGGAAGATATTCTATTGAATGGTATAAGGTAGAAGCTAAAAATAGCAAAATCACACTAGAGGAATAAATACTCATACTCACGAAGGTAAGCGTATCTGCATGAAAATGTGAAGCTTTTTGTAGCAGTAACACTAAGGCTGCCAAGCCAAATATCACTCCTAGGCCATGACTGAGACTATTGGCGAGTTCTTCTTGTTTGGAATATTCTAATGCTTGCATGCTACCCACCTTAACTAACAACATAATATAGGTCAGTATTCTCACACATTCAGCTTACAGGTGTAAGCTAAATGTGTCATTTTTTAATTATGCTGGTGGTTTGGTGATATTAATCTCCATCATTAGATAAACCACTAATAACGATTATTAGGTAGTTTGGTCTAAAAATGCCAACACTTTTGCCCCCGCCTCTTCTGGTGGCGTATCGGCGGATAATGTCATTTCGCGCTTAAGTTTGTTACTGCCAATAAAACTGGATAGCATACCGCCTAAACCTTGTTTTTGACGATCAACATCCAGCCAGATTTTTAATTCATTTTCATCGCGATAAGTCACAATCTCTAATTCACGCCACCGACCATGAAACTCACCATGTACAGGCACAAATTCAAACTCTTGTACAAACGGTAATTCAAAACCTTTAACGAATTCACACTCCACTTGGCGAATTCGTAGCCCTGCATTTTCGAGTGCGGTAAAGATACTATCTTCAAGCGGATCCGGGCGAATCGTCACTTCATCTTTATCGGTGGGATCGCTTGCCATCGCAATATCTAAGCCTGTTTCCAACCAAACTTTTGCATCACCCAGCGTGACCGGCGTATTCCAAGGTATATCTAACTCAACAGGGAACACTCGCTCTTGATGCGGTTCAATCGAAAAGGAATATGGTAGAGACCAAGATGCCAACACATGGGTCGCTGGCACAGTAGAATGACTGACTTCCTGACCTTCTTTGGTTTTCATTGGCTTGCGATAACGACAACATAATTTAAGATCAATATTGTCAATCGCCTGCTCTGTCGCACCACCATAGACATAAACATCTAACATCAGTTTTTGACCCGGAAAAGCGGCATCTTGTTTGAGTACCGTATCGACTTTGGCCGAACCAATCCCAAATGTGGCTAAGGTTTTCTTAAAAAAAGACATCTTCCCTCCTTGTCATTTTTCAAATTCATGTCAAATTTTTATCTATTGACTAAATTGTAATCGCTAATCGAATAATACACGTTTATACTTATCAACAGTCGAAAACTTGTTCGATGTCGAATAATTTAAAGTCATCAAGATTGGATCTGATGGTTTGTGGCCATGGATGTGCATTTTATAGGTAGTTATTTATGCGCCCAGTAGCAACTCGTGCTTATTCTTGTCATGGTTCAGCTTCTCGTCGTCGCCAATGTTTTGTGGCAGCGCCAGTAAGCAAAAAAACAGAGACTCCAGCTAAAAATAAGACCGAGCAATAAACACTAAGTTCATTAACCTGAACTTTATCGAATTAGCGTAGCATTCATTTCAATGCTGCGCTTTTTATTGCCACTAAAAATATCGCCCATCCAAGTAGAAAAACCACTTCGCCTTATCATAATAATTGCTATCATAGCGAACACCCTGAATTTTTCTGTGGAGAAACCCATGAAATGCCATCGCGTTAACGAACTAATTGAATTATTACACCCAGAGTGGCAAAAAGATCCCGATCTTAACTTGATTGAATTCATTACAAAGCTTTGCCAAGAAGCGGGCTACACCGGCCCTCTACAAGATCTGACTGATGACGTATTGATTTACCACCTTAAAATGCGCAACAGCACTAAAGATGAAATGATCCCAGGCCTTGCTAAAGACCAAGAAGATGATTTTAAAACTGCCTTATTAAAAGCTCGCGGTATTATTAAATAATAACCTCGTCTTACTTCTCGCAGCATGTTCACTAAAAAGAATTCGAACCGGATTTAGCTCGCGACTCTCGTTGAAAAAAGCCAAGTTTATCGACTTGGCTTTTTTGTTACCTCTATGTAATATTTGTGTTGAAAGCTTGAACCGCATAGCGACTTAAGATCACTAGCTCTTGTATACTGTGGCACACAACCGTGGATATTAAGATTTAATACCCCTTCGATTTAATATTGGATCTATTTTGATAGATCCTTAAATTTCTGGCATTACACTAAAAACGCATCAAGCTAGGTAACAAGGAAGTCGCATGAGCCAAGATAAAATTGATGTCAAAATCATTACCCCCCAAACCAATCGTGATGCTAACGGTAAAATTTACGTGCGCAAAAGCCAAGGGGTATTTCAAAAAATGCGCCGCTATGGGGGGTGGTTTTTACTGGTATTATTTGCCGCGATCCCGTGGATATCTTATAACGGTCAGCAAGCGATTTTATTTGATCTTGCTAAGCAACAATTTCAATTTTTTGGCTCGACTTTCTTCCCGCAAGACCTGACCTTACTTGCCATCATTTTTATGATCTCTGCCTTTGGCTTATTCTTCTTAACCACCTTTCTAGGTCGGGTGTGGTGTGGCTACTTGTGTCCGCAAACCGTATGGACCTTTATGTATATTTGGTTTGAAGAAAAGCTTGAAGGCCCGGCCAATAAACGCCGTAAACAAGACAACAACAAATACTCTAAAAATTTATTGTTACGTAAAACCATTAAACATATTGCATGGTGGATAATAGCCATTCTCACCGGTATCACTTTTGTGGCCTATTTTGTGCCGGTTAAAACGTTAACCGTTGAGTTCGTCACCTTTGAACTAAACTTTTGGCCTGCTTTTTGGGTTTGGTTTTTCGCCGCTTGTACTTATGGTAATGCAGGCTGGATGCGCTCCATTATGTGTTTGCACATGTGTCCCTATGCGCGTTTTCAATCGGCGATGTTTGATAAAGACACCTTTATTGTTGGTTACGATACTAAACGCGGCGAAACCCGAGGCCCACGCTCACGTAAAGCTGAAATCAAACCTGCCGGTTTAGGTGACTGTATTGATTGTAATTTGTGCGTACAAGTATGCCCGACTGGAATCGATATCCGTAACGGTTTGCAGTACGAATGTATCAACTGTGGCGCTTGCATCGATGCTTGTGACCAAACTATGGATCGCATGGGTTATGAAAAGGGCCTAATCAGCTATACCACCGAACACAAGTTAGCAGGCAATAAAACCAAGGTGATGCGGCCAAAGCTGATTGGTTATGGTATTGCATTAACCTTGATGATGGCGTTATTTGTTACTCAAGTGGTGGGAGTCGATCCGGTTAATATGAGTGTATTACGCGATCGTAGCCAGATGTATCGAGTTGATAACAGTGGTTGGATTGAAAATACATATACTCTGAAAATATTAAATAAAACTCAACAACGCCAAACCTATCATATTGATGTAAAAGGGCTGACCAATGTGAAATGGTATGGTTCGCAAAAAATCACCGTGCCACCTGGCGAGCTGATTAGCCAGCCGATCAGTTTGGCAGTCAGCCCAGACGAATTGAATTCACCTATTATTAAATTTGAGTTTATACTGACCGACAGTGAACAATTTAGCTTACCTGTCGAGAGTCGCTTCATTAAAAAGCTCTAGGGGCTTCTATCATTAGCAGCGACAGAGAATATATCAACAAGGAAGGGCTTAGCAATAAGTCCTTTATTTTATGTCACAGTCTCATGCTTCACCGGATGCACCCTTGTTTAACTTTGAATCTTTAACTCCTGATCTGATGTGGTACGCCCTTGAAAGTATTGGCGTGCGAGCTGAGTCAGGGTTATTGGCACTCAATAGCTATGAAAACCGCGTCTATCAATTTGTTGATGAAGATAAAAAACGCTTTGTGGTGAAGTTTTATCGTCCACAACGTTGGTCGGATGCTCAGATCTTAGAAGAACATCAATTTAGCCAAGATTTGATGGAGCACGATATTCCCGTAGTCGCGCCATGCAAAATTAATGGTCATACGCTACACCACTACAAAGGGTACAGTTTTGTGCTATTTCCTAGCGTAGGTGGGCGTCAATTTGAGGTTGATAACTTAGATCAAAGCGAATGGGTCGGTCGATTTTTAGGCCGGATCCATCAAGTGGCTAAAGCCAAACCTTTTATTCAGCGTCCAAGTATGAGTTTGGATGAATATTTATATCAACCACGCCAATTACTAAGTAACAGCAGCTTTATTCCATCTTATTTAGAAAAGAGTTTTTTTCATGATCTCGACGTATTGATCGCGCAACTCGAACAACAGTGGGAAACACCTAGTGACATAATTCGCCTGCATGGTGATTGCCACCCGGGTAATATACTATGGCGCGATGGTCCAATGTTTGTTGATTTGGATGACGCTAGAAATGGTCCTGCGATACAAGATATCTGGATGCTGCTTAATGGCGACCGAGCGGATAAAACCATGCAACTCGATGTCATATTAGAAGCGTATTCCGAATATTGCGACTTTGATAACCGTCAGCTGAAATTAATTGAGCCCTTACGAGGTCTTAGAATGGTGCATTACATAGCTTGGTTGGCAAAACGTTGGCAAGATCCGGCTTTTCCAATTGCTTTTCCATGGTTTAACGATGCAAAATACTGGGAAAACCAAGTGCTCGGCTTTAAGGAACAAATCGCAGCACTGCAAGAACCGACAATATCGCTCACCCCACAATGGTAAGCGTACTTATTTATCAATATTTCTATTAAATGGAGTTCATGATCTCATGAAGAAAATATTTACCCTTGTTGCGGCTTTAATGCTGAGCTTTACCGTTAATGCTGCCAGCTTTAAAGAAGGCGATAACTATAAAGTTTTAGATACTGCCCACTCATCGTCACCGACAGTCACTGAGTTTTTCTCTTTCTATTGCCCACACTGTAATGCATTCGAGCCGATCATTGGTCAACTAAAGAAGCATGTAGAAGGTCGCGCTGAATTCCAAAAAATGTCGGTATCTTTTATGGGGGGCAATATGGGGCAAGCCATGAGTAAAGGTTACGCTACCATGGTCTCTCTAGGGGTTGACGATAAACTGGTTCCATTGATGTTTAATCGTATCCATGTACAAAATAACGCCCCTCGCAATGAGGCGGAATTACGTCAATTTTTCCTAGATAATGGCATTGCAGCTAAAGACTTCGATGGTACGTTTAACAGTTTCGCTATCGACTCTATGGTTCGTCGTTACGATAAATCATTTACCGATGCCGGCTTAAGCGGTGTACCTGCCATCATTGTGAATGGTAAATATTTGGTTGAACTTAAAAACTTCCAAAATGTAGACCAAGCTTTTGACTTAATTGATTACTTATTGAAAAAATAATCCATTAAAGATCACGGTTAATTCAACAAAAACGGGCGGCTTAATTGTGGCCCGTTTTTTGTTGTTCTAGGGGCTGTTGATCTTTCGTGATTAAATTTTGTTCGAGATAAAAGCCTTTTAATCGAGGCAAGTCGATTGAAGCCTAGTTATTCTAAGTAAATGAGACTTAACGAAGAGTAAAAGGCTTTTAGCCGAACCCTTCGGGCTGCGTTTGTTGGTCTTTTCTACTTCGTCATCGGCTTTTCGTGTAGCCAGCTACACCACAAAGCCTCTTCCTTGTATAAAAACCCAACAATTAGCAGCAAAAACAACCACGAAAGATCAACAGCCCCTAATACCAGGTCACTTCAAATATGCTTTGGCATCACACCGCCTGCGCACTTAACTGTTTCAGCAACCTATCCATATTGCGATAACCTAATGCTTCGGCCAAATGAGATTTATCGATCGCCTCACAACCCGATAAATCCGCAATGGTACGTGCGACCTTCAAAATGCGGTGATAAGCCCGCACCGATAACCCCAGTTGATGTAAAGCATGCTCTAAAAACTCAGCGTCTGGTTTTTCTAATCCGCAATAATGCTCAATTTCGCGACTGCCTAATAAAGCATTTACCTTACCGCTGCGTTTTAACATAACTTGACGCGCTTGCCACACTCGCTGCTTAATCACTTCAGTGGGTTCACCACGATCGCCACCTTGAGACAAAGTGCCTTTTGGCAATGATGGGATCTCTATCGACATATCAAAGCGATCCAACAAAGGCCCAGATAAACGACTTAAATAGCGTAAGATCAACTGTGGATTCGTGCGTGATTGCGATCCTTCATAATAACCGGTTGGGCTTGGATTTAGCGCCCCCACCAATTGAAAGCGAGCAGGAAAACGGGTTTTACTGGCCGCACGCGAGATAATAATTTCACCGGATTCTAGTGGCTCACGCAGCGAGTCGAGCACTTTGCGATCAAACTCCGGCATCTCATCTAAAAAAAGCAAGCCATTGTGAGCTAGGGATATTTCGCCCGGCCTTGGGATCGAACCGCCTCCCACTAGCGCCGCCATTGAACTGGAATGATGGGGCGATCGAAACGGACGATTTTTCCAATTGTGATGGTTAATATCGACATCGGTTAATGAGGCAACCGAGGCACTTTCTAATGCTTCATCATCTTCCATTTCCGGCAATAAATCACATAAACGAGACGCCAGCATGGTCTTTCCAGTACCGGGTGGCCCAAGAAAAAGTAAATTATGCGAACCGGCGGCGGCGATCTCTAATGCGCGCTTACCTTGTTGCTGGCCAATAATATCTTGTAGATCTCGTTCATTGGTTTTTACTGGCTCTTTTTCCGGTGAGATAAACAGTTGCAGATTTTGCTGGCCACATAAATCGGCGCACACTTCGAGTAAACTTGATGCCGACTTGTGTAAACCTTGCCCCACCAATGCAGCTTGATCGCCATTTTCATGTGGCACCACCAAACAGCGTGCGACTTTCTTACACGCTAAAGCGGCGGGAAGTACCCCTTTGACACGGCGCAACCCCCCCGATAACGCTAACTCACCAATAAATTCATACTGCGCTAGCTTGTTCAGCTTAATTTGCTGTGAGGCGGCTAAAATACCCAATGCGATCGGTAAATCAAAGCGCCCACCTTCTTTGGGTAAATCGGCTGGTGCTAAATTGACCGTGATACGTTTAGCGGGAAACTCAAAGTTCGAATTTAAGATCGCACTGCGCACCCGATCTTTTGATTCTTTGACTGTGGTTTCTGGTAACCCTACTAACGAAAAGCCCGGCATACCGTTGCTAATATGGACTTCGACAGTGACCTCGGGGGCTTCAACCCCAACACAAGCTCGACTGTGTATGATTGCTAATTCCATTAATTTCACCCTTATTTACGCTCGTGATGGTCGAAATTCTTATTTCTATTGTCCTGTATACAAGGTTTGAAGTGCGCCGTATGGTGAAAAAAGTGTGAGTTTTTGCTTGTAATATAACCGGGCTCTGTGATATCACTAGTAATACAGTTTACTAACGTCTTATTTACATACTGATTTACAGACTCATTGACATGGATAAGTAATGCACAAAGTCGCTCGATTCAACACTCTCATTCTCGTGGTCATTATTCGATCCGCGCGGGGATTAGTGAGCGACAAGTAAACACCAACACTAATAAGCCCCCGCACTCAAGTCCGGGGGCTTTTTTTATCAATAAGACATAAGCGAAAACAATAAAAATAATTTCAGAAGTTAAGTGACCGATCAAAGTTGAATACAGAGAAAAGTGCAAAGGGTCATAACTAGCCTTTTCTCAAGCGTCCAAACATGAGACTGCGTCTTTTCGGAGTATTCAAATAAATCAACCACTAAATGGAATCGAGAATAATTTCAGGGAGAGACAAAAATGAACGGATCGGAGCTGGTAGTCAGCGCATTGCAACAAGAAGGCATCAAAACCATATTTGGCTACCCCGGTGGTGCGATCATGCCAATTTATGATGCGCTATACGATGGTGGCGTTGAGCACATCCTATGTCGCCACGAGCAAGGCGCAGTAATGGCCGCGATTGGTATGGCACGCTCAACTCAAGAGGTGGCAGTCTGTATGGCAACCTCTGGCCCTGGTGCCACCAATTTAGTCACAGGTTTGGCCGATGCATTAATGGATTCTATTCCGATTGTTGCCATTACCGGACAAGTTGCCAGTACTCATATCGGCACCGATGCATTCCAAGAAATGGATGTAATTGGCATGTCATTATCTTGCTGTAAACACAGTTACTTAGTAACGGATATTAACGATCTTGCCCCGACCCTCTCCGAAGCATTTGAAGTGGCAAAATCAGGACGCCCCGGTCCAGTTTTAGTTGATATTGCTAAAGATGTTCAATTGGCCGAAGCGCCCGTTAAAATCTTGCCAGAATTCACTCCTCCTGCAATCCCAGTTGCCAGTCAAAATGCGATTGAGCAAGCACAACAAGTATTAGCCAATAGTCACAAACCGGTATTGTATGTCGGTGGTGGTGTACAACTGGCCAAAGCGACCGATTCAGTACGCCAGTTTTTGACTCACAACCCAATGCCAGCGGTCAGTACTTTAAAAGGGTTAGGCAGCATTGAACGTCATTATCCACATTATCTAGGTATGCTCGGTATGCACGGCACTAAAGCGGCGAACTTAGTGGTGCAAGAAGCGGATTTATTAATCGTGGTCGGTGCGCGTTTTGATGATCGAGTGACCGGTAAATTAGATACTTTTGCGCCACATGCCAAAGTGATCCACCTTGATATTGACGCGGCCGAGTTTAATAAACTGCGCTTATCTCACGCCTCGTTGCGCGGCGATCTCAACTTGCTACTGCCGCAATTAGAACTGAATAATGATATTTCTGAATGGGTGGCACATTGCGATCGCTTACGCAGCAAATTCAAATGGCGTTATGACCACCCAGGCGATCTTATCTATGCACCAAAGCTACTTAAACAGCTCAGTGATATGATGCCAGATAACTCGATTGTCTCAACCGATGTCGGGCAACATCAAATGTGGGCAGCGCAACATATTCAACCGCGCGCGCCGCAAAACTACATTACTTCCGCCGGTTTAGGCACTATGGGATTTGGCTTACCCGCGGCAATGGGCGCTAAAGTGGCTCGCCCACAAGATGAATCGATCCTGATCACCGGTGACGGTTCTATTATGATGAATATTCAAGAGCTTGGCACATTAAAACGCCGTCAAATACCAGTAAAAATGGTACTACTCAATAACCAACGTTTAGGTATGGTGCGCCAGTGGCAATCACTGTTCTTTGATGGCCGCCACAGTGAAACGATTTTGGATGATAACCCTGACTTTATCATGCTGGCAAAAGCGTTTGATATTCCTGGTAAAACCATCACTCGTAAAGAAGAAGTTGAGCCCGCTCTCAAAGAAATGTTAGCCAGCAAGACCTCTTATTTACTGCATGTTTTAATTTCAGAAGAACAAAATGTTTGGCCATTAGTGCCACCGGGCGCGGCAAACCAAGATATGTTGGAGAACTCATAATGGACAGATATCAATTAAACATCCGAGCCGATGATCAGCCGGTTTTATTAGAACGAGTATTGCGTGTTATCCGACATCGTGGTTTTATTATCAGACAAGTGATCGCCACAGTGAATCATGAAAGTAATGTAGCTAACGTTGAAATCATTGTCGACAGCAACCGTCCAATCAGTATTTTGATTAATCAGATCGAAAAGCTATGGGATATTCTCACGGTTGAAACAGAATTATTGCAGACTCATCTCTCTGAGTAGATGGATCAATATCTTTATAAAGGAAGAAAAAGAATGGCGACTAGCACAGCAGATTTTATTTGGTTTAATGGTGAAATGGTTCCTTGGGCGCAAGCAAACGTCCATGTATTAACCCACTCTATGCACTACGGCACCTCAGTTTTTGAAGGGGTTCGTTGTTACGATACCCCAAATGGCCCGATTGTCTTTCGCCACCGTGAGCACATGGAACGCCTAAAAGATTCGGCTAAAATTTATCGTTTCCCTATCCCATACACGGTCGATGAAATCATGGAAGCGTGCCGCGAAACATTACGCGCCAATAAACTCGATTCTGCTTACATTCGTCCATTAGGTTTTATTGGCAATGTCGGACTTGGGGTTTGCCCTCCGGTTGATTCTGAAATGGAACTGATCATTGCCGCTTTCCCTTGGGGCTCATATTTAGGTGAAGAAGCTTTAGCTAATGGCGTCGATGCGATGATTTCTAGCTGGAACCGCGCCGCGCCAAATACCATCCCAACCGCAGCAAAAGCCGGTGGTAACTACCTATCTTCATTGCTAGTTGGCGGGGAAGCTCGTCGTCACGGCTACGATGAAGGTATCGCATTAAGTGTTAATGGGTATATCTCTGAAGGCGCGGGCGAAAATATCTTTGTGGTTAAAGGTGGAAAAATTGTAACACCACCCGCCACCAGCTCAATTTTACCCGGCATTACCCGTGACTCGATTGTAACGCTAGCCAAAGACTTAGGTTATGAAATCATAGAAGCCGATATTGCTCGTGAAGCGCTATACCTTGCTGATGAAGTATTTATGACAGGTACCGCAGCTGAAATCGTACCGGTGCGTAGCGTCGATCAAATTACCGTCGGCGAAGGCAAACGCGGCCCAATCACCGAGCATATTCAATCCACTTTCTTTGGTTTGTTTAATGGCTCAACCGAAGATAAGTGGGGCTGGCTCGATCCAGTCTACCCACAAGGTAAGTAAGCCGATTTAAAATACTCTTAAAATTATTGTTATATCCCCAAAGTAATTGGCGTTTCAGTGAGGCGACAAGTGAAAGAAAGCTCATGAGCATAGCGGGTCTATGTCCTCTTTTTTTAAAGATAGAGCCGAATAAACACTGTCAACAAAGCGGTCACTTCAAGTACGCAGGGGATAATTAAAAGGATTTAATTATTATGCCAATCTATCGCTCCGCCACTACCACTCATGGTCGTAATATGGCCGGTGCTCGTGCTTTATGGCGCGCTACCGGAGTAAAAGAAGAAGACTTCGGCAAGCCTATTATTGCAGTAGTGAACTCATTTACTCAATTTGTACCCGGTCATGTTCACCTTAAAGACATGGGCCAATTAGTGGCCGCAGAAATCGAAAAATCGGGCGGTATAGCCAAAGAATTCAACACCATCGCAGTTGATGATGGTATTGCCATGGGTCACGGCGGCATGCTGTATTCATTGCCTTCGCGTGAGTTGATCGCCGATTCAGTTGAATATATGGTTAATGCTCACTGCGCCGATGCCATGGTATGTATTTCCAACTGCGACAAAATCACCCCCGGAATGTTGATGGCGTCACTGCGTTTAAATATTCCTGTGATCTTTGTTTCTGGCGGACCAATGGAAGCGGGCAAAACCAAGCTTTCTGATCAACTGATCAAGCTCGATCTGGTTGATGCCATGATCCAAGGCGCGGATCCAACCGTGTCAGATGAACAAAGTGAGCAAGTTGAACGTTCGGCTTGCCCTACTTGTGGTTCGTGCTCGGGCATGTTTACCGCCAACTCTATGAACTGTTTAACCGAAGCGCTTGGTTTAAGTCAGCCGGGTAATGGTTCAATGCTGGCCACACACGCCGATCGTGAGCAACTCTTTTTAACCGCAGGTCAGCGCATTGTTGATCTCGCCAAACGCTACTACTTAGAAGACGACGAATCGGCTCTGCCGCGTAATATCGCATCACGCTCTGCGTTTGAAAATGCGATGGCGTTAGATGTGGCAATGGGTGGCTCAACCAATACCGTTCTGCATTTAGTCGCTGCCGCGCAAGAAGGGGAAATTGACTTCACCATGGAAGATATTGATCGTATCTCTCGTCAAATTCCTAATATCTGTAAAGTAGCCCCTTCCACCCCAAAATATCATATGGAAGATGTGCACCGTGCTGGTGGCGTAATGGCGATTTTAGGTGAGCTAAACCGCGCAGGGTTGATCGATAACCAAACCAATACCGTACTAGGCATGACCATGGAGCAGCAACTGGCTCATTACGACATCATGCAAACCGAATCAGAAGACGTGAAAAAATTCTTCCGCGCCGGTCCTGCTGGTATTCGTACCACCAAAGCCTTCTCGCAAGATTGTCGCTGGGATAGCTTAGATGACGATCGTGAAAACGGTTGTGTACGCACCAAGCAACATGCCTTTAGCCAAGATGGAGGTCTCGCGGTATTAAGCGGTAACATCGCTTTAAATGGCTGTATTGTGAAAACCGCAGGGGTCGATGAAAACAGCTTAACCTTCCAAGGTCCGGCGGTGGTTTTTGAAAGCCAAGAAACCGCGGTTGAAGGCATTTTAGGCGGTAAAGTAAAAGCCGGCGACGTAGTGGTTATTCGTTATGAAGGCCCTAAAGGTGGCCCAGGCATGCAAGAAATGCTCTACCCTACTACTTATCTTAAATCGATGGGTTTAGGTAAAGAATGCGCGCTATTAACCGATGGTCGTTTCTCCGGTGGCACTTCGGGTTTATCAATTGGCCATGCATCACCAGAAGCGGCCGATGGCGGCACGATTGGTTTAGTCAATCAAGGTGACATCATTACTATTGATATTCCAAACCGCACCATTGAACTTGAAGTCAGTGAGCAAGAATTGGCACAGCGTCGCGCCAAACAAGACCAACTTGGTTGGAAACCGGCTAATCGTGAACGTGTGGTTTCTTACGCACTAAAAGCGTATGCGATGCTAGCCACCAGCGCCGATAAAGGTGCGGTGCGTGATAAATCTAAGCTAGAGGGGTAGCCCTTATGTCGGATGATGCCAGTCAATTATCACAACACTCATTACCTCACACTGGCGCAGAATACCTGCGTCATATCTTGCGCGCGCCGATTTATGAAGTCGCGCAAGTTACGCCACTGCAAAACTTAACCCGTTTATCGGAGCGAACGGGTAATCATATCCAGTTAAAGCGCGAAGACCGACAACCGGTGCATTCGTTTAAATTACGCGGTGCTTACAACATGGTCGCCAGTTTAACCGACAGCCAAAAACAAGCGGGCGTGATCACAGCGTCCGCGGGCAACCATGCTCAAGGGATTGCATTATCGGGTAAACATTTATCCATTCGCGCCATTATAGTGATGCCCAAAACCACACCAGATATCAAGGTGATCGCGGTACGCGGTTATGGCGGTGAAGTGGTGTTGTTTGGTAATAACTTTGATGAAGCCAAAGGGGAAGCCGAGCGCTTAGCCGCCGAGCATGGTTATACCTATGTACCACCCTTTGATCATCCATTAGTGATTGCCGGACAAGGCACCATTGGTATGGAGATGCTGCAACAAAACGGTCACTTAGATTATATCTTTGTTCCTGTGGGCGGTGGTGGTTTAGCGGCTGGGGTAGCAGTACTGATTAAGCAATTGATGCCAGAAATCAAAGTGATCGCCGTCGAGCCTGAAGATTCGGCTTGTTTAAAAGCCGCGCTCGATGCTGGTAAACCTGTCCCGCTGGATCGGGTGAGTATGTTTGCCGATGGTGTCGCGGTTAAGATTATCGGTAATGAAACCTTCCGCTTATGCCAACAAAACTTAGATGGTCATATTACGGTTTCCAGTGATGAGATCTGCGCTGCGGTTAAAGATATTTTTGAAGATACCCGCGCCATTGCTGAGCCTTCTGGCGCATTAGCCTTAGCCGGTTTAAAAAAACACGCCGAGCAACATCAACTTAAAGATAAACAACTGGGCGCGGTATTGTCGGGCGCGAACACCAATTTCCACGGTTTGCGTTATGTGTCTGAACGCTGTGAACTGGGTGAAAAACGCGAAGGTTTATTAGCGGTCACCATCCCTGAGCGTCAGGGTGCCTTTTTAGAATTCTGTCATTTAATTGGTGGTCGTGCGGTAACTGAGTTTAATTACCGTTATAACGATAATAAACAAGCCAATATTTTTGTTGGGGTGCGTTTACAAGAAGGCCAGCAAGAGCTGGATAATATTGTCGAAGACTTACGCAACGGCGGTTATCCGGTGGCCGATTTATCCGATGATGAAATGGCTAAACTGCATGTGCGCTATATGATTGGTGGTAAACCCTTACAGCCATTACAAGAGCGTTTATACAGCTTTGAGTTTCCAGAGTCGCCAGGTGCGCTATTAAACTTTTTAAGTACGCTAGGCACGCATTGGAACATCAGTTTATTCAATTATCGTAACCATGGAGCCGATTATGGGCGAGTGTTATGTGGCTTTGAATTGGATGATTCAGATTTAGAACGCTTCTCTGCCCACTTACAAGAGTTGGGTTATCAGTATAAAGATGAAAGCGACAGCCCAGCGTACAAGTTCTTTTTATCTTAATGGGTTGATTTTTTAATCTATAATAACCAAAAACCCACAACGAGTTGTGGGTTTTCTTTTTTGTGCCATAACTGTTAATAAAACGATGAGATTATTTGAGCGTATCGGTGGCCTTCTCAGACTCAGCAGGTTTATTGGCTTGAGGCGGAGTAACATCGGTTTCTTGAATAGCTTCAGTCGATGGCGCATCGACCACTTCTTGTTGCTGCGCTGCGTTATTGTTGTCTTGGCTTACGCTGTCTACCGATGAGCTATCCGCATCCGATGGAGCCTCGTCATTGGCTTTAGAAGGCTCAGTGGCGACTTGGTCATCATCATTATTCACATCAGCAGCCTGTGCTTTTTCTGTTGCCTCTGAGCTTTGTTGCTTGGGTGTAAAACTGAATTTTTGACCCGCTACGGATGCATCAATAATCAAACCACCTTTAGTTGCAGTAAATATTGCCATATCATTAACATAACTGGCCGCAGTGCTTTGTTCGGTACCCGATTGACCTGCAGTGGCTGAGTTACCGGTAGTGCCCACTTGAGCATTGGCACCAATATTTAATGCCACGGCTGAGGTTTGGGCACTAAATGCAAATTTACCTTGAGTAAAATTATCTAAAGCATGTTTATTTTTAAAGAAGATAATTTCACTATAACCTTCACCACCAAATGAATAACCAATAGAAAGCTGGCTCATGGTCGACTCACCCAATAATTCAAGCTCAGGGTAAACACCGCGATACACTTGCCCAGTACCATAAGCACCACCAATAAAGAATGCCGCTTTACCTATGGTTGGGAAAACCGCAAAACCGTAGGCACTGCTAAATAACTTTTCAGTTTGTGGTGAACGTTTAAAGTTGATCAGACTATCGGTATAAGAATCTGCAGAGGCAGTTACTGACCATAATGTTATCCCCATCATTAGCGCTAACATCAGTTGTTTTAATGGCTTCATTATTCTTCCTTAAAAACGATTATGGCTAATATCATAGGACAAGTTACCCATTGGATATTAATCCTCATCAAATTTGATTAAAATTGATGACTAAATAAACATGTTACTGCTCGATTCTCTATATAACTGACCATTGAAATGTCATCATCAAGTAATATCGAATACAGAAAATATTCAGCCCATAAAATGAGCCTTTACGTGAACATCTGTAACTAACTTGGATATAGATAGCAAAATGCGAATTAAGTTCACTCTAACCACTGCTGATATAACTGTTGGCTATCACCGAGATAATCAATTAACCACTCCACCAGCTTGTTACCTTCATCTTTACGCCACACTAAACAACAGGCACTTAATGGTTTATCGCCACTTATTTTCGCTTCAATCAACTCGCCTTGCTCAATAAAGTGTTTGGCCATGTGGCGTGGCATATAACCCATTCCAACCTTATTTTTAAGGCACTCTATGGCGCTGAACCAATTAGGCAGTAGTAAGCGACGTTGTTGCATTGAATGCCATGTATGGCGCTTAGGCAGTAGCGTAGAGGTATCATCCAAACAGATTGCCGGCACATTGATTAAGTCGTCAGCCGTCAACTCTGTTTTGGCTGCTAATGGGTGATCACTGGCCATCACATAAGCCCAATCGATACTGCCCATCGGTTTGACTCCGTAATCCCCACTAACAGGAATCGCAGAAGTAGCACCTATCACAATATCAGCTCGACCTTCTGAAATGGCTTCCCACGAACCATTAAATACCTCCATATTGATCTGCAACTCAGCAAAATCGAAAGTGCGATAAAAGTCTTCAATCAATGGTTTTAACTGCTCAAGCTTAACAATGTTATCTAAGGTTAATTTAACCGTTTTATTATAACCATTTTCCACTCGTTTGGTTTGCGCTTTAACTTCTTCCATATGACGCAGCAACTGACGAGCCTCATTGATAAAATGCTGCCCCGCTTCGGTTAATTCGACTTTACGCGCTAATCGGTTAAATATTTTCACGCCTAATTCATTTTCAACCTGACGAACCGCATAACTGATCGCTGATGGTACTTTATGCAATTGCTCAGCAGCGGCAGTAAAACTGCCTAAACGCGCGATAGTATCGAGCATTTGTAACGATTGTTTTGAGTACATATAACCTCACCTACTACCCATCAAAAATTTTGAACGATAACTCCAAATTATAACGTTTAATTTTGTCACAAAGAAGTTTTATACTGCTTAGTATCGGTATGGATGCGCTTACTTGCCATCAACCACAGACTATTTTAAGTGGCTTGTTTATGAATATTGCAAAAACACAACTCTTTTACCTTGCAGCACTTTCTATGTTGGGCTTTGTTGCTACCGACATGTACTTGCCTGCCTTTAAAGTATTAGAAGATCATTTTTCGACCGGTCCTGAATCGATCGCGCTTTCTTTATCTATCTTCTTAGCTGGTATGGCATCAGGTCAATTATTATGGGGCTTAGCAGCTGATAAATTTGGCCCTCGTAATACGCTCGCGGCAGGTTTAGTTTTATTCTCATTGGCTTCTTTAGGTTTAGGCTTTAGCCAAGAAGTATGGCAGTTATTAGGTCTACGCTTTATCCAAGCGATTGGGGTTTGTGCGCCAGCCGTCATTTGGCAAGCCATGGTGATTAAGCGTTATTCAAGCTCGGCTAGTCAGCAGATTTTTGCCACTATAATGCCGCTAGTAGCATTATCACCGGCGATTGCACCACAACTTGGTGTATTTTTGATGAGTCACTTTGGTTGGTCGAGTATCTTTATCTTCCTAACTGTCGTGGGCGCGGCTTTAACCGTTGTCACGCTAACTCAAGCAAAAGATCAAGCAGCAGAAGAACCAAAGACCACCTCAATCACCCAAGATATCAAAGCGCTATTTTCTTCACGCGTTTATCTCGGTAACGTTTTAATGTTCGCGATGGCTTCTGCCTGTTTCTTTGCCTACCTTACTGGCATGCCAGAAATTATGACTAAGCTAGGTTATGACGCTAAAGATATTGGTTTAAGCTTTATCCCACAGACAATTGCATTTATGGCGGGTGGCTACTTTGGTAAACGTTATGTGGCTAAATTAGGCGATGCTAAGGTATTAAAAGTTTTATTGGCATTATTTAGCGTGTCATCAATTGTGATGTTTATTGCTTCTCACATGGCGATTAGCACTATTTGGCCAGTATTGATTCCATTCTGCTTTATTGCAGTGGCTAATGGCGCGTTGTACCCAATAGTGGTGAACCGTGCATTATCAAGCTGCAAAAATAGCCCTGCGACTGCCGCTGGTTTACAAAATAGCTTACAGATTTGTATCAGCGGTTTAGCCAGTGCTTTAGTGGCAGCGTATGCCAGTCAAGCGCTTCCAACCACAGGTATTGTTGCCGTCTTATGTATGGCAGGTTTATTAGGTGGCTACTTCTTGTCAACCTCAAAACAAGCTGTCACTTCAGAGTTACTCGAAGATAATTAAACTCTAAACTCCCCCTTTTAGAGTTGGTAGATTTTCGACATAAAAAAACCGCTTATTGACCATTTCAATAAGCGGTTTTTTATTATCTATTCATCGACCTGTATTATTTATAGAGAAAAGGATAAAAGCACATGGATGTACTTTTCCTAGTGCCCATGGACGGTTTAAACGCCTTTTCGAATAAATAATATTGGTGATAGTCGATTATTTTTTGGTTGGGCGTTTCCAACCGGCAATCACGCGCTCTTTCGCGCGAGTGATCACTAATTCATTTTCAGCCACGTTTTTAGTTACTGTCGTGCCCGCGCCAATGGTTACGCCATTTGCGATTGTCACCGGAGCAATCAGTTGTGAATCGGAGCCGACAAACACATCATCACCAATAACAGTTTTAAACTTATTCGCGCCATCATAGTTGCAAGTGATCACACCCGCGCCAACATTCACACGATCGCCAATGGCAGAATCACCTAAATAGCTTAAGTGGCCCGCTTTTGAATCCAGGCCTAATGATGAGTTTTTAATCTCAACAAAGTTGCCTACATGGGCTTTATTTTTCAGCTCAGTTCCTGGACGCAGACGCGCAAATGGCCCAACCGTACACTCTTCACCAACCGTCGCACCATCGATCACGGTATAAGGGCTGATCACGCTGTTGTCGTCGATTTCACAGTCTTTTAGCACACAACCTGCGCCAATCACCACGTTATCACCAATTGAAACATTGCCTTCGATGATAACATTGGCATCAATTTCAACGTCCATACCGCATTGCAGTTCACCACGTAAATCAAAACGGCTTGGATCGCGCAGCATCACGCCTTGCTCTAACAATGTTTGCGCTTGCATCGATTGGTAAGCACGCTCTAAACGAGCCAGTTGAGAGCGATCATTGACCCCTTCAACTTCGATGGGATTAACCGGATGAACCGCTTCGACCGCGCGCCCTTCTTCATGTGCAGCGGCAATAATATCCGTTAGGTAATACTCACCTTGCGCATTTTCATTTTTAAGCGCCGCTAACCAACGTTTAAGATCGCCACCAGTGGCCACCATTACGCCAGTATTAATTTCTTTGATCAGCTTTTGTTCTTCTGTGGCATCTTTTTGTTCAACAATCGCCACCACAGGACCATTCTTACGAATAATGCGTCCATAACCTGCCGGGTTATCTAGGATCACGGTTAATAACGCGATACCACCGGTAGGTTGAGCTTCTAATAAGTTTTCTACCGTTTCAGTTGAGATCAGAGGTACATCACCATAAAGCACTAATACCTTTTCATCATCGGCAAAATCTGACGAGGCTTGATTCACCGCATGACCGGTACCCAACTGTTCGGCTTGGATAACCCAATTAACCGACTCTTGGGCTAATTCTTGCTTCATTTGATCGCCACCATGGCCATAAACCAAATGAATATTTTGCGCGCCAACCGAAGAGCAAGTATCAATAACGTGTTTTGCCATCGAACGGCCAGCCAAAGTGTGCAGAACTTTTGGCTTATTTGAATACATACGAGTGCCTTTACCGGCAGCAAGAATTACAGCACTGAATTTCATAACAGAGTGTCCTATCAATAGAATTGCGGCAATTTTACCTTAAAGCGAGCCAAACAAGGAAAAAAGCCGAGAATTAATAATCCCTTATCAAATAATAATTATCTAAACTGTGATCTTAGTTACGTTAAAAAAAAAGCGACCAATTAAGGTCGCTTATCTTTTGACTGCTAAAGGTATTAGCGGCGTTTTCTCGTCAATTCAATCACTCGTAATTGAGCCATTGCTTTGGCTAGCTCGCCAGCGGCTTGGGCGAAGTCAATATCGTTGTGCTGATTTTGAATATGCTCTTCAGCTTTACGTTTGGCTTCTTCTGCCTTCGCTGCATCTAGGTCTTCACCACGGATTGCGGTATCGGCCAGTACAGTCGCTGTACCAGGCTGAACTTCCAGCATACCACCAGAAACATAAATAATTTCTTCGTGGCCGTGTTGCTTAACTAAACGCACCATACCAGGCTTAATAGCAGATAATAGTGGAGTATGTCCTGGGTAAATACCCAATTCACCTTCACCACCGGTCACCATGAACGATTCAACAGTACCTGAAAATAATTTCTTTTCTGCACTGACGATATCGAGATGAAAGGTCATAGCCATGTTGCCTCCTAATTCGCTTTATCGCTTATGCCCAGCCGAAACCGGACATAGATTTAAGCTTACAGCTTCTTAGCATTCTCAACAGCATCGTCGATCGTACCGCAGTACATGAACGCTTGCTCAGGAATGTCATCGTAATCACCAGCGATTAGACCTTTAAAGCCGCGCAGTGTCTCTTGAAGAGAAACGTACACGCCAGGGTCGCCAGTAAAGACTTCTGCTACGTGGTAAGGCTGAGTTAGGAAACGTTCAATCTTACGAGCACGAGATACAAGTTGCTTATCTTCTTCAGATAATTCATCCATACCTAAGATCGCGATGATGTCTTTTAACTCTTTATAGCGTTGCAGTGTGGTTTGTACACCTTGTGCAATACCATAGTGCTCTTGACCAACAACCAGTGGATCCAACATACGAGATGAAGAATCTAATGGGTCAATCGCAGGGTATAGACCCATAGCAGCGATATTACGGTTAAGTACTACCGTTGCATCCAAGTGAGCAAACGTTGTAGCAGGAGATGGATCGGTTAAATCATCCGCTGGTACGTATACCGCCTGAACAGAGGTAATAGAACCTTGTTTAGTCGAAGTAATACGTTCCTGAAGAACACCCATTTCTTCCGCTAGAGTTGGCTGATAACCTACCGCAGATGGCATACGACCCAATAGAGCCGATACTTCTGTTCCCGCAAGGGTATAACGGTAGATGTTATCGATGAACAATAGAACATCACGACCTTCATCACGGAATCTTTCCGCCATGGTTAGGCCAGTCAGTGCTACGCGTAAACGGTTTCCAGGTGGCTCATTCATTTGGCCGTAAACCATTGCTACTTTAGATTTTTCAGGCTCTTCGATGTTTACAACACCGGCTTCCTGCATTTCAAAGTAGAAATCGTTACCTTCACGAGTACGCTCACCAACACCAGCAAACACAGATAAACCTGAGTGTTGTAATGCGATGTTGTTGATAAGTTCCATCATGTTAACGGTCTTACCTACACCAGCACCACCGAATAGACCGATTTTACCACCCTTAGCGAATGGACAAATTAAGTCGATTACTTTAACACCGGTTTCTAGAAGTTCCGTTACGTTTGATTGCTCTTCGTAACTTGGTGCAGGACGGTGGATAGCGTAAAGCTCTTCCGTGTCAATATCACCACATTCATCGATAGCATCACCTAAAACGTTCATGATGCGACCAAGTGTTTTTGTTCCTACTGGTACTGAGATTGGAGCACCTGTATTAGATACTTCCAAACCACGACGTAAACCATCAGAGCTACCCATTACGATTGCGCGAACCACGCCACCGCCAAGTTGTTGCTGAACTTCAAGAACAAGACGTTCTTTAGATTCAGAAACATTCAGGGCATCGTATACACGAGGTACACTGTCCTGTGGGAACTCTACGTCGACTACTGCACCGATGATCTGTACGATCTTACCTGTAGCCATCGTTAAATCCTCTAAACTATTTAATTACCTAAGCACTAATTTAATAACCATGCTCTAACTAATAACAAGACTAAACCGCTGCTGCACCTGATACGATTTCAGACAATTCTTGTGTGATCGCCGTTTGACGGGCTTTGTTGTACACAAGTTGTAAATCGTCAATCAAGTTGCTTGCGTTATCTGTTGCAGCTTGCATCGCCACCATTCTTGCCGCTTGCTCACAAGCAAGGTTTTCCACCACGCCTTGATACACTTGCGATTCAACATAACGTTTTAGCAAGGCATCGAGCAGTGGTTTTGGCTCGGGTTCATAAATATAATCCCAAGAATGTGTGCGTTTCATGTCATCGCTATCCGATTTAGGCAAAGGTAGCAATTGATCGATCGTTGGCTCTTGTACCATGGTATTAACAAAACTGTTGTATACCACGTACAGGCGATCTAATTCACCTTGATCATATTTCTCTAGCATAACGCCAACACTACCAATCAAAGCTTCAAGGTTTGGGTTGTCCCCTAATCCTGAAATTTGCGCCGATAGTTTTGCGCCCGTGCCTTTGAAAAAAGCGGTTGCTTTAGAGCCGATAACGGCCACTTCAACACCCACGCTTTTATCAGACCAATCTTTCATGTCATTCAGTGCTTTTTTAAACAAGTTAATGTTTAAGCCTGCACATAAACCACGATCGGTTGAAATAATGATGTAACCAACTTTTTTAGCTTCACGCTCTTCGAGATAAGGATGCTTATACTCTAAGTTTGCGTTTGCTACATGACCGATCACTTTACGCATTGTTTGTGCATATGGACGAGAAGCTTCCATTGCGTCTTGACTACGACGCATCTTAGAGGCTGCTACCATTTGCATTGCTTTCGTAATTTTTTGTGTGCTTTGAACACTACCAATTTTGGTACGAATTTCTTTTGCGCCGGCCATCGTTACACTCCGTTAATAAGGACTGACTAAAAGCAATCCCGTTAATGGATATTCGTTATATGGTGATGTTATTTCATGATTTACATTTAAAAAACATGAATACATCACCTACGAATTACCAGGTCTGGGTTGCGATAAAATCATCAACAAGCTTTTTAAGCGTTGCTTCGATTTCGTCGTTGTAAGCACCCGTTTTGTTGATTTCAGCAGCGAAATCAGCATATTGACCATGAGCGTACGACAGTAGTGCTGCTTCAAAATCCGCTAGCTTATTAAGTGCGATATCACCAAGATAGCCGCGCTCAGCTGCAAAAATTACCAAAGCTTGATCAAATACTGAGAATGGAGCGTATTGCTTTTGCTTCATTAGCTCAGTTACTTTTTGACCGTGGTCTAGCTGTTTCTTAGTTGCTGCATCAAGATCAGATGAGAACTGAGCAAATGCTGCAAGTTCACGATACTGTGCAAGTGCGGTACGAATACCACCAGACAGTTTCTTAATGATCTTAGTTTGCGCAGAACCACCTACACGAGATACCGAAATACCTGGGTCAACCGCTGGGCGAACACCGGCATTAAATAGCTCAGTTTGTAGGAAGATCTGACCATCGGTAATTGATATTACGTTGGTCGGTACGAATGCAGATACGTCACCGGCTTGTGTTTCAATGATAGGTAGAGCAGTTAAAGAACCGGTCTTGCCTTTCACTTCACCATTTGTGAACTTCTCAACATACGCTTCGCTTACACGAGATGCACGTTCTAGAAGACGGGAGTGAAGATAGAAAACATCACCTGGGAAGGCTTCACGGCCTGGTGGACGTTTTAGAAGTAGTGAAATTTGACGGTATGCTACCGCTTGCTTAGATAGGTCATCATAAACAATCAGAGCATCTTCACCGCGGTCACGGAAGTATTCACCCATTGCACAACCTGAATATGGAGCTAGGTATTGCAATGCCGCAGACTCAGAAGCCGATGCCACAACCACGATAGTGTTTGATAGTGCGCCGTGCTCTTCAAGCTTGCGTACTACGTTAGCAATAGTAGAGGCTTTTTGGCCAATCGCTACGTAGATAGAGAAAATTCCAGAATCACGCTGGTTGATAATGGCATCGATAGCCATTGCCGTCTTACCAGTTTGGCGGTCACCGATGATAAGTTCACGTTGACCACGACCGATTGGAATCATTGCATCAACAGACTTATAACCAGTTTGTACTGGTTGGTCTACTGATTTACGGTCGATAACACCTGGTGCAATCATTTCTACTGGAGAAGTGAGTTTTGCATCAATTGGGCCTTTACCATCAATAGGCTCACCTAGTGTGTTTACCACACGACCAAGTAATTCAGGACCAACAGGTACTTCAAGGATACGACCAGTACCCGTAACTTTCATGCCTTCCTGTAGGTTAGCATACGGGCCCATTACCACTGCACCAACCGAGTCACGCTCAAGGTTAAGTGCGAGTGCGTAAAGACCACCCGGTAGTTCAATCATTTCACCCTGCATCACGTCCGCTAGGCCGTGGATGCGGATAATACCATCACTTACAGATACAATTGTACCTTCATTGCGAGCTTCACTTACAACACTGAATGACTCAATACGTTGCTTGATCAGTTCACTAATTTCTGTGGAATTAAGTTGCATGCTCCAATCCCCATTAAGACGTTAATGCATCATTCATACGGTTTAAACGACCGCGAGTTGAATCATCGATGATTAAGTCTCCGGCTCGAATAATAACTCCACTAAGTAGAGTCGCATCTACACTGCAATTCAGCTTAACTTTACGCTCAAGGCGCTGCTCAAGTTTGCTGCTGATTTCTGCGAGTTGACTTGGTGTTAATTCAATTGCGGCCGTAACCTCAACATCAACAATATGGTCATGTTCTTTTCTTAAGATAAAGAACTCTTCACAAATATCTGGCAGGGCCTTTAAACGGCCATTATGAGCAAGAACTTTAATAAAGTTTTTACCATGCTCATCAAACTGGTCACAAATAGAAACGAAGATATCAGCTATCTTCTCAGCCG
Source organism: Vibrio algicola (assembly GCF_009601765.2). Classification (NCBI taxonomy): domain Bacteria; kingdom Pseudomonadati; phylum Pseudomonadota; class Gammaproteobacteria; order Vibrionales; family Vibrionaceae; genus Vibrio; species Vibrio algicola. Next base: position 2,504,204 of record NZ_CP045699.1, read on the forward strand.
CAATCGCCTTATTTAATAAGTCGACCATGCTTTCGTTATTTGCAACTTCAGCAGCAAAAGTCAACATTTCAGACCATTGGTCTAATGTGCCTTTCTCAACCGAAAATTCAAAAGCTGCTTTAGCATAGGGGCGTGCGATTGTAGTCAAATCAGACATGTGCGGCCCCTCTAGTTACAGTTTTGCAGTAATATTATCAAGAATATCTTGGTGTGCGTTCTGATCGATAGAACGTTCCAGGATTTTCTCAGCGCCAGCCATAGCTAATACAGCTACTTGCTTACGAAGTTCATCGCGCGCACGGTTGCGTTCGGTTTCAATTTCAGCTCGGCCTTGATCTAAGATCTTCTGACGCTCAACTTTGGCTTCAGTTTGGCTTTCTTCTAAAATTTGACTCTTACGCTTGTTCGCTTGATCGATGATCTCAGCAGCGGCTTTTTTTGCTTCTTTCAATTTGTCCGAAGCATTAGCTTGTGCTAGACCTAAGTCTTTAGCTGCGCGGTCAGCGGCGGCTAAACCATCAGCAATATTTTTCTGACGGTTTTCGATTGCAGCCATCAGTGGCGGCCATACATATTTCATGCAGAACCACACAAAGAGGGCAAACGCTATTGCTTGACCGATCAGAGTTGCGTTCATATTCACCGCATCTCTCCTTTGTTTGCAATTTAAAAACAAATACCTAAGTAAAAATTAAATTTTACTAGGCGACCGCAAACATGACATACAGACCTAGACCAACCGCGATCATAGGAATCGCATCCACAAGACCCATCACGATGAAGAATTGTGTACGAAGTAGAGGGATAAGATCCGGTTGACGAGCTGCACCTTCTAGGTATTTACCACCTAGCATACCGATACCAATTGCCGCGCCGATTGCAGCAAGGCCCATCATGATAGCTGCTGCAATAAAGAGCAGGTCCGTGTTTAATGCATTTTCCATGTTATAACTCCAAGTTTAATCTGAATGTTATGTAAATAATTGTATTAATGTTCTTCTGATGCTTGCGATAGATACACTATCGTCAAAATCATAAAGATAAATGCCTGTAGGGTGATAATCAAAATATGGAAGATCCCCCATGGCACGGAGAGAACCCATTGTGACCACCAAGGCAGAAGCCCAGCAATCAAAATGAAAATCAACTCACCCGCATACATGTTACCGAACAAACGCAGTCCCAATGAAACTGGTTTAGACAATAACGTTACCCCTTCAAGAATCAGGTTTACTGGAATAAAAGCCCAATGATTGAAAGGTTGTAAGCCTAGTTCTTTTGCAAATCCGGTAATACCTTTAATCTTAATGCTGTAATACAGAATCAAGATAAATACCCCTAACGCCATAGACATCGTAATGTTTACGTCAGCAGTTGGTACGACACGCAAATACGGAAGCCCTATTATGTGCTCACCTACGTATGGAATGAAATCAATTGGAATAAGATCCATTAGGTTCATTAGAAATACCCATCCGAAGACGGTTAAAGCTAATGGAGCAACTAATGCGTTCTTTCCATGGAAAATATCTTTTACTGAGGCATCAACAAACTCGACCACCATTTCAACAAAGCACTGTAGTTTTCCTGGAACGCCACTTGTGGCTTTTTTACCCACGCTGTAAAAGATCCACATCATCAAAGCGCCTAATAGCACTGAAATGACTAATGAATCAATATTAAACGTCCAGAATGTTGCAGTATCACCCACATGGACAACACCGTCACTGTTAGCACTTAAGTTAACAAGGTGGTGTGAGATGTACTCCTGAGGAGTTAATTCACCTGAACCAGCCATTAGATATCCTGTCTAATTACGTTTGATAACACCAATGACATAATGCATTGCACTACAAAGGCCAATATATAACCCACAAAAAAAGTAATTAAGTGCACATCAGTATATTTAAAGAAAAATACAAATAACGCGCCAGAAATTACAAATTTATAAATTACACTAACATAAGCTTTCGCCATGACCTTCGCTGCCGTATCTGCTCCGGGCTTATTCAAATATAAGCACGTCACAATATATGGCACGCTACACACTAGCCCCCCAAAGATGGCAGATTGACTCGCCATTTCTCCCTGTACATACAAGCTGATTAAGCTGAACGCGCCAACTACAATAAACTGAGTTAAAACTAAAAAAAACATTCTATTAACACCCAATTACATTTAATTTGGCTCAACTGTATGCGCAGAACATATTACACCCTACTCAACTATGATTACAGTCAATAGCAAGATGGAAAATGATTATTTTTATATTCTGTTAAATGATCAGCGATATCACTATAACATGGCTTTGTTGCGTAATTCAAATTTAGAGGTGACAACACTAGAATCGTATTATTTCAATCAATTCGGTAAGTTTTAGGCATACCTAGCCCTGATACTTTTAAGATCTTTCGACGTGTTTGCTTTAGTAAATTAGGTAGAACGTCTCCGTCACTGACATTCGAGAAAGTGAGTTCTGCCGCAATAATTTCATGAATAACGACATCAACACCTATATGTAACTTACGCCAGATCCGGCGCTTCCCATCAGTTCCATGTTTCCTGACTTTCCATTCTTGGATAGCTTCTTCATCAATCCAGAAAGTCAGTGAACCACGTTTAATCAGTGATTGATTATATAACTTCCAGTTTTTGGTCTTATAACGAGGTTTTGGCATGAATATCGATGGTTTAGTGGGGAGTAAACGATCTGATCGTCAGTTTCACATTTACTTCCATCGAATTACGCAACAAAGCCCTATAATATGGTTAATTTATTTCGATTTTTGTGTTAAGGATTTTAACAACCTGTTCCATATCATCGAAACTGATAGTTAGCTTGCCCTTTCCTTTAGCGTTGCGGCTAATTTCAACTTTATGACCAAATTGCGCTGATAACTGTTCGGCAAATTGCTGAGCATAAAGATCATCACTTGGCGTTTTCGCTGTTTTTGGTTCCAAATGTTTTTTTACCAGAGCTTCAGTTTGTCGAACGGTTAATTTCTTGGCAACTACAATTTTTGCAACATTACTTTGATCACATAACTCTAGTGATAACAGGGCTCTAGCGTGTCCCATCTCTAGTTTTCTTGATACAACGCAATGTTTCACTTCGTCATCAAGCGTATTGAGACGAATTAAATTGGTGACCGCAGTACGCGATTTACCAATAACATCGGCCACTTGTTGATGGGTTAATTCAAACTCTTGTTGTAAACGCTCAAGTGCTTGTGCCTCTTCGATAACGTTTAAATTTTCACGTTGAATATTTTCAATCAATGCCATTGCAATAGCAGCACGGTCTTGAACATTCTTAATCACGCAAGGAACTTGAGTTAATCCGGCTAATTTTGCCGCGCGCCAACGACGTTCACCGGCAATAATTTCAAATTTTTCTTCTGAAATCTGACGAACCACAATGGGTTGAATAATACCTTGGGAACGAATCGAGCAAGAAAGCTCTTCTAATGCTTCAGGCTGAATATCTTTTCGAGGTTGATACTTACCAGAGGAGAGTTGTGAAATGGCGATTTTTGCTAGCTGACCTTCAGAGGATAAGGCTTGGCTATGGTCGACTTTTTGTTGTTTCTCACGCGCTAATGAACTGGTAGAAAGTAGTGCGTCTAGACCTTTACCTAACCCACGTTTAGACATCGGAATGGTTTCCCTATTAATGATTTATATTGATATTTATATCACCTATTTTTGATAATCAATAGGTCTAAATTAAGAGACAAGCTGTTCTTCTCGACGCAGCATTTCGCCCGCTAACGCTAAATAGGCTTTTGAGCCAGTAGAATACTTATCGTAATACATGGCGGGTTTTCCGTGACTTGGGGCTTCCGCTAAACGAACATTACGCGGAATAACCGTGCGGTACATTTTATCGCCAAAGTGTTTTTTAAGCTGATCTGACACATCGTTAGCTAAGCGATTTCTTGGATCAAACATGGTGCGTAGAATCCCTTCAATTTTAAGGTCATGATTCACTACCGCAGCCAATTTACTGATAGTGTCCATCAAGGCAGTTAATCCTTCTAAAGCAAAGTATTCACATTGCATCGGCACTAATACTGACTGTGAGGCAGCCATTGCATTGATCGTCAGTAGATTAAGAGAAGGAGGGCAATCAATGAAAATGTAATCGTAGTGATCTTTTACGTTGGTTAAAGTATTTTTTAAACGTAATTCGCGAGCAAACACTTCCATCAATTTAATTTCAGCTGCGGTAACATCACCGTTAGCGGCAATTAAATCATAACCCGCGGTGGTGTCTTTACATACCACCTCGTCAAAAGGCAGTTCATCAACTAATAAGTCGTAAGCGGTATAATCAAGATCATATTTATCAACGCCACTGGCCATAGTCGCATTGCCTTGTGGATCAAGATCAATCACCAGCACCTTTCTTTTGGTCGCTGCCATTGATGCTGCAAGGTTAACGCAAGTGGTGGTTTTACCCACGCCACCTTTTTGGTTTGCAATTGAAATGATTTTAGCCACGATTACCTCGTTATAATGCCCGTTTTTCCAACAAGACCAAGTGACGGTCACCCTCTAACTCTGGAACTTGCAGTACCTTAACTTCAATCACGGCAAACTGTGCGGGTAATTGATCGATTTCATCTTCAGGCAATTGACCTTTTAGCGCAAGGAAAATACCACTATCTTGCTTAGGTAAGTGATGACACCACTCAACCATATCAGTAATGGAAGCAAAAGCACGACTGATCACGCCATCAAAACCTTGCTCAGGATCGAATTCTTCTACACGGCTTTGCACCGGCGTCACATTGGTGATGGCAAGTTCATGCACAACTTGCTTAATAAAACGAATTCGCTTACCTAAACTATCGAGCAACGTAAAGTCACTTTCAGGGTTTAAAATAGCCAGTGGAATACCAGGTAAACCTGGGCCTGTACCCACATCAATGAAACGGGATCCAACCAAGTGAGGGCTAACCACGGCGCTATCTAGGATATGTTTGACTAACATATCCATAGGGTTACGCACCGATGTCAGGTTGTAGGCTTTATTCCATTTATCCAGCATCACGACATAACCAACCAATTGGTCACGCTGTAATTCACTGACCACTAAGTCGGTTTGAGACAATAATGAATCCAGCTTAATGCGTAAATTATTATTGATTAAATTGCGATTCATGCCGCATCACCTTTTTTTAACAGGCCTTGTTTCTTTAAATGCACCAACAAAATAGAAATCGCGGCTGGAGTAATACCTGAAATGCGCGATGCAATACCGATAGTTTCTGGTTTGGCATTGCTTAACTTCATCACCACTTCATTGGATAAACCTTTCACCACCGAATAATCTAAATCGAATGGCAGTTTGGTGTTTTCATGACGCAGTGATTTATCAATTTCGTCTTGTTGACGCTGAATATAGCCTTGATATTTCACTTGGATCTCAACTTGCTCAGTGGCTTGTTGATCATCGACTTGCGCCGCAAATACTTCTAAGCTGGTTAATTTATCGTAGGTCATTTCAGGACGACGTAAAAGATCTTCACCATTCGCTTCACGCGTGATCGGCGTTTTTAACAGTTGATTCAATTGTTCAATATTTTCAGATTTTGGATTAACCCAAATATCTTTGAGACGTTGACGTTCTTGTTCGATATTTTCAACTTTTTGATTGAAACGCGCCCAACGAGCATCATCGACCAAACCTAACTCACGACCTTGTTCGGTTAAACGTAAGTCAGCGTTATCTTCGCGCAATAACAAACGATATTCGGCGCGAGAGGTAAACATACGGTACGGTTCTTTGGTGCCCATAGTGGATAAATCATCGATCAACACGCCCATGTAAGCTTGGTCACGACGTGGGCTCCAAGCCTCTTTGCCTTGGGTATACAAGGACGCATTCAGGCCGGCCATTAAGCCTTGCGCTGCCGCTTCTTCATAACCCGTGGTACCGTTAATTTGTCCTGCGAAGAACAAGCCATTAATAAACTTGGTTTCATAACTTTGTTTTAAATCACGCGGATCAAAGAAATCGTATTCAATCGCATAACCTGGACGCATGATCTGAGCATTCTCAAAACCATTCATGGATTGAACAATTTTCACTTGCACATCGAATGGCAAACTGGTCGAAATACCATTTGGGTATAATTCTGTGGTAGTCAGTCCTTCCGGCTCAATAAAGATCTGATGGCTGTTTTTATCAGCAAAGCGCATCACTTTATCTTCAATCGATGGGCAGTAGCGTGGACCAATGCCTTCGATAACCCCAGAATACATTGGGCTACGATCTAAGTTATTACGGATCACATCATGGGTTTTTTCATTGGTGTGAGTAATAAAACATGGAATTTGTTCAGGGTGATCCTGTTTACTTCCCATAAACGAAAAAACAGGGATCGGGGTATCACCATGTTGTTGCTCAAGGCGAGAAAGATCAACCGTACGCGCATCAATACGAGGTGGCGTACCGGTTTTAAGACGATCAACTCTAAATGGAAGATCTCGCAGTCGATTGGCCAAGGCGATCGACGGTGGATCTCCAGCGCGACCACCAGAAAAGTTTTCTAAACCAATATGGATCTTACCACCAAGGAAAGTCCCTACGGTTAACACCACAGCTTGAGCTTTGAATTTAAGCCCCATTTGAGTTACAACCCCAACCACTTGCGATCCTTCCACGATCAAGTCATCAACCGCTTGTTGGAACAAGGTTAAATTCGGTTGATTTTCAAGTGTTTGACGTACTGCGGTTTTATATAATAATCGATCGGCTTGAGCTCGAGTTGCTCGTACTGCTGGACCTTTAGAGGCATTAAGCGTTCTAAATTGAATACCAGATTTATCAATAGCTTGAGCCATTAATCCACCCAAAGCATCCACTTCTTTGACTAGGTGTCCTTTGCCAATTCCGCCAATGGCAGGATTGCAAGACATTTGGCCTAAAGTGTCGATATTGTGAGTAAGCAGTAATGTTTTTTGACCGGTGCGTGCTGATGCCAGCGCAGCTTCCGTTCCTGCATGACCACCACCGACGACTATGACGTCAAAGTTTTCGTGATAAAACATGATCAGACCTCGAGTTCAATTGATGATCATCCGTTTAATGATCGATAAATAAATGGAGCGCTATTCTACCTTTTTTCAAGGGAAGAAAGAATCTATTTATCTAATTAAATAAAGGGCTCAAAGGCTTTAATATATATAAGATCTTTATATAGATCTTTTATTAGATCTATTATTAAGCAAGCACGATCTTGGGGATAACCGAGAAATGATCTTAAAGATCATGGTGTTTAGAAGGATCCTTTCCTGTGATCTAGCTTGGATCTTTTTGGGTATTAGCTGGGATCAAAATAGCTACTTATCCACAGCTCGATCTTTTTTATAAGTTATTAAGTGGATAACAAGGTTAGAAACACAGGATAAAGACCCACTTATGCACACGCCGTTTGGGTGTTTTTTGAGCAAACAGTTTACTAATGAACAACCTGAAAGTAAAAAATGACCAAGATGTGGTATCACAAACTTGGTCATAAACAGGAATCGTAGTAAAAAATAGCGGCCTTTTTAGCTATCAGTGAAGGCATTAAGGTGGTGATTGAGCCATTCTTCAGCCGGATCTTCAGCGACGGAAGTGGTTAATATGTCTATTTCTAACGCTGGACAAAGCTCTTTTCCACCAATATCTAATAGCGTTGCTCTGGCGTCTTTACCTGCGCCACAGAAGGTATCGTAGCTGGAATCACCAATTGCGATAACGGCAAAAGAAACCTCAGACATGCGAGGCGGTGCTGTTTTCAAGCTATCAATAAATGGTTGAATATTATCAGGATAATCGCCAGCACCATGAGTTGAGGTTATCACCAACCAGATCCCTTTTGCTTCTATTTCAGGCAGCTTTGGTTGGTTATGGATGGTAGTTTGTAGCCCTTGTGCGATCAGAATATCACTTAAATGATCGCCGACATATTCGGCACCACCGAGTGTGCTTCCGGTAATAATGTGGATCATAACGTTCCTTGGTATTACTTATAAATAAGCGGAAATAGTAGAATTTTGGCGAGGAAATTGCGAATTATTATTGTTAATTCGTGGACCAATAAGCAAAAAAATTCCGCGCTCAACCACTGTTGAGCACGGGATATTAAAGGCTATTTTTCAGATAAATCTAGGGGCTGTTAGTCTTTATTTGGCTTATTTACCAATACAAAAAGACGAGAAAATACGGCCTAAAAGATCATCTGAACTAAACTCACCCGTGATCTCATTTAGGTACTGCTGAGTGATCCTAAGCTCTTCTGCCAAGATCTCTCCTGCCATATAACCTTCAAGTTGCTGCTGACCTATGTCTAGGTGCTGAGCGGCGTTATCCAGTGCTTCTAGGTGACGACGACGCGCCATAAAGCTGCCTTCATTACCACCAGCAAAGCCCATGCAAGATTTTAAATGCTCGCGCAAGGCATCGATACCTTGACCAGTTTTGGCTGATAGGCGGATCAAGGTCGGATTATTAACATGGCAAATCCCCAGTCCTTCACCCGTTTGATCGGCTTTATTGCGGATCACTGTCATGCCTATATTGTCGGGCAAGCGTTCGGCAAAATCAGGCCAAATTTCTTTAGGATCAGTGGCATCTGTGCTGGTGCCATCGACCATAAATAGCACTCGATCTGCTTGGGCTATTTCTTCCCATGCGCGTTCGATGCCAATTCTTTCCACTTCGTCGGAGGCTTCGCGTAACCCCGCAGTGTCAATAATATGCAATGGCATACCGTCGATGTGTATATGCTCGCGTAACACGTCACGGGTGGTACCTGCAATATCGGTCACAATAGCGGAGTCTTTGCCTGATAATGCGTTTAATAGGCTTGATTTACCGGCATTAGGACGACCAGCGATAACCACTTTCATACCTTCACGAATGATGGCACCTTGGTTGGCTTCTTTGCGCACTGCGGCGAGATTATCTATGATGGCTTGCAAATCGCTGCTGACTTTACCATCGGCTAAAAAGTCGATTTCTTCTTCTGGAAAATCAATCGCCGCTTCGACATAAATGCGCAAGTAGATCAATGAATCGACCAGTTTATTGATGCGGCCAGAAAACTCACCTTGCAGAGAATTAAGCGCAGATTTGGCCGCTTCTTCTGAACTGGCATCTATTAAATCAGCAATTGCTTCGGCTTGTGTTAAATCGATTTTATCGTTTAAGAATGCGCGTTCAGAGAATTCACCTGGGCGGGCAGCTCGGATACCTTCAATTTTTAAAATGCGTCGGATCAGCATATCCATGACCACAGGGCCGCCATGACCTTGTAGTTCTAATACATCTTCACCGGTAAAGGAATGTGGGTTAGGGAAGAATAGCGCGATGCCTTGGTCTAGCTGTTTACCATCTTCATCTTTAAACGGTAAGTATTCGGCATAACGTGGTTTCACCGCTCGCCCCAGTACTTCCTGAGCAACCTGTGTGGCTTTTGGTCCTGATACTCGGATGATACCGACACCACCTCGACCGAGGGCGGTGGCTTGAGCTACGATTGTCTCTGTTGTCATAATAAAACCAATGAAAGATGAAAATGAAATAATAATACCCAATACGGTTCTATCCATATTGTTGGTTAGATATTAACGATAATGGGCGTAATACCAATTTCATTTAATATTTGTTCAATTTGAATACGCCGAAAAGGCGCTGATCCATCCTTGGTCGCTTGAGAAAAGGCCATCCATGGCCTTTGACACTTTTCTCTGTACTCAATTTTGAACGATCATTAAATTTACGGAATTGGTATAAATAGATTATCGGTTAAATCTAGATAAAGCAAAAGGCGACCATAGAGGTCGCCTTCGTGTTATTGGTTACTCGCTCTAAGGATTACTTTTTGCTTTTCTTAGAGTGTAAGCCTTTTTTCTCTAGTGCTCGGTAGATCAACGTTTGTTGTACCAAGGTCACGATGTTCGACATTAGGTAGTAAAGAACCAAACCAGATGGGAACCATAAGAAGAAGAAGATGAAGATAAGTGGCATAAACATCATCATTTTCTGCTGCATTGGATCGGTAACGGTTGTTGGGCTCATCTTCTGGATGATCAACATTGAGATACCCATCAATACTGGCAAGATGTAGTACGGGTCTTGTGCAGATAAATCGTGGATCCAACCAAAGAATGGTGAGTGACGTAATTCAACCGATTCCATCAATGCCCAGTAAAGTGCAATGAAGATAGGCATTTGAAGAATAATAGGGAAACAACCACCAAGTGGGTTTACCTTCTCTTCTTTATACATCGCCATCATTTCTTGGCTAACACGTTGACGGTCATCACCACAACGTTCTTTCATAGCGGCAATTTTTGGTTGCAGCATACGCATTTTAGCCATTGAAGTGTACTGAGCTTTAGTCAGTGGGTACATTGCACCACGAACCATAAACGTCAGTAGGATAATCGCGATACCCCAGTTACCTACAAAGCTTTGAATAAATGAAAGCAATGAGTGAAGTGGTTTTGCGATAAACCATAACCAACCGTAATCCACTACCAAGTCAAGGTGAGGGGCTGTTGCCGCCATTTGATCTTGAAGTTTAGGACCAGCCCAAAGCGTCGCTTTAAGTTCCGATGTTTGGTTGTTTGGGATCACCTTGTTCGCAGTACGGAAACCGATATCAGCCACATCACCGCTTACGCGAGAGTAAAGCACTGAATTTTTCTGGTCACGTGGGATCCAAGCTGAAGTGAAATAGTGTTGCAACATCGCAACCCAACCTTGTCCGTCAGTAATTTTGACATCTAGGTTTTTGTCTTTCATTTCATCAAATTTGTATTTTTTGTATTTGGTATCAGAGGTTGAGAATGCACCACCAGTATAAACTGGCATGCCAACGTGACCACCGCCTTTAACCATAGTTTGACGTAAACGCGCATACATACCGACAGTCGCATCTTGGCCCGATTGGTTATTAATGCTGTAAACCACGTCAACCGCATAGCTGTTACGCTTAATGATAAAGGTTTTAGTGTATGCGATGCCATTAGCTGAATAGGTTAATGGAATGCGTAATTCTTTTTGGCCATCAGCTAAAGCAAAAGACTCGGCACTGGTTTGATAATGTGGGCGTTTGTTGCCGCTCATTTCAAAACCTTGTGGGCCAACTAGACCACTTTGAGCAATATACTCATGATCTGGTGTGTCTTTTAGTAAAACGAAAGAATCTTTCGTTTTTAGTTCAGCGGCGTATTGATTTAATTTCGCTGAAACAACGTCACCACCGACAGGGTTGATTTCAAGATCCAACACATCAGTGTGAACTTTAATCGTATTCGCGGCAGGAAGCGTTTTCGCATGCTGAGAAGATAATGGATCAGCTGCTACTTGGGCTGGGTCATTCGGCAAACTAGTATCAGTTTGAGCCTGATGTACCGGAGCAGGTACGGGCTGATTGTCTTTGTTGTTCCATTGTTGGAACAGCAAAAAACTGATTAAAGCAAAAGCGATTAACAGAATATTACGTTGAGAATCCATTGTTATTTTTCTCTGTCGTGTTTTTGATTTGGTGGGACAGGGTCATATCCCCCAGCATGTAAAGGATGGCATTTACATAAACGTTTGCCTGATAAACAACACCCTTTTACACAACCATGTTCCTTTATTGCTTCAATAGCATAAGTGGAACATGTTGGCGTAAATCGACATCGAGGGCCAATTAAAGGGCTGATCAATCCTTTATACAGATTGATTAAACCAATAGCTAACCACGATAAGGGCGAGACAGGCGATGCCATAACTTCTCAAATATTTTAAAAACTTCTTCGTTACTCAAATCTTGAGCACTCTTTTTTGCAATTACCACAAAATCTTTACCAGGTAGGTTGTGTTGTTGTAAACGAAAACTTTCACGAGCGATACGTTTAAAACGGTTACGACCAACGGCGGTTTTGATTTGTTTTTTGGGAACGGCTAATCCAAGTCTTGGATGGGAGAGTGTATTATTGCGAGCGATAATAGTGAAATGAGGGGAGCCTGCTCGATGAGCTTGCTGAAAGACGTTTTGATAATGCTCGGGAGTTAACAAACGTAACTCCCGAGTAAAAGTAGACTTAGTCAAAATAATTCAAGAATTACTTTGAAAGGCGCTTACGGCCTTTTGCACGACGTGCATTAATTGTTTTACGACCGTTCTTAGTAGCCATACGAGCACGGAAGCCGTGAGTACGTTTACGTTTAAGAACAGTAGGTTGAAAAGTGCGTTTCATGGTAATTACCTTTACTGATCAGTAGTTTATAGGTTCTTGTTAAACCCGGTGTGAGATGTTTTATCCGACACCTCTCAACAAAGAGGCGGAATTGTAATCATTGACTCGCAAATAGTCAATGGTTACGAGGCTTATTAAACAGTATTTTTGTGCTGAATAAAAAACCCATTGGCCTAAAAATCTGTGTGCGGATTATACGGTTTCTATTAACAAGTGCAAGGATCATCCTAAGATCATTTTTTACTCACACCTTATATACAAAGCTATACAAGCCACTGGTGCTTAGTATAGCTTTGTTCTTCTCGCTTTCGCGTATTATTTAGCCTTGATCATTAAAATTAAAGCTGTGGACTAAATTGCCACTGGATTTGCCCTTCAATCGACTCTGCATGCAAATGATATAGATGGTAATCCGCCACTTTCGCGCGATGAGCAATACTAACAAGAGTGGTATCTGGCAGTTGCAGCTTGAGCAATTGATACATCGCTGCTTCGGTTGTTTCATCCAAAGAAGAGGTCGCTTCATCTAGAAATAGCCAATCCGGTTGCTGAACCAAAGCGCGCACAATCGCAATACGTTGCTGCTCACCCGGCGACATAATATGTGCCCAGTGTTGGCTACAATCGAGATCATGACTAAATTGTTCTAAGTGACAGTCTTTTAATAACTGCTTTAAGCGTTGATCATCGGCTTTAAGCTCGACATTGGGGTAACACAACACCTCACGCAGCGAACCTATCGGTAAATACGGTTTTTGCGGCAAGAACAAGCAATGTTGCGGCGTGCTAACCTGACCAGATGAATAAGGCCAAATGCCAGCAATGATTTTGAGCAGGGTACTCTTACCAATGCCTGATTTACCGCTGATCAAGGTGTGTTGACCCGCAATTAAGCTGAGATCCTCTATCTGACTGATCACTTGGCCTGTCGGTAAGGTGATCTTGGTATTGTGCAGGGTTAATTTATTATCCTGATTGGCAGTAACGCTTAATTCACTTTGTTGAACTTGAGTCTTGGTTAAGTGCATATCGTCATTATAAGTGGTTAAACGATCGACACTGGCTTTCCAACTGGCGAGGTTGGCATAAGAATCGACAAACCAGCTGACCGCCCCCATCACTTGGCCAAAGGCGTTGTTAATTTGCATCAACCCGCCTAGTTTTATCACGCCAGAAAAGAAGCTTGGGGCGGCGATCATCAGCGGAAAAATAATCGCTATTTGGTTATAACCACTATTAAAACCCACCACCTGCTTTTGTTTACGCATGATCTGCCAAGTGTTCTTCCATACATGACTAAAGCGGGTTTCAAGTTGATCGCGTTCTTTCGCTTCGCCTTGATATAAAGCGATACCTTCCGAGTTTTCTCGTAAACGCACCATAGAATAACGAAAATCCGCTTCAAACTTTTGTTGCATAAAATTAAGATTAATTAATGGTTTACCTATTTTATGCATAATAAAACTGCCGACAACAGCATAAGCTAACGCCGCCCAAACCATAAAACCGGGAATGGTGATTGCATGGCCAGATAGATGGAAAGTAAGCGGAGAGGACAAGCCCCATAAAATGGTAATAAAAGAGGCGAGTGTGACCACCGAATTTAATAACCCTAATGAAAGGCTTAATGTGTCACTGGTAAACTGATCGATATCTTCCGCAATACGTTGATCGGGGTTATCGGAATCTGTTTGTCCCAGTTCTAATTGAAAAAACGATCGATCACTTAGCCAATCAGAAAAATAGGCATTAGTTAACCAGCGGCGCCAACGCAACTGCAACATCATATTGAGGTAAATTCGATACACCGCAATCGCAATAAAAATGGCGGCGATCAGCGAAAATTTAAGTATTAGATGGGTAAAAGCGTCTTTATCGAGTTGCTGTAGGGCATTATAAAAATCAGAATTCCATTTATTGAGAATAACGGACATATATACCATGCCAAGGTTTAAGCAAATAATGGCAATTAATAACGCCCATGCGATGCCTTTTTCTTCTGATTGCCAATAAGGTTTAGACAGCTGCCAAACCTTGCCAAGAAAATGCTTCGAGGTTAAACGAAAAGATGATCGGCTGATCATAATGCTTTATTCCTTTCTAAAGGTATCCTTAAATGAGGATGTTAATAATGAATGAATACAATCGAAGAGGGGATTGTAATCAGATAGTTATGCCAAATCTATGCTTAATAAAATGATAATTGACTATTAACAGACCAGAAAACCACAACTGAGTTCAACCGAAGAATTAATGACTGAGGATAATCATGGGATAAGGTGTGATCAGTAGTTTTAATTAGGCAATCAATGC